>NZ_DAMAGA010000020.1:0-87769 GCF_031995545.1 Massilia sp.
GTCTTAAGTAGAAAATTCTACTTCTGATCGCGCTCTTTTTGTGGGGGGATTACCATCCTAGAAACCTTAAGAAATTGTGGACTCTCAAAACAATCGCCGGCTTATGCCGGCGATAGTTTTAGTTCTGATCTAGATCAATGCCCGCTTGTGGACATAGGATATGCTGGAGGCGAGGACGGGAGTCGAACCCGTCTACGCGGCTTTGC
Source organism: Massilia sp. (assembly GCF_031995545.1). Classification (GTDB taxonomy): domain Bacteria; phylum Pseudomonadota; class Gammaproteobacteria; order Burkholderiales; family Burkholderiaceae_D; genus Telluria. Next base: position 207 of record NZ_DAMAGA010000020.1, read on the forward strand.
AGGCCGCTGTAAAACCGCGTTACTACCAAGGCGACATCATGAGCGCGACGCCCTGTAGAATTAGCGCTAGCCGGCTGAAGTCGGCTTGAACGAGCCCAAGACTTGATCCTGCACAGCGAGTTGTTCGAATTAGCATAGGATTGCAAAAAGCTCGCCGAAGCGAGCCTCTGCATATTACAAACGAGAAATTTCCCTCAGGAAACCTTACTCCCACTCGATTATCAATGGCTGAGCTAAGCCCATGAATTTCTTGGCATTTTCGCACCAATCTTTACCACAGTACCATGCACGATATCATGCCTAGGTCATCGATTTTTGACCCGGCAAAAGCGGGCATCACTTGAATTCACGTTACCGCCATCACGGTTCCCGCTGCTGAGTCCTATGTTCATGGTATTCCGAAAGATTTACCTTCGACCAGAGTTGAACGAACCCGCTCTCCACGAAAGTCAGGACGGCAAATTAACGGCCCGACTTGCCCGTTGCGGTTGGGTTTGCGTGGATTCCGTCTGACTGACGGCGAAGCGCGGCGGCAAGCGACGCAGGAGCGCGCTTTGTGGGCCTGACCAGGGGTTCGAAGCCTGCTCGCCGGCGCCTGGGCCGTGTAATCTAGCCGGATGGGTCGCTTCGTGCACCTGCTTGAGCTTGACGATCGCCACGCGCGTGTAGATCTCCGTCGTGCCAAGGTTGGCGTGCCCGAGCAGCGCCTGGATGAAGCGGACATCGGCGCCGTTCGAATTATGGCGCAGCGCGGCGGCAAGCGCCGCGAGGCACACCCGCTATAGCACTGATTTCCGCCACTCTATTCCAGTGATTTGTACACGAAAGCCGACAGTATGTTATCGGTGCAAGCATGCCCGGCAATACATGCGGCGATATGGCCGCTTAATGAACTGGCGGCCTTCCTCACAAAAATAGGGTCACTCAAAGGCACCATTAGGCGCAGCTCACAAGTTCCGTCTCGCCGCAGGCTGACCACCGCCTCTTTCCATCGGCTCCCCTCCCAAAGCACATTAGGCCTGATCTTAATGAGTTCCACCCTGTCTGCCACAGTGTCATTGCAGCCAGGTGTTTCGAGCACAACACCAACTTCCCGCTTCCAATAATTGTCGTATAGCGACCACTTGTTCCATTCTTCACTCTGACGAGCAACAAATTTTATTTCACCTATCCCTCTAACGACGCACCATGCGCCGTGAGCAACCTCACATTTTAGCGGTGGTTCTTGTGGCTCGGCCCTAAGAGTAGGTGTCCATAGCGAAAGCGCAATGCAGAAAAACCAGCGGGGAACCATCAACGATGACTTGTTCATAATTTTCCTAAAAGTCTTTAGATACCGTCGATGACGGCGGCGGACGCGGCCCTGCCATTTCTCTTAACGTCTGTGCGTTTGCAGCACCAGTCCCATCCCCCATGATGTTATTGGTGGTCTGCGTAGCAGTAGATGGAATTACTTTACCGGCTGCATCAACACCTCCGGGGTATTGATCACCTGCCTTGGCAGAATGTGCCAACTCATGTGTAACGACCTTAGCATCGGCCGTTCCGCGTAAATTAATTCTATTCCCGCCAATTTTATTGGTCGACGAACGACCGAGCGCTGGACGAACTGTTATGACATTTGCGGACCCGTTCGCTACGGCCGGAGAATCCAAGGGAACAGGAACACCAACCGTAGTGACCGTGACCGCGACACCACCGATCACAACATTTCCAGACAGGCGGTTACCCACTTCTGTAGCCACTTGCGAAGGGGTAAATCTCGCGACACCTGCAGGATCAGAAATCGCAAACGGAATTTTGATGTTCACCGCAGTGCCTGTTGAATTCCACGTTACCTCACTATCTCGTCCGTCAGGATCAACGTACTTGTAGGGGCTGTTGTTCGCATAAGCGTATCGGTTGAAGCTGCCGCCAGTATTCGCATCCGTGGTCACCGGATCAATGCTCAAGAACCGCCCCACCACCGGATCATAATACCGTTGCTGCATGTACGTCAGCCCGGTATCCACATCATTGACGTGGCCAGTGAACCCGATGGTCGGCTGTGCCCCAGCAGCAACATACCCATACGGCTCGTAACGCGTCCGACTGATTACCTGCTTCGATGCGTTTGTGCGCGCCACCGGACTACCAAGTCCATCCGTATGGATGTACGTGACATTCCCGCCAGCATTGGACGTCGTGGTCATCGTCTCCGCATAGGTCGTGGTCCCGCCCGCGCCGCTTGCCGTCCAGCTGCACGTGGACGGATTTGCAGCCCATCCCACGACCGCTGTTTCAGTCCGGGAACCGTTCACCACGAGCGATTCGTTGACTTTATAACCGGCTCCCGACGCCGTACACACTCGCGACAATGCCGTTGCGTTTGTCGTGCTCCAGGTCGTCGTGAAAGACTGCCCTTCCACTGGCGCAGGCGTACGCGCCACACTGATCGTCGGCTTCGGCGTCGATGTCGGCGCCGGGTCGGTTCGCATTGTCTCGGTACGCACTGTCGTTCCTGATGGCCCGACAGCGGTCCATGTGCAGGACGACGGATAGCCAACCCAGGCGGCCAGAGCAGTCTGGCTGCGCTGACCGTTGACTGGTAGCGATTCATTGACCTTAAAACCGGTTCCGCCTGCAGTACACACCCGTGTCAGCGATGTTGCGTTGGTCGTGCTCCACGATGTCGTGAAGGTGCTTCCTGCAACTAGAGATGGTGAATGCGCGGTACTGAGTGTCGGCAATGGCACTGCTGCGACAACTGCTACCGTAGCACGTGTAGTTGGGCCAAAGCGAAAGTTTTGCTCCCAAAGCATTCCCCAGTCGAACACGTAACTGCCCGCTGCACTCGGTGCTTTTACTTGGAAATTAAACGTAGCTGATTGCCCCGGTGCTACGCTTGAAACATTCATCGCCGCTCGATTGGCGCCAAACGTATAGTTGTCGTATGGACTGCTTGTGCCAATCAGAAAACCTGGCTGAGTCCAAGTGACATTACCGGTGTTTTTAAATGTCAGCGAAACGTTATATGTCCCTCCTGCTGACATTTGTGTGGGAATTGTCGCGTTCGTGATCTGCGCGTCATATACCGGTGGGGGGGCCGTCACCGTCACGGTGCGCGACAACACCTGACCAAACCAGTGCAGGTCCTCACGCAACATTTGCCAGGCAAATGTATAAGTACCAGGCGTGGAGGGAGCCTTGATATTCAACGTCAAGGTTACTGTGGAACCGAAGGTAACGTACGACTGTACATCGGCACGGTTCACACCCCAAATTACGTTGTTTGCAGGAAGTGTCGAACCGAGCCGGTAGGGATAAGGAGTAGCGGGTGACCAAGTTGTCGACCCCAAGTTCTTTGCAGTCACCGTCACGGTGGCCGTGCTGCCCGCTTCGATCGTGGACGGCATTGACGTGTAGGTGATGTTTGAATCATCGATCACCTCTTCCTCAGGGGGCGGAGGCGGCACGAAATCCGTCGAAGGAGGTTGTGCACCAGGACCCGATTTCGGCAAAGTCTGGCCAATCGCACTACCCGTGCAAAGAAGAACACACAGGACTAACGTCAGCAGCACGCTCCACTGGATCGAGAGAACGCGATCGGGCGCTTTAACGACAAAATGTAAGAAAGCGGGCGCGCGCATTATTTCACCTCCGCGATGACGTGGTTATGCAAGTAGATATAGCTGGTTGATGTACTCGCACCGGCAGTGTCATATAGAAGCTGACCGGCCTGGGTATACACCTGAATGCGATTTACGCCGTCGGTGCCCACCACACTGACCCGGCGGCCATGACCGTCATATTCATAGGTCGCCAGGCCGGTTGCGGCCGACATGCGGTTGCCGATATCGAAAACATAGCTGCGGTTGCCGCCCCGGGTGATGTTGCCCTGCACGTCGTAGCCATATGCAAAGGTGAAAGCTGCGTTGCCGCTAGTAACGTTCTCGAGACGGTTAGTGGACCGGTTGATCGTGTGCGCGCTGTTGCGCGCATTGGTGCCCCCACTGATCGTGGTGGAAATCAGGTTGTCCTGGCCGTCATAGGAATAGCTGGTCAGTCCCCACAGGCCTGGCGCCGAGACGCTTTTGAGCCGGTCCAGTCCATCGTAGGTCATGCCGCGGGTGGTAACGCCCTCTTGCAGGTCCTGGACGGCCTCGACATTGGCTTGCTGGTCGTAAGTGTATTTGTCGCTCAGCACACCGGCATCATTCGCCGACATCGGCAAGCCCCGCGCGTTCTGCGCCATGCTGTGCACGATGCCGTTGCCATAAGTGAACTGGGCCACTGCGCCATTCGGATGGTAGCTGATTCCGGTCGCGTAGGAACCAATCTGCTGCGAATCGCCGAGTGCATTCGGCGCCAGAGTCACGGCCAGTCCTCGGCCCGGATATGTCAATGTCGCCGCCGATCCATTGGCGTCGTAGCCGCGATCGATGTTGTACGCGGTGGCGCCGTAGACCAGACTTTCGCGTTCCAGAAGACGGCGTTTGTTATAGGTGTAGGTCCACTTCGAGTTCTTGGACGTGGTCGTGGCAAGCAAGCCGTCCGGCGTATAAGTGCGATCGATCGCGGGGCTCGCATCGCCGAATGTGGTCGTCTTCAACCGGTTGCGCGCATCGTAGCTGTACGAGATCTTCCTGCTCGCTCCGACGGTCGAGGAATTGCAGGACAGGACTGTCGACAAATCGGTCCCGGACGCGCGCCACAGAATATTGTCGGCGGCATCGTACTCCTGGAAGCTTGTGCCGGTTTCCGGTTCGATGGTCTTGCATAGCCGCTCCTTGCTGTCGTAGACATAACGGCGTGTCACGGCAGCTTCATTCCCGGCGCGGGTGATCGACATCGGTTTGCCAAATATGTCGCGCAGAATCGACACGCTCACCGCTTCAGGCATGGCGATGCTCGTGATCACGTTTTCGCTCGGCTCATCGAACGCCTGGTAGCCGTAGGTCGATCGGTTATTCCGGGAATCGGTCACCGTCGTGGTAAATCCGCTGTCGTAAGAACGGCTCGTGTACAGATTTCCGATCTCGCTGGATGCGATCGTGCCGGTGATTCTTCCAAGCGCATCGTAGGAAGTGCTCACGCCATCGCCAAGCTGTGCGTAGCCGCGTTTCGGATACGACTCGTAGGTCGTATGGCCGTTGAAGTCGTAGCTGCGCTTGACAATGCGGGTGGTCGTGGACGGGTTCGCGCTATCGTACTGTTCGGTGTAGACCGGCCGAAGCAGTTCGTCGTAATAATTGATGTTGTAGCCGGTGCCGGTCGAAATCTGCTGGCGCCAGTGCCCGGCAGGAAGATCGAATTTTGAGCTGGAAGAGCGCGATACCTCGACCACGGTAGGATTCCATACCCGGGAATCACTTGTGGGGTAAGTGATTTTTGCCAGCCGGCCCATGGCATCGTATTCGAACCCAGTAGCGTACCCATTCTCGTCGGTCAGCGCCGTGATGCGACCGATGTTATTGAGCGTGGCGCTCTGGCTTTCTCCCGTCGCAAAGCGGATGAGTCGGGGCACGCCACGCATGTAGCTGGTATAGCTCGTCGCCTGGTTCTTGCCGTCGCTGACCGAGCTGACCGTGCCATCGGCGTTATACAGCATCGAGCGCTTCAGGTTGCCGAATTCGGTCACACTGGTCAGTGTGCTGGTCGAGGCGTTGTAGACGTTGGATACACTTACTTTGCCCGAATCGGTGTCCGTGATCTGCTTGAGTTGGCCAATCACCCATTTACCGAAGTTGTTGTCATAGCTGATCGTCTCGCGGCGCTGGAATCCCAGTGAGCTCGATTTCGTAACCTGCGCTGGACGAGCGAAGCTATCGAAAGCACTGGCCTCCCAAGTGAAGGTGGCTCCCTGTTGCGTAATCTGGCGGCGCGACACTTCCGTGATCTTGGCGGACATGAGTCCATCCCCGCGCGGCTGCAGGCTGGCGCCGAATTGATTGATCGGGGTGACATAATCGACCGCGGTCGAACGCAATAACAAGCCACTGCTGCTACTTACATCGGTCCGCTGCAGCTGGCCCTCGGTTTCACGCCACACGGTACCGAAGGTGTACGAGGTCACGTCGCCGGCCGGGTCGGTAACGCTTACCGTTTTGCTCTTTGCGCAGCCGGGGCAATCGCTCCAGCTCGGTTCAGCCTGGGGATAGCTCGTGCTCCAGGCAAGGGTACCGATCGTCGAACCTATCAGCTCTTTTCTCGTCAACGCGTAGGTATCGAAGAGATACGGATATCTGATCAGCTCACTTTCCGTCGCTATCTCGTAACGGCAATCCTTTTCGACCTGAGAACGTGCATGGCGGGTAGGCGTCAACGTGAACCGGCCAATTGCGCCGGAAGGATGCGTTATGGTACCGACCCGATCGTCAGGAAATAGAATTCCTGGGTTTTCGCACGATCCTGCACCAGGGTATTGAATGCTTTTTAAAAGACTCGATACTTGTCCGACGGACCAGGACGACTGATCCGGCAAAGTGATGGACTGGAGTTGAGCGGCGTACGACGACGGATTGTCATAAGTGTAGCGCCAGGTGCGCGTTCCATCCGAGACGCTGGCTACTAGATTTGAGGCAGTGGAACCAGGCGTTACATAAGTTAGCGATATGGTGCGCGGGCTGCCGGAGGCATCGCTTCCCGTGATGGATTTCAGCTGCCACTTGTTAGTAGTGTCATAGGTATAAGTCACCGTGTTGCCGAATTTGTCGGTGATCTTAGTCGGCAGGATCCACACTTCGCTGCGATCGAGTTGCGGAACGGCCGGGATCATGTTCGCTCGCTCCGGTTCGTCTTCAATCGGAATCCCGATCACCCCAGGATCCGCTGCCGTGATCACAGGCCCGGCTTGGCTGCCGTCTGCACCGGCAGAGCGGGCTGTCAACATTTCTGGAGCCAAACTTCCCTTAACAATTGGCTCGATTCGACGGCTAACCATCCAGTCGAAGCGGTATTGCGTGCCATCAGGCGCGATGGCGAGGAACCCTTCACCGGTGCCGCTGCTACCGGTAGCCAGCGTGGAAAGGCATTGGATCGCCCAGTTTCCCCGAGTTACCACGGGATAGCTGGCCGCCGCATTGCCTGGTGCAGCCGTGTACAAGGTACTGCGCTCAAGCATCTCCTGATCGCCCTCTCCGGGGACATAGAGAAAATTGCCATGCCAGAATTCGATTGCGGACCAGATAGCTCCGCTGTTCTGCGTGACGACTGATTGCGGTTCACTGAAACTGGAGCAGCGATTGGTGCCACCGCTCCTGTTGACCCAACCCTTGCGCAACTCGAAGACGCCATGCATATGTGGTATCTCGAGATCCCAGCGTCCGAATAAAGCGCCGTCAACAGGTTCCCGTCCAGTAACCAAACGCCGACCAACGGATACTGGCAAACCGCTATTCCCTGGAAGCGACACGTCACTCTGGACGAATTCGAGTGCACCGGTGTACAGATTCACCTTGTCACCAAAAAGATCTATACCAAGCGTGGTCACCGCCTGGGGAGCCCGCATCAGCTTTGCTTGTTCGGTGTATGGAGTCTGCTGCGCCAAAACAGATTGTGAAATCGTAATGAGGGAAACCGGAATGGTTACTAGCACTAATCCGGTCAAACGCGGGGTGGGCCACGGGTTCACTGAAGACTCCTTGACATGCATTAATTGGTTAAGGTATCGATGCATGCATATTGACACAAGTCAATATCGTAAAATCTCTCTGATTCTCACAAAAGAGCGGCGTGCAGATCTTTCTCGAGAGCCGTTGGTAATTCGCCCGCGAAAAGAGCGCGATTAGAAGCAGGTTTTTCTAATTAACATGTCCCCTTATGAAGTCGGTTGTCTAGCGCCTTATGCAAGGAGAGCGAGGTTCGACTGAGGAAAAGCGTACCCAGCGAGACTACACTCTGGCTTTTAAGCAAGGGGGAGTTGCTGCGGTCGAAAAGGCGAGATGACGTACAAACAGGCTCAGAAGAAGTTCGGCATTCAGGGGCGAAGTACAGTGCTAGTATGGTTGATACGATACGGGCAGCAGGACTGGAGCTCATTGGCCTTGTAACTCGTACGAGTCCAACCGGACATGGATCAGCCCATCACCAATGAGCAATTGATCAAGCCACTGGAAACCGAGCTGGACACGTCCCGGCAGCAGTCACTCATTTCCAAGACCATGCTCGATGTTCTAGCCAAGAAACACGGGGTAACGGTTGTAAAAAAGCCTTCGCACGGACAACGCAAATCCTCTCGGAAGAGGAAGGCCTGAGCGTCAGTCGGGTCTGCCAGTTGTTCGGAATTAGCCGTATCGCGCACTACAAGCGATTGCACGTAGAAATTGGACGGACGGTACGTAACCGTGGACTTCCCCGCCCAGCGTTTGCCCCAGACCAGAATTTCAGTCCCAAGCTGATATAAACGCAAAAGTCCGCAGCGACTGCTCGACCTAAGAGGAGTCAATTGCCGATATTGAAGCAGCGTAAAGCTGCCGCTCCTCGATCGGTTAGATTATAAAAAGCTCGCCAAAGCGAGTCTTTAAAATCACAAAAACAAAATTTCCATAAGGAAACCCTACTCCCACTCAATGATCAATTGCTGAGCTAAGCCTATGAATTACTTTGAGTTTTAAATCCCTTTTCCCAGCCCATACCATTCACGATACCATGCTAGAGCTAGCGAGCTTTGCCAGGCCTTCCGTGCATGCCGTCGCGAACGATATGGTGTCGGTGAGGCTCGAACTGCCAGAGCTCAGCGTCCCCGGTGCAGTCCACGTCAAATCGTCGGTCTGACTCACGTGAAGAGCAGGTCCTTTCATTCCGATGAGAAACGCTGGATAAGTATTTCATACGTTTCCTCGCTAATCGGTAATCCTCTAGTCCGAGATAACCACCTATCTGGCAAGCCAGCAATCGCGCGGAACCGCGGGTAGAAATCTTGCCGTCGATCAGAATCGAGGGTCGCAAGCGCCTCCTTCGCTTGTCCAGATAAGCGTTGCGGCGTCCAAACTTGTCCCCGTTCGTCGATGACGATCACCAGTGATCGATGTGTGAAACCGCTGGTGTCCCCAGCACGTCCGCTTGACTGGCCTCTATGGTACTTCTGAAGTGTCAGTGCGACGACAAGACTACGCCCCGAACCCTTGAGCAGGGCAAGTAATGCGCTACGACTGGCGAGTAAACGGTACCCAGTCTCGCTCCACGCGTATTCACGCTGCCCACCCTCAGCACCCCAGGCTTCAGCACGATAGGCGGTTTTTCCGTCAATTGACCAGCGACGGACCACCTCATCGTCCGCGATGGTCCCTAACAGACCCCGCGTCCAATCCGCAGGAAAAGGTCGGTCGAGTGCAGTGGTAGCTCCATAAGGATCATGCCTATCAAGTTGGCGCTCTGTGTTTGGCGTGTTTGTGACCCACGGCTGAACCGTGTGACCATCATCGCCAAAATGACGAGCAATCTCATCTTCATCATCTGGCAACCATCGAAAGAAGGCTTCTGCTGACAGGACTGTCATGACTGCCGCTCTCGCATCACCAGCATTCGCCAGCACGCTTTGCAGCTTGACCGTCGTGTTCCGCCCAATCGACCAACGTCCCGCCACCGGAAGCCATTCCGCTGCGGCTTTGCTGTCCTGCAATCCGAGCAGCGGTGCGAGAAGTTTACTGTCTTCGCGGGGGGTACTTTGCTCTCCTCTTTCCGGCATTCGCATGTCCGCCTCAGGGGTAAGGTCGAGCGGAAACGGATCAGTAAGATCAGCCAGCCAGAGACCATCGTTTCTTGACAGGGTATACTCCCTTAAGAACGCGGCCCAAGCGTCACCTTCCCAGTCTTCGCCAACAACCGCCCTTGTCGCGAGCAACTCACCTGCTACCAGCATGAGCGCGTGCCATCCGAGGTATCCCCCGTATCGGTCTCGGTCAGGGACATATCCAGACGACCAAGATTCGTCATGCCTGCTGTTACGTGGGCAATCGTGCATCCCGCCAACGCTGGCGTCCCACTGCCGCACCCATGTGCTGATACGGTCTTTGACCTCCCATCCAGGACATGCGAAAACGCGACACAAGCGTTCGATCTGGTACTTGACGAAGTCGTATTCCAGATGAAAACCATCCTCTGGTAGCGGCGAGGTGTCTGGCCTCGGGGCATACCGGAACTCGCGATATTCGGCTCGGAGAGTCGCTGGGTAGGGCGACTTGTTAGCAGGGCCGAGCCTGGCGATTAGCGCTTCGCCCTCCTCCGGAGTCAGAATGTGCGAAAGCTCACGTAGTATGTCAATCGCGAACGCACGCATGACAACATGCGGAAACTCTGCTGAAAAGGCGATCCGCTCGAAGAAGGCAAGATGTGGGGCCATTGTGAGAGCAGTGTCTTTCGCTACGCGAGCGAGCGCAATCAACAGCCATAGCTGCGCATGCATTGCATAAAAAGGCAGCTTTGCGTCGCCGAACGGCAAGCTCAGCGCGGCCCCAAAATGCTGCATTAGCCGTTCAACTACATCGAAGCGTCCAGCCGACACGAGGCGCCTCACCGAATGGGCTGCTCGCCAACGCATTGCGGCGATGGGATGGCCAAGCCTTGCCCACACGAGTCCTGCTACGAAAGTCGCCTCGTCAGCTGGAACGAAAAAACGCGCATCCCACGGCCCATCTCCAACTTCGGACGGCAGCTTTTCAGCGGTATTGGCCAGAAAACGTTCCAGGCCTTCCGCCATGGCGCTCGCACTGACATCAGGCGCCAGTCTTGCAGCGAGGGCGAGCCAGGCATTACCACCGAGGCTGTCCACCGTGCTCCGGAGCGCTGCGACAACATGCTCGACAAGGGAGGCTCGATCGGCATGAAAATATCGCTCCAGCCCGCGCCAGCCACCCCATGCGTCGGTGTTTGAACTGGCAAGTTCGGTGGCATGCTTGGACGCCAGGCGCAGGCCCAGGGCAGGCAGTGCATCACGCATAGCCGCCGACGAGTTACCCCAGTCCTCCAAGTAGTCGTCCAGTGCGTGGATCTTGTCGGCAAGCGTAGCAGCTGTTACTTCGACCACGGCACGGACGAATCCAAGGCGCTGCGCCGGAGAGTTGGCTTGCTTGGCCAATTCGGTCAGCGTGCGAATTGGCCATCGCTGTCCCGACTCGTCAATTGTCTGATCAAGTATTTGACGGTCGATGTCGTCTGAGTCCGTGAGGTCCACCGGGAAGCCAGGAGACGGCTCCGTCACGAAGCATGGGACCATGGACGCTTGTGGCTCAGGTTCAGGGCCGAGGCGAGCAAGCAGGCCCTTTATGCGCGTTCGGGAACGGGAAGTGGCAGGTAGGCTACGCTCAGCAAGGCTATGTAGCCTTTCGATCGTCTCCCGCGCGGGCGACAGTTGATCCTCGCGATCGATTTCGACCAAAAGGAGATCAAACAGCCATTCCCGCTGGTTTTGAGGTAGGCGGTCTATGGCCTCCGACGCGAAACCCGCGATACGCCAAGTCCAGGTTTCGGTTGGAGCAGCCAAACCAAACAGAGCAACCGCCGCTTCAACAGAAAGCTTCGAGTCACGAACAAGGATCATCAATGCGGGGCCAAGTGAGCGTCCAAGCTGTGCGACGTCGCGATCGTCCAGCCGTGACAGTATTGCCAATATCGCACGACCAGCAATAGGCACCATCGATTCCGCGTATTCAGTCCAGGGGAACCTGCCCTCATCATTCTGATTCAGTTCAAGAATACGTGCAAAGGTATGAGCTGCTGCCGGTGACAGTTCGGGACCCGAATAATGGCCGGTAAGCTCCAGCAAGTGATTGGTGCGATGGAAGTCATCCGATCCGATGGCCTCGGCAAGATCGAGCGCACGGCGAAAGTAGGCCGCTGCCTCTTCAGTGCTGACTCGCCAAGTTGCGCGAGCGAGATCGCCGTAGGATGAAATTCGAGATCCGACATCAGTATCGTGCTGGATCTTTTGCTCGATCTGGCCAGCAAGGATAAGCGCAGCATCATGGCACGGGGGGCGGCGCGATAGTCGATCAACCACATGGGTAAGTTCCGGCGTAAACAGACCTGGCGCACTCGCTGCCCACTCGACCATGCGCTTGGCAAGCGCGGGATTGATCGCACCTAGCACGTCGGCAAGGTCGAAAATCACCCGGAACCCGCTCCGCGCCAGATAGGCCTTTTCATCCCGATACGGATAGTTGGCCGCCTGCTCGACATCATGGACCAGTCGGTCAAAGGCGGTAAGGACCATCTCGTCCCGTGTCTGTCCAGTCGGTGGCCGAACTATGTCGGCGATATCCTGCGCGCATTTCAGCATCGGTAGAATCCGGTCGCTGAGAACGCGCCTGTAGTCCGATCGTTTTTCCTCGTCGAGGTCACTGCGCCTGTTGCGTCGGTGCCGAGTTCCATCAAACTTGGGAGCAGCCAGCTTCTGGGTAAGCACCCGAATGAACGTTGCTGCGCCCCGCGATCGCGCACTAGCAGGCACTAACCCGATGAACTCTGCCGGTGCCATTTCGATCAAGGCGGCAGGCTTCCGACTCAAGGCAGCCCGAATGCCGGCAGTCAGTACAGCCACGTGGATCGCATGGTCGCTCGGGTACTGATTGGAGTAGTCGTAAACGCTAGGCGGTCTAAGCAATGCTCCGGTGAGGATGTCTGCTGCCTCGCTCTCCATGCCGAGATCTATCGCCCGTGCCGCCGCCAGCACGCTGGCCATCGCCAAGCCGTCGCTTTTGCCGTTCGCAGAAGTCGCTGCAGCGAGCGCCCCGACAAGTCCTCTTGCGTGGGCTGGGTCATGGCCAACAAATGGAAGCGCAGCGGCAAAGAGTGCGCGAGAAGACAATTGGCAGCGCGATAACCGCGTTGCGATGCACGTCTTGGGCGGATGGGCAGAATGCTGGTGTCGATCCAGAAGCTCGAACAAGTCCTGAAACTTGGCGAAGGCCACACCGTCATCTCGACGCGCGAAGAACTCCGCAACGCGCTCGTCATTCCCCGCCAGCATCTCTACATAGGCGAAGCCAATATCGTCCCACCTCCTTGAGGTGCTCGACTCGCTAAAGCGCTCGCTGCGTTTGGTATGCGAAACCCAATTGTGCCAGTCGATTGAGCGCCGAGCGTGACGACGGGCCTCATCCTGGTCGCCTGCAAAAGCATTTGCCAACGCTAATGCAGCGTGTTTTCCCCCAGGCCAGCCAATCGTCGTTGCGGAAAGCCGTCGCAAAGCCTCGGGGTCCCCTGACACGGCGGAGAGATCAGGATGCTCGTATAGGAAGCGATCGGATCGTTCATGCCCTGCCGCAACGAGTGACGCTTCTAGCAACAGCCGCATAAGATCGTCGCGCCGGTTCAACTGGCCCACCAAGGCGATCGCGGCCGTAATCCGCGATAAGCGGATGTCGCGTGCGCTTACCTGTGAAGCGCCGCGGGGAACGCGCAGGTCGTAGGCCAGTTGGATGAGCTGGTCGGCATAGCGTAGCGAGGTGAGCAACGCGGGCAGTGCCCTGGCGGCATAGTTTGAAGTCAGCTGGCGTTCCTGCAGCGCGGCGATAACACGATCTTGACCGGCCTGACTCGGGCCGTAGCTCGATCGGATGAGGTCCTCGATCGGCTCATCGCGGAACATCAGGCCGTGGGGCGCCCTCTCAAGCAGAGGATCGAGGTCAGCAGCGAAGCTTTCTACCTGCTCCGCGATCAAGCCGTGAGCCGCTGCTAGCTCTTCGATGGGAACGGGCGGCGCCAGCAAGGCGATGCCCGTGAGCAGGAGGTCAATGTCCGCGTCGCTGGCGCCGCGCGCGCGCGCCGTTTCGCGCGCATCGGCAAGACGCTTGCGAAGCAGCGTGTCGAGCAGATTGTGCGGTTCGCTCTGGGCTTCCGGGAAAGACAAGGGATCAAACGGTCGTCCGGTCGCAATCAGGTTATCGAGACAGCGTGGATTTCGACCGGACCGCACCAGCAGCGCGGCGATCTCGTCCGGAGACGCATTCGGCACCCGTCGTTCAACGAGGGAACGTACTTCCGCGTCAGTAAACAGGGGAACTGGAAAGACGCGGTATGAGGCATCACCGGTCGCCAGTTTGATCCGTTCCGTCCGGCACGACGCAACGATGCGAACGCCATCGATGGGTTCTATACTTAGGCTACGCATAAGCAGATGTGCGAACGATGATGTGGCCGCGTCCCGAGCGGCAATCCCAGCATGATCGATCGCATCAAGCACCAGCGAAACACAGGCATCGCCACGAGTTCGCCGTGCCGTTTCCACCGATTGCGTGAGCCGTCGGCGAAACGCCCTCAGCAACCCAGTTTCATCCGCCAGGGGCAACAGAATGTCGCACAGGCCTTGCCCAGCCATGACATTGGCAAGGTGAACAAGTGTCCTTTCCGGGAGGTGCCGACCGTCTGCGGGATCCCGCCAGCGACCGGCGCCAAAGCCATCAAAGAGTACCAACGGTCCATCAGCTTGTAATCGCTCCGCCAGGCCTTGCATCAGAACGGTCTTGCCCATTCCTCCTGCGGCATGAACGATGAGAGGAGGACCCGCTTCACGAGCGAGGACTTCAAGCTCGTCGAGCGCGCTGCGCTGAATTGTGACCTCAACCGCAGGGAACGCGTCCGGCGTGGGATACAGACGGTCCTCGTGCTCCACGTCCAGCTCAGCCAAAACGGCAACGCGATCAACGCGTTTGTCCGTCTCGCTACCAGGACCGGCCTTCATTCTAATGAGATTGCGCAGTTTGAGTAGGCGTTTCTCAGCATCCGGATCCCCTGGTTCGCCCCATGCGGCGAGGGTGGTGGAAATTGCCCGCTCTGCCTCGATCAAGCTCCCCTTGCTACCAACTAATTCTAATCGTCGCAAAAGTTCAGATATGGGATGCGGATAGTCTTTCAGCGCTTCTGCAATCTGGGCGGATTGACGGGCTACATCGCCGGCGTCTTGTGTACCCGCGATAACTGTAGTGATTGCCTGCCTTAGGTTCTCATGAATTGGCCTGTTCGTCGCAAATTCAAAGCGCACCACGGCAAAAACATGATCGTCTCCATGCCTCGCCCGAAGCTCGGCATCAGTCACTGCAAACTTGGCAAGCGTGGATGCTACGTTCGCCGCTCGCACGGCCGTGTCTGCGTTTGCAATCGAATACTTGAACTGAACGATCGTGACTCGATGCGACTTGGCAACATTAGTACCACCGTGATACCGGACGAGGTCGGCAATTTCGACCGAGCCGGCTCCCAAGTTCTCCTCGTCTCGTTCATCGAACCCCTCAAGCGTGATCGCGGTAAGGTCGGTCAAGGGCGGCAGCAGCTCAAGCGCGCTACGCGCGGCCCAAGCTTCATGAAAGGCATGGCCCGCCTTGGATGCGCGAAGTTTGTCGATCTCGACTGGCGTTGCGCTTATGGCATTGTGATCAATGATCCGCTCCATTTTCATCCCTTCAGGACGATTTTGCTCTGATAGTGGTTGCGTTATGCTAACACTCCCGCCCAGACCTACCGTCGGGTTAAAGTCGAGCATCAATGCGCTGTATGCGTTTAGCGACCGAGACCTGCATGCCAGTCCTTAGTCGACAGCGTGCCGTCCCCACACCCAAGCGCACGACAAAGTCAATGGCTGCGCAACGAATTTATGCCAAGCCGATAACTTGCTGTTGTGAAGATAACTGGTCATGCCGGCAGCCTGAGTTTGCACTAAACTTGGTGCCAGGCAATCACTCGCAGGGATATCGGAATGGCGTCCGCAAGACAGGATTTTGAAAGTTTCGTGCGTTGGCTTTATCAAGCAGAGAATAGGGTTCCCGACAACGTACTGCGTCTTGCCACGTTGGCGCTTCGGAACTTTGATGCGTTGTCCGCAACGTCACGTCAACGTAGCCAGCGTTCCGTTTATCTGGTAGATCTGATGCGCCGCGAATTGGGCGCGACGGTTCCCGCCGCCCCGGCCGCAGCCGTCGACGCGCATCGCAGCGCATGGTCCTGGAGCAAGCTCAGGCATCTGACACTCGGACCGTTCCGCGGATTCAGAGTGCCGGAGCCGTTTGATCTGACGAAGCAGATCACGCTGTTCTACGGACCTAACGGGAGCGGGAAAACCAGCCTGTGCGAAGGCCTCGAATATGCGCTACTCGGCGACGTCGAAGAAGCCGGCAGCAAGCGCATTGCCGCGCGTACCTATCTAGCCAACATACACGATGGACGGTTTTCCTCTCCGGTGCTAAAGGCGAGCGATCAACAAGGCCGCGAGGTCGACGTGACCCCGAATCCGGACACATACCGCTTCTGCTTCGTTGAGAAAAACCGGATCGACGCATTCTCGCGAATTGCCGCACGCCCCAACGCGCAGCGCGCGGAACTGGTCGCCACGCTCTTTGGAATGGACCAGTTCAACGAGTTTGTCGGCCACTTCAACGAATCGATCGACGCACAATTGGTGCTAGTCGGCGAGCAACAAAACGCCTTGGCTGCGCGCCGCCTCGCACTTGCTGCAGACCGGCTTCAGGTAGAAGGCGCTGCGGCTGCCAGGACAGCCCTCGGCGCCGAAGAAGCGGCACTGGCGCATGCTTATGCGCCCGGCACGACTTACGAGAGCCTGAAGGCACTTATGGGTTCGCCAGAAGCACCCGGGCGGCTGCAGGAACTCGAAGCGTGTTTGGACGCGGTGCCGCCGGATATCCTTGGCATAACACGAGAGGGAATATTGCAAGGCATCGAGAGTGTCCGTACCGGAAGCAACGAACTCGATCGCATCACCACCGCGCTGCATGCCAGAAGTGACCAAGTCTCCTTCAAGGCGTTATATGGGTCTGTGCTCGCACTGCGCGCTGCCGCTGGCGAACGGTGTCCGGCATGTGACACTCCTCTGGCGGGCCAGCCTGGGGTGGTGACGGATCCGTATGAGAAAGCGACTGCAGGCTTGAAGCAACTCGAAGAACTCGGTGCGCTACAAGAGCAGCAGCGCGCGGCCGAAGCTGCCCTTGATGCTGCGTCACGCGCACTGCGCCACTCGATCGGACGCATCGGCGCCTACCTTGCCTTGTGTCCCGCGCTAGAGCCCGTATTGGGCGAATGGATCGCTGCATTGCCGCCGGAGGGGACGGGGCGCTGGTGGTCGGACCTCGATCGAGCGGCAGCGGCGACCCTGACGGGAACCGAGGCTTCCCTGCTCGGCGCCCTGCTGTCGACTGCCGACCAGATGGCTGCGCAAGATAGTCTTTCGCGTCAGGCACTGCAGGACCGGCAGCAGCAGGTTGCGGAACGGCGCCGGCTCAACGAGTTCCAGCTGCGGTTACGAAACCAAGCGCAGAAACGGCGGGAGCTCGATTTCGTGATCAATACCGCGGCCAGTCGCATCGAAACCTTCGATCAGATTAACGCCGCGCTCATCCAGCAGGCAGAGCAGGAAAAGCTGAACATGGCGCGCGACGCGCCGCTCAAGGCCGCCTATGACCGGTTCCTGGAAGAGTTGAGGGCTTACAGAAATCAGCTGCCGGCACGCCTGCTCGCCGGCCTCAACGACGCTGCGAAAGATCTCTACAACGCGTTTAATCGCAATGACCGGGATGAAGACAAACTGGATGCGCTGCATCTTCCGTTGAATGGAGACGGGAGGATCGACATCAGTTTCCGCGGCAATCGAGCAACGCGAGTCGATGCGCTGCAGGTGCTCAGCGAGGGCCATGTTCGCTGCCTTGGACTGGCGATCCTGCTCGCCAAGGCTAGGAGCATTGAATGTCCGGTTATTGTTTTTGACGACGCCATCAACGCGATCGACCACGATCATCGGGGAGGTATTCGAGAGACCATCTTCGAGAGCGACCGGTTCGCGCACACCCAGTTGATCGTGACCTGTCACAGCAATGAATTCATCAAGGACATCCAGCAGCATCTTCCCGCACACAGGCGAAATACCTGCCAGGTTTATCTGTTGCGTCATCACACTGGCGACTATCGGCCTCGGGTAGCAGGCAATGTCGCAAGCGCCAATTACATCGCAAAAGCGCGTGCGGCACGGGAAGTGCTCAATGACAGGGAGGCGCTGGCGGCTTCACGCCAAGCCCTCGAGATGCTGTCGGAAAAAACATGGCGCTGGATGGCTAGTCATGATCAGGGACCACTCAACCTCCTTATCGCAGGGGTTGGCGCGGAGCCTGCGTTGCGCAATCTTTGTGAAGCATTAATGAAAAAACTGCGTGATGCCTAGACCTTCGATCACGTCAACAAGGCAGCGCTGGTGAGTATGTACGGCAAGATCCTGGGAATCCCTGCCAACAACCTCGTGTGGGTTTATCTGAACAAGGGTACCCATGAGGAAGCAGAACGAGACGATTTCGATGGCGAGTTGGTCGAAAGCGTGGTTTTTACCTTGGAAACGCTTGACCGTCTAGACCTGCGCCCCGGCCGCTAATCATCGAAAATGGTAGGGTTTTTCACGAATAAAGTTGCACGATAGATCGACGAAGCATGTGACAAGGGCGATGACCATGAATATTGATCGAAGAGATGATTTAATCGAAGCAGCGATCGCCTCACATACTCCGCCGGGGTGGACAATCCAGCAAATCGAGATCAAGCCCAGCGGGAAAGCGCCGAAGCGATATGGACCGTCTACGTATCGATTTTCTGCATCGCTCACGCTAAGCGTCATCCTCCCCCGCCGCGGCTGGACGCTGGTAAGGGAGACCAAATCCTATGCCTATCTCATCCCGCCACCAGGTCGGCAGCAGCCACCGTTTCTGATTTCCATAGCAGTCCCGACACCTTCCATCTGCCTTGCACTGGCGCGCTCCTTCCATGCACGAGGGGCGTCCTGGATGGGACAACTCGGAGAATGGCCTGTCTGGTACACGCACGAACGCAACACCAATATGCGTGAGATGTGGCGCGATACAAATACCGGAGAAATGGTGGAACTTCTTCATGAAAAACCGCCTCAGTCCAGTCTTAGCATCGGCGAGTGGGGAGCCTGGGAAGCAGACGTAACGGGGGAAGCCGGCGATTTCGTGCTCGGAATATTGCCGCGCTCTCAGCTACCGATTCAGTCGGCGGTTCCACTGGCGACGGAATCACGGCTCGTGGAAGGCGCAGCCCATGACGTGACACTGACCCGCTACGAGCGTAACGAAGCAGCACGACTGCGGTGCATAGCCCACTACGGTCCGGAATGCCAGGCCTGCGGCCTTCGATACGAAGCGAAGTACGGCCCCATTGGCGCTGACCTCATCCACGTCCATCATGTGACGCCGTTGTCTGCGATAGGCGAAAGCTACGATGTTGATCCTGTGCGGGACCTGATACCTCTATGTGCCACCTGCCACCATGTGACGCATCGCAGGGATCCCCCCTACTCGGTACAAGAGCTGAAAGCCGCGATCGCGGAACAAGCTGAACGCGGCCGGTGAATCCCATTACAGAAATAAAACATGAGTCACTCAGCCTCTCGTGGGGGCAGTTTTATGTGAGTTGTCTCTCTTCCGCACCAGCTTTTCGAAGCGGACAGAGCGATCAGCCCATAGCTGGCATAAGATCGATAACCAAGAGTGACCGCAACACTGCAGCAGAGTCGATCGAAAATTTGAACCGGCTCAAGCTACCCGCGCGTGGATCGATTAAGGTAACAAAAAAGCTCGCCGAAGCGAGCCTTTTTTAAATCCTAATAAGACATTTTCCGTTAGGAAATTTCACTCCCACTCGATCGTCGCCGGCGGCTTACCCGAAATATCGTACACCACCCGGTTCAGCCCGCGCACTTCATTGATGATCCGGTTCGACACCTTACCCAGCAGCGAATGCGGCAGATGCGCCCACTGCGCCGTCATGAAGTCCAGCGTCTGCACCGCGCGCAGCGCGACCACATACTCATAAGTACGGCCGTCGCCC
Source organism: Massilia sp. (assembly GCF_031995545.1). Lineage (GTDB taxonomy): Bacteria > Pseudomonadota > Gammaproteobacteria > Burkholderiales > Burkholderiaceae_D > Telluria. The sequence continues at coordinate 20,022 of NZ_DAMAGA010000020.1, forward strand.
ATCACGCCCACCGACTTTACCGGCAAGAACACGGCAAATGCCTGGCTGGTCGCTTCGTACCAGTTGAGCGGCGCCTTGCCGGCATCGATGCCCGGCACGTGCGGCACGTCGAACGGGGTATTGCGCAGTTCTTCGATGAAGATGGCATCCGCTTCGCGCAGCAGGTCGGCGTATTCCTTCTTGACTTCGCCGAGGATGCGCACGCCCAGGCCCGGGCCCGGGAACGGGTGACGGTAGACCATGTCGTGCGGCAGGCCCAGCGCCACGCCGAGTTTACGTACTTCGTCCTTGAACAGCTCGCGCAGCGGCTCGAGCAATTTGAGGTTCAGGGTTTCCGGCAGGCCGCCCACGTTGTGGTGGCTCTTGATGGTCTGCCCCTTCTTGCCCTTGCCGGCCGATTCGATCACGTCCGGATAGATGGTGCCTTGCGCCAGCCACTTGGCATTGGTCAGCTTGCCCGCTTCGACCTGGAACACTTCGACGAATTCACGGCCGATGATCTTGCGCTTCTGCTCCGGATCGGTGACGCCGGCCAGGTGGCCCATGAATTGCGCCTCGGCATCGATACGCACGACCTTGACGCCCAGGTTCTTCTCGAACATGTTCATCACCATCGCGCCCTCGTCCTTGCGCAGCAGGCCGTGGTCGACGAACACGCAGGTCAGCTGGTCGCCGATGGCGCGGTGGATCAGGGCTGCGGCCACGCTCGAGTCAACGCCGCCGGACAGGCCCAGGATCACCTCGTCGGTGCCGACCTGTTCGCGGATCTTGGCAACGGCTTCGCCGATGTAGTCAGGCATGTTCCAGTCCGACTTGCAGCCGCAGATCTCGTGCACGAAGCGGCCGATGATGGCTTCGCCCTGGCTGGTGTGGGTGACTTCCGGGTGGAACTGCAGCGCGTAGAAGCGGCGCTCTTCGTCGGCCATCGCGGCGACCGGGCAGCTGTCGGTCGAGCCCATCAGCTTGAAGCCTTCCGGCATTTCCAGGACCTTGTCGCCGTGGCTCATCCAGACTTTCAGCATGCCGTGGCCTTCGTCGGTGACGAAGTCGTTGATGCCGTTCAGCAGCGCCGTGTGGCCACGGGCACGCACTTCGGCGTAGCCGAATTCGCGCTTCAGGCCGTTCTCGACCTTGCCGCCCAGCTGGGCTGCCATGGTCTGCATGCCGTAGCAGATGCCCAGCACCGGAACGCCGGCTTCGAACACGGCTTGCGGGGCGCGCGGGGAGTCGCCTTCCAGGGTCGAGTTGTGGCTGCCCGAGAGGATGATGCCCGAGGCGCCGTATTCGCGGACGAACTCGTCGCTGACGTCGTAGGGGAAGACTTCGGAGAACACGCCGGCGTCGCGCACGCGGCGGGCGATCAGCTGGGTGACCTGGGAGCCGAAATCGAGGATGAGGATTTTGGAATGCATGGGATGCGTCATTTAGGAGGAATACGTTGCGGGCCGGGACATCGTCCCGGCCCGGCGGAGAAAGGCCAACACAGTGCAGGCGTCACGCATTGGCGGCACAGCCGCCAACGCATGACGACGAAAGCAGATTACTCCGAACGATAGTTCGGCGCTTCCTTGGTGATCTGCACATCGTGCACGTGCGATTCGCGCATGCCGGCCGAGGTGATCTCGACGAACTCCGCCTTCTCGCGCAGTTCTTCGATGGTGGCGCAGCCGCAGTAGCCCATCGACTGGCGCACGCCGCCGATCAGCTGGAAGATGATCGCCAGCACGCTGCCCTTGTAGGCGACGCGGCCTTCGATGCCTTCCGGGACGAACTTGTCGGCCTTGGCCGAGGCTTCCTGGAAGTAGCGGTCGGCTGAGCCGTCGGCCATCGCGCCCAGGCTGCCCATGCCGCGGTAGGACTTGTAGCTGCGGCCCTGGTACAGGATGGTTTCGCCCGGCGCTTCGTCGGTACCGGCGAACATGCTGCCCATCATGACGGTGTGCGCACCGGCCGCCAGCGCTTTCGAGATGTCGCCCGAGAAGCGGATGCCGCCGTCGGCGATGCACGGCACGCCAGTGCCTTCGAGCTCTTGCGACACGTTCGAGATCGCGGTGATCTGCGGCACGCCGACGCCGGCGACGATACGGGTGGTGCAGATCGAGCCAGGGCCGATACCGACTTTCACTGCGTCGGCGCCGGCCTCGACCAGCGCGCGGGCGGCGGCGGCGGTGGCGATGTTCCCGGCGATGACGTCAACCTGCGGGAAACGGTCCTTGATCCATTTCACGCGGTCCAGGATGCCTTGCGAGTGGCCGTGTGCGGTGTCGACCACCAGTACGTCCACGCCGGCTGCGACCAGCAGTTCGATGCGCTCTTCGTCGCGCGGGCCGACGCCGGTGGCGGCGCCGACCAGCAGTTTACCTTGCGAATCTTTCGAGGCCAGCGGGTGCTCGTGCGACTTCTGGATGTCCTTCACGGTGATCAGGCCGCGCAGTTCGAAGTCGTCGTTGACCACCAGCACGCGCTCCAGGCGGTGCTTGTTCATCAGGCGCTTGGCTTCGGCGGTGTCCGCGTCCTCCTTCACGGTCACCAGCTTGTCGCGCGGCGTCATCTTGGCGCGCGCTTCGGCGTCCAGGTCTTCCTCGAAACGCAGGTCGCGGTTGGTGATGATGCCCACCACCTGCGTGCCCTCGACCACCGGGAAGCCGCTGATGCCGTGGTGCTCGGACAGCGCCAGCACTTCACGGATCTTCATGGTCGGCGGGATCGTGATCGGATCGCGCAGCACGCCTGCCTCGAAACGCTTGACGCGTGCCACTTCACGCGCCTGGTCGGCCGGGCGCAGGTTCTTGTGGATGATGCCGATGCCGCCTTCCTGCGCCATCGCGATCGCCAGGCGCGCTTCGGTGACGGTGTCCATTGCCGCCGACAGCAGCGGAATGTTGAGCGAAATATTTCGCGTCAGCTTGGTACGGAGGGAGGTTTGGGCCGGAAGAACGTTGGAGTAGGCCGGGACGAGCAGCACGTCATCGAAGGTGAGTGCTTTTTGGAGGAGACGCATAGTATTTCCTATAGGCGCAAAAGCAAATTATACAGAAACTCTCAATCGCCGTCGCCGGGCTGGCCGAAAATATTATTGCTGGGCTGCATTTTGCGGTTGACTTCACGCGACCGGCATGGCGAAATCGATGGGCTCAACCAGGATTCAAACCATGCTCTCCAATCGCCTTCGCAGCACCTTTGCCGCCCTGCTCTTTCTCGCTGCCGCCGGCGCTCAGGCCCAGTACGTCTGGATCGAACCGAACGGCACGCGCCAGTATTCCGACCGCCCACCACCGCCCGGTACGCCGGCCAACCGCATCCTGAAGGCGCCGGGTCGCGCCCTGCTCCCGCCCGCGCCCGAGGAACAAGCGGCGCCGGCCGCCAAGCCAGCGCCGACGCTGGCCGAGCGCGAGGCGGCCTACCGCGAACGCACGCAGCAGCGCGCCGAACAGGAACGCAAGGAGGAGGAAGAAAGTAAAAAGCAGCGCGCCATGGCTGAGCGCTGCGCGACGGCGCGCGAGAACCAGGCGCAACTGGCATCGGGCACCCGCATCGCACAATACGGGCAGGACGGCGAGCGGCGCTATCTGTCGGACGAGGAACGATCTGCCCGCATGGCCCGCGCAAACCAGGCCCTGCAGGACTGCCGTTAAAGACGGGGACGGAGCGTCAGGCGCCCTGCGCCGCGTCCTTCTTGGCCGCGCGCTTGCGGCGCGACTCCTTGGGATCGGCCACCAGCGGCCGGTAGATCTCGATGCGGTCACGCTGCCGCAGCACCGTATCGAGCGTCTTCTTCTTGGCGTAGATGCCGACCGGCTGTGTGCTCAGGTTAATGTCGGGAAAAGCTTCCAGCACACCGCTCTGCTCGATCGCCGCGCCGATCGTGGTGCCGGACGCGACTTCGAGCTCACGCAGCCATTCCTGGCTGGCAGTGGCGTAGCAGACCGTGACGCCGATGCGCCCGGCGGAAACCTCAGCCATACACCGCCTCGGCACGCTTGCAGAAGGAATCGACCATGCTGTTGGCGATCATGCCGAACACCGGTCCGACGATCTGGGCCAGGATCACGCTCGAGAACTCGTAGTTCATGTCGAAGTCGATCTTGCAGGCATCTTCACGCAGGGACTTGAAAGACCACGTTGCCTCCAGCATCTTGAAGGGACCGTCGACCAGGTGCATCTTCATCTGGGTCGGGCGCTGGTTGTGGTTCGCCGTGGTGAAGCTCTGCTTAACGCCGTGGAAGTTGATCTGCAAGCAGGCGACCAGCTTTTCATCGGTGCGTTCGATGAGTTTCACGCCGCTGCACCAGGGAAGGAACTTTGGATAATCTTCGACCTTGGCCACCAGATCGAACATCTGTTCTGAGCTATAGCCGAGGAAAACTGATTTGTGCACTACTGCCATTGGTCAACCGTTTGTTATGATGTTGGTCAAGTTGCATGTCACGCCACGCTGGCGCGACAGCTGTACGTAGTTTAACCGACACACGAATTTTCGCCTTTTCATGAGCATCGCTGACAATAAAAAAGCATTTTTCGACTACTTCATCGAGGACCGCTACGAAGCCGGTCTGGTACTGGAGGGTTGGGAAGTGAAAGCCATCCGCGAAAGCCGGGTGCAGATCAAGGAAGCGTACGTGCTCGTCCGTAATAACGAGCTGTACCTGTTCGGCGCGCACGTGAGCGCGCTCACCACCACTTCCAGCTTCAGCCATCCGGAAGCGCTGCGTTCCCGCAAGCTGCTGCTGCACCGCGCCGAGATCGACAAGCTGATCGGCAAGGTGGAGCGTTCCGGCTACACGCTGGTGCCGCTCAACCTGCACATGAAGAAAGGCCGCGTGAAGTGCGAGATCGGCCTGGCCAAGGGCAAGAAGCAACACGACAAGCGCGCCACCGAAAGGGACCGCGACGCCAAACGCGAAGTCGAATCGGCCATGAAGACCAACCGCCGCTGATCCTCTCGGCTGCGCTTTCGCGCAGCCATGAAACAAACGCGGCGCCATTCAGGCGCCGCGCTTTTTTCCTTACACCGTTTTGCTTGCTGGCGCACCCGCGCTCAGCACGCTCAGTCGCCACGCACCGAAACTCAATGCCAGCCCCGCCGCCACACCCAGTGCCAGCTTCAGCGCGCTGCCGAACAGCAACGGCGCCACCAGCCCCGACACCAGCGCGAACGACATCATCTGGATGAAGCCGACCATCGAGGCCGCCAGACCGCGGTTGTTCGGGAACAGGCCCATCGCGGTCAGCTGGATCGCCGGCATCGCCACCGCCAGGCCGAAGGTATAGACGAACAGCGGCAGCACCGCCCACGGCACCGCGGCCGCGAACAGCGCGTTGTAGCCGACATTGACCGCGACGCCGAGCGCCATCACGCCATAGCCCAGCCACATCATGCGCGTCGGGGTGCTGCCGTGAGCGCGCTTGCCGCCCCAGGCCGACCCCACCACCATGCCGCCGATCAGCGGAATGAACATCCAGGCGAAGGCGGTCTCGGGCAGGCCCAGAATCTCCATCACGAAGTTCGAGGCCGAGCCGATGTACAGCGACAGCCCGCCGAAGGCCAGGCCGACCGCCAGCGACAGCAGCACGAACTGCGGATTGCGCAGCACCAGCAGGTAGTTGCGGCCGATGGTGCCCGGATGGAAGGCCTGGCGCTTGTCAACCGGCAGGCTTTCATCGAGCAGCTTGAAGCACAGCGCGATCATGGCCGCGCCGAACAGCGCCAGGAACAGGAAGGTCGAGCGCCAGCCAAAACTGACGTGCAGCCAGCCGCCCAGGATCGGCGCGATTGCCGGCGCCAGGCCGAACACCATCATGATGTGCGACATCATGCGCTGCGCCTGCGGGCCGGCGAAGCGGTCCTGCACGATGGCCTGGCCGATCACGGAGCCGGCGCCGGCCGACAGGCCCTGCAGCGCGCGGAACACCAGCAGCCAGCCGAAGGTCGGGGCCCAGGCCGCGCCGAGCGAGGCCAGCGTGTACACCGTCAGCGCCACCAGGATCACGGGCCGGCGCCCGAAGGTATCCGACAGCGTGCCGTAGAACAGCATCATGAAGGCAAAGCAGAACAGGAACACGCTCAGCGTCTGCTGCACCGCCACCGGACCGACGCCGTATTCCTGGCCGATGGCCGGCATCGAAGGGAGATAGGTGTCGATCGCCAGGGCGCCGATCATGCCGAGGCAGGCGAGGATGACGGTAAGAAGTCTTTGCATGGAACAGCGCTTTCGAGGTCAAACCCGGCGCCGCACGATGCGCGCCGGGGGGACGGGATTGTACGCTATTCCGGTTTTTGTTTCTTAGCTCCCATCTTTTTCTGCGGGCTCGAGCGACATCCCGAACCGCTCCAGGCGCGGCATCCAGTTGCCCAGGTAGTCGGCCGACACCAGCACCCGCACCGCGCGCCCGATCAGTTTCTCGCGTGGCACCAGGCCGATGTAGCGCGAATCGCGGCTGTCATCGCGGTTGTCGCCCAGCATCAGGTACCGGTCGGCCGGAATGTGCAGCGGCCCAAAGTCGCGCCGCGCCGGCGCCTGCGGCAGCACCTGCACCCGCTGGGTGGTGCCGGCCACGTGCTCATCCAGGCGCAGCGCCGCCAGTTCCTGGCCGGCGGCGACCTCGCGCACCGCCTCGATGTCGGTATAGGTGGCCTCCACGCCATTGATCGTCAGGCGGTCGCCGCGCATCTCGACCAGGTCGCCCGGCACCGCCAGCATGCGCTTGATCAGGCGCGTGCCGTCCTCGGGCGAGGTGAAGGTGACCACGTCGCCACGCTCGGGTTCGCCCAGGCGCGCCACGCTTACGTCCGTCAATGGTATCTTCAGGTCGAAGGCCATCCGGTTGACGAACACCACGTCGCCCTCGAGCAGATTGGGCCGCATCGAGCCGCTGGGAATCGGATTCCAGTCGGCCACCGCGGTGCGGAACACGCCGAACAGCAGCAGGAACGCCAGGAAGCCCTTGTTGGCGCGCAGGAAGTTTTTCACGGATGGCTCCTCGATAAAATGATGACTGCGTGGATGAGTTCAACCGTTATACGCAACGCCCCTTTAGCGATGCTTAAAATGCAAATCGCATCCGCGAACGGTGGGGTGCGCACGGATGCCCGTAGCTGTAACCACGCTGTCATATTCGACAACTACACTGCCTGCGCACAGACTACGACGCAGACCAAATGGACATGAAAAACAAGGCCATCGAGGCTGAAACGAAGATGCTGGAAGACGGCGGCACTTACCTGAACCGGGAACTGTCGCTGCTCGAATTCAACCGCCGCGTGCTGGCCCAGGCCGAAGACCCGGCCATCCCGCTGCTGGAACGGCTGCGCTTCCTGTGCATCGTCGCCAGCAACCTCGACGAATTCTTCGAGGTGCGCGTCGCCAGCCTGCTGGCCCAGCACAAGATCGACCGCGCCGACGGCCTGCCCGACGGTCTGGCGGCCGACCTGGAACGCGCCAGCGCCGAATGCCGGCACCTGATCGCGCGCCAATACAGCCTGTACAACAACGAGATAACGCCGCAGCTGTCCGAGCACGGCATCCACCTGCTGCACCGCAGTGAGCGCAACGCGGCCCAGCGCGCCTGGGTCAAGCAGTACTTCGACCGCGAAGTGCGCCCGCTGCTCACGCCGATCGGCCTGGACCCTGCCCACCCCTTCCCGCGCGTCATCAACAAGAGCCTGAACTTCATCGTCGAACTAGCCGGCAAGGACGCCTTCGGACGCGGTTCGGGCATCGCCATCATGAAGGCGCCGCGTGTGCTGCCGCGCGTGATCCGCCTGCCGGACGAGCTGTCCGATAAAAAAGGCGCCTCGTACTGCCTGCTGTCGTCGGTGATCCAGGCCCACATGGCCGACCTGTTCACCGGGCGCGAAGTGGTGTCGTATTCGCAGTTCCGCGTCACCCGCAACAGCGACCTGTGGGTGGACGAGGAAGAAGTCAAGAATCTGCGCCAGGCCCTGCAGAGCGAACTGCACAGCCGCCAGTACGGTTTCGCGGTGCGCCTGGAAGTGGGCCGCGCCTGTCCGCAGCACCTGTCCGACTTCCTGCTGAACCAGTTCGACATCGACCGCAGCCGCCTGTTCACGGTCGATGGCCCGGTCAACCTCGGCCGCCTGCTCGAAATCGCCAACACCCACGACCAGGCCGAACTCAAGTTCCCGCCGTATGTCGCCAACTATCCGGGCAAGCTGTCCGGCCCCGACCTGTTCGCCACGCTGCGCAAGCATGACGCGCTGCTGCACCACCCGTTCGAATCGTTCCAGCCGGTGATCAACTTCATCCAGTGCGCGGCGGCCGATCCCAACGTGGTGGCGATCAAGCAGACCATCTACCGCGCCGGCAGCAATTCGGAACTGATGGAAGCGCTGATCGCGGCTGCGCGCCGCGGCAAGGAAGTCACGGTGATCGTCGAACTGATGGCCCGCTTCGACGAAGAAGCCAACATCAACTGGGCCGAAAAGCTCGAGCAGGCCGGCGCCCAGGTGGTGTACGGCGTGGTGGGCCTCAAGACCCACGCCAAGATGGCGCTGGTGCTGCGGCGCGAACCGGGCGGCCTGCGCCGCTACGCCCACCTCGGCACCGGCAACTACAACCCGACCACCGCCAAGTTCTACACCGACTTCGGCCTGCTGACCGCCGACGCCGACCTGACCGCGGACGTCAACGAGGTGTTCATCCACCTCACCAGCATGACCCGTCCCAAGCAGCTGGCCAGCATCTGGCTGGCGCCGTTCTCGCTGCACAAGGAGATCGTGCGCGCCATCCGCAACGAGGCCGAGCTGGCGCGCCAGGGAAAACCGGGACGCATCATCGCCAAGATGAATTCGCTGACCGACGAATCGGTGATCAAGGCGCTGTACGACGCTTCGAACGCGGGCGTGAAGATCGACCTGATCATCCGCGGCGCCTGCTCGCTGCGTCCGGGCGTGGAAGGCATGTCGGACAATATCAAGGTGCGCTCGATCGTCGGGCGCTTCCTGGAGCACACGCGGATCTACTACTTCCGCAACGACCTGAAACACGATATGTACTTGAGCAGCGCGGACTGGATGAACCGCAACCTGTTCCGCCGGGTCGAAGTGGCGTTCCCGGTGCGCGCGCCGGCACTGAAGCGGCGCGTGATGCGCGAGGGCCTGCATCCCTACCTGAAGGACAACGTCAACGCTTGGGAACTGTCCAGCGACGGCCGCTACCGCCGGCGCAAGGCGCGCGGCAAGGGCGCCGACTACAGCGCCCAGCAGGTGCTGATGGACATGCTCGGCGCCGCCGCCGCTGCCGCCGCCACGGCGAATGCCAACAACAAAGAGGAAGACAATGGAACTGATCCTGTGGCGCCACGCTGAAGCCGAACCGCACGACCCGGAGCACGACCTGGAACGCGCGCTGACCCCGAAGGGCATGCGCCACGCCGCGCGCATGGGCGCGTGGCTCGACCGCAAGCTGCCGGCCGAATGCCGGGTGCTGGTCAGCCCGGCCACGCGCTGCATCCAGACCGTGGAAGCACTTGGGCGGCGTTACAAGGTGGTGGAAGCGCTCGCGCCTGACTCGAGTGCGGAAGCGATCATCGAAGCGGCGGGCTGGCCGACGCACCGCCAGCCGGCGCTGATCGTCGGCCACCAGCCACTGCTGGGCCAAGTGACGTCGCTGGTGCTGTGCGGCGCCAAGCAGGACTGGCGTATCCGCAAGGCCGGCGTGTTCTGGATCGAGCACAAGGAAAGCGACGGCATGCCGTATATCCGCCTGGTGGCGGGGCCGGATGTGATCGGCAAGCTGCGTTAATTTATACGGTATTGACTCGTAGGGTTTCAGCGCACCTGGAACCCGATCCCGACATCCCCCCAGAACCCCTCTTCCTTCTCGAACCACGGCGCCAACGTCGGATGCTTGGCCAGCAGCTCGCGCGGCAGGTCGATCTCGATGCGTCCCTTCATGCGCAGGCGCAGTCCATCCAGGTCATTGTCGGCGCGCGCATGCATCAGCACCACGGCCAGGCGCAGCGCCAGCAGCGCGCGCGCCACGTCGGGCTCCACCAGCGCCTCGCGCACCTTGCGCAGGTTGCCCTTCTGCCCCAGTACGAAGGTTGCCAGCATGCGCTGCTCGCGCGTGGTGAAGCCACCCAGGTCGGCGTGTTCGACGATATAGGCGCCGTGCTTGTGCGCGCCCGTCATCGAGATCGCCAGCCCGGTCTCGTGCAGCATCGCGCTCCACGCCAGGTAGTGGCGGTGGTTGTCGAGCTGCGGCTGCAGGCGTTCGTACAGCAGCGTCGCGATGCCGGCCGTGCGCAGCGCACGCTGGGTGTCGACGCGGAAGCGTCCCATGCAGCTGCGGATCGCGGCATCGCGCCGGTCGCGCCGGTTGGCGCGCAGTTCGAGGTCGGACAGCACGCCCAGGCGCAGCCCGGCGTTGATCGCCTGCAGGCGCGTCACCTTCAGCTCCTGCATGGCGCCGATCAGCACCGTCAGCCCGCCCACCATCACCGGGACCCGTTCGCGCTTCACGCCAGGCATGTTGAACGCGTCGACGTGGCCCAGTTCGAGCAGGATGTCGCGCAGCGCATGCAGGCTGGCCTGTGACACGGTGCCGTCGCCGATCGCGTTGCGCGAGATGACTTCCGAGATCGCACGCATGGTGCCGGAGGAGCCGTAGGCCGCGTCCCAGCCCTGCGCCTGGTAGGCCGCGGCGGCATCTTCGAAGCGCGCACGCGCCGCGGTGACGGCGGCGTCGAAATTGCGCTGGGTGATGCGGCCGTCGGCGAAGTAGGCGCGGGTCTGCGGCTGGGTGCCGATGCCGAACGATTCCACCAGCCCGATGTCGGCGCCGGTACCGGCGATCACCTCGGTCGAGCCGCCGCCGATGTCGATCACCAGACGCCGCTCGTCGAGGCGCTCGATGGCGCGCGCCACGCCCATGTAGATCAGGCGCCCTTCTTCCTCGCCCGAGATGATCTCGATCGGATAGCCGATCGCCTGCTCGGCTAGCGGCAGCAGCACGTCGGCGTTCTTCGCCACGCGCATGGTGTTGGTGGCGACCACGCGCACGGCGTCGAGCTGGTATTCGTCGAGGATGCGGCGGAAGTCTTCCAGGCAGCGTAGCGCGGTCCGCATCGCGGTCTCGCTGAGCATATTCTCGCTGTCCAGTCCCGCCGCCAGGCGGATCGGGTCGCGCGCGGTGCGCACGATGTGCATGCGGCCACCCGCGGGCTCGCCGATGTGCAGGCGGAAGCTGTTGGACCCGAGGTCGACTGCTGCAAACATGTGGCCCTTTCGATGTTGGTCCGGCGCGTTACCGGGCGCGCAGGATGTGCTGAAGCGCGCCAAGTATACAGCCTGGGCCGGGCCGGGCCAACTGCGGCGCGTTTGAATCGCGCCGGATCGGAAGGAATTATGGCTTCAGTTGCAGCTCAGCTGCAGGTCAGCTGCCTGCGGGCCGCCGGCGCAAGCCGTACCAGAAACACAGCAGCGTCGGAATGCCGAGCGCTACGGCGGATACCGCGTCCCACACGCCATCGCCCAGCAGCGCCGCGACCAGGCCGATCACGGTCAGGATGGCGAGCACGATCGGCGCGCCCCAGATCTGCATCGGAGTCTTGCTCATGACGCCTCCTGTCCGCGCGCCAGCGCCGGCATGGCGGCATCGGCGGCGCGCTTGTCGTTCGACGATTTGGCCGCCACCTTGGCCGCCTTGCCGCGCTTGAGCCACAGGTAGAGCCCTGTCACCAGGATCACGATGGTCGCGATGTCGAGCAGCGCCCACAGGAGCTTGAGCGGCTGGCCGCCGTAGTCGCCGAAGTGCAGCGGCTGCGAGACCAGCAGCGCGGTCAGGTACCACGGCAGTTCCGGCGCGTCGGTCAGTTCGCCGGTATTGGCGTCGATCAGCACCGGACGGTACAGGCGCGAGCTGAAGGCTTCGTCGCCGTTCATGAAGATGCCATAGTGGTGGGCGCTGCTGAAATCGGTGCCGGGGAAGGCGACGAAGGCGACACGCATGCCGGGCAAGGCTTCCTTGGCTTTTTCGATCGCGTCGTGCACTGAAGCGGTATGCGGCAGCGGCGCCTTGCCTTCGTACTTGTGCAGGATCTGGGCCAGCTCGTTGTTCTGGTAATACTTGAGCAGCAGGTCGCCCCAGGTGTTGATGACGCCGGTGCCGCCGACCACCAGCAGCCACACCATGGTCACGATGCCGAGCATATTGTGCATGTCGAGCCACTTCAGACGGCTCGAGCGCTCGCGCCGCACGGTGCCGAAGTCGAGTTTGCGCATGAAGGGCGCGTACAGCACCACGCCGCTGACGATCGCCACCAGCAGCAACAGGCCCATGAAACCGAGGAACAGCATGCCCGGCAGGCCCATGAACAGGTCCACGTGCAGCGCCAGCATGGTCGACATGAAGGCGCCGCCCTCGAAGGCAGGCTCGGTGATCACCTTGGTCGTACGGGCATCGACCGCGATCGGCTTGTAGTCGTGGTCGTGCATGTGGTCGGCCAGCGTCACGTTCCAGATCTCGGGCACGTCGGCTTCCTGCGAGATGAACATCGGCTTCTTGCTCGGATACAGCTCCTTGGCCGAGGCGATCACGGCGTCCACGTTCCCCTGCGGCATTGGAGTGGACAGGGTCGGCGGCTCGACTTCGTTGCCGAGCAGGTGGGCGATTTCGTGGCTGTAGATCAGCGGCAGACCGGTCAGGCAAAGCAGCAGCATGAAGACGGTGCAGACCAGGCTGCTCCACTTGTGGATCCAGCCCCAGCGGCGCAGGGAGACAGGCGACATGACGATAAGTAGAAATGCGGACCACGAATAATAATCGTTCTCATTTACATAATCAAGCTTGCGGTCTAGAATGCGCGATTACGCTTCATCATTCATTCCGCATAAGAAGAGCAACCTCATGAAACCGCAACGCTTCGCCCGCACTCCCCTCGCCCTGGCCGCCGGCCTGCTCGCCGCCAGCACCGCTTTCGCCCAGGATACGACGACCGAACCCATGTCGACCGTGGTGGTCAGCGCCTCGGCCGACGCCTCGGCGCAAGGCCTGCCGGCTGCCTACGCCGGCGGCCAGGTGGCGCGCGGCGGGCGTCTGGGCCTGCTCGGCAACGTCGACATCATGGACACGCCCTTCAACAGCACCAACTACACCAGCGCCCTGATCCAGGACCAGCAGGCACGCAGCGTGGCCGACGTGGTGCAGAACGATCCGTCGGTGCGCGTGGCGCGCGGCTTCGGCAACTACCAGGAGCTGTACATGATCCGCGGCTTCGCGGTCGGCTCCGACGACACCGCCTACAACGGCCTGTACGGCCTGCTGCCGCGCCAGTTCGTGGCGACCGAACTGGTCGAACGCGTGGAAGTGCTGCGCGGCGCGCACAGCTTCATCAACGGCGCCGCGCCGGCCGGCGGCAGCATCGGCGGCTCGATCAACCTGCTGCCGAAGCGCGCGCCGAATCAGGAATTGAACGACGTCACGCTCGGCGTCGAAAGCGGCGGCCAGGGCTACGGCGCCATCGATCTGGGCCGCCGCTTCGGCGAGGAAGGCCGCGCCGGCGTGCGCGTCAACGTCGCGCACCGCGAAGGCGACACCGCGGTCGACCGCGAGCGCCGTGAACTGAGCGTCTATTCGCTGGGCATGGACTACCGCGGCCGCGGCTACCGCCTGTCGGCCGACGTCGGCCACCAGGACCATCAACTGGACAACGCGCGTCCGAGCGTGACGCTGGGCGCGACCGTGCCGATGATCGCCGCCCCGGACAGCGAGCGCAATTTCGCCCAGCCGTGGACCGTCTCGGAAGAACGCCACACCTTCGGCACCGTGCGCGCCGAAGTCGACCTGGCCGGCGGCGCGGTCGCCTGGGCCGCGCTCGGTGCACGCAACGGCCAGGAATACAACGAGCTGGCCTCGATCACCGTCAACAATGCCAATGGCGACGGCACCATGAGCCGCTTCGATAACATCCGCAAGGACCAGGTGCGCACCGGCGAAGTGGGCGTGCGTGGCGAACTGCGCACCGGGGCGGTCAAGCACATGCTGAGCGCTTCGGCCTCGGGCTTCCACTCGGAGTCGCGCAACGCCTACGGCATGAGCGACTTCGCCGGCTTCTCGTCCAACGTCTACACCCCGCGCGACGTGGCCGCGCCCTCGTCCGCGTTCTTCACCGGCGGCGACATGCAAAATCCGCTGGTGACCGGCAAGTCGATCCTGTCCAGCCTGGCGATTGCCGATACCCTGTCCTTCATGGACGACAAGGTGCTGGTCAACGTGGGTGTGCGCCATCAGCGCCTGAAGGACTTCAGCTACGACTACAACACAGGCGTGGAAAGCGCCGGCTACGAAGCGAGCGACAATACCCCGTTCGCCGCGGTGGTCTTCAAGCCGCGTAAGGATCTGTCGCTGTACGCCAACTACAGCGAAGGGCTGCAGCGCGGCCAGGAAGGCCCGGTGCGGGACCTCAACAACCTGAATGACCCGAACGCCGTGCTCAACCCCGGCATCAAGACCGCACCGTACGTTTCGCGCCAGCGTGAAATCGGCGCCAAGTACGACAGCGGCCGCTATGGTCTCTCCGCCGCCCTGTTCACCACCAGCCAGCCGAGCGCCTACGTCCAGAACCGCGTGTTCGGCGTGTACGGCGAGCAGCGCAACCGCGGCCTGGAACTGTCGGTGTTCGGCAATCCGGCGCGCGGCCTGCGCCTCTTGGGCGGCCTGACCCTGCTCGATGCCGAGCAGCGCAGCACCGCCGACGGCGCCTTTGACGGCAACGACGCCATCGGCGTGCCGCAGACCCAGCTCAATATCGGCGCCGACTGGGACGTGCCGGGCGTCGAGGGCCTGTCGCTCAACGCGCGTACCGTGTACACCTCGAAACAGTACGCGAACGATGCCAACACCCAGCAGCTGCCGTCGTGGACCCGCCTCGATCTCGGCGCGACCTACCGCACCCGCTTCATGGAACGCGATTTGACCGTGCGCGCACGCGTCGACAACGTCGCCGACCGCGACTACTGGGCCTCGGCCGGCGGCTATCCGCGCTCGAGCTACCTGGTGCTGGCAGCGCCGCGCACCTTCACGGTGTCGGCGACCGTAGGGTTCTGAGCCTGCCCCGTGGGCTACTGAGCTTGACACGCGTCGGCAGCGGAGCTGCCAAGCCTACGTCGCTACGGTGACCTTGTAGGGTTGGCAGCTTCGCTGCCGACGCGTTACAACGACTGCACAAGGCGCAGCATGCATTACTGCGGCCGCAGATCATCCTTGACGGCATTGAGCGCTATCCGGTCGACCATGCCCGGCGCGATCAGCCGCAGCCAGCGCCCCAGCTTGCCCTGCACCGTCATCACCACTTCGCGCTGGCGCCTGTCCAGCGCCGCCAGGATCAGGCGTGCACAGTCCTCGACCGCCATCGCCTTCTCTTCCTTCAACGCACTCGCCCCCGCCTCTTCGCCGCGCGCATTGAAGCCGCGATAGCGAATTCGCGTCGCCACCACGCCCGGATAAGCCGTGGTCACGCTCACGCCGGAGTCGCGCAGTTCGACCCGCAGCGCATCAAAGAAGCCGCTGAGCGCGAACTTGGTGGCGCAGTAAGCGGTGCGCCCCGGCACTCCAACCACGCCCGCCAGCGACGACACCGCGACGATGCTGCCGCGTGCCGTCTTCAGGTGCGGCAGTGCGGCCTGGGTGCACCACACCGCGCCCCACAGATTCACCCGCATCAGTTCTTCATACCAGCCGAGGTCCTCGACCTCTTCGAACAGCGCGTGCGCCGAACGCCCGGCGTTGTTGATCAACACGTCGATGCGACCAAAGCGCGTCATCGCGGCGCGGATCAGGCGCCGGCAATCGTCCTGGACCGACATGTCGGCCGCCACCGCCAGCGTCTGCGCGCCCAATGCCCGGCATTGCCCGGCCACGGTATCGAGCAGCGCGGCGCCGCGCGCGGCCAGCACCAGCGCCACGTTGGCGCCCTCGCGCGCGGCCAGCTGGCGCGCCATCTCGGCGCCGATGCCGTCCGAAGCGCCGGTGATGACCACCACCCGTGTCATCGCTGCGCCTTCACGATCTGCAGGGCGCTGGCGATCACGGTGCTCATGTCGCCCAGGTTGGCCGGCACGATCAGCGTGTTGTTGGTCTTGGCCAGATTGGCGAAGGCGTCGACATAGTGCTCGGCCACGCGCAGGCTGACCGCGTCCATGCCGCCCGGCTCACTGATCGCCGACCCGACCTGGCGCAGCGCCGCGGCGCTGGCCTCGGCCAGCGCCACGATCGCCGCCGCCTCGCCCTGGGCGCGGTTGATGGCGGCCAGCTTGTCGCCTTCCGAGCGCGCGATCTGTGCCTCGCGGTCGCCGCTGGCGATGTTGATCTGCTCCTGGCGCCGCCCTTCCGAGGCCGCGATCAGGGCACGCTTGCCGCGTTCGGCCGTGATCTGGGCCTGCATCGCGTGCAGGATCTCAGCCGGCGGGGTCAGGTCCTTGATCTCGTAGCGCAGCACCTTGACGCCCCAGTTGGCGGCCGATTCGTCGATCGCGTTGACGATGGTGGTGTTGATGTGGTCGCGCTCCTCGAAAGTCTTGTCCAGCTCCATGCGCCCGATCACCGAGCGCAGCGTGGTCTGGGCCAGCTGGGTGATGGCCTGGATGTAGTTCGACGAGCCGTACGAGGCGCGCATGGCGTCGGTGACCTGGAAGTACAGGATGCCGTCCACCTGCAATTGCGTGTTGTCCTTGGTGATGCAGACCTGCGGCGGGACGTCGAGCGGGATCTCCTTCAGGCTGTGGCGATAGGCGATGCGGTCGACGAACGGCACGACGATGTTCAGGCCCGGCGCCAGCGTGGCGTGGTACTTGCCGAGACGCTCGACCACCCAGGCGTTCTGCTGCGGTACCACGTTGATGGTCTTGAAGACGAAGACCAGCGCGATGATGAAGATCACCAGCGCGACGGTGCTGAAGGACAGTTCCATGTGCTTCCCTTTCTTGTTGTGATTGCGGTGTTGCGTGTTGCGTGTTGCGTGTTGCTTGCGATGCGCGGTGTTCAAGGCCGGGCCACGATCAGCACGTTGCCCTGGACCTCGACGATGCGGTAGTCGCCCGGCGTGGCTTCCAGTCCGCCCTGTAGTTCGACATCCCACAGCGCGCCGCGGTACATCACGCGCGCGCGCCGCTCGTGCCACTGCGGCACGCTCACGCGTCCGCCGATATCGAGATTGACGTTGGGATCGTTGGCGGCCTGGCCGCGGCGCGAACGCGCGAAGCGGCTGCGCCGCAGCAACACCGTGGCCAGCACGCCCACCAGCGCCGCGGTGAGCGTCTGCAGCGGACCGCCGGCCCCGAGCCAGGCGGCGAGCGCGCCGGCCAGCAGGCCAAGCGCGATCATCAACAGATAAAAGGTGCCGATGAACAGCTCGGCCACCACCAGGATGCCGGCGCCGATCAGCCAGTAGCTCCAGTCGGACATGCGATACGTCTCCTTGTTGTTGTCGTTGTCGTGGTCATGGAATGAAAAAACCCCCGCTACCCGGGGTGGGTAGCAGGGGTTTCGCGTCACCGGATGATCGGTGAGGATGGGGTTTGTCCGGTAGGCGCGTCATTGCCGCCAGTGTAGCACCGGCGGCGTCCGGCGTGCAGGGTCAGGATGCCGCGTTCGATGCCAGTTTCTGCCAGGTCTCGATCACCGAGTCCGGATTGAGCGACATCGATTCGATGCCCTGCTCCACCAGCCACTCTGCGAAGTCCGGGTTGTCCGACGGACCCTGGCCGCAGATGCCGACGTACTTGCCCTGTGCCTGGCAGGCCTTGATCGCCAGCTTCAGCATCGCCTTGACCGCCGGGTCGCGCTCGTCGAAGTCCTTGGCCAGCAGCTCCATGCCGGAGTCGCGGTCCAGGCCCAGGGTGAGCTGGGTCAGGTCGTTGGAACCGATCGAGAAGCCGTCGAAGAACTGCAGGAACTGCTCGGCCAGGATGGCATTGGACGGCACTTCGCACATCATGATCACGCGCAGGTCGTTCTCGCCGCGCTTGAGACCATTCTGCCCCAGCAGATCGATCACCTTCTCGGCCTGGCCCAGGGTACGCACGAACGGGATCATCAGCTCGACGTTGGTCAGGCCCATGTCGTCGCGCACGCGCTTCATGGCCGCGCATTCCATCGCGAACGATTCGGCGAAGTCTTCCGCCAGGTAGCGCGCCGCGCCGCGGAAGCCCAGCATCGGGTTTTCTTCGTCCGGCTCGTAGCGCGAACCGCCGATCAGCTTCTTGTACTCGTTCGACTTGAAGTCGGACAGGCGCACGATCACCTTTTTCGGCCAGAACGCGGCGGCGATGGTGGCCACGCCTTCGGCCAGCTTGTCGACATAGAAGGCGCGTGGCGATGCATGGCCGCGCGCTACCGATTCCACCGCCTTCTTCAGGTCGGCGTCGATGTTCGGGTACTCGAGGATCGCCTTCGGGTGCACGCCGATGTTGTTGTTGATGATGAATTCCAGGCGCGCCAAACCGACGCCGTTGTTCGGCACCGACTGGAAGTCGAAGGCCAGCTGCGGATTGCCGACGTTGAGCATGATCTTGGTGGGAATCGGCGGCAATTCGCCGCGCGCGACTTCGGTGACCTCGGTTTCCAGCAGGCCGTCGTAGATGCGGCCTTCGTCGCCTTCGGCGCACGAGACGGTAACGAAGGTGCCGTCCTTCAACGCCTCGGTCGCGTCGCCGCAGCCGACGACCGCCGGCACGCCCAGTTCACGCGCGATGATCGCCGCGTGGCAGGTGCGGCCGCCGCGGTTGGTGACGATCGCCGAGGCGCGCTTCATCACCGGCTCCCAGTTCGGGTCGGTCATATCGGCCACCAGCACGTCGCCCGGCTGCACGCGTTCCATTTCGGATGGGTCGGTGATCACGCGCACCGGACCGGCGCCGATCTTCTGGCCGATCGCGCGGCCGCTGGTCAACACGGTGCCGGTGCCTTTCAGCTGGAAGCGCTGCTGGGCGTCGGTCGCCTTCTGCTGCGACTTCACGGTTTCCGGGCGCGCCTGCAGGATATACAGCTTGCCGTCGCGGCCGTCCTTGCCCCACTCGATGTCCATCGGACGGCCGTAGTGGTTCTCGATGATGACGGCGTACTTGGCCAGTTCGACCACTTCTTCGTCCTTCAGCGAGTAGCGGTTGCGCAGCTCGATCGGCACATCGACGGTCTTGACCGAGCGGCCGGCCTTGGCTTCGCTGGTAAATTCCATCTTGATCAGCTTCGAACCGATATTGCGGCGGATGACCGGCGACTTGCCCTGCGCCAGCATCGGCTTGTGCACGTAGAACTCGTCGGGATTGACCGCGCCCTGCACCACGGTCTCGCCCAGGCCGTAGCTCGAGGTGATGAACACCACATCCTTGAAGCCGGACTCGGTGTCGATGGTGAACATCACGCCCGAGGCGCCGGTATCCGAGCGCACCATGCGCTGCACGCCGGCCGACAGCGCGACCTCGGCGTGGGTGAATCCTTTATGCACGCGGTACGAGATCGCGCGGTCGTTGTACAGCGACGCGAACACGTGCTTCATCGCTTCGAGCACGTTGTCGATGCCGACCACGTTCAGGAACGATTCCTGCTGGCCGGCGAACGAGGCGTCCGGCAAGTCTTCGGCGGTGGCCGAGGAGCGCACGGCGAACGAGACTTCGGTCTCGGAGCCGGCCACCAGGCGTTCGTAGAAGTCGCGGATTTCCTGTTCCAGGCGTGGCTGGAACGGGGTGGCGACGATCCACTGGCGGATCTCGGCGCCGGCGGCGGCCAGCGAACGTACGTCGTCGACGTCCAGGCCTTCGAGGCGGGTGGCGATGCGCTGGCCCAGCGATGGGCCGCCGTCCGCACTGTGGTCGAGGAAGTCGCGGAAGGCGTCGGCGGTGGTGGCGAAGCCGGTCGGCACGCGCACGCCGGCATTCGCCAGTTGGCTGATCATTTCGCCGAGCGACGCGTTCTTGCCGCCGACCGACTCGACGTCGGTCATGCGCAGGTTCTCGAACGAGGCGACGTAGGTACGGCCGGCGCCGGATTGACCGTCGGGGGTCAATGCTGGAGTAGCGAGGTTAGTCATGGTAAAACACCCTTACTTGATGATGGAAATCTTTTGGGGCATCGGCTGGAGCGGGGACTGTTCTTGTTATTCTGGCCCGCGTGCAGCACAATGCCAAACCCGTTGCAGAGCATTTTACCCCGCGACCGGGTGAAGTGCAGCGCACTTTTGATGCCACTTTGTCAGCATTTAGTTATCCACCGCACATGACCGACGATCTCACTCCCGACGCTCCCCCGTCTTCCGCCCCCACGCCGCGCACGGTATTTTTCGTTTCCGACGGCACCGGCATCACGGCGGAGACCTTCGGCCACGCGGTGCTGAGCCAGTTCGAGATGCGCTTCCGCCAGATTCGCCTGCCCTTCATCGACTCGATCGAGAAGGCGCACGACGCCGCGCGCCGCATCAACGAGAGCTTCGCCCGCGACGGCCAGCGTCCGATCGTGTTCTCGACCCTGGTCAAGCACGAGCTGTCGACCGTGCTGCGCGCCGCCAAGGGCATGCACATGGACCTGTTCCAGACCTTCGTCGCGCCGCTCGAGCAGGAACTGGAGATCAAGTCGACCCACACCATCGGGCGCATCCACAACGCGGTCGACAGCGAGGAATACAAGAACCGTATCGAAGCCATCAACTTCTCGCTGGCGCACGACGACGGCCAGTCGCACAAGAACCTGGCCGAGGCCGACGTGATCCTGGTCGGCGTCTCGCGTTCCGGCAAGACGCCGACCAGCCTGTACCTGGCGATGCAGTATGGCCTGAAAGCCGCCAACTACCCTTTGATCCCGGACGACTTCGAGCGCGGCAAGCTGCCATCGTCGCTGCCGCCATTCAAGGCCAAGCTGTTCGGCCTGACCATCACGCCCGAGCGCCTCTCGCAGATCCGCAACGAGCGCCGCGCCGGCAGCAAATACGCATCCCTCGAGAACTGCCGCTACGAAGTCAACGAAGCCGAACAACTGATGCGCCGTGAAGGTATCCGCTGGCTTTCCTCGACCACGAAATCGATCGAAGAAATCGCCACCACCATCCTCCAGGAAATCAAACCCGACCGCCGCGAATACTGACCCCTTCGATAATGAGGGTCAGAGTAAAATTGTTGGCCAATATCCTAAGAACACGGCGCGGCGGCAATTACCGCCGCTCAGCTTGCTTGATGGCTCTTTCAAAATAATTAGGGTCAGAGTCGAATTAATGGGCAACTCCAAAAGTTGTCAAACAATTCGACTCTGACCCTAATTGTTTGGGGTACGGTTTTGAGGCTTTGTCGCTGAGTTGTGGAAATAGCGTGCCTTGCTGCAGTTGCTTTTGAATTGATAGCGCTAACTCGGCCTTAAATTAATTAGGGTCAGAGTCAAATTGTTGAGCAATGTCTTACAAACCTGGAGCACGAGAATTTACCACTGCTTAGCTTTCTTGGCGGCTCATTCAAAATAATTAGGGTCAGAGTCGAATTAAATGACAACTCCGAAAGTTGTCAAACAATTCGACTCTGACCCTATTTTGTTAGGGCTTAGAAGAATTGGCGCCAGTCGGCGAGCCAGGGGGGGAAGGCGGCGGCTTCCATGGGGTTGGCGATGTGGTAGCCCTGGGCGTAGGTGCAGCCGAGACTTTGCAGGAAATCCCAGTCCTGGCGGGTTTCGACGCCGACGGCGACCGACATGCGGTCCAGGCTGTGGGCCAGGCCGAGACAGGATTTGAGGACCGTGCCCAGGGGGCGGCGTTTCGAGGCGCCGTCGACGAAGCTGCGGTCGATCTTCAGTTCCGTGAACGGGATGCGGGCCAGCAACTGCAGGTTCGAGCGGCCGGTGCCGTAGTCGTCGATGGCGAGGCCGAAACCCATCATGCGCAGGCGTACCAGGCGTTCGATGAAGTCGGGGTCGGTGTTCAGGACCGAGGATTCGGGGATCTCGAATGTCACGTAGTCGGGCAGCACCTTGTGGCGGTTCAGGCAGGCCTCGATCTGGCGCACGAAGGCCGGGTGGGCCAGCGTTTCGGGGGCGGTGTTCAGCGAGATCGGGACCGGAATGCCCTGGTCCTGGAACCAGCGGCAGCGCTCCACCGACAGCTCGATCATGCTCCAGTCGAGGAAGTCGATGCGGCCCTGCTCTTCCAAGGCGTCGATGAACGAGGCGGGACCGAGCACGCCGTGCTCGGGATGGCGCCAGCGGGCGAAGGCTTCCAGGCCTTTCACCTGGCCGGTGGCCAGCTCGATCTTGGGCTGGAAGAACGGTTCGAACTGGCGCTTCTGCAGGCCGATGCCGATTTCCTGGAAGGTGAAGCGCGGGCCGGTGCTCGGACGCGGGGTGCGCGCCAGCGGCGTGTAGTGTTCCAGCAGGGGTTTCAGTTTGACGGCGCTGACCGGGCGCGTGATGGTGCCGAGCAGGTCGACACCGTGGGCCTGGGCCAGGGTCTCGACCGAGAACAGCAGACCCGCGGGTTGGGCGCCGGTGACGATCAGGCGCGCACCGGAGCCGTTGGCGCCGAGGTGGCGGATCAGTTCCAGCGCGTCCATGCCGGGCAGCTCGAGGTCGACGATGGCGATGTTCACCGTCGGGGTCAAGCCCGACTCCAGCGCCTGTAAGGCGATGTGACCATCCGGTACTTCGGTGACGCGGCTGGCGCCGATCTGGCCCAGCAGGTCGGCCACGGCCTTGCGGCCGGCCGGATCGGCTTGCGCCACCAGAAAATGCAAATGCGCGATGTCCATCAATGCTCCAGTCTCGAAGCCGCTAGCCTACCGCGAAGGGCGGGCCGCCGTCTATGCCTGTCGCTGGCGCAGCGCTTCGAAGAAGCACACGGCGGCGCAGGCGGCGACGTTCAGCGACTCGACCTGGCCCGCATGCGGCACCACCACCCGCTCGCTGGCCAGGTCCAGCAGTTCGTGCGACACGCCCTGCCCTTCGTGGCCCAGCACCCAGGCCACCGGCTGGCGCAGATCGAGCGTGTACAGCTGGCGCGCGGCGTAGCCGCTGGTGGCCAGCACCGGGATCTTCGCCGCGCGCGCCAGCGGCGCCAGTTCGACGTGCTCGAAGATGTCGAGCACAAAGTGCGCGCCCATCGCGGCGCGCAGCACCTTGGGCGACCAGCAGAAGGCGGTGCCGGGGCTGCAGTACACCTGCTTCACGCCGGACGCCGCCGCGCTGCGCAGGATCGAGCCGACGTTGCCGGGATCCTGCACGCCGTCGAGCAGCACGGCCGCTTCGACCAGTGCCGGCGCTTTAGATGGCTGCGGCGTGGCGATCACGAACAGCAGGTGCACCCCGTGTTCGACCTGGCTGACGGCGTTGAACAGCGCGTCCGGCAATGCCGTGACCGGCGCGCCGAGCGCGTCGCAGCGGGCGACGATGGCAGTCACCTCGGCGTTACCGAGCGCCCCTTCCGACACCACGCAATGCACCGGCGCGCCGCGCAGGTCGAGCCAGGTCTGGCACAGGTGCACGCCGTCGAGCAGGCTGCGGCCGGCCTTGCGCCGCGCCTGCGAGCTGGTCGCCAGCGCCTTCAAATCCTTGTAGAACGCGTTGTCGCGCGAGCTGATAGTCTTCATCGTACTCTTCATGCGGCCACGGGCAGCGAAGCGCCGGTGGTGACACTGACGTCGCCGAACAGGTCGACCTGCAGCAGTGAGCGCACCGGCGCGAACGAGCGACGGTGCGCCGGCGACGGGCCATGCGCGCGCAGGCGTTCCAGGTGCAGCGCGGTGCCGTAGCCCTTGTGCTGGTCGAAACCGTATTGCGGGTATAGATCGTGCAGGCGCACCAGTGCGGCGTCGCGTGCGGTCTTGGCCAGGATCGAGGCGGCCGAGATCGCGTTGACCTTGTCGTCGCCTTCCACGATCGCGTGCGCGCGCACGCTCAGTTCCGGGCAGCGGTTGCCGTCGATCAGGGCGACCGTCGGCACCGTCGCCAACGCTTCCACCGCGCGGCGCATGGCCAGCATGGTCGCCTGCAGGATGTTGATGCTGTCGATCTCTTCGCACGAGCATTCGGCGATGGCCCAGGCCACCGCATGCTCGCGGATCAGGGGCGCGAGCTGGTCGCGTTTCGCTTCGCTCAGCTTCTTGGAGTCGCGCAAGCCGTCGATCGGACGGCGCGGATCGAGGATCACGGCGGCCGCGAACACCGGGCCGGCCAGCGGACCGCGGCCCGCCTCGTCGACGCCGCAGACGATATCGTCGACCGTGAACGGCCGGCCACGGGTCGGCAGGCCGGGATACAGATTGGCTTTCTTCGGTTTCATCTCAAGTTCTCTAGCGCCGCCCGATCACGCGCAGCACGGCGTCGGCGCTCTCCTGGGCGCTGTTGCGCAGCAGGCTGTGGTGCATGTCGGTGAAGCGCTGCGCCAGGCGTTCGCGCCCGGCCGCGTCCTGCAGCTGCGCCCATACCGCGTCGCTCATGGCTTGCGGCGTGGCCGCGTGCTGCAGCAGTTCCGGCACCACGAATTCGCGCGCCAGGATATTCGGCAGGCCGATCCACGGTTGGTAGCCCATGTGGCGCATGATCTCCCACGAGGCGCGCATCACTTTATAGGCGATCACCATCGGCTTCTTGAACAGCGCCACTTCGAGCGTGGCGGTGCCGGAAGCGACCAGAACCGCGTCGGCAGCAGCGATCGCGTCGTGCGAGCCGCCATCGACGATATGCAGCGGCACGTCCTGCAGCCCGGCTTTCACCAGGATCTCATTGAAATACCCGCGCTGGCGCTCGCCCGCCATCGGCACCACGAACTGCAAGCCGGGATCGCGTGCGCGCAGCAGCTGCGCCGCGCGCACGAACGGCTCGGCCAGATACTTCAACTCACCCATGCGGCTGCCCGGCATCACGGTGACCACGCGCGCGTCCGGCGCCAGACCGAGCTTGCGGCGCGCCGCCGCTACATCCGGCACCATGGGAATGGTCTCGGCCAGCGGATGCCCGATATACGTCACCGGCACCCCGGCCTCGCGGTAGATCGCTTCCTCGAACGGGAAAATTACCAGCATGTGCGACACCGCGCGCTGGATCTTCTTGATGCGGCCACCGCGCCAGGCCCAGATCTGCGGCCCGATGAAGTGCACGGTCGGAATCCCCGCTGTGCGCAGCTGTTCTTCCAGCCCGAGGTTAAAGCCAGGATAGTCGGCGCCGATGAAGGCGGCGGGACGCTCGGCCAGCAGGCGGTCGCGCAGCCGGTTCTGGATGCCCTTCAGTTCGCGATAACGGGGAATGACTTCGAACAGGCCGCGCACGGTCAGCGTGTCCATCGGGACGTCGCTCACCATGCCCTGCTCGATCATGCGCGGCCCGCCGATGCCGTGGAAACGCGCGCCCGGCAGTTGCGGACGCAGCCCGGCCAGCAGGCGCGCCGCCAGCATGTCGCCAGACGCTTCGCCGGCGACCAGGGCCAACGAAACGTCAGGACCCGTCATATCAGCGGACGATGCCACGGGAAGCCGTGCCCAGGAAGTCGCGCAGCAGGCGGATGTCGCCCGCCGCCGCGGGCAGGCGTTCTTCCTCGGCCTGCAGCGCGGCTTTCGCTTCTTCCAGCGTCAGATTGGAGCGGTACAGCAGCTTGTAGGCGCTGCGGATGCCGTCCAGCTGCTCGCGCGTAAAGCCGCGGCGCTTCAGGCCTTCGAGGTTCACGCCACGGGCCCCGGCCGGGTTGCCCGACACCAGCACGTACGGCGGCACGTCCTGCGTCAGGCTGGTGTACATGCCGACGAAGGCGTGGGCGCCGATCTTGCAGAACTGGTGCACGCCGGCGTAGCCGGACAGGATCGCCCAGTCGCCCACGTGCACGTGCCCTGCCAGCTGGGCGTTGTTGGAAAAGATCGTGTTGCTGCCGACCTGGCAGTCGTGCGCCAGGTGGACGTAGGCCGAGATCCAGTTGTCGTTGCCCAGGCGCGTCACGCCTTCGTCCTGGACCGTGCCCAGGTTGAAGGTGACGAATTCGCGCACGGTATTGCGGTCGCCCACCTCGAGACGGGTCGGCTCGCCCTTCCACTTCTTGTCCTGCGGCGCGGCGCCGATCGAGCAAAACTGGAAGAATTTGTTGTCCTTGCCGATCGTGGTGTGGCCTTCGATGACCACGTGCGGACCGACGACGGTGCCGGCGTCGATGCGCACGTTCGGCCCGACGATCGAGTACGGTCCCACCTCGACCGAGCTGTCCAGCTCCGCCTTCGGGTCGACGATCGCGCTCGGATGGATCTTGCTCATGGCGTTTCCTTACTGCGCGGCTGCAGGCGCGGCTGCAGGGGTGGCCGCAGCGGCGCCTTCGTTGGCGCGGATGGTGCACATCAGTTCACCCTCGACCGCGACCTTGCCGTCGACGCTGGCCACTGCCTTGTATTTCCAGATGCCGCGCGAGACGCGCAGGATCTCGACTTCCATCTTGAGCTGGTCGCCCGGCTCCACCGGACGCTTGAAGCGCGCGTTGTCGATGCCGACGAAGTAGACCACCGAATTCTCGTCCGGCTTGACGTCCATGGTCATGAACGACAGGATCGCCGCGGTCTGCGCCATCGCTTCGATCATCAGCACGCCCGGCATCACCGGCTTGTGCGGGAAGTGGCCGTTGAAGAATTCTTCGTTGACGGTGACGTTCTTGATGGCGGTGATGCGCTTGCCGATTTCGACGTCCAGCACGCGGTCGACCAGCAGCAGCGGATAGCGGTGCGGCAGGTATTCCTTGATCTGGGTGATGTCGAGGGTCTTGGTTTCCGGAGTAGTCATTTTTCTTCTGTGAGAGTCTTGATGGTTTTCTCGAGATTGCGGATCTTGGCCCGCATCGAGTCGAGGTTGCGCACGATCGCGGCGCTGCGTTCCCATTCGGCGTTCTTGGCCAGCGGGTAGAAGCCCGTGTACTGGCCCGGCTCGAGCACCGAGCGCGAGACCATGCTGCCCGAGGAGATATGCACGTTGTCGGCGATTTCCAGGTGGCCCAGCACCATGGCGGCGCCGCCGAAGGTGCAGCGGCTGCCGATCTTGGCGCTGCCGGCCACGCCGACGCAGCCGGCCATCGCGGTATGGGCGCCGATCTGGCAGTTGTGGCCGATCTGGATCTGGTTGTCGAGTTTCACGCCGTCGGCGATCACGGTGTCGTCCAGCGCACCGCGGTCGATCGTGGTGTTGGCGCCGATGTCGACGTCGTCGCCGATCAGCACGCGCCCGGTCTGCGGGATCTTGATGTACACGCCGCCTTCGACGGCGAAGCCGAAGCCGTCGGTGCCGATCACCGCGCCCGAGTGCAGGATGCCGCGCTTGCCGATGCGGCAGCGCGCGTGGAAGGTGACGTTCGCGAACAGGTGGGTGCCGTCGCCGATCGCGGCTTCGCGGCCGACGAAGCACCCGTGGTCGATCACCACGTGCGCGCCGACGATGGCGCCGGCTTCGATCGTCACGTGCGGCCCGACGTGGGCGGTCGGATCGACCGTGGCCGATGGATCGACCACCGCGCTCGGGTGGATGCCCGGCGCCGGCACGTGCTCGGTGAGCGATGCGAAGTACTGCGCGGTGCGCGCGAAGTAGGCGTAAGGATTGGTGGTGACGATGCGCGCGCCTTCGTACGTTGCGGCCACCGTCGGATCGTCGAGCGGCGACAGGATCAGTGCCGCCGCCTGGCTCTGCGCGGCCAGTGCGCGCAGCTTGCTGTTGCTGAGGAAGCTGATGTGCGAAGCGCCGGCGCTGTCCAGCGGGGCGATCGCCTGGACCTCGAGGTCCGCTTCGCCTACCAGCTGGCCGCCGAAGCGCTCGACCAAATCGCCCAGTCGAATGCCCATCATGGTGTTCCCTGTGTAAGTCAAAAATCGGTGTTGCGGTACTGCCGGCGGGTCAACCCGTCACTTGTCCAGCAGCTTGAGGATCTTGTCGGTGATGTCGACGCGCGGGCTGACCCACGCCGCTTCGACCAGCACGGCGTCGAGCTTTTCCTGCTCGGCGACCTGTTCCACCAGCTTATAGGCTTTCTGCGCGATCGCGGCGCGCTCTTCGTTCTTGCGCTGCTGCAGGTCTTCCTGGAACTCGCGCTGCATGCGCTCGACGTCCTTCTGCATGTTGTACAGCTCGCGCGCGCGGCGGGTGCGATCCAGTTCGCCCAGGCTCGGCGCCTCGGCGTCGAACTTCTCCGAGGTCTGCTTGAACTTGGCGACCATCTCCTCCACCGATTTCTGGCGCTTGGAGAATTCGGCGGTCAGCTTGGCGTCGGCATTCTTGGCCATCTTGGAATCGGTCATCAGGCGTTCGGTGTACACGAAGCCGATGCGGCTGGTGGTCACCTGGGCCTGGGCCGCCGGCGCAGCAATGGCTGCGGCCAGGACGCCGGCGCACGCCAGCGCGCCGAAGAATGCATTGGGCAGCGAGCTAATTGGATTTTTCAACATAAGTCTCTCGCAACGGTTCATTGTGACGCTGGTCCCTGAGGGCCGCTATCAGAAGCCGGTCCCCATCTGGAACTGGAAGCGTTCCAGGCGGTCGCCCGGCAGCGCGTTCAGCGGCTTAGCATAACTCAACTTGAGCGGACCCACCGGCGAAATCCACGACAGGCCGATACCCGCCGAGTAGCGGAACTCGTTGGCGCGGATCTTGGCGTCTTCCTGGAACACCTGGCCGCCGTCGGCGAAGGTGAACCAGCGCAGGCTGCGGTCGGTGCCGCTGCCCGGGAACGGGAAGTGCAGCTCGGCGTTGAGGATCACGCGCTTGGAGCCGCCGATCGCATCGTAGTAGTTGGGGTCGACCACGCCCAGCGACGAGCTTTCGTAGCCGCGCACCGAGCCGATGCCGCCGGCGTAGAAGTTCTTGAACACCGGGTAGGCGCTGCTGCCGATGCCCTTGCCGTAATCGAGTTCGCCGCGCAGGGCCAGCGTCATCCAGCGCGTGACCGGACGCCACCACTGGTGCTCGTAGACCATGCGGTAGTACTTGGCGTCGCCGATCGCGTCGATCTCGAGGTTGGCGCGCTGGAAGCGGCCGCGGGTCGGCGTCACCGAGCTGTCGCGGGTGTCGCGGCCCCAGGCTGCGGTCAGCGGGATGGCGTTGGTGGTGGCGGTACCGATACCGCTGGCCGGGCCGCCGTTCTGGCGCACGAACTGCTGGTAGATCGCCGGCGAGGTGGCGTCGGTTTCCAGCTCGGTGCGTTCCAGGCCGGCGCCGAAGTAGACGGTGTCGTTTTCCGAGAACGGCACGCCGAAGGTCATGTTGCCGCCCACCTGGCGCACGGTGTACGAACCGATGTTCAGCGCCGGCGGACGCGAGGTGCGCAGGTACAGCTGGAAGGCGCGCGAGACGCCGTCGTCGGTGAAGTACGGATCGGTGTTCGAGAACGCGATCGTGCGGTTGTACTTGCTGGTGTTGAGCTCAATGCCGACCGTGTTGCCGCTGCCGGCGAAGTTGGCCTGCGAGATCGAGGCGGTGAAGGTGAACTTCTCGGACTGCGAGAAGGCGCCGCCGATCATGAAGTTGCCGGTCGGGCGTTCTTCGACCACCACGTTGACGTCGACCTGGTCCGAGGTGCCCGGCGACTCCGGGGTCTCGATCTTGACGTCCTTGAAGTAGCCGAGGCGGTCGACGCGGTCGCGCGAAAGCTTGACGCGGTTGGCGTCGTACCACGAGCTTTCGAACTGGCGGAATTCGCGGCGGATCACTTCGTCGCGGGTCACGGTATTGCCCGAGATGTTCATGTGGCGCACGTAGGCGCGCTTGCCCGGATCGACGAAGAAGGTGAATGCGACTTCGCGCTTCTCGCGATTGAGTTCCGGATTGGCCGTCACGTTGGCGAAGGCGTAGCCGAAGGTGCCGAGGCGGTCCGAGATCAGCTTGTTGGTCTGTTCCTGCAGGTCGCCGACATAGGTCTTGCCAGGCTGCAGAAGGATCAGCTGCTTCAGTTCTTCTTCGCGGCCGAACATCTCGCCTTCCAGCTTGACGCTGCTGACGGTGTACTTCTCGCCTTCGGTGATGTTCAGGGTCAGGTAGATGTCGCGCTTGTCCGGGGTGATCGAGACCTGCGTCGATTCGACGTTGGCTTCGAGGTAGCCGTTATTCAGGTAGAACGACTTGATCGCTTCCAGGTCGCCGGTCAGCTTCTGCTTGGAGTACTGGTCGGCCTTCGAGTACCAGGTGAACCAGCCCGAGGTCGACAGCTGCAGCAGTTCGCGCAGCTGCTTGTCGCTGAAGGCCTTGTTGCCGATGATGTTGATGCCCTTGATCTTGGCGACTTCGCCTTCGTCGACGTTGAACATGACCGTCACGCGGTTACGTTCGATCGGGGTCACGGTGGTGGTGATCTTGACGCCGTACAGGCCGTGCGACAGATATTGGCGCTTGAGTTCCTGCTCGGCGCGGTCGACCGATGCCTTGTCGAAGATGCGGGTCTCGGCCACGCCGATTTCGCGCAGCGCCTTGACCAGCATGTCCTTTTCGAATTCCTTGGTGCCGGTGAAGTCCACCGAGCTGATGGCGGGACGTTCTTCGACCAGCACCACCAGCACGCCGTTTTCTTCTTCCAGGCGGATGTCCTTGAAGAAGCCGGTTGCATACAGGGCCTTGATCGCGGTGGTGGCCTTGGCGTCGTCGAAGGTCTCGCCCACCCGCACCGGCAGATAGCTGAATACCGTGCCCGCTTCGGTGCGCTGGATGCCTTCGACCCGGATGTCCTTGACGACGAACGGGTTAACGGCAAGCGCATTACCGGCGCACAGGGCCAGTACGGCCGCACCGATCATGCTGCGACGAATGAACGGCAGGGCAAAACGAGCTGGTTGTGATTTCATTGGCTGGATCAAAGGGTCAGTCATTTGGACAACGAATACATATTGTTTTTTGCCGGTGCATTGGGCTGGTTTATCGGACCGCTATTCGGTCTTTACTAGAACAGCCGCACCAGGTCATTGAAGACGGCGAGCGCCATCAGCATGAACAACAGGCCGACTCCGGCGCGCTGTGCGAACTCGCCGACGCGCGCTGGAAGAGGACGACCGGTCAAAACTTCCAGCGAATAATACAGTAAATGGCCACCATCCAGAACTGGAATTGGTAACAAATTCATTACGCCTAAGCTAATACTAATAAAGGCGATGAACTGTAAATAGCTCACCAGGCCGATGCGCGCGGTCTGTCCGGCATAGTCGGCGATGGTGATCGGACCGGTCACATTCTTCCACGACGCTTCGCCGGTCAGCATCTTGCCGATCATCTTGAGCGTCATGATGCTGGTGTCCCAGGTGCGCTCGGCGCCGCGCGCGATCGCTTCGAACAGGCTAGAGGAAACGGTCACCATTTCCGGCGCCTGCGCCACCATCACGCGGATCACGCCGCTGCCTTTGCCGTCGTTTTCGGGCGTGAGCGGCAGCGTGACGGTGCGGCCGGCGCGTTCGACGTCCAGCTGCAGCGTCTTGCCGGGCGCGCCGCGCACCGCTTCGATGAAGGCGATGCCGTCGGCCACCGGACGGCCATCCACGCGCAGCACCAGGTCGCCCTTTTGCAGGCCGGCCCGCTGCCCTGCCCCGCCCGCCAGCACGTCCTGCACCAGCGGCGCCGGACGCCACGG
Organism: Massilia sp.; assembly: GCF_031995545.1. Taxonomy (GTDB): domain Bacteria; phylum Pseudomonadota; class Gammaproteobacteria; order Burkholderiales; family Burkholderiaceae_D; genus Telluria. The sequence goes on from NZ_DAMAGA010000020.1 coordinate 51,564, forward strand.
GTCCATGCCGAGCGCGTCCATCACATCGCCTTCGACGTTAAGGCGGCTGACGGCGCCGGCGGGAACGGTGGCCGAATAGGTGCCGCCATGCACGCCGCGCAGCTCGAAACGGGCATCGGTTTTATCCACTGCAGCATGCATCACCTGCCAGCGCAGTTCGGACCACGAGCGCACCGGATTGCCGTTGACGGCGGTGACGGTGTCGCCGCCGCGCACGCCGGCCTGGCTGGCCAGCGAGTCCTGCGGCAGCGCGCGCAGGCGTGCCGACGGCTCGTCGACGCCATGCATATACAGCGCTGCCATCAGGCCAATCGCCACCAGGAAGTTGGCCATCGGACCAGCGGCGACGATGGCGATGCGGCGCCACACGCTCTGGCGCGTGAATTCGCGGTGCAGCTCGGCCTCGTCCTTGGGCGCGGTTTCGGGGTCGCGGCTGTCGAGCATCTTGACGTAGCCGCCCAGCGGCAGTGCCGAGACCGCCCATTCGGTCTGGTCGCGGCCGAAACGGCGCGACCAGACGACGCGGCCCATGCCGATCGAAAAACGCAGCACCTTCACGCCGCACAGGCGCGCGACCAGGTAATGACCCAGTTCGTGGATCACGATCAGGGGGCCGAGCGCCAGCACGAAGGCCAGCACGGTGGTAAGCAAGTTCATGGCAGCTTGGAAGACAGGTTAAAGCGCGGGTCAGTTCCGCAGACGCGCGATCTCGGCCTGCGCGGCGTCACGGGCGCGCGCATCCTGCGCCATGACGGCGTCGATCGACGAGGCCGGACCGTGCGGCACAGCGTCCATCACGCGGCGGATGACGCGGTCGATGTCGCGGAAGCCCATGCGGCGCTCGAGGAAGGCTTCCACCGCCACTTCGTTGGCGGCGTTCAGCAAGGCCGGCGCGGTGCCGCCGGCGCGCAGGGCGTCGAAGGCCAGTGCCAGGCACGGGAAGCGCGCGAAGTCGGGCTGATGGAACTGCAGCGCCGCCATCTGGGTCAGGTCGAGCTGGGCGACGCCGGAAGCGACGCGCTCCGGATAGGCCAGCGCGTGCGCGATCGGGGTGCGCATGTCCGGGTTGCCGAGCTGGGCCAGCACGGAGCCGTCCACGTACGACACCATCGAGTGGATCACGCTTTGCGGATGGATCACCACCTCGATCAGGTCGGCCGGGGCGCCGAACAGCCAGTGGGCCTCGATCACTTCCAGGCCCTTGTTCATCATGGTGGCCGAGTCGACCGAGATCTTGCGGCCCATCGACCAGTTCGGATGCTTGCAGGCTTCTTCCGGCGTGACCTGTTCCAGCGTCTCGACGGCGCGGTTCAGGAATGGGCCACCGGAGGCGGTCAGCAGGACCTTGGCCACGCCGGCCGCGTTCGGATCGCGCGCGTAATTGCCCGGCAGCGACTGGAAAATGGCGTTGTGCTCGCTGTCGATCGGCAGCAGCGTGGCGCGGTGCTCGCGCACGGCATCCATGAACAGCTGGCCCGACATCACCAGCGCTTCCTTGTTAGCGAGCAGCACTTTCTTGCCGGCGCGCGCGGCGGCCAGGGTCGGGGCCAGGCCGGCGGCACCGACGATGGCCGCCATCACGCTGTCGGTGTCGGCATGCGCGGCGATGTCGCACAGCGCCGCTTCGCCGTATTCGACGCTGATCGGCAGGTCCTGGATCAGGGCTTGCAGGCGCGCTGCGGCCGCGGCCGAGCCGACCACGGCGCGCTGCGGACGGTGGATGCGGCAGGCGGCGGCCAGTTCCTCGACGCGGCTATGCGCGCTCAGCGCATAGACCTGGTAGCGCTCGGGATGGCGCGCCAGCACGTCGAGGGTCGAGGCGCCGATCGAACCGGTGGCGCCCAGGATGGTGATGCGTTGCATGTAAACTTCCTTCTAGAGCCAGGTGGCGGCGAGCGCCGCCAGTGGCAGGACCGGCACCAGTGCGTCGATCCGGTCCAGCACGCCGCCGTGGCCAGGCAGCAGGTTGCTGCTGTCCTTCATGCCGGCGCGGCGCTTGAGCTGGGATTCGAACAGGTCGCCGACGATGCTGGCGGCGACGATGAGGATGAGGACGCCGAACATGCCGGCCCAGCCGAAGCCGGCCTGGACCCGCACCGCGAAGGTATTCGCCAGCGCCTCGCCGCCGAACAGGACGGTGAGCGCGGCCAGGATCAGGGTAACGATGCCGCCGCCGATTGCGCCTTCCCACGACTTGCCGGGGGAAATCGACGGCGCCAGTTTGTTCTTGCCAAAGGTCTTGCCGCACACATAGGCGAAGATGTCGGCCGACCAGACGATGGCCAGCACCGACAGCAGGAACAGCGACGAATACTGGAACAGGGTGACGATGGCGGCGAAGCAGCTGACCAGCGAGATCGCGTACAGCAGGCTGAGCAGCGTATTGCCGGTGCCGGCCAGCGGCGGCAGGCCGATCTTGAGCGTGGGCGTGAAGCGCAGTGCCCACAGCAGCACGCCGATGGCGAACCAGAAGGTGGGGTCGCCCGGGGCGCGCATGAAGAAGGCGTAGCCGAACATGGCGGTCCAGGCCAGCGCGATGATGGTGGCGCGGTTGGTGCCGGGATTAAACAGGCGGAAGCACTCCCAGATCGCCGCGCCGAAGAAGATCGACGCGATCACCGCGAACGCCGTGTAATTGTTGGAATACAGGACCGGCAGCAGGACTGCCAGCAGGACGAGCGCGGTGATGATCCGGGTCTTGAGCATGCGTTGTTTGTCTAGTTAGTCTTGTTCGCTACCTGGGCGCCGGTCTGGCCGAAGCGCCGTTCGCGCTGCTGGTACGAGCCAATGGCTTCATCCAGCGCTTCGGGCGTGAAGTCGGGCCAGAAGGTGTCGGTGAAGTACAGTTCGGCATACGCCAGCTGCCACAACAGGAAGTTGGAAATGCGCTCTTCCCCTCCGGTACGGATGAACAGGTCAGGCTCAGGCGCATAGGCCATCGCCAGGTGCGGCGCCAGCATCTCTTCGGTAAATTCCGTTGCGCCCGGATTGGCCTGCACCATCTTCCCGGTTGCCTGCATGATATCCCAGCGCCCTCCGTAGTTGGCGCACACGGTGACGGTGAGGCGGCTGTTGCCGGCGGTGCGGCGCTCGGCGTTGGCGATCATTTCCTGCAGCTTCGGGTCGAAGCGGCTCAGGTCGCCCACGACTTTGAGGCGGATGTTATTCGCGTGCATCTTCGACACTTCGCGCTCGAGCGCCGTCACGAACAGGCGCATCAGCAGCGAGACTTCTTCCTGCGGGCGGCGCCAGTTCTCGGACGAGAAGGCAAACAGGGTCAGATATTCGACGCCGCGCTCGACGCAGGCTTCCACCACGCCGCGCACGGCTTCCACGCCCTTGACGTGGCCGGCGACGCGCGGCAGCAAGCGTTTAGTGGCCCAACGGCCATTGCCATCCATGATGATGGCGATGTGGCGCGGCACGCGGGGCGTGTCGGGAACGGCGGCGGTCGAACTTTTGAATATCATAAATCCACGAGACTACGGCAGGGATACTGCGCCAGGGCTGCAGCTTGACTGCACGGCTGAGCCGGCAGGTGTTGCATGATGGTTAATCACCAAAGTGTCCATCATAAGGCAAGCGGACCGGCCGCGGCAAGTTGCCGGGGCCGGTCCGCAGGATGCCGTCAGGCAAAACGGCTTACACCGTCAGGATTTCTTTTTCTTTCTCGGCCAGCAGTTTGTCGATGTCGGCAACGGCCTTGTCGGTCAGCTTCTGGATTTCGTCGGACGAACGGCGTTCGTCGTCTTCCGAGGCGGTCTTGTCTTTGACCATCTTCTTCAGCGCTTCGTTGGCATCGCGGCGGATATTGCGCACGGCAATCTTCGCGTCTTCGCCTTCCGACTTGGTCAGCTTGACCATTTCCTTGCGGCGCTCTTCGGTCAGCGGCGGGGTCGGCACGCGGATCATGTCGCCCTGCGACGACGGGTTCAGGCCGAGGTCGGCGTCACGGATCGCTTTTTCGATCGCGGCCAGCATCTTCTTTTCGAACGGCTGGACACCGATGGTGCGGGCGTCGACCAGGGTCAGGTTGGCCACCATCGGCAGCGCGGTCGGCGAACCGTAGTAATCCACGGTCACGTGGTCGAGGATGCCGGTGTGGGCGCGGCCGGTACGGACCTTGGCCAGGTCGGCCTTCAGGGTCTCGATGGACTTGGCCATGCGATCCTGGGCATTTTTCTTTACGTCAGCTAAGGACATGCTGCTCTCCTGTTATAAGGGGTATTGAATCAAACGTGGACCAGTGTACCTTCGTCTTCGCCCATCACGACACGGGTCAGTGCGCCCGGTTTGACGATGGAGAAGACCTTGATCGGCAGCTTCTGGTCGCGGCACAGGGCGAACGCGGTGGCGTCCATCACCTGCAGGTGCTTGGCGATCGCTTCGTCGAAGGTGATCGATTCGTAGCGGGTCGCGTTCGGGTCTTTCTTGGGGTCGGCGGTGTAGACGCCATCGACCTTGGTTGCCTTCAGGACAATCTCGGCCGAGATCTCGGCGCCGCGCAGTGCGGCTGCCGTGTCGGTGGTGAAGAACGGGTTGCCGGTGCCGGCGGCGAACACGACGACCTTGCCCTCTTCCAGGTACTGCAGGGCTTTCGGACGCACGTAAGGCTCGACCACCTGCTCGATGCCGATCGCCGACATCACGCGCGCGGTGATGCCGACATGGCGCATGGCGTCGGCCAGGGCCAGCGCGTTCATGACCGTGGCCAGCATGCCCATGTAGTCGGCGGTGGCGCGGTCCATGCCCTGGGCGCCGGGGGCGACGCCGCGGAAGATGTTGCCGCCGCCAATCACCACTGCCACCTGCACACCCAGCTTCGCCACTTCCGCCACGTCGGCGACCATGCGGTCGATGGTGGCGCGGTTGATGCCGAACTGATCGTCGCCCATCAAAGCTTCGCCAGACAGTTTCAGAAGGACTCGTTGGTAGGCTGGTTTTGTCATGATGAAGCGGCTCCTATGTGATGTTTCGAATTCGGTTCCGAGCGCGGCTTCGTGGGCCGCGGTCTCATCCGTCGGGGACGGATGGCATTGTAGGGCGAGCGCTGCGCGCGAGGCGCAGCGTAGGTGCATCGCACTTGGGTCCCCGCCTGCGCGGGGATGACAGTTCAACGGGTGCGGACTGCAGGAGCCTCCATCAGTCCGCTACTCATGAACGTCATCCCCGCGCAGGCGGGGACCCAAGTTACCCGCCGCAGCCGCAACCTCGATCGCAGCCACGCAAGCAAACCCGCCCGCCCTTAAAAAAACGGGCCTTGCGGCCCGCTTTTCAAATTACCCCTTGTTTGCAGCCATCTGCGCTGCAACTTCAGCTGCGAAGTCGTCGACCTTCTTCTCGATGCCCTCGCCCACCACGTACATGGTGAAGCCCTTGACGGTCGTGTTCGATGCCTTCAGGTACTGTTCGATCGACTGCTTGTCGTTCTTCACGAATGCCTGGTTCAGCAGCGACACTTCTTTCAGGTACTTCTGGATCGAGCCTTCGATTCGCTTGGCAACGATCTCGTCCGACTGCACTGGCTTGCCGGCGGCGACAGCGGCGTCCGCGTCTTCCTTGGCCTTCAGTTGTGCAACCGAACGTTCTTTTTCGATCATTTCAGCAGGCACTTGCTCCGACGACAGCGAGACTGGCTTCATTGCAGCGATGTGCATGGCCAGGTCCTTGCCGACTTGCTCGTCCGAACCTTCGAAGTCGACGATGACGCCGATACGGGTGCCGTGCAGGTACGACGCCAGCTTGCCGGTGGTGTCGAAACGCTGGAAGCGGCGCACGGTCATATTCTCACCGATTTTGCCGATCAGCGCAGTGCGCACGTCGTCGAAGGTCTTGCCGTCGTGCGGCAGGGCTGCCAGGGCGGCGACATCAAGCGGGTTGTTTTCGGCGACCAATTTGGCGGCCAGGTTGACCATGGCCAGGAACTCGTCGTTCTTGGCGACGAAGTCGGTTTCGCTGTTGACTTCGACGATCGCGCCGACGTTGCCCGAGATGTAGGTGGCGACCACGCCTTCGGCGGTCACGCGTGCCGATGCCTTCGATGCCTTGCCGCCCAGCTTGACGCGCAGGATCTCTTCAGCACGACCCATGTCGCCGTCGGCTTCGGTCAGTGCTTTTTTGCATTCCATCATTGGCGCGTCGGTCTTCGCGCGCAGTTCGCCCACCATTGCTGCAGTAATCGCTGCCATGTTCTGTTCTCCTAAATGGTTATCCAGGGTGCGGACCGCCCAGGGCCGCCCGCGTAAATTCTTCAGCTTAAAAAAAGGGGGTGCTCGTGTGCGGCGCCCCCTTCGATTCCCGTGCGGGCGTCAAGCCCGCAAGGAATTATGCCTGCTCGGAGACTTCGACGAAGTCGTCGCCGCCGGCCTTGACCATCTCAACGACTTCGTTGGTGGCGTTGGCGCGGCCTTCCAGGATCGCATCGGCGACGCCGCGTGCGTACAGGGTGATTGCCTTCGACGAGTCGTCGTTGCCTGGAATGACGTGGGTCACGCCTTCTGGCGAGTGGTTGGTATCGACGATGCCGATGACCGGGATGCCCAGCTTGCCGGCTTCGGTGATGGCGCCCTTGTGGTAGCCGACGTCGACGACGAAGATCGCGTCAGGCACGCCGCCCAGGTCCTTGATGCCGCCGATCGACTTCTGCAGCTTTTCCATTTCGCGCGAGAACATCAGCGCTTCTTTCTTCGACATCTTCTCGACCGAACCGTCTTCGATCTGGGCTTCCATGTCTTTCAGGCGCTTGATCGAGGTCTTGATGGTCTTGAAGTTGGTCAGCATGCCGCCCAGCCAGCGCTGATCGACGTAAGGCACGCCGGCGCGCTGTGCTTCAGCAGCGATGATGTCGCGTGCTTGACGCTTGGTGCCGACCATCAGGATGGTGCCGCGGTTGGCCGAAATCTGCTTGATGGTCTTCATCGCATCCTGGTACATCGCCATGGTTTTTTCCAGGTTGATGATGTGGATCTTGTTGCGATGACCGAAGATGAACGGTGCCATCTTTGGGTTCCAGAAACGGGTCTGGTGGCCGAAGTGGATACCGGCTTCCAGCATTTCACGCATAGTAACGGACATGTAATTCTCCAGGGTTGGGTCTTGAATGCGGCCAGTCACCGTATAGGCACCCTTGCAGGGCCGCACTCGCGATTTTCAAAATAAAAGGCTGTTTTTACAACATTGCCGGATGCGAATCCGAGCAACCCGAGATTCTAGCGGGGTTTGGCCGTTTTTTCAAGCGTGCCGACATTCGTTTCCTCACGGCCGGCGCCGCCCTCTCCCTCTGCCGTGGCGACTTCCCTTATAATGAACCGATATCGCCCGGGCAAGCTTTCACGCATTTCCTGCAAAGCTCTGCCGGCTCAACCGTTATTAGCAGCTACTCTAAGGCACCCCATGGTCTCCCCCATCAAGACTCCGGAAGAAATCGAAGGCATGCGCGTCGCGTGCCGCCTCGGCTCGGAAGTGCTCGACTACATCACCCCTTTCATCAAGCCCGGCGTCACCACGCTCGAGCTCGACCGCCTGGCGCACGACTATATGGTCAATGTCCAGGGCACGGTCCCGGCCACGCTGAACTACGCGCCGCCGGGCTATCCGCCGTTCCCGGGCTCGATCTGCACCTCGCTCAACGACGTGATCTGCCACGGCATCCCGGGCGAGCGCGTGCTCAAGTCGGGCGACGCGCTGAACATCGACATCACCCCGATCACCAAGGACGGCTTCCACGGCGATAACAGCCGCATGTTCCTGGTCGGCGAGCCGTCGATCATGGCGCGCCGCCTGTCCGAGATTACCTTCGAGTGCATGTGGCTGGGCATCGCCGCGGTCAAGCCGGGCGCCCACCTGGGCGACATCGGCTACGCGATCCAGAAGCACGCCGAAAAGAACGGCTACAGCGTGGTGCGCGAATTCTGCGGCCACGGCGTCGGCCGCGTGTTCCACGAAGAGCCGCAGGTGCTGCACTACGGCCGTCCGGGCACGCTGGAAGAACTGAAACCCGGCATGATCTTCACCATCGAACCGATGATCAACGCGGGCAAACGCGACATCAAGGAAATGCCGGACGGCTGGACCATCAAGACCAAGGACCGCAGCCTGTCGGCGCAGTGGGAACACACCGTGCTGGTCACCGAGACCGGGGTCGAAGTCCTGACCATGTCGGCCGGCAGCCCGCCGCCGCCCGCGATCGTGCTGCCGCTGCTGGGCGAAGCGGCGATCCCGTCGGCCGCAGCCCTGCCGGCATAACACTATGGGACAGGCCGCCGTCCTCGAAGCCGCGCGCACCACCTTGCGCGCCCGCCTGAAATCCGAACGCCAGCTGATCTTCCAGGCGTTCCAGGAAGATGGCAAGCCCGAGAAGCTGCTGCGCAACCTGCGCCAGTGCGTGGACGGCGTGCTCACCGACGCCTGGCGCGCGGCCGGCCTGCCCGAACACACCGCGCTGGTCGGCGTGGGCGGCTACGGCCGCGGCGAACTGTTTCCCTATTCCGACGTCGACCTCCTGATCCTGCTCGGCCGTCCCGCTGACGCGATCACGCAAGCGCGCCTGGAAAGCCTGGTCCAGCTGCTGTGGGACCTGGGACTGGAGATCGGCCATAGCATCCGCACCGTCGACGAGTGCATGGTCGAGTCGAACGCCGACATCACCGTGCAAACCAGCCTGCTCGAAGCGCGCCTCGTGGTCGGCGACGGCGCGCTGTTCGAAGAACTGCAGCGGCGCTACCGCGACGAACTCGATCCGCAAGCCTTCTTCCAGGCCAAGACCGCCGAAATGCGGCTGCGCCACGCCAAGTACGAGTACACGGCATTCGCGCTGGAGCCCAATTGCAAGGAAAGCCCGGGCGCGCTGCGCGACCTGCAGGTGATCCTGTGGGTGGCCAAGGCCGCGGGCCTGGCCGACAGCTGGGGCCAGCTGGCCACGCGCGGCCTGATCACGCGCATGGAAGCGCGCCAGCTGATGGAAAAGGAGCGCGCCTTCAAGGACATCCGCATCCGCCTGCACCTGCACACCCGGCGCCGCGAAGACCGCCTGGTGTTCGATGTGCAGACCGCGATCGCGAAGACGCTCGGGCTGGAGGACGCCGGCGAAGGTCCGGACGCGCGCCGCGCCAGCGAATTCCTGATGCAGCGCTACTACTGGGCCGCCAAGACCGTCACCCAGCTGAACACCATCCTGCTGCAGGACATCGAGGCGCAACTGTTCCCTCAGCCGGCGGTGCCGTTCCCGATCGGACCGCACTTCAACCAGGTGGGCAGCCTGATCGACGTCGCCGACGAAGAGACCTTCGAGCGCCATCCGCCGGCGATCCTGGAACTGTTCGTGGCGATGACCGAGCGGCGCGAACTCAAGGGCCTGAGCGCACGCGCCACGCGCGCCCTGTGGCATGCACGCACGCGCATCGACGACGCCTTCCGCGCCGATCCCGCCAACAAGGCGATGTTCCTGCGCATCCTGCAGGCGCCGCGCGGCCTGGTGCACGCGCTGCGGCGCATGAACGAATTCGGCATCCTGGGGCGCTACCTGCCGGCCTTCCGCAAGATCGTCGGCCAGATGCAGCACGACCTGTTCCACGTGTACACCGTGGACCAGCACATCATGATGGTGGTGCGTAACCTGCGCCGCTTCACGATGCCCGAGCACGCTCACGAATACCCGTTCTGCAGCCAGCTGATCGCGGACTTCCACGATCGCTGGGTGCTGTACGTGGCGGCCCTGTTCCACGACATCGCCAAGGGCCGTGGCGGCGACCACTCCAAGCTGGGCATGGAAGACGCCGAGCAGTTCTGCCGCGCGCACGGCATGAGCGAAGAGGATACCGAGCTTGTCGTGTTCCTGGTCGAGCAGCACCTGACCATGTCCACGGTGGCACAGAAGCAGGACCTGTCCGATCCGGACGTGATCTCGGCGTTTGCCGCGACCGTCAAGGACGAACGCCACCTGACCGCGCTGTACCTCCTGACCGTGGCCGACATCCGCGGCACCAGCCCCAAGGTCTGGAACGCGTGGAAAGCCAAGCTGCTGGAAGACCTGTACAAGGTGACGCTGCGCGTGCTGGGCGGCGAGCCGCACAGCGCCGACCGCGAACTGCGTACGCGGCAAAAGGAAGCGCTGGCCACGCTGCGCCTGTTCGGGCTCGATGCCAACGCCCACGAAGCGCTGTGGAAGCAGCTCGACGTCGCCTACTTCCTGCGCCACGACGCCTCCGACATCGCCTGGCAGACGCGCGCGCTGCACGACAAGGTCGACAGCGACAAGCCGACCGTCAAGGCGCGCCTGGCGCCGATCGGCGAAGGCTTGCAGGTGGCGGTGTACGTGAAGGACCAGCCGGATCTGTTCGCGCGCATCTGCAGCTACTTCGACCGCAAGAATTTCAGCATCCTGGACGCCAAGATCCATACCACGCGCCACGGTTATGCGCTCGACAGCTTCCTGGTGGCGGACGAGAATTTCGCCGGCAGCTACCGCGACATTATCAGCCTGATCGAGCACGAGCTGTGCGCGCTGCTGGTGTCGCAGGAAGCGCTGCCGCCGGCGGTGCGCGGCCGGCTGTCGCGCATGTCGCGCACCTTCCCGATCACGCCGACGGTGGAACTGCGCCCGGACGAACGCGGCCAGTTCCACGTGCTGTCGATCGCCGCCAACGACCGCATGGGCCTGCTGTACGCGATCTCCAGCGTGCTGGCGCGCTATCGGCTGAACCTGCACACCGCCAAGATCATGACGCTGGGCGAACGGGTCGAGGACGTCTTCCTGATCGACGGCCCGGCGCTGAACAACCCGCGCACCCAGGTGCAGCTCGAGACCGACCTGCTCGACGCGCTCAAAGTCTGAACTATTTACACCGTATTTCGATTCACCCTTTTCCTGAAGCCTTGCCAGATGACTGAACCACTCCGCCTCTCCAAACGTATGTCCGAACTCGGCCTGTGCTCGCGCCGCGAAGCCGATGACTGGATCGCCCGCGGCTGGGTGCGAGTGGATGGCAAGGTGGTGTCGGAACTGGGCAGCAAAGTGCTGCCTTCGCAACGCATCACGGTCGAGCGCCAGGCCGCGGCCGAGCAATCCAAGCGCGTCACGGTGCTGATCAACAAGCCGGTCGGCTACGTCAGCGGCCAGGCCGAGGATGGCTATACCCCGGCGGTGGCGCTGATCAAGCCCGAGAACCGCTGGGCCGAGGATCCGTCGAAGGAACAGTTCCACCCGACCCAGCTGCGCAGCCTGGTGCCGTGCGGCCGGCTCGACATCGACTCGGTTGGCCTCTTGGTGCTGTCGCAGGACGGACGCGTGGCCAAGCAGCTGATCGGCGAGAACACGTCAGTGGACAAGGAATACCTGGTGCGGGTGCAGTACACCAAGCCGGGCCGCCTGCCGGAATCCGACCTCAAGAAGCTGAACCACGGCCTGTGGATGGACGGCAAACCACTGCTGCCGGCCAAGGTGCGCTGGCAGAATGACGACCAGCTGAGCTTTACCCTGCGCGAAGGCAAGAAGCGCCAGATCCGCCGCATGTGCGATATGGTGGGGCTGAAGGTGGTTGGCCTGAAGCGGGTGCGTATCGGGCGCGTCAAGCTGGGCAATCTGCCCGAGGGTCAGTGGCGTTACCTGCTGCCTGAAGAGCAGTTCTGAGCACCACCCCTACACACATGATCGAAACACCGTAGGGTTGGCGGCTACGCCGCCGACGCGTCGATTGTTACCGGCTCCGATCTCGTGCGGGATGATCTCGCTGCAAACGATCACCGCGTCGGCGGCGGAGCCGCCAACCCTACGTTACGCCGGCAGCGGCGCTTCTTGCGGCAACAGCTTCTCGGCGCGCAGCTCTTCCCAGAACGCCGCCGGAATCTTCACCTCCATCAGCGCCGCATTGCGCTTCAGGTGATCCGGGCTGCTGGCCCCGGGAATCGTCGCCGCCACCACCGGATGCGCGGCCCCGAACTGCAGCGCCGCAGCGGCCAGGTCGACACCGTGGCGCGCCGCCACCTGGCGCAGCCGCTCGCGCTGCGCGATCTTGTCCTCACCCGCCGGCGCATAATCGTAATTCGGCCCACCTGCCAGGAAGCCCGAATTCAACGGCCCGCCCAGCACCACGTGCGCGCCCCGCTCCGCGCACAGCGGGAACAACTCCTGCAGCGGCGTGGTCTCCATCAACGTGTAGCGCCCGGCCAGCAGGAAGATGTCGGGATCCGAATCGCGCAGCGCGCGCAGGCACGGGTCGACCGTGTTCACGCCCAGGCCCCAGCCCTTGATCACGCCTTCTTCGCGCAGCTTGACCAGGCCCTCGAACGCCCCACCCTTGCCGGCCGCGATCGCGTAGTAATGCTCGTACTCGGCCTGGCTGAAGCGGTCCGGCGACAGGTCGTGCACATAGACGATGTCGATGTGCGACAGCGCCATGCGCTGCAGGCTGTCCTCGACCGAGCGGCGCGCGCCGTCGGCGCTGTAGTCGGTGATGCGCCGGAACGGCAGGCCGCCGACGAACGGGTCGGCGATCTCAGGCGTCTCGGCCGGCACCAGGAGGCGCCCTACCTTGCTCGACAACGTGTATTCATTGCGCGGGCGGTTGCGCAGCGCCTGGCCGAACCGGTGCTCGGACAGGCCGGCGCCATAGTGCGGCGCGGTGTCGAAGTAGCGGATGCCGGCGTCCCAGGCCACATCGACGGTGGCCTTGCCCGCCTCTTCGCTGGTCCGGTGATACATGTCGCCCAGCCCGGTGCCGCCCAGGCCCAGGCGCGTGATCGGTTGATAGCGTTGGCTCATCGAAAGTCCTTTCCTGGTCAAGAAAACAAAGGACTGATACTGCCCGCTGAGCGGCAACGCCGGCGCACGCTTGGGAGGCGAAATACGCAGTGTGGCGATATCCGCGCACCCGAACCGTTCGACGTTGGCCGGGCGCACTTTGCACGTCGTCGCGAGGCTATCCGGGTGGCCTTTTCGGAGCGCGCCGCACCTTCTTGTCACAGTATGCGCTCGCGTCCCGCAACAGCAATCCGTTCTCGCCGCGCCACTGCAGCTCATCGGGCCCGATGTCGCGGTAGCGCAGCGCCCAGCGGCGCCAAAACACGCCGCCAATCCTCCACCACAGGCAGGCCAGCGCGAAGCCGGCAACCACCGCCAGAAGGTTCAGGAAGGGATAATCATTCGGCGCGAAGCGCAGCTGGGTCAACGTCAGCGGCGCGATGAAGATCGGCAGCATCGGCACGTGCACCACGAGCTGCCCGACCAGCATGGTGACGATATAGGATTTGCCACGCCAGAGCGGCCGCGAATAGCGCACTTCCGGTTCGTGGCGCGCGAGCCGGCGGCGTTCGTCCTCGTCCATGCCCGCCAGCCGGACGCGCAGGCGGTAGCGCTGCGCTTCGATGACGGCGCAGAGGCTGAGCAGTGCCAGCAGCATCGAGCCCACCGCAGCCAGATCGCTCGGGACACCCAGGCGCGCCGCGACCTTGGCGACGGCCAACGCCGCGACGAATATCAGGACGTAATGCACCAGGCGCCACAACCCGGAGCCGGCGCGCAGGCTCAATGCGACCTGCCGTCGTAGTGCCGGACCGGGATGGCGTCCAGGTCGATGCCGTCGATGCAGCGCAGATTGATCGCGGCCGTGACGTTGCCCTGCGGGTCGCTGCCTTCGCCATGGGAATGGATGCCGCAGGTGGCGCAGAAGCGATGCTGGATCACGTGCTTGTTGAAGGTGTACACGCTGGCCGCGGCAGCGGGAGTTTTCAGGCGCAGCTGCTCGTGCGGCACGAACCACAGCAGCGAACCGCGGCGGCGGCAGATCGAGCAGTTGCAGGCCAGCGCGCCGTCGATTGTCCCTTCGACCTCGAACACGATGGCGCGGCAATGACAGCTTCCTTCATACAGCATGTTGCTCCTCCGGTGAGTGACGGCATCCGATAGCGGCAACTGCTACGCCAGGCCGCGCCGCGAGCGCAGCTTGCGCCACACGGCGAGCGCCGCCGACTGCACGAGCCAGGAGAACAGCGCGATGAGCGCGCCGAACATCGCCGGCAGGATCGGCCCGGTGACGAACGCCATGCCAAGCACGAAGCCAAGCAGGTATTCGGCATGCCACAGGCGCACCACCAGGGCCAGCGCCAGCAGACCGAAGAAGGCATAGTCGACCACGGCACTACCGTGCGCGAACAGCGCCGACAACAGCGCGCCATAGGCCAGCGCGCACAGGAAGCCGGCCAATGGGGAAAATTTCGGTGCGACACGGGCGCGCGCCCGGCGCCGCTGGACCTGGCCCACGGTCGACCAGGCCAGCAGCGGCACCAGCAGCAATCCCCACCAGTTCGATACCGCCGGCAGATCGGGATTGGCCAGCAGGTGGTGCGAGGCCACCCCGCCGTTCAGGTGTTCCCAGGCCAGCAGAGCGAGGATGGCGGCGAGCGCCAGCAGCGTGAGATGGAAGCGTTTTCGGATGGCGTCGTCGGCATGCATGATCTTCCCTGGATGAGGTGAGGAACGCGTGGCATCGCAGCCGCCACCCGCGCCCGGCGCGGGCGCAACCAGACAACGCTACCAGAAGCCCGGCGCCGAATCTACGCCCGGCCCGCATTTCATGCCGGGCACATGGCATGCATATGCCTTGGAACCTACCGGGATAGGTTCTTAGCCCATCACCGTCACCACCACCTTGCGCCGGTGCGGCGCGGTGCGGTGCTCCCACAGGTAGATGCCCTGCCAGGTGCCGAGCAGGAGCCGTCCGCTGCCCACCGGGATCGTGAGACCGGTATCGGTCAGCATGCTGCGGCCGTGGGCGGACATGTCATCCGGCCCCTCGGCGTCATGGCGATAGGCCGGGTCGCCGTCCGGCGCCAGCCGCGCCACGATCGTCTCCAGGTCGCGCCGTACGTCAGGGTCGGCGTTCTCGGTGAGCAGCAGCGAACAGCTGGTGTGCTGGACGAAGACGTGCGCCAGGCCGCATTGCAGCCCGGATGCTGCAACCACGGCGGCAACGTCGCCGGTGATCTCGCGTGTACCGCGGCCGCTGGTGGAAAACGTGAGGATGGATTGGTGCGCCATGAGGGGCTTCCTTCGATGCACTTGGGATGCGCGCATATTATCAGCCAACGCGCAGCCGACCCGCAGCCAGCCCGCAGCCGGCCCGCAGCCGGCGCGAAAGCTAGTCGCGCCGGCGGTCGGCCAGGAACTGCTGCGCGCGCGGGTGCTGCGGGTTGGCGAAGAATTCCTGCGGCGTCGCCTTTTCCAGGATCTTCCCTTCGGCCATGAACCAGATGCGGTCGGCGACGTCGCGCGCGAAGCCCATCTCGTGGGTCACGCAGACCATGGTCATGCCCTCGCCGGCGAGCGAGCGCATCACCTGCAGCACTTCGCCCACCATTTCCGGATCGAGTGCGCTGGTCGGCTCGTCGAACAGCATGATCGGCGGGCGCATCGCCAGCGCACGCGCGATCGCCACGCGCTGCTGCTGGCCGCCGGACAGCGCGCTCGGATAGGCGTCCTGCTTGTGCGCCAGGCCGACCCGTTCCAGCAGCTGCAGCGCGTACTCGCGCGCCTCTGCCTTGGTGGCGCGTTTGAGCTGCACCGGCGCCAGCATGCAGTTCTCCAGCACCGTCAGGTGCGGGAACAGGTTAAAGCTCTGGAACACGAAGCCGATGCCGGCGCGCAGCGCGTTCACGTCCGCGCCCTTGGCATGGATATCCTGGCCGCCGATCGCGATGCGGCCGCCGTCGATTTCCTCGAGCCGGTTGAGGGTGCGGATCAGGGTCGACTTGCCAGAACCCGACGGGCCGCACACCACCAGCACCTCGTTCTGCGCGACCTGCTCGGTGATGTCCACCAGGGCGTGATAGTCGCCGTACCACTTGTTGACTTTATCGAGAACGATCATCGCTTAAAACTCTCAGGAAGCCTGCACCGGACGGCGCTGCAAACGCCGCTCGAGCAGGAAGGCCAGTCGCGACAGGCCGAAACACAGGATGAAGTACGTCAGCGCCAGGATCAGGTACACCTGTACCGCCTGGGTAAACACCAGGGTGTTGATCTGGGTGGCGATGAACGAGACTTCGGACAGGCCGATGATGTAGCCGAGCGAGGTCGCCTTGATGGTCGAGACCAGCTGGCTGACGATCGACGGCAGGCCGTTCTTCAGCGTCTGCGGCAGCACCACCAGGCGCAGCGCGGCGCCGTAGCCCAGGCCGAGCGAACGCGCGCTTTCCAGCTGCCCTTTCGGCAGCGCGCGGATGCCCGCCGCGACGATCTCGGCCAGGTAGACGCTGTCGAACAGCACCAGCACGATCAGCATGGTGCTGGCCTGGCCGGTCTTGATGCCGGTGACTGCCGGCAGGAAGAAGTAGACCCAGAACAGCACCAGCAGCAGCGGCACCGCGCGCACCAGCTGCACCAGCACCGAAGTCGGCCAGCGCAATGCGCGGTACGGGCTGACGCGGGCGATGCCCAGCATCAGGCCGAGCGGCATGGCCAGCACCAGCGCGGCGGCGGACAGCAATATCGTGAGCACCAGCCCGCCGAGCGGACCGTCCGGGTATTGGCCGACCAGGAAATACAGCCAGTAGGTATCGATCAGTTCCAGCATGTGTTCACCTTCATGCCGGACGCACCGGATAGCGGCGCTGGTACAGGTGGGCCGCGCCCGAGATCAGCAGCGACACGGTCAGGTAGGCCAGCGTGGCGAAGGTGAATGCCTCGACGCTGCGGAAACTCGCGGTCTCGACGCGCGCGGCCTGGTACATCATCTCGGCCGCGCCGATCACGGTGGCCACGCTGGTGTCCTTCCACAGGTTGACGGTCTGCGACAGCAGCGGCGGCACCGAGGCGCGCAGCGCCTGCGGCAGCAGCACCAGGCGCACGCTGGCCGCGCGGCCCAGGCCGAGCGAGCGGGCGGCCTCCAGCTGGCTTGGCGGCACCGCGCGGATGCCGCTGCGGATGTCCTCGGCCATGTGCACGCCGCTGTACAGGCTCAAGGCGATCACGGCGCACACGGCTTCCGGGTTGTTGGCGTACAGGACTTCGCGCGCGGCTTCCGGCAGCAGCTCGGGGAAGGCGAAGTACCAGAACAGCAGGTGCGCCAGCAGCGGCACGTTGCGGATCGCTTCCACGACCGTGGCGCCGATCGCGCGCAGCGGCGCGAAAGTTGACGTGCGCATCACTGCCACCAGCGCGCCGAACGGTAGCGCAAAGGCGAAGCTGACCACCGTCAGCTGAAGCGACAGGACGAGGCCCTGCACCAGCCAGTCATGATACTGGCCGGACTGCAGGATGGCGGGATCGAAAAACTGCAAGGACTGACTCAGATCTTGTCGGTGCTGATCTTGAAGTTGCGCTTGGCGATGTTGGCGCGGGTGCCCGGGCCATACCACTTGTTGAACAGCTGCTCGGCCGCGCCGCTGGCTTCCAGCTCGCGCAGGGTGGCGTCGACCACGTTCTTGAGGCCCTTCTCGCCCTTGCGCAGGCCGAGCGCGATCGATTCATTGCCGATCGACGGCGCCAGGATGGTGAAGCCCTTCGCGGCCGCACCCAGCTTGCCGTAGTCGGCCAGCAGCGACGATTCGTCGTTCACGTAAGCGACGCCCTTGCCCTGGCGCAGCGCCTGGAACGCCTGCTGGGTGTTCTCGAAGGTCACCACCTGGGCAGTCGGCACGGCGGCGCGGATATTGGTTTCCTGGGTGCCGCCGCGCACCGTGACCACCTTCTTGCCGGCCAGCTGGTTCAGTGCCGTGATGCCGCTGCCGGCGCGCACCATGATCTTGGAGCCGGTGACGAAATGGGTCAGCGCGAAGTCGACCTGCGATTCGCGTTCCTTGTTGTGGGTGAGCGTGGCGGCCAGGATGTCGACGTGGCCCTGCTGCAGCTCGGGAATGCGGGCCGCGACCGCCATCTGCTTGAACACCGGCTTGACGCCGATCTTCTTTGCCACCGCCGTGGCCAGGTCGATTTCGTAGCCGACCAGCTGGCGCGTTTTGGGATCGATGAAGCTGTTCGGTTCGTCGGTGCCGAGCACGCCGAACACGATCTGCCCTTTCTGCTTGATGTCCGCCAGCTGGTCGGCGTGGGCCAGGCCGGCAGCGAGCGTGCTGCTGACGGCAAAGGCGGACAGGATGAGATGGCGGCGGGTGATCATGGGTGCTCCAGACGGCGAAAATTCAATCGTGGGAGTATAAAGCAAAGTTTTATATGTAAAAACGAATAATTTGCCATAAGAAAATGCCACATCAGGCATATAGGACATTGCCTGAGCGGCAACCCGTGCGCCTGAAAACCGAAACTGTTGTCACAATAGCCTCAACCCGAACGGAGATTCCATGCTTCTCGCCACCTACAACGTCAACAGCATCAACAGCAGGCTCGACGCCCTCCTGCACTACCTCGAGGAGCGTAAACCCGATGTCGTCTGCCTGCAGGAGCTGAAGGCGCCACAGGAGAAGTTTCCGGAACAGGCGATCCTCGATGCCGGCTACCACGCCCTGTGGCACGGCCAGAAAAGCTGGAACGGCGTCGCCATCATCACGCGCGAGCCGGCCCAGGAAGTCCAGCGCGGCCTGCCGGGCGACCCTGCGGACGAACAAAGCCGCTACATCGAGGCGGTGTACCAGGGCGTGCTGATCGCCTGCCTGTACCTGCCCAACGGGAACCCGGCGCCCGGCCCCAAGTTCGACTACAAGCTGGCCTGGATGGAACGCCTGATCACGCGCGGCGCCGAGCTGGTGCAAGCCGGCGTGCCGGCGGTGCTGATGGGCGACTTCAATGTCATCCCGACCGAGCGCGATGTCTACAAGCCGGAGCGCTGGCTTGACGACGCCCTGTTCCGCCCGGAGACGCGCGCCGCGTTCGAGCGCCTGATCGCGCAAGGCTGGCTCGATTCGCTGCGCCACCTGCATCCGGACGAAACGATTTATACCTTTTGGGATTACTTCCGCAACGCCTTCGGGCGCGACGCCGGGCTGCGCATCGACCACCTGCTGCTCAGTCCCAAGCTGCAGCCGGCACTCAAAGCCGCGGGTGTCGACAAGTTCATGCGCGGACGCGAGAAGCCGAGCGACCACACGCCGACCTGGATCGAACTCGATCCGGGCGCCATCAAACACTGACCCGACCATTTTTCGTGGCCGCGCACGACGCGCCGGCCGCCATCTTCATCAAGGAGGCATCATGAAACAACTGACTATTCTCGCAACCGCCCTGCTGGTCTCGGCGGGCGCCCAAGCCGTCTCGATGCCTGGATTCTGCGCCAAGGGCATCGGCAAGGAAGAAGCGCAGGTCTGCGCCCATCCGGGTTCCACCGAAGCCGAAGGCCTGGTCTACGCGCTGTACCGCTCGGCACTGGAAAAGGTCGACGAAGGCGACAAGAAGCAAGTGCAGGAAGACCACACCAAATGGTGGGAAGGCGTCAAGAAGTGCGCCGGCGACAAGCAAATGGGCTCGTGCATCAGCAACGCCTACGGTACCCGCATGCTGGAACTGCAGACCAAGTACAAGCTGGTCAAGACCACCGGCCCGGTGAACTACACCTGCGGCGGCGAAAAACTGCAGGCCACCTTCTTCGATACCACGCCGAAATCGATGGTAGCCCAGCGCGGCGACCAGAAACTGCTGCTGCGCGGCGAGCCTAGCGGCAGCGGTATCGCCTACGGCAACCGCCAGGACGAGTTCAAGGAACACCAGGGCAAGATCACGCTCAAGTGGGGCGTGAACGCCAAGGAAATCAGCTGCAAGAAGGCGTGATGGGGCGGGCGGGCGGCGCCCTGGCATCATGACGGCGGGGCGGACATGCGTTATGCTGTCCGCCCCGCTCACTTTCGCCACCCGTCATGCTCACTCCGGAACAGTTCTTCGGCTTCCTGGCCGCCGCCGTCCTCATTACCCTCTCTCCCGGTCCCGACAACCTGATGGTGCTCAGCACCGGTATCGCCAAGGGCCGCCTGCGCGGCATCGCCTTCGGCCTGGGCTGCGCCATGGGCTGCATCAGCCATACGGTGCTGGCGGTGATCGGGGTGAGCGCGCTGATCGCGGCGTCGCCGACGGCGTTCACGGCGCTGAAGGTGGTCGGTGGCTTGTACCTGATCTGGATGGGATGGGGAGCGATTCGCAGCCGTGGCGGAGCGCGCGTGGCAGCTGAAGGCGCGCCGGACGAGCCGGCGCTGCGGCTGTTCGCCAAGGGGCTGGTGGCGGCGGCGATCAATCCGAAGGTGGTGCTGTTTTTCCTGTCGTTCTTGCCGCAGTTCGTGGTGGCGGCGCGCGGGGATGCGAATCTGCAGATCGGGCTGTTGGGGATCGTGTTCACGCTGCAGGCCGCGCTGATCTTTGGCTTGCTCGGATACTTCTCCGGCGCCGTGGGCCAGTGGTTGAATCGGACGCCGCGTGCGGGGATGTGGCTGGATCGGATTGCGGGGGCGGTGTTTATTGGATTGGGGTTGCGGTTGATCGTGGCGCGGTGAGACGGGTGGGTTGTTTACGCGGTGGTTGAACGCGTCGGCGGCGGACCGCGGGGCCGCCCAGGCCAACCCCACGTGGCTGCACGGCCCGGACTGTCCTACCTTTACGCCGATGGTTCGTGGATCGGGCAGCGGTTGAAGGACGAGCGGAATTCGCGCGAGGTTTTCATTACTTCGCGGCGCGCGCGGTTGATCGCGCCGATGGGACGGTGGGCGGCCAGGCAGTTCCACTGGTCGAAGGCGGTTTCGTCTTCCAGGCGCTGCGAACCGTCGTTCCAGCTCGATTGCGGCTCGGCGCGGATGCGCGCCACCGCGACGAATGGGCTCAGGTCTTGCGGCCACTCGACCGAGGCGTCCTCGATCGGCATCCGGTCCACGTCGACGTTCAGCTGCACGCGCAGCTCCCATTCGCCGCCCTGGGTCGCGAAATGGCGCGCGATGGCGTCGCGCTGGGCGTCGTCTTCGCTGTCGATGCCGGCGCCGTCGAGCGCCATCAGTTGCGGGTCGATCGGCGCCAGCGACAGCTTGGCCATGTAGCGGCCGTACAGGTACGGGGTCTGGCTGAAATAGGTTTCGCCCAGCGGATGGTGCTGCGGCTCGCCGCCCATCGATTTCAGCTTGCCGCTCTCGCCGCCCAGCGCTTCGACCGCCGCTTCGGCGCCGCGCAGCACGGCGGAAATCACCTTCTTGCCGGTCTCGCTGCGGTTGGTGGTGGCCGCCAGCAGCTTGACGTTCTTCAGGAAGGCTTGCGGATCGGGCGCCGAGAATGCCGGTCCATTCACCATCAGGAAGTCCTGCGAACGGCCCTGCTTCTCAAGGTCCAGGCGCTCGCCCGGCACTTGCAGCACCTTGAACGCCACCGCGCGCGGCGTCGAGACGCCGTCCGGCAGCTGTTCGGCCGGCGGCGACGACCAGCGCATCAACACGTCGTAGCTGCCCGCCTGCGCGAACAGACCCTGTGCCAGTTCGGGCGGCAGGTTATCGAGCACCGTGAGTCTGGCGCGCACCAGCGCGTGGCCCTTGGCGTGCACGGCGCGGTTGGCGTGACCCTCGGCCTCGGCCACCTTGTGCGCCATGCCGGCGAACACGTTCTGCAACGCGTGGATGGTTTCCGCTTCGTGGATGGCGACGCGTTCGAAGCCGGACTGGTAGGGAATCGGGGTCTTGCCGGTGGGGGTGGTCATGGGAACTCCTTTACATAGTGTTCCCACTGTAGCCAACAAGCCAACGGCGCGACGTTCGGTGACACACCGACGCGTAGCCAAAGGTCCGCGCCGGCATGCCCTGCCATCAGGCTTACAGCGTGATCGCCACCTGCGCGTCCTGGCCCTTGCGCGCCGGGATGCTCACTTCCAGCAGGTGCTGCTGCGCGTTCCAGGTGAAGCGCGCCGCACTGCCGCCGAGCGTGACCGCGCGCGGCTTGCTGCGCACGTTGTGGACCTTCAGCGAGAAGCCGCGTTCGGCGGCCGCCATCGCCTTGCCGGTCTCGGTGGCGAAGCCGATCGCCAGCTTGCCGTCCTGGTGGCGGCTGGTGAAGCGCACGATCTCGTACTTGCCCGCTTCGAACGCATTGGCGGTCTCGCCGTCGTCGTCGTACAGCTTGCCGTTCGACGCCGGTACCGAGGCGTCATGGTAGTAATGCAGGTCGATCTGGCGGCTGTTGTAGTCGCGCGTGGTCTGCACCACCTTCGCCATCGGCACGAACGCGCCGGCGCGCACATAGACCGGGATGTTCGCTTCGACCGGGCGCACGGTTTCCAGCACGCCGCCGCGATGCACCTGGCCGGTATGGAAGTCGAACCATACGCTGCCGCTGTTCGGGAAATACACGTCGGTACGGGTGGCACCCGGCTCGGTCACCGGCGCCACCAGGAAGTCCGGGCCCCACAGGTAGGTCGAGGCGCGCTCGAACGGTTTATCGGGGTCGGTCTCGACGAACATCAGGGGCCGCATCAGCGGCATGCCGGTCTGCTGGTTGTCGAAGGCGATCGTGTAGTTATACGGCAGCATGGCGTAGCGCAGCCACACCGCTTCGCGCGCCAGCACCTTGGTGCGCTCAGAGCGGAACACCGGTTCGGACGGCACCGCGTCCTGCGCGTGCGGGCGGAAGATCGGCTGGAACACGCCGTACTGCAGCCAGCGCACGTACAATTCGTCGTCCAGCACCGGGCCGGCGAAACCGCCCAGGTCCGAGTGCATGTAGGCCAGGCCCTGCATGCCCATCTGCAGCGAGATCTCCATCTGCGATTGCAGACCCGCCCAGCTGCGGCTGACGTCACCCGACCACGGGATCATGCCGAAGCGCTGCGAGCCCGAGTAACCGGCGCGCATCAGGATGAACGGGCGCTCGTTCGGGAACTCTTTTTTGTAGCCCTCGGCGATCAGGCGCGCCCAGTCGTGGCCGTAGATATTGTGTACCTGGTCGGCCGAGCCGGTGGCGTGCTGCAGCGCGGACGGATGCAGCTCCGGTTCGCCCAGGTCGCCCCACCAGCCGGTAACGCCGCCCGCCTTCAGGTCGCGGTAGATGTTCCACCACCAGTCGCGCCCTTCCTGCTTGTACAGGTCGATCAGGCCGGTGTTCCCGAAATAGAAGTCGTAGACGAACGGCTTGCCGTCCTTGTCCTTGGCCAGCACGTCCTTCGCCACCGCATCCTGCCAGCGGTTGGAGGTGGTGAGCACGAACGGCTCGGTGATGACCACGGTCTTGACGCCTTTGGCCTTGAAGTCGGCCATCATCTTTTCGGGCTGCGGGAAGGTGTCGCGGTCCCACGCCATATTGCCCATGGTGCCCTTGACCGTCTTGCCGAACCAGTACAGGTCGAGCACCACGGCGTCGAGCGGAATCTTCTCTTGCGCGAACTTGTCGACCACGGCGCGCGTCTCGGCTTCGCTCTTGTAGCCGAAGCGGCTGGCGAAGTTGCCGAAAGCCCAGCGCGGCGGCAGCGGCTGACGGCCGGTGAGGCCGGTGTAGCCCTCCATGACCTGGTCCCAGCTCTCGCCGGCCACCACCTGATAGGTTTTGCGTCCGCCGATCACTTCGTAGCGCAGCGTGCCGTCCTTGCGGCTGTCGAAATCGAGCCAGCCGGTCTGCGGGTTGTCGAAGTGGATCGCGTACTTCTTCGACGACAGCGCGACCGGAATCGTGTAGTTCAGTAGCTCGGAACGCGCGCCGTAGCCGTAGTCGGCCTTGTTGTACAGGCGGAACCGGTTGCCGCGCCGGTTCATGCCGACCGCGCGCGCGCCGGCGCCGTACAGCGCCTCGCCGTCGCTCAGCGCGAACTCGATGCTGTCGTGGCCGTCGATGCGGCCGAAGCCGCGCTTCTCGGCCACCAGTGGATTGCCTTTATAGGCGTAGCTGATGCGGAATGGCCGCTTGTCGACGGTGACCGTGATGCCCTCGGTGGCAAGCACGACACGCGCGCCCTCGTCCTTCAGCGTGGCCGGCACCGCGGTCGGCGCCAGGATCACGGCGTGCGAGGCGGGATTGAACCGTTCGCCCTTGGGGATGAAGGTGGTCTCGACGATCGTGCTCGAATACGGCTTGATCAGGTAGCGGCCGTCGTTGGTCGCGATCTCGAGGGTGTTCTGGTTGCGCGAGACGCCTTGCAGCTGGCGGTCGGCGTTCTGGGCGATGGCGAGCGGGCTGGCGAAGAGGCACAGCACCAGTCGGGCGATCGTGGCGTTTGTCATGTCGTCATTCTCGTTGTTATGAACGGTGCGGAGCCGGGGCGCCGCAGGCGAGAGCATGACAGAATTTCAGCGGATGAAACAGCGTTGATTCGCTACATTGCCGCGAGCTGAAGGCAACGTGAATACAAAAAAAGCGACGTGCATGCACGCCGTCCCTGGCCGCCACCACGTCATTGCCGCGCTGGCGGCAATGACGTGCTTCGGAGATTACTTGTCGCCCAGCGTCAGCTGCATCAGGCGACCCTGGCCATCCGCGCGCTCGTTGACCACCACGATGATGCGGCCCTGCGGATCCTGCATGATCGCGCTGACCGAACCGGTGCCGTGTTCGTCATCGGCCTTGTTGGCATAGCCCGGCACCATGCTCGAGATATCGGTCCAGGTGCTGCCGCCGTCCTTCGACCAGGCCAGGTAAGGACGGCCGTGCATCTTGTCGAAGCCGCCGATTACCAGAGTCGATGGCTTGTCCTTCAGCGCCAGGAAGGCGCCGATGTACGGGTAGCCCTTGGCGTCGGTAAGCGGTTCGTGGATCACGAACTTGAAGCTGGCGCCACTGTCTTCGCTGCGCAGCAGGCCGCCTTCAACGCCGACGAACACCTGTTTGGTGCCCTCGACCGAATCGATGAACTGGACGTTGCGGTTTTCCAGGTCCGGCAACGTCATCGGCAGCTTGTCTTCGCTGGCCAGCTTGCTGCCATCGGCGTTCATCCGGTACGACTCGACGAAGGCCATGTCGAGCGGGCATTCGCCACCGACGAACAGGCGGTCGCCGATGAAGTGGAACTTGGAGCTGTAGCACATTATCGACTCTTTCGAGCCGCGCACCACCTGCCAGGTGGCGCCGCTGTCCTTCGAAGTCAACAGGTTGTTGCCGCCGCCGGCGTTGCTGTACAGGCGGCCGTTGTGCAGCTCGATGTCCTGCATCGACAGCGTCTCGCAGAAGTACTCGTTACAGACCTTCAGGTCCTGGTCGCGCGGAATGAAGCTGGCGGTGCTGGCCATCAGGGTGCAGGTCGACGGTTCGTTCATGGTGTCCGGCGTGTCGGCCCACGGCTGCATCAGCCACATGTTCTCGCCCACCATCTTGATGCGCGGCGAGCGCATGATGAAGTCGCCCTGCGGCGCCATCGCGCACCCACCCATGCCGACCGGGCTCCAGTTCGACGCAGTGGTGAGCGGCAGCGTGGCGCGCATCACGGCCGAGCCTTCGGTCTTGCTGTTGGCCAGCGAGACGTAGGCCGCGCCGCCGTAGAAGGCGACGCTGTCCATCGCGCGCGCACTGCTGGACAGCACTTCGAGCTTGGTCACGACCGGCTCCGGCGTCACCACCGGCGGTTGCGGCTGCGGCTGCGCCACCGGCGGCGGCGTCACCGGCACCGGGTCGTCGTCCGAGCTGCCGCAGGCGGCCAGCAACAGCGCGCAGGCGGCCATCATGGCGGTGGTCTTGATGTGTTGATGCATGCGAATCCCCAATGATTGTTGGCCGGACGCGGCCGGCGTGATGTTCGATCGTGGGAGATTCTAGGTTGTCAACACGGCCTGTTTTCGGCTTTATTGTCGACAGAATGTCGCGAAGTTGTAAGCAGGTACAGGCGCCGTGCCAGGCCGGCCAGATCGTCGTACATGCGCGCATCCTGGGCCAGCCGCGCTTCGACGCCTTGCTGCGCCAGCACCGCTTCGGCAGCCATGAAGCCGGATTTGGCCGCGCCTTCCATCGTGCACGGCATGTGAGTCTGCACCCAGTCGCCGGCCAGCGTCAGCCCCGGCAGCGGCGAGCGCGCGTGCGGGCGCATGCCCTCGAAGCCGACCGTCGCGCAGGCAATCGCCATCGGCACGCGGTGAATGTCGGCGCGCACCACGCGCGCCGCCTTCGCTGCCGGAACGAATTCGGCCAGTTCATCGACCGTGGCGCGCACGATCTGCTCGTCGCCCAGGTGATGCGCGCGGTGGCTGTAGATGATGTTCGACGCCACCACGCTCGGCCGCCCTTCCCAGCCGCTGCGGATCTGGCTCAGGTCATAGAAGTCGTAGTTCAGGCGCTCGGGCGAATACAGGTGGGTGCAAAAGCGCTGCATGCCGAGCGGGCGGTCGAACCACAGATACACGCAGATATAGGGGCTCGGCTCGAAGCGCTGCAGCGCGTCGAACGGCGCGCGATCGCGCCATGCCGGCGGCAGCAACGCGGCCAGCTGCTGCGGCGGCAGCGCGCTCACGACATGCGGCGTGGCGATGCGGCTGCCGTCGGCCAGCTGCACGCCTTCGATCCGCTCGCTGCCCAACAGCGCCGTCGCCGGCACGCCAACGCGCACCTGGCCGCCGGCCTCGCGCACCATGCGCGTCGCCTGCTCGGTGTACAGCTCGCCCAGCCCGACTTTGGCGAAACCGAACTGCAGGCCGCGGTAGCCGCTGAGCTGCGCGTGGATGCGCATCAGCGAAGCGGCCGAACAGCGCTCCAGCGGCACGTTGGTCACCACCATCGCGGCGAAGCGCCACCACCAGTCGATCATCCGTTCGCTCAGGCCTTGCCCGCGCAGGAAGTCGAGCGCCGAGATGCGATCGAGTTCGGCCACCTGTTCTTCGCCGAAGCACATGCCGCGCCAGCCGGTGCGCGCCATCGACAGGTAGTCGGTCAGGCCGAGGCCGGGCGCGCGCAGGATGCTCGGCACCAGGCCGAAGGGCGCCAGCAGCGGCGTCTGGCGCAGCACGGTGGGACGCGGCTTGCTGGCGATGGTCAGCACTTCGCCGCTTTGCCACGAGATCAGGTCGCGCGTGCCGAGGCGGTCGAGCAGCGCCAGCATGTTGTGGTATTCGGTATGGAAGATGTGCGGGCCGATGTCGACCACGTCGCCGCTGCCTGGCTCGCGCCACGAGCTGGCGCGCCCGCCGAGCTGCTGCGCGCCTTCGATCACCGTCAGTGCGATGCCGCGTTCGGCCAGCGCCACCGCGCACGCCAGTCCCGCCACACCGCCACCGATCACCGCCACTTCCGTCATGCGCCCTCGCCTGTCGCTGTGCACTGAGGCCCAGTCTAGGCCGGCAGGCTGGTGCGTCGGTACGCTCGCGCACACAACATCGGGTGCGGCCGGCGCCATGCCGCGAACGCCTGTCAAGATTGCATATTCGCGGCAACTGGCATAGCATCGCCGCTTTGGCCGACGGTCGGCACGGGGTTCACGACCCGCGGCCGTCATGCAAGGATCTTCATGAACATGCAGCATTCTCCCGCGCGCGCCGGGACACTTCCGAGCCAGACGCGCTCCTTCACTACCGTCTTCCTGATCGAACTGTGGGAGCGCTTCGGCTACTACGGCATGCAGGCGCTGATCGTCTACTTCCTGGTGCAGCGCCTCGGCTTCGACGATACGCGAGCTACCTTGGTATGGGGTGCGGCGGCGGCCCTGATCTACGTGGCGCCGGCCATCGGCGGCTGGATCGGCGACCGCGTGCTCGGCACCCGGCGCTGCATGGTGATCGGCGCGATCATCCTGTCGCTCGGCTATGCGCTGATGGCCATCCCCACCACCAATACCTGGCTCACCTTCTCGGCGCTGGGCGTGATCGTGGTCGGCAACGGCCTGTTCAAGCCCAACACCGCCAACCTGGTGCGCAAGATCTATGAAGGCGACGATGCCCGCATCGACAGCGCCTTCACCATGTACTACATGGCGGTGAACATCGGCTCCACGGTCTCGATGCTGGCCACGCCGGCGCTCAAGGACTACGTCAATGCCCATTACGCCGGCGAACTCGGATGGCACGTGGCGTTCGCGGTGTGCAGCGTCGGCATGTGGGTGGGCCTCCTGACCGTGGGCGTGCTGCGCCGGACTATTTCTCATATCGGCTCGCCGCCGGACGCGCTGCCGCTCGACTGGGGCAAGCTGGCGCTGGTGCTGGGCGGCGGCGTGATCGCGGTGGCGGCATCGGCCACCATCCTCGAATACCAGTGGCTGGCGCGCCTGTTCGTGTACGTGGCCGGCATCGTGGTGCTGGGCATCTTCGTGTACCTGATCCGCACCAGCGAAGCGAGCGAACGCGCCGGCATGGCGGCGGCGCTGGTATTGACGCTGCAGACCGTGTTCTTCTTCATCTTCTACCAGCAGATGTCGACGTCGCTGTCGCTGTTCGCGCTGCGTAACGTGGACCTCGACTTCACCCTGTTCGGCGCCCACCTGTTCACCTGGTCGCCGGGCCAGTTCCAGGCCCTGAACGCGATCTGGATCATGATCCTGAGCCCGGTGCTGGCCTTGGCGTACACTCGCGCCAGCGGCAGCCGCTTCGACCTGTCGATCGCGGCCAAGTTCGCGCTCGGCTTCGTGGTGGTGGCGGCAGGCTTCTTCACCTACGGCGTGGCCGGCGCCTTCGCCGTCGATGGCCTGACCTCGTCGTGGATCATGATCGCCGGCTACGGCCTGTATTCGCTCGGTGAACTGCTGGTGAGCGGCCTGGGTCTGGCGATGATCGCGCGCTACGTGCCGGCGCGCATGGGCGGCTTCATGATGGGCGCCTACTATGTCGCGGTGGGCATCTCGCAATACCTGGGCGGCGTGGTCGCCACCATGGCCAGCGTGCCGCAGGGGATGAGCGACCCGCTGCAGACGCTGCCGATCTATACCAGCCTGTTCAACAAGCTGGGACTGGCGGCGATCGCCTGCACGTTCATCGCACTGGCGGCGCTGCCGCTGATGCGGCGCCTGACGGCGGCGCACCAGGCGCACCGCTAGGCTCCTGGCGCAGTACGGGGAGCCGTGCACGCCGCACACGCGGGTGCAGTTCAGGAAGCCGCGCACGCAGGCGCGGCTGCTCCGTTAGAATAGCCGGTCTCCGTCCCATTCTTTCCGGCTGCAAGCATGTCCACCATTCAGACTTCCCCCGACACCCAGGCCGCGCGCGCCCTGCAAGTAGCGCAGCGCGTGCACGCCATCGAACCGTTCCGCGTGATGGAGATGGTGAAAGCCGCCGGCGAACTCAAACGCGCCGGCCACGACGTGATCAGCATGAGCGTCGGCGAGCCCGATTTCACCGCGCCCGATATCGTGGCCCAGGCCGCGATGGAAGCGATCCGTGGCGGCGTGACCCAGTACACCGAATCGCTCGGCCTGCGCGAGCTGCGCGAAGCCATTTCCGGCCACTACGCCGCCGTGCAGGGCCTGGACATCGATCCGCGCCGCATCGTGATCACCGCCGGCGCCTCGGCCGGCCTGCTGCTGGCCTGCGCCGCCTTGGTAGCCGAGGGCGACGAAGTGCTGATGCCCGATCCCTGCTACCCGTGCAACCGCCACTTCGTATCAAGCTTCGGCGGCACGCCGGTGCTGGTGCCGTCCTCGCACGAAGACCGCTACCAGCTGAGCGCCGCCCACATCCACGAACGCTGGACCGGACGCACGCGCGGCGTGCTGGTGGCGTCGCCCTCGAATCCGACCGGCACCTCGATGACGCCGCAGCAGCTGCGCGAGATGCTCGATGCAACCCGTGCGCGCGGCGGCTTCGCCATCGTCGACGAGATCTACCAGGGACTGTCGTACGACCACAAGCCGGTGAGCGCGCTGAGCCTGAGCGAGGACGTCATCACCGTCAACAGCTTCTCCAAGTACTTCAACATGACCGGCTGGCGCCTGGGCTGGCTGGTGGTGCCGGACAGCCTGGTGCCGACCTTCGAGAAGCTGGCCCAGAACCTGTTCATTTGCGCCCCGACCGTGGCCCAGCATGCGGCGCTGGCCTGCTTCCATCCCGAGGCGCTGGCGACGTTCGAACAGCGCCGCCTGGAATTCCAGCGCCGCCGCGACTACCTGGTGCCGGCCCTGCGCGAACTGGGCTTCGGCGTGCCGGTGATGCCGGATGGCGCGTTCTATGTGTACGCCGACATCAGCGCGGTGAATCACCCGCTGCGCGGCGACAGCGCGGCGTTCGCGCTGGAAGTGCTGCATCGTGCGCACGTGGCGATCGTGCCGGGCGACGATTTCGGGGTGGCGGCGCCAGGGCGCCATGTGCGGTTTTCGTATGCGACCAAGTACGAGCGGATCGAGGAGGCGGTCGCGCGCCTGCGCAAGCTGTTCGCGTAGGGTTCGCGGCCCCAATAGTGAATCAGGCGGACAGCCGCTCGAACACTTCGCGCGCCGCCAGGCCGCCGCCGCCGATCAGCACCGCGAAATACACGATCGTCACTAGATTGCCGACATGCCCCAGCAGCACGCTGACGCCATCCCTCTGCAGCAGCCCGATCGCCAGGAACAGGATCGCCACCGCCGGGAAGGTGTTACTGAACGGGATCAGCCCGAACGGCATCATCAGCAGCACCGCGCCCAGGATCAGTGCCGCGCTGTTGACCAGGTCCATCGCACCGTCGGCCACCAGCCAGCCGATGCGGTTCGGGCGGCTGACGTATTCGATCTTCTTCAGCCACGACAGCGCCTTGCGCAGCAGCGGGCGCAGCTTGCGGGTGCCGATCACGCGGTGCTGCAGCCTGGCTGGAATCCACAGGTCGCGCCGCAGCAGGCGGCTGATGCCGATCAGGAGGATGGCGGCGCCGAACACGGTGCTCACGCCGGGAATCGAGACCGGGATCAGGAACACCAGCGTCAGCAGCGCCACCAGGATCAGCAGGCCGTCGCTGCCGACGCGGTGAATCAGTTCGCTCAGCGTGATGCCGGTGCGCGGCATGGAGCGGACCAGGGAACGGAGGCGTTGCGAGACCGGGGCACTGTGCATGGAATTGTTCGAGAAGGGGTTGAGGGAAACCACAGCGCAGCGCGTCAAAGCACGGCGCGCCGCATTCTACAAGACGGCAGCGCCAACCGCCGGCACGCTTGCCAGCGCTTCGACCAGCACGCCGGGTTCGACCGGCTTGACCAGGTAGCGGTCGAACCCGGCCGCCATGGCGCGTTCGCGGTCGCTCGGCTGGCCGTAGCCGGACAGTGCCACCGCCAGCGGACGCCGTTCGTGCGGGCGTTCCAGGCCGGATGCGCGCAGGCGCTGCATCAGTTCATAGCCGTCGATGCCGGGCAGGCCGATGTCGCACACGATGGCGTCGAAACGCCCTTCCAGCGCCAGCGCCAGGCCGGCGTGGCCGTCGACCGCGATCGCCACCTGGTGGCCTTCGAGTTCGAGCAGCATGCGCAGCACCGCGCAGGCGTCGGCATTGTCTTCCACGATCAGGATGCGGCGCGCGCCGTCCGCCTGCGCATCCTGCGCCGGCGCTGCGCCGTGCGGGAGCGTGCTGCTGGAACGCGGCAGCGACACCGTGAAGGTGCTGCCCTGCCCCGGACCGGGACTGGCGGCGGATACGCTGCCGCCGTGCATGCCGACCAGGTTGCGCACCACGTTCAGGCCCACGCCCAGGCCGCCCTCTGAACGCGCGAGCGAGCGCGGGCCCTGGGTGAACAGGTCGAAGGCGCGCAGCATGGTTTCCTCGGCCATGCCGGAACCGTTGTCGCCGACGCGCACGCTTACGCCCGAGCCATCGATGCACTCGACCTCCACGTGCACGCGGCCGCCGTCCTGGGTATATTTAGACGCGTTGCTGAGCAGGTTGGTGAAGACCTGGGTCAGGCGCACCTGATCGCCATCGACCACCACGTCCACTGGCGCCAGCGACACGTCGAGCTGCTGGCCGCGCTCGCGCAGGCGCGGCTGCACGGTTTCGATCGCCTGGTCCAGCACCTCGGACAGGCGCAGCGGCTGGATCGCCAGCGTGATCTTGCCGCTGGAAAGCCGGGCGGCGTCGAGCAAATCGTCGAGCAGGCGCGCCATATGGCCGACCTGGCGCCCGATCACGCCGGTGAGCTGCTTGAGCGGGCCGGCGACCGCCGGGTTGCGCTCGAGCAGGCTGGCCGAGACGCTGATCGGCACCAGCGGATTGCGCAACTCGTGCGCCAGCATGGCCAGGAATTCGTTCTGGCGGCGGTTGGTCTCTTCGGCATCGTCGCGCGATGACTGGGCGTCGACCGTGGCCAGCACCAGATGCTGGTTCGCTTCGCGCAGCCGGGCAGCAAGCTCGCGCTGCTCATCGACTTCATGCCGCAGGCGCGCGTTCTCTGCTTCGAGCTCGGCAAGGCGGCGCGTCGGATCGGCCTGCTCGTTCATCGGGTCGCTTGCCATTGCCTGCCTTCCTAAGTGCCACGCGTGAGCGGCAAGCCGTGCACCACGCCTTCGTATTCGGTGCTCACAGGATGGACCCGGATGCCGTCTTCGGTGATGGTGTATTCGCGCAAGTCGAGGCTATGCGAGCTGCCGCGCACCTTGACCACCGACAGGAACTTGCGCAGCTGGCCGCCGCTCTCGCCGAAGCGCATCAGGACGATGGCATCGGTCAGGTAGGCGATGTCGGACTGGCTCAGTTTCAGGCGGGTAAAGTCGTCGTTCACGCCCATCGTTACCACCACCGTCACATTGCGCTTGGCCAGCGACGACAGCATGCGGAAGACCACCTCGCGCAGCTGGTTGCGGCCTTCCGGCGCCAGATACAAGGCCAGCTCGGACAGCGAATCGACCACCACCCGGCGTGCGCCGGTGCGATCGATCGCCTCGTTCAACTCGTCCAGCAGCTCGTCGATCGACAGGTCGATCATGCGGCTTTCGAGCACCACCACGTCGCCGGCCTGGGCCATGCGCGCCAGTGCGCCGTTACGCAGGCGCGATGCGCCCTTCTCGAAGAACAGCGCCACCCCTTTTTCGCCGCGGCGCACGCCCTCCTGCAAAAAGTTGGTGCTGAACGTGGTCTTGCCGACCCCGCTGCCGCCCGACATCAGCATCGAGTGGCCCTGCGGCAAACCGCCGTGCAGCATCTCGTCCAGGCCTGCAGTGCCGGTGGCGACGCGCAGCATTTCCTGGTCGATCTCGCCGCCGGTGTCGCGATCCGAGGCCAGCGGCGGCAGCACGCGCGGGTAGACGCGGATGCCGTCATCGGTAATGCGGAAGGTGTGCGACCCGCTCAGGTGGGCCTGGCCGCGCATCTTGACCACACGCGCCTTGCGTATCACCGAGTTTTCTTCGTGCACCTGGGTCAGCGAGATCATGCCGTCGGCCACCGTCATGATCGGGTTGGCCTCGACGTCGCTGTGCAGGTATTCGCCGATCAGGAACGTGGTGGCCTGCCAGCTGGTCATGCGGGTGCCGAGCTCCTGGATGAAGGACTGGAGGTCGGCCACGCCCTCGTTGCCGCTGCGCGCGGTCTGCGCCACCGAACGGAACGAATCGACGAACACCAGGCTCGGCGAAAAATTCTCGACCTCGCGCATGAGGCGCGCCAGCACGCCGCTGAAATCGCCGGCACGCAGGTCTTCGGCCAGGTTGACGTAGCGGATGCAGGTGCCGACCATGTCCATGTCGAAGAAACCGTACTGCTGCTGGTAGCGCAGCATTTTCAGAGGCGGCTCGCCGAGCACGGTGAAGAACAGCGCACGGCGCTCGTTGGAGGCCAGCGAAAACATGATCTGGTGCGCGAGCGTGGTCTTGCCCGATCCGGGCGCGCCCGCGATCAGGTTGAAGGAAAACTCGCTCAGGCCTCCCCCGAGGAGAACATCGAGGCCCGGCACACCGGTACTCAATTTCCCAAGGGTTACTTTATCGCTCATTACTTGCGCTCCTGTTCATTCTTATCGTCCCCGACGCGCGCAGCGGCGTCAAGCAGGCGCCGTGCGAGACCCTGGCCGATCAATGCTGCCAGCAATCCGTTGAAGGTCTGGAGCAGCGCTGCGTGTGCGGCGAGCGCGTGCTCGGGGGCGACACTGGCGAGCATCTCGTCCAGCGCGTTGATTTGGGTGTCGCGGGTCTTGCACGGCGGAGTATCCGCCAGCCACTTGTACTCTGGACCGACAACGCGGCAAGCGCGCCCGAAGAGCGCGCAAAAACCGCTGTCGCCGATGAGGGGCCCGAGCTGGTCGGCAAGGCGCCGCCAGGACTGGATGAGATGAGCGTGCCCTTCGGAGCGCCCGGGGCCGCCCTTACTCGTCATCATCGCCGGTTCGCAAAACAATTACTGCCGATATCATCATGAATGGTCCATGCACGCTGGAGTGCAGAGTCGTCGTGCGCTTGCCCGCCGAAATATTGACGAACATTATATCTTGACTCTGTACTATCACTCGCCATCGATTTAACAAAATTTTATGCACCGCCACAGTGTCAATACGTCGGCGCAGACTGTATTGTATCCGGTAGGCATGATGTGGAAACCCCGCTAAGATGGTATTTGCTGAGCAATGATGCTCTTTTACCAGCAGGGGACCAATGAACAAGAAACTGGGCGCCGTCTTCGCCACCACCTTCGCCATCGCCGCGCTGGCCGCCACGCCGCATGCGCTTGCCGCTGCCAAACCGGCTGCCGCCACTGCCACCAGCGCGGCCAGCGCTGCCGACGCCCGCTTCAAGAGCATCTACACCAGGGAATGGCAATGGCGCGTCAAGGAGCGCCTGGCCCGTGCCGAGGGCGAGCGCGGCATCAGCCCAACCCTGGCGCGCGCCGACGCCCCGGCGCAGGAAGCGCGCCGCGTCTACTGGGCCGGCATCCTGAAGGAGCTCGACGCCATCAAGCCGGCCGAGTTGTCGGCGCCCGAGCGCATCAACTATGCGGTCTACCGCGCCCAGATCGCCGCCCTGCACGACGCCCAGCTGTACCGCGAATACGAGCAGCCGGTCAATGCCGACACCGCATTCTGGACCGACGTCACCTATGGCGCGCGGCGCCCGTTCGGCGGCATCGACGACTACCGCAACTATCTGGCCCAGCTGGACGGCCTGCCGGCCTACTTCGACCAGGAAGTCGGCAATATGCGCGCCGGCCTGGCGCGCGGCTTCACTCCGCCGCGCGTCACGCTCACCGGCCGCGACAGCACGCTGCTGTCGGTGGCCGAGGCCAGATCGCCGCAGGACACCGTGTTCTACACGCCGTTCAGGCAGATGCCTTCCTCGATCCCGGCGGCCGAGCAGGAAGCGTTGCGCGCGCGCGCCGTGGCCGCGATCCGCGACAAGGTGCAGCCGGCCCACGCCAGGGTGCTGGCCTTCTTCCGCGACGAATACGTGCCGAAGGCGCGCACCACGCTGGCGGCCGAAGCCATGCCGGGCGGGAAGGCGTATTACCAGTCGAAGATCGTCGAGTTCACCACGACCAATATGACGGCCGACCAGATCCACGCCATCGGATTATCCGAGATGGCCAAGATCCGCGCCGAGATGCACGAGGTGATGCGCCAGGTCGACTTCAAGGGCGACCTGCCGGCCTTTTTGCAGTTCCTGCGCACCGATCCGCAGTTCTACGCAAAAACGCCGAAGGAACTGCTGATGGCCGCGGCCTGGACCTCGAAGCGCTTCGACGCCAAGGCCGACCAGTACTTCGGCTACCTGCCGCGGCGCCGCTTCGCGATCGTGCCGGTGCCGGACGACCAGGCGCCATTCTGGACCGCGGGGCGCGGCGGCCCGGGCACCTATTGGGTCAACACCTACAACCTGCCGGCGCGCGCGCTCTACAGCCTGCCGGCGCTGACGCTGCACGAATCGGCGCCCGGTCACGCGTTCCAGGGACCGATCGTGCAGGAGCAGAAAGGCGTGCCGCCGTTCCGCCGCGCCTATATCTCTGCCTACGGCGAAGGCTGGGCGCTGTATTCGGAGCGGCTCGGGGTCGAGATGGGGATTTATGAGTCGCCGTACGAAATCTTCGGCATGCTCAGTTACCAGGCCTGGCGCGCCTCGCGCCTGGTGGTCGATACCGGCATTCACGCCAAGGGCTGGACGCGCGAGCAGGCGCAGGCCTATCTGATGGAGAACACCGCGCTGTCGCAGCATGAGGTGGAGACCGAGGTCGATCGCTACATCTCGTGGCCTGGGCAGGCGCTGTCGTATTACCTGGGGCAGATGGCGATCCAGGAAGCGCGGGCGCGCGCCGAAAAGGGGCTCGGCGCGAAGTTCGATATCCGCAACTTCCATGATACGGTGCTGCAGCTGGGGTCGGTACCGCTGCCGGTGCTGCAGCAGCGGATCGATCAGTTCATTGCGGATGGGGGGCCGAGCCCGTATCCGAAGGAGGGCTGAGTGCGGCGATCTGCATGCAAACTTGGGTTCCCGCCTTCTGAACTGACCCCGTTTAGTCGGACAGCTTTTTTGAT
>NZ_DAMAGA010000021.1:0-87594 GCF_031995545.1 Massilia sp.
ATCGAAAACTATTTTTTGCATTCTATCCTCGGGGTAATAAAGGCGGCGTACGATTCACGAGGCCGCTTGACGGCCGGGCGCAACGGGTGCGCGCGGCCGGGTAATGCGCAGCCGGATTGCCGCTCCGGCCTTATGCCGGATCGGGCCGGGTCATGTCGATCGGGACGATCCACTGGTCGAACTGCTGTTCGTCGACGAAGCCGCTCTGCAGGGCTGCCTGGCGCAAGGTCAGGCCGTCTTGCGAGGCCTTCTTGGCGATCTGCGCGGCGCGATCATACCCGATGTGCGGCGCCAGTGCGGTCACCAGCATCAGCGATTTTTCCATCAGCTCGCCGATCCGGGCGCGGTTCGGTTCGATGCCCTTGGCGCAGTGCTCGTCGAACGAGCGCATGCCGTCGGCCAGCAGGCGCGCGCTCTGCAGGAAGTTATGCGCGATCATCGGCTTGAACACGTTCAGCTCAAAGTTACCCTGCGAGCCGCCGACGGTGATGGCGACGTCGTTGCCGAACACCTGGCAGCACAGCATGGTCAGCGCCTCGCACTGGGTCGGATTGACCTTGCCCGGCATGATCGAGCTGCCCGGCTCGTTCTCGGGGATGGTGATCTCGCCCAGGCCCGAACGCGGGCCGGACGCCATCCAGCGCACATCGTTGGCGATCTTCATCAGGGCGGTGGCCAGCGTCTTGAGGGCGCCATGCGCCGCGACCATGGCGTCGTGCCCGGCCAGCGCCATGAATTTGTTGGGCGCGCTCTTGAACGACAGGCCGGTGCGCGAACCCAGCTCGGCCGCGATGCGCGGAGCGAATTCGGGGTGCGCGTTCAGCCCGGTGCCGACCGCGGTGCCGCCGGCCGCCAGCAGCAGCAGGCCGGGCAGGGAGGCGCGGATCGCCTGTTCGGAGTATTCCAGCTGGGCCACGTAGCCCGAGAATTCCTGGCCCAGCGTCAGCGGCGTGGCGTCCTGCAGGTGGGTGCGGCCGATCTTGACGATCGGCTCGAAGTCGCGCGACTTGACGGTCAGCGTGGCGCGCAACTGCGCCAGCGCCGGCAGCACTTCCTTGGCCACGGCCCAGGCGGCGGCCACGTGCATCGCGGTGGGGAAGATGTCGTTCGACGACTGGCCCATGTTGACGTGGTCGTTCGGGTGCAGCAGGCGGCCTTCGCCGCGCTCGCCGCCCATCAGCTCGGAGCCGCGGTTGGCCAGCACTTCATTCATGTTCATGTTGCTCTGGGTGCCGGAGCCGGTCTGCCAAACGGCGAGCGGAAATTCGGCCGGATGATGGCCCTCGAGCACCTCGTCGGCGGCGCGGATGATGGCGTCGGCCTTGTCCGATGGCAGCTTGCCGAGCGAGCGGTTGACCGCCGCCGCCGCGCGCTTGACCTGGGCCAGCGCCGCGACCAGCTCGGGCGCCATGCGCTCGGTCGAGATGTGGAAGTGGTGCAGGGAGCGCTGGGTCTGCGCGCCCCACAGATGGTCGCTCGGTACGTCGATCGGGCCGAAGCTGTCCTTCTCAATCCTGTTGTCCATGAATGGGTTCCTGTGTTTGAAAGGCGAGGGTGGAAAGCCGAAAGTCGAGGCTGTGGCTAAAGAGTTTATCGCAATGTCCGTTAATTACGCTCGGGCTACTCTTTTTCGTTTCTGTATCGTCTTTCTATGGCTGGCCGCCTTTCTTCCTACATTCCCTGCGCGCTGCTGGCTGCTACCGCCGTGACCACCGGCGCCGGCGCAGCCGAACTGGGCGAGGCGCGCGTCGCCTCTTACATCGGCCAGCCGCTGGCCGCCGACATCGAGCTGACCTCGCTGGACAATCCGGCGGGGCAGGTCGAGGCACGCTTGGCCAATGCCAACGTGTACCGCGGCGGCAATCTCGGCATGCCGCACGTGCTGTCGACCCTGACCATGTCTGTGATGCGGCGCGACGGCCGCCAGTTCCTGCATGTCACGTCGCTGGCCCCGGTTGAATCAAGCCGCCTGCATTTGTATCTCGAGTTGCTCGACGGCGGGCAGCGCAATGTGCGGCTGGTGACGTTGTCGCTGGCGCCGGATCCGAATCCGGCGCCGCCGCCGGTTCCGGTTCCGGCGTCACTTCCCGTTGCCGCTCCGGTGAAAGTGGTGCAGGAAGCGCCGGCGCCGGTCAAGGCGACCGAGGCGCCGGTCAGGCCAAAGTCCAGACCCGCGCCGCCACGCCCGGTTGTGGCAAGTAAACCGAAGCCGGCGCCGGAACGGGCGCCCGAGCCGGCGCCGGAGCCGAAACCGAAACCGACGCCATCCATCGTACCGCCGTTGCCGATTGCAGCGGCGACCAAGGCCGCGCCGGCCGCCTGCGCCCCGGCATCGAGCCCCGGCTCGCCTTCCGTCTGCGCCGCGCTCGACGTCAAGAACGCGCAGTTGCGCCAGCAGATCGGCGCACTGGAAGACAAGGTCAGGGTGCTGCAGGTGGCGATGGGCGCCAATCCGGCCGAAGTGAGCGCGCCGCGTCCGGCTGCCGTCCCGAAGCCGCATCCGATCCGCAAGAAACCGGCGCCGCCGCCCGAGGCGCAGGATGAAACGCCGTGGGGCTGGATCGGTGCCGGCGTGGCCGCGCTGCTGGCGCTGATCGGCGGCGTGCTGTGGTGGCTGCGGCGCAGGAAGACTGTGACGCTGCGGCCGGTCGGCGAACCGCGGGTGCCGGTGATGGATCGCCTGCGCCAGGGATTTGCCGGTAAATTCACGCGCAAGAAGCCGGTTGTGGTGGTCGAGCCGCGCCTGGAAGAGGGCGCACACGACTTGTCTACACAAGACCAATAATTACGCTATACTTGACCCGTGGTCGACGAGATCACGGACGGCGCAGGGTCTGGCGCAGCCACCACTGATAGCGTGGCGCGACAAGCAGACAACCGTTGATGAAACGCCTGCGTCCGGAAGCAGTCCATTTGCCGACAGAGGCGGTGGACGCCGGAAGCAACCGGCAAGAGGCGACGCCAGGAGATACCTGGGGTTCGCTCTCTCCCTATTCCGCAATCGAGCCCTTGGCTCGGTCGCACTCAAAGCGCCTTCGGGCGCTTTTTCTTTTGGTGCGCGCATCGATCCTCTCCACGCGTGCCTTGACAACAGTGACAGGCAAAACAAAAGGCGCCCGCAGGCGCCTTGTCGAGTAGATCGATCCGGAGATCAGTGCGCGTGCAGCGCGCGGTCGAGCTGGCCGTTCCACGGCTCGGTCACGTCGCGGATCGCGCGGTCGTTGGCCATCAGCTGCTTGAGCAGGTCGATCTTGCGCAGGCGCTTGGCGCCTTCCAGGGCCGGCACGCCGGTGGCGGCGGAATGCGCCTGCACCTTGGCTTCGGTGTTCAGCTGCTCGAAGTCGCTCCAGTCGCCGGCCTTGGCGGCTTGCACCATCTGGCCCGTCAGGCCGGCCAGGTTTTCGTACATCGCGAGGACTTCGTTTGCGTTCATGTTGTTATGCCATCAAGAATTCTACGGCCGGATGCCCGGTTGTCTGAATCATTTACGGACGCATTTGGGGGAACTTTAGGGTTTTTTCAAAAAAAATCCAAAATATTTTTGGAGCGTGCCGGAACGATCATCAACCGCGGCTTGGAAATTGTCTGTTCTGCCACGAATGCCTGCGAAGCCGATAATATGACGCATTGCCATCGGGCCGGCGCGCCGCGATCGCACAACCGACAAGAACACTGAAAGGACACCATGAAGTCAAACTGGACACCCATCAAGGCCGCCATCGTCCTGGCACTGTGCGCGGCCCAGGCCGGCGCCTTGCCGGCACTGGCGGCAGAGCAGGCGCAGCAACAGTCCGCCACCGCCGCCAAACCGGCCGCCGCCGCCGTCCTGCCGGGCGACGACTTCTTCACCTGGGCCAACCGCGAATGGCTGGACCAGACCGAGATCCCGGCCGACCGCGGCTCGTGGGGCGCGATGGCGGCCCTGGCCGACGACAATAATGCCCGCATCATCAAGCTGATCGAGGACGCCGGCGCCAATGCCAAAGCGGATGCCGAAACCCGCAAGGTCGCCGATTTCTACAAAGCCTGGATGAACGAAGCGGCGATCGAAGCGGCCGGCCTCAAGCCGCTGCAGCCGAAACTCGACGCGATCGCCGCGATCAAGGACCGCGCCGCGCTGTCGCGCGTGCTGGGCCAATCGCTGCGCGCCGACGTCGATCCGCTGAACTTCACCAATTTCAGCACCCCAAACCTGTTCGGCGTGTGGATCAACCAGGGCTTGATCGAGCCGAACGTCAACCTGCCTTACCTGCTGCAGGGCGGCCTCGGCCTGCCGGACCGCGCCTATTATGTCGACGCCAGCCCGCGCATGGCCGAGCTGCGCACGCGCTACCAGCAATACATTGCCGACATGCTGAAATTGGGCGGCCATGACAATGCGGAACAGCGCGCCGCCAGGGTGTTCGCGCTGGAGCTGAAACTGGCACAAAGCCACGCCACACGCGAAGAGTCCGCCGACATCCAGAAAGCCAACAACGTCTGGCGTGCCAAGGACTTCGCGGCCAAGGCGCCGGGCATGGACTGGAACGCTTTCCTGCAGGGCGCGCGCCTGGGCCAGCAGGACCGCTTCATGGTCTACCACCCGGGCGCGATCCGCGGCGCGGCCGCTGAGGTGGCCGCCACGGACCTGGCAACCTGGAAGGATTACCTGGCCTTCAACGCCCTGAACCAGTTCGCCGACACGCTGCCGAAGGCATTCGCGCAACTGCGCTTCAATTTTTACGGCAAGGTGCTGGCCGGCACGCCGCAACAGTCGGCGCGCAACAAGCGCGCCCTCGGCGCGACCACTGCCGGCTTGCCGGATGCCGTCGGCAAGCTGTATGTGAGCAAATACTTCCCGGCCGAGAGCAAGCGCCAGGTGCAGCGCATGGTGTCCGACATCAAGAGCGCCTTCGAAGCCCGTATCGACAAGCTCGACTGGATGGCGCCGTCGACCCGTGACCATGCCAAGGAAAAAGTGCGCACGATGTATGTCGGGGTCGGCTATCCGGATAGCTGGGCCTCGTACGGCGGCCTGCAGGTGTCGTCCACCGATGCACTGGGCAATGTGCTGCGCGCGCAGGAGTTCCGTTACGTGACCGAGCTGGCCAAGCTGAAGCAGCGTCCAGCACGTTCGGCCTGGGCCATGCCGCCGCACGTGGTCAACGCCCTCAACCTGCCGATGCAGAACGCCCTGAACTTCCCGGCGGCGATCCTGCAGGCGCCGTTCTTCGATCCGAAGGCGTCGGACGCCGCCAACTACGGCGCGATCGGCGCCGTGATCGGCCACGAGATCAGCCACAGCTTCGACGACATGGGCGCCCAGTTCGACGCCCAGGGCCGCCTGCACGACTGGTGGACCAAAGAGGACCTGGCGCACTTCCGCGCCGCTTCGCAAAAGTTGGTGGCGCAGTACTCGAGCTACAAGCCGTTCGACGATCTGGCGCTGAACGGGCAATTGACCTTGAGCGAGAACTTGTCCGACCTGGCCGGTCTGGCCGCGGCCTACGATGCCTTCAAGCTGTCGCACGCCAGCAAGGACGCGTCCGCACGCCTTGAAGCCGATCGCGAATTCTTCACCGGCTATGCACGCGCCTGGCGCAGCAAGATGCGCGAAACCGCGCTGCGCCGCGTGGTGGTGACCGACGGCCATGCGCCGGCCCAGTACCGCACCTATACCGTGCGCAACCTGGACGCCTGGTACAAGGCCTTCAATGTGCAGCCGGGGCAGACGCTGTACCTGGCGCCGGAACAGCGCGTGCGCATCTGGTAATACTCGGACGACGCACAGCCGGCCAGTCCGCCGCCCCGCACGGGACGCCGGACTGGCACAATGTCGTCATGGACCATGACGACATCACCCGGCGCACGCTCGCCCACTACAACCGTTCGGCCGACACCTTCTTCGCCGGCACGATCGACCACGACGTCAGCCAGAACATCGACGCGCTGCTCGGCGCGATCGAAGCGCCGGCGCCGTACACCATCCTCGACCTCGGCTGCGGGCCGGGGCGCGACCTCAAGACTTTTAGCGAGCTCGGCCACCGCGCCATCGGCGTTGACGGCAGCGAACGCTTTGTCGAGATGGCGCGCGCCTACAGCGGCTGCGAAGTGTGGCAGCAGGATTTCCTGCACCTCGACCTGCCACCGGCGACCTTCGACGGCGTGTTCGCCAACGCCGTACTGTTCCATGTGCCGAGCGCTGCCTTGCCGCAGGTGCTGTTGACACTGTTCGATGCGTTAAAACCGGGCGGCGTATTGTTCAGTTCCAATCCGCGCGGCCACAATGAAGAAGGGTGGAACGGCCCGCGCTACGGCAGCTATTACGATTGGGAAAATTGGGAGCGCATGCTAACGGCGGCCGGCTTCGAGGCGCTGCATCACTATTACCGTCCGCCTGGCTTGCCGCGCGAACAGCAACCGTGGCTGGCCAGCGTGTGGCGCAGGCCTGTTTGTTAAGCGTCGTACAGAACCGCCTGGAAGTGTCTACTAATCTGAAGGCTCATCCATGTAACAGCAAGGAGAGCGCAATGAACAAGGACCAAGTCAAAGGCAAGGCCAAGGACGTCGGCGGCAAGATTCAACAGAAAGTCGGCGAAGCCGTGGGCAGCCGCCAGCAGCAGAGCGAAGGCCTGTCGAACCAGGCTGAAGGCAAAGCGCAGAAGAAAGTCGGCGACGTGAAGGAAATTGCAAAAGGCAATCGCTGATCCGGTTCAGCGTGAATGACAAAGCCGCGCATTGCGCGGCTTTTTTTCGTCCCTGCCGCGTCCGGCGCTTGCACGCCGGCGGTGGCAGGAGAGCAGGGAGCCGGCTCAGCCGGCATCGACCCCTTTGGCCGGTCTGTCCCCCAGCACGTCCTCGATGTACAGCATCTTGGTCAGCACCGACAGCACGGCCGCCAGCGGTGTCGCCAGCGCCACGCCGGCGAAGCCGAACAGGGTGCCGAAGATCAGCTGGGTGACGATCACCAGCGCC
This sequence comes from Massilia sp., assembly GCF_031995545.1. Lineage (GTDB taxonomy): Bacteria > Pseudomonadota > Gammaproteobacteria > Burkholderiales > Burkholderiaceae_D > Telluria. The sequence goes on from NZ_DAMAGA010000021.1 coordinate 6,955, forward strand.
GGCGGCAGCTCGATCGCCTTGGCTTCAATCATCGGCTGCAAGACATAGCCCTCAAGCATGTTGATGGCTGCGAACAGCAGCAGCGCATACAGCGCCATGTCGGGACTGATCGACAGCGCCAGCAGCACCGCGGGGATGCCGGCCATGATCGGTCCGATATACGGGATGAAGTCGAGCAAGCCGGCGATGATGCCGAGGATCAGCGCCAGCGGCACGCCCAGCAGACTGAGGCCGATCGCGGTGGCACTGCCGACGATCAGCATCGATACCGCCTTGCCCAGCAGCCAGCTGGCGAGCGAATCGCCCATCTCGTTCAGCACTTCGCGCGTACGGCCGCGTTTGCTCTGCGGGAACAGGCGGACGAAGCCGTTCGTGTACACGCCCGGCGCGGCGGCGAAATAAATGCCGACGAAGATGATGATCACCACATTGCCGAGTGCGCCGAGCACGCCGCCGAACAGCAGGCCGGCGTTCGGCATCATCGAGCCGAGCTGCTTCATGGCTTCTTCCGGCGCCGGCAGTTCGTCGACCACGCGCTGCATCAGCGGATGGCGCTCGACTTCGCTTTGCAGGCGTTCGATGGCGGCCGGCACTTCCTTGGCCAGCTGACTCGACTGTTCCGAAATCTGCGGCGCCATCGCCCAGCTGCCCAGGCCAATGATCGCGGCCAGCAGCGCCACCACCAGCGTCAGCGCCAGGGTGCGGTTCAGGCCGAGGCGGCGGTGCGCGATGTCGGCCAGCTTGTAGAGCAGGATCGCGAACAGGATGCAGGCGAAGATCAGCAGCAGGGCGTCGTAGGCCAGTACCGCGGCGGCCAGGCCGGCGAGGAACAGGGCGCCGATGCCGTAGACGACGGCGGCGCGGCGCGCCAGCGTGCGCTGGGCGTTCGAGGCCGGTTGACCATGGTGTTCTTGCTGGTCGTAGGCGGGGGTCTTGTTATTCATGATGGAGGCCTGATCTTGTTTGTACGTGTTGCAAAAAGATTAGCATTTACATGAGCAAAATGTCGCGCGGAAGTGCTTGTATAGATGTGTTAGGACACGAACAGAACGGTTGAGCTGCAGCGGTTAATCTGTACTCGAAACATCGCCACCCGGCATGTACTTGAAAAGGAGAGCACCATGAACAAGGACCAAGTCGAAGGCAAACTGAAGGAAGTTGGCGGCAAGATTCAAGAAGGCGCCGGCAAGCTGGTCGATAGCAAGGAACAGCAAGCCAAGGGCCTGGCGAACCAGGCTGAAGGCAAGATCCAGGGTTCGGTGGGCGACGCCAAAGAAGCAGTCAAGGACGCCGTCGACGACCTGCATCGTCCGACCACGACCACGACGACTACCCGTCCGTAATCGGGTCTGCGGCGGAGATTTCTGCCAAGTCAGGTCCCGCCAAGTGAGAACAGCCGCCATGTGCGGCTGTTTTTGTTTGTATGGTTGGCGGCGGAGCGCGGGACCGCCGAGGCCAACGATACAAAAAGGCCGCGACGTTGCCGGCGCGGCCTTTGTATTCAAGCGTTGTGCACGCTTATTTCGGCTCGGTACCGCCCAGCTGTTTCTTGAAGAACGACTCGATCAGCCCATACACATGGCGCTGGCTGCTGCGGCCCGAGATGCCGTGCTTGGCGCCCGGGTAGGTCATCAGCTCGAACTGCACGTTGCGCTTGACCAGGTCGTCGATCAGGCGCGTGGTGTTGGTGAACAGCACGTTGTCGTCGGCCATGCCGTGGATCAGCAGCAGCGGCGACTTCAGGCCGTCCAGGTGCGCGAACACGCCGCTTTGCTCGTACGCCGCCGGGTTGCTCTTCGGCGTGGCGCCGACGTAGCGTTCGGTGTAGTGGGTGTCGTACAGCGCCCAGTCGGTCACCGGCGCCACCGAGACGCCCATCGCGATCTTGTCCGACGCCGCCGCCAGCAGGCGCAGCGTCATGAAGCCGCCGTAGCTCCAGCCGAACACGCCGATGCGCTTCGGATCGACGAAGCTCTGCTTGGCCAGCCAGTCCACGCCGGCCACCTGGTCTTCGACTTCATGCTTGCCGAGGTTGCCGTACAGGGTGTCGGTGAACTGGCGCTCGCGGCGGCCCGAACCGCGGTTATCCAGGCGGAACACGACGAAGCCCTGCTGCGCCATGTACTGGTCAAAGTAATTGCCCCAGGCGCGGGTCACGCGCTGCGAGTGCGGGCCGCCATAGGTGAACAGGAACACCGGATAGCGCTTCGAGGCATCGAAGTTGGCCGGCTTGATGATCGAGTAGTACAGCGTCTGGCCGTCGGCCGCCTTCATGCTGCCGTATTCGGTCGGCAGGTGGTCAGGCAGGTACTTGGCGTACGGGTGGTTGGCGTTGAGTTCGTTCTTTTCGAGCCACTCGACCATGCTGCCGTCCGGTTTGCGGATCGACACTTGCGGCGGGACGCTCGGGCTCGAATAGGTCTCGACGAACAGCTTGCCGTTGCCGGCGAACGAGGCTTCGTGCCAGCCGTCGCCCTTGGTGATGCGGTTCGGCTTGTCGGCAGTGCTGCCGTCGAGTGCCAGCACATAAGTCTGCTTGTCGATCACGGCCTCGCGGTTCGACGAAATGTAGACCTTGTTGGCGCCTTCGTCGACCGCCAGGATGTCGTCCACGCCCCACTCGCCGCGCGAGATCGGGTGCAGCAGCTTGCCGTTCAGGTCGTACAGGTACAGGTGCTTGCGGCCGGTGCGTTCCGAGGCCCAGATGAAGGCATTGCGGCCCTTCAGGAAACGCAGGTCGTTGTTGATCTCGACCCAGGTCTTCGAGGTTTCGGTCAACAGTGGACGCTGTGTCAGCGTGGCGACATCGACCGCCACCAGGTCCAGGCGCTTCTGGTCGCGCGACTGGCGCTGGTAGACCAGGGTCTTGGCGTCGGCGCTGAAGTCGGCGCGGATCAGGTAGATGTCTTTCTCGGCACCGAGGTCGACCTTGCGCTGCTCGCCAGTGGCGGGATTGACGACCATCAGGTCGATCAGCACGTTCGGGTCGCCCGCGGCCGGGTAGTGCTGGTCGATCACTTCGGTGCGGTCGGCGAAGATCTCGAAGCGGCGCGCCACTGGCACCGGCGCTTCGTCGTAGCGGCGGTAGGCAATCGCCGAATCGTCCGGCGCCCAGTAGTAGCCGGTGTGCTGGCTCATCTCTTCCTGCGCCACGAACTCGGCTTCGCCGTTGTGGATGGTGCCCTTGCCGTCGGTGGTCAGCGCGCGCTCGGCGCCGGTTTTCAGGTCGATCACGATCAGGTTCTGGTCGCGCACGAACGACACGTAGCGGCCGCGCGGCGAGATCTTCGGATCGGTGACGTTGCCCGAGGCGACTTTACGCGCGACATCCGGCTTCGCGGCTTCCAACAGGTACAGGTTGCCGGCGATCGGCACCAGCAGTTGCTTGCCGTCCGGCGACCAGAAATAGTTCAGGATGCCCGACAGGCCGGCGGTACGGGCGCGCTCGCGGCGCGCTTTTTCTTCCAGCGACAGTTCCTCGGTCGGCACCAGCTTCTTGGAGTCGATCAGGCGGCGCGTGGCCTTGCTCTTGGTGTTGTATTCCCAAAGGTCCAGCTGGTACTGGTTGTCGGCACTGCCGCGCAGGAAGGTGACGCGTTCGCCGTCCGGCGACACGCGCAGGTTGCGCACGCCGGGACCGGCCAGCGAAGTTTCGCCGTGGATGCGGTCCAGGGTCAGGCGTTCGGCCGAAGCAGGCGCGGCCGCGAGAGCGGCCAGGAGAAGGAGGAGAGGGCGCATGGATGTCTCTGGAAAGATTATTAACGGTATGCAAACTGCGAGCAACCGCGAGACGATACCAGAGTCAGCCTGAAAACGCTGTAATTACTTGCCCCCAAGCTAAGTTTTAGGCTGTCACACTGGCCGCTAACTGCTGCTGCGCGCCCTCGCGGATACGCTGGCGCGCCAGACGCTCGAACTGCCAGGTCAGCAGGGCCGCCGCCACGGTCAGCGCCACCACCAGCCCGATCCAGAACCCGGTCGCCTGCATCGGTTCGGCCGGCGCCCACGGGAACCACTGCGGCGCGAGGCCGAGGATGCAGCCGAGCGGCAGCGACAGTCCCCAGAACGACAGCAGCTGGATCACCATCGGCGGGCGTGTCACCTGGTAGCCGCGGATTGCGGAGGCGGTGGCGACCTGGGTCGCGTCCGACAACTGGAACAGGGCGGCGAACAGCAGCAGGTCGGCCGTGACCGCCTGCACCGCCGGATCGGAAGTGTAGGCGGCTGCGATCTGCCAGCGGAACAGGGCGATGCCGATTGCCGACACGGCGCCGAAGGCGACCGAAACGCCCACGCCAACCCAGCCGACGAAGCGCGCCCGCACCGGATCGCCTTCGCCCATGGCCTGGCCGACGCGGGTCAGCATGCCGATCGCAAAGCTGAGCGGCACCATGAACACCAGCGAAGAAAAGTTCAGTGCGATCTGGTGCGACGACACCTGCACCACGCCGAAGCGCGCCACCAGCAGGCTGATCAAACCGAAGGCACTGACCTCGGCGAAATAGGTGACGCCGATCGGCAGGCCCAGGCGCAGCATCGAACCGATGCTCTTGCCGTTGGGACCTTCGTAGCGGTCGAAGGGATAGGTCAGGCGGTAGGCGGGCGAGCGTGTGATCCACCACAGCATGGCGAACAGCATCAGCCACATGCCGCTGGCGGTGGCGATGGCGCAGCCGACCGCGCCCAGTTGCGGGAAGCCGAGCTTGCCGTACACCAGCAGCCAGCTGACGAGCGTGTTCCAGACCAGGCCCGCGATCGCGATCCACATGATCGGCTTGGTCTGGTTGATGCTGGTGGTGTAGCCATACAGCGCGCGGTACACGCCGAAGGCCGGCATGCCGAGGCTGATCACGTGCAGGAACAGCGAGGCGCGCGCCGCCACCGGCGCATCGAGCCCGACATGGTCGAACAGCAGCGTGCACAGGTTGGCGAACAGGCAGGCGGCCACACCCACCAGCAGCCCTTTCCACATCGACTGGCGCACCGAGTGCGGCACCTGGTCGTGGCGCGCGGCGCCGATCTCGTGCGCGACCACGGTATTGATCGCCATCATGGTGCCCATCACGGTGACCAGCACGATCGACCACACGGCGGTGCCGAGCGACACCGCGGCCAGTTCTTCGGCGCTGACGTGGCCAGTCATGGCGACGTCGACCACGCCCATGCCGACCGTGGCCAACTGCCCGACCAGCACCGGCCACGACAGCCGCCAGAGGGTGGCGATTTCAGTGCGGACGGGTTGACGGGTGGCGGTAGTGGTCATGATGCGGGAGCTGGATTCGACGGAACCCATGATTTTACTGAGTTATTGACAAGGCCGGTATCCGGGCGGTGCGACGCGTCCCGCTGACGACGCGCTTGTGTCCCGAAATGCATCCTTCGATACATTGCGCCGTCGCAATGCCAGTCTCCACGATCTGCATGACCGTAGAGTGTCAGCCAGACGGGGAGAGCGCCATGGAAGAGCTGTTGCCGTACTACGAGCGCGAGCTGGTCTACCTGAACACCGCCGGGCGCGAGCTGGCCCATCAATACCCGCGCCTGGCCGCCGAACTGGGCCTGGGCTTTGATGCCAGCGAAGACCCGCACATCCGGCGTCTGATCCAGGCCGTGGCCCTGCTCAACGCCCGCACCGCCCGCAAGCTCGACGACGACTATCCCGAATTCACCGAAGCGCTGCTGGGCAGCCTGTACCCGCACTTTCTGCACGGCTTGCCGAGCTGCTCGATCGCGCGCATCGATACGGCAGATGCAGCGCGCGCGGGCAAGATCGAGCACATGCACGTGGTGCCGCGCGGTACCGAGATGCAGGCGCTGGCCGGCAAGGGTGGGCCGGTGCGGATGCGCACCACGGCCGAGCTGGCGCTGGCGCCGGTCAGCGTGGCGCGCGCCTGGTTCGAGCCGGTGGCGCACCTGCCGCCGCGGGTGCGCATGCCGCCGCGTGCCGGCGCGCAGATCGGCATCGCCTTCGACAGCGCGACACCGCTGCGCATGCTGCCCCAGCTCGGCCTGCCGTACCTGCGCCTGCACGTCGATGCCGACGGCCTGCTGGCGGCGGCGCTGCTCGACAGCCTGTTCATGGGCGTGCTCGAGACCTGGGTCGAGGCCGAGGGCCTGGATACCTGGCGCCGCCTGGAACGGCTGCCGCTGCGCCTGGGCGGACTGGAGCCCGAGGAGGCGCTGGTGCCGGAGGAAACCCACGCCCATCCCGCCTACCGGCTGCTGCTCGAATACTTCGCCTTCCCCGACAAGTTCCATTTCATCGACGTTGACCTGGCCCAGCTGGCGCCGCTGCTGCCGGCCGGTGCGCGGCGCGTGACGCTGCACTTCCTGCTGGCGGGAATGGCGGCCGATGCCACCCCAGTGCGCCTGTTGCGCACGCTCGCGGCCGGCCACCTGGCGCCGGGCTGCGCACCGGTGGTCAACCTGTTCCGCCAGCCGGCGGCGCCGGTGCGCATCACCCAGCGCGCGACACTGTACGACGTGGTGCCGAACCGCCATGAAGACGGCGTCGAGGTATACAGCATCGACGCGGTGCACGTGCTGCGCAGCGAGGACGGCAAGACCAGCAGCGTCGCGTATCGCCCGTACTACGGCTTGCGTCATGGCGAAAGCGGCGAGGGCGCCGGCCGCCGCTACTGGTTCGCGCGCCGCGACGATACCGGCGAGCGCCATCAACGCATGAAGATCGGCTTCAGCGACGACGACTTCGACCTGTGCGGCCTGCAGGACTGCGTCGCGTCGATCGAGCTGACCTGCAGCAACGGCGTGCACGCCTGCAGCGCCGGCTTCGCGGCGCCGGGTGGCGACCTGGTCAGCGAAACCGCCAGCAACGGCTTGCCGATCCACCTGCTGCGCAAGCCGAGCGCGCCACTGCATTTCGGCAAACGCGCCGGCACTGCCTGGCGTCTCGTGGCCCAGCTGGCATTGAACCACCGCTCGCTGGCCGACCTGGACACCATGCGCGAGACGCTGGCGCTGTACGACCTGCCGCGTTCAAGCACCTCGCAGCGCCAGATCGGCGGCATCGTGGCGCTGGCGGCGCGTCCCGGCACCGCCTGGCTGCGCAACCGCTACGGCGCCGCCCTGGTGCACGGGGTCGAGGTCAGGATGACGATCGACGAAGACGCATTCGCGGGCAGCAGCCTGTTCGTGTTCGGGCAGGTGATCAGCCGCTTCCTCGGCCTGTACGTGCACGTGAACAGTTTCACGCGGCTGGTGCTGGTCTCGAACGGGGAAGGGCAGCAGGGACGCGAGCTGCTGCGCTGCGAGCCGCGCAACGGCAGCCTGGCGCTGCTGTGATGGCGGAGGCGAGCGACGACCTGGGCAGATGCGCCGTCGTGGACACGGCGCCGGCCGCGTTGCCGGGCGTGATCCCGGACCTGCTGGCCCATCCGCAACGCTATGCCTTCTTCCAGGCGGTGCGGCTGCTGGTGCGCTGGCTCGGGCGCCAGGGCATCGCGCCGGAACATGCACTGGGGCTGATCCGCTTTCGCAACAGCCTGGCGCTCGGCTTCCCGCCGAGCGAGATCGAAGCCATCGCCTGCACCACCGAAGGCGCGCCGGCGGTCAACGTCACCCCCGCGCTGATGGGGCTGCTGGGCGTGACGGGGGCCTTGCCGCTGCACTACACCGAACGCTTTGCGGCCTGGGAAGCCGAATCGCGCGACGGCGGCGCGCGCGCCTTTCTCGACCTGTTTTCCAGCCGCCAGGTGACGCTGTTCTATCGCGCCTGGTGCAAGTACCGGGTGCGCCATCCGGCCGACGGCGAGCATGACCGCTTCCTGCCGCTGCTGCTGGCGCTGGCAGGCGCGCAGCGTCTGAGCGACGAGGCGCCTGGCACGCCCGATCCGGAGATGCTGTCGCAGGCGAGGTTCGCCGCCGCGCTGCGCAGCCGCGTCGTCAGCGCCGAGCTGATCGCGGGCGTGCTGCGCGCCTATTTCCAGGTGCCGGTAGCTGTCGAGCAATTCAGCGGACGCTGGGATGTGCTGGGGCCGGGGCAGCGCACCCATCTGGCGCGCGGCAACTGCGAACTCGGCGCCGGCGCCACCGCCGGCGGACGTCTGCTGCGTCCCGAGCTCGGCATCCGAGTGCGGCTGGGGCCGCTGGAGCGTGAGGCGTTCGAGCGCTTTTTGCCGGGCGCCGCCGGCAGCCGCGCACTGGCCGCCTTGCTCGACCGCTTCGCGATCGAGGTGCCGTACCGCGAACTGCAGGTGGTGCTGCGGCGCGATGCCATCGGCGGCGTCAGCCTGGATGGCGCCACCCGGCTCGGACTGGATGGTTTTCTGTGCACGGCATCCGGCAAGCGCGACCGCGACGACGTCTGCTATCTGCTGCCTTGAGCCCGCCTTCCTCCAGAGCATGCGCGCGCCGCGCGGCGTAGCGCCGACCTACAATTGTTGCAACGCTTTCGCCGCATGTCACGCGATCGACCATGCGCCCGACCATGCGGCGAAATCAGGCATCGAACATCACATCGAACATGGAGGTTATATGGAACCAGCAGAGCAGGTGGAATACGTGAATACCGATTCCTTGCAGGGCCGGCGCGTGGCGGTCCTGATGACCGACGGCGTCGAGCAGGTGGAGTACACCGAGCCGCGCAGCTTCCTCGAGAAGCTCGGCGTGCATGTGACCTTGCTGTCGCCGAAAAACGCCGGCGAAGAGATCCAGGGTTTCAACCACCTGGAGCCGGCCGACAAGTTCAAGGTCGACCTCAACGTCAAGGATGCAACCCCGGGCGACTACGACCTGCTGCTGTTGCCGGGCGGCGTCGCCAACCCGGACCAGCTGCGCCTGAGCCCGGACGCGATCGCCTTCATCAAGGCTTTCGGCGACGAGGACAAGCCGATCGCCGCGATCTGCCATGGCCCGTGGCCGCTGATCGACGCCGGCGTGGCCGAGTCGAAGCACATGACCAGCTGGCCGTCGCTGCAGACCGACCTCAAGAACGCCGGCGCCGAATGGACCGACGAGGAAGTGGTCGTCGACGGCAAGCTGATTACGAGCCGCAAGCCGGACGACATCCCGGCCTTTAACGATGCATTGAAAAAGCAGCTAATGGTGCTGCAGGAAGCCAACGTCGATCCGGGCCCCACTTCCTGATTGGTCTTACCCGATCGGCAGTCAGTGCAGGTGCTGCCACAGTGTCAGGCTGCCGATCGCGATCAGCACCAGGCCGCCGAACACTTCGGCGCGCTTGCCGATCGCGGCGCCGATGCGGCGCCCGACCAGCATCCCGATCGTGACCATGGTCAAGGTGGCCAGGCCGATCGCCAGCGCCGGCTCCAGGATCGTGGTGTCGACAAAGGCGAGGCCGGCGCCGACCACCATCGCGTCGATGCTGGTGGCAAACCCGGTCAGCGCCAGCAGCCAGAACGCGCGCGGCGCCGGTTCCTCGCCGACTTCCGGCTCCTGCCATCCTTCGTAGATCATGCGCAGGCCGAGTCCACCCAGCAGCACGAAGGCGATCCAGTGATCCCAGCTTTCCACATACGAGGCCGCGATGCTGCCCAGCGCCCAGCCGATCAGCGGCGTGACGCCTTCGATCACGCCGAACAGCAGGCCGGTCTTGAGCGCTTCGCCGAAGCGCACGTTGTTGCGGCGGGCGCCCATGGCGATGGCGACGGCAAAGGCGTCGGTGGACATGGCAAAGGCGAGGATGATGATGGCGGTGAGCGTCATGACAGCTTTTCTGATCGGGCATTGACCGTAAACGGCAATGGCATGCCGCGTGGCCCGAACGTCACGCGTACATGCCATTGGTCTTGCCAACCAGAAGGCTTCCGCACCATGACGCGAGCGCGTCAAGTATGTTGATGCGGGAACTTCCGTTGAAGGAAGCAGGCTACTCCCCAAGGGCGGGCGTCATGGTAACGCAAACCCGATGTTGATAGCAAGGAACAGCTTCGAGGCTCAGGCGGCCTGGTCTGGTTCGTGGCGACGCGGCCGGCGCAGCAGGGCCGCAACAGCGCACAGCACAGCCATCAGGGTCAGGCCTGCCAGGCTGATCATTTCTCCGATGCGCTCGATCCGGGTCTGGCCCAGGACCAGGTCGACGGGACCTCTGCCGGGGCCGGCAATGACGGACAGCACCGGCGTACCGGCATTGAACTTCTGCACCGAGCACGACTTGCGCGTGCCGCCGGCGACGCATTCCCAGCCCGGATAATAGAAGTCGCGCAGCAGCGCACGCGCTTCACCGCTGCCGTCCAGGTGCAGGCGCAAATGGCGTGGAGAAATCGTCTCTACCCTGGCATTGCCCTGGCCGGCGAGCAGGCGCACATTGCTCTTCTTGGCGAACAGGGCAGTGGCGGGGTCGAGCGGGCCCATCTGATACTCCGGCACGTCGATCGAGCCCGGCTTGGGGGTGTCGCTGAAGATCGGCTTGAGCACGAACATCAGGCCGATATTCAGCGCCGCCATCGCCAGCAGCACCGGCAGCAGCAGGCGCTGGCGCTTGGTGCGCAGGGTTCCGGCGGCGCGGTTGCGCACCCAGTGCAGGTACAGCGCGGCGACCAGCGCCAGCAGCACGGTCTGGGCGGTCAGCAGGCGCCATGGGAACTGGATCTTTTGCGCGATCGGAACCAGGATCCAGAGCGGCGCGGACAGCTTGGTCATCAGGAACAGGATCGCCAGCGATCCGGCGATCGACAGCTGGGTCAGGGCGCGCTGGGTCGGGTTCAGGATCTGCGAGCGCAGCATCAGCCAGCCCAGCACGAACACGGCGCCGCACTGGACCACCGAGATCGCGGCGATGCCAACCTCGGCGCCGGGGCGCGGCCAGCGCTGGCCCGCCAGCAGCAGCCAGCGGAAGAAGTCGAAGTAGCCGGCGTACAGGGCCGAGGAATCGATGAAGTGCTGGTGCGTCAGCGCCGTGGCCAGGTAGATGCCGGCCAGGGCGGTGGCGGCCACCGACGCGGCGCAGGTCCACAGCAGGATGCTCTTGTTGCGCGTCAGCAGCGACAGCACCGCGGCGTAGGCGACGTATAGCGGCGGCAAGGCGATGCAGGACGGCGCATGGCTCAGGAACAGGGCCGCGGTGGACAGGGTGAAGATGACGATCGCGCGCACCGGCTTGCGCTCGAACAGGTGCACCGCGTACAGCGAGAACGGGGCCCAGGTGAATGCCCACAGTTCGGCGTAGGCCGAGCGGTAATACATGTCGATGAACAGGTGATACGGCGCGACCAGGAACACGAGCGCGCCCAGCAGGGCGCTGGTGCGGTCGCGCGTGACCTGCATCAGCCACAGATAGGCACCGGCGCCGCTGGCATAGAACCCCAGTGCGGCCAGGATGCCCAGACGCAGTTGCGCCCAGGCGTGGCCGTCCGACAGCGGCGCCAGGATCGCGGCCAGGTAATGCGGCAGCGGCGGATAGATGAAGAAGGCCGGGCTGCCCAGGCCTTGATTGAGGTCGGGCAGCCAGCGCGGATACAGCTCGCCATTCCAGAGCTGGTTGGCGAAATCCTGCTGCCAGCGCACATGCGCCAATGCGTCGTGGCCGCTCACCGGCAGGCCGATCAGCCAGATCGGCAGCAGCAGGGCAGCGGACACGAGAAACAGGATGGTGTAGGGCGACAGGCGCAGGCGGCCGAACGCGAAAAAGCTGCCGGGCTGGAGGTAGCCTTGGGTTACCGAGTCGGATTGAAGTTGCATGGCGATGGCAGATAAAGGATTGGACTGCTGGTACACGCGCAAGTTGGAACTCAGGTAATCAGACAGCTGTGGGAATGTAACAGTGAGTTATAAATTGGTCTATCAATATTGACCATTTTTTATTCGCTGTATGTATTTCGATGTAATTTTGCAACCGCAGCAAATTATTCTGGACAGGCCGTGTCTTTACTTGCTAGTGCCCGGAGATTCGCTGTTTGCGGGTGCGGAAAGCGTGATCGATTTCGCGGCCCGGTAAACGAAAAAAGCCGCTGACGCATCAGCGGCCTTGACAGAAACGCCTGGGTTACCGGCGGTTGTTTTGCCGTGCGCTCCAGAAGCGTGCAAGCAGGCATAGCACCGCCAGCACCAGCAAGCCGCTCCAGCTGGCCAGGGCGCCGATGCGTTCGCTCGGCGTCTGCGCGAGCACGATGTCGATCTCACGCCGGCCGGCACCGGCGTCGATGGTCAGCACCGGCGTCTCTGGGCTGTGTTTGCTAACCGCGCAGCCGGCCGGATTGCCGGCGCATTCCCATCCGGGATAGTAGAACTGGCGGACGATCAGGCGTACGTCGGTGCGGGCGTCGAGGTGGATCCGCAGATGCCGCGGCGCTAGCCTTTCCAGCCGCGCGCTGCCTTCACCGGCGGCGGTCCGGATAGCGCTGCCCTGTTCGAACAGGCCGGAGGAATTGGCGATGTCGCCCATCCGGTATTCCGGCACATCGGCGCCGCCCGGATCCGGGTTGCGTTCGAACGCCGGCTTGCCGAGGAAAGTCAGGCCCGCGTTCACGGCGAACAGTGCGGCGAGCAGCGGCAGCGCCAGGCGCCGGAGCATGCCGCGCGGCGCGTCGCCGGCACCACGCGCCCACAGCACATACAAGGCCGCGACCAGCGACAGCAGCATGGTCTGCGCGGTCAGCAGGCGCCAGGGGAACTGGATCTTCTGGGCCGCCGGAATCAATTTCCAGACCGGTGCGGCGACGATCGTCATCATGAACAGCAGGAAGACCGAACCGGCAATCGCGGCGATCACCAGCATGCGCTGGCCGGCATCGAGCCGCGCCGAACGCAGCGCCAGAGCGCCGAGCAGGAACAGGGCGCCGAACTGCACGACCGTAATGCCGGAAATCGCCAGCTCGCCGCCTTGCCAGCGTCCCGACAGCAGCAGCCAGCGGTCGAATTCGAAGAAGCCGGTATATAAAGCGGCGTCGTTGATATTGCCTTGATGCGTCAATGCGGTGGCGAGATACACCGCAGCGATCATGATCGCAGCAGCCGACGCGGCGCAGGTCCAGAGGAAGATGTCTTTCCGTTTCGACGAGTAGGACAGCAGCGCCGCGTAGATGACATACAGCGGCGGCAGTACCAGGCAAGATGGGGCATGGCTCAGGGCCAGTGCCGCGGTGGCCAGCGAATAGACGAACACGCCGCGCGCCGGATTCCTGGCGATCAGGTGGATCGCCCACAGCGAGAACGGTGCCCAGGCGAAGGCCCACAATTCCGCATAGGCTGCGCGGTGATAGGTATCCAGGAACAGGTGGTAGGGCGAGAGCAGGAACACCAGCGCGCCGCACAGTGCGCTAACGCGCTCGCGGGTCAGCTCGCGCAGCCACAAGTAGGCGCCGGTGCTGCCGACGAACAGGGCCAATGCAGCCGAGATACCGAGGCGCTGCTGCGTCCACGCGATGCCGTCAGACAGCGGCGCCAGCAGGGCGGCCACGAAGTGCGGCAGAGGCGGATAGATGAAGAAGGCCGGGCTGCCCAGGCCGCGGTTGATGTCGACCAGCCAGCGTGGATACAGGTCGCCGTTCCAGAATTGCGCGGCGAAGAGGGTTTGCCAGCGCAGGTGGGTGGGAGCGTCATGGCCGCTGAAGGGCAGGCCGATCAGCCATACCGGCAGCATCACGCACAGGCTGGCGAGCAGCAGGATCGGGATCGGGGAAAGCCTGGATTGGCTGGCCGCGATGATGCTGGTGGAGCGAACGTTATCGGCGTTTGAAGCGGGTTGTTGCTGCATGGGTCGAAGTCCTGGACATTAAGCTGCAGGCACACAGGCCCATCGCAGTTCGGAGTAAGAAGTTGCGTGGCGAAATGTAGCAGTGCGTTGTATTAATGTCTATTGTTTTCGACTTTGCGGTGATCTCCAAGCTGCGCGGAATACCCGGAGCGGAAATAAAAAAGCCGCTGACGAATCAGCGGCTTTTTCGGAAGAGGTTGGTGGAGGCGGCGGGAATCGAACCCGCGTCCGCAAGCACTCTACAGACAGTTCTACATACTTAGCACTATCATTTGATTTGACCTGGTCAACGGGGATGTGCACCCTTTGAACAAGCGAGTTACCTTAAATTTCGGAAGCAACCAAGTAACCCGGTTGATTCCTAGCCTCTGTAAATGACTCTACCAGTCTTGCGACTCACCCCAGAGGCGAGGTGTTGTAGAGCTAGCAGCAATTAAGCTGCTTGTGCGTACGAGTTATCGTTTGCAGTTATTGATTTCTGGATGTATTTACGAGGTAACCAGTCCTCGGTATGCCCTGCGCTGCTTTGCAACCTACGTCGAAACCAGGTCGCCCCCAACGTCAAGAACCTCCATTGTACCCCAATCGCGGGTCATGTACAGACCTGTTCCTTAGACGCGCCTTAACGGCGAGTTGCTGAAGAAATGCACAATGCATGTTCAAATTGCAATACGCAGGTGGACCCATGACCCGACGAGAGAATCCTGCTATGGCCTGTATCGTATGTGGCAACACCAAGGTGGCCGGCCTCGCCGGTTGGCATGCGACATGCCCGGCGTGCGACTATGAAAGCGCGGCGCTGGATGTCGCGATCAACGCCCACAGCGGGCCGGCGGTGGACGCGGGCGAGCGCGAAGCCGGTCTCGAGGCGGCGAATGCAAGAAAAAAGCCGCAAGCTGAACGCCTGCGGCCAAGGGGAGGGAGATTGTTGCCGGATCAGCGGTTGCGGTTGGCGATCTCGTTGCCGATGATGCCGCCGCCGATCACGCCGGCCGCGGTGGCGAGCTTCTTGCCGCTGCCGCCGCCGATCTGGTTGCCGATCAGGCCGCCGATCACGGCGCCGGCGCCGATGCCGACATAATTCGGTTGGGCCGGAGCCGGGGCTGGCTGCGCATAGCGCGGCTCTTCATAGCGTACCGGCTTCGGTGCCGCGTGCACCACGCGGGTTTTCTCGACCACCTTGACCACCGGCTTTTCCTTGACGATCACGGTCGGCTGCGGTTGAGGCTGGGCCTGGACTGGTGCGTAGGCCACCTGCTGGGCCGGCACCATCGCAGGCACCATCGCCGGAACCATTTGCGGCGCCGTGGCGGCGGTCAGCTGCTGCGCCATCTGGCCCGGCTGGACGGCGAGCTGAGCAGGGACCTGGCCATTCAGACCGGCTTGCTGCATCGCGTACGGCGACGCGGCTGCCAGCGGCAGGGCCGGCTCAGGTGCGCTCTTCGACGTCGGCAGCAGGCCGGTGATGGCGGCGGCGCCGGTCAGGCTGACGATGATCACCGATGCGGCGGCTGCTGCGATCAGCGGGTGGATGCGGGTGGCGGTCGGGTTTTGCATGATCTGCTCCAGTGACGTTGCGTTGTCGTATGGGTGTAGATTAATGGCGAGTCCGGCCCGGAGATAGACGTGCTCCTGTATCAATCGTAAAGACTTGTAAGCGTGCTCGGCAGTACAGCGGGGAATGAAAAAGGGCGCCGTCACCGGCGCCCTTCGAGGGGAGTTGCAGCTAAAACTCAGGCAGCCTGTTCGGCCTGCCGCGCCGCCAGCGCCACTTCCCGCAGCGTCGCCAGCAAATGCTGCGGCGTATCGAGCAAATAATCCGCGCCCCAGTTCGATGGTGCGATCGCGCCACAATAACCCCAGGCGCAGGCCACCGTTACCATGCCCGCCGCGCGGCCGGCCTCGATGTCGCGCAGGTCGTCGCCGACGTACCAGCACTGTTCCGGTGCAATCCCGAGCCGGCGCGCGCCTTCCAGCAGCGGCGCCGGATGCGGCTTGGCATGCGGCGTGGTGTCGCCCGAGACGATGCAGCCGGCGTGGTCGAGCGCGATCTGCGGCACCAGCGGATCGGTGAAGCGCATCGGCTTGTTGGTGACGATGCCCCAGGCCATGCCGGCGTCTTCGATGCCGGCCAGCAGCTCGACGATGCCGTCGAACAGCGTGGTGTGCAGCGCCATCGCCGACTGGTAGCGGTCGAACCAGGCCAGGCGCAGTTCTTCGTAACCCTCGTCGCCCGGCGCCAGGCCGAAGGCGGCGCCGATCATGCCGCGTGCGCCGGCCGAAGCGGTGGGACGCAGCACCTCGTACGGCGTCGGTTCCAGGCCGCGCTCGGTACGCAGCCAGTTGACGGCCGCCGCCAGGTCGGGCGCGGTGTCGGCCAGCGTGCCGTCGAGGTCGAACAGAACGGCGCGCGGCGCCGGCATCACGGAAGGGAAGGTCATGTCAAAGCATCACGTCAAAGCGGCTTGCTGCACGCCACCATGTAGTTCACATCGGTGTCGTTGTTGAGCGAATAGATCTTGGTCAGCGGGTTGTAGGTCAGGCCCTTCAGGCCGTCGACCTGCAGGCCGGCCGAGCGTACGTACTGCGACAGCTCGGCCGGCGTGATGAACTTGCCGTAGTCGTGGGTGCCGCGCGGCAGCATGCGCAGGATGTATTCGGCGCCGATCACCGCGAACAGGTACGACTTGGGGTTGCGGTTCAGGGTCGAGAAGAACACGTAGCCGCCCGGTTTCACCAGCGCCGCCGCGGCGCGCACGATCGAGGCCGGATCGGGCACGTGCTCGAGCATTTCCATGCAGGTGACCACGTCGAACTGGCCCGGCTCCTCGGCCGCCATCTCCTCGGCCGCGATGTGCTTGTAGCGCACCTCGACACCCGATTCCAGGCTGTGCAGGTCGGCCACTTTCAGCGCCTTCTTGGACAGGTCGATGCCGGTCACCTTGGCGCCTTTCTTGGCCATGGCTTCGGACAGCACGCCGCCGCCGCAGCCGATGTCGATCACGTTCTTGCCCGCCAGCGGGGCGCGCGCGTTGATCCACTCCAGGCGCAAGGGATTGATTTCATGCAGCGGACGGAATTCCGAAGTCGGATCCCACCAGCGGTGGGCCAATTCGCTGAATTTCTGAACTTCTTGGTGGTCTACGTTTGTCGTCGTCATAGCGGGGAATAATAGCGGAATTCGACTTTACCCGGCGGATAAAGTCGCCCAGCAAGCGGGGCTGATTTCATATTGTCGGGACAGATATGAAAAAACCCCGCCGCAGCGGGGTTTGAGTGGCCAGAGCCGGGATTACTTGTTGACGGTACGGGTACCGACGACTTCGATCTCTACGCGGCGGTTCTGGGCGCGGCCTTCGGCGGACTTGTTGTCGGCCTTCGGCTGGCTTTCGCCCTTGCCTTCGGTGTAGATGCGGGTGTCTTCGACGCCCTTGGTCTTCAGGTAGGCCTTGACGGCTTCGGCGCGGCGGATCGACAGCTTCTGGTTGTAGGCATCGGTGCCGATCGAGTCGGTGTGGCCGACGGCGATGATGACTTCCAGGTTCATGTCGCCCAGCTTGCCGGTCAGTTCGTCCAGCGACGCCTTGCCTGCCGGCTTCAGGATCGCCTTGTCGAAGTCGAAGAAGGCGTCAGCCGAGTAGCTCACTTTTTCGGAGGTCGGGACCGGAGCGGCGGCGACCGGGGCCGGTGCGGCTTCAGCAACCGGGGCCGGTGGCGGCGGTGGAGCGACGCACTTGCCGTTTTCCAGTTTCTCTGGCTCGACGCACAGTGGGGCGTCGCAGCCTGGGACCGCGTCGGCCGGGGTCCAGTAGCCGGTGCGCCAGCACAGGCCGAAAGGATTGCGCGCGATCACGCCGCGGGCGTCCTGCAGGTAGGCGCTGTACGGGGTACGGGCCTGGATATCGGTGGTCAGCGGAGCGTATGGAGGCGCGCTTTGTGCCGAGGCGATGCCCGCGATCGCGGCCGATGCTGCGAGCAGAACGGTGATCAGTTTCTTCATATTCTTTTCCTTTCGGTAAATTCCGTGTCGATTCGGAACAGGCTCGATGTAGTCAAGAGATTAACACGGCGGCCGCGCTGTCCGTTTCGAATTGTGAAACAAGCAATTAACTTCCTGGCCATTTTGCCACATGCACCAAAATCGCACGACTGCACCTAAAACAAACATCAAGCATTTAATTCGCATACGTTGTTTTACCGCAACATTTCCACAAGCGGAACAGCTTGGCGACGACAATACTGGAAGTTTTGCGTTTCCGATAACAAAGTTTGTGGCGAAAGGGCACTGGCCGGAATTGCGCAGATGCTATGACGCGCGTGGTAGAATCGACCGTTATAACTAATCACCTTCGCCTGGAAGTAGTCGACCCGCCCCATGGATCAATTCGCAAAAGAAACAGTCCCGATTTCCCTCGAAGAAGAGATGCGCAAGAGCTACCTCGATTACGCGATGAGCGTGATCGTGGGCCGTGCGCTGCCGGACGTGCGCGACGGCCTGAAGCCGGTGCACCGCCGCGTGCTGTACTCCATGCACGAAAGTAACTACGTCCATAACCGCCCGTACGTGAAGTGCGCGCGCGTGGTCGGCGACACCATGGGTAAGTACCACCCGCACGGCGACGCGTCGATCTATGACACGCTGGTGCGCATGGCCCAGGACTTCTCGCTGCGCTACACCCTGGTCGACGGTCAGGGCAACTTCGGCTCGATCGACGGCGACAGCGCCGCGGCGATGCGTTACACCGAGTGCCGCCTGGACAAGATCGCTAGCGAAATTCTGGCCGACATCGACAAGGACACCGTCGACTTCCAGCCGAACTATGACGGCAAAGAAAAAGAACCGACCGTCCTGCCGACCCGCATCCCGAACCTCTTGATCAATGGTTCGTCAGGCATCGCGGTCGGCATGGCCACCAACATCCCGCCGCACAACCTGTCGGAAGTCATCAACGGCGCGCTGCACGTGCTGCGCAATCCGGAATGCACGATCGACGAGCTGATCGAGCTGATCCCCGCGCCGGACTTCCCGACCGCCGGCATCATCTATGGCGTCTCGGGCGTGCGCGACGGTTACCGCACCGGCCGCGGCCGCGTGGTGATGCGCGCCAAGACCCACTTCGAAGAGTATGGCAAGGACGGCGGCCGCACCGCGATCATCGTCGACGAGCTGCCGTACCAGGTGAACAAGAAGTCGCTGCTCGAGCGTATCGCCGAGAACGTGCGCGACAAGAAGCTGGAAGGCATCAGCGACATCCGCGACGAGTCCGACAAGTCGGGCATGCGCGTGGTAATCGAGCTGAAACGCGGCGAAGTGCCGGAAGTCGTGCTGAACAATCTGTATAAGCAGACCCAGCTGCAAGACACCTTCGGCATGAACATGGTGGCGCTGGTCAATGGCCAGCCGAAGCTGCTGAACCTGAAGCAGATGCTGGAATGCTTCCTGTCGCACCGCCGCGAAGTGGTCACCCGCCGCACCGTGTTCGAGCTGCGCAAGGCGCGCGACCGCGGGCACATGCTGGAAGGCCTGGCGGTTGCCCTGGCCAACATCGACGACTTCATCGCCATCATCAAGGCCGCGCCGACCCCGCCGGTCGCGAAAGTGGAACTGATGCAGAAGGCCTGGGATTCGTCGCTGGTGCGCGAGATGTTGAACCGCACCGAAACCGGCGCCGCCGGCGGCATCGAGGCCTTCCGTCCGGAGCACCTGCCGAAGCACTACGGCATGCAGCCGGACGGCCTGTACAAGCTGTCGGACGAGCAGGCGCAAGAGATCCTGCAGATGCGCCTGCAGCGCCTGACCGGTCTGGAGCAGGACAAGATCGTCAACGAGTACAAGGAAGTGATGGCCCACATCGCCGACCTGCTCGACATCCTGGCCAAGCCGGAACGCGTCACGACCATCATCGTCGACGAGATGGGCCAGATCAAGGCCGAATACGCCGACAACGGCAAGGACACCCGCCGTTCGGCCATCGAGCACAACGCCAGCGACCTGGAAACCGAAGACCTGATCACCCCGCAGGACATGGTGGTGACCCTGTCGCACTCGGGCTACATGAAGTCGCAGCCGATCGCCGAATACCGCGCCCAGAAGCGCGGCGGCCGCGGCAAGCAGGCGATGGCGACCAAGGACGACGACTGGATCGACCAGCTGTTCATCGCCAACACCCACGACTACATGCTGTGCTTCTCGAACCGCGGCCGCATGTACTGGCTGAAGGTGTGGGAAGTGCCGCAGGGTTCGCGCAACTCGCGCGGTAAACCAATCGTCAACATGTTCCCGCTGCAGGACAACGAGAAGATCACGGTCATCCTGCCGCTGCAGGGCGAGAACCGCACCTTCCCGGAAGACCACTACGTGTTCATGGCGACCTCGCTCGGCACCGTCAAGAAGACGCCGCTGCGCGACTTCAGCAACCCGCGCAAGGCCGGCATCATCGCCGTCGACCTGGACGATGGCGACGTGCTGGTCGGCGCCGCCCTCACCGACGGCAAGCACGACGTGATGCTGTTTTCGGACGGCGGCAAGGCGGTGCGCTTCGACGAGAACGACGTGCGTCCGATGGGCCGTACCGCACGCGGCGTGCGCGGCATGAACCTGGAAGAGGGACAAGGCGTGATCGCGCTGCTGGTGGCCGAGAGCGAGCAGCAGTCGGTGCTGACGGCAACCGAGAACGGCTTCGGCAAGCGCACCCCGATCGTCGAGTACACCCGCCATGGCCGCGGCACCAAGGGCATGATTGCGATCCAGACCAGCGAGCGTAACGGCAAAGTGGTGGCCGCGACCCTGGTCGAGCCGAGCGACGAGATCATGCTGATCACCACCGGCGGCGTCCTGATCCGCACCCGCGTGGCCGAGATCCGCGAGATGGGTCGTGCAACGCAAGGCGTGACCCTGATCGCGGTCGAAGACGGCACCAAGCTGTCGGGCCTGCAGCGTATCGTCGAAACCGACCTGGAAGAGGTCGAGTTCGAGCAGCCGCCGGAGTAAATCCGGCGCGAAGGGCGGGGCACTTGCTGCCCCGCCGGTGGCCGGCCCTGGAGACCGGGCCGGCCGTGTATGAAGTCGATGGGCCCGTGGCCCGCACTGGATAACTATAATGAAAAAACTCCTCGCAGCAGTCGCCGTCAGCGCCGCCTTCGCCGGCATTCCTTCGTTTGCCATGGCCCAGGCGACCGCGCCTGCAGCCGCAACTGCAACCGTCGATCCGCAAACCACCGCCGCCGTCAAGCAGATGCTCGACGCGATGGAAGTGCGCAAGATGCTGGTGGCTTCGTTCGCCGAGATGCAAAAGACGCTGCCGCAGATGATGCGCGCCCAGGTCACCGCCGTGATCAACGCCGACACCTCGCTCGACGCGGCCAAGAAGCAGGAGGCGATGGCCAAGGTCGAACAGATCCTGCCGGGCGCGGTCGAGGCGATCGCCAAGCTGTTCCGCGATCCGGCCCTGATCGACGAGATGATGGCCGAGATGGTGCCGCTGTACGCCAACAACTACACCACCGCCGAGATCAAGCAGCTGACCGCGTTCTATGCCACCCCGCTGGGACGCAAGATGCTGGCGCTGACGCCGCGCCTGTCGGCCGAGAGCATGGCGATCGGCCAGCGCCTGGTGGCGCCGCGCCTGAATACCTTGATGCAGGACATCATGCAGGCCGCCGCGCAGGCAAAATAAACACCGTAGAAAGGACCGCATGACCCGGATATTCAACTTCTCGGCCGGCCCGGCCGTGTTGCCAACGGAAGTGCTGCAGCAAGCCGCGAGCGAGATGCTCGACTGGCACGGCAGCGGCATGTCGGTGATGGAGATGAGCCATCGCGGTCCCGAGTTTTCCAGCATCCACCGCCAGGCGCTCGACGACCTGCGCGAGCTGCTGAACGTCCCTGCCAACTATCGCATCCTGTTCCAGCAGGGCGGGGGACTGGGGCAGAACGCCATCGTTCCGCTCAACCTGGCGGGGCGCCGTCCCGATCCGGTGGTCGACTTCGTCCACACCGGTTCGTGGTCGGGCAAGTCGATCAAGGAAGCGGCGCGCTATGCGCGCGTCAACGTCGCCGCATCGAGCGAAGCGGACCGGTTCGCCCGCGTGCCGGCGCGCGAGTCGTGGCGCTTGAGCCCTGGCGCATCCTACCTGCACATCTGCACCAACGAGACCATCGACGGCGTCGAGTACCCTGACGCGCCCGAGATCGGTCCTGATGCGCCGATTGTCGCCGACATGTCGTCGCACATCCTGTCGCGTCAAATCGATGTCTCGAAGTACGGCGTGATCTTCGCCGGCGCCCAGAAGAACATCGGCCCGGCCGGGCTGACGCTGGTGATCGTGCGCGAGGACCTGCTCGACTATGCGTCGCCGCAGTGCCCGTCGGCCTTCAACTGGAAGACCTGCGCCGAGCACGATTCGCTGTACAACACGCCGCCGACCTATGCGATCTATATCGCGGGGCTGGTGTTCGCCTGGCTCAAGCAGCAGGGCGGGGTGGCGGCGATCGAGGCGCGCAATATCGAGAAGGCGCGGCTGCTGTACGCTGCGCTGGACGCCGACGATTTTTACCAGAACCGGGTGGCGCCCGAGTTCCGTTCGCGCATGAACGTACCGTTCTACCTGCGCGACGAAGCGCTGAACGAACAATTCCTGGCCGGCGCGAAGGCGCGCGGGCTGCTGCAACTGAAGGGCCACAAGTCCGTCGGCGGCATGCGGGCATCCATCTACAACGCGATGCCGATCGAGGGCGTACAGGCTCTCGTCGATTATTTGAACGAGTTCGCGGGGCGGTGAGGCGGGTTTGCCGGCGTGATGCGCGATGACGCATTGGCCGGGTGAACGCGTCGGCGGGGGACCCGCCAACCCTACGTGCCGGTTCCCGTAGGGTTGGCGGCTATGCCGCCGACGCGTTCAACGCACCCCCGCACCACCGTGCACGCGAACGAATCGACCACACAGCATAACGATGACAGACAAACTCAAACCCCTGCGCGAACAGATCGATGCGATCGACGCGCAAATCCTCCAGCTCCTGAGCCAGCGCGGCAAGGTGGCGCAGGAGGTCGGCCATGTAAAAGCCGAGACCAACGCCCCGGTATTCCGTCCCGAACGCGAAGCGCAGGTGCTGCGCGGCGTCGCCGAGCGCAATCCGGGCCCGCTGCTGGACCGCGACGTCCAGACCATCTTCCGCGAGATCATGTCCTCGTGCCGCGCGCTGGAAAAGCGCGTGACGGTCGCCTATCTCGGCCCGTCGGGCACTTTCAGCGAGCAGGCCGTGTTCCAGCAATTCGGCAGCGCGATCGAAACGCTGCCGTGCGTGTCGATCGACGAAGTGTTCCGCGCCACCGAGGCCGGCACCGCCGACTTCGGCGTGGTCCCGGTCGAGAATTCGTCCGAGGGCGCGATCAACCGCACCCTCGACCTGCTGCTCGCGACCACGACCATCATCAGCGGTGAAGTCTCGATCCCCGTGCACCACAGCCTGATGAGCAAGACCGGTTCGATGGATGGCGTCACTGTGGTGTGTGCGCATTCGCAGGCGCTGGCCCAGTGCCAGGTCTGGCTCAACCAGCACTACCCGCAGCTGGAACGGCGCGCCGTGGCCTCCAACGCGGAAGCCGCAGTGCTGGCGAGCTCGGATCCGACGGTCGCCGCGATCGCCAGCGAGATGGCCGGCGAGCAGTACCAGCTCGGCGTCGTACAGGCCCACATCCAGGACGACCCGCACAACCGCACCCGCTTCGTGATCATCGGCCAGCTGCAGACCGGCCCGTCGGGCAAGGACCGCACCGGCATCGTGCTGGCGGTGCCGAACAAGGCGGGCGCTGTCTACAACCTGCTGGCGCCACTGGCCAAGCACGGCGTGTCGATGACCCGCTTCGAATCGCGCCCGGCGCGCATCGGCACCTGGGAGTACTACTTCTACGTCGACATCGAAGGCCACGTGCATGACGCGGCCGTCGCGCGCGCGCTCGAGGAGCTGAAAGACAACGCCGCCTTCTTCAAGGTGCTGGGTTCCTACCCGCAAAGCCTGTAAATCACATTTCACTGAGAGACACACATGCCGCAATTCGGTCCTGAATACGTCCGCGCCATCGCCCCTTACCAGGCCGGCAAACCCATCGCCGAAGTCGCCCGCGAGTTCGGTCTCGACGAAGCGACCATCGTCAAGCTGGCGTCCAATGAAAACCCGTTCGGCCTGCCGGAATCGAGCCGCGCCGCGATGCTGGAAGCAGCCGCCGATCTGGGGCGCTACCCGGACGCCAACGGCTTCGAGCTCAAGACCGCACTGTCGCAGCGCTACGACGTGCCGATGGAATGGATCACGCTCGGCAACGGCAGCAACGACATCCTGGAAATCGCGGCCCACGCCTTCGTGCAGAAGGGCGAAGCCGTCGTCTATTCGCAGTACTCGTTCGCGGTGTATGCGCTGGCCACGCAGGGCGTGGGCGGGCGCGCGATCGTGGTCCCGGCGGTGGACTACGGTCACGACCTGGACGCGATGGCCGAAGCGATCGACCTCGATACGCGCCTGGTCTATGTCGCCAACCCGAACAACCCGACCGGCACCTTCATCCCGGCCGAGCGGATCGAAGCCTTCCTGCAGAAAGTGCCGTCGAACGTGATCGTGGTGCTGGACGAAGCCTATAACGAATACCTGGCGCCGGAACACCAGTTCGAGTCGAGCGCCTGGGTGCGCAAGTACCCGAACCTGATCGTGTCGCGCACCTTCTCCAAGGCCTACGGCCTGGCCGGCCTGCGCGTCGGTTTCGCGATCGCCCAGCCGGAAGTCACCGACCTGATGAACCGCATCCGCCAGCCGTTCAACGTCAACTCGCTGGCCCAGGCGGCGGCGATCGCGGCGCTGAACGACAAGGCATTCCTGGAAAAGGGCGCGCGTAACAATGCCGAGGGCTACCAGCAGATGATCGCCGCCTTCGATGAACTCAAGCTCGAGTACGTGCCGTCGTTCGGCAACTTCGTGCTGGTGCGGGTCGGCGACGACGACGCGGCCGGTGCGCGCGTGAATACCGCGCTGCTCAAGCAGGGCGTGATCGTGCGTCCGGTCGGCGCCTATGGTCTGCCGCAGTGGCTGCGCATTTCGATCGGCCTGCCGCAAGAGAATGCGGCGTTCATCGCAGCGCTCAAGCAGGCGCTCGCGAACGCGGAAGGCTGAATGCTGAACAAGGTCGTCATTATTGGCGTCGGCCTGATCGGCGGTTCGTTCGCGCTGGGCCTGAAGCGGGCCGGGGCGGTAGCAGAGGTGGTCGGCATCGGCCGCCATCCGGAAGCCACGGCGCGTGCGCTGGCGCTGGGCATCGTCGACAGCGTCAGCACTTCGTATGAAGATGCGCTGCGTGGCGCCGACCTGGTCTTGCTGGCCGCGCCGGTGGCGCAGACCGGCCCGATCCTGCAGGCGCTGCTGCCGTATCTGGAGCAGGGCACGATCGTCACCGATGCCGGCAGCACCAAGTGCGACGTGGTCGCGGCCGCGCGCGAAGCATTGCAGGACCGGGTGCACCAGTTCGTGCCGGGCCACCCGATCGCAGGCAGCGAGTCGAACGGTCCCGACGCCGCGCTGGCCGGCCTGTACCAGGGCAAGAAGGTGGTGCTGACCGCGCTGCCGGAAAACGCGGCCGAAGCCGTCGAGCGCGTCGCCGCCGCCTGGCGCGCCTGCGGCGCCATCATCCACACGCTCAGCCCGGAAGACCACGACCGCGTGTTCGCCGCCGTCAGCCACCTGCCGCACCTGCTGGCCTATGCGCTGGTGGACGACGTCGCCGCCAAGCCGCACGCCGACCTGCTGTTCCAGTACGCCGCCAGTGGCTTTCGCGACTTCACCCGCATCGCCGGCTCGTCGCCCGAAATGTGGCGTGACATCAGCCTGGCCAACCGCGCCGCGCTGCTTACCGAGCTGGATGCATATCTGGCACAATTGACGTCGATGCGCGCCATGCTGGCCGCCGCCGACGGCGCCGCGCTGGAGGCCGTCTACACCAACGCCCAGCGCGCCCGGTGCGCATGGATCGAAGCCATCGAGGCGGGATCCATGCGGCCGCAACCCCAGGACAACACATGACGCAGCAAAAACACTACCCCCAGCACATCGACCTCGAGCCCGTCCTGCACGTGGAAGGGTCGGTGCGCCTGCCGGGTTCCAAGAGCATCTCGAACCGCACGCTGCTGCTGGCGGCGCTGTCCGAGGGCACGACCACCATCCACGACCTGCTGGCCTCGGACGACACCATGGTGATGCTGGGCGCGCTGCGCTCGCTCGGCATTCAGTGGGATGAAGTCGACGAGCGCACCGTGATCGTGCACGGCAACGGCGGCGAGCTGCCGAACCATGAAGCCGATCTGTTCATGGGCAATGCCGGTACCGCGATCCGTCCGCTCACCGCGGCACTGGCCGTGATCGGCGGCGACTATACGCTGCACGGCGTGTCGCGCATGCACGAGCGTCCGATCGGTGACCTGGTCGACGCGCTGAACGACGTCGGCGCCCAGATCGAATACACGGGCGAGCAGGGCTTTCCGCCGCTGCGCATCCGCCGCGGCCACATTACCGCCAGCCGCATCAGCGTGCGCGGCAACGTGTCGAGCCAGTTCCTGACCGCGCTCTTGATGTCCGCGCCGCTGATGGCCAAGACCCATCCGGTGTCGATCGACGTGGTCGGCGAACTGATCTCGAAACCCTACATCGAGATCACGCTGAACCTGATGCGCCGCTTCGGCGTCGAGGTGCTGCAAAACGGCTGGTCCTCGTTCACGGTCGAACCGGGCCAGCGCTACAAAAGCCCGGGCATGATCCATGTCGAAGGCGACGCCTCGTCGGCGTCCTACTTCCTGGCGGCCGGCGCGATTGCCGGCGGTCCGGTGCGGGTCGAAGGCGTGGGCGAGAACAGTATCCAGGGCGATGTGCGCTTTGCCGATGCCCTGGAGCGGATGGGTGCCATCGTCACGCGCGGCGACAACTGGATCGAGGCGCGCTCGAACGGTGAACTCAAGGCCATCGATGCCGACTTCAACCACATCCCGGATGCGGCGATGACGATCGCGGTGGCGGCGCTGTACGCCGACGGCCCGAGCACGCTGCGCAATATCGCCAGCTGGCGGGTCAAGGAAACCGACCGCCTTGCAGCGATGGCGGCCGAATTGCGCAAGGTCGGCGCCGAGGTGGAGGAGGGGCCGGACTACATCCGCATCACCCCACCCGAGCAGCTCAAACCCGCCACCATCGACACCTACGACGACCACCGCATGGCGATGTGCTTCTCGCTCGCCTCGCTGGACGGCAAGGCGCGCCGCGGCAACGCCATGCGCATCAACGATCCGAAGTGCGTGGCCAAGACCTTCCCCGACTATTTCGAAGCGTTCGCCAGCGTGGCGCGCAACGAATTGTTCTAAACGATTTATCACAAGCCTATGCCCAATTCCAACGTTCCAGTCATTACCATCGACGGCCCGACCGCGTCCGGCAAGGGCACGGTGGCGGCCCGCGTCGCCGAACGTCTCGGTTTTCATCTGCTCGACTCGGGCGCGCTGTACCGCCTGACGGCGCTGCAGGCGCTGCGCGACGGCATCGACCTGGGCGATGAGCATGCGGTCGCCACGGTCGGCGCGCAGCTGCCGGTGCGCTTCGTCGGTGGCGAGATCCTGCTTGCAGGCGAGAACGTCGCCGATGCGATCCGCGCCGAGCAGGTGGGCAATCTGGCCTCCAAAATCGCGGCGCTGCCGGCGGTGCGCCAGGCGCTGTTCGGGCTGCAGCTGAACTTCCGCCAGGCGCCGGGACTGGTGGCCGACGGGCGCGACATGGGCACGGTGATCTTCCCCACGGCTGAGACGAAGGTGTTCCTCACGGCAAGTGTCGAGGCCCGTGCGCAACGCCGATATAAGCAATTGATTGACAAAGGTTTTTCTGCTAATATGGAAGGTCTGCTGGCTGATTTGCAGGCCCGTGACGAGCGCGACACCAATCGCGCAGTCGCGCCGCTGGTGCCGGCAGACGATGCGCATATCCTGGATACGTCCGACATGGGCGTGGATCAGGCGGTCGAGCAGGTGCTGGCCTGGTATGCGCAGAAGTAGTTAGTGAACAAGTAGTTAAGACTTTGAATGGCGTTTGTGGTGTTGCGTTGATCGGCAAAGCAATTTGCCGGTAATCGTCAGCATTCAAACGTCATTCCCGCGCAGGCGGGAATCCCAGTTCGAAGCGTACCGTTGGCTCGAGTCATCGCCGTGGTATGCAGGCAAACTTGGATCCCCGCCTTCGCGGGGATGACGGTTTTTAGGGTGGGGGCTTCGTTCGGCGATATCCGAGTCGGTCCTGGTATCGGTCTCGATGTCGGGTGGCGAAGCAAGTAAGACCCATCCTGAGCCGTCATCCTTTGGTGCCCGCACCGGCAATCCTGCCAGCGCGGGTGTGTATCAACCTGACCCAGTTCAGTCCGCACTTTCGCCGGGCTGCTGGCTAACGTGAAATATCCTCTCTTTTATGTCTACTGCAACCACCCAAGATTCCGGCATGGAAAGCTTCGCAGCCCTCTTCGAGGAATCGCTGTCGCGTCAAGATATGCGCTCGGGCGAAGTCATTTCGGCTGAAGTCGTGCGTCTGGATCACAACTTCGTGATCGTCAACGCGGGCCTGAAGTCGGAAGCCTTCATCCCTGTTGAAGAATTCAAGAACGACCAGGGCGAACTGGAAGTTCAAATCGGCGATTTCGTTTCCGTGGCTATCGAGTCGCTGGAAAACGGCTTCGGCGATACCATCCTGTCGCGCGACAAGGCCAAGCGCCTGGCATCGTGGCTGGCTCTGGAAAAAGCAATGGAATCGGGCGAGATCGTCACCGGTACCGTCAACGGTAAAGTCAAAGGCGGCCTGACCGTCCTGACCAACGGCATCCGCGCATTCCTGCCGGGTTCGCTGGTCGACACCCGTCCGGTCAAGGACACCACCCCGTTCGAAGGCAAGACCCTGGAATTCAAGGTCATCAAGCTGGACCGCAAGCGTAACAACGTCGTGCTGTCGCGCCGTGCCGTCATCGAAGCATCGATGGGCGAAGAGCGCGCCAAGCTGATGGAAACCCTGAAAGAAGGCACCGTGGTCACCGGCGTCGTCAAGAACATCACCGACTACGGTGCGTTCGTCGACCTGGGCGGCATCGACGGCCTGCTGCACATCACCGACCTGGCATGGCGTCGCGTGCGTCACCCGTCGGAAGTTCTGTCGGTTGGCCAAGAGATCACCGCTAAGGTCCTCAAGTACGATCAGGAAAAGAACCGCGTCTCGCTGGGCGTCAAGCAGCTGGGCGACGATCCTTGGACCGGTCTGTCGCGTCGTTACCCACAAGGCACCCGCCTGTTCGGTAAAGTCACCAACCTGACCGACTACGGCGCGTTCGTCGAAGTGGAACAAGGCATCGAAGGCCTGGTCCACGTGTCGGAAATGGACTGGACCAACAAGAACGTGGCCCCGAACAAAGTCGTGCAGCTGGGCGACGAAGTCGAAGTCATGGTTCTGGAGATCGACGAAGAGCGTCGCCGTATCTCGCTGGGCATGAAGCAGTGCAAAGCGAACCCATGGGACGACTTCGGCATGACCCACAAGAAGGGCGACAAGGTCAAGGGTTCGATCAAGTCGATCACCGACTTCGGCGTGTTCATCGGCCTGCCAGGCAACATCGATGGTCTGGTGCACCTGTCGGACCTGTCCTGGACCGAAGCCGGCGAAGAAGCCGTGCGCAAGTTCAAGAAGGGCGACGAGCTGGAAGCCGTGGTTCTGGCCATCGACGTCGAGCGCGAGCGTGTTTCGCTGGGCGTGAAGCAGCTGGAAGGCGACCCGTTCAACACCTTCTCGTCGCTGAACGACAAGGGTTCGCTGGTCACCGGCACCGTGAAATCGGTTGAGCCGAAAGGCGCCGTGATCGCGCTGACCGAAGAAGTCGAAGGCTACCTGCGCGCTTCGGAAATCTCGCGTGACCGCGTGGAAGATGCCGGCACCCACCTGAAAGTGGGCGACAAGGTCGAAGCCCTGGTCATCAACATCGATCGCAAGGCTCGCAGCATCCAGCTGTCGATCAAGGCGAAAGACAATGCTGACACCCAGGAAGCGATGAGCAAGCTGTCGAACGACAACAGCGCAGCGTCGGGCACCACCAGCCTGGGCGCACTGCTGAAGGCCAAGTTCGACAATAAGAACTAATCAGGTATTTCCTGACCAGGAGTGAGCAGATGACCAAGTCCGAGCTGATCAACCGTCTGGCCGAGCGCTATTCGCAGCTCGTGGCCAAGGATGCGGAGTTCGCGGTCAAGACCATCCTCGATGCGATGACCAACGCCCTGGCGAGCGGCCAGCGCATCGAGATCCGTGGTTTCGGCAGCTTCGCGCTGAACAGCCGTCCCCCGCGCATCGGACGCAATCCGAAGTCCGGCGACAAGGTGATGGTGCCCGAAAAACGGGTGCCGCACTTCAAGCCGGGCAAGCAGTTGCGCGAGCGGGTGGATGCGATGGTGGGGCAACCGATCATCAACGACTGACGTCGTCTGCTAACTTCGAGAAACGGCATCCGTGAGGGTGCCGTTTTTTTTTCGTGGGTGCGGCGATGGCCGATGCGCGATGCACCCAGTGCCACTTTGAAATATCATGGCGAATATGCGACACTTCGCCCTCACGCCATCACCCAGCGGAACCTGCTGATGAAATTCGTCTCGACCATCGTCGGTTGCATCCTGTTCATCCTGTTCTTCGGCTTCGCCCTGAAGAACACCCAGGAGGTCGACCTGCGCTTCTTCCTCGACTATGAACTGCGCGGCCCGCTGGTGCTGATGCTGCTGGCCTTCTTCGTGGCCGGCGCCGCGCTCGGCATCCTGGCGCTGACGCCGACCGTGTTCCGCCAGCGGCGCGAACGTTCGCAGCACCGCAACACCATCCAGGCCCTGCAGAGCGCCGCCGGCACCGGCGCCGCGGCCCCGGTGCAGCCGCAGCCGGACAGCGTCAATCCGGCACTGCCGCGTAACTAACAACAAGAACCAAGGATTTATGGACTTCGAACTCTGGATGCTGCTTGGCATCCCCTTCTTTTTCGGTCTCGGCTGGCTCGCCGCGCGGGTCGACATCAACGAAGTGGTGTCCGAATCGCGCACCTTGCCGCGCGGCTACTTCAAGGGCCTGAACCACCTGCTCAACGACCAGCCCGACAAGGCGATCGATTCCTTCATCGACATCGTCAAGGCCGATCCCGAGTCGGCCGACATGCACTTTGCCCTTGGCAACCTGTTCCGCCGCCGCGGCGAGACCGAACGCGCCATCCGCGTGCACCAGAACCTGCTGGCGCGGCCCGACCTGCCATCCGAGCAGAAGGCCCACGCCCAGTACGAACTCGGCATCGACTACCTGAAGGCCGGCCTGCTCGATCGCGCCGAGGAAACCTTCAACCTGCTGGTCGACACCCCGTATGCGGTGCAGGCGAGGAAGGCGCTGCTGGAGATCTACCAGCGCGAGAAAGAGTGGAAGCGCGCCATCGAGGCCGCCGAAGGCCTGCAGCAGTCGGGCGCCGGCTCGCGCCAGAAAGAGATCGCCCAGTTCTACTGCGAACTGGCCGAGGATGCGCTGGTGCACATCGCCCCGAGCGACGCCATGCAGCTGCTGGACAAGGCCATCGAAGCCGACCGCAACAGCGTGCGCGCGACCATCTTGCGCGGCGACGCGCTGCTGGCCCAGGGCGACGTCGAAGGCGCGCTGGTGGCCTGGCGCCGTGTCGAGCAGCAGAGCGTGCCGCACGTGGCGCTGGTGGCGCAGCGCCTGATGGACGGCTACCGCAAGGTGGGCCGTCCGCAAGAGGGCGTCAACCTGCTGCGCAACTACCTGGCGGAGGCTTCCTCGATCGACCTGATCGAAGTCGTGTTCAAGGCCGTCATCGAACTCGACGGCGTGGAAGCGGCCAAGCAGCTGGTGGTGGAAGAACTGCGCCGCAATCCGACCCTGCTGGGCCTGGACAAGCTGCTGGAAGCGCGCCTGATGGATGCGCCGGCCCATGTGTGGGAAGAACTGTCGATGGTCAAGAACCTGGTGCAGCGCTACACCCAGAAGCTGGCGCGCTACCAGTGCAGCCACTGCGGCTTCAAGGCGCGCCAGTTCTACTGGCATTGCCCGGGCTGCAACCGCTGGGAAACCTATCCGCCACGCCGCACCGAAGAACTCAACGTCATGAACTGACCCCGCGCCGGCGCCTTGATCCCATCGGGCGCCGGCCGTTTTTTGCCCTGAACTCCATGAACAATCCGACCCCGAGCCGCCTGTTGGCGGCCGACAGCTTCCGCCAGCAGGCGGCCCCGCAACTGTCCACCGTGCGCCTGCTGGTGGTGGGCGACGTGATGCTCGACCGCTACTGGTTCGGCGACGTCTCGCGCATTTCGCCCGAAGCGCCGGTGCCGGTGGTGCGCATCGAGCGCCGCGAAGAGCGCCTCGGCGGCGCCGCCAACGTGGCGCGCAATGCGGCTGCGCTTGGCGCCCATACGGGCCTGCTGGGCGTGGCCGGCGCCGACGAGGCGGGCGACCAGATGGACGCGCTGCTGAAAGAAGGCGGCATCCACAGCTACCTGAAGCGTGACGAGGCTATTTCCACCATCATCAAGCTGCGCGTCATCGGCCGCCAGCAGCAGATGGTGCGCATCGACTTCGAGGATGCGCCGACCGAGAACGTGCTGCGCGACAAGCTGACCCAGTTCAAGGCGCTGTTGCCGGACTACGACGTGATCGTCTTCTCCGACTACAACAAGGGCGCGCTGGTCAACGTGGCCGAGATGATCGCGCTGGCGCGCGCAGCCGGCAAGATCGTGCTGGTCGATCCGAAGGGCGACGATTTCACGCCGTATAAAGGCGCCAGCATCCTGACTCCAAACCGCTCCGAGCTGCAGCGCGTGGTCGGCGGCTGGAAGACCGAAGAGCAATTGCTCGAGAAGGCGCAGAAGCTGCGCGAAGAACTGGGCCTGGACGCGCTGCTGCTGACGCGCTCGGAAGAGGGCATGAGCCTGTTCACCGCGAACGAGGTGCTGCACGTGCATGCCGACGCGCGCGAAGTGTTCGACGTCTCGGGCGCCGGCGACACCGTGATCGCGACGCTGGCCACCATGCTCGGCACCGGTGCGCCGCTGGACGAAGCGCTGGTGACGGCCAACCGCGCCGGCGGCATCGTGGTCGGCAAGCTGGGCACGGCTACCGTCACCCGCGACGAGCTGTTTTCAGCCTGATTCGCGCTTGAGCTTGCTCAACCCCGGACCGTCAACGGCGGCCGGGGTGATCCGTTAGGCGAACGATGGGCGGCGCCGCCGTCCAGCGCATTCAACCAACGGAGAATTCGATGATCAAGAAACTGATGCTGGCAGTCGCTGCCCTGGTCGCTTCGACCAGCTTTGCCTTTGCCCAGGTCGACGTTAACAAGGCCGACGCCGCAGCACTGGACGGTGTGAAGGGCGTGGGGCCGAGCATGTCCAAGGCCATACTGGACGAGCGTGCCAAGGGCGAGTTCAAGGACTGGTCCGACCTGCAGGGCCGCGTGAAGGGCATGGGCGACAAGAAGGCCGCAAAACTGTCCGAAGCCGGCCTGGTGGTGAACGGCAAGGCCAAGGAAGGCGCCGCCGCCAAGCCGGCTGCGAAGGGCGACAAAGCCGCAGCCAAACCAGCCGAAGCCAAAGCCGCCTCGTGATGTAGCGAAGGGTTGGCAGCGAAGCTGTCAACCCTACGTAATGACTGACACCGCGTCGGGCGCATGAGAAGATGTGACAAGTAAATTGCACATCAATATCAGAAAGGTTCTCATGCCTCACGCCCGCATCACCTCCATCGCCCTGGCTGCCTCCCTGCTTGCGGGGACCGCAGCAGCCGCCACCCCCGCCGCCCCGAAACAACCAGACATCGCGCGCGAACAAGCCCAGATCAAGAAGATCCTCGGCGAAATCTCCCAGCAGCGCATCGAAAGCCACATCAAGAAACTGGTCAGCTTCGGCACCCGCCACACGATGTCGGAAACTGAATCGGACACGCGCGGCATCGGCGCTGCCCGCCGCTGGATCAAGGCCGAGCTGGAACGCTGCGGCGCCGGCACCCCGCTGCAGGTGAGCTACGACAGCCACGTGGCCCCGGTCTCGTCCCGCATCTCGAAGCCGACCGAAATCGTCAATGTGGTCGCCACCCTGCCGGGCACGCAGGCCGAATCGAAGGAGCGCATGTACGTGGTCAGCGGCCACTACGATTCGCGCGCCAGCGACGTGATGGACGCCACCTCGGACGCGCCGGGCGCCAACGACGACGCCTCGGGCACCGCCGCCATCATGGAGCTGGCCTGCACCATGGCCAAGTACAAGTTCGACGCCACCCTGGTGTTCATGGCGGTCGCCGCCGAAGAGCAGGGCCTGATCGGCGCCCGCCACTGGGCCGAAGGCGCACGCCAGAAGAACTGGAACGTGGCCGGCATGTTCACCAACGACATCATCGGCAGCTCGCGCGCCGACGACGGCCATGTCGACAACAAGCAGGTGCGCCTGTTCGCCCAGAGCATCCCGGCGACCAAGGAAATGAGCGAGACCGTGCGCCAGCTGGTGGCCACCGGCGGCGAGAACGATTCGCTGTCGCGCCAGCTGGCACGCCACACCAAGGAGCAGGGTGAGCGCTACGTCAAGGGCTTCAAGGTCTCGGTGATCCAGCGCCACGACCGCTACCTGCGCGGGGGCGACCACATGCCGTTCCTGGAACAGGGTTACGCCGCGCTGCGCTTCACCGAACCGGCGGAGGACTTCGCGCACCAGCACCAGGACCTGCGCACCGAGAACGGCAAGGTGTATGGCGACCTGATCGAGTTCGTCGACTTCGACTACGTGGCCAAGGTGGCGAAGGTGAATGCCGCCGCCATGGCATCCTTGGCGCTGGCGCCAGCCGCCCCGCAGGAAGTCAAACTGCGCACCGCGGGCCTGACCAACGATTCGACCCTGGTGTGGAAGGCGAACGCCGAACCGGACCTGGCCGGCTACCGCATCGTCTGGCGCGATACCACCGCCGCCAACTGGCAGGGCTCGAAATGGGTCGGCAACGTGACCGAGGCAACGCTCGACCTGTCGAAGGACAATGTGTTCTTCGGCGTGCAGGCGGTCGACAAGGACGGCAACGTCAGCGTCGCCACTTATCCGATGCCGCTGCGCTGAAGCCCGGGCCAACGCCTTATTGCTTCTCGGATTAAAATGACGCTTTGGTATCGCAAAGGTTTGAGAAAGCAATGGTATACATGACCATCGAAGCCACGATCGGCAACACGCCGCTCGTGCAGCTGCAGCGCCTGCCGGGTGACGAGATCGCGGCCCGCAACAACATCATCTTGGCCAAGCTCGAGGGCAACAACCCGGCCGGTTCGGTCAAGGACCGCGCCGCGATGGCGATGCTGCGCGGCGCCGAGGAGCGCGGCCAGATCAAGCGTGGCGACACGCTGATCGAAGCGACCAGCGGCAACACCGGTATCGCGCTGGCGATGGCGGCGGCGATCCGCGGCTACAAGATGATCCTCCTGATGCCGGATAACCTGTCGGTCGAACGCCGCCAGAGCATGGCCGCCTACGGCGCCCAGATCATCCTGACCCCGAAGTCGGGCGGCATGGAATACGCGCGCGACATGGCCGAGCAGATGCAGAAGGACGGCCAGGGCATCATCCTCGACCAGTTCGCCAACTTCGACAATCCGCGCGCCCACTACGAAACCACTGGCCCCGAGATCTGGCGCGACACCGAAGGCCGTGTGACCCACTTCGTGAGCGCCATGGGCACCACCGGCACCATCATGGGCGTGTCGCGCTATCTGAAGGAACAGAACGCGGCGGTGCAGATCGTCGGCGCCCAGCCGGAAGAAGGTTCGTCAATTCCGGGTATCCGCAAGTGGCCGGAAGCCTACCTGCCGAAGATTTTCGAGAAGGCGCGCGTGGACCAGGTCGAGAGCGTGAGCCAGGCTGCGGCCGAACAGATGGCACGCCGGCTGGCGATCGAAGAAGGCATCTTCGGTGGCATCTCGGCTGCGGGCGCCTGCGAAGTGGCGCTGCGCATCGCGCACACGGTGGAGAACGCGACCATCGTGTTCGTGGTGTGCGACCGCGGCGACCGTTATCTGTCGACCGGCGTGTTCCCCGCCTGATTTGCGTAGGGTTGGCGCGAAGCCGCCAACCCTACGGTTGCATCCCCAAAAAATAAAGCCGCCCGGGTCACGGGCGGCTTTGTTGTTTCTGCCGCCAATGCGGCGGCTCGTCTGCCCGCGCGGGCACACGCACTACTGGCAGGCGCTCGCGGCGCAGCCGTGGACCGTCCCAAGGGACGGAAAAACCAACCGCACAACCGGCGCCGAATGGACGCCGCAGCGATCAGTCCTTGGCTGCCGGAACGGCGCCTTCCTTCGGTTTGAACTGCTTGTCGCTGATGCGGAACTTGGCGCGGCGGTCGCCCATCAGGTAACGCAGGTCGCGGATCGACAGGTCGCTGACTTCGTGCATGCGGATCAGCAGCGAAGCGCCGACCGGCAGGCGGTGGTGGCGGATCTTCGAGATCACCGGCGGTTGCACTTCCAGAGCGCGCGACAGGGCGGCGTCGTTCTTCAGGCGCAGGTTCTCGATCAGGGTGTCGAGCAGACGGTTCGGGTTGTACTGCAGCAGTTCGTCGCCTTCCGAATCGCTGTTCATATCAATGCCGACTTGGTTAGTCATGATTTAAATTCCTATATGGGTTGGGCGAAATCGCGGGCGGCGTTTCGATTTCAGAAGTTTAATTTCGTAATTTTCTATTCAATTGTACAACTATTTTTATTCCGATACTCAGGAGCAAGGCGGAATCACTTCGCGATCACGACTGATGTTGTCTAGCTGCAACAATAGCCGCAATGCAATTCTCTCATAAACTCACTGATTAAATAATTGTTTTTTGATTAATCATCAGTGTACGGGACACAAGATTATGATGCCGCACGGTACGAAAATTGCTGACTAAATTGAAAGAAACCGGGGGGTATGGAAGGGAACGTGGTATTTCCGCTAAGAACAGAGGAAAGCATGAGGTGCATACCCCTGGGGGTATGCGCCTCGATGATGCAGGACAAATAGAAGAGCAGGCGGGAAACGTGTTACAAACGATTACAAACTTTCCCGCTTGGAAAGGTCAGCTGCCGCGTGACAGACGTACTGCTCGGCCGAGCTCGACGACCGACATGGCATAGAAATAACTGCGATTGTATTTGGTGATAGCAAAGAAATTATCGTTGGCCACCCAGTACTCGGTCGGCTCGGCGCCATTCTGCAGGTCGACCAGGCCATATAAACGGTCGGCCGGCAGTGCAGTCGAGGTCACCACGCCGGCCTGGCGCAGCTCCTCCGGTCGCAGGGTCGCGCTCAGGCCGCGATCGAGCAGGCTTTCCCAGGCGCGCGTCGGCGAGACGTCGGCCGCAAACACCGGTGGACCGCGGTGTTCAGCATTCCAGCCATGCTGCACCAGGAAGTTGGCGACGCTGCCGATCGCATCCTGGCTCGAGCCGCGCAGATCGACGTGGCCATTGTTGTCGAAGTCGACGCCATATTTCAAAATATTGCCCGGCATGAACTGCGGCATCCCTACCGCCCCGGCGAACGAGCCCAGCAGCGAGAACGGATCTTCATTGTGCTCGCGCGACAGCACCAGCGTGTTGGCCAGCTCGTCGCGGAAGAAGGCCTTGCGCGCGGCCTGGTTCGGGGTCTCGGGATAGGCGAAGGCGAGAGTGGTGAGCGCATCGACCACGCGGAAGCGCCCGGTGTCGCGGCCATAGATGGTCTCGATGCCGATGATGCCGACGATGATCTCGGCCGGCACGCCATACGCGGCCTCGGCGCGCGCCAGCGCCTCGGCGTTCTCGTTCCAGAAACGCACGCCGGCGTTGATGCGGATCGGCTCGATGAAGCGGGCGCTGTAGGCCTGCCAGTTCTTTGGCTTGCCCGGCGGCGCCGGTTTCACCAGCTGCACCGCCGAATCGACGAAGCGCACCTGTTTGAACAGCGACTCGAGCGCGGCGCGCTCGAAGCCGCGCTGGGTCACCATCTCGTTGACGAATTCACGTACCGGCATCCACTCCAGGAAGTTGACGTGCTCGCCGTCGATCGGCGTGGCGGCAGCGACGGTGGCGCCTGCCGCGCCGGCAGCCAGCGCGGTCTTGGCAACGCGGGCCGGAGCGCGCTTGGCCTTGACCGGCTTGGTCTTGGCGACCGCCTTGGCCTTGGAGGAACGCGGAGTGTCTTTGGTGGCGGCGAACGCGTCGCCATGCGCGGCGGCAGCGAGCGCCAGCGCGGCAAACAGGGGAACGAATTTCATCTGACTTGCGACAATAGATTTTTCAACGTGGCGGTGAATCGGGGATCGGCGTTTGGCGGCGCATAGCGCCAGGCGCTGTAGCGGCGCAGGAATTCGAGCGCCGCTGCGCGTGCCTGCGGCGCCAGCTTGCCAGCAGGGACTGTAGCATTGGCATCGAGCATCAGGCGCGCCGCATACGCGCTCGGACTTTCGTCCGCGGCCCGGGCCAGTCCGGCCTGCCCGAGGCGCTTGCACAGGGTCGAGTATAGAGCATCGACCGGATCAATTTCCCGACGTCGCCGCAAAAATCTAACGATGAGCAACGTGGCGCAGGCAAGCGTTAGCAAGACGGCAAAAGGCCAGCCGAACAGCTTGTCTTGCAGTCCTTGCACCACATTGCGCTGGCGCTCCGGCGTGTAGTTCAGCACCCACTGGTTCCAGCCGTTATTCGCGGCATTCACCGCGTCGCGCAGCCGCGCCAGCCAGGCGTGGCCATCGCTGCCGAACGGGTTCATGCCGCGCAGCGCGTCGATGCCGAACGGGGCGGGGCGCGGTACCGACGCGCCAAGGCCGCGGTTCACGCGCTCGGGCGCCACCGCCGCGGTCGGATCGACCCGGGTCCAGCCGCGTCCGGCCAGCCAGACCTCGGCCCAGGCGTGGGCGTCGGACTGGCGCACCGTCATGAAGCCGTCGAGTTGGTTGATCTCGCCGCCCTGGTAGCCGGTCACCACGCGCGCCGGCACCCCGGCGGCGCGCATCAGGAAGACAAACGCGCCGGAGTAATGCTCGCAAAAGCCGGCACGCGCGCCGTACATGAATTCGTCGACCGCGTGCCGCCCCAGCAGCGGCGGCTCGAGCGTGTACGAGAACGGCTGCTCGCGGAAACGCCGCAGCACTGCCTCGACTCGTGCGGCCGGATCGGCCAGCCGGCGCAGCGCACGCCCTTCGGCCAGCGCACGCGGATTGAAGCCGTAGGGCAGCAGCAGCCAGCGCTCGGCGTTCTCGAGCTGCTCGCCGCGCTGCAGCGCATAGTCGGTGTGCGAGCTGGCGCGGTAGCGCAGGCGCGCATCGAGCGGCGCGTCGGACGTCAGTTCGAACTGCGACGACAGCCGCACCTGGTGGCCCGGAACCTCGGGCAGTTCGCCCGCCATCTCGAGCGCGAACACCCAGCGCGATTGCGACGGTTCGAGCGTCACTTCGTAGTCGTGCGCCGGTTCGCCCACCGCCAGGTGCAGGTTGCGGCCCGAGACGCGGCCCTGGCCGCGGCTCCAGGTCAGACCATCGAATACGTCGAGCACCGGGCCGCGCCAGTACAGCTGCGCTTTTTCCGGCGCGTGGCCGAAGAAGCGCACGCGGAAGGCCGGTTCTTCGGACAGCGCCAGGTTCGACATCTGGCCGGGCGCCATCTGTTCCGACAGCCCCGACTTGCCCGAGCCCGAACTGCCCGGCATGCCCCACAGCGGTCCCTGGATGCGCGGGAACACCACGAACAGCAGCGCCGCCAGCGGCGCCGCGAAGGCCAGCGTGCGCGCCGCCATGCCGAGTCGCGTGCGCAGCGGCGGCACCGCGCCGGTGAAGGCGAACGACATCTGGGCGGTCAGCAACAGCAGCACCGAGGCCACCATCAACAGCGCGGTGCCGATGCCCTGGGCGTAGAAGAAGTTGGTCAGCACCAGGAAGAAGCACAGGAAGATCACCACGTACAGGTCGCGCCGCGCGTGCATCTCGAGCATCTTGAAAGCCACCAGCAGCACCAGCATCGCCACCCCGGCATCCTTGCCGATCAGGGTGTCGTAACTGAACTGGACACCGATCATGGCGCCGGCCGCGATCGGCAGCAGCACCAGCGCCGGCGGCATGCGCCGTCCGCGCAGCGTGATCAGGGCGCGCCACAGCAGCGTCACGCCGCACAGTGCCGACACCCACAGCGGCAGGTGGGCCGCGTGCGGCGCCAGCACCAGCACCGCGCTGGCCAGGAGCAGCATGGTGTCGGCCTTGTCGCGCGACAGCGGCAGCATGGCGGTCGCCGGTTTCACCTGGCTTTTCATGGGGCTTCTACCCTGCCGTACAGAGCCAGCGCGCGCAGGCACGCGGCCTGGTGCGCGGCGCCGTTGGCGGCGTCATAGCGTACCGCGCCCAGGCGGAACGCATAGGGCAGGGCTTGCGCTTCGGCGTCCAGTACCCAGCGCGTCATGCGCGCCAGACGCAGTTCGACATCGAGCCAGGCGGGGACGGCGTCGAAGTCCAGCACCAGCTGGTCGCCGCCGGTGCCTTCGAAATGCTTGGTCATCAGCTGCCCGCCGATCTCGGGATCGAGGCGCGCGATCTGGCGCCACGCCATCTGGCGCGGCGAGTCGCCGGCCTGGTAGCTGCGCACACCGGCGAAGTCGTCGTTGCCGCCGGGGCGAGGATTGTTGCCCGCGCCGCCGGCCAGCGGCAGCGGCGGGGCGCCGTCTTCGGGACGCGGATAGACCAGCGCGCGCGCCGCCGGACGCCAGTAGCTCCAGGCCTGGAACAGGCCGAGCGGAAAGCGGGTGAACAGCTTGACCCGCGCCGGCGCCAGCCAGCCGCGTTCAACGGTCGGCAGCGACAGCGTCATGGTGGCCTGGGCGCCGGGTGCGATGTCGGCCACGTGGCGCGGCTCGGCGACGTTCGAGAAATCGGCCCACACGGCGTAGCGTGCCAGGCGCGTGCGGTTGGTGAGCAGCAGTTCGAACTGCGCTTCCTGGCCGGCGAACACCGGCGCCACGCGGCCCTGCTGCAGGCGCAGGTGGGCCAGGTTGCGGTAAGTGGCGACCATGTCCACCAGCGCGCACGACACCGCCAGGAACGTCAATCCGAAGCCCAGGCCGAGCGAATAATTGACCGATCCGATCAACAGCACCAGCAGCAGCGCCGCGAAGCCCAGGCCGGCCCGGGTCGGCAGGATGAACACGCGCCGGCTCTTGATCTCGATTTCGGCGGCGTCGAACTTGCCGGCGCGCGGCAGCCAGGCGCCGGTGCTGCGCCGTACCCAGCCGCGAAAACCCTGCGCCATCAGACCGGGACCGATTTCTGCAGTTGCAGCACCAGGTCGCGGCTGGCCGCCGCCATCCCGTGCGCCGCGCGCAGCGGACGCAGGCGGTGCGCGCAGACCGGCACCAGCACCGCCTGGATGTCTTCCGGCAGCACGTGGTCGCGCCCTTCGAGCGCGGCCCAGGCGCGTCCGGCCTGCAGCAGCGCCAGCGCCGCGCGCGGCGACAGGCCTTCGGCGAACAGGCCGTTCTGGCGCGAGGCCTGGGCCAGCGCCTGGACGTAGGTCACCAGCGATGGCGAGGCGTGGATCTCTTTCAGCGCGCGCTGCGCCACCGACAGTTCGGCCGCCTGCATCGCCGGCTGCAGGGTCTTGAGCATGCTGCGCCGGTCTTCGCCCATCAGCAGCGCACGCTCGGCGGCGGCGTCCGGATAGCCGAGGGTCAGGCACATCAGGAAGCGGTCAAGCTGCGACTCGGGCAGCGGGAACACGCCGACCTGGTTGGCGGGGTTCTGGGTCGCGATCACGAAGAACGGGCGCGGCAGCGGGCGGGTGACGCCGTCGGCCGAGACCTGGCGCTCTTCCATCGCTTCCAAGAGGCCCGACTGGGTCTTGGGCGTGGCCCGGTTGATCTCGTCGGCCAGCAGCACCTGGGTGAAGATCGGGCCGGGGTGGAACACGAACTCGCTTTTCTCGCGCTCGTAGATCGAAATGCCGGCCACGTCGGCCGGCAGCAGGTCGCTGGTGAACTGGACGCGGTTGAACTTCAGGCCGAGCGAGATCGCCAGCGCATGGGCCAGCGTGGTCTTGCCGACGCCGGGCAGGTCGTCCAGCAGCAGGTGGCCGCCGGCCAGCATGCAGGTCAGGGCCAGGCGCACCTGCTGGTCCTTGCCGACCACGACTTCGTTGACCTGGCGTGCGACGGCGTGCAGTTTGTTGAACATGGATCGATTCCGGTTGTTGTCTGGTTCTTCTGGTTCGTGGCGTTACTCTGTGCGGCGGTGCGGCGGCCCGTGCGAAGCGTGCTGCCGTCATGGTAGATTA
Source organism: Massilia sp. (assembly GCF_031995545.1). GTDB lineage: Bacteria > Pseudomonadota > Gammaproteobacteria > Burkholderiales > Burkholderiaceae_D > Telluria. The sequence goes on from NZ_DAMAGA010000021.1 coordinate 49,009, forward strand.
ACGCCATTGGCAACCCACCTGCTGCAAAGCAACAAGCCGTCGGGGAATTCTATGCGAGAACGGCGCCGCAGGGGGAGTTGGATGACATGCGGAGACACGAGCACCATGAGCACAGCGATTTACAGCCACCCGGACTGCATGCGTCACGAGATGGGCAGCTGGCACCCCGAATCCCCGGCGCGCCTGCAGGCGATCGACGACCAGCTGATCCTGGCACGGGTCTCGGACCTGGTCGAGCAGCGCAGCGCGCCGCTGGCCGAGCCGGAGCAGATCCTGCGCAACCACACGCCGGGCGCGCTGGCGCTGGTGCGCGACCAGGTGCCGGCCACGCCGGGCGAGTACTACCCGCTCGACGGCGACACCTCGCTGAATCACTACAGCTACCAGGCGGCGCGGCGCGCGGCCGGCGCCGCGGTGGCGGCCACCGACGCCGTCATCGCCGGCAGCATCGACAACGCCTTCTGCTCGGTCCGCCCGCCGGGCCACCACGCCACGCCGACCGAGCCGATGGGCTTCTGCCTGTTCAACAACGTCGCCATCGCCGCGCGCCACGCGCTCGAGGCGCACGGGCTGGAGCGGGTGGCGATCGTCGACTTCGACGTCCACCATGGCAACGGCACCGCCGACGCCTTCAGGGACGATCCGCGCGTGCTGATGGCGAGCTTCTTCCAGCATCCGTTCTTCCCGTACAGCGAGGTCGAGCCGGTCACGCCCAACCGCGTCAACCTGCCGGTGCCGGCCTACTGCGACGGCGACGCGATCCGCCAGCTGGTGCGCGAGCAGTGGCTGCCGGCGTTGAACGCGTTCAGGCCGCAGATGATCTTCATCTCGGCCGGGTTCGACGGACACCGCGATGACGACATGGGCGGGATCGGGCTGGTGGAGGCGGATTACGCGTGGATTACGCGGCAGGTGATGGCGGTGGCCAAGGCGCATGCGGGCGGGCGCATCGTCAGCTGCCTGGAGGGGGGATACGAGTTGTCGTCGCTGGGCAGGAGCGTGGTCGCGCACGTGAAGGTGCTGGCGGAATTGGAGTAAACGGTTTCGTTTTCGCGGCGGCGGGAACCCAACATCGTCTCGCGGCCACTAACGCTAACCCGGCAATCACACGCGCCGGCCATGCGTAGAGGAGACGACCATGAACAAGAAACACGCCCTGTGCACGCTGTGCCTGCTGTCCGCCGCAAGCCTCGCCCAAGCCGCCAACTACACCCTCTGGATCAACGGCCGCAACGCCGGCGGTACCCCCGGCAACTACAACGACTTCCGCTACTGGGGCCCGGACACCGTGCAGGCCGGCGTCAACAAGAAGGCGGTCAACTGGGACGGCCGCAGCAGCATCGCCTCGCAGAGCAGCCGCGTGCGCGACGCGCTCGACTGCTTCTGCACCGGCGCCAACTGGTGCTACATCGCCAGCTACAGCGCCGGCGACCTGCTGCTCGGCTACACGCTGGCCAACTACGGCGGCTCGGCGCGCGAGCGCAAGAACGCCACGCCGAACGCGGCGGGCGTCTGCGGCGCCGCCGGCGGCACCCAGACCGGCTGGAACATCAAGTGGGTCCGCGTCGCCTCGGGCGCGGCGGGCGGCTCCGAGATCGCCGATGCCGGCGCCTGGACCACCTCCGAACCGCTGGTGCAGGACCTGAAGGTCGGCACCGCGCGCGCCATGTACAACCACAACGCCACGCGCAACATCTGGTTCTACATGTACGCCGGCGCGCGCGGCACCGCGTATTCCTTCCTGCTGCCGGGCCAGGACGACGAGGTGGTGGCCTACCACAGCAGCGGCGCGGCGGCCGGCAGCGGCGGGCGCTCGCTGTGCAATCCGGGCGACTGGCTGTGCGACGACCTGCGCCTCGGCACCGCCGCCAACCAGGGCGGCAGCACCAAGTGGAGCTACCACTCGGTCGAGTTCCGCGACGATGGCGAAGACTACAACCACTACGGCGACGGCAACTGGGCCGGCATCATCGGCGTGGTGCGCGCCGCGGTAGCCGCCAGTGCAAACTAGGCGCGCCATCTGGCCGGTCGTCGCGTGCGCCGTGCTGGCGGCGCTGGCCTGGTACCTGGCGCGCGACGCTGCGCCGCAGCCGCAGGTGGCGGCCATGACGCCGACCAAGCTGCAGTTCTTCGGCCCGATACCGGCGGTCGAAGTCCCGCCCGCCGCCAGGGAGCTGCAGCGGCGCCAGCTGATCGAACAGGTGCGCCTCACCGACCACACCTATTGCAGCTACCTGCAGAACTCGCGCTACCCGCACGAATCGCGCCCGGCCGGCCACAATCCCGACCAGCTGTACCCGAACCGGTCGTTGCTGGAGTCGAATCCGATGCGGATCGAGGGCGGCGACAGCGACCCGTCGGTGATGCTGCAGACGACGCAGTCGCGGGTCTACCTGGCCGCCGGCGAGAGCGCCACCTTGTCGCTGCGCGCGGTGGATGGGCGCGGCCAGGCGCTGCCGCTGACGGTGATGCGCGCCGTGGCGCAGGGCATGAGCTATGGCGCCCAGCGCCCGGCGCCGCGCGTGACGCTCGATTTCGCCGACGGCGGCGCCGGCGCCTGGAGCGCCGCACTGACGCCGGCCCAGACCGGGCTGGCCGGCTTTCACGGCACCATCCGCACCGAGGTGCGCTACCACGTCAACGGGCGCGACGGCTTCGTGCTGTTCGACGTGCTGTACTCGCCGGCGCTGCCTGCAGTGTGGTCTGGCCAGCGGCGCGAGGCGCGCGAGGACGGTTCGCTGCAGTTCATGCTGGGCCTGGACGTGCGCCAGCCGGGACGCTACGTGGTCAGCGGCCGGGTCGACGATGCCGAGGGGCGACCGTTCGCGCTGGCCACCTTCAACGAGCTGCTGGGGATGGGGGCGCGGGAAGTGCGCCTGACCGTGTTCGGCAAGCTGCTGCACGACGGCGCGCCGGCGTTGCCGCTGGTGCTGCGCGACGTCGACGGCTACCTGCTGCGCGAGAATGCCGATCCCGACCGGCTGCTGCTGCCGCGCCTGGAGGGCAAGGTGCTCGGCAGCGCGGCGCGCTCGCTGGATGGCATGTCGAACGCCGAATGGCAGAGCGAGGAGCGCAGCCGCTATCTGGCCGAGTATGCCAAGGATCGCAGTGCGGCGCGTGGCAGGCTTGCGCAGTTCGATCCGGGCGTGGAGTTACCGGCCAGTGCTTGCGTGTCGGCTGGCGAGGACAAGGCAGGGTTGCGCTAGCGCTGCCGACGCGTCCAACCGCAATCCGCTCAGCCCGCGAACAACGGCAAGTGCTCGGCCATCGACGCCGCCACGATCGCGCAGCACAGCATCGCCACGCCGCCCCAGCGGGCCACCGACCGTTTCACCTTTTCCCGTATGCGCATTTTCCCTGGCTCCCTGGCTGACCCGTGCAGACAAGCGGCCAGTGTGCATGCCGAATATGTCAACAGTGTTGCAACCGCTCAACGGTACGCGCGTGGGGGAGGGCGATTGTGGCGCCGAGGATACTGGACAGTGCCGCACCAGCGTAAAATAGCACGTTAAACGCAAGATTAAGAGAGCAATAGCATGTCGATACAATGGTTCCCTGGGCACATGAACGCGGCCAAGAAGGAAGCGGCCGAGCAGATGGAGAACATCGATCTGGTGATCGAAGTCCTGGATGCGCGCCTGCCCGAGGCGAGCTGCAACCCGCTGGTGGACCAGCTGCGCAAGTTCCGCCAGCGCCCCTGCCTGAAGGTCCTGAACAAGATCGACCTGGCCGATCCGGCCGCCACCGCGGCCTGGAAAGCGTATTACGACGCCCAGGACGGCGTCACGGCCTACCCGATGACGACCAAGAAGCCGCTTGATGTGGCGCGCATCCCGGACCTGGCGCTGTCGCTGGCGCCGCACCGCGGCGTGCCGACCAAGCCGCTGCGCATCATGATCATGGGCATCCCCAACGTCGGCAAATCGACCCTGATGAACGCGCTGCTGAAAAAGCGTGTGGCCAAAGTCGGCGACGAGCCGGCGGTGACCAAGACCCAGCAGCGCCTGTACCTGAACAAGAACGTGGTGCTGGTCGATACCCCCGGCATGCTGTGGCCGAAGATCGCCATGGCGAGCGACGGCCTGATGCTGGCCGCCAGCCACGCGATCGGCACCAACGCGCTGGTCGAGGAAGAAGTGGCGGAGTACCTGGGCGGCCTGCTGCTGCAGCGCTACCCGCAGCTGCTGGCCGCGCGCTATGGCCTCAAGACCGAGGGCATGGACGGCGTCGACGTGGTCGAAGGCGTGGCGATGCGGCGCGGCTTCCGCGTGCGCGGCGGCGAATACGACTACGAAAAGGCGGCGCACACGCTGCTGCAGGACTACCGCCAGGGCGCGCTGGGCCGTATCAGCCTGGAAACCCCCGAATCGCGCGCCGCCAGCCTGGCGGCGCACGCGGCCGAGATGGCCGAGAAAGAGCGCATCGCCGCCGAGAAGGCAGCCGAGAAGGCCGAGCTGGCGGCGCGCGGCAAGCGCGGGACCTGATCAGCCGCCGGCCGCCTGGCCGAACCTGAAGCTCGACACCGCCAGGCTGCCGAAGAAATCGTCTTCGTGATACACGCACGCGGCCGGCTCCTGTTCGGCTGCCCCGAGCGCCACCATCAGCGGAATCAGGTGCTCCTCGCGCGGATGGGCCGCGCGCGCCTGCGGCGCCGTGTCCCAGCGCAGCAGCGCCGCCTCGCGCTGCGCCGGATCGTGTTCGAGCAGCGTATCGCGCAGCCAGGCGTCGAAGGCATGCGACGCGATCTTGCCGCTCGGCCCGAACTGGCGCAGGTTGTGGAACGACAGCCCGCTGCCGATGATCAAGACACCTTCGTCACGTAGCGGCGCCAGCGCGCGTCCCGCCGCCAGGTGCGCCGCCGGATCGAGGTCGCGCCGCAGCGACAATTGCACCACCGGCATCTGCGCTTCCGGATACACCGGATACAGCATCGAAAAGGTGCCATGGTCGAAGCCGCGCTCCGGATCGAGCCCGGCGGGATGGCCGGCCGCATTCAACAGGTCGGCCACGCGCTGCGCCAGGGCCGGTTCGCCCGGCGCCGGATATTTCACCTGGTACGTATGCGGCGGAAAACCGCCATAGTCGTAGATCATGCCCGGCGCCGTGCCGGAAGAGACCATGAACTGCGGCGTTTCCCAGTGGCTGGTCACCACCAGCACCGCGCGCACTGCGCCACTCGCATCCGCCGCACGCCGGATCGCCGCCAGCGACTCGGCCAGCTTGTCGTACGCCGGCCCGTACTGTTCCCTCATCCACGGCCAGGGACCGCCGCCGTGCGAGACGAAATAGGTGGGAAGAGTGGCCATGAATGCTCCTTGCGACGCGTCAAAGAATCGATGCTAACCGATCCGGACGACCCTTGCCGGGGACCCGCCGCGAGGCCGATCATCGCAGTGTGGACCGAGGCGCTCGCCGGAGGCAGGCGCCGCAACGCGATGCCGCATTTGCACGAGGCTTTTGTTTCACCGGTAAGCAAATGCAAAAAATAGCGCCTCTCACGCAGGGGAACTCCAAAAAATGGTAATCTGCCGGTCGTTTGCTCACTCATTTGTGGAAGGATACCTATGCGTTCCCTGCGTTTTGCCCTCGTCGCCGCTGCCCTGGTTGCCGGTTTCGCCAATGCTTCGCCGACTGACCCGCGTAACGGCGCCGAATACACCACGCTGGCGACCCCGCAACCGACCCAGACCGTGGGCAAGAAAGTCGAAGTGGTCGAGTTCTTCGCTTACCACTGCCCGGCCTGCAACGCGCTGGAACCAACCCTGAACGCCTGGGTCAAAAAGCAGGGCGACAATATCGTGATGCGCCGCATCCACCTGCCGTTCCAGGGCCCGGCCGATCCGGAAGCACACCTGTTCCTGACCCTCGACGCCATGGGCAAGCTGAACGAATACCATGACCGCGTGTTCCGCGCCGTGCACGTCGAGCGCAAGCGCCTGATGAAGGACGAGGACATCATCGCCTGGGCCACCTCGAACGGCCTGGACAAGGCCAAGTTCATGGAAGCGTGGAATTCGTTCGGCGTGCAGACCAAGCTGCGTCGCCTGTCGCAGCAGGCCGACGCCTACAAGGTCAGCGGCACCCCGACCATCATCGTCGACGGCAAGTTCGTGACCTCGCCATCGCAGGTGTCGCAGGCTAACAAGATCCAGGACATGGGCCAGCTGATGCAGGCAACCACCCAGGTGCTGGACGCACTGGTCGCAAAGGCAGCCGCAAGCAAATGAGCAATGACGTCGAACGCGAAGTCCTCAAGATGTACGAAGGGTCCCGACCCAACGAGGACGACCTGTTTGAGACCAGCCACGTGAACCACGTGGCCTGGTCGCTGGCGGCCGTCTTCGGACTGGCCGTCATCTGGCTCTGCATCGCTCTGGTCAATGCCGAGAACCAGCGCAACGCGCTCGTCAACAATATGTGTCCCGACCAGGTCTTCAATACCGGCGTGGACAAGAAGTGCCTCGTCACCGTCAGCTCGCGCGACCACTGGTGGGAACACCTGTGGTACGGCGTCACCCACGTACGCCCGGAAGTGTCGGACGCGCGCCGCTAGGCGTCCTGCGCAGCTACCCGCACCCACAGCTGCATCATCTGCGCATGCAAGCACATCCCGTGTGCTTGCATGCCGCATGCGCTTCGGCAGATGGACGCATGGGAGTCAACGATGCTAATCTGCAAGTTGTTCGCTTCCCACCCCATCAAAGGATTTCCATGCGCTTCCCGCGTTCCCTGCGCCTTGCCCTCGTTGCCGCCGCCCTGGTGACGGGTTTTGCCAACGCTTCCCCAACCGCACCGCGCAGCGGCGCCGAGTACATCACGCTGGCCACCCCGCAGCCGGCCCAGACCGTGGGCAAGAAAGTCGAGGTAATCGAGTTCTTCGCATACCACTGCCCGGCCTGCAATATGCTGGAGCCGGCCCTGAACGCCTGGGCGAAAAAACAGGGCGACAACATCGTGATGCGCCGCTTCCACATGCCGTTCCAGGGTCCGGCCGATCCAGAGGCGCACCTGTTCCTGACGCTGGAAGCGATGGGCAAGCTGGGCGAATACCACGAGCGTGTGTTCCGCGCCGTGCACGTCGAGCGCAAGCGCCTGATGCGCGACGACGACATCATCGCCTGGGCCACGTCGAACGGACTGGACAAGGCCAAGTTCATGGAAGCATGGAATTCGTTCGGCGTGCAGACCAGGCTGCGCCGCCTGGCGCAGCAGGCCCAGGCCTATAAAGTCAACAGCACCCCGACCATCATCGTCGACGGCAAATACATGACCTCGCCGGATGTGGTGGCCGAGGCGACCGGCATCGAAGCCCCGGCGCCGCTGCTGCAGGCGACCGCGCAGGTGCTGGACGCGCTGGTGGCGAAGGCTGCCGCGAGCAAATAAGGCAACAGTGCAGCAGCCCCGGCGGCATCACTCAGGCCTGCTCCAGTCCCGGATGCGCGCTGCGCAGGCGCCAGCGGCGCAGCGCCACCGAGGCCCGCAGCGCCAGCAAACCGCCCAGCACCAGCACCAGGCGCGTGTCGATCAGGCTCAACAGACCGCCGGCCAGCGCGATCAGGATATTCGCCACGCAGAAGGTGGTCGACAACAGGGCCACGACCGAGCCCTGTCCATGCGCGGCGAAGGCGTCCGCCGACCAGCTCTGCAGCGCCGTATTGTAGAAGGCGTGCGGCACGCCGAACAGGACGATGCCGGCGATCCCGATCCCGAGGTTTCCGAACGCCACGCACAGCACCGCCAGCGCCGCCGCACATGCATACCAGCTGGCGAGCTGGCGGCCGTCGAGCGCGCTGGCGCGGCCGGCGAACAGCGCGGCCGTGGTCATCATTGCGCACATGCCCCTGTTGACCATGGCCACCGCGGTCAGGAAATGACCGAGCGCTGCCCCGACCGTGGTCAGCAGCAGCGCGCGGCGCCGGCCGAAGCCGTCCGACAGAGGCCCGAACACGGCGCTGTCGATCAGGAGGCCGACCGTATTGTCCATCAAGGCGATGCCCAACAACAGCTTGGGCGGCAGGCCGGGGAAGCTGTTCAGGCCATTCACGCCGCCATCGGCGAACAGCGGCGCCAGCAGCGGATAGGGCAGGGTCTTAGCAGTTAGCTTGGAACTCATTCAAACTTGCGTAGTCTTATCATACGGCGGTGAGTTCCACCGTGTCAGCCTGTGGAGAGGACGGCTCTGGCCCTGCAAAATTGCAGGGCGAAACCGGCTTCGACGAAGCAGGAATTCAACGGTAAAGCTAGCTGTAAATAGTTTTGCGTAAGTTTGAAGGAACGGAAGCGCCGGTGGTGGACAGCAGTCCCAGCGTGCACAAGGTGGCGATCAGCAGTCGGTCGTTCATGGGCTGGAGGTGATTGGCAATCCGCAGAGCTTACTGCGACCGCGCTGACAAGTGAACAAGGCGGGCACCGGGCACGCGCGCGGCTCAGGCGGGCGGCAACTTGATGACGAAGCGGGCGCCGCCCAGGGAAGAAGTTTCGGCGCGCAGCGACCCGCCATGCAGCGCTACCGCCTTGCGCGCGATCGACAGGCCCATTCCGAAGCCGCCGGTGGCGCGGTCGCGGCTGCGGTCCAGCCGGTAGAACGGATCGAAGATGCGCTCGCGCTCGTCCTCGGGGATGCCGGGACCGTCGTCATCGACCGCAATTTCGATGCCCCCCGCGATGCCCCGCGCGATACCGTCCACGCCGCGCCGCGCCGACAGCAGCACGCGTCCGGCCGCATACTTCTGGGCGTTGCGCAGCAGGTTGCCGACCGCGCGCGCCAGCAGGCGCGGATCGGCGTCGATCTCGCCCAGCGAGCCGTCAAGTTCGCAGGCGACCGCATGTGGCGAGGGCGGCAGCGTGGCGCAGCATTCTTCCAGCAATGCCGTCAGATCGACCCGCGCCGGCTGCAGCGTGCGTGCGCTGTCGAGCTTGCTCATATCGAGCAGTTCGTTCACCAGGCTGTTCAGTTCACGCAGGTCGCCTTCCATCGCGGCGATGCGCCGGTGCAGGTCGGGATCCTGGGCGCGCGCATCGAGCAGTTCGAGTCCGAATTCCAGGCGCGCGATCGGCGTGCGCAGTTCGTGCGATACCGAATGCAGCAGGCTGCGCTGGGCTTCGAGCAGGGCTTCGATGCGGTCGGCCATGTGGTCGATCCGCTCGGCCAGCGGATACACCGTGGCCGAGGGCCGCATGCGGGCGCGCGCCGACAGCTTGCCGCCGCCGAACTCGTCGGCCATGCGCGACAGCGCCTGCAGGCTGTGCCAGTGGGCGCGCGACCACAGCGCGATCGGCACCAGGAGGGCGATCGCCACGATCACGTAGCGCAGCGCTTCCATCTTGAGCGCCTGCCCGATATCGACCGGCAGGTTGCGCGCCACCAGCACCTCGTCGTCGCTGCCGATGTAGCGTTCGCCGCGCAGGTCGACCCGACGATAAAACGCGCGTTCGCGCGCATCGATCACGATCGCGCCGCGCTCCAGTTCCGGGTGATCCTGGCCGAGCCGGGCACGCACCTGCGCCAGCGGCAGCAGGTCGTAGCGCACCTCGGACACTTCGCGCACATTGTTCAGGCGGGTGAGCCATTCGTCGGCCGGCGCCTGGTCGACGTATTGTTCGAGCAAAAAGATCTGGGCCGCGGCCTGGCGCCGCGCGATGTCGTCCAGCGGGTCGCCGAACAGGCGCGCGAAGGCGAAATAGATGACGAAGGTGGCGGCCGTGATCGACAGCATGACCAGCACGAAGAAGCGGAAAAAAATCCGGTTCACGTGCAGGGTCCTGGCGACTGTCGGTAATGATCGGGCGGCAAATGCATGGTTTCTCTCCGCCCGGGATTGTACAGGCGCAATGTCATCTGCGGTGAGACTTACAAATTGAGGACAAATGGCCGACATCTGGAGGGTGAATGGCGGCAGTTGCTCGCATACCATCGCTCTCATCATCAGGTTTTTCCGTTTGCCCACCTGATGCGCAAGCATCGGTGGGCTCTTTTTTATCGCGGACCAGCCGGGCGATATATGCACACCGCATTCGACGAATTCGGTATTCAAGTGGGAGAGCGTAGCTTGCTCGACGTAAAATATCAGCAACGAACTCTTCCTGAACCTACCACGATGAAACAGCTTTCAGTTCCGGTCACAGCGCTGGTCCTGGCGGTCGCGGGCAGCGCAAGCGCGCAGACCCCGACCACCAACCCGATGCCCGACGGCAGCCGCGACATGTACGCGGGGCTGGGCGCGGTGTCGCGTCCACGTTACGAGGGCGCGGACAGCCGCGTGGTGCGCGCCTTGCCGGTGCTGCAGGTCCAGTGGAGCAACGGCGTCTTCATCTCGGGCATGACGACCGGGATGCACCTGTCCGACCGTCCCACGGTCGAGTACGGCCCGCTGCTGTCGGTCCATCCGGACCGTGACGAAGCCGGCGCCGGCAATGAAGTCGGCGCCACCGCCTGGGCCTTCCCGTCGGTGATGCCGGCCCAGCGCGCCGGCAGCGCGCGCCTGACCGGCATGCGCGACATCCGCACCCGCGTCGAAGGCGGCGCTTTCCTGAACTATTACCTGGCGCCCGAATGGCGCCTCACCAGCAGCGTGCTGTACGGCGCCGGTAACGACCGCGACGGCGCGCGCATGGAGCTCGGCGTGCAGCGCCTGGCGATCGAAGTGGCGCCGCACCATGCGGTCTCGTTCAGTGCCGGCGTCACGCTGGCCAACAGCGCCTATAACCGCGCCTATTTCGGCGTCAGCGAGAGCGAAGCCTTGAGCAGCGGTAATCCGGCCTACCGTCCCGACGGCGGCCTGAAGGACGTGCGCGTCGGCGCGCGCTGGAACTGGGCCTTGAGCCCGTCGTGGCTGCTGACCACCCAGATACAGGCGATCCTGCTGACGGACGACGCCCGCCATAGCCCGCTCGTCGAGCGGTCCACCAACGTGACGGTTTCGACCGCCTTCGCCTACCGGTTCTGATGATGCGACCTGCACACTTCGGCGCTTGCCTGACCCTGCTGATCGCGGCCGCTCCGGCCGTGGCGCAGGCGCAGCCGCGCGCCGGCGAGTGGGTGAGCTATCGCGACGCCTACCGCGCGATGGTGCTGTTCGAAAAATACGGCGGTCCCAAGCATCTGCTGGTGAATCAGCTGCAGGTGCAGCCGCAGGCCAAAGGCGTGCTGGGCGAGGGCGCCGGTCTGGTCCTGAGCGGCAAGACCGTGCAGACCACCTTGCCGCTGGACGCGCTCGGACGCGGCACGCTGCCGCTCTTGAAGGCGGCCTACGACGAGAACGCGGTGCTGGCGCCGAACCGCGCGCTGGGCGCGTTCTCGGTGCGCGCGCGGGTGTCGCTGGCGCCGCGCGCCGACGGCGCCTACGAGGCGGCCGATCTGCGCGCCGGCTGCGAACAGGCGCTCGGTTTCGCGCGCCATACCGACTCCTCGGCGCGTGCGCGCCAGTGCGTCGGGGTGCGGCTGGTGTTTGCCAGGCAGGGGACGCCGGCGCCGGTGCGGGTGCGCGCGGGCGGCGCCGAACAGGTGTTGCCGGTGGCGCGCGGTGCGGCCTTCGCGGGGGATGCGGATGACGACTTCCCGGTCGTTAGCTACCGCTTTGGCGCGCAGGGCGCGGCGGCCCAGGTGGTGACGTACAACGCGCCGCTGGCGATCGTGCCGCTGTTCGAATAAGCGGCACTTTTTTTAGAAAGCCTGCTTCAGTTCCAGGCCGACGGCGAGAACAGGTAGCCTTCGCCCCACACCGTCTTGATCTTTTCCGATTCGGCATCGTCGAACTTGCGGCGCAGCTTGGAGATGCAGTTGTCGATGCTGCGGTCCAGGCCGTCGAACTCGATGCCGCGCATTTTCTTCAGCAAAGCGTCGCGCGACAGCACGCGGCCGGCCGCTTCGGCCAGCACCAGCAGCAATTTGTATTCGGTGTTCGACAGCACGCAGGGCTGGCCGCGCCACACCACGCTGCGGTCGGAGGTGACGATGCGCAGCGCGCCGAACTGCAGCACGCGGGCGTCGACGCCGGTCTTGGCCTGGGTGCGGCGCAGCAAAGCGCGCAGGCGTGCCAGCAGCACGCGCGGCTGCACCGGCTTGTTGACGAAATCGTCGGCGCCCTGTTCCAGGCCCGAGACTTCGTCGTAGGAATCCTCGCGCGCGGTCAGGATCAGCACCGGCACGTCGGACAGTTCACGAATCTGGCGGCACACCACCATCCCGTCCAGGCCGGGCAGCATCAGGTCGAGGACGACGATATCGGGATTGAGTTCCTTGAAGCGCTCCAGCGCCACATCGCCGCGCGTGATCACGTCCACGGCAAACTCATAGCCGGACAAGTATTCAGTGACGAGTTCGGCGAGCCGCGCATCGTCTTCCACCAGCATCACTCGGTACATACGATTTTCCTCCGTCCGCCATTGTATAAGACCAAGTGTTGCGAAAGACGATTCTTCGTGCTTAGGTGACAGTTCGATACATTTGGAAGACAAATAAGAGCGAAGATGGGAACTGGAAACACGGCACCGACGGCCGACCCGGCCCGGCGTGTCCCCATCATCTGGCATTCATCATCGCTTATGGAGCTTTGTATGAAACCGATCGACCTGCTGCGCGCGTCCATGTACCGGCGGGGCTCGCGCTACCGGCTCCAGCTCGAGGACATGGCGCCCGCCCTGCGCGAGCACTGGCTGCGGCATGCGCCGGCCGAATTCCCGGGCATACCAGCGACCGCACTGTTCTACGTGCGCGCCGCCGAAGGCCTGATGAACTTCTTCGCGGTGACGCAGACAGCCAACACCACCTACGCCTTGCCTTCGCTCGCCGCCGACTCGGTGTGGCATGCGTGGCTGCGCTGGGATGCGGACGATCTGGCACGCTTTTGCCGGCGCCACTTCGGGGCGCCGCCGCAGCACCTGCCGCACGAGGCGCTCGATGCCCTGGCACTGCCGCGGGCGCTGGTCGCCTGCCGCCGCAGCGACGGCATCTCGCCCCATGGTCCGGCACTGCCGCGGCTGTTCGGGCTCGATACCCGGCTGCGCATGCCGTCAGGGCATGGCTACCGGCAGAACGGCGTCTGGATCGACTACGCCCGCCTCGACCCGCAGGGGCGCTACCGCTACGACGGCAAGACCCATCCGGCGCTGACCCCGCGCGCCTTGCTGGCGGCGGGCCTGATCACCCAGATGATGTTCGAGGACGCCATCATCAGCCAGACGCGCGCGGGGCATGTGCACACCATGCACGCGGGCGGCGACTTGAACTTCGACTCCGACAGCGGCGCGGCGGGTGCGGATGGCGGCGGCAGCGATGGCGGCGGCGGTTGCGGCGGTGGCTGTGGCGGCGGTGGTGGCGATTGAGGCGGTTGCGGCCGCGCGGATGTCATGACCTGGCACGCCCGCGCCGGATGTCACAGGATCGAAAATTATGGTACGCATGAATATTTTATGACATCGAACCGGCCGGCGTCCGTCGTATCGAGGCCACCGGCGGCTGCTGCTCAAAAAAGTTTGAAAACATAACCGCGGTCAATGATTCTGAAAATCGGCTCCAGCAACATCATCTCACTTTCACCGTTTCCCAGCCCTTGATACGGCGTCGCCAATTCCGGCACCGAGGGGTGAAAGGGGTGAACGCAACGAGCACTTGCGGTCGTCGATATCCCAATCTGGCCATATGAGGAGAGCGGCAATAGCGGACATTCAAATTCAGGAGAGCACCGTCGTAAGCGGCTGGCGCACCTGGTGGGCGTCAGCCGCCGGGAGCATGCCGACCGCCTTTTCAACACTGCTTGTTTTAACCGTTCTAACCGTTTTAACTGTTTTGAAGTAGAGAAGGCGTAGGGGTTGGCGCGCGGGCTGGGGACAATATCCAGGACGGAAGTCCGGGGCCCGACGTGGAGCATGCACATCACACCATAATAAATGGAGACATGAAAATGCTGGAAACCATATCCAAGCTGGTGCCACGGGCGCCCGCACACCCGACTGCATATTCTGGAAGCATTATCCAAACCGGTCAGGGAGCGCAACATGCATAATTCATCTGCAGCGGCGCTGAGCCCCAATCAACAGTCATCCGACAAGGCCCGCTGGTTCCAGCTTGCGGTCGGCGTCATCTGTATGGTGGCAACCGCCAACATCCAGTACGCATGGACCTTGTTCGTTCCCGAGATCCAGGAAAACTTCGGCTGGTCGCGCGCCAGTATCCAGGTCGCGTTCACGCTGTTCGTCATCGTGCAGACCTGGCTGGCCCCGGTCGAAGGCTATTTCATCGACAAGTTCGGTCCGCGCATGATGGTCGCCTTCGGCGCCGTCTTCATCGGCCTGGCCTGGATCATCAATTCGCAGGCCACCAGCCTGGCGGGATTCTATGTCGGTGCGGCGGTCGGCGGTATCGGCGTCGGTTCGATCTACGCGACCTGCATCAACAATGCGATCAAGTGGTTCCCGGACCGCCGCGGCCTGGCGGTCGGCCTCACGGCGGGCGGCTACGGCGCCGGTTCGGCGGCCACCATCCTGCCGATCGCGGCGATGATCGAGTCGTCCGGCTTCCAGCAGACCTTCCTGTTCTTCGGCATCCTGCAGGGTTCGCTCGCCTTTGTCGCCGCCTGGTTCCTGCGCGGACCGCGCACGACCGAGGTGAAGAAGTCCAGCAAGCTGGTGCAAACCACCCACGACTACACGCTCAAGGAGGCAATGAGCACCAAGCTGTTCTGGCTGATGTTCATCATGTTCATCCTGGTGGTCACCGGCGGCATGATGGCGGTGGCGCAGCTCGGCGTGATCGCGCAGGATCTGGGCGTGAAGGAATTCCAGGTCGACCTGCACTTCTTCGTGATGGCGGCCCTGCCGCTGGCCCTGATGCTCGACCGCATCATGAACGGTATCTCGCGCCCATTGTTCGGCTGGGTCTCGGATCACATCGGCCGCGAGAAGACTATGGTGATCGCGTTCACGCTCGAAGGTTGCGGCATCATCGCGCTCGGCTACTTCGGCAGCAATCCGTACGCCTTCCTGATCCTGTCCGGCGTGGTGTTCCTGGCCTGGGGCGAAGTGTATTCGCTGTTCTCGGCCCTGGCCGGCGATGCCTTCGGTTGCAAGCACATCGGCAAGATCTACGGCGTGCTGTACACCGCGAAGGGGATCGGCGCGCTGTTCGTCCCGGTCGGCAACCTGATGATGGAGGCGACCGGCACCTGGTCGACCGTGCTGTACACGGTGGCCACCATGGACCTGGTCGCGGCGCTGCTGGCGGTCTCGGTACTCAGGCCGGTGCTGCGAAGTCACGTCGAGTACTCGAAGAACCGCTTTGCACAGGAAAATACAGTCACCCAGGGGGCGCTGCCGGCCTGACGGCGTGCACATGAACCTGCGTTGACATGGAAAAGGGGCTTCTTCGGGAGCCCTTTTTTTATCGTGGATGCGACAGTTGGCGGTGTGAGGCGAGGTATCGCCGTTGGGCGAATCTTGACTTCGGTCATTGAGCCGACCTGGCCCGCGCCGCTATGATGACCCGATAAGTTTGATGTCACATGGATAACGCTTGCATGTAAATATAGTCGAGCGCAGAATTCGGATAACTGGGTGAAATCTTCGGAGGAAACTGGTATGGGCAAGGCGTTGGAAGGCGTTCGCATTCTCGATTTCACCCATGTCCAGTCCGGACCCACCTGTACCCAGCTGCTGGCCTGGTTCGGCGCCGACGTCATCAAGGTCGAGCGCTCGGGCGAGGGCGATGCGACGCGCGGCCAGCTGCGCGACATCGCCGGCGTGGACAGCCTCTATTTCACCATGCTCAACCATAACAAGCGCTCAATGACGCTCGACACCAAGCGCCCGGCCGGCAAGGAAGTGCTGGAAACGCTGATCCGCCAATGCGATGTGCTGGTCGAGAATTTCGCGCCCGGCGCGCTCGACCGGATGGGCTTCAGCTGGGAGCGTATCCAGGAACTCAATCCGCGCATGATCGTCGCCTCGGTCAAGGGCTTCGGTCCCGGCCCCTACGAGCACTGCAAGGTGTATGAAAACGTGGCCCAGTGTACCGGCGGCGCGGCCGCCACCACCGGCTTCGAAGACGGCCCGCCGATGGTCGGCGCGGCCCAGATCGGCGATAGCGGCAGCGGCCTGCACCTGGCGCTGGGCATCGTCACCGCACTGTACCAGCGCAACAGCACCGGACGTGGCCAGCGGGTGCTGACCTCGATGCAGGATGCGGTGCTGAACCTGTGCCGGGTCAAGCTGCGCGACCAGCAGCGTCTCGAGCGCAACGGGGTGCTGGAAGAATATCCGCAGTTCGCGGGCGGCCGCTTCGGCGAGTCGGTCCCGCGTGCCGGCAATGCATCCGGCGGCGGGCAGCCGGGCTGGATCCTCAAGTGCAAGGGCTGGGAAAGCGATCCGAACGCGTATGTCTACTTCATCGCGCAGGCCCAGGTGTGGGCGCCGATCTGCAAGCTGATCGGGCGCGAGGAATGGATCACCGATCCCGACTATGCAACCCCGAAGGCGCGCCTGCCGCGCCTGATGTCGATCTTCGCCACGGTCGAGGAGTGGACCAAGGCGCACACCAAGTTCGAGGTGATCGATATACTCAACAAGTACGACATCCCCTGCGGCCCGATCCTGTCGATGAAGGAAATCGCCGAGGATCCATCGCTGCGCGCCACCGGCACCATCGTCGAGGTCGATCATCCCGAGCGCGGCCCGTATCTCACCGTGGGCAACCCGATCAAGCTGTCCGACAGCCCGACCGAGGTGCGCCGCTCGCCGCTGCTGGGCGAGCATACCGACGAGCTGCTGTCCGAGCTGGGCTACTCGCCGGAACAGATCGCGCTGCTGCGCGAGGAGCGCGTTATCTAGCGCCCGGGCACCCGCGCCGCCGCCGGCCGGGTCCAGTAGCCCGGCGCGGCGTACACGGCTTTGAGGGTATCGATGAAGGAACGTACCCGCGCCGGCAGGTGGCGCTGCTGCATGTAGACCGCCATGATGTCGTAGTCCGGCAGCGCGTATTCGTCGAGCACCGTGATCAATTCGCCCGCCGCCAGCTGCGCCTGGATCTCCCAGGTCGAACGCCAGGCCAGGCCCAATCCTTCGCCGGCCCAGCGGTGCAGCAATTCGCCGTCGTTGCAATCGAGGTTGCCGTCGACCTTGACCGTCACCGGCTTGCCATCCTTCTGGAAGTACCAGCCGCGCTGCTGCCCGCCCTGCAGGTTGAAGGCCAGGCAGTTGTGGCGCGCCAGGTCGTCGAGCGTGCGCGGGATGCCGCAGCGCGCGAAATAGGCCGGGGTGCCGCACACCACGCGCCGGTTGGTTGCCAGCCGCACCGCGACGAAGTTCGGATCGAGCACCCCGCCGATCCTGATCCCCAGTTCATAGCCTTCGCGCACCAGGTCGACCACGTGGTCGGTGAGGTTGAACGAAATCCGTACGTTCGGATTGGCCGCCAGGTAGGCCGGCGCGTGCGGCGCCACGTGCAGCCGTCCGAACGCCGCCGGCGCCGACACGATCAGGTGTCCGCTGGCCTGGTTGTGCACGTCGGAGACGATGGTTTCGGCCACGTCGATGTCGGCCAGCAGCTTGCGGCAGTGTTCGAGGAACAGGGCGCCGGATTCGGTCAGCGTCAGGTGGCGCGTGGTCCGGTGCAGCAGCTTGACGCCGAGGCGCCGTTCGAGCGCATCGATGCGCCGCCCCAGCATCACCGGCGTGATGTTCTGACCCAGCGCGGCCCGTGCCAGGCTGCCCTTGTCGACCGCGTCCACAAATGCGCACATCTGTTTGACCTTGTCCATGTCTGCAGTATTCCATACTCCAGAGATCGAATAAACCTACTTTTAGTGTTCTTATCAGGCGCGCCGCGACGCTCTAGCATACGTTCCATCGCAATCGTCCGTTTGATAACGACAAGCCTGGAGACATGCAATGGCGAAGATGACAGCAGCAGAAGCAGCGGTCCTGGTGATGGAAAAGGAAGGCATCGAAGTCGCCTTCGGCGTGCCCGGCGCCGCGATCAATCCCTTCTACGCCGCGCTCAGGAAGCGCGACAGCATCCGCCACTACCTGGCGCGTCACGTCGAAGGCGCCTCGCACATGGCCGAGGGCTATACCCGCGCGCGCGCCGGCAACCTGGGCGTGTGCATCGGCACGTCCGGGCCGGCCGGCACCGACATGATCACCGGCCTGTATGCGGCCCAGGCCGATTCGATACCTATTCTTTGCATTACCGGCCAGGCGCCGCGCGCCCGCCTGTACAAGGAAGACTTCCAGGCAGTCGATATCGAATCGATCGCGCGGCCGGTCACCAAGTGGGCCGTCACCGTGCGCGAGCCGGCGCTGGTGCCGCGCGTGTTCCAGCAGGCCTTCCACCTGATGCGCTCCGGCCGCCCGGGTCCGGTGCTGATCGACCTGCCGATCGACGTGCAGATGGCGCAGATCGAGTTCGACGCCGACACCTATGCGCCCTTGAGCCCATTCAAGCCGGCGGCGACGCGCGCCCAGATCGAGAAGGCGCTCGACATGCTGAACCGGGCCCAGCGTCCCCTGATCACCGCCGGCGGCGGCATCATCAATGCCGACGCTTCCGCGCTGCTGGTCGAGTTCGCCGAAATCACCGGCGTGCCCGTGATCCCGACCCTGATGGGGTGGGGTTCCATCCCCGACGACCATCCGCAGATGGCGGGCATGGCCGGGCTGCAGACCAGCCACCGCTACGGCAATGCGACGATGCTGGCGTCCGATTTCGTGATGGGCATCGGCAACCGCTGGGCCAACCGCCATACCGGCGGCATCGAGGTGTTCACCAGGGACCGCACCTTCGTTCACATCGACATCGAAGCGACCCAGATCGGGCGCGTGTTCGGTCCCGACTTCGGCATCGTGTCCGACGCCAAAGCCGCATTGGAATTGCTGGTGGAGGTCGCGCGCGAGTGGCGTGCCGGCGGCCGCCTGGCCGATCGTTCCGAATGGCTGGGCGCCTGCCAGGAGCGCAAGCGCACCATGCTCAGAAAGAGCGACTTCGACGACGTGCCGGTCAAGCCGCTGCGCGTGTACCACGAGATGAACGAATATTTTGGCCGCGACGTGCGCTACGTGGCCAGCATCGGCCTGTCGCAGATCGCCGCCGCCCAGTTCCTGCACGTGCACCACCCGCGCCACTGGATCAACTGCGGCCAGGCCGGTCCGCTCGGCTGGACCATTCCCGCGGCGCTCGGCGTGCGCGTGGCCGAGCCCGACGCCGACATCGTCGCCATCTCGGGCGACTACGACTTCCAGTTCCTGATCGAGGAGCTGGCGGTGGCGGCGCAGTTCAAGCTGCCCTACATCCATGTGCTGGTGAACAATGCCTATCTAGGCCTGATCCGCCAGGCGCAGCGCGGCTTCGAGATGGATTACTGCGTCCAGCTGGCGTTCGAGAACGTGAATGCGCCCGAGCTGGAAGGCTATGGCGTCGATCACGTGGCCGTGGTCGAGGGCCTGGGCTGCAAGGCGCTGCGGGTGTTCCGGCCGGAAGAGATCATCCCGGCCTTCGAACGCGCGCGTGCCCTGATGGCGCAGTACAGCGTGCCGGTGGTGGTCGAAATCATCCTCGAGCGCGTCACCAATATCGCGATGGGCACCGAGATCGATGCGCTCAATGAATTCAACGAAGTGCTCGACGTCGAATGACAAGATAGAGGAGACAGCCATGACCAAGCTTGCCGCCAACCTGACCATGCTGTTCAACGAAGTCGACTTCCTCGACCGCTTCGGGCACGCCGCGCGCGCCGGCTTTCGCGGCGTCGAATTCCTGTTCCCGTACGCGCATCAAGCCGAGGAGATCGCCGACCGGCTGGATGCCTGGCGCCTGCGGCTGGTGCTGCACAACCTGCCGGCCGGCGACTGGGCCGGCGGCGAGCGCGGCATTGCCTGCCTGCCGGGGCGCGAGAGCGAATTCCAGGACGGCGTCGGCAAGGCGATCGACTACGCCAAGGCGTTCGGCGTCAAGCAGCTGAACTGCCTGGCCGGCATCGTGCCGTCCGGCGTCACGCGCGACGCAGCACACGCCACGCTGGTGTCGAACCTGACCTTCGCCGCCGGCGCCTTGCAGCGCGAGGGGATCGACCTGCTGATCGAACCGATCAACACCTTCGACATCCCGGGCTTCTTCCTGCACGGCACGCGCCAGGCGCTGGACATCATCGCCGAGACCGGCTCGAGCAATCTGTTCCTGCAGTACGACATCTATCACATGCAGCGCATGGAAGGCGAGCTGGCGGCGACGATCAAGGCCAACCTGGCGCTGATCCGCCACATCCAGCTGGCCGACAATCCGGGCCGCGGCGAGCCGGGCACGGGCGAGATCAATTACCGCTACCTGCTCGGCCTGCTCGACGAGATCGGCTATGCCGGCTGGATCGGCTGCGAATACAAGCCGCAGGCCGGCACCGCGCAGGGCCTGGGCTGGATGGCCGAGCATGGCATCTAGCCCATACGCCGGCACGCCGGAGCGCCTGGCACCCATTTCAAACACCTGGAGACGATCATGACCAAAGTAGGATTCATTGGCCTAGGCATCATGGGCGGCCCGATGGCCGCCAACCTGCAGGCGGGCGGCTGCAAGCTGTACCTGCATGACCTGAAAAATCCGCCGCTGGCGCTGGTCGAGGGCGGCGCCACCGTCTGCACCAGCGCCACCGAGGTGGCCAAGCGCGCCGATGTCATCATCGTGATGGTGCCCGACACCCCGCACGTGGAAGAGGTGCTGTTCGGCGCCGACGGCGTGGCCGCCGGCCTGACGCCGGGCAAGATCGTGGTCGACATGAGTTCGATCTCGCCGATGGCGACCAAGGAGTTCGCGAAGAAGATCAACAAGCGCCAGTGCGACTACCTGGACGCGCCGGTGTCGGGTGGCGAAGTAGGAGCGCGCGCCGCTTCCCTGACCATCATGGTGGGCGGATCGCAGGAAGCGTTCGACCGCGTCCGGCCATTGTTCGAGCTGATGGGGAAAAACATCACGCTGGTGGGCGGCAACGGCGACGGCCAGACCACCAAGGTGGCGAACCAGATCATCGTCGCACTGAATATCCAGGCGGTGGCGGAAGCGCTGCTGTTCGCCTCCAAGGCGGGCGCCGACCCGGCCCGGGTGCGGCAGGCGCTGATGGGCGGCTTCGCCGCCTCGCGCATCCTGGAAGTGCATGGCGAGCGCATGGTCAAGCGCACCTTCGCACCCGGTTTTCGCATCGAGCTGCACCAGAAGGACCTGAACCTGGCGCTGCAGGGCGCCAAGAGCCTCGGCATCTCGCTGCCCAGCACCGCCACTGCCCAGGAACTGATGAACTCGTGCGCCGCGCACGGCATGGCCCAGCTCGATCATTCGGCGCTGTGCCAGGCGATCGAGCGCATGTCGAACCATGCGATCGCCGCCGATCCGGCGCAGTGAAGCATCCTGTTACCGCGTCGCGAAGGAGCTCACATGACGACCCTGGTCATGCACCATCCGGCCTGCCTCGGGCACCAGCCCGGGCCGGGCCACCCTGAATCGCCGCAGCGCCTGCATGCGGTGATGGAAGCCCTGCGCCAGCCCGAGTTTGCCGAGCTGAACTGGCGCGAGGCGCCGGCCGGCACGCGCGACCAGCTGCTGCTGGTGCACGACGCCGAGTACGTCGATGCGATCGCCGCCGCGGCGCCGGTGCGCGGCCTGGTGGCGCTGGACGGCGGCGATACCCTGATGTCGCCCGGCACCTGGGAGGCGGTGATGCGCTGCGTCGGCGCCGCCTGCGCCGGCGTCGATGCGGTGGTGGCGGGCGAGGCCGGCAACGTGTTCTGCGCGACCCGTCCCTGCGGACACCATGCCGAGCCGGACCGGGCCATGGGCTTCTGCATCTTCAACCAGGCCGCCATTGCCGCCGTCCACGCCCTGGAGGCGCACGGCCTGCAGCGGGTGGCCGTGATCGACTTCGACGTTCACCATGGCAATGGGACGCAAACCGCGTTTTACCATCGCCCGCAACTGTTCTTCGGATCGAGCCACCAGTCACCGCTGTATCCGGGCACCGGGGCGGCGAACGAGAGCGGGGTGAGCGGCAATATCGTCAACCTGCCGCTGCCGCCGGGCTGCGGCTCGGCGCTGTTCCGGTCGCGGGTGGCGAGCGAGTTGCTGCCGGCCCTGCAGCGCTTTGCGCCGCAGCTGATCGTGATATCGGCGGGGTTCGACGCGCACCGCTGCGACCCGTTGGCGAACATGAATCTGGAAGCCGAGGATTTCGCCTGGATCACGCGCGAGGTAATGGCGATTGCCGGGCAGGCTTGCGAGGGACGGATCGTGTCGATCCTGGAAGGCGGTTACAGCGGGGAAGGGCTGGCAGATGGTTGTGCGGCGCATGTGCGCACGCTGATGCAGGCTTGACGGGAAAGATGTCCGGCGCGGCTAGGGCACGCCGTTCATCCTGAACCTGCCAGGCGCCGCTGCCGTTGGAACCGTTCGGTGGCGCGGGGCCTGGAGGATATTACAGGCCGCAACCGTAGTAGGCCGGGTCTGAATCCTGGCCGGTGTAGCCTGGATCGAGCTTTTCGCGCAGGCTGAGCGTGAGGAAAGCGATAACGAGCGACAGCAGCGAGTGCGACGGCGCTGCTGCAAAATCGGTACGGGCTGGTGCGTCAATCATGGTGAACTCCTGGAGGCTGGTGTGATTTGATGGTGTCAATATAGGGACTCCTATCTGGGGCTGCCAATTCCGAGTCTTGATACCGGATATCTCGCGCGTGAATATTGCCCTATACAAACTACGGGTTACACGCATTCTCTCATGATCGATAAAAATCGTCGGACGTTGCCGTGCCGCCACAGAAGTGTGGCACCGGTGCGACGCTACAGAAGAGCAGACGGCGGAATCAGCGCCGCGATGCGGTCCGCCCCTTCATCGAGCAGGAACTGGCGGAATGCGCGCGCCACCGGAGGCAGCCGCTTCTCGCGCCGGTGCACGACGTACCAGTTGAGCATCAAGGGAAATCCTTCGACTTCCAGCAGCACCAGGCTGCCCGCGGCAAGCTCGCGCCCGATGGTGTGAAACGACAGGAAGCCCAGCCCGATGCCGGCGATCACCGCCTGCTTGATCGTCTCCGTGCTTTTGATCTCCATCGCAACATTTAGTTCGGCCATATGCTTGCCGAATGCATCCTGCATCGAGAACCAGGTATCGGAACCCGGTTCGCGGATCACGAACGGCTGACGGATCAGCTCGGCCATCGGGACCGGCCCGCGTCCGGCCAGCGGATGGTCCGGCGCGCCCACGATCACGTAGGGGTGGGGCGCGAACGCATCGTTCTGCGTGTCCAGCCCGGCGGGCGGGCGCACCATTACGGCCAGGTCTGTGCGGTTGGCGGCCAGCTTGTCCAGCAATTCCTCGCGGTTATGCACGGTCAGGTTCAGCTGCACGCCCGGATGCTGGCGTGCAAAAGCAACCATCAGCTGCGGAAAGAAATAGTCGCCGGCACTGATTACCGCCACGTTCAGCTTGCCGCCGGCGACGCCCTTGAGCTGGGCCATCGCCTGTTCGGCTTCGTCGAACTGGCCGATGATGGCGCGGCAAAAATGCAGCAGCTCCTCGCCCGCCTGGGTCAGGTAGATCTTCTTGCCCAGTTGCTCGAACAAGGGCATGCCGACGTGGCCCTCGAGGGTGCGGATCTGGGTCGATACGGCCGGCTGAGTCAGGTGCAATTCTTCCGCGGCACGCGAAAAGCTCAGGCGCCGCGCGACCGTTTCGAAGACCTTCAGTTGACGCAATGTTGCGTTCTTCATCCGCCCTCCGAAGCATAAGGAATCGCTAATGATTATCCCTAAAAACTTTCACTATTGCGCATCGTTTTCTTGGCATACGATGGTTTTCAGACAGCTCAACCGCAACCACCCATCTGGAGAATTGCCATGACGACGATCTGCCGAACTGAAGCCGAGGTGCGCGAAGCCGAGGTGCATGTCCACGCCGACGCACACCGCAATGCCTACAACGCGGCCTTCCATGAGCTGGGACTGAGCTGGTACTGGGATGCCGGACACTATGCGAGCGTGTGCGGCAGTGACGACCGCACCGGCCTGCGCGAGTACCTGGCGCAGCATCAACCCCACCTCCTGTGCGCGCACGACGCCGACTTCCTGATCGAGGCGATCCTGTCCACCAAGGAGCGCTGCCATGCCCAGCTGAGCGCCGCCGGCTGCAACCCCGGCGCCTTCATCAATTGGTCCGAACTCCAGCAACGGCAGATCGGTGTCTAGCGAAAGCGGCTGATTTTCGAATCTTAACCGTGGTCAAGGATATGCGGAATTGGTTCTTTCACAATCAAGCCATCAGTGACATCTCCCATCCTTGCCCTACGAAAGAACCATCACATGATCCGACACTGGATACGTTTTCAACACCTCGACACCATCCGTTTCGGCACCATCGAGGGCGACAAGATCCGGATTTTCAAGGGCGACATGTTCGACACCCCAAGCCGGACCGACCTCGCGGTCAACCTGGCCGAGGTCGAGGTGCTCACGCCAGTCGTGCCGGGCAAGGTACTGGCGATGTGGAACAACTTTCACGCGCTCGGGCAGAAGCTGGGCTTGGCGCCGCCGGCCGAGCCGCTGTATCTGATGAAGCCGTCGACCTCCTACCTGGCGCCGGGCGGCACGATCCGCAAGCCGCTGTGCGAGGGCAAGGTGGCGTTCGAGGGCGAGCTGGCGATCGTGATCGGCCGCCGCTGCAGCGCGGTGCCGGTGGAGGAAGCGCAGGACTATGTGTTTGGCTATACCTGCGCCAACGA
Organism: Massilia sp.; assembly: GCF_031995545.1. Lineage (GTDB taxonomy): Bacteria > Pseudomonadota > Gammaproteobacteria > Burkholderiales > Burkholderiaceae_D > Telluria. The sequence continues at coordinate 73,750 of NZ_DAMAGA010000021.1, forward strand.
CGTCACGGTATCCGAGATCATCGGGCGCGACCCGACCTTCCCGCAATGGGTGCGGGCCAAGGGCTTCGATACCTTCTGCCCGTTCGGCCCGGTGATCGCCACCGGACTCAACCCGGCAATGCTGGTGGTGCGCACGACCCTCAACGGCGAGGTGCGCCAGGACTATCCGGTCAACGACATGGTGTTTTCGGTGGCCGAGCTGGTCAGCAAGATTTCACAGGACATGACATTGGAAGCGGGCGACCTCCTGCTGTGCGGAACGTCGGTCGGCGTCGGTTCGATGCGGCCGGGCAGCACCATCGAGGTCGAGATCGACGGCATCGGGAAGCTCGTCAATCGCTTCGAGTAAAACGGTTTCGAGTAAACCTCAGGGAGCGGTCATGAAAATCGCAGTGATTGGAGCAGGAGCAATCGGAGGGTTGGTGGGCGCCAGGCTGGCGCTGGCAGGGGAAGAGGTGACGTTCATCGTGCGCGGTGCCAACCTGGCCGCGATCCGCGAGAACGGCATCAAGCTGATCGAAATGGATGGCGAGGAGCGGGTTGCGCCGCAGGTACGGGCAACCGACGACTACGACGCGGCCGGCGAGCAGGACCTGGTGATCCTGGCCCTGAAAGCGCACCAGGTCGACGGCGTGTCGTCCCAGATCGGCAAGCTGTTCGGGCCGCGAACCGTGGTCGTGACGATGCAGAACGGGATTCCGTTCTGGTACTTCCACCGCCACGGCGGCGAGTTCGACGGGCGCATCGTGCACAGCGTCGATGCCGGTGGCGAGTTGGCACGCCGGATTCCGCCCGAGCGGGTGCTTGGGTGCGTGGTCTATCCGGCCGCCGAACTGGTGGCGCCCGGCGTCATCCGCCATATCGAGGGTGCGCGCTTCCCGCTGGGCGAGCTGGACGGGACGACGAGCGAGCGCGTCAATGCGGTCTCGGCCTGCTTCCAGAATGCCGGCTTCAAGTCGCCGGTGCTGGACAATATCCGCGCTGAAATCTGGCTCAAGCTGTGGGGCAACGTCAGCTTCAATCCGATCAGCGCGCTGGCGCATTCGACCCTGGTCGACATCTGCCAGTACCCGCTGACACGCGAACTGGCCGCGGAAATGATGCGCGAAGCGGAAGCGGTCGCCGCCAAGCTGGGTATTTCGTTCCGCGTCACGCTCGACCGGCGCATCGAGGGCGCCGAAAAGATCGGCAAGCACAAGACATCGATGCTGCAGGATGTGGAGGCAGGGCGGGGGCCGGAAATCGACGCCCTGGTCGGCTCGGTGATCGAGCTGGCGCGCATGACCGGGACGCCCACGCCGCATATCGATTCGGCGTATGCGATGGTGAAGTTGCTGGAGCAGACCATGACCGAGGAGCGGGGCGGGGTGCGGTTGCAAAAGCTGGTTACGACCTGATCGGCTGTCGAGATCGCCTTACGGGTTGAGGGCGATACGCCGGGCAAAGTGAAAAGTATTCTTTCGTTAGCTTAAAAACCGTCACCCCCGCGAAGGCGGGGGCCCAAGTTTTGCTCGCGTTATCGGGGCGCTTGCAAACTTGGGCCCCGCCTTCGCGGGGGTGACGTGCTGATGCTAACAAAGGTAGAAACCGCAGCTGGCTTTCAGATTTTGCCACGATTTTTCAAGCGGCTCAGCGTCTCGGGCGACAAATTCAGATACGACGCCAGCTCCTTCTTCGGCAGCCGCTCGAACAGATCCGGATGCTTGCGCATGAAGCGATGCACCCGCCCTGGCGCGTCGAGCAAGTGCAGCGTGATCGTATGCGCCATGATGCCGCTCATCAGGTTCATCACTTCGTACTCGAAGGCCTGCTTCACCATGCTGTGGCTGCGCAGGAAATCGACCCACTGCGGCAGCGGCATGCGCGCCACCCGCGCCTTGGTCACGCAGGCGATGCTGAACGGCGTCGGCGTCTTCAGGCACCAGGCCGCGTAGCTGGTCTCGATATCGCGTTCGGCCGAGAAGCGCAGGATCATTTCCTTGGCTTCCTGATTGGAGACCTGGCGTTTGAGAATGCCATCCAGGATGAAATATTGTGACATTTCGTGCACGCCCTGGTTCAGCAGCAAGTCACCTTTCTGATGGTTCTCGATCGTCAGGTATGGCTCGAGCGCGGCCATCTCGCTGTCGCGCAGTTCCTTGAGAACCACGTTTTGCTTCAACTGGAGCCGGATGATGTTTCGTTCCGCGTGATTTGCAATAGTCGTCATGAACGCAGCCGTTTAGCGAGATTCTCGCATCATGCGGCCAAAATTGACCATGGTCAATGAGACAAATCAGACGGGCTGGATATGATGATTTGCGGGCGATACATACCGCGTTTTGCCCGGATCGATAATTACTGGAGACATCAATGACAAACCAAGTATCGGTAGACGTGACCGACGGCTTTCACCTGGTAATCGATGCGTTGAAGCATAACGACATCACGACGATTTTTGGCCTGGTCGGCATTCCGATTACCGACCTGGCGCGCCTGGCGCAGGCCGAAGGGATGCGCTTCATTGGCTTTCGTCATGAACAGAATGCCGGCAATGCCGCCGCGATCGCAGGCTACATGACGCAAAAACCGGGCATCTGCCTGACGGTGTCGGCGCCGGGCTTCCTCAACGGGCTGACGGCGCTGGCCAATGCCACCACCAACTGCTTCCCGATGATCCTGATTTCCGGCTCGAGCGAACGCGAGATCGTCGACCTGCAGCAGGGCGACTACGAAGAAATGGATCAGCTGAATGCGGCCAAGCCCTACGCCAAGGCGTCTTACCGCATCAACAAGGCCGAGGACATCGGCATCGGCGTGGCACGCGCGATCCGCGCCGCCGTCTCGGGCCGCCCGGGCGGCGTCTATCTCGACCTGCCGGCCCAGCTGTTGTCGCAGACCATTGAAGCCGGCCATGGCAAGCGCTCGCTGGTCAAGGTGGTCGACCCGGTGCCGCGCCAAATCCCGGCCCCGGACTCGGTGCAGCGCGCGCTGGAGCTGCTCAAGGGCGCCAAGAAGCCGCTGATCCTGCTCGGCAAGGGCGCCGCCTATGCCCAGGCCGACGACGATATTCGCGCCCTGGTCGAGCGCACCGGGATTCCCTACCTGCCGATGTCGATGGCCAAGGGCCTGCTGCCCGATACTCACGCTCAGTCGGCATCTGCAGCCCGCTCCTACGTGCTGGCCGAAGCCGACGTGGTGGTGCTGATCGGCGCGCGCCTCAACTGGCTGCTGTCGCACGGCAAAGGCAAGACCTGGGGCAAGCCCAAGCAGTTCATCCAGATCGATATCTCGCCGACCGAGATCGACAGCAACGTAGCGATCGCTGCGCCGCTGATCGGCGACATCGGCTCCTGCGTGGCGGCCCTGCTCGATGGTCTGGACGGTGCCGGCATCGCCAAGCCGGACGCCGAATGGCTGGGCCCGATCGCCGAGCGCAAGGAACAGAACATGGCCAAGATGGCGGCGCTGCTGAACCGCGACAGTGTGCCGATGAACTTCCATACCGCCCTGGGCGCGATCCGCGACGTGCTCAAGCAGCATCCGGACATCAACCTGGTGAACGAAGGCGCCAACACCCTCGACTATGCGCGCAGCATCGTCGACCAGTACCAGCCGCGCAAGCGGTTCGACTCCGGCACCTGGGGCATCATGGGCATCGGCATGGGCTACGCCATCGGCGCGGCCGTGGTCAGCGGCAAGCCGGTGGTGGCGATCGAGGGCGACAGCGCGTTCGGCTTCAGCGGCATGGAACTCGAGACCATCTGCCGCTACGAGCTGCCGGTCACGACGATCATCTTCAACAACAACGGCGTGTACCGCGGCACCGACGTCAACCCGACCGGCGGCAAGGATGTGGCCCCGACCGTGTTCGTCAAGAACGCCCGCTACGACAAGATGATCGAGGCCTTCGGCGGCATCGGCTACCACGCCACCACGCCGGAAGAGCTGACCCGCGCGCTCACCGAGGCGATCGCCGCCGGCAAGCCGGCCCTGATCAATGCCGTGATCGACGAGTCGGCCGGCACCGAGAGTGGCCGCCTGACCAACCTGAATCCGCAAAGCGGCAAGAAGTAAAGCGCTGCGAATCGCACCACCGCCGGCGTTCTCGCAACGCCGGCGGAGCCCCAGTATCGACCGATCCATATCTGTTGACAAAAAAGGAGACTGACATGAGCAAGCCACTCGAAGGCATCAAGATCATCGACTTTACCCACGTCCAGGCCGGCCCCGCCTGCACCCAGCTGCTGGCCTGGTTCGGCGCCGACGTGATCAAGGTCGAGCGTCCCGGCGCCGGCGACGTCACCCGTTCGCAGCTGCGCGACATCCCGGGCGTCGACGCCCTGTACTTCACCATGCTCAACAGCAATAAGCGCTCGCTGACGCTGGATACCAAGAAGCCCGAGGGCAAGGAAATCCTGACCAAGCTGATCAAGGAATCGGACGTGCTGGTCGAGAACTTCGGCCCGGGCGCCCTGGACCGCATGGGCTTCACTTGGGAACACATCAAGGAACTGAATCCGGGCATGATCGTGGCCTCGGTGAAGGGCTTCAGCGATGGCCACCACTACGAAGACCTGAAGGTCTACGAGAACGTGGCGCAATGCGCCGGCGGCGCGGCATCGACCACCGGCTTCGACGACGGCCCACCGACCGTCAGCGCCGCCGCCCTGGGCGACAGCAATACCGGGATGCACCTGGCGATCGGCATCCTGACCGCGCTGCGGGCCCGCGACACCACCGGCAAGGGCCAGAAGGTGGCGGTGTCGATGCAGGACAGCGTGCTGAACCTGTGTCGCGTGAAGCTGCGTGACCAGCAGCGCCTGGACCGGGTCGGCTACCTGGAAGAGTATCCGCAGTACCCGCACGGCACTTTCTCCGACGTGGTGCCGCGCGGCGGCAACGCCGGCGGCGGCGGCCAGCCGGGCTGGGTGCTCAAGTGCAAGGGCTGGGAGACCGATCCCAACGCCTACATCTACTTCACCATCCAGGGCCACGCCTGGGCGCCGATCTGCAAGGCGCTCGGCAAGGAAGAGTGGATCGACGACCCGGCCTACATGACGGCCGGCGCGCGCCAGGACAAGATCTTCTCGATCTTCGGCACGATCGAAGACTGGCTCAAGGACAAGACCAAGTTCGAGGCGGTCGACATCCTGCGCAAGTTCGACATTCCCTGCTCGCCGGTGCTGTCGATGAAGGAGATCGCCGCCGATCCGTCGCTGCGCGCCAGCGGCACGATCGCCGAGGTCGAGCACAAGGAACGCGGCACCTACCTGACCGTGGGCAGCCCGATCAAGTTCTCGGACATGAAAGTCGAGATCAAGGGCTCGCCGCTGCTGGGCGAACACACCGACGAGGTGCTGGAAGGCCTCGGCTACAACCAGCAGCAGATCAAGGCGCTGCACGAGCAGAACGTGGTCTGAGCCCGGTCCACGCCGGATAAAGCAAACCCTGGTGCGCGTCGGCTGTCTGCGACGCGCACCTGCTTTTTGAAAGGAGTTCCCATGCAAGCCGAACTCGATTATCAGCAGTTGCTCCATGCACTGGGCGACGGCGTCATCGTCTGCGACGCCAAGGGTGCCATCACCTTCTGGAATGCCGCCGCCACGCGCATCTTCGGCTTTACCGAAAACGAGGCGATCGGACAGTCGCTGGACCTGATCGTCCCGCAGCGCCAGCGCCAGCGTCACTGGGATGGCTACTACAAGACCATGGCCACAGGGCAGACGCGCTACGGTAACGATGTGCTGCGCGTGCCGGCCATCCACAAGGACGACAAGCCCTTGTCGATCGCGTTCACGGTGGCGCTGCTGCATGCGCCGAACGGGGAGGTGTCGTCGATCGTGGCGCTCGTGCGCGATGAGACCGAGCGCTGGGGCGAGGAGCGTAAGCTGCGCGCGCGGTTGGCGCAGCTCGAAACGGCGCAGGCGTAGGGTAGGCGGCGAAGCCGTCCACCCTACGTTCGGACTCAGCCGGCGTCGCCGCCCGGCGGCGGTGGCGGCATATGCTGGCGCCGGTGCTCCAGCAAGGCCTCGACCACGATCGGATTGAGTCCTTCGCCCTCGGTCTCATCGATGTGCGAGAACAGCCGGCTGCGCATGCGCGGTTCCCAGAAGCGCTGCAGGTGGTTGGCGATCTCCGTGCGTCCCTCCTGGCGGTCCGGATAGGATTCGAAGAAGGTGCCGATCTGGTTGGCCATGGTGACCAGGTTGTCGATGTTCATGCTGTTTCCATATCGATGTTGGCGCCATGCGCATAGGCGGTGAAGTCGTCGCCGCGCGCGAAGGCGACCAGGGTCAGGCCGCAGGCCTGCGCAGTGCGCACCGCAAGTGCAGTAGGGGCGGAGATCGCCACCATGGCGGCGATGCCAACGGTGGCTGCCTTCTGCACCATCTCGACGCTGGCGCGGCTGGTGATCAGGACAAAACCGTCGCCCAGGTCGGCATGGCCGGCATGCAGGCCGCCGATCAGCTTATCCAGCGCGTTGTGCCGCCCGACGTCCTCGAACACCATGTGCGGCACGCCGTCACGGCCGCACCATAGTGCCGCATGGGTGGCGCCGGTGAGGCGATTCAGCGGCTGCCGTCCCCTCGCTTCCAGCAGGGCACGACGAATCGCCGCTCCAGATAGAGGCTGGCCCGGCGCCAGAAAAACCAGCGGGCGCACCACCTGGGCCAGGCTATCGACCCCGCACAGGCCGCAGCCGGTGCGGCCGGCCAGGCTGCGACGCCGCTCCTTCAGGCGCATGAAGGCGCCGGCGGCGATGTCGATGTGGGCAGTGATGCCGGCGGCGCCGTGTTCGATCTCGACGTCATAGAACTCGGCGGGCGAGGCGACGATGCCTTCGCTCAGCGAGAAACCGAGCGCGAACTGTTCCAGGTCGCATGGCGTCGCCAGCATCACCGCGTGCGAGACGCCGTTGTACTCGAGCGCCACCGGCACTTCCTCGGCCAGCTCGTCCAGGGCGCTGCTGCGTACGCCCGCGCGATGGCGCCACACCGCCAGGCGCGCGCTGGCAGCGTGGTGGATGGCCGATGCCGCACCGATGCTCGCGTCCATCACAGCAGCGCCCATCATGCGACCGGCTCCGCCAACCCCAGCTGCACCTGGTTGAAACGTGCATACTCCAGCTGCCAATCCGATTGCTGCTGCACCGGCATCACCTGCACCGCCGTCACCTTGTATTCGGGGCAGTTGGTAGCCCAGTCCGAGTTCTCGGTGGTGATCACGTTGGCGCCAGATTCCGGGAAGTGGAAGGTGGTGTAAACCACGCCCGGCTGCATGCGCTCGGTGACCATCGCGCGCAGCACGGTCTCGCCGGCGCGGCTGTGGATGCCGACCCACTGGCCGTCCTCGATCCCGCGCTCCTGCGCGTCGTGCGGATGGATCTCGAGCCGGTCTTCGGCGTGCCAGCGCACGTTCTCGGTCCTGCGTGTCTGGGCGCCGACGTTGTACTGCGACAGGATGCGGCCGGTGGTCAGGATCAGCGGGTACTTGCGCGTGACCTTTTCGTCGGTGGCGACGTACTGGGTAATGATGAAGCGTCCCTTGCCGCGCACGAAACCGTCGACGTGCATGGTCGGCGTGCCTTGCGGCGCGTTCTCGTTGCACGGCCACTGGATGCTGCCCAGTTCATCGAGGCGCTGGTAGCTCACGCCGGTGAAGGTCGGCGTCAGGCTCGCGATCTCGTCCATGATCTCGGACGGATGGCGGTAGTTCATCGGATAGCCGAGACGGTTCGACAGCGCCACCGTGACTTCCCAGTCGGCATAGCCGGCGCGTGGCGGCATCACCTTGCGCACACGCGAGATACGCCGCTCGGCATTGGTGAAGGTGCCGTCCTTTTCCAGGAACGAGGAACCGGGCAGCAGCACGTGAGCATACTTGGCGGTCTCGTTGAGGAAGATATCCTGCACCACGATGCACTCCATCGATTCCAGCGCCGCGGTGACGTGCTGGGTATTCGGGTCGGACTGGACGATGTCCTCGCCCTGGCAATACAGGCCCATGAAGCTGCCGTCCAGCGCCGCTTCGAACATGTTCGGAATGCGCAGGCCCGGCTCCGGCTGCAGCGGCACGCCCCAGGCCTGCTCGAACAGGGTGCGCACGGTGGTGTCCGACACGTGGCGGTAGCCCGGCAGCTCGTGCGGGAACGAGCCGATGTCGCACGAACCCTGCACATTGTTCTGCCCGCGCAGCGGATTGACGCCCACGCCTTCGAGCCCGACGTTACCGGTGGCCATGGCCAGGTTGGCGATGCCCATCACGGCGGTCGATCCCTGCGCGTGTTCGGTCACGCCCAGGCCGTAGAAGATGGCGCCGTTGCCGCCCGTCGCATACAGGCGCGCGGCATCGCGCACCTGCTGCGCCGGCACGCCGGTGACCGCTTCCATCGCTTCCGGCGAATTGTCGGGCTGCGCCACGAAGGCGCGCCACTGCTCGAACGCGCGCAGGTCGCAGCGCTCGGCGATGAAATCGTCCGCCATCAGGCCTTCGGTGACGATCACGTGGGCCAGTGCGCTGATCATCGCGACATTGGTGCCGGGGCGCAGCTGCAGGTGGTGCTGGGCGCGGATGTGCGGCGACTTGACCAGGTCGATGCGGCGCGGATCGATCACGATCAGGCGCGCGCCCTGGCGCAGGCGCTTCTTCATGCGCGAAGCGAACACCGGGTGGCCGTCGGTCGGGTTGGCGCCGATGACCAGGATCACGTCCGACTTCTCCACCGACTTGAAGGTCTGGGTGCCGGCCGATTCGCCCAGCGTCGTCTTCAGGCCGTAGCCGGTCGGCGAGTGGCAAACGCGGGCGCAGGTATCGACGTTGTTGTTGCCGAACGCGGCGCGCACCAGCTTCTGCACCAGATAGCCTTCTTCGTTGGTGCAACGCGACGAGACGATGCCGCCGATCGAGTCACGGCCGTGCTTGGCCTGGATCCGCTTGAATTCCGATGCCGCGTAGTCGAGCGCTTCGTCCCACGACACTTCCTTCCACGGATCGGTGATCTTCGCCCGGATCATCGGCTTCAGGATGCGGTCCTTGTGGGTAGCATAGCCCCAGGCGAAGCGGCCCTTGACGCAGGCATGGCCCTCGTTGGCCTTGCCGTCCTTGGCCGGCACCATGCGCACCACCTGGTTGCCCTTCATCTCGGCCTTGAGCGAGCAACCGACGCCGCAATAGGCGCATGTCGTGGTGATGCTGTGTTCGGCCTGGCCGAGCCAGATGATCGATTTTTCGGTGAGCGTGGCGGTGGGGCAGGCTTCGACGCAGGCGCCGCACGAGACGCACTCGGATTGCATGAACGGTTCGCTCTGTCCGGCCGCGACGCGGGAATCGAAGCCGCGTCCCGAGATGGTCAGGGCGAAGGTGCCTTGCGTCTCTTCGCAGGCGCGCACGCAGCGGTTGCAGACGATGCATTTCGACGAATCGAAGGTGAAGTAGGGATTGCTCTCGTCCTTCTTGAGCTTGAGGTGGTTGGCGCCATCGTAGCCGTAGCGCACTTCGCGCAGTCCGGTAACGCCGGCCATGTCCTGCAGCTCGCAGTTGCCGTTGGCGGGGCAGGTCAGGCAGTCGAGCGGGTGGTCGGAAATGTACAGCTCCATCACGCCCTTGCGCACTTCCTGCAGCTTCGGTGACTGGGTGCGCACCACCATGCCGGCTTCGGCCGGCGTGGTGCAGGAGGCAGGATAGCCCCGGCGGCCTTCGATCTCGACCAGGCACAGACGGCAGGAGCCGAACGGTTCCAGGCTGTCGGTGGCGCACAGCTTGGGGATGTTGATGCTGTTCTCGGCGGCGGCGCGCATCAGCGAGGTCCCGGCCGGGACGGTGACCTGGACGCCGTCGATGGTGAGGGTGATCATTTCGGTGGCGAGGTGGATTTCTTTCGCCGGCGTGCCGAAATCGCGGGTGAGGATGGTTTCGATCATTGTGTTCTCCTAGGCGGCAACCTGGTCGCCAACCACCTGGCCGAAGTCTTGCGGGAAGTGGTTCAGTGCCGACAGCACCGGGTAGGGCGTCATGCCGCCCATGGCGCACAGCGAACCATTGAGCATGGTGTCACACAGGCTGCGCAGCAAAATGACTTGCTGCGGACGCTCGGTGCCGGCGCGGATCTTGTCGATCACTTCCACGCCGCGGGTGGAACCGATGCGGCACGGCGTGCACTTGCCGCACGATTCGACCGCGCAGAATTCCATCGCGTAGCGCGCCAGCCGCGCCATGTCGGCGCTGTCGTCGTGCACCACGATGCCGCCGTGGCCCAGTACCGCCCACAGCGAAGCGAAGGCTTCGTAGTCGAGCGGCGTGTCCCACTGCGATTCCGGCAGATAGGCGCCCAGCGGACCACCCACCTGCACCGCCTTGATCGGCCGGCCGCTGGCGCTGCCGCCGCCATAGTCGTACAGGATCTCGCGCAGCGTGGCGCCGAACGCCAGTTCGATCAGGCCGCCGTTCTTGATATTCCCGGCCAGCTGCACCGGCAGCGTGCCGCGCGAACGGCCCATGCCGAAGTCCTGATAGAACTGCGCACCCTTGTCGAGGATGATCGGCACCGAGGCCAGCGACAGCACGTTGTTGATCACGGTCGGCTGGCCGAACAGGCCGGCGAGCGCGGGCAGCGGCGGCTTGGCGCGCACCACGCCGCGCTTGCCCTCGATGCTCTCCAGCAGGGCAGTCTCTTCGCCGCAGATGTAGGCGCCGGCGCCTTTGCGCACTTCGAGTTCGAAGGCGCGGCCGCTGGCGGCGACGTTCGGTCCCAGCAAGCCGGCGCGTGTGGCGGTGCCAATCGCGTGATTCAGCGCGGCGATCGCATGCGGATACTCGCTGCGCACGTAGATGAAGCCACGGGTGGCGCCGACCGCCAGGCCGGCGATCGTCATGCCTTCGATCAGCACGAACGGATCGCTTTCCATCACGATGCGGTCGGCGAAGGTGCCGGAGTCGCCTTCGTCGGCATTGCAGACGATGTATTTCTGGACAGCGGGAGCGCGCAGCACCGTGTTCCATTTGATCCCGGTAGGGAAGGCGGCGCCGCCGCGTCCGCGCAGGCCCGACGCCGTCACCGCGGCCACGATGTCAGCGCCCGTCATCGCCACGGCCTGGCGCAAGCCGCGATAGCCGCCGTGCGCCACATAGTCGTCGAGCGACAGCGGATCGGTGATGCCGCAGCGGGCGAAGGTCAGGCGGGTCTGTTTCGCCAGATAGGGAATCTGCTCGACGAGGCCTAGTGCCAGGCGATGCGTAGATCGACCGTTATGGAAACCGGTGTCGAACAGGGCGGCGACATCGCTCGCATCGACGTTGCCGAATCCGATGCGGCCGTCGGGGGTGTCGACTTCGACCAGCGGTTCGAGGTACAGCAGGCCGCGGGTGCCATTGCGTATTAGGTCGATGGCGATGCCGCGCCGCGCTGCTTCTTGTCGAATAGTGGCGGCGACGTCGTCGGCGCCCAGGGCCAGCGCCGCCGAATCGGCCGGAACATAAATGCGCGTGTTCATGCGGCCTCCGTGACGGTGGGAGCTACGTTCGCGAGCAGCCGGTCGAAGCGCGCCGGCGTCACGCGTGCGTGGACGGAGTCGTTGATCATGATCGCCGGTGCGGTGGCGCACTGGCCGAGGCAGTACACCGGTTCCAGCGCGAAGCCGCCGTCGGCGCTGTGGGCATGAAGACCGCATCCCAGCGCCTGCTCGGCGTGCGACAGCAGCGCGTCGCCGCCCATGCTCTGGCAAGCCTCGGCGCGGCAGATCTGCACCGTACAGCGTGCCGGCGGCGTGGTCTTGAAGTGGTGGTAGAAGGTGATCACGCCATGGACTTCGGCGCGAGAAAGGTTGAAGCTATGGGCCAGGCCCTCGACCGCGTCGGGCGGGACGAAACCGAGGCGGTCCTGGATCGCATGCAGCACCGGCAGCAACGCGTCCTGGCCGAGGGCGCCGCAATGCGCATGGAGTTCGAGAATGTCGCCGATGATGCGGTCGGCGCTAAGGCTGTCTGCTGGGTTCATCGTGTCTCCTGGGTGCCTTGTATATGTTCCGAGGAACATATATAAAGTCAGTTATTAGGATAGTGAAACCAGAGTAGCACCCGATTCGCAGTCGTTCAATATGAAGGATTTTGCATATGATGAAGGTGGAGATCCGACCCGATTGGGTGGTACGCGATGCCTCCGGACTGCCGACCCCGCTGCCGGCGCTGCTCGACTTGCTGGTGTCGGTAAGCGAGCTCGGTTCGATCAGCAAGGCCGCCACCGCGCGCGGCATGTCCTATCGCCATGCCTGGGGCTTGCTGCAGCAGTTCTCGGCGCAGTTCGGCGTCGAGCTGGTTCATAAAGTGCGCGGACGCGGCACGGTGCTGTCGCCGCTCGCCGAAAAGCTGATGTGGGCCGACCGCCGCATTCACGCGCGCCTGACACCCATGCTCGATAGCCTGGCTTCGGAACTGCAGCAGGAGTTGGCGCGGGTGCTGGTCGGCGACGCCCAGGTGCTGCGCCTGACCGCCTCGCACGGTTTCGCGGTGGCGGCGCTGGTGACGCAGCTGAACGAAGAGGGCGTCACGGTCGACATCAATTATCGCGGCAGCAGCGATGCGGTGGCGGCGCTGGCGCGCGGCGAATGCGACCTGGCCGGTTTTCATTTGCCGGTGGGAGAGTTTCAGCAGGCCGCTGCTGCCAAGTACCGCCCCTGGCTCGATCCCGAGCGGCATGTGCTGCTGCACCTCGCGTATCGGATGCAAGGGATCTTCGTGGCCAAGGGCAATCCGCATAACGTGACGGGTCTGGACGACCTTTCGCGCCCGGAACTACGCTTCGTCAACCGCCAGAAAGGTTCGGGTACGAGGATGCTGCTTGAACTGTTATTGGCCAACCTGGGCGTCGACCCAGCGGTCATCAACCGCTCCGGCACCGCCGAATTCACGCACGCGGCGGTGGCGGCCTACGTCGCCAGCGGCATGGCCGACATCGGCTTTGGCGTCGAGACGGCGGCGCGCCGCTTCGATCTCGATTTCATCCCCATCATTCGCGAGCAGTATTTTCTGGCCTGCCATGCGGTTGCCCTGGACACGCCGCTATTGGTGTCAGCGCAGACGGCCATGGCAAGCCGCGAGTTCAAGGACGTGCTGTCGGCGCTGCCCGGCTACGATGGCGCACTGGGCGGCACCCGGCTCGACATGCATCCTTTGTTTTAGCGAGAATTCGCGTTGCAAAGAAAACGGCCCGCTTGCTACAGCGGGCCGTTCTTCATGATGCTGTTCCGAACTTACTCAGGTCGAAGCAGCGGGGCAGCAATCAGCCCAGGTTCTTGTTCACGAAGTCCCAGTTAGCGACATTCCAGAACGCTTCCAGGAACTTGGCGCGGGCGTTGCGGTAGTCGATGTAGTAGGCGTGTTCCCAGACGTCGGCGGTCAGCAGGGCCTTGTCTTCGGTGGTCAGCGGGGTGCCGGCGCCCGAGGTGTTGACGATGTCGACGCTGCCTTCGGCCTTCTGCACCAGCCAGGTCCAGCCCGAACCGAAGTTGCCCAGTGCGGCCTTGTTGAATTCTTCCTTGAACTTCTCGACCGAACCCCACTTGGCGTTGATCAATTCCAGTGCCTTGCCGGTCGGTGCGCCGCCGCCGTTCGGGCTCATGCAGTTCCAGAAGAAGGTGTGGTTCCAGACCTGGGCGGAATTGTTGAACACGCCACCCGACGACTTCTTGATGATCTCTTCCAGGGACAGGTTTTCGAACTCGGTGCCCTTGATCATGTTGTTCAGGTTGGTCACATAGGTCTGGTGGTGCTTACCGTGGTGGTATTCCAGGGTCTCGGCCGAGATGTGCGGCTGCAGGGCATCCTTGGCGTACGGCAGTGGCGGCAGGGTATGTTCCATGTCTTGGTCCT
>NZ_DAMAGA010000022.1:0-87386 GCF_031995545.1 Massilia sp.
AAAGATGAGGGAGGGTTGCGTGAACGACGGCGAGCAACAGGATTACTGGCCCGGCCTGCGGCGTCACGAGGGACGCCGCAGGCCGGGCTTCAAACCATCAGCCCTGGGTCAGGGCCGGACGGCGGGTGGTGCCCAGCGCGGCGGGCGCCGCGGCTTCTTCGGCGATCCGGAACTGGCGCACCGAGCGCGCCAGCGCATCGGCCTGTTCGTGCATCGCCTGCGCCGCGGCGCTCGCTTCTTCCACCAGCGCGGCGTTCTGCTGGGTGGTGGTGTCCATCTCGACCACGGCGCGGTTGACTTCTTCGATGCCCTGGGTCTGCTCCTGGCTGGCGGCGCTGATGTCGGCCATGATGTCGGTCACGCGCTGCACACTCGCCAGCACTTCCTGCATCGTGGCGCCGGCTTCGTTGACCAGGCGGCTGCCGGCGTCGACTTCGCCGTTCGAGGCTTCGATCAGGCCCTTGATCTCTTTGGCGGCGGCTGCGCAACGCTGCGCCAGGCTGCGCACCTCGTTGGCGACCACGGCGAAGCCGCGGCCCTGTTCGCCGGCACGCGCCGCTTCGACCGCGGCGTTCAGTGCCAGGATGTTGGTCTGGAAGGCGATGCCGTCGATGACGCCGGTGATGTCCGAGATCTTGCGCGACGCCTGCGTGATCGAGTCCATGCGGGTGACCACTTGCGAGACCGTATCGCCGCCTTTCTGGGCCACGTTCGAGGCGCTGCGTGCCAGCTCGTTGGCCTGGCGCGCATTGTCGGCATTCTGGCGCACGGTGGTGGTCAGCTGGTCCATCGACGAGGCGGTGGTGGCCAGGCTGGCGGCCTGCTCTTCGGTGCGCTGGCACAGGTCCAGGTTGCCGGTCGAAATCTCTTGCGAGGCGTTGGCGATATGCTCGGCGCCTTCGCGCACGCGGCCGACCACGCTTGATAAGCGGGCGCCGATGGTGTTGATGGCCTCGGTCAGCTGGCCGATCTCGTCGTTGCGGCGGGTGGCCACCGACGCGGTCAGGTCGCCGTCGGCGATGCGCATCGCCACGTTCTGCACTTCGGCCAGCGGACGGGTGACGGTGCGGCGCACCAGGAAATTGAGCACGGCGGCCAGCACGGCCAGCGCGATCAGGCCGAACACGATGAAGCGGTTGCGCAGTTCGCGCGCGGCGGCGGTGATCTCGTCCTGGTAGGTGCCGCCGGCGATGACCCAGTTCCAGTCCTTCATGTAAGTATAAGCTGCGAACTTGCGACGGCTCTCGGTCTCGCCCGGATTGGCCCAGTCATAGCTGACCGTGCCTTCCTTCTTTTCCAGCATCTCCTTGATGAAGAAGTGGCCGTCGGCCGAGCGGCTGTCGAGGATGTTGTCGCCTTCCTTGGCCGGGTGCACCTGCAGCTCGCCGTAGGTGGCGCCGGGCGTCGCCGACAGCACGAAGAAGTAACCCGTGGTGCCGACTTTGACGGCGCGGATTCGCTCCTTGAGCGCGGCCACGTCCTTGGTGATGTCGACGCCGACGTACAGCGCGCCGATCACCTTGCCGGCCGCATTGCGTACCGGCTCGTACTGGGTGATGAACTGCTTGCCGAACAGCTTGGCCAGGCCGACGTAGGTGCGGCCTTCGCGCAGCGCGGCGTAGGCCGGCGACGCCTTGTCAAGCGCGGTGCCGACGGCGCGTTCGCCGTTTTCCTTCTTGACCGAAGTGGTCACGCGCACGAAGTCGTCGCCGGTGGCGGCGAACACGGTGGCATTGCCGCCGGTGCGTTCAGTGAAGGCGTCCGGCGCCGAGAAGTCGAGGTTCAGCGCACGGCCGCCCACGCTCAGGGTCGGCACCTGACGCCCGCCGATATCCACGGGCGCCGCTTCATCCAGCGCGAACTCGCCCGGGAGGCCGGCGTGGAAGATGCGGCCGAAGCTTACCGCCTGGCTGCTGACCGTTTTGTTGAACAGTTCCACGGTGTCGGCCACGCCGTGCAGCTCGCTGTTCACGCTCTGCACCGCGCGCTCTTGCAGCATGCTCGACGTCGACATCGTGATGGTCGCGATCAGGACCGCGATGATCAGGCCGGCCAGCGCAAACACCACGGCGCTGATACGCGTGCCAACATTCCAATTGGATGGATGAAGTTTGTTATTGCTCATGTAAGAGTTTGGTATGAGGGTAGATATAACCCCGAATCATACCTTGCAAACTTTTTTGAGAGCAATAATTAGTGATTTTTGGTACCAATCTGCGTGTTCCGCGCAACACTCGTACGCATATTTACGTATTGCTACGTAGACAATCGAATGCGGAGCACCTGTTGTTCAAGCGGCAACCGGCGTATGCGTCTGGAATTGCAGCGCCGCCAGGTTGGCATACACGCCGCCATGCGCGATCAGTTCGGCATGGGTTCCCGACTCGACGATGCGGCCTTCGTCCAGCACCACGATGCGGTCAGCGCGCTGCACAGTTGACAGGCGGTGGGCGATGATGACGGTGGTGCGGCCGACCATCGCCGCTTCCAGCGCGCGCTGCACCAGGCGTTCGGATTCGGCGTCCAGCGCGCTGGTCGCTTCATCGAGCAGCAGCAGCGGCGGATTCTTGAGCAGGGCGCGCGCGATCGCGATACGCTGGCGCTGGCCGCCCGACAGGCGCACACCGCGCTCGCCCAGGAACGAAGCGTAACCTTCCGGCAGGCGCTCGATGAAGTCATGGGCCGCGGCCAGGCGCGCCGCCGCGATCACTTCCTCGTCGCTGGCGTCGGGACGGCCGTAGCGGATGTTTTCCAACGCGCTGCTCGAAAAGATCACCGTATCCTGCGGCACGATGCCGACCGCGCCGCGCAGCGTGTGCAGGCCCAGGTCGCGCAGGTCGACGCCGTCGAGCAGGATGCTGCCGGACTGCGGATCGTAGAAGCGCAGCAGCAGCTGGAACAGGGTGGTCTTGCCGGCGCCCGAAGGACCGACCACTGCTACCGTCTCGCCGGGACGGATGTCGAGCGAGACGTGCGACAGCGATGCGGAGTCGAGCCGCGAGGGGTAGGCGAAGGTGACGTCGGCCAGCGTCAGGCGCGCGCCGTTGGCGGTGCGTGCCGGCAGTGCTTTCGGATGCGCCGGGTCCTGGATATCGGAACGGGCGGCCAGCAGTTCGAGCAGGCGCTCGGTGGCGCCGGCGGCGCGCTGGGCGTCGCCCATCACTTCGGACAAAGCACCGACCGAACCGGCGACGATGCCGGCGTACAGGATGAACTGACCGAGGTCGCCGCCGGTCATGGTCCCGGCCAGCACTGCATGCGCGCCCAGCCACAGCACGAACACAATGGCGCCGAACACCAGCACGATCGCCAGCATGGTCAGCGTGGCACGGGCGCGGATGCGGCGGATCGCGGTGTCGAAGGCGCTGTCGACCGAGGCGCCGAAGCGGCCGGCCTCATGGCCTTCGCGGGTAAACGCCTGCACCGTCGGCATCGCGTTCAGGATCTCGCCGGCCACTGCCGAAGCATCGGCGATGCGATCCTGCGAGTCACGGGATAATTTGCGCACGCGCCGTCCGAACAGCACAATCGGCAGCACCACCAGCACCAGGAGGCCCAGGATGATCGAGGTCAGGCGCGGGCTGGTAATGAACAGCATCACCAGGCCGCCGGCGAACAGCAGCGTGTTGCGCAGCGCCAGCGAGATGCTGGTGCCGACCACGGCCTGGATCAGGGTGGTGTCGGTGGTCAGGCGCGACAGCACCTCGCCGGTGCGCGTGGTCTCGAAGAAGGCGGGGCTCTGGTGCACCACATGGCGGTACACGGCGCTGCGGATGTCGGCGGTGACGCGCTCGCCCAGCCACGACACCATGTAGAAGCGCGCCGCGGTGGCCACGGCAAGCACGGCGGCCACGCCGAACAGCGCGGCGAAAGTGGCGTCGACGTGCTCGATGCCGCTGGCGGCCTGGCCGACTGCGGCGGCGCCGAAGCCGAGGTCGATCATCTTCTTGAAGGCGGCCGGAATCGCCAGCGTGGCGCCGGCCGCGAACAGCAGCGCGATGCCGGCCAGGACGAACTGGCGGCGGTAGGGACGCAGGAAGGGGCTCAGGCCGCGCAGGGTGGCCAGGCTGCCCTTGCGGGATGGATCGGTGTCGGGACTGCTGGTGGAACGGGTGCTCATGTAGTTCGGTGAAGTCGGTTTTTCTTGTAGTTGTATGGAGGGTGGGTGATCACAGTTTCATCGGCTGCACGTAGCCGGTCATTTCCAGATAGCCGCGGCCGACCCGGCGCCCGTCGCGTTCGACCGTGACCGCGCCTTCCCAGTACACGGCGCCGGTCGAGCGGCGCGAATCGAGTTCCTGGTCGGGTTGCAGCGGCACGATCTTCCAGCGCTGGGCGCCGGTGCGGATCGTGGCGCCGACCGGGTAGGTTGCGCCGGTACGGGGCGACTTCCACGTCGTGTCAGGCGTGAAGTCGACCGCCTCGGGACCATGGTGCGTCACGCGGCCGGCCGCGTCGCGTACCGTGGCGTGGCCCCATAGTTTATCATCTCCCGTGCTTCCGCTCTTCCTCCTTATCCGGAAAGCCATCAGCGCACCACCGTCGTCCAGGTTGGCGCCGACCCAGTCCCAGCCGGCGGCGTCGGGCTGCAGCACCTCGCTCGACCACTCGTGATCGAGCCAGGCGCTGCCGGTGACGGCCACCGGCGCCATGCCGGCGCGGCCGGCGCTGCCCGACACCGCCAGGTGCGGCTCGCTGTAGTAGTAGCTGGCCAGCTGCGGGCTCGGGCCCTTGCGCGAATAGCCGCCCTGGCCCTGCACCAGCACCGGCTGGGTGGGTTTCAGGCGCAGTTCCAGCGTCAGTTCGTTGGAGCGGATCGTTACCCGGTAGGTGCCGTTGGCGTCGCGCACCATGCGCCAGTCGTCCAGTTTCAGGTCGGTGGTGCCGGGCCGCGCCCAGGCCAGGCCGAAGCCTTCGCGCGCGCTGCGCTGGTCGTGCACCAGGCGCCCGACCGCCGGGTCGGACAGCGCGGCATGCGCGATCACCAGCTGGCGCGGCGAAAACGCGCTCGGGTTGCCGGTGTCGAGGCCGGTGCGGCTGCGGAAGAACGTCACCTGGAAGCCGAGCGCGCGCTTGTCGGGCGTGTCGACCCAGCCGGTGACGTACCACCATTCGGTGCGAAATTCCGGATGGGCGCCGTAGTCGCGCGGGAACGACAGCTCGGCGCCCGGCGTCACCGGGGCAAACACCGGCTGCTGTGCACGGGCCAACGACGCGCCCAGCAACTGGGTCAACAAAACGACTAAAACCAGAACAAAATGCATTACCAATCCTCTCTGACTGCGCGCACCGGGCCGCCGGACAGCGCATGGCGGCCCGATACCAGCGCGGTGGCGATGGAAGCCGCGACCAGCACCGCGGCCACGCTGCCCAGCAAGGGCCAGGGCAGGTGCAGGCCCATGGTCCAGTGGAACGACTGTGGGTTGACCACGTACACCAGGATCATGCTGATGACCAGGCCGAGCGCGAAACCGGCCAGTACGCCCAGGCAGGTGAGCAGGCCGCCTTCGAAGGCGAGCAGCTGCAGCACCTGGCGCCGCGTGACGCCGACGTGGCGCAGCATACCGAATTCGCGCGAACGCGCCAAAGTCTGGGCCGAAAAACTGGCGGCGATGCCGGACAGGCCGATCGCGATCGCGATCGCCTCCAGCAGGTAGGTGACCGCGAAGCTGCGGTCGAAGATCTTCAGGCTGGCGGCGCGGATGTCGCCGGGGCGCATCAGGTTCAGGGCGGCGCCGAAGGGCAGCGCGCGGATACTTTGCTCGAGGGCGTCGAGGCCTTCGCCGCGCGCGCTCCACAGGGCGGCATCGGTGACGGTGGCGTCGTTCGTGAGCTTTCTATAGTCGGCCAGCTGGATCACCACCGAGCCGGATTGGTTGGCATAGTCGCGCCAGGCGCCGGCGACGAAAAACTCGGACTGCGCGCCGCCCAGCGGCAGGTGCAGCATGCCGCCGATGCGCACGCCGTACAGGTCGAGCAGCGCTTCGGATACCCAGGCCGGACGCGCGCCGGCGGGAACCGGGGCGCTCGGCCCGACCAGGTACAGCAGCCGCGCCGGGTCGCCGGCGTCGATGTCGCGCGCGATGACCACGACCGGCGGCCGCTCGGGCGCCAGCGTCACGCGCCGCGTGCGCAGGAACTGGATCCGTTTCACGCCCGGCGCGGCGGTTAGCGCGGCCTGCTGCCCGGCACTCAGGAACCCGGTGCCGCCCGCGTCCACCGTGCGCACGTAGAGGTCGGCCGGAAGGATGTGGCCCATCCAGTCGTCGACCGAGACCCGGAAGCTCGACACCATGATCCCCATCGCCACCATCAGGCTGAAGCTGGCCAGGATGCCGCCCAGCGCGATCGAGGCCTGGCCCGGCGCATTGGCCAGGCGCGCCAGCGACAGCGCCAGTACCGGGTAGCGCCGGGCACGCGGCTCGGCGCCCCTTTCCAGCGCGCGAAAGACGATGCTGGCAGCGCGCGGCATCAGGCCGATGCCGCCGATCAGCAGCAGCGCGATCGCCAGGTAGCCGAATAGCGGCAGTTCGAACACCGGCGGCGCGAACGAAAAGGCGGCTGCCAGCAGCAGGCAGATCAACGACGGCCACACCCGCGCCAGGCGCGCCAGCGCGCCTTCGTCGGCGCCGGACTTGATCGCCACCGCCGGCCTGGCGCGCGCCGCTTCCCACGCCGGCGCCAGGCAGCCGAGCAGGGCGACGCCCAGGCCCAGCGCAAAGAATATCAATGCCGCGCCGGGTGTGAACGCGACCTGCGGCCGGATGCCGGGAAAATAGCCGGCGCCCAGGTCGCCGCCGAAGAAGTGCAGCGCGGCCGCGGCCAGTGCATAGCCCGCGGCCACGCCGAGCAGCGCCCCGAGCACGCCCAGGCTGCCGCCTTCGAGCAGCACCTGGCGCAGTAGCGCCCTGCGCTCCATGCCCAGCACGCGCAGCAGTGCGAACTGGCTGCGGCGCCGCATCACCGACAACGCCTGGGTCGAGAACACCAGGAAGGCGCCGGTGAACAGCGCCACCAGCGCCAGCACGGTCAGATTCACGCGGTAGGCCCGGCTCATGTTGTCGGTGCGGCTTTCCTGGTCGGCGTCGTTCGGCTGGCCGACCGTGAAGCGGCCGGGCCAGGTGCGTTCCAGCTGCTGCGTCAGGCGGCGCTGGAATGCCGCGCGGTCGACGCCGTCGCGCAGTTTCAGGTCGACCCGTGACAGCTTGCCGAGGCGGTCGAAGCGCCACTGCAGGGCGCCGATATCCATCACCGCCAGGCGCTGGCCGGCGCGGGCGCGCTGCACGGGGCCGGCCACGCGCAGGGTCACGTCGCCCGTGCCGGAGCGCAGACGCAAGGCGTCGCCGCGCGACTTTGCCAGCCACGTTTGCGCGGCGGGCGACAGGAACAGCGCATCGTCGGCCAGCACGTCGAGCATGCGGCCGTCACCCGGCACGCCCATCAGGTCGGGCGCGATGAAGCCGGCGCGCAGGGCGTCGATGCCGACGATGCGCAGCGGGGTGTCTTGTCCGGCGACGCCGGCCGCGACTTCGAGGATCGGAGAAGCTACCGCAACGTCGGGGTCCGCCGCCAGCAGGGGGTAAACGGCTTCGTCGAACAGCGGTTCGCGCCCCGCGACCTGGATGTCGGCCTGGCCCGAGAGGCTTTTCACGGCGGCCGAGAATTCGTTGAAGGCAGCGGCGTTGATCAGGTGGATGGCGAAGCCCATCGCCACCCCGACCGCGATGGCGGCAATCGCCACCAGCGCGCGCACCGGATGGGCGCGCCATTCGCCCAGCAGCAGCCATCGTGACAGGACGTTCAGGCCGGGCATTCGAGCGCCAGTGATTCGGCCTGGCGTTTCGCCTTGAGCCGCGCGGTTTCCTTGGCGTCGCCGCGCTGGCGCGCCAGGTCTTCATCGGCCCATTGACGCTGCAGGCGCAGCTTGTCGCAGCGCTTGCGTTCGGCCAGGGCCGCGCGCTGGGCGCGTTCGAGGTCGCGCTCTTCACGTGTGGCCTGTGCCAGTTTGGCCTTTTCGATCCCGGCCAGCGTGGCGCGGTTGCGCTCGAGTCTTTCCTGCAGCGCCGGGTCGGGCGGTGGCGCATCCGGCACGGCCAGGGTGGCACCTGCGCCGGCGCAGGGACGGTCGCTATAGCTCACGCGGCCGCTGTCGAGGCATTTGTAGATCGAGCCGGCCAGGGCCGGCCGGTACAGCAGGAAAGCGAGGACGAGAACGAAGAAACAGGCGCGCATCATGGGTCTCCCGGGTCAAAGAATTTTGCCAGGGTTCATGATGCCGAGCGGGTCCAGTGCGGCTTTGATGGCACGCATCATGTCCAGTTCAACCGGCGACTTGTAGCGCGCCAGTTCCTCGCGCTTGAGCATGCCGATGCCGTGCTCGGCCGAGATGGAGCCGTTGAAGGCCGCCACCGCGTCGTGCACGATGCGGTTGATGGCGCCCTGATGCGCGAGGAAGGCATCGTGTGCTTCGCCGTCCGCTGGTGCCACGTTGTAATGCAGGTTGCCGTCGCCCAGGTGGCCGAAGGTCACCGGCTGGCAGCCGGGGAAGGCGGCCTGCAGCGCGGCGTCGGCCTGCAGGATGAAGTCGGGGATGGTCGATACCGGCAGCGAAATGTCGTGCTTGATGTTCTTGCCGGCCGCCGCCTGCGCCAGCGGGATGTGCTCGCGCAGCCGCCACAGTCCCAGCGCCTGCTGGTTCGAGGTGGCGACCACTGCGTCGCGCGCCACGCCAACCTCGAGCGCCGCGCCCACCGCCGCTTCCAGCAGCGTCTGGGCATGCTCGCCCGATTCGTTGCTGGACAGCTCGACCAGCGCGTACTGCGGATGCGGCCCGGAAAATGGCCGCGGCAGGTCGGGGAAGTGGGTTGCCACCAGTTGCAGGCAGAACGCCGACATCAGCTCGAAGCCGGTGAGCGACGCGCCGCAGCGCGCCTGCAACAGCCCTAGCAGGTCGAGTGCATGGCGCGGCGAGTCCAGCGCCACCAGTGCCGTCAACGCCGCTTGCGGCGCCGGGTACAGTTTCAGCACCGCGGCCGTGATCACGCCCAGCGTGCCTTCGGCGCCGATGAACAGTTCGCGCAGCGCGTAGCCGGTATTGTCCTTGCGCAGGCCGCGCAAGCCATCCCACACTTCGCCGTCGGCGGTGACGACTTCCAGCCCCAGGCACAGTTCGCGCGTGTTCCCGTAGCGCAGCACGGCGGTGCCGCCGGCGTTGGTCGACAGGTTGCCGCCGATGGTGCAGCTGCCCTCGGCCGCCAGCGACAGCGGGAACAGCATGCCGGCCTCGCTTGCCGCGGCCTGGATATCGGCCAGGATGCATCCGGCCTCGGCCGTCATGGTGCGGTTCGCGGCATCGATGGATCGGATCCGGTTCAGGCGCCGCAGCGACAGCACGATGGCTTCGCCGCTGGCGTCCGGCACGCTGCCCAGCACCAGTCCGGTACGCCCACCCTGGGGCACGATCGGGACGCGCGCGTCGCGGCAGGCGCGCACCACTGCCGCCACCTGCGCGCTGTCGCCCGGCAGCACCACGGCGCGCGCGCGGCCGGTGAAGCGGCCGCGCCAATCGGTCAGGAAAGACGCGATGTCGCCCGCCTCGGCCAGCACCCGCTCCGGGCCGACGATGGCGCGCAAGGCGTCCAGGAAACCATCCGGCGCGACCTCAGCCATGCGGCACTTTGACCTTGTCGAGCAGTTCCTTGGCCATGCGCTGCGCCGCCTTCTTGTATGGCCGCAGGTAGAGCAGGGCGCAGAAGAAATACACCAGCACCAGCGCGATCTCGCCGATCGCCATCTGGCGCGAGGCGGCGTTCTGGTCCGCCCAGGCGCGCACCACGCCTTCGACGAAATAAATCAGGATCAGCATCGACGACCATTGCAGCGTGTACAGGTCGCGCTTGATCACGCCGCGCAGTGGCAGCAGCAGCGGCAGCACTTTCAGCGCCAGCAGCCAGCTACCCGGCTGCAGCGGGGCGACGAAGGCTTCCCAGGCGATCAGCCAGCCGATCAGCCAGATCAGGCTGGTGATGGCGCCGATATGAAAGACTTTTCCGGTATCCATCATCGACTTCCATGCGATGTCAGGTCGAGTGTCGTGTCCAGCCTGCGCGCCGCCTCGGCCAAGCGGCGTCCGAGCGCGATCGACAGCGTGCGCTCGTCGTCGGTGACGGCGCGCTTGCCGTCGACGCCGGCCCAATGGGTGGCGCCGTAGGGGCTGCCGCCGCTGGCGGTGTTCATCAGTTCGGGATGGGTGTAAGGCAGGCCCATCACCAGCATGCCGTGGTGCAGCAGCGGGATCATCATTGATAGCAGGGTCGCTTCCTGACCGCCGTGCAGGCTGCCGGTGGAGGCGAACACCACCGCCGGCTTGCCGGACAGGGTGCCGTTGACCCATTCGGTGGCGGTACCGTCGAGGAAGTATTTCATGGCGGACGCCATATTGCCGAAGCGGGTCGGCGAACCCAGCGCCAGGCCGGCGCATTCGCGCAGGTCCTCGGGCTCCACGTACGGCGCGCCATCCTCGGGGATCGCGGGTGCGGTGGCCTCGGCCACGCTCGAGACCGCCGGCACGGTGCGCAGGCGCGCCTCCACCCCGGGCACGCTGTCGATGCCCTGGGCGATGAGTTCGGCCAGCTTGCGCGTGGCGCCATGACGGGAGTAGTACAACACGAGGATGGTCAGGGTGGGCTTCATCGTTGGTATTATAGAGCGGTTTGTTGAAATGACATGCCCGAACATGGCCGATCGCGCGGCGCCGGCAGCGATGTTGCCGGGCCTCGCATCGCCTCCAATCTGCCCATGCTGACCAAGACCGTCCACCACCTGTCGCGCACCACCGCCGAGTTCGTCAACGGCGCCGAGCCATCGCGCGGCCTGAGCTGGCCCGAACTGCTCGATCTGCTCCGCTTTGCCGTACGCCGCCTGCGCGAAGAAAAGCTGCCGCAGGTGGCCGGCAGCCTGACCTTCACCAGCACGCTCGGCCTGGTGCCGCTGTTGACCATCGTGCTGGCGATCTTCACGATGTTCCCGGCCTTCGGCCAGCTGCGCACGGCGATCGATGCCTGGTTTGTGCAGAACCTGATGCCCAAGGCCATCGCCAGCACCATCAGCGGCAACCTGACCCAGTTCGCCAGCAAGGCCAAGGGCTTGTCTGCGCTGGGCGCGGTGGTGCTGCTGTTCACCACCACCATGACCATGAGCATGATCGAGCGCGCCTTCAACCGCATCTGGAGCGTGCGCCAGCCGCGCCCGTTGGCGCAGCGCATCCTGGTGTACTGGGCCCTGATCACGCTGGGGCCGGTGCTGTTCGGGGTGTCGATCAGTTTCACGACCCAGCTGTTCAACGCCACCGGCGGGTTGGGGCAGGATGCGACCGTGTTCGGCATGCTGTTCTTCACCCTGGCCTCGGTCGCGGTGACCACCGGCGGCTATACCTTGCTGTACATGATCGTGCCGCATCGCAAAGTCTCGCTGGGCGACGCCTTCGTCGGCGGCCTATCGGCGGCGATCGCGTTCGAGGTCGCCAAGCGCGTGTTCGGGCTGTTCATCAGCCAGTTCCCGACCTACGCCATCATCTATGGCGCGCTGGCGGCGCTGCCGCTGTTCCTGGTCTGGATGTACGTGAGCTGGATGATTACCTTGGTCGGCGCGGTGCTGACCGCCGCGCTGCCGGTGGTCAAACACGAGCGCTGGTGGCACGAGCCGGCGCCGGGCAGCGCGTTCGTGGATGCGATGGCGATCCTGAAGGTGCTGTATGGCGGCGCGCAATTGACCGGCACCGCGCTGGTCACCAGCAGCATGATCCGGCGCTACACGCGGATCGGCTATGACGAGCTGGGCGAGCTGCTGGAGCGCATGGTGGCAGCCGGCTGGGTCGGCCGCGTGCTGGACGAGGCGCCGGCGCGCGCCGGCTGGAAGCGCGTGCGGCGCGGCAGTGACGAGAATTGGGTGTTGCTGGTCGATCCGACGATCCTGCAGCTGGCCGACGTGTACCGCCTGTTCGTGTTCTACTGCGCCCAGGCCGAGGCGATGCGGCAAGAGGATCCGACCGGGCCGGACAGTGGTTTGTACCTCGACAGCGTCGCGCTGGTGCACCAGGTCGAGGACGTGGTCGAGCATGGGCTGGACCAGACGCTGGCCGAGCACTTCGGCGCGCCGGTCGCCGAGCCTGCTGTTGGCTGAATCGGCTGAATCGGCTGAGTCGGCCGGTCAGGGCGTGGCGCTTCGGGCCAGATCCAGCAGCGCCAGGCGCAGTGCGTCCGGCGCTTCGGACATGATCGCGTGGCCGGCCTCTACCTTGACCACCTTGCCGTGCTTGAGCGCGCCCGTCAGCAGCGCGGCCGAGCGCGGCGGCGTCATCATGTCCTTCGTTCCCAATACAAACGTGACCGGGCAGGCGATCGCGGCCGCCGCCGCTTCCCCGTTGGCATAGGCGTTGCAAGCGGCGAAGTCGGTGTGGAACAGGCCGGCCGGATTGCGCGCCGCCATGCGCTGCATCAGGCGCCGCGCGACGTTGACGACCGAGGTGCCGGGGCCTGCGGTCGAAGGGCCGGGAACGGTGGACGAATGCGACCATGCGGCCACCATCTCGATCGCCGCCGGTTCGTCGTCGCGCGCCGTCGCCAGCAGGGCGTCGGAGACCCGCATCGGGTAGGTGGTGCCGACCAGGCCCAGTCCGTTCACCCGCTGCGGCGCGCGGAACGCCGCTTCCAGCGCGATCAGCGAGCCCATGCTGTGGCCGGCGAGCACGGCGCGTTTGACGCCGGCGGCGTCGAGCAGGGCCAGAAGCCAGTCCGCCATCGCCTCGACCGTGTCCAGCGCCGGGCCTGCGCTGCGGCCGTGGCCGGGCAGGTCGGGCGCCAGCACGGCGAAGCCGGCATGGGCCAGGGCGCGGCTTTGCAGCGCCCATACCGAGTGGTCGTTCTGGGCGCCGTGCACCAGCACGATGACCGGCAAGGACGCACCGAACGGCTTGCCGCCGGTGTAGCAGTAGGCCTGCCGGCCATGGACGTCGAGCAGCATCCTCAAGCTCCCTTCTGCGCCAGCTTCAGGCCGCGCTTGAGGTCGTCGATCAGGTCGTCCGGGTCTTCCAGCCCGACCGACAGGCGCAGCGTGCCTTCCCCGACCCCGCTGGCGGCCAACTGCTCGGCCGGGACGCGCAAGTGCGTGGTCGAGGCAGGGTGGATCACCAGCGACTTGGCGTCGCCCACGTTCGCCAGGTGCGAGAACACTTGCAGGCCGTCGGCGAAACGGCGGCCGGCGGCGCGGTCGCCTTTCAGTTCGAAGGTGAACACGGCGCCGCAGCCGCGCGGCAGGATGCGTTTGGCCAGCGCGTGGTCGGGGTGGGTGTCCAGCTCCGGATAGGCGACGGAGGCGACCGCCGGATGCGACAACAGGAACTCGATCACGCGCCGGGTATTCGCCTGGTGCCGCTCCATGCGCAGGCCGAGCGTCTCGATCCCCTGCAGGATGGCGAACGCATTGTGCGGACTCATGGCGGCGCCGAAGTCGCGCAAGCCTTCGCGCCGTGCGCGCAGGGCAAAAGCGCCGACGGTCGACTCTTCGCTGAATACCATGCCGTGGAAACCGTCGTACGGTTCGCACAGGGTCGGGAAACGCCCGCTGCGCTCGTGCGCCTCCTGCCAGTCGAAGCTGCCGCCATCGACCAGCAGGCCGCCGATCGCGGTGCCGTGCCCGCACAGGAACTTGGTGGCCGAATGGAACAGCAGGTCGGCGCCGAGGTCGAACGGCCGTTGCAGCCAGGGCGTGGTGAAGGTGGCGTCCACCATCAGCGGCAGGTCGTGTTCGTGCGCCAGCGCGGACAGTTGCGGGATGTCGAGCACGTCGAGCTTCGGATTGCCCAGCGTTTCGCCGAACAGCAGCTTGGTATTCGGCCGGATCGCGGTGCGCCACGCGTCGATGTCGCGCGGATCGACGAAGCTGGTCTGGATGCCGAATCGGCGCAGGGTATAGGCCAGCAGGTTGTGCGAGCCGCTGTACAGGGCGCGCGAGGCGACGATGTGGTCGCCGGCACCGGCCAGTGTGCTCAGGCCCAGGTGCAGCGCGGCCTGGCCGCTGGCGGTGGCGATGCCGGCGACGCCGCCTTCCAGCGCGGCGATGCGCTCTTCCAGCACCGCATTGGTCGGGTTCGAAATGCGTGAATAGACATGGCCGGCCTGCTCCATATTGAACAGGGCGGCCGCATGGTCCGCATCGCGAAACGCGAACGAGGAGGTGAAATGGATCGGCGTGGCGCGTGCACCGGTAGCGGGATCGGGTGCGCTGCCGGCGTGCAGGGCCAGGGTGTCGAAGCCGGGAACTGGTGGACCGCTCATGCTGGGCTCCGGAAGCGTGGGAATGGGCCGCATCGTAACATTGTTGAAAGCTTGCGCAATCTGCAGTGCACCATTATGCGGACACGACCGCACCATGATCTGGCGCAATGATACGGCACAACGCTAGATTTTTTGGCGGGCATAGGCTACAGTCGTTGTTATGCCTTATACAAAATTATCCAGTATCACGAACAGTGTCGATAACATTGACGAAGCGGGGGTGGCGAACATGAAAGTCTCCGAGATCCTGCAAGTGAAGGGCGAGATCCTGTACACCGTAACGCCGGACACGCCGCTGGTGGACGCGGCCATGACCATGACCGAGAACGATATCGGCTCGCTGGTGGTGATGGAGTACGGCGACCTGGTCGGTATGCTGACGTTCCGCGAAGTGCTCAAGGCGCTGCACGCGAACGGCGGCTCGGTCGGTTCCGGCACCGTGCGCCGCCACATGGACGACAGCCCGATCACGGTCACGCCGGACACCGAGGTCAACGAAGTGCGCCGCATCATGCTCGAGAAGCATGCGCGCTACCTGCCGGTGATGAACGCGCGCACGCTGCTGGGCGTGATCTCGTTCTATGACGTCGCCAAGGCGGTGCTGGAAGCGCAGAGCTTCGAGAACCGCATGCTCAAGGCGTATATCCGCGACTGGCCGGCCGAGCAGAACGCGCCGGATTAAGCCGGTTGTACCGTGGATGGTGGTTGAGAAGCGGTCCGGATGACGTAGGGTTGGCGGCTTCGCCGCCGACGCGGCGGTAGTTTGCCGCGAGATCATCCGGCGCGTCATCGTAGCCGCCAACAATCGACGCGTCGGCGGCGGAGCGCGGGGCCGCCTAGGCCAACCCTACGGGTTCATGCTGCGCGGGTGGCCCGGTCTCCTGCCAGCCACTCCAGCAGCTTTTGCGGCGACAACGGCCGCGCATACAGATAACCCTGCGCCAGCGGGCAGCCGAGCTGGCGCAAGATCTGCGCCTGACGCTCGTCCTCGACCCCTTCCGCGATCACCGACAAGCCCAGGTTGCGTCCCAGCTGCACCACCATCTGGGCGATGCTGCCGCCGCGTGCGGACCCTGTGATCTCGGTAACAAACGCGCGGTCGATCTTCAAACGGTCCACCTGCAGCCGCTGCAGATGCGACAGCGACGAGAACCCGGTACCGAAGTCGTCGATCGCGATCGACACCCCGGTGCGCTTGACCTGGGCCAGCTTCTCGACCAGCGCCGCCGGCTCTTCCATCGCCATCGATTCGGTGATCTCGAGTTCGATGTATTCGGGCGGCGCCCCAGTGTCGTCAAGCGCCGCGCGCAGCATGTCGAGGAAGCGCGGATGGCGGAACTGCACCTGCGACACATTCACCGACATCGTAAAGTCGCGGTGCCCGGCCGCGCGCAGGCGCATCAGCTCTGCGCAAGCCTGGCGCAGCACCCATTCGCCGATCTCCACGATCAGCCCGGAATACTCGGCGATCGGGATGAAACGGTCGGGCGCCACCAGGCGCCCGTCGTCCAGGCGCCAGCGCAGCAGCGCTTCGGCGCCGAACGGACGGTTGGTGGCCAGGTCGACCTGCGGCTGGTAATCGAGGAACAGCTGGCCGTGCTGGAAGCCGTTGCGCAGCGCATGCATCATGCGCACCCGCTCGCGGATCTCGACGCCCATGCTGCGCGAAAAATAGAAGTGGCCGGTGCGCTGCTGCGACTTGGCGCGCTTCAAAGCGATGTCGGCATCCTTGAGCGCGTCGGCGCCGTTGCCGTCGTGTTCCGACAGCCGCACCAGGCCGAGCGTGCTGGAGACCTGCACGTCCTGGCCGTCGATGCGGAACGGTTCGCGGAACAGCGCCTGGATCCGCTCCGGCTCGAGCGCGCAGGCGTCGCCCAGCATGGCGAAGATGTCGCTGCCGATGCGGCCGACTTCGAGCGCCGGATCGAGGCGCGACTTGATGCGCTCGGCCACCGCCAGCAGCAGCAGGTCGCCGAAATGGTGGCCCAGGGCGTCGTTGGTTTCGGCAAAATGATCCAGGTCGGCCAGCGCCAGCACGCCGTGCGCATGCTGCGCCGCGGCCAGCCGCTTGTCGATCAGTTCGACCATGCAGTTCCGGTTCGGCAGGCCGGTGAGTGGGTCGTGGAAGGCCGACTTGTTCAGGCGCGTGACCAGTTCCACGTTGTCCAGGCACACGGCGACCATGCCGCAGAACACCTTCAGCAGGCGCTCCTCGACCTCGCCCAGCTCGCGCTCGAGCGGAATGCAGGCCACGAACTCGCGCCCGGACTTGCCGGCGAAGACCATGCTCAGCAGGCCGTCGTCGATGCGCAAGCCGCGCATGCGCAGCGCGCGTTCGGCGGCCAGCGCGAACTGCTCGCCACGCTGGCCGCCGAGGTCGCGCCCATCAAGGTGGCGGCAGGCGCCGGCCGCGGCCACCGCGCGCAGGCGTCCGAGACCGCCAAGTTGCTCGTCGCGGCAGCACAGCACACCCTCGGGCGGCTGCCCCAGCAGCTTGCCGGTCTGGGCCAGGATGCCGAGCGCGACGTCGCGCGCACCGTGCAGCGCCATCAGTTCGGCGCAGGCGGCGACGATGTGTTCCATGCCGAGCCGGTTGACGTCCAGTGCGCGGATCTGCTCGTACGAGCGGATCGCGGCCGCCACCGTGGTGTACAGCTTGGTACGGGTCAGTTCCGACTTGGTGCGGTAATCGTTGATGTCGTAGCCGCGGATGGCATCCATCTCGGGCGCGTAGCCGGGCTGGCCGGTGCGCAGGATGATGCGCAGGTCGTGCAGCTTGAGGTCGTCGCGGATGCGGCGCACCAGCTGCAGGCCGGCGTCGGCACGTTCCATCACCACGTCCAGCAGGACCACGGCGATCTCTGGTTCGCGCGCCAGAATCTCGTAGGCTTCGCGTGCGGAATAGGCGTGCAGGAAGGCCAGCGGGCGGCCCTGCATCTCGACGTTGGCCAGGGCGAAGGTGGTGGTCGAGTGGACGTCGGCATCGTCGTCCACCACCAGGATCCGCCAAGCATGCACGGCTGCGCCTCCGGCCATGCCGGCGCTGGCGCTGTCTCGCGACCCGTCGGCTGATTCGTCAGCAAATACGAGTTCGTCCAGCGGCGTGTTGTCTTCCTTCAGTGGGCCTGAGGGCGTAATCGATGCTGGCATGGGTGCTACGTCTCCAGGGTGACTCGGCATTGATAGGTTCAGTATAGCCGTGATTGCGAAAAAGAAAGGTCAAATACGGGACACGTCGACAAAAATATATCCTTAGAGAAACACTTTTGCGACAGTCGTGGGGGCGTTTGAGGCTTCTTCACCGTTTCTGCTTGCCTTTCGGGCTGGTAAAATGGTAATTCGACCAACCTGAACCAGAGCGCATCCCATGTCCGGCAATACATTTGGCAAGCTGTTTTCCGTCACCACTTTCGGCGAGTCGCACGGTCCGGCGATCGGCTGCGTCATTGACGGCTGCCCGCCCGGCATGGTGCTCAGCGAAGCCGACATCCAGCCGGAACTGGATCGCAGAAAGCCCGGCACCTCGCGCCACGTGACCCAGCGCCAGGAGGCCGACCGGGTCGAAATCCTGTCCGGCGTCTACCACGGCGTCACTACCGGCACCCCGATCGCGCTCCTGATCCGCAACGAAGACCAGCGCAGCAAGGATTACGGCAACATCGCCGAGAGCTTCCGCCCTGGGCACGCGGATTATACCTATTGGCATAAATACGGCGTGCGCGATCCGCGCGGCGGTGGCCGTTCGTCGGCGCGCCTGACCGCGCCGGTGGTCGGCGCCGGGGCGGTGGCCAAGAAGTGGCTGCAGGAGCAGTACGGCACCACCTTCGCCGGCTGCATGCGCACGCTGGGCGACATCGAGGTGCCGTTCGAGTCATGGGACCACGTGCATGCCAACCCGTTCTTCGCGGCGACCTCCGATGCCGAGCTGCTGGCGCGCATGGAAGCGGCGATGGACGCGCTGCGGCGCGAAGGCGATTCGATCGGCGCCCGCATCGACGTGGTGGCGCGGGGCGTGCCGGTGGGCTGGGGCCAGCCGATCTACGACAAGCTCGATGCCGACATCGCCTATGCGATGATGGGGATTAACGCGGTCAAGGGCGTGGAGATCGGCGCCGGTTTCGCCTCGGTGGCGCAGAAGGGATCGCAGCATGGCGACGAACTGACGCCGCAGGGCTTCGTCGGCAACCATGCCGGCGGGGTGCTGGGCGGGATCTCGACCGGGCAGGACATCACGGTGTCGCTGGCGATCAAGCCGACCTCGTCGATCCGCGTGCCGCGCCGCTCGATCGACAAGGACGGCAATCCGACCGACGTGGAGACCTTCGGGCGCCATGATCCGTGCGTGGGGATCCGGGCGACGCCGATCGCGGAAGCGATGCTGGCGCTGGTGTTGATCGATCATGCGCTGATGCACCGGGCGCAGTGCGGGGATGTGCGGGTAGACACCCCGAAGCTTAAATAAATCGTTAGCCTCAAAACCGGCATTCCCGCGCCTGCGTGGGAATGACGGTATTTAGGTAGGCGGAAAAGGATGCGGCGCGGTCGTCCGACCCGCCGAAGCATCAAACCCGCGTCGCGATCGCCTCGAGCTGATGGCGCTTCTCGACCGTCCGCACCACCAGCCCGCGCAGGTCATTGAGCAGCGCGAACTCGGTCTGGCTCAGGATCACCTGCGGGAACGTGTCGTCCCAATCGCCATAGATGAAGCCCGCCGGCTGCCCGTGCGCGGACAGCGGAATCACCACGAAGCAGCGCGCCGTCGACAGCGTGCCTTTCCACCATCCCGGCAGCTTGGTCGCGAACTTGGCGTCGCGCGCATTCTCGATGAAGATCACGCGGTCGCTCGCCAGCGCCGCATGGAACACGTTTGGCTCGTAGGTGTCGTCGAACGCCAGCAGCGGCAGCATCGGCTTGACCTCGTCGCCCAGGCCCAGGCGCGCCGAGTAGCGGCCTTCACGCCGGTTGCGTAGAAAAGCGAACGAGCGCGTGAACGACAGGCCCTTGTGCATCGTCTCGAGCGCCATCGAGATCATCTGGCCGGCGGTGGCGGTCGGGCTGGCGTCGCGCATGTCGGCCACGCCCGCCATCAGGATCTTGTTCCCGGCCATGCGCTTGCGGTCGGCATCGAGCTGGCGCGCGTTGCGCTCCTGCGGCTTGGCCAGCGGAGCGATGGTCAGGTCCGCGGCCGCTTCCACCTTGGCCTTGTCGATCGCGCCCAGGATGCCGTCGGGCGTCAGG
Organism: Massilia sp.; assembly: GCF_031995545.1. GTDB lineage: Bacteria > Pseudomonadota > Gammaproteobacteria > Burkholderiales > Burkholderiaceae_D > Telluria. The sequence goes on from NZ_DAMAGA010000022.1 coordinate 19,572, forward strand.
CCCAGCATCGGCGCGAACTGTTCGGCCAGCAGTGCCACCTGCGCGGCCCCGGCTTCGTCGTCGGCCCACAGCGCGTCGGCGGCCTGGGTCGACATCGTGCCCAGCGCCGCCAGCCAGTCTTCATGGCCGAAGCCTTCGCCGCGTTCGGACGGCTCGACCCGGCGCATGCCGGCCACCAGATTGCGCGGCAGGCCCCAGTGGGTGGCGGTGGCGCGGCCGACTTCTTCCATCGACATGCCCAGCACGGCTTCGGCAGCCAGGTGTTCGCGGCCTTCGCCGGCGGCTTCGCGCATCTGGCTCCAGCGCTCGGGCATGTAGAAGGTCAGCATCATGCGGCCCAGCGAATGCAGGATCGAACACACCACCGCTTCTTCCGGATCGCGCGAGCGGGCGTCGATCGCCAGCTGCTGCGCCACCATCCCGGCCAGCACCGCCTTTTCCATCTCGATGTGGGCCGCTTCGGTGTCCGGCGTGCTGCGGCTGAGTTCCTCGATCAGTTTCAAGCCAAGCGCCAGGTGGCCGATGGTCTCGGTACCCAGCACCATCACCGCCTTCGAGATGGTATCGACGCGCTGGCCGAAGGCGGCGTACATGGCGCTGTTGGCCAGGCGCAGCACCTTCTGGGTCAGCACCGGGTCGGTCAGCACCGTGTCGCTCATCGAGAAGTCGCGCTCGTCCTCGCCGCGCATCGAGGCCAGGATGGCGTTGATCGCCTTGGTGAAGCCCGGCATGTCGCCCTGGCGGCGGATGCGCTCCCACAGCAGGGCGAGGGTGGCTTGCGCTTTGGCTCCCGCCTTGGCGGAATGCACGGGTGGTGTCGTTGGCGTCATGGTTTGACTGTCCGGGTATCAGGCGAAGTTACTGCTGGCTGTGCTGCGGGCTGCATTGCGGGCTGCACTGCCGGCAGCAGTGCGGTATAGAGGTTTTCCTTGAGCGCGGCCAGCGCCACGTTGGCCGGCATCGGTTTGCCGGTCAGGTAGCCCTGCACGTAGTGGCAGCCGTGCTCGTCGAGCCAGGCCAGCTGCTCTTCGGTCTCGACGCCTTCTGCCACCACCGACAGGCTCAGGTGGCCGGCGAGGTCGAACACGACGTTGCAGATGGCGGCGTCCTTCTGCGACTGCGGCAGGTCCTTGACGAAGGCGCGGTCGACCTTCAGCACCGAGATCGGGAACCGTTTCAGGTAGGCCAGCGACGAGTAGCCGGTGCCGAAATCGTCGATCGCGATGCGCGCCTCGCGCTCGGCCATCTTGGCCAGGATGCTTTCGGCGTGCACCGGGTCGACCATCAGCGTGCCTTCAGTGATTTCCAGCACCAGTTGGCGGCCCTTGACGCCGGACAGCGCGAGCGCATCGTCCAGCACCGTCAGGAAGCGGTCGCTGCGGAACTGGCGCGGGCTGATATTCACCGAGATGTAGAGTTCGCGTCCGGCGACTTCCTCGAACTGCTTGATCTGCATGCAGGCGGCTTTCAGCGCCCAGGCGCCGAGCAGGTTGATCAGGCCGTTGTTCTCGGCGATCGGGATGAAGCGCACCGGCGGCACCATGCCCAGGGTCGGGTGCTTCCAGCGCATCAGGGTCTCGAAGCCCTCGATGATGCGGGTGCGGGCGTTCACGATCGGCTGGTAGTAGAGCAGGAATTCACCTTCGCGCACTGCCGCGAACATCGCCGCCTCGAGCGAGATGTCGTGTTCCGGCGGGCCCTGGTTCTGCGGGCTGTACACCACCGCGCGCGCCTTGCCGGTCTCCTTGGCGCGCGACAGGGCGGCGTCGGCCAGCGTCACCAGCCGCACGTCGTCCTCGGCGTGGTCGGGATAGATCGCGATCCCGATCGAGGCGCCCAGGTAGACCGTATGGCCGCCGACCTCGAACGGCGACTGCAGGGTCGCCATCAGGCGCCCGGTGACCAGCTTGATCTGGGCTTCGCTGAAGGTGCCCGGCAGCACCGCCACGAATTCGTCGCCGCCGACCCGCGCCAGGGTGTCGCTGTCGCGCAGCGTGCGGCGCAGGCGCCCGGCCGCCATCTGCAGCACGGCGTCGCCCAGCGGATGGCCGAGGCCATCGTTGACTTTCTTGAAGCCGTCCAGGCCGATCGCCGCTACCGAAAAGCCGTGGCCCGAACGGCGCGCATTGGCGATCACCATGCGGATGCGGTCGGCCAGCAATACCCGGTTGGGCAGCTCGGTGAGGGCGTCGTGGGTCGCCATGTGGCGCAGCCGTTCTTCGGTCGCATGCTGGGCCGACATGTCGCGCCCGATCACCAGCAGCGGCGCATCGTCGCCGGTTTCGAGGCGCGTGACGCGCAGCTCGAACCAGATGTCGCGCTCGCCGGCGTGCAGGCGTGCCTCGACCAGCACCGGGTCGAGGCCTGCTGCATTGTCCAGGGCGTTCAGGAGGGCGGCCTGGTCGACTTCGTGCACCAGCGACGCCAGCGAACAGCCCGGTTCGAATCCGCACATGCGCCGCACGCGCGAACCCGCCGCGCGGATCGTGCCATCCAGGGTCACGCGGAAGACCGCGTCGCCGGCGCTTTCCAGCAGGCCGGCGAGCAGGGCCTGCTGCGGCTGCGGCGCTCCAGGCTGAACCCCGGCGGAGGTACTGTTGTGCATGTTGGGTCAGTTGCTTTCTTATCGCTGGCATGTGCACGGCATGCCTCGTTACATGTCGTCCCGTGCAAGTTTACCAAACCAGCGGCGACTTTATCATCGAAACATTCCGGGAGGCATTAAACAGAACAATCTGCAGCATCATTTCGCGCGAGTTTGTGCCAGCGCAGCCCTGCTTGCCTGACAACCGTGTTCACGCTAACCTGATTGTCGGATCGTTAAGTCTGTTGCACGTCATTGTCTCCTATCCTTGCTCGCAGGCATATCTGAAGCATATAAATACAGTCAGAGTTGATGCTTATATGCAACATCTTGGCAGGGGTGGAGCGTGTTGGACACGTTTCCGGCGTTGAAGCGAGGAGGACGGCCATGAATCCATTCGATACGCATGAGGTCTTGAACCAGGCGCCGCCGTTCCAGAACGTCAACCTGTACGACGTCGATCTGGCGCTGCAGGAAGGGCTGGCGCGCGAAGGCGGCGCGCAGGCAGCCGATATCGTGGCAGGGCTGCGGCAACTCGGCCGGCGCTGCGGCAGCCGCGAGGCGCAGGAGCTGGCGCGCCTGGCGAATATCCACGGCCCGCGTCTGGTCGGGTTCGACCGCGCCGGGCGCCGCGTCGACGAGATCGAATTCCACCCGGCCTGGCACGCCCTGATGACGCTGCTGGTCGAAGCCGGCGCGCACGCCGCGCCGTGGAGCGCGCCGCACCCCGGAGCCCATGTGGCGCGCGCCGCCGCCTACCTGCTGTTCGGCCAGCTCGAAAACGGCGCCCAGTGTCCGGTTACGATGACCTATGCCTCGGTCGCCGCGCTGCGCCGGGCGCCCGCGCTGGCGGCGCTCTGGCAGTCAAAGATCCTGACGCGCGAGTACGATCCGCGTCCGCTGCCGGTGGGGCAGAAGCGCGGCGCGCTGATCGGCATGGGCATGACCGAGAAGCAGGGCGGTTCCGACGTGCGCAGCAACACCACGCGCGCGACGCCGCTGGCGCCGGGCGAAGTGCCGGACGGCTGCGCGATCGACGGCGCGCCGGTCCACCGCATCGTCGGCCACAAGTGGTTCTTCTCGGTGCCGCAGGCCGACGCCCACCTGATCCTGGCGCGCCAGGACGATGCCGCGCCGGGCGCGCTGAGCTGCTTCCTGGTGCCGCGCTTCCTCCCCGGCGGCGAGCATAATGCGGTGCGGGTGCAGCGCCTGAAGGACAAGCTCGGCAACCGTTCCAACGCATCCTCCGAAGTCGAGTTCTGCGGTGCGCTCGGCTGGCTGGTCGGCGCGCCCGGGCGCGGGATCCCGACCATCCTCGAGATGGGTAGCCTGACCCGGCTCGATTGCGTGCTCGGCAGCGCCGGCATCCTGCGCGCGGCGCTGTGCCACGCGCTGCACCATGCGCGCGGCCGCAGCGCCTTCGGGCGCGCGTTGAGCGAACAGCCGCTGATGGAGAACGTGCTGGCCGACCTGGCGCTCGAATCGGAAGCCGCCACCGCGCTGGCGCTGCGCCTGGCGCGCTGCGTCGACCAGGCCGGCGACCCGGATCAGGCCCTGCTCGGACGCATCCTGACGCCGGCCGCCAAGTACTGGGTGTGCAAGCGCGGCCCGGCGTTCGGCGCCGAAGCGATGGAAGTCATGGGCGGCAACGGCTACGTCGAGGACGGTCCGCTGGCGCGGCTGTACCGCGAGCTGCCGGTGAATTCAATCTGGGAAGGTTCCGGCAACGTGATGTGCCTCGATGTGCTGCGCGCGGTCGGCAAGTCGCCTTTGGCGGCGCGCGCGGTGCTGGAGCGCGAACTGCTGCCGGCTGCCCGCCTCGACGCGCGCTTCGCGGCGCATGCCGATACGCTGCTGGAGTCGCTCGGGGCGCGCTCCGCGGACGAGTTCGGTGCGCGCAGGCTGGCCGAGGACCTGGTGCTGGCGCTGCAGGGCGCGCTGCTGCTGCAGCATGCGCCGGCGCCGGTAGCCGGGGCCTTCGTCGCTTCGCGCATCGCGGCTGCACCGGGCGGCGCCTTTGGGCGCCTGCCGGCCCAGACCGACTGCGCGGCGATCCTGGCGCGTGCCTTGTCTCTATGATGGCGCACCCGTGCGAGGTCTGGTAGATGCTGTTAAGAAACTAATTATTTCTTCGACAAATTGAGACAAATGGCCGCGCGGCTGGGATAATGCTGGCCTCAAGCATCGCTGCAGAATCCATCGCTACCCACCATGAAACAAGATCCGCGCTTCCCGAACCTGTATATCCTGAACCACCCGCTGATCCAGCACAAGCTGTCGCACATGCGCGAACACGACACGTCGACCCGCACCTTCCGCGAACTGCTGCGCGAGATCACGCTGCTGATGGGATACGAGATCACGCGCGACCTGCCGCTGACCACGCGCCAGATCCAGACCCCGCTGGTCACGATCGACGCCCCGGTCATCGCCGGCAAGAAGCTGGCGGTGGTACCGATCCTGCGCGCCGGCATCGGCATGAGCGACGGTCTGCTGGAACTGGTGCCGTCGGCGCGCGTCGGCCACATCGGCGTGTTCCGCGACCCCGCCACCCACGAGCCGGTTGAGTACCTGGTGCGCCTGCCGGACACCAACGACCGCACCTTCATCCTGTGCGATCCGATGGTTGCCACCGGCAACTCGGCGGTGCACGCGATCGACGTGCTCAAGAAGCGCGGCGTGCCGGACGAGCAGATCCTGTTCCTGGCGCTGGTGGCGGCGCCGGAAGGCGTGCAGGTATTCCAGGATGCGCATCCGAACGTCAAGCTGTACGTGGCCTCGCTCGACTCGCACCTGGACGCGCATGCCTACATCGTGCCGGGCCTGGGCGACGCGGGCGACCGCATCTTCGGCACCAAGTAGTCTTTTCCATCAACCAGTCCTCGCAAAGAAGGGCAAACGAGACCATGCCGCAACCGGCCGACCAGCAATTTTTCGCCCGCCTGGCTGAACTCAACGAGAAGTTCGCCGGGCGCCTGCCGGCCACGCTCGAGCGCCTGTCGTCGCTGTCGCAGCAGATCGATCCGGGCGCGGGCGACGCTGCGGGCGCAGGCACCGCCGCCGCGGCGCGCGAACTGCAGGCGATGCTGCACACGCTGGCCGGCTCCGCAGCGACGTTTGGTTTTCGCGGCCTGGGGCACCACGCACGCCTGCTCGAGCAGCGCCTGCGGGTATTGACCACCTTCGAGCAGGTGGCACCGGCCGACTGGCTGATCTGGCGCGGCGAGCTCGACGAGTACATCGCGGCAGCGCAGCGCGATCCCAAATCGCTGAGCTGAAAACAGTCTTGCACGCAAGTGTTTTGCGCAAAGGTGCTGTTGAGCCTAATTTGATTCAGCGCAAACTTCGACGCTGTCAATGACCTATATTTTCTCTACCACCGAAAACGAAATCGCATCGCTCTGATTATTGATTCTAGGAATCGTTGCGATTGTGCGGCTTTTTTATTTAGTTTTGAGGTCGTGCGCGGTTTTTATTCGGTATAATGTGGGATCGTTGGGTTCGAGGTAGTAGTGCAGTCTGTCTGTCATTTCTTTCTTGCTTCTTCAAACGATCTGAAACGGGCGTAAGCCCAACTAACCGAAATAGGAAATTGTAATGGCAACTGGCATCGTTAAATGGTTCAATGATTCGAAGGGTTTTGGCTTCATCACCCCTGACGAAGGCGGCGAAGATCTGTTCGCTCACTTCTCGGCTATCCAGAGCACCGGCTTCAAGTCGCTGCAGGAAAACCAGCGTGTCTCGTTCGACGTGACCACCGGTCCTAAGGGCAAGCAAGCATCGAACATCCAGCCTCTGTAATCGCGGCTCCGTAGCGCTTCACAGCGCTACCGAAATAAAAATCCCCGGAATTGCCGGGGATTTTTTTCGTCTGAATATTTATCGTCGAGTTCTTGAGCGCCGCATGGGGTGTGCTTTTCCCGGTTAGCCTGCGCTCTCTTTATCGCCCATGCTCGCCGTTAATGCTGAGCATGTCGGAAATCCCGGCCGGGCTGTTGCGCTGCCAGTATTCCGGCGACGCGTAACTGCGGCGCAGGAAGTCGACGAAGGCGCGGATGCGCAGCGGCAAGTGGCGGCGCTGGGCGAACACTGCATGGATGTCGTTGCCGGGCGCTGCGAAGTCGTCCAGCACCGTGCACAGCGCGCCGCTGGCGATCTGCTCGCCAACTTCCCACATCGAACGCCACGCCAGGCCCTTGCCGGCCAGCGCCCATTCATGCAGCACGGCGCCGTCGTTGCACACCATATTGCCGCCCACCTTCAGCGTCAACTGCTGCCCGTTGTCGAGGAAGGTCCAGCCGCGCTGGCTGCCGTCGCTGCTGATCGCCAGGCAGTTGTGGCGCGCCAGGTCGGCCGGGTGGCGCGGCTGTCCGTGCCGTTTCAGGTAGGCGGGGGAGGCCACCACCACACGCCGGTTGTCGGCCAGCTTGACCGCGACCAGGTTCGAATCGCTCAGGCTGGCGATGCGGATCGCCACGTCCACGCCTTCGCCGAGCACGTCGACCACGCGGTCGTTCAGGTTCAGGTTGACGGTGACGTCGCGGTGTTCGGCCAGAAACGAGGGCAGCAGCGGCGCCACGTGCTGGCGCCCGAACCCTGCCGGGGCCGATACCAGCAGGTGGCCCGTAGCGCGCGCACTGCGTTCCGACACCGCCGCCTCTGCGTCGTCCAGCTCGCCGAGGATGCGCTGGCAGTCTTCCAGGAAGGCCACGCCTTCGTCCGTCAGCACCAGCTTGCGCGTCGTGCGCTGCAGCAGCTTGACGCCCAGGCGAGCCTCCAGCGCGTCGAGCCGGCGTCCGATCATGGCCGGCGCGATGCCTTCGGCGCGCGCCGCCGCCGACAGGCTGCCGCGCCCCACCACTTCGACAAAGGTCGTCATTTGCGTGAATTTGCCCATCTGCGCGCCTGCGTTGGCCTATGCTTGTGTGTTCGATCGCGCTGTCGTGTGCGCTCATCTAATACAAAAACGCACGAATGAAGTGAGAATTTGTATCGTTTATCGCTATTTTGGTGAATATACTTGATGCAATGACAAACGCCAAGGCGTGCGCCACGCTGCGCCATGGCCGCAACCGGATTCGCCACAACATTCAGGAGTCGACATGAACAACCCGATCCCCGCCGGCATGGACATCACCGCCAAGCTCCAGCCCGGCTACGAACAGATTCTCACGCCGCAGGCGCTGGACCTGGTGGCGAAACTGTCGCGCGCCTTCGAGCCGCGGCGCCAGGAATTGCTGGCGCTGCGCGCCGAACGCGCACGCAGGCTGGACGCAGGCGAGCGCCCCGATTTCCTGTCCGAGACCGCCGCCATCCGCGCCAGCGACTGGCGCATCGCGCCGCTGCCGGAAGCGCTGGCGTGCCGCCGGGTCGAGATCACCGGTCCGGTCGAGCGCAAGATGGTCATCAACGCGCTCAATTCCGGCGCCGACAGCTACATGACCGACTTCGAGGATTCGAATACGCCGAACTGGGACAACCAGATCGGCGGCCAGATCAACCTGTTCGATGCGGTGCGCCAGACCATTTCGCTGGAGCAGAATGGCAAGCGCTACCAGCTGAACGACAAGGTCGCGACGCTGCTGGTACGCCCGCGTGGCTGGCACCTGGACGAAAAGCACGTGCTGGTCGACGGCAAGCGCGTCTCGGGCGGCATCTTCGACTTTGCCCTGTTCATGTTCCATAACGCGAAGGAATTGCTGGCGCGCGGCGCCGGCCCGTATTTCTATCTGCCGAAACTCGAGTCGCATCTGGAAGCGCGCCTGTGGAACGACATCTTCGTCATGACCCAGGACGAACTCGGCCTGCCGCGCGGCACCATCAAGGCCACCGTGCTGATCGAAACCATCCTGGCCGCCTTCGAGATGGACGAGATCCTGTACGAGCTGCGCGAGCACAGCGCTGGTCTGAACGCGGGACGTTGGGATTACATCTTCTCGTGCATCAAGAAATTCAAGCACGACCGCGACTTCTGCCTGGCCGACCGGCCCAAGGTAACGATGACGGCGCCGTTCATGCGCGCCTATGCGCTGCTGCTGCTCAAGACCTGCCACCAGCGCGGCGCACCGGCAATCGGCGGCATGTCGGCGCTGATCCCGATCAAGAACGACCCGGAGAAGAACGAGGTCGCCATGGGCGGCGTGCGCAGCGACAAGGCGCGCGATGCCACCGATGGCTACGACGGCGGCTGGGTCGCGCACCCCGGCCTGGTCGGATTGGCGATGGAAGAATTCACGCGCGTGCTGGGCGATCGTCCGAATCAGTTCGACAAGCAGCGGCCGGATGTCGAGGTCACCGCGGCGCAACTGCTCGACTTCAAGCCCGAGGCGCCGATCACCGAGGCCGGCCTGCGTTATAACATCAATGTCGGTATCCACTACCTGGGCGCCTGGCTGGCCGGCAATGGCTGCGTGCCGATCCACAACCTGATGGAAGACGCGGCCACGGCCGAGATCAGCCGCTCGCAGGTGTGGCAGTGGATTCGTTCGCCGAAGGGAGTGCTGGACGATGGGCGCAAGGTCGATGCGGAGATGGTGCGCGCCATGATTCCGGAAGAGCTCGAGAAGGTGAAGCAGGTCGCTGCCGATGGCACGCATGCCAGCTATGAACGCGCAGCCGTGATCTTCGAGCAGATGTCGACGTCGGAGTCGTTTGCCGAGTTCCTGACCTTGCCGTTGTACGAGGAAATCTGACGCGTAGAGTTGGCGGCGGAGCCGCCAACTCTACGTGACGGCGCGGTCATGGTCTGACAGAACTGGCAGGTCAGAACGTATTCTTCCACTCCCGCAGCGCCGCGAACACCTCGACCGGCGCCGCGCTCTCGGCCAGCCGTCCCGCCTCCACCAGGCTGCGCACGATGCGCGCCGAGGTAACGCGCAAGAACGGATTGGTCGCTTTCTCCACCCCCACCGACGACGGAATCGTCGGCCGTCCCGCCGCGCGCAAAGCGCCATCCGACTCCGCCCGCGCCGCCAGCGCCGCATTATCCGGCTCGACCGCCTGCGCGAACTTCAGGTTCGACATCGTGTACTCGTGCGCGCAATACACCAGCGTCTCGTCCGGCAACGCCCCCAGCTTGCCCAGCGAATCGGCCATCTGCGCCGGCGTCCCTTCGAACAAGCGCCCGCAACCGGCCCCGAACAGGGTGTCGCCGCAGAACAGCCAGGGCACGCCGGGCGTGCGCGCCACGTAGGCGATATGCCCGAGCGTATGCCCCGGCACGTCGATCACCTCGAGTTCCAGGTCCAGCACTGGCAGCCGGATGCGGTCGCCTTCGCCCAGCTTGTCGGTCACCAACTCGATGCCGTCGTTGCGCGGCCCGAACACTGGCACGTCCCACTCGCGCAGCAGGGCGGGAACGCCGCCGATATGGTCAGCATGGTGATGGGTGAGTAAAATGGAGGTCAGGCGCAGCTTGTGTGCGGCCAGGGCGGCCTGGACCGGGGCGGCGTCGCCCGGATCGACCACGGCGGCGTGCTCGCCGTCATGGATCAGCCACAAATAATTGTCGTTAAAGGCGGGAACGGTGAGGATGCTCAGTTCCGTGTGCGGCGAAGTCGTCATAGTAGTCATCGTGTGAAGCAGTGTTTCAAAGGAATGGCATGGATAGCGCGGCTTCCGAAAAATCCATTATAGCGCTCGACAACTGGCTGCAATCGCCGGCCGGCGCCTACGTGGCGGCGTTCGAGCAGGCTTGCCTGGACCAGCTGACGGCGGACATCTTCGGCTTCAACGCGGTCCAGATCGGCGTGCCCCAGATCGACGCGCTGGCTGCCAGCCGCATGCCCAACAAATGGCAGGCGGCCACGCGCACGTCGGACGCCAGCGAGCTGGCGCTGGCGCCCGGCAACCGCCAGATCGCGGTGGCGCTCGACTTCGCCGAACTGCCGTTCGCCACCGCCAGCCTCGACCTGGTGGTGTTGCCGCACGTGCTCGAGTTCGCGGCCGAGCCGCACCAGGTGCTGCGCGAAGTCGAACGCGTCCTGATTCCGGAAGGCCAGATCATCATCTGCGGCTTCAACCCGGCCAGCCTGTGGGGCATGCGCCAGGGCGTCGGGCGCTTCACCAGCCACGACTACCTGCCCGAGTCGGGCGAATTCATTTCTATGCCGCGCCTCAAAGACTGGCTAAAATTGCTGAACCTTAATGTGGCGCGCAGTCATTTCGGCTGCTACGCGCCGCCATGCCGCACGGCGCACTGGCTGAGCCGGTTCTCGATGATGGAATCGGCGGGGCGCCGCTGGTGGCCATATCTCGGCGCGGTGTACGTGGTGCACGCGATCAAGCGGGTCAAGGGCATGCACATCATCGGCCCGGCCTGGAACAAGAAAACAAGCAAGCGGCCGGCGGCAGTGCCGGCGGCGAACAGAGAATGAACCAAGAAACCATTACTACAAGTAACGCCAGCAAGGTCGAGATCTTTACGGACGGTGCCTGCAAGGGCAACCCGGGCACGGGAGGCTGGGGCGCGCTGCTGGTCTCCAACGGCCACGAAAAGGAAATCTTCGGCGGCGAGCCGAACACCACCAACAACCGCATGGAATTGCGCGCCGTGATCGAGGCGCTGGGCGTGCTGAACCGCCCATGCCAGGTGGTACTGCACACCGACAGCCAGTACGTTCAGAAGGGCATCTCGGAATGGATCCACGGCTGGAAGGCGCGCGGCTGGAAGACCGCCGCCAAGGAGCCGGTCAAGAACGACGACCTGTGGAAGGCGCTCGACATGGTGCAGCAGCAGCATGCGGTCGAATGGCGCTGGGTGCGCGGCCACAACGGCCACCCGGGCAACGAGCGCGCCGACGTGCTGGCCAACCGCGGCGCCGCCTCAGTGCGGCGCTGATCGCGGGCTTACGCCGGTCGCCGCAGCGGCCGGCTGTTATACTGGCTGTCGTTTGATTCCCCGCTTTAACTCTTCAAGATTGCACCATGCGCCAGATCGTCCTCGATACCGAAACCACAGGCCTGAATCCGCGCACGGGCGACCGCGTCATCGAGGTCGGCTGTGTCGAAATCTTCAACCGCAAGCTCACCGGCAATAACTTCCACCGCTATATCAATCCGGAGCGCGAGTCGGACGAAGCCGCGCTGGCGGTGCACGGCCTGACCACCGAATTCCTCAGCGACAAACCGAAGTTCCACGAGATCGCGGAAGAGCTGCGCGAATTCGTCGCCGGCGCCGAAGTCATCATCCACAACGCGCCGTTCGACCTGGGCTTCCTGAACCACGAATTCCAGCGCATCGGCATGAAGCCGTTCGTCGAGCATTGCAGCGGCGTGATCGACACCCTGGTGCATGCCAAGGAACTGCACCCCGGCAAGCGCAACTCGCTGGACGCGCTGTGCGACCGCTACGAGATCTCGAACGCGCACCGCAAGCTGCACGGCGCATTGCTCGACTCGGAACTGCTGGCCGACGTGTACCTGGCGATGACCCGTGGCCAGAACTCGCTGACCATGGATGTGGCGGTCGAAGCGGCCACCATCGGCGACGTGCTGGAATCGGTACCGCTGGGCGACATCATCGTGGTCTCGGCCAGCGTGGATGAAATCGCGGCGCACGACGAGGTGCTCGCAGGATTGGACAAGAACGTCAAAGGGCAGTGTGTGTGGAGGAATTATTCTCCGCAGGGGTGACGGCGCGGTGATTCTGTGCCATAATACGCCTCGCTTCGGGAGGTTAGCTCAGGGGTAGAGCACTGCATTCACACTGCAGGGGTCGCAAGTTCGAAACTTGCACTTCCCACCAGAATTCGACGGGCCAGCAGCGATGCTGGCCCGATTGTTTTCGAAGGACATGCGCCGGTCTGTAACGGTGTTTGTCTTGATGTTTGAGCAAATTTGCTGTTTGGCAAACTCAAGCATCTGTGTCATAATACGGCCTCGTTGGGAGGTTAGCTCAGGGGTAGAGCACTGCATTCACACTGCAGGGGTCGCAAGTTCGAAACTTGCACTTCCCACCAAAGAATTCGAAAAACGCCGCATCGCGCAAGTGATGCGGCGTTTTTGCTTTCACGATGCGTTGTCGGGCCCGGCTTGCGGCATGCGCTTCAACTCCGGCGTGATGGTCCACGCATACAGCGTCTTGTCGCGTACCCGCACGATCTGTTCCGGCGGCCATTGCGCGCCCATGTGAAAGTCGTGCGACACCACCCGGCTGCCCACGCGCAGCTGCTGCCACAGGCGCGGCATCAGTTTCAGGTTGACCTCGAACAGCAGGTACAGCACCACCACCGAGGCCGGGCTGAAGTCGGTGGCGAACAAGTCGGCCTGGCGAAAGCGCACCCGGTCCTGCACCCCGGCACGACGCGCATTGGCGCGCGCTTCGCGGATCCGTTCGGGATCGAGGTCGATGCCGACCCCGCGCGCGCCGTGGCGGCGGGCGGCGTCGATCACGATGCGGCCGTCGCCGCAGCCCAGGTCATACACCATGTCGCCCGCGCCGACCTTCGCCATCGCCAGCATGCGTTCGACGATGTCGCGCGGCGTCGATACGTACGGCACCTTGGGCAGGGCGGCGCCGAAGGCATGCGGCGCCAGGCCCAGGCCCGCCAGCGCGGCGGCGCCGTGCAGCAGTGTGCGCCGCTGCGGATCGGGATCGGATGTGCCGCGGGTGCGGCTTGAGCAAGGTAAATCGTGAAGACGGGAAGGCAAGCGCGGTACTCCTTGGCCGGTTGAGCGGGATGCGCCGCCAGCCTACCGCATTCCTTCACGCGCACGTTTGCGCGGCTGCCGCCAGCGCCGTGCTCAGGCGGGCATGGGCGATGCCGCCGGCAGGGCGGGGTGCCCGGGCAAAATCAGGTCCAGCTGCAAGCCGTCGAACGGCCCGCCGTCCGGGCGGCGCAGGCCCGCCACCAGGTAGCCGCGGTTGCGTCCGTTTTCCTTGCCCTTGTACAGGGCGCGGTCGGCCAGCGCGATCGCCTGTTCCCAGTCGATCCGGTTGTCGGCCTGGTTCTCTGCAGCCGCATCGTCGCTATCCTGCGCCACCAGCGGCAGCGTCACCGCGCCCGCCGTGGCGCTGATGCGCAGCGCGGTGCCATCTTCCAGCAGCACCGGCGTGGCCGCCAGCGCATCCAGGATGCGCCGCACCAGCTGCACCCGCTGGGCCGGCGTCACGCCCTGTGAATAGACCAGGAATTCTTCGCCGCCCCAGCGCAAGACCATATCCGATTCGCGCGTCGCTTCGCGCAGGCGGCGTCCGACTTCGACCAGCACCGCGTCGCCGGCCGTGTGGCCGTATTCGTCGTTGATGCGCTTGAAGTGGTCGATGTCGAGCAGGGTGAAGCAGTCGGCCGCGTCGGGGCGCGCCGCCGCTTCGCCGGTGCGGCTGCGCATGCGTTCCTGGAACGAGCGGCGGTTGAACAGGCCGGTGAGCGGGTCGCGCGCCGACAGGTAGGCCAGTTCGGCGTTCAGCTCGGACAGGCGATGGCCGGTACGCACCGACTTCTTGTACAGCACGAACACCACGCTGAACAGCACCAGCGCCAGTACTGCGCCGAGCGTGGTGGTCAGCTGGCGCAGGCCGCGGTTATGCAGCTCGACATCCTTGACCGCGTTTTCCTGGCGCAGCGTGGCGATCTGGGCCGCGCGTTCGCGCGCCTTGAACTGTTCCTGCAGCGCCGAGATCGCTTTCTCGCGTTCGTTCTGGGCCAGTTCGTGGACGATGGCTTCGCGCTCGCGCACCGTGGCCAGCACCTCGCGGTAGTGGCCGGCGCGCTCCAGCGCCTGGCCTTTTTCCGCCAGCATCACGCTCAGGGCCGACAGCGCGCCCGACTGGCGCAGCTGCGCGGCCACGGCGTCGATATGGACCAGGCCTTCGCGCTCGCGGCCCTGGCCGAACAGCGCGAAACCCAGATGGGCTTCGGCCAGCTGCAGGCCGACGCCGTCGGCGCTGGCCCGCGCCGGCGCCAGCGCCGCGCGCGCCGCTGCTTCGGCCTGGCCATAGCGCTGCAGCCGCAGGTTGGCGTTGGCGATATTGCCCAGCACATTGGCCTCGAGTGCGATCAGGTGATTGGCGCGCGCCAGTGCCAGGGCGCGGTCGAATGCGGCCAGCGCGTCGCCGATGTCGTTGCGTACCACCAGCGCCCGGCCTTCCAGGAAGCACAGGGTGGCTGCGGTACGCGCCGACAGCTGGAGCTGGCCGGTGCGCACTTCGCGCACGATTTCCAGCGCCCGGGCCGGGTCGCGCGCATTGACGTACATGCGCGCCAGGGCCAGCCGGATATCCGGTTCGCGCGGGCTCCACAGCCCGGGATGGGAGCGCACGATCTCCAGGCTGCGCTGGAAATGCTGCAGCGCGCGGTCGTACTGGCCGACCGCGCTGTAGCCGATGCCGTACAGGACTTCGGTGCCGGCCAGGAATTCAGGATTGTCGAGCTCGCGGTGTTGCGCTGCCAGCGTTTCGAGCGCGGCCAGGGCGCTGGCCGGGTCGTTGTCGTCGAGCTGGCGGTTGATGCGCGCCAGGCTGGCCAGCGCCAGGTTGAGAGGGTCGGCCTCGGCTTCGGCCAGTTCGACGATCTTCTCGTTGGTGGCGTAGGCTTCGCTCAGGTTGCCGCTGTCGACCTCGACCCGGCGCAGCAGGCGCAGGTAGTCGATGCGCTGCGCATATGGTGCACCGGCGATCAGGGTCGGGCCTTCCTGCACCAGCATGGTGCGCGCGCGCTGGATGTCCTGCTCGGCCAGCGCGGCGATCTCGTGCAGGCGGGCGGCGGTGTCGGCCATGGCCGGTCCCGCCAGCATCCCCAGCGCCAGGACCACGGCGCAGCTCAGGCGCCGCGCTGGGCCCGGTGCGGACGGGCGGTGCAAGGGAAACGGCTGCGGCGGGAGAGCGGTCATCGGGTCGGGGCGGGAATGGGATGCACGAGCCCGCCGGCGGAGCCTGCTGATGCGCGCTGATTACGAAGCTGTACTACGGAGCTGAACTCGAAGCTGAACTACTGGGAACAGCAGGACATTATCTTGTGTTGAAATCTGGAAATCAAGCTTGTTAGATCTCTTTGTTGCGCGCGCGATGTTTACACAACGAGGCGCTGCTGCTCGGGTTTTCAGTTTCCGGCACGCAAATTGCAATACTTTGACGAGTTTGCTTTGATAAGCAACAACATTCTGGTTATATTGGCACACCTGCAAAAAGTTGACGTTTTGCAGCGGTAGCGAAGACGGTTTCAAGTCAGGCGATTGATGGCCCATCAGGCAGGATCCCGCCCGGCGCCGTACGATCTGCGGCGCCAGGAACGACAAGACGCGGGACCATACTATTTTTCGAATGGAGAACACGTAAGTGAGTATTTTCAGAACCAAAAACCTGGACGCCATGCTGGCCGCCGGCGCCAAACCGGGCGGCCTCAAGAAAGTCCTCGGTCCGACCGACCTGGTGCTCATGGGCATCGGCGCGATCGTCGGCACCGGTATTTTCGTGCTCACCGGCACGGGCGCCGTCACGGCCGGCCCCGCGCTGACGATCTCCTTCGTGGTGGCGGCCCTGGCTTGCTGCTTCGCCGCGCTGTGCTACGCTGAATTCGCTTCCACCGTTCCGGTCGCCGGTTCGATCTACACTTACAGCTATGCCACCCTGGGTGAACTGGTGGCCTGGATGATCGGCTGGGACCTGCTGCTCGAATACGGCCTCGCCACCTCGACCGTCGCGGTCGGCTGGTCGGGTTACTTCCAGTCGCTGCTGGCCGGCTTCGGCATCACGCTGCCGGCCGCCCTGAGTGCGGCGCCGGGCGCGCGCGAAGGCGTCGAGACCTTCTTCAACCTGCCGGCCTTCCTGATCATGATGGTGCTGACCGGCATGCTGTCGCTGGGCATGCGCGAATCGGCGCGCGCCAACAACGTGATGGTGGTGATCAAGATCGCCGTGGTGCTGCTGTTCATCGCGGTCGGCGTCGGCCACGTGAAACCGGACAACTGGCAGCCGTTCATGCCGTTCGGCGCCGGCAGCGTGATGAGCGCCGCGGCCCTGGTGTTCTTCGCCTTCATCGGCTTCGACGCCGTGACCTCGGCCGCCGAGGAAGTCAAGAACCCGGCGCGCGACCTGCCGATCGGCATCATCGGTTCGCTGGCCGTGTGCGCCATCCTGTACGTGGTGGTGGCGGCGATCATGACCGGCATCGTGCCGTACATGGACTTCAAGGGCGTCGACCATCCGGTCTCGCTGGCGCTGCAGGTGGCCGGTGAAGACTGGGTCGCCGGCTTCGTCGACCTGGCCGCGATCCTGGGCATGAGCACCGTGATCCTGGTGATGGCCTATGGCCAGACCCGCATCCTGTTCGCCATGTCGCGCGACGGCCTGCTGCCTGCCAAACTGTCGACCGTGCACCCGAAATACGGCACCCCGTTCTTCGCCACCTGGCTGGTCGGCATCATCTTCGGCCTGATCGCCGCCGTGGTGCCGCTCAACGTGCTGGCCGAGTTGGTCAATATCGGCACCCTGGCCGCGTTCACCCTGGTCTCGATCGCGGTCATCGTGCTGCGTAAAAAACGTCCGGACCTGCCGCGCGCCTTCCGCTGCCCGGCGGTGCCACTGGTGCCGATCCTGGCGATCATCTTCTGCGTCGCCCTGATGTCGTTCCTGAGCTGGCATACCTGGCTGGCCTTCGGCATCTGGCTGGCGATCGGCGTGGCCGTCTACTTCGGTTACGCGCGTCAGCGTTCGCTGCTGAACAAGGCGGGCTGATCAACGGGCGCGCCAGCGCCTTGATGACAGCCTGAACAGACCGCCCGGCGATTGTGCCGTGCGGTCTTTTTTACGTCCCGGCGAGCGGCGCTGCTTCATGTTAATCTGCCATTTGCGGCGTGCTTCCCTGCGCGCCATCAACGTGGAGAATGTCTGATGAGCGCCATCGTGCTCGGCCAGGGTGATGCCCTCCTGATCGTCGACCTGCAGGTCGATTTCCTCCCCGGCGGCAAGCTGGGCGTGCCGAACGGCGACGCCGTGATCGCACCGATCAACCGCCTGATTTCCTTGTATGCCGAACGCGGCCTGCCGGTATTCGCCTCGCGCGACTGGCATCCCGAACTGCATTGTTCCTTTGCGCAGCAGGGTGGGCCGTGGCCGCCGCACTGCGTGGCCGGGACCGAAGGCGCCGCCTTCAGCGATGCGCTGCAGCTGCCGGACGATGTCGTGATCGTCTCCAAGGCCGTCACCGCCGAGGTCGATGCCTATTCCGCCTTCAACGGTACCGGCCTTGGGCAAGACCTGCGCGCACGCGGCATCCGCCGTGTCGCCGTGTGCGGCCTGGCCACCGACTACTGCGTGCTGAATACCGTGCTCGACGCTCTGAAGGAAGAGTTCGAGGTCCTGATCGTGGCCGAAGCGGCGCGCGCGGTGGACGTCCAGCCCGGCGACGGCGACCGCGCCATGACGCAGATGCTCAAACAAGGCGCGCTGCCGGTGCGCCTGTCGGGCAATGCGCTGGTGGCCGACCTGGCGCTCGGCGCGCTACCCTGATATCAATTTCGCCGCATCCCGGCGCTATGCTCGCTGGCGCACGGTTCACGTTGTCTTCGCCACGTAAAGTCGGCGGCTCATAGCCTGCCGCGGTTTTCCAGCAGCCGCCGGCGGGCCTTTCCATTCAGCGAAAGGAGCTTCGATATGGCAACGGTAGGAGACTTCATGCTCGAGCGGCTCGGGCAGTGGGGCGTGCGGCGCGTGTACGGCTATCCCGGCGACGGCATCAACGGCATCCTGGCCGCGTTCGGCCGCCAGGACAAGATCGAATTCGTCCAGACCCGGCACGAGGAAATGGCGGCCTTCATGGCCTGCGGCCATGCCAAGTTCACGAACGAGGTCGGCGTGTGCCTGGCCACCTCCGGCCCTGGCGCGATCCACCTGCTCAACGGCCTGTATGACGCCAAGCTCGACCACCAGCCGGTGGTGGCCATCGTCGGCCAGCAAAAGCGCGCCTCGCTCGGTGCCAGCTACCAGCAGGAAGTTGACCTGGTCACCCTGTTCAAGGACGTGGCGGGCGAATTCGTGCAGATGGCGACCAGCCCGGACCAGGTGCGGCACCTGGTCGACCGCGCGTTTCGCATCGCCCAGGCACGCAACTGCGTCACCTGCGTGATCGTCCCCAACGACATCCAGGAAGAGGATGCCGTGCCGACCCCGCCGCGCGAACACGGCAGCACCTTCTCGGGCGTTGGCGTGGCACGGCGCGCGCAAGTCGCCTCCAACGAAGCCTTGCAGGCCGCCGCCGACGTGCTCAACGCCGGCAGCAAGGTCGCGATCCTGGCCGGGGCCGGCGCCCATGGCGCCACCGACGAACTGATCGAAGTGGCCGAGCTGCTCGGCGCCGGCATCGCCAAGGCGCTGCTGGGCAAGGCGGTGGTACCGGACGACGTGCCGTTCTGCACCGGCACCATCGGCATGATCGGCACCGAAGCCAGCGACACCATGATGAAGGAGTGCGACACGCTGTTGATGATCGGCTCCAGCTTCCCGTATGCCGAGTTTCTGCCGCAGGAAGGGCAGGCGCGCGCGGTGCAGATCGACATCGACGGCGCCATGCTCGGCTTGCGCTATCCGATGGAAGTCAACCTGGCGGGCGACGCCGCCGCCACCCTGCGCGCCTTGATCCCGCTGTTGCAGCGCAAGGAAGGGCGCGACTGGCGCGCGCGCATCGAGCGCAACGTCGAGGACAGCCGGCGCAAGCTGGCGCAGCGCGCCCTGGAACCTGCCAAGCCGGTCAATCCGCAACGCGCCTTCACCGAACTGTCGCCGCGCTTGCCGCAGGATGTGATCCTGACCGGCGACTCGGGCTCGGTGGCGGCCTGGTACGCGCTGCACCTGCAGCTCAAGCGCGGCATGATGGCGTCGCTGTCGGGCGGGCTGGCGACCATGGGCTCGGCGGTGCCGTACGCGCTGGCGGCCAAGCTGGCGCACCCTGGGCGTCCGGTGATCGCGCTGGCCGGTGACGGTGCGATGCAGATGAACGGCATCAACGGCCTGCTGACGGTCGCGCGCCACTGGCAGGCGTGGCCGGACAAAACCTTTGTGGTGCTGGTATTGAACAACCGCGACCTGAATTTCGTGACATGGGAACAACGCGGCATGCAGGGCGAACCAAAGTACGAAGACTCGCAGCAGCTGCCCGATTTCTCGTATGCGGCGTTTGCCAAGATGCTGGGCCTGGACGGGGAACGGGTCGAGGATCCGGAGCAACTGGGCGCGGCCTGGGAGCGGGCGCTGGCGGCCGGCAAGCCGTTCGTGCTGGAGGTGCTGGCCGACCCGAACATCCCGCCATTCCCGCCGCACATCGTCGATAAGCAAGCCGAGCAGTACAAGGAGGCGATCGCGAAGGGCGACGCCGAGGGCGGGGACGTGCAGCGCGGCATGGCGCAGCAGGGAGATCGAGCGGGATGAAGCATCAACACCGTTATTAACTGCTGAGCAACGGTTTGCTGCGCTGCGTGATGCTTTTTTGTAATCCCACTCTTACATTCTCGCAGCGCGCCTACCGATTTTCGCGCCATGGCCCAGCCCGGATAATGTGTTCAATCGTCCATAGACCAACTTACGATCCGACACATGACTCCAACGCTGTTCGCCGATGCACCAGAAGTGCAGGCCGCCACCAGCCGACCAGGCCAGGGCGCGAAAAACGTGTATTTCTCGCTGTACGCCGATCCGTCAGCCAGTACCGAAGAAGCGAAGGCTTTCGTCGCCGACCATATCGCCATCGCGCGCGAGCTGCCGAGCGACCTGCCGGCCAACATCAGCCAGCTGCAGGGCTGGATCGAAAGCCGCGCCGAAGCCGTCGGCGAGCAATACCGCGAATACCTGGCCGCGCGCAAGAACGGCGCGCCGCGCCGCTATTTCTCTTGCCGCGCGCACGCGCTGTACTTCCTGAAAGGCGTCGGTCCGACCAAGCTGGTCGACGGCGCCTGGCTGTACGGCCTGGTGCGCCAGTGGGACAACGTCGCCTTCCATCCCCTGATCAAGACCTATCTGGAAGAACTCGGTGAAGGCCTGCCGGACAAGAACCACGTCACCCTCTATCGCAAGCTGCTGGCCACGCACGGCTGCGAAGACTTCGAGCACCTGAGCGACGACCACTTCCTGCAAGGCGCGCTGCAGTTGGCGCTGGGTCATCATGCCGAGCACTTCCTGCCCGAGGTCATCGGCTACAACCTGGGCTACGAACAGCTGCCGCTGCACCTGTTGATCACGTCGTACGAACTGAACGAGCTCGGCATCGACCCGTATTACTTCACGCTGCACGTGACGGTGGATAACGCTTCCAGCGGTCACGCACGCAAGGCGGTGCAGGCCGTCGCCGACCTGATGCCGCGCGTGGGCGACCGCGACGCCTTCTGGCAGCGCGTGGTCGACGGCTACCGCCTGAACGACCTGGGCGCCAGCACCACCTCGGTGATCGGCGAATTCGACCTGCACGCCGAACTGGTGGGCATCATGGCCGCCAAGAGCGTCGCCGGCAAGAACATGCACTCCGATTACTGCCGCGTCGCCGGCCGCTCGGTCAACGACTGGCTGGCCGAGCCGGCGCAGATCCCGGACTTCCTGGCGGCGCTGGAGCAGGCCGGCTGGATCAAGCGCGGCGAAGACGTGCAGAACAGCCGCTTCTGGCGCCTGGTCGAAGGCGAGCGCGCCGAGATGTTCGGCGTCTTCAACGCCTATGAGCTGCAAGTGCTGCGCGACTGGATCACCAGCAGCGCCGACGGCAAGCCGGCGGCGGCCCAGCGCGTCTTGACCGCGCGCGCGCGCCAGCGCACCCTCGACACGCTGAGCCAGAACGCCGAGCGCGGCGCCTTCCCGGTGCGCGGCCTGATCCGGCGCCACCCGAACCTCGACGACGGTGACTCCGGCAACGAGCTGCGCCTGCTCGAGCAGCAGGTGGCCGGCGCCAGCGGCAAGGGCGAAGCGATGACGATCCTGGGGCGCCTGCTGTCGCCCGAGATCCACCATACGGCGGTGGGGCTGATGGCCACCCGCATGTACACGCAACTGTTCGACGCCTGACCCGCCTGCACAGTGCGATGACGGCGGCTGCATGTAGAGAGCGTGCAGCCGCCGTGGCATTCAAATTATTATTACAAGGGAATCACACGTGCAAATCCTCGAACAACGCTTCCTGCGCGGACCGAACATCCACGCCGATTCGCCCTGCCTGTTGTCGATCGTCGACCTGCAAGACCTGTATGGCCGTTCGACGCGCGACCTGCCGGGCTTCAATGAAGCGCTCCTGAACCTGTTGCCATCCTTGCGCGGCGAACGCGTGCCCGGCATCGCGCCGAGCGGCTTCGCCCAGCGCCTGCACGAAGGCACCTACCTCGGGCGCGTGGTCGAACACGTCACGCTCGAGCTGCAAACCCTGGCCGGCGCGCCGGTCACCTTCGGCCGTACCCGCCCGGTGAGCGGCCAGCCCGGCCAGGTCCGCATCGTGTGCGCCTACCAGATCGAAAAGCTGGCGCAGCCGGCGTTCGAGCTGGCGGTCGACCTGGTGACGGCGCTGGCCCACGGTGAGACCTTCGAGCTTGAGCCGGGCCTGGAAGAACTGCGCGCGCTGGCCGGCCGCTACGCGATCGGCACCAGCACCGCGGCGGTGCTGGGCGCGGCGTACGAGCGCGGCATCCCGGTGCAGCGCATCACCGAAGACGCCAACCTGTTCCTGCTCGGCTGGGGCGTCAGGCAAAAGCGCCTGCAAGCGACCACCACCGGCGACACCAGCTTCATCGCAGTGAAGATCGCCAGCGACAAGCAGCTGACCAAGGCGCTGCTCAAGGAAGCCGGCGTGCCGGTGCCCGAAGGCGACGTGGTCACCACCGTGGAAGCGGCGCAGCGCGTGGCGCGCCGCTTGGCCGCACCGGTCACGCTCAAACCGCTCGACGGCAACCAGGGCAAGGGCGTCACGGTCGATTGCAAGACTACCGATGACGTCGCGCGCGCGTTCGAATTCGCGCGCCAATATGGCCGCCGCATCATCGTTGAACGCCATGTGCAGGGTCGCGACTACCGTGTGCTGGTGGCGTGCGGGCGCGTGGCCGCCGCATCGTGCCGCCGTCCGGCGCACGTGGTGGGCGATGGCATCAAGACCGTGCGCCAGCTGGTCGAGATCGAGAACGCCGATCCGGCGCGCGGCGCGGGCCACGCCACCATCCTGACCCGCATCGCGCTGGACGACCATGCGGCCGACATGCTGGCGCGCCAGGGTTTCGAATTCGACAGCGTGCTGCCGGTCGGCGTGACCGCCGAACTGCGCGGCAACGCCAACCTGTCCACCGGCGGCACCGCCGAAGACGTGACCGACCTGCTGCCCGAATCGACCCGTCTGCTGTGCGTACGCGCTGCCGCCAAGATCGGTTTGGACGTGGCAGGCATCGATATCGTGTGCCAGGACATCGCCCAGCCGCTGGCCCAGCAGCGCGGCGCCGTCATCGAAGTCAACGCCGCGCCGGGCATCCGCATGCACCAGTACCCGAGCGCGGGCGAGCCGCGCGACGCCGGCGAAGCCATCGTCGACGGCCTGATGGGCAAGTCCGACGGCCGCATCCCGGTGATCGCCCTGACTGGCACCAATGGCAAGACCACCACCACGCTGCTGGTGGCGCACACGGTACGCATGGCCGGCAAGGTCACCGGCGTCACCACTACCGAGGGCGTCTTTATCGACGGCAAGCAGATCGTGAAGGGCGACTGCACCGGCTACTGGTCGGCGCGCACCGTGCTGGGCGCGCCGGAAGTGGAGGTCGCGGTGCTGGAAACGGCGCGCGGCGGCATCCTCAAGCGCGGCCTGGCGTTCGACCGCTGCGACGTGGCGATCGTGCTGAACGTGGCCGGCGACCACCTGGGGCTGGACGGCGTCGAGACCATCGAAGACCTGGCGCAAGTCAAGGCAGTGGTGGCGCAGTCAGCGTCGAAGGCGGTGGTGCTGAACGCCGAGGACGCGCTGTGCGTGCAGATGGCGCGCCGCGTCAAGCCGGGCGCCGAAGTGCTGTTCTTCTCGATGGAAGCGGAGAACCCGGTGCTGCTCAAGCACCTGGAAGACGGCGGCCGCGGCGCCTACCTGCAGGATGGCGCGCTGGTGGTGGCCGACGGCCATATCCAGCAGGCGGTGATCAAGGTCGAGAGCATGCCGGTGTCGTTCGGCGGCCTGGCGCGCTTCAATATCGCCAATGCCCTGGCGGCGGCGGCGGGCCTGATGGCGGCCGGCTTCTCCAACCTGCAGATCGCGGCTGGCCTGTCGACCTTCGTGTCGAACGGGCGCACCAATCCGCTGCGCACCAATATGTTCGACGTGCGCGGCGTGACCGTGATCGTCGACTACGCGCACAACCCGGCGGCCTACGCGGCGATGGCCGACATGGCGCGCGGCATGCTGCCGGGCCAGCTGGTCGGCATCGTCACCGCGCCGGGCGACCGCCGCGACAGTGACCTGGAAGAAATCGGCCGTGTGTGCGGCGAGCGTTTCGACGAGCTGGTGGTGTACGAATCGCAAAGCCGCGGGCGCGAAGTGGGGGAGGCGGTGGACCTGATCATCGGCGGCGCCGAGGAAGCGGTCGGTATGTCGGACACGCTGCATCGCGAAATCGAAGTGGACAAGGCGATCCGCCTCGGCCTGAGCCTGTGCCAGCCGGGGGATGTGCTGGTGTTCGCGTGCGGCTCGTCGCTGCAGGTGTTCGTCGATGCGATCCGGGTGACCGATCCGGAGAGTGCGGATCTGATTGCGGCGCAGACGGTGTAAGCCGGCGCGACCGGATTGCAAACAAAGGCGGCCTGCGGGCCGCCTTTGTTGTTTGTGCTTCTCGCTGGTAGGAGGATA
This sequence comes from Massilia sp., assembly GCF_031995545.1. GTDB lineage: Bacteria > Pseudomonadota > Gammaproteobacteria > Burkholderiales > Burkholderiaceae_D > Telluria. The sequence continues at coordinate 43,935 of NZ_DAMAGA010000022.1, forward strand.
GACTAAAACTGTAACTAACCAACAGGGCACATCGGTCCGTCAATGAAAACGGCCCCTCGAAGGGGCCGTTGATTCAGCGATCAATCGGTCAGATCGCCGCCGCCTCGATCCTGCGCGCCAGATCCGGCCGGGTCGGCCGCAGCGCCTCGGTCAGTTCCGAGATCGACGACCCGCACCCGAACACCATCACATCGCCCGGCCGGCACATCGACAGCCCGAGCCGGATCGCGCGGTGCACGTCCAGTTCCACCTGCAGCGATTCGTTGCCGATCTTGCCCAGCTTGGCGCCGCGCGCCAGCAGGGTGGCGGTCTCGCCGTCGGCGCGGCCGCGGTTCTCGCTTTCGTACACCACCAGTTCGTCGAAGCCGGCGGCGCAGGTGCGGCCGATGTCGATCAGGTCGGCGTCGCGGCGGTCGCCCGGCGCCGCCACCACGCCCACCAGGCGGCCCGGCGTCATCGAGCGCGCCATGTCGGCCAGGGCGGCGTAGGCGGCGCAGTTGTGGGCGTAGTCGACCACCACCGTCACGCCGTCGACGTCGAACAGGTTCGAGCGCAGCGGGTTGTGTTTGCTGTCCGAGACGAAGCCGCGCAGGCCGTCCGCGATTTCGGCGTTGCCGAAGCCGCTTGCGGTCAGGGCCGCCGCTGCAGCCATCGCATTGGCGATGTTGTAGCGCGCGCGTCCGCCCAGCGAGACCGGCATCTCGCGCACGTCGAGCAGCGCTTCGTGACGCAGGCCGTTGGCCAGCACGATCGTGGAGTCTTGCAGGTACAGCGCGCGCCCGCCGTGCTCCACGTGGCGCAGCAGCACCGGGTCTTCGGCGTCGAGCGCGAAGTAAATGACTTCGACGCCGTCGGCCAGGCTGTCGGCCATCTCGACGCAGTAATTGTCTTCGGCATTGAGCACCACCGCGCGCGTGGCGCGCTGGGCCACCACCGCCTTGACCCTGGCCAGCTGTTCGATGGTGTCGACGCCGTCCAGGCCCAGGTGGTCGGCCGAGACGTTCAGCACCACCGCCACATCGCACTTGTCGTAGGCCAGGCCGCGCTTGAGGATGCCGCCGCGCGCCGTTTCCAGCACCGCGAAGTCGACCTCGGGCGATGCCAGCACGCTCCGGGCCGAATGGTAGCCGGTGCAGTCACCTTCCCAGGCCAGCTGGCCGTTGAAGTAGACGCCGCCCGTGGTGGTCACGCCGGTGCGCAGGCCGGCCATGCGCACCGTGTGGTCGATCAGCAGGCTGGTGGTGGTCTTGCCGTTGGTGCCGGTCACGGCGACAGTCGGAATGCGCCCGTTGCAGGCGCCGAACAGCGCTTCGACGATGGCGTCGCCGGCGTCGCGCGGGGTGCCGCGGCTCGGGTACTGGTGCATGCGGATGCCGGGCGCGGCGTTGACTTCGATGATGCCGCCGCGCTGCGCGCGCAGCGGCCGCGCGATGTCTTCGCAGATCACGTCGATGCCTGCCACGTCCAGGCCGATGGTGCGCGCGGCGCGGATGCAGATGTCGCGTGTTTCTTTCGGCAGCAGATCGGTCACGTCTTCGGCGGTGCCGCCGGTCGACAGGTTGGCATTGCCGCGCAGGTCGGCCGTGATGCCGGCGCTGAGCACGGTATCCAGGTCGTAGCCTTGCTTGCTGAGCGTTTCCTCGGCCAGCGCGTCGAGCGGGATTTTGGTGAGGATATTGGTGTGGCCGTCACCGCGCGCCGGATTGCGGTTCTCGATCTCGACCAGCTGGCGAATGGTGGAGACGCCGTCGCCGGTGACGTTCGGCGGCCGGCGCCACGAAGCGGCGGCGATCTTGCCGCCGGTGACCAGGACGCGGTAGTCGCGCCCGCGCAGGTATTCCTCGACGATCACGCGGCGTCCGTGGCGGCGCGCGAAGTCGAACGCGCGTTCGACGTCGTCCGGCGTGCGGCAGTCGACGGTCACGCCCTTGCCCTGGTTGGCGTCGAGCGGCTTGACCGCCACCGCGCGCCCGATGCGGCGCGCCACGCGCTGCGCCGCCTCCACGCTGGTGACCACGTCGCCGCCCGGCACCGGCACGCCGGCCTGGTCGAGCAGGGCCTTGGTCAGCTGCTTGTCGCTGGCGATGCCGACCGCGATCGAATTGGTGGCGCCGGTAATGGTGGCTTGCAGCCGTTTCTGGCGGCTGCCCCAGCCCAGCTGGAACAGGTTGGCTTCGTCCGTCAGGCGCAGCGCCGGAATGCCGCGACGGCGCGCGGCATTGACCACGGCGCCGGTGCTGGTGCCGATCGCATAGTCTTCGGCGGTCTCGCGCAGGGCGGCGAGTGCGGCTTCCAGGTCGTAGGCCTGGCCCTGGGCCAGCGCATCGAGCAGGGCGAGCGCGGATTCGAGCGCCTGTTCGGCCACCTGTTCGATCGCATAGCCGCATACCACGCGGCGGCGCTGCGGCTGGCCGCTCACGTCGAAGGTGGCGCTGTGTTCGCCGGCCGCTCCGGCCAGGCGCTGCAGTTCCATCACGACCGGCTCCAGCGCATCGACCAGCAGCACGTCGTCGGCCAGGCGCGCCGCCGCTTCCTTCGGCAGCGCCGGCAGCAGTTCGAGCAGGCGGGCGGCGAAGCCGTGCGCCTTCGGCGAGCGGTGCTCGACCAGCGCCATCAGGCAGGGCGTGGCCGCGTACAGGTTGGGGCCGCGCAGCAGGCGTTTTTCTTTGATTCTCATGACATCGTCGTCCGTTTGGTTACGTTTTCCAGGAAGTCGAGCAGCGGCGCCGGCAGGCGCTGGCCCGGCGCCATGTCGGCGCTGGAGAGGCAGTATCTGGTCCCGGCCGGCAGCAGGTGCAGGCGCACGTCGATCAGTTCCGGCGTGGCGCGGTCCTTGATCTCGGCCAGGTTGGTGATCATGGTGCGGCCGTCGACCACGGTGACCGCGCCTTCGCCCAGCACCTCGATGCCGACCCCGCGCTCGATCACCAGGGCGGTGTCTTCGTCGATGCCGATGCCCTGCAGGTAGGGGTTGGCGGCCACGATCGAGAGCAGGCGCGACAGGCGCTGGCGCTCGTTGAAGTGCTGGTCGACCACCACCCGGTGCAAAAAGCCCAGGCCTGCGCCGAGGCTGACCGAGCCTTTTTCGGGCAGCAGGTCGGTACGGCCCTGGGCCAGCATGTGGCCCGACATGGCCGAGGCGCCGGCGCTGGTGCCGCCGATGGTGGCGCCGCGCACCTTGAGCGCGGCGTGCATCTCGGCGTCGAGGGCGGTGCCGCCGATCAGGGCCAGCAGGCGCTTCTGGTCGCCGCCGGTCATGAAGATGCCGGTGGCCTGGGCCACCAGGCGCACCGTCTCTTCGCTGTTGGCGTCCTGGCGGCTGGTCAGTTCCAGGTGGGTGCGATTGCTCACGCCAAGGTCGCCGAAGGCATTGTCATACATTTCCCACATCTGGTCGGCGACCTGGCTGGCGGCCGTGATCACGACGATGCGGGCGTCGGCACCGCCGGACAGCTCGACGAAGCGGGTCAGGATTTCCTTGCCGTGTTCGCGGTCTTCGTGGCCGCCGATGATCACCAGGTGGCCATTGCGTTCGCCGCGCTGTTGCAGGGTGTCCGCGGTCTGTTCGTTGATTGCCATATCGTTCATCGCTGTACCATTCGTGAGTGGGGCATGTCGGAGTTGCTGCAGGCGGCGGCATCATTGCGGCTGACCGCGATCAGGCCGCCGGCGATCGACGGGTCGAACAGGTCGACACCGCGCTGCAGCGCTTGTGCCAGCGGCATGCCGTCGGCGATCCAGCCGTAGACAGTGCGCGCCAGCAGGTGGCGCACGATGTGTTCGCCGATGCCGGTGGCCGCTACCGCACCTTCGGGACCGGCATAAAAGCCGCTGCCGATGATCGGGGTGTCGCCCACGCGGCCGAGCAGCTTGGGTGCCGAGCCGCCGGTCGAGCAGGCCACGGCGAAGTGGCCGTCGGCGCCGCGCACCACCGCGCCCACCGTGTCGCAGGCCGAGCCTTCGGGCAGGTTGAGCGGGGTGTTGTAGTTCCAGAAGCGGTCGAACAGGTTGTTGTTCACGCCCGGCATGGCCGGCACCGAGCCGGCCAGCTGGGACAGGATCTTGCGGTGCGCCGCGCGCTGGCGCTCGGACACCGGTTCGCTGGCCGGCATGCCGATGGCACGCGCGAAGCGTTGGGCGCCTTCGCCGGCCAGCAGCCAGTGCGGGGTATCGGCCACGGCGCGCGCCAACTGCACCGGATTCTTCACCGACTGCACGGCGGCGATCGCGCCCAGGCGGCCGCGCGTATCCATGATCGAGGCATCCATTTCGATGGTGGCGCCGTCCAGGCCCAGCACCGAACCGCTGCCGGCATTGAAGCGGCCGTCGTCTTCGAGGGTGGTGACGGCGACGATCGCCGCGTCGAGCGCGTCACCGTTGACTTCCAGCTGCGCCAGGGCGCGCCGGGCGGCCAGCACGCAGCCGTCTTCGTGCTCGCGCGACGCACCGGCGCCGCCGTGCACCACGACAGCGCCGGCCTGAGGGGTGTTGCTCATCTCGTCCAATTCCTTTTGCTTTCTTGTTATATGTTCGTTTCGCACGCCCGTGCAGAAAGCTGCGCGCGACAAGTAGCAATTATGCAAAAGCTATGACGCCGACAACATCGGTAGCGCTGCCGTGCTGGTGTAAGAGCTTGCTTACAGGATTTTCGAGAATCGACTGACTTGCACCAACTCGCAGCATGCTGGATAGCTAACGCAGGGCACCGGCGGGCAGGGCGCGCCGCAGTTCGTTCACCATCGCGCGCCGTGCCGGCGGCGTGATGAAGCGTCCGACTTCGACCGTGCCGGCACGGGTTTCGAGCCGGATCAGTGTGCGCATACGCTCATCCGGCAGGCTGACCCTGACCGCATGCGCTTCCAGCCGCAGGGCGATGTGGTGGCTGCCGTCGTCGCGTTCGACCAGCAGCCAGCCATCGGCCAGCACCAGGCGTTCGCGGTCGAGCGCGTGGCGCGCATAGTGCAGCAGGGCGGTGCCGACGGCAGCGGTTTCGACCAGGGCAAAGGCCAGCACCATCCAGGCCCCGCGCCAGGTGAAGACGGCGGCGATACCGAGCGTTGCGCTCGAGAGCAGCAGATAGACCTGCAGCGCCTGCCGCGGCGTCAGCGAACAGTTGCGCCGCATGAGCCATTCACGCTTCATTGCCGCCTCCATGGTCGATCGTACAAGTCAGGTCGCCGTATGCCTGACTATAGCGCCGGCGCCTGCGGATCGGCGCCCGTCGCGCGGGTCTGGCGGGCCGGGCAGGGGGGATACAGGCGCCGGGATATCTGTTACCATACCGCCCCTCTCCAAAAAAAGGTTCCTATGGCGCACGCTTGCGGCGTTGACTTCGGCACGTCAAACTCCACCGTCGGCTGGCTACGTCCCGGCGCGACCCACTCCGCCGCCGGCTCGCTGCTGGTGCTCGAAGACGGCAAGCCGACCCTGCCGTCGGTGGTGTTCTTCAACGCCGACGACGAACGCGTCAGCTACGGCCGCGAAGCGCTGGCCGAGTACCTGGAAGGCTACGAAGGCCGCCTGATGCGCTCGCTGAAAAGCCTGCTCGGCACCAGCCTGATCGACGGCCAGACCGAGGTCGCCGGCCGCTCGCTGCCGTTCCGCGCGCTGCTGGCCCAGTTCATCGGCGAGGTCAAGCGCCGCGCCGAGCATCAGGCCGGACAGGGTTTCGAGCACGCCGTGTTCGGCCGCCCGGTATTCTTCATCGACGACGACGCCAAGGCCGACCGCCTGGCCGAAGACACGCTGCTCGAGGTGGCGCGCTCGGTGGGCTTCCGCGAAGTCAGCTTCCAGTACGAGCCGATCGCCGCGGCATTCGACTACGAAGCCCAGATCGACCGCGAGGAACTGGTGCTGATCGCCGACATCGGCGGCGGTACCTCGGACTTTTCGCTGGTGCGCCTGGGACCAGAGCGCGCCACGCGCCTCGACCGGCGCGACGACATCCTGGCCAATGGCGGCGTGCACATCGGTGGTACCGACTTCGATAAATACCTGAGCCTGGCGACCGTGATGCCGCTGCTCGGCCTGGGCAGCAACCTGCGTTCCGGCGCCGCCATCCCGTCCAGCTATTTCTATAACCTGGCGACCTGGCACACCATCAACCAGGCGTATACGCGCAAGAGCGTGACGCAGCTGGCCGACCTGGCGCGCGACGCCGCCGAGCCGGCAAAGATTGCCCGCCTGCAGAACCTGATCGAGGACCGCGCCGGCCATTGGCTGGCGATCCAGGTCGAGGGCGCCAAGATCGGGCTGTCGGGCGCCGAGTCGGTTCGTCTCGAGCTCGAGCGGCTGTCGCCGCCAGAGTCGCTGGACGTGTCGCGTGCGCAGTTCGAAGGCGCGATCGGCCAGCTGGTCGACCAGGTCGGCGCCACCGTGAACCGCTTGTTTGCCGATGCCGGGGTGGCCCCGGAAGCGGTGGATACGGTATTCTTCACGGGTGGTTCGAGCGGCGTCGGCCTGCTGCGCGAGCATATCGGCGCCCTGGTGCCGGGCGCGCGCAAGGTGGAAGGCGATCTGTTCGGCAGTATCGGCGCCGGCCTGGCGCTGGATGCGCAGCGCAAGTTCGGCTGAGCCGCAGTACTGGCCCAATTTGTTTCGGCAACAGCAACAAGGAAGAACGATGAGTGTTTATGATCGGCCGATGGTGATGCTCGACTTCGAGACCACCGGCCTGTCGCCCGACATGGGCGACCGCATCACCGAAGTGGCGGCGCTGCGCATTGTCGGCGGCGAAGTCACCGAGCGTTACGTCAGCCTGGTCAACTGCGGTGTGCGCATTCCGGCCTTCATCACGGCCCTGACCGGCATCACCCAGGAAATGGTCGACGGCGCCCCACCGGCGCGCCAGGTGGTGCCCGAGCTGATCGACTTCATCGGCGGCGACATGCTGTCGGCCCACAATGCCAGCTTCGACGAAAAATTCCTGAAAGCCGAAGGCGCGCGCCTCGGCCGGGTGACCGGCCACGCCGGCCTGGTGTGTTCGCTGAAACTGTCGCGGCGCCTGTTCCCGGGCCTGGCCAGCTACAAGCTGGGCCAGCTGTCGCGCCAGCTCGGCATCGAATTCCGCGGCACCGCCCACCGCGCCGAGGCCGATGCCCAGGTCGCCGCGGACGTGCTGCTGCACGCCGCGCGCCACCTCGGCCGCACCTGCGGCCTGGAGCAGGTCGAACCGGGCCTGCTGGTGTCGATCAACAAGGTCGCCGCCGCCAAGATTCCGGTCTTTCTCGACAAGTACGCCGCCCTCGAACGCGCGCGGCGCGAGCAGCTGGCTGCCTGAGCGCAGCCTCCTGAACGGCGCTTCCGGCGCCGGCTCCGGCGCCCGCATTCGCGCGCCGGAGCACAATTCCACATCCATTCATCCTGCATCGTCAAGGCCTGCGCCGCATGTCATGGCGAGTGTCCGATTGTGCAGTCGCAAACCCCGCCACCCGTGCTCTACTTAAAATTTTAGCAACGGGATGGCCGGTTTGCGGCCTGCGTTTTTCGGGCCGGCCGCGCCGGGCGCCACGCATTCGCTGCGTCCGCCGCGTGCCCGCCACTGTGCCTGCGACCGCCGAGAGGACATGGATGAGCCGTGAGAATGCCGCCCGCGGGGGCGACGATACCTACCAGTGGTACTTCCGCGCCGCCCAGCGCGGCGACCCCTACGCCCAGTTCAATCTGGCCCAGCTGTACCTGCGCGGCGCCGGCGTCGAACGCGACGACGCGCGCGCCGCCATGTGGCTCACGCGCGCCGCCAGCCGCGGCCTGGCGTACGCCCAGAACCACCTCGGCGCCATGTACTACGGCGGCCGCGGCGTGGCGCCCGACGACGTGCAGGCGGCGCGCTGGTTCCGCTGCGCGGCAGCCCAGGGCGACCGCTCGGCCCAGCACAATCTCGGGCTGCTGTACCGGAAAGGGCGCGGCGTGCGCCAGTCGCACAAGGCGGCGATCGGCTGGTTCTACCGCGCCGCCGAGCAGGGCATGGCACGTGCCCAGGCCCAGCTCGGCGACTGCTACCTGCATGGACACGGCGTCAACGTCAGCCATCCGCTGGCGATGGCGTGGTTCCGCAAGGCGGCGCTGCAGGGCCATGTGCAGGCCCAGATCCAGCTGGCCCACATGTACCAGCGCGGCCACGGCGTCGCCGCCAGCCCGGCGCAGGCGCTGTACTGGCTGCGCCATGCGGCGGCGGCCGGCGACGCGGTGGCGCAGTGCCGGCTCGGCGTGGCATATGCCGACGGGCGCGGGGTCGAGGTCGATTTGCCCTACGCGCTGCACTGGTTCGAGCGCGCCGCGCGCCAGGGCGAGCGCGAGGCCGAATACCGGCTGGCACGCATGCTGGCATCCGGACGCGGCGTGCGGCGCGACCTGGCGCGCGCCTTCGATTACTACTCGCGCGCGGCCGAGCAGGGCGTGGCGCGAGCCCAGTTCGCGCTCGGCGTGATGCACGCACGTGGCGTCGCCGTGGCCTGCGATCCGGTGCTGGCGGCGCACTGGTACCGGCGCGCGGCCCAGCAGGGCGATGCCGGTGCCCAGAACAACCTGGGCGCCATGTATGCGCGCGGCGAGGGCGTCGAGCGCGACGATGTGTTGGCGGCGCACTGGATCGAACTGGCTGCGCGCCAGGGCAATGCGCTGGCCCAGTACAACTTCGGCGCCATGTACGCGCTCGGGCGCGGCGTGGCGCGCGACCCGGTGCGGGCCGGCATGTGGGGCTGGCTGGCGGCGCGCGCCGGCGTCACCAAGGACACCTGGCTGCGTGCGCATGCGCGGCATAAGGCGCAGCAGGCCGAACGGGTCATGGTTGCCGCTCAGACCGAGGGTGTCGGGGCCGCGGCTGGCGAGCATGCAGCGAAGGCGATCCCCGGCGTTCCGACACCCGGGCGCGGCCCGGCGCCGCAAGCGCAGGCGGTTGGTCAGGCTGCCGGTCCCAGCGTGCCGGCCGTACGCTTCAGCGCGACGATCCCGGAGCTGCGGCAGGCCACGTTGCCTGCCGCGGCCAGGCCTGTTCCGGTGCGCCGCGGCTTTTTGACGGACGCGGCTGCAAACGATTACATCGCGGTGCCGGTGAATCGCGAGCGAACCCGTGCGACGTCCCTGATGGCGCGCTGGCTGGTCGGGATGACCGGCCCGCGCTGCCTGCTGCGGCGCGCGCGGATGGAATAGCCGCCGGCGGCGCACCAGTAGCGCACTCAAAATGCTCTGGCGCCGCACCATCGTCGCCGCTTGTGCCCCTCGATGGCGCATTGTCATTACACGCCGATACCGCATCCGCAAACGAGGCTGCCCGGCGGTATCCATCCCCGCCGATTCGCGCTATGATGCCCAGCGGCACATGCCATTTTCATCATACTCCTCCACAAGAGAACAATATGCAATTGAGACACGCTACGCTCGTCGCCATGCTGGCAGCGGCTTTCGGCGCCGCCCCGGCGCTGGCACAAAGCTGCTCGCCATCCGGCCCTTCGCTGACCTACCCGGTGTCGAAGAAAGTCGACCAGACCGACAACTACCACGGCACGGTCGTGGCCGATCCTTACCGCTGGCTGGAAGACGCGAACAGCGCCGAGACCAAGCAATGGGTCGATGCCCAGAACAAGGTCACCCAGGACTACCTGGCGCAGATCCCGCAGCGCGAAGCGATCCGCAAGCGCCTGACCGAACTGTGGAACTACGAGCGTTACAGCGTGCCTGGCAAAGAGGGCGGCCGCTACTTCTACACCCGCAACGACGGCCTGCAGAACCAGTCCGTGCTGTACACCCTGAAGAACCTGAGCGACACGCCGCGCATGCTGCTCGACCCGAACAAGCTGTCGAGCGACGGCACCGTCGCCCTGGCCGGCCTGAAAGTCAGCCCGGACGGCAAGCTGCTGGCCTACAGCACCGCCGCCTCCGGCTCGGACTGGAACGAAATCCGCGTACGCGACATCGAATCGGGCAAGGACCTCGCAGACCACGTCAAGTGGGTCAAGTTCTCGAGCACCGCCTGGACCAAGGATGGCAAGGGCTTCTTCTACAGCCGCTACGACGAGCCGAAGGAAGCGACCAAGCTGGCCGACGTGAATTACTTCCAGAAGCTGTACTACCACCGCATCGGCACCCCGCAAAGCGCCGACACGCTGGTGTATGACCGCGCCGACCAGAAAGAGTGGGGCTTCCAGGGCCAGTCGAGCGAAGACGGCCGTTACCTGTTGATCACCACCTCGAAGGGCACCGCGCCGAAGAACCGCGTCTCGTACAAGGACCTGAGCAAGCCGGATTCGAAAGTGGTCGACCTGATCGACAACTTCGACGGCGGCTACGACTTCATCGACAACGTCGGCAGCGTGTTCTACTTCAGCACCGACCGCAATGCGCCGAAGAAGCGCATCATCGCGATCGACGTCACCAAGCCTGCCGAGGCCAACTGGAAAGAGATCGTCGCCGAAACCGCGGACACGATGACCGGCGCCGACATCATCAACAACCAGCTGGTGGTCGGCTACCTGAAAGATGCCAAGAGCGTGGTGCGCGTGGTTTCCCTCGAAGGTAAACCGGTGCGCGAGATCGCGCTGCCGGGCATCGGCACCGTCGGCGGCCTGCAGGGCGAGCGCGGCGACAGCGAGACCTTCTACTCGTTCACCAGCTACACCACCCCGACCACGATCTACCGCCTGAACCTCAAGAACGGCCAGAGCACCGTGTTCCGCCAGCCGAAGGTTGCCTTCAACCCGGCCGACTACGAGACGCGCCAGCAGTTCTACACCAGCCGCGACGGCACCAAGGTGCCGATGTTCATCGTGTCGAAGAAGGGCCTCAAGATGGACGGCTCGAACCCGACCTACCTGTATGGCTACGGCGGCTTCAACATCTCGCTGACCCCGGGCTTCTCGCCGGCCAACCTGGCCTGGATGGAAATGGGCGGCGTGTACGTGGTGGCCAACCTGCGCGGCGGCGGCGAATACGGCGAAGCCTGGCACCAGGCCGGCACCAAGCTGCAAAAGCAGAACGTGTTCGACGACTTCATCGGCGCGGCTGAGTGGCTGGTCCAGAACAAGGTCACCTCGCCACAGAAGCTGTCGATCGGCGGCGGCAGCAACGGCGGCCTGCTGGTCGGCGCGGCGATGACCCAGCGTCCCGACCTGTTCGCGGCGGCACTGCCGGCCGTGGGCGTGATGGACATGCTGCGCTTCCACAAGTTCACCATCGGCTGGGCCTGGACCTCGGACTATGGCTCGTCGGAGAACGCCGACGAGTTCAAGGCCCTAGTCAAGTACTCGCCGCTGCACAACCTGAAAGCCGGCACCTGCTACCCGGCCACGATGGTGACCACGGCCGACCACGACGACCGCGTGGTGCCGGCGCACAGCTTCAAGTACGCCGCCGCGGCGCAAGCCGCGCAGGCCGGCAGTGCGCCGATCCTGATCCGCATCGAGACCAAGGCCGGCCACGGCGCGGGCAAGCCGACGGGCAAGCAGATCGAGGAAGTCGCCGATCGCTGGGGCTTCCTGTCGCGTGAGCTGCATATGGGTGATGCCGGCAAGACCGTCGGCGGCAGCAACTGAATTTGATCCGCACCCGGCGCGTCGGGTGCATTCTGAACGGCCGCTGGGGCGATCCAGCGGCCGTTTTATCTGTGGATGGCGCTTCTGCACCTGCCAAAACCACACCAAAGTGTATTGCTGACAAATGAACATTTAAATGATAATGAGAATCGTTCTCAACAAAAGGTTCTCGATCAATGCTCGATTGTCAGTCGCACCGCCCATCCTCCTTCCCGTTCGCTCTTACCCGCACTGCACGTGCTGTATCGTTCCTGGCGTGCAGCCTCGCCATCGTCATCCCGGCTGCCGCAGCCGCCGACCAACCCGCTGACGCCGAAATCAAACCGCAGGTGGTGGAAGTCACCGGCGAACGCTCCGACGAACACGGTTTTGCCGCCCAGCGCGCCAACAGCAGTACCAAGTCCGACCTGTCGCTGCTGGAAACGCCGCAGTCGGTATCGGTGCTCACGCGCGACCTGCTGGACGCGCGCGCCGTCACGACGGTGGCCGAAGCTCTGCAGAGCAGTGCGGGCGTATCTGCCGGCAGCTGGGGCCGGCGCGGCTGGGACGATTTCACCATCCGCGGCCAGCGCGCCTCCGAATCGCTGTACATCGATGGCCTCAAGCGCGGCCAGAACGTCTGGGTCGGGCAAGAGGTGTTCGGGGTGGAGCGCATCGAAGTGCTGAAAGGTCCTGCTTCGATCAATTTCGGACTGGTACAGCCGGGCGGACTGGTTAACATGATCAGCAAGCGCCCCCTCGCCGGCGCCTTCAACGAGTTCGGCGCCACCTACGGCAGCCATGCGTTCAAGCAACTCGACTTTGACCTGGGCCGTCCGCTCAGCGAAAGCGGTCGCGCTGCGCTGCGCATCAACGGCATGTGGTCGGACCAGGACGATCCGGTCGACCAGGTATATTTCAAGAAGCGTTACCTGGCACCTTCGCTGTCGCTCGACCTTGGCCCGCGCACCGAGTTCACCATCCTGGCCTCGTATGCCGAACGCGAATACCTGCGTAACCAGGGCGTGCCGGTCAAGGGGACCATCCTGGCCAACCCGAACGGCCCGGTCGACCGGGACCAGTTCAACGGCGAGCCGGCCTTCGGTCCCTATCATTCGCGGCAAGCCACGCTCGGCTACAGCCTGGTGCACCGCTTCGACAGCGGCTGGAAGCTGGGCCAGAATGCGCGCTGGCTGGATATGGAGGTCGACGGCCGCTTCGTATCGCTCGGCGCCGTGTCGGCGGACGGCCGCACGCAGAGCCGCAACGCCTCGATCCAGGATGTCCAGGGCAGCAACCGCGCGCTCGACACCTATCTCGAGCGCGATCTCATGCTCGGCAGCCAGCGCCATACGCTGCTCGCCGGCCTGGACCTGAACAGCGACAAGGAACGCTACGGCGCCACCAGCTGCCGCATGCCGGCCATCGGCCTGTATGCGCCGGTGTACGGCCAGGCATTCACCTGCCCGGCGACCCCGAACAGCCGCAACATGACCGGGATTTCGTACGCCGGGCTGTACCTGCGCGACCGCATCGGGCTGAGCGAGCGGCTCGACCTGAGCCTGGCGCTGCGCCACGACCGCGTGCGCAATGCGCTGAACAACGAACTTGCGGACCGGACCACGGTGGTACGCGAGAGCGCCAACACCGGCAGCGCGGGCCTGTTGTATCGCCTGACGCCGCACGTTTCGCCGTACGTCAGCTTCGCCACTTCGTTCCTGCCGGTGAGCGGCAGCGACTTCTTCGGCCAGCAGTTCAAGCCGGAGGAGGGCAAGCAGGCCGAGATCGGCGCCAAGTTTGAATTCGATAATGGCCGTATCACCGGCGGCGTGGCGCTGTTCGACCTTAAGCGGCGCAACGTCACCACCGCCGACCCGAACGAAGAGCATATCGCCATCCTGCCCAGCGCCCAGGTCCAGACTGGCGAAGAACAGACTCGCGGTGTCGAGTTCGAGGCCGCCGCCGATCTGCGCAATGGCTGGAAGCTGCAGGGGGCCTTGAGCGTGCTCGACGGCGTGGTGACCGAAGACAATACCGGCATTGTCGGCAAGCGGTTGCAGAATGTGCCGCGCCGCAGCGCCAGTCTGTGGGCCAGCTACCAGGCGCGTTCCGGTGCATTTGCCGGACTGGGCGCGGGCATGGGACTGCGCTACGAGAGCGAGAAGACGGGACCGTCGGTGTCGTACGTGGTGCCGGGCTACACCGCCATCGATGCCAACCTGAGTTACCGGATGCGGCATGTGCGGTTGACCCTGAGCGTCAAGAACCTGTTCGACCGCGATTACTACGCCGGTGTACTGAACAACAACGTTCTGCCGCTGGGCGATCCGCGCACCGTGATGCTGCGCGCGGTGACCGACTTCTAGGCAGAGATCCGGTAGGCCGGGTGCTTAGCGGTGCACCACTACCAGCACCGCCTTGGCCTCGGTTTTGCCGATATTGCGGATCACGTGATCGTGGTCCGCCGAATAGCGCGCCGTGGCACCGTGCCGGATCTTTTTCTTTTCGCCAGCCACCTGCAGTTCGACCGTCCCGCTAATCACCGTCAGGTGTTCTCCGGTCCCTGGATCATGCGCCTGCGACGCCAGCTCGCCACCCGGCGCCAGGATCAGCTCATACCATTCATACTTGCCTGCCAGGTCCATCGGCCCCAGGATGCGCAGTGAGTACCCGGCATGCGCGCCGGGCAGGGTGGGGATCTCGTGCGCATCCACCACGCGGATCAGGTCCGCCGTGCGCACCTCGGACGATAGCAATTCGCCAATCTGCACCCCCAGCGCATTGGCCAGGCGCCAGGTGATGGCGATGGTCGGATTGGCCTTTTCGCGCTCGATCTGCGACAGCATCGACTTCGATACGCCGGCGATGCGCGACAGGTCTTCGAGCGTCAGGCCGCGCGCCAGGCGCAGGCGCTGTAGCGTGGCGCCAACTTCTGGCGGGGCATTGTTTGTTAGAGTTGTATTCATTGCCGTATGCGGGATGCCTAATTCGGAATAGCTATAAGTATATCGCCGAGCGCTTGCCAAGTTCATTGGCCCGGCGTAATATTCGATATATTGAATTTCCGTTCGAGATAACGAACTCGGTTCAAGACGTCGAACGAGCCAACGGTACAACATCCGCCGACTGCCGGTCAAGCCGGACAGCCAGCCCACCAGGAACAGGAGCACTCCATGAGCGATCAAGCCTTCTACAGCAGCCTGCAGCAAAAACTCGACACCCTGAAGAACGAAGGCCTGTTCAAGCCGGAGCGCGTGCTGGCCTCGCGCCAGGGTTCCGAAGTGACCGCCGACGACGGCCGCACCCTGATCAATATGTGCGCCAACAACTACCTGGGCCTGTCGGGCGACGTCGAGACCCAGAAAGCGGCAGCGGCGGCACTGGAAAGATACGGCTACGGTCTGTCGTCGGTGCGCTTCATCTGCGGTACCCAGACCGTGCACAAGGAACTGGAGCAGGCGCTGTCCAAATTCCTCGGCACCGAAGACACCATCCTGTACGCGGCGGCTTTCGACGCCAACGGCGGCGTGTTCGAGCCGCTGTTCGACGACAACGACGCCATCATCTCGGATGCCCTGAACCACGCCTCGATCATCGACGGCGTGCGTCTGTGCAAGGCCGCGCGCTACCGTTACGCCAACAACGACATGGCGGATCTGGAAAAGCAGCTGATCGCGGCCACTGAAGCCGGCAAGCGCCACAAGATCATCGTCACCGACGGCGCGTTCTCGATGGACGGCACCATCGCCAAGCTCGACGAAATCGTCGCGCTGGCCGAAAAGTACGGCGCGCTGACCATGATCGACGAATCGCACGCCTCGGGCTTCATGGGTCCGACCGGCCGCGGCACCCACGAGCACTTCGGCGTGGTCGGCAAGATCGACATCATCACCGGCACCCTGGGCAAGGCCCTGGGCGGCGCGATGGGCGGCTTCACCTCGGGCAAAAAGGAGGTCATCGAGACCCTGCGCCAGAAGTCGCGTCCTTACCTGTTCTCGAACACGCTGGCGCCGATGATCGCCGGCGCCTCGCTGGCAGTGCTGGACCGGATCAGCAAGTCGACCGAGCTGCGCGACCGCCTGCACGAAAACACCGCCTACTTCCGCAAGGAGATCGAGCGCATCGGCTTCACCATCAAGCCGGGCACCCACCCGGTGGTGCCGGTGATGCTGTTCGACGCGCCGGTGGCGCAGAAATTCGCGGCGCGCATGTTCGAACTGGGCGTGCTGCTGTCGGGCTTCTTCTATCCGGTGGTGCCGATGGGCCAGGCGCGCGTGCGCGTGCAGCTGTCGGCGGCGCACACCCGCGAGCAGCTCGACTTCGTGCTGAAGGCGTTCGAGCAGGCCGGCCGTGAGCTTGGCATCATCGAGAGCGCCTGAGTCATGGGCTTTTGAATCGCCTTTCAAACTACAATCATCAATCGCAGTCGCTAGAAGCAAGGAATACAGCATGGAACGCATCCTCATCATCGGCGCCAATGGCCAGATCGGCAGTGAACTGGTCAGCACGCTGGCCGATAAGCACGGCGCGCAGAACGTGATCGCCTCGGACATCGGGCAGGACAACGTGTACGGCGCCGCGCGCTATACCCGTCTGGACGTGCTCGACAAGGACGCGGTGATGCGCCTGGTGGTCGAGGAAGACGTGACCCAGGTCTATCAGCTGGCAGCGCTGCTGTCGGCCACCGGTGAAAAGGCGCCGCTGAAGGCCTGGACCCTGAACATGGACGGCCTGCTGAATATCCTGGAAATCGCGCGCGAGCGCGGCGAAGCGGGCAAGCCGCTCAAAGTGTTCTGGCCGTCGTCGATCGCCGCCTTCGGCCCCAACACGCCGAGTGAAGCGACCGCGCAGTACACCATCATGGACCCGACCACGATCTACGGCATCAGCAAGCTGGCCGGCGAGCGCCTGTGCGAGTACTATCACGCCAAGTACGGCGTCGACGTGCGCAGCATCCGCTACCCTGGCATCATCAGCTACAAATCGCCTCCGGGCGGCGGCACCACCGACTACGCGATCGCCATCTTCCACTCGGCGCTCAAGGGCGAGACCTACGAGTGCTTCCTGGGACCGGAAACCACGCTGCCGATGATCTACATGCCGGACGCGATCCGCGCCACCATCGAACTGATGGAAGCCCCAAGCGAGAAGGTCGCTATCCGCTCCTCGTACAACGTGGCCGGCGTCTCGTTTAATCCGCGCGAATTGGCCGACGCCATCGTCGCCGCGCGCCCGGGCTTCAAGATCGCCTACAAGCCGGACAGCCGCCAGCAGATCGCCGACTCGTGGCCGAAGAGCCTCGACGACAGCCGCGCGCGCAGCGACTGGGGTTGGGAAAAGCGCATCGGCGTCGACGAAATGGTCGCCGACATGCTGAAGAATATCGACGTCGGCCTGAGCGCCGCCGCCTGATGGAACCAGGGCCAGGCTTGAACGCCTGGCCTTTCATCCGTTTACAACAACCAGAACAAGCGGAATTCACGGAGACACAAGATGGACATGAGCGTATTTGACCTGTTCAAGATCGGCATCGGGCCTTCGAGCTCGCACACCGTCGGACCGATGGTGGCGGCGCGCCGCTTCCTGGTCGAGAGCGGGGTGCTGGAGCAGGCCGTCGGCGTCGAAGCCCACCTGTACGGGTCGCTGGCGCTGACCGGCGTCGGCCACGCCACCGACAAGGCGGTGATCCTGGGCCTAATGGGCGAAACGCCGCAGGGCGTCGACCCGGATGCGGTCGAGGACAAGCTGCTTGACGCCGAACTGGATGGCGAACTGAAACTGCTGGGGGAAAAGGCGGTGCCGTTCAGCGCGCGCACCAACCTGGTGTGGCACAAGGCCTCGACGCTGCCGGAACACCCGAACGGCATGCGCTTCGTGCTGCACCTGGAGGACGGCAGCATCGTCGAGCGCATCTATTATTCGGTCGGCGGCGGCTTCATCACGGCGGCCGGCGAAAGCCAGGCGCGCGCCGCCGACGCGCCGACGACTTCGGTGCCGTTCCCGTTCGATACCATGGCGCAGCTGCTGGAGCAGGGCCGCCGCCACGGCTTGAGCATCCCGCACATGCTGCGCGCGAACGAGAATGCGCGCATGAGCAACGGCCAGCTTGACGAGGGCCTGGACAATATCTGGAACGTGATGCGGGCGTGCATCTGCCACGGCCTGGTCACCGAAGGCCGTCTGCCGGGAGGCCTGAACGTGCGGCGCCGCGCGGCCGGGCTGTGGAAACAGGCGCAGCAATCGCAGCAGCAGCCGCTCAACGCGCTGCCGCACGATGCGGTGCAGCAGGTCAGCCTGTATGCGATGGCGGTCAACGAAGAGAATGCGGCCGGTGGCCGCGTCGTCACCGCGCCGACCAATGGCGCTGCAGGGATCATTCCCGCAGTACTGCGCTACTACGCCGAAGACTGTCGCCCGATCGACCCGGTGCGCGGGGTGCGCGACTTCTTGCTGACCTCCGCCGCGATCGGCATGCTGTGCAAGAAGAACGCGTCGATCTCCGGCGCCGAAGTCGGTTGCCAGGGCGAGGTTGGCGTGGCCTGCGCGATGGCAGCTGCCGGACTGGTGGCGGCGCTGGGTGGCACCAATGAGCAGATCGAGAACGCGGCTGAGATCGGGATCGAGCATCACCTGGGCATGACCTGCGATCCGATCGGCGGGCTGGTGCAGATTCCGTGCATCGAGCGTAACGGCATGGGGGCGATCAAGGCGATCACCGCGGCGTCGCTGGCGCTCAAAGGGGATGGCACCCACTTCGTCAGCCTCGATAGCGTGATCGAAACGATGCGCCAGACCGGCGCCGACATGCAGGTCAAATACAAGGAAACGTCGCTCGGTGGCCTGGCCGTGCACGTGGTGACGGTGAACCACGCGGCCTGCTGATTTTGCATCGCAGCATACAATCCGGCTGGCTCCCACTATAATAAAGTTTCAATGTGAGCCAACCGGATCTTCAATCGTATGCAATATGTGTCCACCCGCGCGACCAGCGCGTCCGCAGCACGCAATCCGCAATCCTTTTCCGACATCCTGCTGGCCGGCCTTGCGCCTGACGGCGGCCTTTACCTGCCGGAGCAATACCCGCAAGTGAGCGGGGCCGAACTGGATGCATGGCGCCAGCTGTCCTATGCCGAGCTGGCCTGTGAGATCCTGCGCAAATTCGCCACTGATATTCCGGAAGCGGACCTGCGCGCCCTGACCGCACGCACTTATACGCCCGAGGTCTACCGCAATGCGCGCGCCGACGAATCGAGTGCCGAAATCACGCCATTGCGCGTGCTGGAAGACGGCGCCAATGGCAAGCTGGTGCTGCAAGCCCTGTCCAACGGCCCGACGCTGGCGTTCAAGGACATGGCGATGCAGCTGCTCGGCAACCTGTTCGAATACGCGCTGGCCAAAAACAATGATGAACTGAACATCTTCGGCGCCACCTCGGGCGACACCGGCAGCGCCGCCGAGTACGCGATGCGCGGCAAGCGCGGCGTGCGCGTGTTCATGCTGTCGCCGCACAAGAAGATGAGCGCGTTCCAGACCGCCCAGATGTTCAGCCTGCAGGATCCGAACATCTTCAACATCGCGGTCGAAGGCGTGTTCGACGATTGCCAGGACCTGGTCAAGGCGGTCTCGAACGACCTCGAATTCAAGGCGCGCCACAAGATCGGCACCGTCAATTCGATCAACTGGGCGCGCGTGGTCGCGCAGGTGGTGTACTACTTCCGCGGCTACCTCGCGGCCACCACCAGCAACGACCAGAAGGTCTCGTTCACCGTCCCGTCGGGGAACTTCGGCAACATCTGCGCCGGCCACATCGCGCGCATGATGGGCCTGCCGATCGACCGCCTGATCGTCGCCACCAACGAAAACGACGTGCTCGACGAATTCTTCCGCACCGGCGTGTACCGCGTGCGCAAGTCGAGCGAGACGCTGCACACCAGCAGTCCGTCGATGGACATCTCCAAGGCATCGAACTTCGAACGCTTCGTGTATGAACTGGTGGGCCGCGATTCGGAACGCACGCACGCGCTGTTCCGCAAGGTCGACACCCACGGCGGCTTCGACCTGTCCGGCGCACCGGGCAGCGACGGCGACGAATTCAAGGACGTGGCGCAGTACGGCTTCGCCTCGGGACGCTCGACCCATGAAGACCGCCTGGCGACCATCCGCGACGTGCAGGCCAAATACGGCATCACGATCGACACCCACACCGCCGACGGTATCAAGGTCGCGCGCGAACACGTGCAGCCGGGCGTGCCGATGATCGTCTTGGAAACCGCGCTGGCGGCCAAGTTCAACGAGACCATCGTCGAAGCGCTCGGCCACGACGCGCAGCGCCCGAGCGGCTTCGAGAACATCGAAGCGCTGCCGCAGCGCTTCGTGGTGATGCAGCTGGACGTGAGCCTGATGAAGGCCTACATCGCCGAACGCACGGGGCTGTGACATGAACGCACCCGTACAGAAGCCGCCGATGCTGTCGGTGCGCGAAGCGCTCGACTTCCTGCTCGAAGCGGCGACGCCGGTCGAACAGGTTGAAACCATCCCGACCCTGGAAGCCAACGGCCGCGTGCTGGCCGCAGACCAGCTCTCGACCATCGACGTGCCGTCGGCCGACAACACGCAGATGGATGGCTACGCCGTACGCGCCGAAGACTGCGCCGATGGCGAGAAGACCCTGCGCGTCACGCAACGCATCCCTGCCGGCAGCGTCGGCCAGCAGCTCGAACCCGGCACCGCCGCGCGCATCTTCACCGGCGCCCTGATTCCACCCGGCGCCGATGCGGTGGTGATGCAGGAACAATGCGAAGCGGTCGGCGACAGCGTCACCGTGCGCCATGCGCCGCGCGCGGGCGAATGGATCCGGCGCCGCGGTGAAGACATCGGCGCCGGCGCGACCATCCTGGCGGCCGGCACGCGCCTGCGCAGCCAGGAACTGGGCCTGGCCGCATCGGTCGGCCTGGCTGCGTTGCCGGTGCGCCGGCGTTTGCGCGTCGCGGTGTTCTTCACCGGGGACGAACTGACCATGCCGGGCGACGTGCCGGCCGACCAGCTGAAACCCGGCTCGATCTACAACTCGAACCGCTTCACGCTGCGCGGGCTGCTGGAGAACCTCGGCTGCGACATCACCGACTACGGTATCGTTCCGGATTCCCTCGACGCCACCCGCGCCACGCTGCGCAAAGCGGCGCGCGAGCATGATCTGATCATCACCTCGGGCGGCGTGTCGGTCGGTGAGGAAGACCACATCAAGCCGGCGGTGGAGGCCGAGGGCAAGCTGTCGATGTGGCAGATCGCGGTCAAGCCGGGCAAACCGCTGGCGTTCGGCCAGGTAAGCAGGGATGAAGGCCATGCGTTCTTCCTGGGCCTGCCGGGCAATCCGGTGTCGAGCTTCGTCACCTTCCTGCTGTTCGTGCGGCCGTTCCTGCTGCGCCTGCAGGGTGTCGAAGGTCCGGTGGAACCGCGCGGCTACATGATGCGCGCCGACTTCGACCAGGCCAAGGCCGACCGCCGCAACGAGTTCCTGCGCGTGCGGGTGAATGCGGCCGGTGGACTGGAGCTGTTCCCGAACCAGAGCTCGGGCGTGCTGACATCGACCGTGTGGGGCGACGGGCTGGTCGACAACCCGGCCGGTAACCGGATCGCCGCGGGCGACCTGGTACGCTTCATCCCGTTCGCGGAATTACAGAATTAGGAGAAACATGAAGATCACGCTGCGATATTTTGCCGCGCTGCGCGAGGCAGTGAGTGTGGGACAGGAAGAGCTGGCGCTGCCGGAGGACGTGAAGACGGTGGGCCAGGTGCGCGAGCTGCTGCGTGCGCGCGGCGGCGTCTGGGCCGACGCGCTGGCGCCGGAGAAGGCGGTGCGCATGGCCAGCAATCAGGTCATGTGCGCGGCGGACACCGCCATCGTCGAGGGCGGGGAAGTGGCGTTTTTCCCGCCGGTGACGGGTGGTTAATGTGCGTTGAACGCGTCGGCAGCGAAGCTGCCAACCCTACGTAGGGTTGGCGGCTCTGCCGCCGACGCGTTCAAACAGTGCTCGCCGTCCCGCGCCGATTACAACTTCGCAATCGACTGCTCCGCCAACGACAACAACTTCGCGCAATTCCCATTGCGCTCCCCGAACTCCTTCCACGCCGTGTTGCGCGCCACCTCCTGCCAGCGCCGCAACGCCTGCGCGTCCAGATCCACCACCTTGGCGCCAACCCCGCGATACACCGACGCCACCGCCGCATCGTCCATGCGTGCCGCCTCCATCGCGAACTTTTCCATATCGGCGCCCACCGCCAGCACCGCCGCCTGCTGCGCCTTCGGCAGCCGCTCGAACACAGTACGCGACATCAGGAGCGGCTCGAACATGAACCAATAGGAGCCGCCGCGCGCCGTCGTCAGCGAGCGCGCGGTCTCCTGCAGGCGGAATGAAATCAGCGACGTGGAGGAAGTGAGCGCCGCATCCAGCGCGCCGCTGCGCATCGCGGCGTGGATTTCGTTGGACGGCATGCTGACCACGGTGGCGCCGGCGTCGCGCAGCAGCAAATCCATCTCATGCGAGCCGCCCCGCACTTTGAGACCGCGCGCGTCTTCCGGATTGACGATCGGCGCGCCACGCGAGGCGACACCGCCGGCCTGCCAGATCCAGCTGACGATGACCATGCCCTGGTCCGCCAGGATGCGCGACAGTTCCTGCCCGACCGGCGCGTTCTTCCAGCCATAGCCCTGCTGGTAGGACGTCACCAGCGCCGGCATCAGCCCGATGTTCGCTTCCGGAGAATGGGCGCCCGCATACGACAGCGGCACCAGCGCCATGTCGAGCGTGCCGTTCTTCAGCGCCGCGAACTGGGCGTTGGGCTGCATCAGGGTCGAGCCGGGATAGATCGAGAACTTGAGGCCGCCACGCGTGCGCTTTTCGACCTCGGCCGCGAACTTGCGGCTCAGGCGGTCGCGGAAATCACCCAGGTTGATGCTGCCTGAAGGGAACTGGTGCGAGATCTTGAGATTGTTGGGCTGGGCCCAGGCGGGCTGCATCCAGAGCGGACTGGTCGCGATGGCGCCCAGCATGGTCCTGCGGGTCATCGCTGACTTGTTATTTACCGACATACACATCCTCCAAGATGTTTAACGGACTGCCGGGCGAATCGTGGCTTCCTCGTCATGCGGGCTGCCATCGTTCGTGGCCCGTACAAGAATATGCCTGTCACATCCGAAGTCAAGCGGAATATTGCAGGTATGACAAAGGCATGAACATGCCAGCGCGGCGCAGTCCGGCAGCCTGCCGTTCTGCACAGCGCGTACTCCTGGAGGATGTATGGATCAGGATGCCTACTTGCGTTCGAGGAAGCGTTTCAGCTGACCGGCCAGCGCCAGCGGCTGGTCGATCATGACGAAGTGGCGTGCCGGTGCAATCGGCGCCACCTCGACCGACGGCGCGCCTTCCAGCAGGCTGCGGTAATGCTCGACCTTGGCCGCCATGCTCATGCCGTCCTGCATCGCGTCGTACTCGTAATAGGGCGCGATCACCAGCACCGGGGCAGTGATCTTTTCCAGGTCCGGGCGCAGGTCGAGCGCCAGCAGGTCGGCCACGTAGGCGCCCACCGCCTCGCGATCGCTGCGCAGCAGCAGCGGGGTGATGTCGTCGGCCTTGCCGATGTCGAGCACGCCCTGGCCGCGCATGTACTGGCGCTGCTGGTCGGCGAAGGCCTCTGGACGCGCTTCGGCCATGCGGGTACGGACGTTGACCGCGGCCTGCGGACGCTGCTCCGGCGGCATGTTCTCGGTGCCCGGGAACACCGGCAGGCCGTCGATCGCGACCACGCCGCCGATGCGCGCGCCCAGGTCCTCGGCCACGGCCAGCGCCAGCGTGCCGCCCAGGCTGTGGCCGACCAGCACCGGCTTGTCCAGCTTGCGCTGCGCGATCAGGTCGCGCAGCGCGGCGCGTGCGCCTTCGAACGACGCGCCGCCTGGCGCCGGGCGGCCGTCGAAGCCGGGCAGGGTGACCACATAGACCGTGTAGTTGTCCTTGAGCTGCTGGATCGTCTGCTGCCATACCCAGGGGCCGCTGGCCAGTCCCGGGATCAGGATCACCGGACGGCCGCGCGCACCGTGGCGCTCGACCAGCAGGGCACCGGATTCGAATTGTTCGGCGGGCTTGATATAGGCGGCGAAGCGGCTGGCAGCGGGCGCGGCCGGGGCCTGCGCCAGGGCCGGCGCGGCAACAGTGGCGCCGGCAAGCGCCAGGGCGAACAACAGGGAAGCTTTCATGCGGACTCCTGATCAGGTGAAAAGATGGCTTCGACCGCCAGGCCGAACAGCCGTGCAATGGTGAACGCCAGCGGCAGACTCGGGTCGTAGCGCCCGGTCTCGATCGCGTTGACGCTCTGGCGCGACACGTCGAGGCGTTCGGCCAGGTCGGCCTGGCTCCAGCCCCGTTCGGCGCGCAATTCGCGGATGCGGTTTTTCATCGGCGTGGCGATTCAGCGGTTGCGCAGCGAACGTACCAGACACACCAGTGTCGTGGCGCCGCACAGGACCACCCACACCGTGAACATCGACAGTTGCGGATAGCCGGCGGTCTCCAGGAAGCCATAGGTGAAGGTCAGGCCGGCGGTGATGGCGGCCGCCAGCGCGAATGACTCGAGCAGGAACATGCGCAGGTACTCGTCGACCCGTCTCAGGTGGCGTGCGATCGCGCGCAGCATCAAGCCGAAGCCGATCATCGGCGACAGCAGCACCGCGGTGCGCAGCACGCCTTCGTCCATCGGCTTGCCGAAGCGAATCGCGAGCACCAGCAGAACCGTGTACAGCAGGATCGCGATACCCAGTTCGCGCAGATAGAGATTGCCGACCCGTTTTTCGTGCGTATTGCTTGCCATGTCTTTGCTCCTGTTGAAAGTAAAGGATGCTTTACATCGTAGGGTGCATTAGGTGCCATGTCAAGCATCCTTTACATGGCTCGCGGCCTTCGATCTCGACTACAATGCGGTCCCTGTCCGATGAATCCTCCGAGTCCGCCATGAATCAGCCCCCTTCACCCACATTTCGCGTCGCCGTGATCGGCGGCGGTCCCGCCGGACTGATGGCGGCCGAGGTGCTGGCGGCGCACGGGGTGCAGGTCGATGTCTACGACGCCATGGCCAGCGTCGGCCGCAAGTTCCTGCTGGCCGGGAAGGGCGGCATGAACATCACGCATTCGGAACCGTACCCGGATTTCTTCGCCCGCTACGGCGCCCGGAGCGAACAGGTGGCGCGTTGGCTGCGCGGGTTCGACGCCGACGCGGTGCGCGCGTGGATCCACGAACTCGGCATCGAGACTTTCGTCGGCAGCTCGGGCCGCGTATTCCCGCTCGAGATGAAGGCCGCGCCGCTGCTGCGTGCCTGGCTGCACCGCCTGCGCGAAGGCGGCGTGCGCTTTCACATGCGCCATCGCTGGCTGGGCTGGCAGGACGGCCGCCTGCACATCTCGACGCCGGACGGCGAACTGCAGGCCGATGCCGACGCCACCATCCTGGCGCTGGGTGGGGCCAGCTGGGCGCGGCTCGGGTCGGACGGCGCCTGGATGCCGTTATTGACAGAGCGCGGAGTCGAGGTGGCGCCGCTGGTACCGGCCAACTGCGGCTTCGACACCGACTGGAGCGAGCATTTCAGCAGCCGTTACGCGGGCGAACCCTTGATCACAGTGGCGATGGGATGGCGTATGCAGGACGGGCAGACCGCCTGGCGCAAGGGTCAGTTCGTGGTCACCCAGACCGGCATCGAGGGCAGCCTGGTGTACGCGCTGTCGGCCCAGCTGCGCGACCGGATCGCGCGCGACGGCAGCACCACCGTCTGGCTCGACCTGGCGCCGGACTTCAGCGTCGAGCGGGTAGAAGACGAGGTGACGCGTCCGCGCGGCTCGCGCTCGATGTCGAGCCACCTGCAAAGCCGGCTCGGAATCAAGGGCGTCAAGGCCGGCCTGCTGCACGAATGCCTGAGCCGCGACGAGTATGCCGACCCGGCGCGGCTGGCGGCGGCGATCAAGCGCCTGCCGGTGAAGCTGCTGCGCACGCGACCGATCGACGAAGCGATCAGCAGCGCCGGCGGGGTGCGGTTCGAGGCGCTGGCGGACGACGGCGCCATGCTGCGTGCGCTGCCCGGCGTGTTCGTGGCCGGCGAGATGGTGGACTGGGAAGCGCCGACCGGCGGCTACCTGCTGACGGCGTGCTTCGCCGGCGGCCGCGCGAGCGCAAGCGCCGCGCTGGAGTGGCTGGGCGCGCGCGCCTGAATGTCGGCGGCCGGCCGGGATGCTCAGTCCCGCGCCGTGCGCCACTCCTGCGCTTTCGGCGGCGTCTCGTGCTGCGGACAGTTGGTGAAGCGCTGCTTGCCGTGTTTTTCGATCATGTCGATGCTGGTGACCGGCGAGCGTTCGGTGATGCAGTAGGTGCCGCGGCCGGTGATAACGCGGGTGCGGCGCGCGCCGTCGCCGGTCTGGTTCACCAGTTCTTCGATCTTGGGCGCTTCCCAGGAACGCGGCGGCGCTAGTTGGTGCGCTTCCCCCATGCGCTCGCGCATGCGGATCTCGGGGCTGTCGGGCGGCGCCACGATGGTCGGCAGGCGCTCCTTGCGCAGCGCGCGTTCGATGTCGCCGGCGCTCCGGCGCGCGTTTTCCAGGATTGAATCGACGCTGGGCGCTGTTAGCGGCGGTGGCGGCGCTTGCGCGGCGGTCTGCTGTTCCGGCGGCGGCGCCGCCGCCGCGTCAGCCACGGGCCGGGTGCCTGGTCGAGACGCTGCAGGCGGCGCCGTACGGCGGCTGGCCTGTGCCGGCGCGGGCGCAGCGGGCGAATCGATGCGCGGCGCCGGGGCCGGCAGCTGCAGCCACTGGATCGCCGGCTCCGGACTGTCCGTCTGCGCCGGTGCCGGTTGCCGGGCCAGGTGCCAGCCCAGGATCAGGCCGGCGTGTACGAAAACGGTCAGGCCCGCACCGGCCAGGCGGCGGTCCGGGCCGGCTCGCCAATGCATCGTCACTCGACGTAGCTCACGCTGCCGGTCCCGGTGCGGCTGGTGCTGCGCTCGCCCGGATTGCCGTGTACTTCGACGTCGCCGCTGCCGCTGAGCGAAATGCTGGTCTTGCCATGGGCCTGGACCACGCTGCCGCCGGAGCCGGTCTGGCTCAGCATCACGGTCTCGGCGCGCAGGTGCTCGGCGTCCAGCCGCCCGGAGCCGGACGATTCGGCGTCCAGTTCGCGCGCATTGCCGACCACCGTCATGCTGCCGGAACCCATCAGGCGCACCTCGAAGCGGTCGACCGCGGCGCCGGCATTCACATCCAGGTCGCCGTTGCCGCTCAGGCCCGCCTCGACCCGGCGAAAGCGCCCGTTGAAACGCGCCGAGCCGGAGCCGTTCAGCTGCACCGCGATGCGCTCGCCGGAAAAACCGTTGACCGTGCTGTCGCCGTTGCCCGAGAGCGTGACTGCAGTCAGCGCCGGCAGCACCAGTTCGACCTCGAGCGGCTCACGGTGGCGCAGTACCATGCCGCGGATGCCGATGTGCAGCACCGGGCCTTCCTGGGTCACCTCGACGTTGCCCAGCAGGCGCTGCTCGCCGCTGACGTGCAGCGCCGGCGTGGCGCCATAGCGCAGCGTGAGGTCGATCGGGCCTTCGAGGGCGACCGCATCGACGCCGTCCGGCACGGCGCGTGCCTCGCGCGCTACCTGGCGGCCCTGGCTGGTCGAGGTGGTGCCGTTGGCGCGCAGCATGCTGTAGCTGAGCGCAACCAGCACGCAGGCCAGCACCAGCAGGCTGAATCCGACTTTGATCAGGGCGCGCATGGTCTCAAGTCCCCTTCAACAGCGACATATTCATCCTGGCGTAGCGGCGCAGGCCGATCAGCGTGTATTTGCTGATCACCAGCGCCAGCAGGAACAGGGCAATGCCGCCCAGGATCAGGCCGCAGCCGAACAGGGTCTGGGTGGCGCGCGAATCCGGGTCGAGGTCGGTCGTGATCTGGATCTTGCGCTCGGCCACCGCCTCGGCGCCGCGGATCACGCGCATGGTCGAGCGGCCCTTGTCGCCGCCGGCGCCCGGATCCGATGGCGCCATGTCGTCTTCGGCTTCTTCTTCGAACACGTGGATGCCGTTCTCGCTGATCGAGACCCGGGTCTGCGCCGGGCGCCGCTGCGGCTCGCCGTCGTCGACCACCACCACGTGGTCGAGCGGGGCGCTGAGCACCAGTTCGTTGGCGCCGGCCAGGCCGCTGGCGGTGATCGCGATGCCGGACACATAAAAGCCGAAGGCGCTGGCATACAGCGCCACCAGCAGGCTGGCGTATACCGCCGCCGGGATCGCCATGAACAGGTTGAACACCAGCAGCCCCATGCCCGAGAGCAGGGTGCGCAGCGTGGTGCCGGTGGGCTTCTTTTCCTTCAGCGCGTCGAGATGAGCGCTGGTGCGCAGGGTCAGCGCCACCTGGCGCGGGTCGCCCAGCTCCTGTGCCACGTCGTCTTCCCGCCGCCCGGCGGCGCTGCCGTCGACGAAGCGCTGCTCGTACCAGGCCAGGGTCCGGGCCTGCAGTTCGGGCGGCAGGCCGGCCAGGGCCCGTTTCAGCACGTCGAGGTATTCGAGTTTACCCATGAATCAGCGTCGCCTGCCTCAGGGATGGCCGATGACCGGGATCGTGCCGATCGCAGCCGACGTGGCCTGCGCGGAGCCGCCGATCAGCTCGGGCTTGACCAGTACCGCGGTGCTGGCCAGTGCCAGCGCAAGGGCCAGGGTGGCCAGCAGGATCGCGGCGCGCTGACCGCGCCTGCCGGAACAGGATTTCATGACGGATTCCATGACAGGGGTTTCGATGCTGCTACTGTAGGGAATCCGGCGCCGTTGCACCATGCGTGTGCGACAGGCTGCGCTTTTCGCGGGGCAGGGTGCTCCAGGCGTGGATGGCCGCCGCCGCCGCGATCCCGCTGCGCACCGCCGTTTCCAGCGTGGCCGGATAGTCGCTGGCGGTGTAGTCGCCGGCCAGCACGAGGCCGGGCAGCCCGGTTTCCACGCCGGGCCGGGCCAGCGCCGGCGTGCACGAGAAGGTGGCGCGCTTTTCGGTGATCACCTGCGACCACGACGGTTGCGCCAGATCGGGACGTTGCAGATCCTGCGCCAGCTGGGTGGCGATCGCCGCCGCCAGCTCTTCGCGTGACAAAGCGGCGGCGTCGCCGGCCGCGCTGACCACCACCGCCAGCAAGCCGTCCTGTTTCGGGTCGAGCTGGGCGCGGTCGAACACGAACTGGCCCCAGCGTCCCTGCGCCGGGTCGTCTTCCAGTGCATAGAACGGCAGGTCGAGCCGGGCGCCGGGCGCGTATTGCAGGTAGCAGGTGGCGATCGGTTCGTAGTCGAAGCCGGCCAGCTGCGCCGAAAGTAGCTCCATACCGGGCAGCGGCGCCAGCAGGCTGGCGCTGTGCGCGCTCGGGGTGGCCAGCACTACCGCGTCGAAGCGTTCGCTGGAAGCGCCGCCGGCCGCCTGGCCGGTCAGTTCGAGGCGCCAGCAGTCGCCGTCCGGGGAGATGGCGGCGACCTTGACGCCGGAGCGCAGCGCGCCGCCATTTTGCTCCAGCCAGGCGCCGGCCGGTTCCGGGAACAGCGCGTCCATCGCCAGGCGCGGCAGCAGCATGTCGGACGCGGCGCGGTTGCGCGCGCCCAGGCTGTCGCGCAGCACGGCCAGGAATACATTGGCCGACGCGCGCTCGGGCGGCGTGTTGAGGGCAGCAATGCACAGCGGGCGCCACATCAGCCGCGTCAGGCGTTCGGTCTGGTCGAAACGATCGAGCAGTTCGGCGACGCTGACGTCGTTGTCGAGCTGCCAGCCCATCCACTTGGCGGCACTGTTCAGGCGCGCCAGCGCCAGCTTGTCCTCGCGCGCCAGGCCGCGTGCGCGCAGCAGGGCGACCATCAGGTGCAGCGGCGCCGGCAGGCGCGGCGCCACGAAATCCATGCCGTCGCCGGAATGCGGATAGCGCATCTGCACCGGAAGGCGCAGCAAAGCCTTATCGACATCGACACCGACCTGGCGCATCAGGCGCAGGCAGTCGCGGTAGGCGCCGAGCAGGATGTGCTGGCCGTTGTCCAGTTCCATGCCGCGCACTTCGACGCCGCGTGCGCGTCCGCCCAGGCTGCGCGCCGCTTCGAACAGAGTCACGTGATGGCCCTGGCGCGCCAGCTCCACCGCCGCCGCGCAGCCGGCCCAGCCGCCGCCGGCGACCGCGACCCGCAACAGTTCGCCCTTCTTAGGTGCGAACATAGGTCTTCCACGCCAGCCACAGCTTGCGCAGCGGCGTGAGCGAGATGCGCTGGTTCAGCACGTGGAAGCCGTCGCGCTGGATCTCGTCCAGCAGGGTGCGGTAGATCGAGGCCATCATCAGGCCGGGACGCTGGGCGCGCCGGTCTTCCTTCGGCAGCAGCGCCAGCGCTTCGTCATAGATGGCTTGCGCGCGCTCGGCCTGGAATCGCATCAGCGCTTCGAACTTGTCGCTGTGCTGCAGCTTGAGCAGGTCGTTGGCGGTCACGCCGAACTTCTGCAGGTCGTTCACCGGCAGGTAGATGCGGCCCTTGCGCGCGTCGTCGCCGACGTCGCGGATGATGTTGGTCAGCTGGAACGCCAGCCCGAGCTTCTCGGCATAGGCCAGGGTCTGCGGATTGGTGTAGCCGAAGATGCTGGCCGACAGGATGCCGACCACGCCGGCCACGTGCCAGCAATAGCGCTGCAGCCCGGCGTAATCGAGGTAGCGGCTCTGGTCGAGGTCCATCTCCATGCCGTCCACGATCGCCAGCAGGTGCTGTTCCTGCAGGTTGTAGGTGGCGATGTGCGGCTGCAGCGCCAGCATCACCGGGTGGGTCGGGGTGCCGCCGTACATCTTCGACACTTCGGTGCGCCACCAGGCCAGCTTGATGCGCGCCACCGAACCGTCGGTGGCTTCGTCGACGGTGTCGTCCACCTCGCGGCAGAACGCGTACAGCGCGGTGATCGCGCGCCGGCGCTCGGGCGGAAGGAACAGGAAGCTGTAGTAGAAACTGGAGCCGCTCTGGACGGTCTTTTGCTGGCAGTATTCGTCAGGAGACATGAAATCTAGCTGGTGATGCTGGTTGGGCGGCGCCGGGCGCCGCGGGTTGGACCGATTTAGTCCGCTATCTTATACGATGCGCCGCCGCCGGCCGGACAAAGCGCGGCCGCGACGTCCACCGTTACATGCGCAGCGCGCGCCAGCCGATCACCAGCCAGTCGTGCCACGCGAGCACCGGGCGGCGGCGGAACACGTCGTAGCCGACCGCGTCGAGCTTTTCCAGGATGCGCAGGCCGCCCTGCACGATCATGCGCAGTTCCATGCCGATCCGCCCCGGCAGGCGCTTGACCAGCGGCGCGCCGGACAGCATCAGGGCGCGCGCGCGTTCGACCTCGAAGCGCATCAGGCCCTGGAACTGGGCGTCCACGGTGCCGGCGCGCAGCGCACTTTCCGACACATTGAAGCGTGCCAGGTCTTCCTGCGGAATGTAGATGCGGCCCTTGGTGAAGTCGATCGCCACGTCTTGCCAGAAGTTGGTCAGCTGCAGGGCGCTGCAGATCGCATCGGCTTCGCGCAGGTTGTGGTCGTCGTCGGCCTGGTACAGCGCCAGCATCAGGCGCCCGACTGGGTCGGCCGAGCGGCGGCAATAGTCGAGCAGGGTGGCGTAGTCCAGGTAGCGGTGCGTGACCACGTCCTGCTTGAAGGCCGACAGCAGGTTACGCATCGGCTCCAGCGACAGGCGGTACTGGGCCACCACCGCGGCCAGGCGCGCGAACATGGGACCGTCGGGCTGGGCGCCTGCGCCGATCAGGTCGAGCTGGCGCTCGTACTCCTGCAGCGCGGCCAGGCGCTGTTCTGGTGTGGCGTCGCCCTCGTCGGCCAGGTCGTCGGCGCTGCGCGCGAAGGCATAGATCGCCTCCACCGCCGGCACCAGGCGGCGCGGCAGCAGGATTGACGCAACCGGAAAATTCTCGTAATGGTTCACTGCCATATTAGATTGATGACTCTATCGTCATCAAATTGTCTGTTTGCATGATTATAATTGCTGGATTACAAACCGGCGGCATCGATGCGCCTGTTTCACGATCAGAATAATCATAAGGACCGCGCTATCGTGTTTACCGTGTCTGCCCGACCTGTTTCTCCTTTCCGCCATCATGCCCGCACCCTGGTGCTGGTTCCCCTGATGGCGGCCGTGCTGGCCGCCTGCTCCAAACCGGCGCCCCCAGTCGAAGACGTGCGCCCGGTGCGCGCCATGACGCTGGTGGCCGGCAGCACCGGCGAACGGCTCGAATTCTCGGGCGACGTGCGTCCACGTTATGAATCGGCACTGGCTTTCAGGATCGGCGGCAAGATCGTCGAGCGCAAGGTCGATGTCGGTGCGCTGGTCAAGCGCGGCGACGTCCTGATGCGGCTCGACCCGCAGGACATGAAGCTGGCCGAGACCCAGGCCCGCGCCACGCTGCGCGCCGCCGAGACCGAGCGCGACCTGGCCAATGCCGACTACAAGCGGCATGTGAACCTGCGCAGCCAGAACTTCGTCAGCCAGGCGGTGCTCGACGCCAAGCAGAGCGCCCTGAAAGCGGCGCAAGCCAACGTCGAGGCGGCGCGCGCCGGCCTGCGTGGCCAGTCGAACCAGGCCAACTACACCAGCCTGAGTGCCGACGTCGACGGCGTGGTGACCGCGATCGAGGCCGAAGTCGGCCAGGTGGTGCAGGCCGGCAGCCCGGTGGCGCGCGTGGCCCGCACCGACGAGAAGGAAGTGGTGATCGGCATCCCCGAAGACAAGGTCGAACTGGTGCGCCGCGCCGGCGCCGTGACCGTGCGCCTGTGGGCGAATGCCGACCAGACCATTCCCGGCAAGATCCGCGAAGTGTCGCCGGTGGCCGATCCGGCCAGCCGTACCTATACGGTCAAGGTGTCGATCCCGGCGCGCCAGGATGTGCGCCTGGGGATGACGGCGACCGTGGAACTGGTGGCCGGCGCCAGCGGCAACAAGGGCGGCGCCGCACTGCGCGTGCCGCTCACGGCCCTGGTACAGAACAAGGGCGCGACAAGCGTGTGGGTGGTGGAGAAGGGGGCGGTGCGCCTGGTGAATGTCGAGGTGGCCGGCCAGGCCGACAACGACGTCTTGCTGGCGAGCGGCGTCAGCGCCGGCCAGCAGATCGTGACCGCCGGCGTCAATCAGCTCAAACCCGGCCAGAAGGTGCGCATCCTGACAGCCGACGTGGCGCGCCGCGCCGATACCGAAGCCGCGGTTTCCGGCAACGCGGGCAATAACGCGTCGTCCGCCAGCGCTGGCAGCGGGGAAGGCAAATGAAGGGTTTCAACCTGTCGCGCTGGGCGCTGGAACACATCCCGCTCACGCGCTTCCTGATCGCCGCCTGCCTGCTGTTCGGCATCATGAGCTACTTCGAACTGGGCCAGGACGAAGATCCGCCGTTCACCTTCCGCGTCATGGTGGTGCGCGCCGTGTGGCCGGGCGCCACCGCGCTGCAGATGGCCGAACAGGTCACCGACCCGTTGGAGCGCAAGCTGCAGGAGACGCCGTACATCGACCGCATCCGCAGCTTTTCCAAGCCGGGCGAAACCACCATCATCCTCGAACTGCGCGAATCGACCCCGCCCAAGGAGACCGCGCCGGCCTGGTACCAAGTGCGCAAGAAAATCGGCGACATGGCGGCCACGCTGCCGGAAGGCGTGATCGGCCCCTTCTTCAACGACGAATTCGGCGACACCTACGGCTCGATCTTCGCGCTCTCGGGCGACGGCTTCAGCTACGCCGAGATGCGCGACTACGCCGACTTCGTGCGCCAGCAACTGCTGCGCGTGCCGCTGGTGGCGAAGGTCGAGCAGTTCGGGGTGCAGAACGAAAAGGTGTACATCGAATTTTCGAGCAAGAAGTTCGCCCAGCTGGGCGTGCCGTTCGAGCAGATCGTCAACCAGATCGCAACCCAGAACCAGATCGAGGCCAGCGGCGTGCTGGTCACTCCGACCGACAATCTGCAGGTGCGCGTCACCGGCGCCCTGCGCAACCTGCAGCAGATCGAAGACCTGCAGCTGCGCGCCGGCGGCACCACCTTCCGCCTGGGCGACTTCGCCACGGTCAAGCGCGGCTATCAGGACCCGCCAGGCGACAAGATGCGCTACAACGGCAAGGAAGTGATCGGCCTGGGCGTGTCGATGGAAAAGGGCGGCAACATCATCACCATGGGCGAGGGACTGGCCGAGACCGTGGCGCGCATCCGCGCCCAGCTCCCGGTCGGGATCGAGCTCGAACGCGTGGCCGACCAGCCGCAGGCCGTGACCCAGTCGGTGGGCGAATTCGTCAAGGTGCTGATCGAGGCGATCGTGATCGTGCTGGCGGTGTCGTTCCTGGCGCTCGGCCTGCACAGCAAGCCCAAATGGCGGGTGGACGTGTATCCGGGCCTGGTGGTGGCGCTGTCGATCCCGCTGGTGCTGGCGATCACCTTCCTGTTCATGCGCATGCTCGACATCTCGCTGCACAAGATTTCGCTGGGCGCGCTGATCATCGCCCTCGGCCTGCTGGTGGACGACGCCATCATCGCGGTCGAAATGATGGTGCGGAAGATGGAGGAGGGCCTGTCGCGCTTCGAAGCCGCTACCTTTGCCTACACCTCGACCGCGATGCCGATGCTGACCGGGACCCTGATCACGGCGGCCGGATTCTTGCCGATCGGCCTCGCCGAATCGACGGCCGGCGAGTACACCTTCACCATGTTCTCGGTGAACGGGCTGGCGCTGCTCATTTCGTGGGTGGTGGCGGTGATGTTCACGCCGTATATCGGCTTCATGCTGCTCAAGGTCAAGCCCCACGCGCCGGGCGAGAGCAGCCACGACGTGTTCGACACGCCCGGCTACCAGCGCTTCCGCCGCCTGGTCAACTGGTGCGTCGAGTGGCGCAAGACCACCATCGCGCTGAGCCTGGGCGTGTTCGCGCTGGGCGTGTTCGGCTTCAACTTCATCGAGAAGCAGTTCTTCCCCGATTCCAGCCGCCCCGAACTGATGGTGGAACTGTGGTCGCCGGAAGGCACCAGCTTCGCCGCCAACGAAGCGACCGTGAAGCGCTTCGAAGCCTTCCTCGGCAAGCAAGAGGGCGTGCAGAGCGTGACCAGCTACGTCGGCACCGGCAGCCCGCGGTTCTACCTGCCGCTGGACCAGATCTTCCCGCAGTCGAACGTGTCGCAGGTCGTCGTGCTGCCGGTCGATACGGCGGCGCGCGAAGCGCTGCGCCTGAAGATCATCGATGCCTTCCGCACCGATTTCCCCGAAGTGCGCGGCCGCGTCAAGCTGCTGCCGAACGGGCCGCCGGTGCCGTATCCGGTGCAGTTCCAGGTGCTGGGGCCTGACATCGGCGTCGTGCGCGGCGTGGCCGACCAGGTCAAGGAAGTCATGCGCGCCAACCCGAACACGCTGGGCGTGAACGACAACTGGAACGAAGCGGTCAAGGTGCTGCGCCTGGACCTCGACCAGGACAAGCTGCGCGCGCTGGGCGTGACCTCGCAGGCGGTGCGGCGCACGGTCAACACCACGCTGACCGGCACCCCGATCGGCCAGTTCCGCGAATCGAACCGCCTGATCGACATCGTGGTGCGCCAGCCGGTGGAAGAACGCGCCACCATCACCAAGCTGTCCGAGGCGCTGGTGCCCACCGCAAACGGGCGCGCCGTCACCATCGGCCAGGTGGCGCGGGTGCAGTTCGTGTGGGAGCCGGGCGTGGTCTGGCGCGAAGGGCGCGAGTGGGCGGTGATGGTGCAGTCCGACGTGGTCGAAGGCATCCAGGGCCCGACCGTGACGGCGCAGATCGATGCCAAACTGGCGGAGATCCGCGCCAGGCTGCCGGCAGGCTATCGCCTGACGGTGGAGGGCGCCGCGGCCGACAGTTCGGAAGCGGAAGCGTCGATCATGGCCAACGTGCCGCTGGTGCTGTTCATCACGTTCACGCTGCTGATGCTGCAGCTGCACAGCTTCTCGCGCTCGATGCTGGTGTTCCTGACCGGACCGCTCGGTGTGGCGGGGGCGGCGATGGCGCTCCTGATCCTGGACCGTCCGTTCGGTTTCGTGGCGAACCTGGGCGTGATCGCGCTGTTCGGCATGATCATCCGGAACTCGGTGATCCTGGTCGACCAGATCGAGCAGGACATCGCGGCGGGCGCCCACCCGTGGGATGCGATCGTGGAAGCGGCGGTACGCCGTTGCCGGCCGATTCTGCTGACGGCTGCCGCGGCTGCATTGGCGATGATTCCGTTGTCGCGCTCGACGTTCTGGGGCCCGATGGCGGTGGCGATCATGGGTGGCCTGCTGGTGGCGACGGCGTTGACGCTGCTGTTCTTGCCGGCGCTGTATGCGGCCTGGTTCCGGGTCAAAAAACCGCAAGCGTAACGCGTAGGGTTGGCCGGGGCGCGCAGCCGGCTCTGCCGCCGACGCGGTGATCGTTATCGGCTCCGATTTCGCGCCGGATGATCTTGGCGCAAACTACCACCGCGTCGGCGGCGAAGCCGCCAACCCTACGCATGAGTTGGCTCTCAGCGCACGCGGATAAAATTCGCCCCAATAGTGACAGAAAATCCAGTAAAATAATCGTTTGAAGTTGTAGCCCCTAAACAATGGAGTGCAGGGCGACCGGTTCTACCACGGGCGCCCTTTGTTTTTGTGGCAATATGCAATCCTGCGCGAGGATGGCGAAATTGGTAGACGCACCAGGTTTAGGTCCTGACGCCAGCAATGGCGTGGGGGTTCGAGTCCCCCTCCTCGCACCACGAATAATTATTTTTTTGGACGATTTTTACAATGGCAACTGCAGTCGAAACCCTGGGTAAACTCGAGCGTCGCTTGACGATCTCTTTTCCGGTAGCTGACGTCCGTACCGAAGTCGAAAAGCGCCTGAAACAGCAGGCCAAGACCGCGCGTGCGCCGGGCTTCCGTCCGGGCAAGGTGCCTCTGAAGATGGTCGCCGCCCAGTACGGCTACCAGATCGAGACCGACGTCCTGAACGACAAGGTTGGCCGCGCGTTCAACGACGCCGCCGTCGCCAACGAGCTGCGCGTTGCCGGTTTCCCGAAAATCGAACCGAAGCAAGATGCTGAAGAAGGCGTTCTCTCCTTCGACGCCACCTTCGAAGTCTATCCGGACGTCACCATCGGCGACCTGGGCGCTGTCGAAGTCGAAACCGTCGCCACCGAAGTGACCGACGCCGAGATCGACAAGACCATCGACATCCTGCGCAAGCAGCGCGTGCACTACCACACCAAGGGTGAGGCAGGCGAGCACGGCACCGGCGGCGAAGCCGTGGCTGCCAACGGCGACCGCGTGACCGTCGACTTCGTCGGCACCCTGGACGGCGTCGAGTTCGAAGGCGGCAAGGCCGAGAACTACCCGTTCGTGCTGGGCGAAGGCCGCATGCTGCCGGAATTTGAAGCCGCCACCGTCGGTCTGAAAGTCGGCGAAAGCAAGACCTTCCCGCTGGCCTTCCCGGAGGATTACCACGGTAAAGATGTGGCCGGCAAAACCGCCGAGTTCACCATCACCCTGAAGAACCTGGAATGGGCGCACATGCCTGAAGTCGACGCCGAATTCGCCAAGTCGCTCGGCATCGAAGACGGCTCGATCGAAAAAATGCGCGAAGATATCAAGGTCAACCTGGAACGCGAAGTCACCGCACGTGTCAAAGCGCGCAACAAGGAAGCCGTGATGGACGCGCTGGTCAAGTCGACCGAACTGGACGTGCCGAGCGTGATGATCGATCAGGATTCGGAGCGCCTGGCCGAGATGACCCGCCAGGACATGGCACAGCGCGGCATGGACGTGTCGAAGCTGCCATTCCCGGCCGAAATGTTCAAGGACAAGGCAGAGCGCCGCGTGCGTCTGGGTCTGATCCTGTCGCAACTGGTCGCTGACAACAACCTGCAAGCTACCCAAGAGCAGGTGAAGGCACAGATCGAAGACTTCTCGCAGAGCTACGAAGATCCGAAAGAGGTCCTGAAGTACTACTTCAGCGACCGCCGTCGTCTGGGCGAAGTGGAAGCTCTTGTATTGGAAGAAAACGTCGTCAACTATGTACTCGGCAAGGCGAAGGTCTCGACCAAGACCATCGCTTTCGATGAACTGATGGGCAGCATCCCTCAGGCCTGAGAGTAAAATTGCCGGCCTGCGTGGCCGGCATTTTTTTCAGCAGGTTGTTTTTTTTCATGGCCCGTTGGGCGCCCCAATTACAAAGGAACGAGACAGGTATGATTCACAATCCGGCATTGGATACGCAAGCCCTCGGCATGGTGCCGATGGTGATCGAGCAAAGCGGTCGCGGCGAGCGCGCCTATGACATCTACTCGCGCCTCCTCAAGGAGCGCGTGATCTTCCTGGTCGGTCCTGTCAACGACCAGATGGCCAACCTGATCGTGGCCCAGCTGCTGTTCCTGGAGAGCGAGAATCCGGACAAGGATATTTCGCTGTACATCAACTCGCCGGGCGGTTCGGTCTCGGCTGGCCTGGCGATCTTCGATACCATGAACTTCATCAAGCCGGACGTCTCGACCCTGTGCACCGGCCTGGCTGCCTCGATGGGCGCCTTCCTGCTGGCCGCCGGCGCCAAGGGCAAGCGCTTCTCGCTGCCGAATTCGCGCGTCATGATTCACCAGCCGTCGGGCGGTTCGCAGGGCATGGCGTCGGATATCGAAATCCAGGCCAAGGAAATCCTGTACCTGCGCGAGCGTCTGGCGCGCATCATGGCCGACAATACCGGCCAGAGCATCGAGCAGATCCACAAGGACACCGACCGCGACCGCTTCATGTCGGCCGAGGAATCGGTTGAATATGGCATGATCGACAAGGTCCTGACCAGCCGCGGCTAAGTTACTGCCCGGGCATCCGACAAGGTGTTGCCAAAAAACGCCCGGACGCGCAACCGTCCGGGCGTTTGTTTTTTATTTCGGGTAGCATGTTTGTGCACGTGTCGTTTGCGGGCGGCCTACCCGCGTCGAATGGAGTCCATCTCGACGCTGACCCTGGATTGACTCGATCCGCTATTGGCCTTCATACTTGTTACGTGCCCGCATCCGCCTTATATTGATAGCAATTAAATAGATTCCTGCCCCCATGTCAGACAAAAAATCCTCCAGCGGCGAAAAACTTCTGTACTGCTCCTTCTGCGGAAAGAGCCAGCACGAAGTCAAAAAGCTGATCGCGGGACCGTCGGTGTTCATCTGCGATGAATGCATCGACCTGTGCAACGACATCATCCGCGATGAAACGTCGAACGTCGAAACGGTGGCGGGCGCCAAGTCCGATCTGCCGACGCCGCTCGAAATCACCGAACTGCTCGACCAGTATGTGATCGGCCAGCAAACGGCCAAGCGCATCCTGTCGGTGGCGGTGTACAACCATTACAAGCGCCTCAAGCACCTGGGCAAGAAGGACGACGTCGAACTGGCCAAGAGCAACATCCTGCTCGTCGGCCCGACCGGCTCCGGCAAGACCCTGCTGGCCCAGACCCTGGCGCGCATGCTGAACGTGCCGTTCGTGATCGCCGACGCGACCACGCTGACCGAAGCCGGCTATGTCGGTGAAGACGTCGAGAACATCATCCAGAAGCTGCTGCAAAGCTGCAACTACGAGGTGGAAAAGGCGCAGCGCGGCATCGTCTACATCGATGAGATCGACAAGATTTCGCGTAAATCGGACAATCCGTCAATCACGCGCGACGTCTCGGGCGAAGGCGTGCAGCAAGCACTGCTGAAGCTGATCGAGGGCACCATGGCCTCGGTGCCGCCACAGGGCGGGCGCAAGCACCCGAACCAGGACTTCGTGCAGATCGACACCACCAACATCATGTTCATCTGCGGCGGCGCCTTCGACGGTCTGGCCAAGGTGATCCAGAACCGGTCGGTGAAGAGCGGCATCGGTTTCGGCGCCACGGTCAAGAGCCAGAACGACGACTACAACGCCGAGATCCTGCTCGAAGCCGAGCCGGAAGACCTGATCAAGTTCGGTCTGATCCCCGAGCTGGTCGGCCGTCTGCCGGTGGTCGCCGCGCTGAGCGAACTGACCGAGGAAGCGCTGATCCAGATTCTGGTCGAGCCGAAGAACGCACTGATCAAGCAGTATTCGAAACTGCTCGAAATGGAAGGCGCCGAACTGGAAATCCGTCCGGCCGCGCTGCACGCGATTGCCAAGAAAGCACTGGCGCGCAAAACCGGCGCGCGCGGCCTGCGTTCGATTCTCGAACACGCGCTGCTCGACGTGATGTACGAATTGCCAAGCCAGCAGAATGTCGTGAAAGTCGTTATTGATGAAAACACGATCACCAACGGTGCCAAGCCTTTGCTGATTTACAGCGAAACAGCAAAAGCGTCGGGAGAAAACTGAAAAAATCCAGCGCGCACGTCTTAAAAAGGCTTGCCGTACGGACTTAACTCGGTACAATCAATCTCAATAAAAGACGCAGGCTTCAATCGAAAAGCCACTCGCGGTGCGCCGCGCAGTGGCTTTTTTATTTACGATGGAATTGAAGCCGGCGGTCTTTTATTGGAACGGCAAATGATGATTCGACAAGTTGATATTTTTTACTTGTAGAAAATATTTTTCGCAGCCCGGACTTGAGATTTGGCTGCGAGCGCCCAGATTCAGAAACACGCTTTCTATAAGGTATGCCATGACAACTCCGAAATTAACCGAGCAAACGACGCTGCCACTCCTGCCGTTGCGCGATGTGGTTGTGTTCCCGCATATGGTGATACCTCTGTTCGTCGGTCGTCCCAAATCCATCAAGGCGCTGGAAGCCGCCATGGAACAGGGCAAGAGCATCATGCTGGCTGCCCAGAAGGCCGCCGCCAAGGACGAACCTTCCGCCGCAGACATCTACGAGATCGGCTGCGTGGCCAATATTCTGCAAATGCTGAAGCTGCCGGACGGTACCGTGAAGGTGCTGGTCGAAGGCGCCCAGCGCGCGCGCATCGATAATATTACCGATGGCGCCACCCATTTCACCGCCGAGCTGACTCCTTTGAATTCGGAAATCGGCGACGATTCCGAAGTCGAAGCGATGCGCCGCGCGATCGTGCAGCAGTTCGACCAGTACGTCAAACTCAACAAAAAAATCCCGCCCGAGATCCTGGCGTCGCTGGCCGGCATCGACGACGCCGGTCGCCTGGCCGACACCGTTGCCGCGCACCTGCCGCTCAAGCTCGAGCAGAAGCAGGTGATCCTGGAGATCTTCAACGTCGCCAAGCGCCTCGAGCACCTGCTCGGCCAGCTGGAAGGCGAACTGGACATCCTGCAGGTCGAGAAGCGCATCCGTGGCCGCGTCAAGCGCCAGATGGAGAAGTCGCAGCGCGAGTACTACCTGAACGAACAGGTCAAGGCGATCCAGAAGGAACTGGGCGAAGGCGAAGAGGGCGCCGACATCGAAGAGCTCGAGAAGAAAGTTATTGCAGCCAAGATGCCGAAGGAAGCCATGGAAAAAGCCCAGGCCGAGATCCGCAAGCTGAAACTGATGTCGCCGATGTCGGCCGAAGCGACCGTGGTGCGCAACTACATCGACACCCTGGTCTCGCTGCCATGGAAAAAGAAGTCGAAGGTCACCGCCGACCTCGAGAACGCCCAGAACGTGCTCGAGCAGGATCACTACGGCCTCGACAAGATCAAGGAACGCATCCTGGAATACCTCGCGGTGCAGCAGCGCGTCGACAAGCTGAAAGCGCCGATCCTGTGCTTCGTCGGTCCTCCGGGCGTGGGTAAAACCTCGCTGGGCCAGTCGATCGCCCGCGCCACCAACCGCAAGTTCGTGCGCATGGCGCTCGGCGGCGTGCGCGACGAAGCCGAGATCCGCGGCCACCGCCGTACCTATATCGGCTCGATGCCGGGCAAGGTGCTGCAGTCGCTGGCGAAGGTCGGGGTGCGCAATCCGCTGTTCCTGTTAGATGAGATCGACAAGATGGGCGCGGACTTCCGCGGTGACCCGTCGTCGGCCCTGCTCGAGGTGCTGGATCCGGAACAGAACCACACCTTCTCGGACCACTACCTGGAAGTCGACTTCGACCTGTCGGACGTGATGTTCGTGGCGACCTCGAACTCGTTCAACATCCCGCCGGCGCTGCTGGACCGGATGGAAGTGATCCGCCTGTCGGGCTACACCGAAGACGAGAAGACCTCGATCGCCCAGCGCTACCTGCTGCCGAAGCAGCTCAAGAACAACGGTCTGAAGCAAGAGGAAATCACGGTCGAGGAAGCCGCGATCCGCGACATCATCCGCTACTACACCCGTGAAGCCGGCGTGCGTTCGCTCGAGCGCGAAGTGTCGAAGATCTGCCGCAAGGTGGTCAAGATGCTGCTGCTGAAACGCGACGAGAAGGGCGAGAAAGCCACCGCCAAGCGTGTGGTCGTGGGCAGCGAGAACCTGGACAAGTTCCTGGGCGTGCGCCGCTATGACTTCGGCGTGGCCGAGAAGGAAAACCAGATCGGCCAGGTGGTCGGCCTGGCATGGACCGAAGTCGGCGGCGACCTGCTCACCATCGAAGCGGTGAACGTGCCCGGCAAGGGCGCGGTGATCCGTACCGGTACCCTGGGCGACGTGATGAAGGAATCGATCGAGGCGGCCCGCACCGTGGTGCGTTCTCGCGCCCAGCGCCTGGGTATCAAGAACGAGGTGTTCGAGAAGACCGATATCCACATCCACGTGCCGGAAGGCGCCACGCCGAAGGATGGTCCGTCGGCCGGTATCGGCATGACCACCGCGCTGGTGTCGGCCTTCACCGGCATCCCGGTGCGCGGCGACGTGGCGATGACGGGCGAGATCACGCTGCGCGGCGAGGTGCTGCCGATCGGCGGCCTGAAAGAGAAGCTGCTGGCGGCGCATCGCGGCGGCATCAAGACGGTCCTGATCCCCGAGCAGAACGTGAAGGACCTGGCCGAGATTCCGGACAACGTCAAGAACCAGCTCGAGATCGTGCCGGTGCGCTGGATCGAGAAGGTGCTGGAAGTGGCGCTGGAGCGTCAGCCGGAAGCGCTGGCCGACGTGCCTGCCGTTGCCTCGGTGGCGGCAACGCCGGCCGAAGGGCAGGGCGAGGTGGTCAAGCACTGATGTCCGGGCGCGAGCTCGAATGATGAACAGGCGCCTGCGGGCGCCTGTTTTTTTGCGCGCAGCCTGTAAAAGCGGCGCGCGCGACCCGCTTCTGATACGTGCCCGGGCACTAAACTCCGGGTCCATTGCGGCCATCGACCTTGACATCGCCATGTTGCCCTTGTTTAATACGCCCTGCACTTTTGCAGTAAAGGCGCCCCACAGCGCCACGAACGACAACGAGGGAACGAGTGAACAAGACAGAACTGATCGAAGAAATCGCGAAGTCCGCGGACATTACGAAGGCCTCGGCGACGCGTGCACTCGACGCCATGATCGAAGCCGTCACCGAAAGCCTGAAGAAGAACGACAGCGTCACGCTGGTCGGCTTCGGTACCTTCACCGTCGGCGAGCGCGCTGCGCGCACCGGCCGCGATCCGCGCACCAAGGAACCCATCAAGATCAAGGCCGCCAAGGTTCCAAAATTTAAGGCTGGTAAAGCGCTGAAAGATGCTGTAAACTAATGCCTTCTTCGCGGTGACATGCGAAGAGAGCAGAAGGATCGATGCACATCCATCCTGAAGCTTTGTTGAAGTATGTTTTGCTGGAGCGGTAGTTCAGTTGGTTAGAATACCGGCCTGTCACGCCGGGGGTCGCGGGTTCGAGCCCCGTCCGCTCCGCCAACAAAACGTACGAGACGCAAGTCTGGAGCGGTAGTTCAGTTGGTTAGAATACCGGCCTGTCACGCCGGGGGTCGCGGGTTCGAGCCCCGTCCGCTCCGCCAACAAAACGTACGAGACGCAAGTCTGGAGCGGTAGTTCAGTTGGTTAGAATACCGGCCTGTCACGCCGGGGGTCGCGG
>NZ_DAMAGA010000023.1:0-87188 GCF_031995545.1 Massilia sp.
ATCGTCAGGCTAGTTATATGAAAAACCCCACCAGTGATCTGGTGGGGTTTTTTGCATTGGGCTTCGTGAACGGTTCGCCGCATCAAACACTGGCTGAACGCGTCGGCGGCGAAGCCGCCATCCTACAAGAGAAAATGCACAGGCCGGTCAAACTGTTTATCGTTCATTTCGACAGCTCATCGGTTCCTGCTTCCACTCGTCGCTGGCATGACGACAAGCCGCTGACCAGCCGCTAAGCTCGGTGTAATCAATCTGGCCAGGAGCCGCTCGATGACACCGATTCAGGCGATGTGCAATGCAGGCTTTGTCACGAAATTTCTGCTGATTTCGCTGCTGTTCACACTGAATGCGCAAGCCACTCCGTCGATCGACGGCTTATTTGGGGAAGCGCTGCGCAAGGAAGGTCTCAGTGGCGCGCTATGGTCGATTGTCACCCCTGAACACGGCATCGAGACTGGCGCCATCGGCATCAAGAATGCCGCTACAGGCGAACGCATGATGAATGCCACCCGCACGCAAACCGGTTCGGTGACCAAGGTCGTGCTCGCAATTGGCGTGCTGCACCTGATCACGACCGGCAAACTGTCGCTCGATGCCGACGTTGCTGCGCTGTTGCCGCAGCTAGCGATCGATAACCCATGGGCCGCTAGCGATCCGGTCACGGTGCGGCATCTGATGATGCATACCGCCGGCCTCGAGAACTTTCGCCTGTCGCAGCTTTTCAGCCAGTGCGCACGGCCGACTGCGCCACTCGCCCAGGACATCATGACGCACAACGGCCTGTTGCGCGTACGCACGCGTCCCGGGCGCAATTACGCGTATTCGAATACCGGCTACATCCTGCTGGCGATGGTGATCGAAGCCGTCACCAAGCAGCCCTATGAGCGCTATATGGACCGATCCATTCTGGCGCCACTCAGCATGCGCGACAGTACTTTCGTTTTCCGCACCCAGCAGGGTGCGGATGCCGACCCGAAACTAGCCATGGGCCACCTTGACCGCATGCAGCCGTATCCAGTGACCGCCAGCTTCATGCGCCCGGTCGAACAATTTGCCACTACGGCCCATGACATGGGCCGCTTCATGCAGTTCCTGCTGAGTGATGGCAAGGTTGATGGAGACGTATTTGTCGCACCCGAGCTGCTGGCTGCGCTTGCGCCACCCAAGGGTACCGAAGCAGCCAATCATGGTCTCGATACCGGCCACGGCCTAGCCCTGGCGGTACGTGACCGCAACAGGGTAGTCGGCGCCTGCCACCCCGGCGGCACGGTGGGCTTTCGCAGCATGCTGTGCATCTTTCCCGAGCATGCCAAAGGTTTCTTTGTCGCGTTCAACACCAATAGCGAGACCGCCGATTACGAACGCTTCAACCGCTTGCTGACCGAACGGCTCGCCATGCCGCCCGAGTCTCCCGTTCCCACGATTGCCAACGCTGTCGA
Organism: Massilia sp.; assembly: GCF_031995545.1. Classification (GTDB taxonomy): domain Bacteria; phylum Pseudomonadota; class Gammaproteobacteria; order Burkholderiales; family Burkholderiaceae_D; genus Telluria. The sequence goes on from NZ_DAMAGA010000023.1 coordinate 1,440, forward strand.
TCTGGCGCCATGGCGCGGGATATATGTGCCCACGACCAGCGGTATTGCCTCACTGGCCTGGATCGATGTCGTGTTCAACGCCACGCACGTCGGTACGGCCGGCGATGGCCTATTGCTGCGCACGCTCTAGGCAAATCCGGTCACGCTCAGCCCAGTGGGACCAGCCCTGTTCCGCGCCGTAGACCGCATGCGTCCGTCACACGTCCTGTACATCTCGGAAGACGGCCGCCGCATGTTCAGCAACGGCATTCGCAGTCACCGACAGATGCCGCTGATTGCATTCGCCGCGCTGTGGATCAGTTTATTGCTGGGCCTGGCGGGCTTGTCGTACGTGCTGCTGGTCGGCGCCTGGCGCCTGATCGCGAAAGGGCCACGCAGGCCAGCGCCGCTCATGATTGGCAGCGCGCCCTTGTTGCTCATTGTCGCAGCGCTGCCTTTCCTGTCCGCTCAATCATTCATGCAACTTGGCGACCCGACGATCGGCAACATCCTGCTGGCAGTAGCGACTCACCTGATGCCATTCGCCATGCTGGCCGGCATCCTGCTGTGGTTCAGGCAAGCACGACTGGCACGGTCAATCGCCGATCTGCTTGCGCTGGCAGCAGCACTGCAACTGCTGCTGGTCCTGACCTGGTGGGGCGTGCTGCCTTATGTCGCCTGGCACTAAGCCATCAATGAACGAGCGCTACGGCGACGTCGTCACCGGCTCCGCCGCCTGCTGTGCCTTGATCTGCCCGCGGCTGATGCTGTCGCCATCGTTGCGGCGCAGGCGCCAGAAGATCAGCGACGAGATCAGCGTCAGCCCCGCCAGTACGCTGAAGCCATGGTGCAGCGCCTGCGTCACCTGGCCCTGGTTGGTCTGCGACACGCCGCCCAGGAACCAGGCGGTGACGATCGAGCCGGCCGCCAGCCCGAAGCTCATCGACAATTGCTGGAACGAGCTCGAGATGGTGCTGGCCATGCTGGAATCGGGCCCCTCGATGTCGGCATAGGCCAGCGTGTTCATGCTCGAAAATTGCAGCGAGTTGAACAGTCCCTGCATCAGGCTGATCGCGACGACCAGCGGCAGCGGCGTGCTCGCGCTGACCAGGGTGAACAGGGCGATCGTGATGCCGATGCAGACCGTGTTCATCACCAGCACCTGACGGTAGCCGAAGCGGTTCAGCAGCTTGGGCGCGAACATCTTCATGCCCATCGCGCCCAGCGCCGACGGCATCATCAGCAGGCCCGACTGCCATGCCGGCAAGCCCATGCCCAGCTGATACAGCAGCGGCAGCAGGAAGGGCAGGCCGCCGACGCCGAGCCGGGTTACGAAGCCGCCCAGCACTGAGATGCGGAAGGTGCGCACTTTGAGCAGTGTCAGGCGCAGCAGCGGGAATTTGGTGCGGCAGGCATGCCAGGCATAGGTCGCCAGCAGGCCGAACGACAGCAACAGCAGCAGGCCGGCGGTCATGCCGTCCAGCGTGTGCTCGCCGAACACTTCCAGCACCCACGACAGCAGGGCGGTGCCGCTGCTGAACAGGATCAGACCGAGCACGTCGAGCGGACGGCGCTCGTCCGAGCGGTAGTCCGGCATATGGCGCCAGACAAAGTACATCGCGGCCAGTCCGAACGGGATATTGACGAAGAAGATGACGCGCCACGACGCCCAGTGCACGATCAGGCCGCCGATCGTCGGACCCAGCAGCGGGCCGATCAGGGCCGGGATGATCACGAAGTTCATCGCCCCCAGCAACTCGTTCTTGGGGAAGGTGCGTACGATGGCCAGCCGTCCGACCGGCATCATCATCGCGCCTCCCAGCCCCTGCAGCAGGCGCGCCGCCGTCATCATCTGGGCATTCAGCGACAGTCCGCACAGCACCGAAGCCGTGGTAAAGATCGCGATCGCGATGAAGAACACGCGCTTGGTGCCGTAGCGGTCGGCCATCCAGCCGCTGACCGGGATCCCGACCGCCAGGCCGAGGATGTAGCTGGTAACCACCGACTTCAGGCTCAGCGGGGTGACGCCGAGGCTGGCGGCGATGCTGGGAATGGCGGTATTGACGATGGTCGCGTCCAACTGCTCCATGAACAGGGCAGTGGCAACCAGCCAGGGAAGGTAGCGCTTGAGGGTAGGGGACGGGGTCAATCGGGCCTCTTCAAAACAGCGCGCGCAAGCGCGGCGCGAGGCCCGATTGTGTCATACATTGCAAGATGCCCGCGCCAGTGACCGCACCGGCGCACTGCGGCATCAACAGCGGCATCAGACGCGGTATCAGAAGCGGTAGGCCGCTTATCAGAAGCGGTAGGCCGCTTTCGCGATCAGCCAGTTGGCGCCCGCGTTCGGGCTCTTGATGCTGGCGTTCGAGTAGTGCTGGTACTTCAGGCCGAAGTCCCATTTTGCGGTGGTGTAGCCGATGCCCAGGTGGTCGCCGAATTGGAAGGCGGTCGACAGTTCCTTGTCTTCGTTCTTGTACAGGGTCGAGAACAGGTTGACGCCGATGCCGATCTCGCCGTAGAAGCCGAGTTTGTTGTCGTTCTGGTAGCGGAACACCGGGGTGAAGCCGATGACGCCGATGTTCTTGTTACGGCCGCGCACGTTCTCGTACGAGTTCAGGCGCCACAGGGCCAGGTTGCCTTCCCAGTAGCCCGACAGGTGACGGCCATTGCCGGCGAACCATTGCTTGTCCCAGTCGGACTGGAAGGCGATGCGGCCCATGCGCTGCTGCGGGCCCGAGCCGTACTCGACCGAGAACGAATCGATGTAGCCGTTGGCGAAGTTGGATTGGGCGAAAGCCGATGGCGCGCACAGTGCGGCGCACAGCGCGGCCAGCGCGCTCATTTTTTTCGTAGTAATCATGGTTGACCTTGGGATGAGGTTGCAGCAGTCTTGTCAAAACTTCTTGTGCAATGCGCCATTGTACAAGTGTGAACAAACCTTCGCTGACGGCCCTCCAACTGTGCGGGACAGGTATCATAACGCCCGCCGCAACCGACTTTCATCAATGACAATGGCCGAACCAACCATCACCCCGCTGTACCCGCTCACCGCCCCCATGCAGCGCGAAGCCGCGCCCGCCGTGCTGCCGCACGACCCGGTCGCCGACCACATCGCCGCCCACCTGGGCAAGCCGGCGCTGGTGTTCCACGAAACCGCCAAGGACGAGATCCAGGTCGATATCCATGTAATCGAGCCGAGCCCGGCGTATCCCTTCATGCGCCTGGTGACTTCGGGCATGAGCCAGAAGGCGATGACGACTCCCGAAGGCGCGCCGCCGTATGCCGAACTGATGATGAGCTTGCCGGCCAGCTGGAAGCTGGATGAGACCTCGGTGCAGGACGAGCGCTGGTACTGGCCGGTGGCCCTGCTGTGCCATCTGGCGCACTATCCGCACAAGCAGGCGACCTGGCTCGGCCTCGGCCACTCGGTGCCGAACGGCCACCCGGCCAAGCCGTACACGGCGAGTGTGGCTTTTAGCGGCGCCATCGTGCTGCCGCCGGTGTCGGCGCCGGAACCGTTCCACTCGCTGACGGTCGACGGCAAGGACATTTATTTCCACTGCGTGGTGCCGCTGTTCCAGCAAGAACTGGATCTGGCGCGCCGGCGCGGCTTCGCCGAGCTGCTCGATTGCTTCAATGAGAAGGACGTGACCGACGTGGCCAACCCGGCACGCAAGAACACGGTCAAGAAGAAATTCCTCGGCCTGTTCTGAGCCGAAACAATAAAGCCGGGCCGCAGGCCCGGCTGCCCATGATACGAGCTCAGCCCGCAGGCAGGCTCATCTCCACCAGACGCACCCAATAGCTGGCCCCGATCGGCAGCAGGTTGTCGTTGAAGTCATAGCTGGCATTGTGCAGCTGGCACGGCCCCAGTCCGTGGCCGCCGGCGCGGTGCTCGCCTTCGCCATTGCCGATGAACACATAGCAGCCCGGCTTGGCCTGCAGCATGAAGGCGAAGTCCTCGGCGCCCATGGTCGGCTCTACATCGGTATCGACCCGCGCCGCGCCCACGACCGCGCGCATCGCCTCGATCGCGAACGCGGTCTGCTCCGGATGATTCACCAGCGGCGGATAGTTGCGCTTGAAGCCGAACTCGACACTAGCGCCGAAGCCGGTCGCGATTCCCTCAGCCATTTCCTGCATGCGGCGCTGGATCAGGTCCAGCACCCCGGTCGAGAAGGTGCGCACAGTGCCGACCAGCTCGGCTTCGTCGGGAATGATGTTGGTGGCGCTGCCGGCGTGGATCTGGGTGATCGACAACACCGCCGTCTCGAGCGGATTCTTTTCGCGCGAGACGATGGTCTGCCAGGCTTGCGCGATCTGCACCGCCACCATCACCGGATCGATGCCGCGGTGCGGCTGGGCCGCATGCGCGCCCTTGCCGCGCACCGTCACGCGGAACTCGTTACTGGACGCCATCATCGGCCCAGCCACCACGCCGAAGCTGCCCTCGGCGATGCCGGGCCAGTTGTGCATGCCGTACACCGCGTCCATCGGGAAACGCTCGAACAGACCGTCGTCGATCATGCGTTTGGCGCCGCCGCCACCTTCCTCGGCCGGCTGGAAGATCAGGTACACGGTGCCGTCGAAGTTGCGGTGTTGCGACAGATAGTGGGCGGCGCCGAGCAGCATCGCCGTGTGGCCGTCATGACCGCAGGCGTGCATCTTGCCGGCGTGGGTGGAGGCGTGGGCGAAGCCGTTCAGTTCCTGCATCGGCAGCGCATCCATGTCGGCGCGCAGGCCGATCGCGCGCTCGGACGTCCCGTTCTTGACGATGCCGACCACGCCGGTAACGCCCAGGCCGCGCACCACGGGAATGCCCCATGCGGTCAGGCGCTCGGCCACGATCTCGGCGGTGCGGTGTTCTTCGTAGCACAGCTCGGGATGGGCGTGCAGGTCGCGCCGGATGGATTGAATTTCGGCTTGTGTTGCCAGGATAGGTTCCACTAGTTTCATCGCATTCTCCTCGATGTCGACGATTGTCTTGCCACGCTTACATGGCTTGTTTTTAACTATTGTAGCCTTCCTCAAACAGTCTTAACAGAGGAGGGTACGGACCCCGTCGTAATCGTATAAAGTATTGGTTTCACGAAGTTTTTCTCGCAGCTTTTCCCCTGTTTCATAAGAAGATGACCACTACTCTCGTCCGTGCGACCTGCCCCCATGATTGCCCCGATACCTGCGCGCTGCTCGTCAAAGTCGAAGACGGCGTCGCGACCGAAGTCAAAGGCGATCCGGAGCATCCGACCACGGCGGGCGTGCTGTGCACCAAGGTGTCGCGCTACATCGACCGCACCTATCACCCGGACCGCGTGCTGTACCCGATGCGCCGCGTCGGTCGCAAGGGAGAAGGCAAGTTCGAGCGCATCAGCTGGGATGAGGCGCTGGACGAGATCGCCGCGCGCCTGAGCGCCATTGCCGTGCGCGATCCGCAGGCGATCTTGCCTTACAGCTATTGCGGCACCATGGGCCTGGTGCAGGGCGAGTCGATGTCGCTGCGCTTCTTCAACAAGCTGGGCGCCTCGCTGCTGGACCGCACCATCTGCGCCACCGCCGGTGCCACCGGCTACCGCTACACCATCGGAGGTTCGATCGGCACCGACCTGGAAGAGTTCCAGAACGCCAAGCTGATCATCATCTGGGGCGGCAATCCGATCGCCTCCAATCTGCACTTCTGGATGCGCGCCCAGGAAGCCAAGCGCCGCGGCGCCAAGCTGATCGCGATCGATCCGTACCGTTCGCTGACGGCCGAGAAATGCCACCAGCACATCGCGCTGCTGCCGGGCACCGACGCCGCGCTGGCGCTGGGCATGATGCACGTGCTGATCGCGGAAGACCTGATCGACCACGACTACATCGAGAAATACACGCTCGGCTTCGAGCCGCTCAAGGAACGCGTGCGCGAATGGACGCCGGAAAAGACCGCCGAGACTTGCGGCATCACGGTGCAGGAAGTGGTGGAGCTGGCGCGCCTGTACGGCCAGACCGCGAAGAACGGCGAACCGGCCGCGATCCGCGTCAACTACGGCATGCAGCGCGTGCGCGGCGGCGGCATGGGCGTGCGCAACATTACTTGCCTGCCGGCGCTGGTGGGCGCCTGGCGCCATCCTGCCGGCGGCGTGCAGCTGTCGACCTCGGCCTCGTTCCCGACCAACCGCCCGGCGCTGCAGCGTCCGGACCTGCTCGACGGCCGCACCCCGCGCACGATCAACATGACCACCATCGGCGACGATCTGCTCACCGAAGCATCGCCCGAGTTCGGCCCCAAGATCGAAGCCGTGATCGTGTACAACGCCAACCCGCTGGCGATCGCCCCCGATTCGGCCAAGGTGCAGCGCGGCTTCGAGCGCGAAGACCTGTTCACCGTGGTGCTGGAACACTTCCACACCGACAGCGCCGACTACGCCGACATCCTGCTGCCGGCCACCACCCAGCTCGAGCACGTCGATGCGCACCTGGCCTACGGCCACCTGTACATGATGGCGAACAACGCCGCCGTCGCTCCGGTCGGCGAATCGAAACCGAACACCGAATTCTTCCGCCTGCTGGCCGCGCGCATGGGCTACACCGAGCCCTGCTTCAGCGAGAGCGACGACGAGATCGCGGCCCAGGCCTTCAATACCAAGGACACGCGCGCCATCCACTTCGACTGGGAGTCGCTCAAGCGCAGCGGCTGGAAAAAGCTGAACATGCCGGCCGCGCCGTTCGCCGAAGGCGGCTTCACGACCCCATCGGGCAAGTGCGAGTTCTTCTCGGAGCAGATGCTGGCCGACGGCCTCGATCCGGTGCCGGCCTATATCGCCCCGTACGAATCGGTGGCATCGAATCCCGAATTGGCAAAGAAATATCCGCTGGCGATGATTTCTCCGCCGGCACGGAACTTCCTCAACTCAACGTTTGTCAATGTACAGAGCTTGCGTGCAACTGAGGGCGAACCGCACCTCGACATCCACCCAGACGATGCCGCCGCGCGCGGCATCGCCCACGGTGACATGGCGCGCATTTATAACGACCGCGGTTCGTTCCTCGCCCGCGCACGCGTGACCGACAAGGCGCGTGCTGGATTGGTGGTGGGATTGTCGATCTGGTGGAAGAAACTCGCCAGCGACGGCAAGAACGCCAATGAAGTCACCAGCCAGCGTTTGACCGACATGGGCCGGGCGCCCACTTTCTACGACACCCTGGTGCAGGTCGAAAGAGCCGCACCCTTGACGCGAGATGAAACCCTCTAGATTTTCCCAAGCCTTCCGGCCAGTCATGGCCGCCGCAGCTGCGGCCCTGATGTTGTCAAGCTGCTCATCCCTTTCCTACTACACCCAAGCCGCCCAAGGCCAGCTCGAATTGCTGGCCGATGCGCGCCCGATCGACGACTGGATCGCCGATTCGAATACCAACGTCAAGCTGCGCCACCGCCTCGAGGCGGCGCGCCAGATCCGGCGCTACGCGATCCAGGAAATGAAGCTGCCGAACAATGGCAGCTACACCAACTACACCAACCTGAAACGCCCCTACGTGCTGTGGAACGTGGTCGCCACGCCCGAACTGTCATTGAAGCCGATGCAATGGTGCTTCCCGGTCGCCGGCTGCGTGAATTACCGCGGCTACTACAGCAAGGACGCGGCCCAGGCCTACGCCAGACAATTGCGCGCCCAGGGTCACGATGTCGAAGTGGGCGGCGTCAGCGCCTATTCGACGCTGGGCTGGTTCAGCGATCCGCTGGTCTCGACCTTCATCAATTACCCGGACGCCGAACTGGCGCGCCTGATCTTCCACGAACTGGCGCACCAGGTGGTCTACGTGGCCGGCGACTCGCAATTCAACGAATCGTTCGCCAGCGCGGTGGAGCAGGCCGGCGTCGAAGCCTGGCTGGAGCGCTTCGGCAACCCGGCGATGAGCGACGCCTATGAACGCTACAAGACCCGCAAGACCGACTTCCTGGCGCTGCTGGTGCGCTATCGTGGCGAACTGGACCGTACCTACAAGAGCATGATGCCGGATGAGCAGAAGCGCGCGACCAAGGCGCGCCTGTTCATCGCGCTGAAGGACGACTACCAGGTGCTGAAGGCGAACTGGGGCGGCTACGCCGGCTACGACCGCTTCTTCGCCGAGCCGCTCTCGAACGCGCACCTGGCCTCGATCGCGACGTACAACGATTTCGTCCCCGCGTTCCGCAATTTGCTGCGCCGCGAAAAGAGCTGGAACGGCTTCTATGATGCGGTGAATCGCCTCGCCAAGCTTGACAAAGAGGCGAGGCATGACGCCCTCAGGCGCCTCGGTGCCACCACCCTGCCGGGAGCGCTTGTGGTGCAGCGCAGCATCGGAGGTGCCCCATAGCAGCTTCGTAGAGTCCACGTTCCAATCGCCGCGAAAGCGCTTGCGTGCAACAGCGCTGCCCGATAGCATCACACCCAGCGATAGCAAAGGCATAAGCTTCGCGCGCGCGGCGATAACGAAACCCAGGCCGCTCGACGATAACGAAACCGATGCATGGCAACGTGCATCGGCCACAGCGACAGCGAATTCGAGACAGAGGCGAGCGATGGACAAAACTTGGCTGCAGTCGTATCCCCCGGGCGTGCCTGCGGAGATCAACCCGGATCAATACTGCTCCCTGGTGCACCTGCTGGAAGAATCCTTCGGCAAGTATGCGGACCGCAATGCCTATGTGTGCATGGACAAGTTCCTCACCTACGGCGAACTCGACACCTATTCGAAGCGCCTGGCGGCCTGGCTGCAAAGCCGCGGCATGGCGCCCGGCGCGCGCGTCGCGATCATGATGCCGAACGTGCTGCAGTACCCGGTGGCGCTGGCCGCCGTGCTGCGCGCCGGCTACACGGTAGTCAACGTCAACCCGCTGTACACCGCGCGCGAGCTGGAACACCAGCTGAAGGACTCCGGCGCCGAAGCCATCGTCGTGCTGGAAAACTTCGCCCATACGGTGCAGCAGGTGATGGGCAAGACCCCGCTGCGCCACGTGGTGGTGGCGAGCATGGGCGAGATGCTGGGTGCGGTGAAGGGCATGGTGGTCAACTTCGTGGTCCGCAACGTCAAGAAGATGGTGCCCGAGTTCTCGCTGCAGAACATGGTCACCTTCAAGGATGCGCTGGCGCAGGGCGCGCGCATGCCTTTCAAGCCGGCCGGGATCAAGGCCGATGACGTCGCCTTTTTGCAGTACACCGGCGGCACCACCGGCGTGTCGAAAGGCGCCACGCTCACCCATCGCAACGTGATCGCCAATGCGCTGCAGACCGAGGAGTGGTCCAAGCCGGCGCTGGGCGAGGCCGGCGGCGAGCAAGTCACCATCATCTGCGCGCTGCCGCTGTACCACATCTTCGCGCTGACCGCGTGCGCCATGTTCGGCATGCGCACCGGCGCGCTGAACGTCCTGATCGTCAATCCGCGCGACATCCCGGGCTTCGTCAAGGAACTGGCCAAGTACCGCTTCAACATGCTGCCGGCGGTGAACACGCTGTATAACGCGCTGCTCAACAACCCCGACTTCGCCCACCTCGATTTTTCCGCGCTGCGCGTCTGCAATGGCGGCGGCATGGCGGTGCAAAAGCCGGTGGCCGACAAGTGGCGGCAAGTCACGGGGACGGCTATCATCGAGGGTTACGGCCTGTCGGAAACCGCGCCGGTGGCCACCTGCAACCGCTGCGACGTGCAGGACTTCACCGGCAGCATCGGCCTGCCGCTGCCGTCCACCGAGATCGCCATCGTCGACGACGAAGGCCGCCAGCTGGGCATTGGCCAGGTGGGCGAGATCGCGATCCGCGGCCCGCAGGTGATGGCCGGCTACTGGAACCGGCCGGACGAAACGGCCAAGGTGATGACCGCCGACGGCTACTTCCGCTCGGGCGACGTCGGCATCATGGACGCGCAAGGCTACGTGAAGATCGTCGACCGCAAGAAGGACATGATCCTGGTCTCGGGCTTCAACGTCTATCCGAACGAACTGGAAGGCGTGATCGCCGGCCACCCGGGCGTGCTCGAATGCGCGGTGGTGGGCGTGCCGGACGAGCACTCGGGCGAGGCGGTCAAGGTCTTCGTGGTCAGGAAGGACCCGAACCTCACCGCCGAACAGCTGATGGGCTACTGCAAGGAGCAGTTCACCGGCTACAAGAAACCGAAGTACATCGAATTCCGCGACGAGCTGCCGAAGACCAACGTCGGCAAGATCCTGCGGCGCGCGCTGCGCGACGAGAAGCAGGCGGCGGCGCAGGCAAGTTAAGGGGCGCGGTGGCTTCGACGGCGAAAGCCGCCCGCCGGGCGGCTTTCTCGTTTTATTGGAACCAACAAGGAAGGCAATGGAACAGATGGATAAATTTTGGCTCTCGTCGTACGAGAATGGCGTGGCAGCCGACATCGACCCGACCCAGTACCGCTCGCTGACGCATCTGCTGGAAGAGGCGTTCCGCAAGTACGCCGACCGCAAGGCCTACGCCTGCATGGGCAAGTCCATCACGTTCGCCGAACTGGATGCGATGTCGCAGCGCATGGCCGCCTGGCTGCAGGCGCGCGGCCTGCAACCGGGCGCGCGCGTGGCGATCATGCTGCCCAACGTGCTGCAGTATCCGGTGGCGCTGGCCGCCGTGCTGCGCGCCGGCTACGTGATCGTCAACGTCAATCCGCTGTACACGCCGCGCGAACTGCAGCACCAGCTGGTCGATTCGGGCGCCGAGGCGATCGTGGTGCTGGAGAACTTTGCGCACACGCTGGAGCAGGTGATTGGCCAGACGCAGGTGAAGCATACTGTGGTCGCGACCATGGGCGACCTGCTCGGCACCGTGAAAGGCACGCTGGTCAACCTGGTGGTGCGCAAGATCAAGAAGCTGGTGCCGGCGTGGTCGCTGCCCGGTGCGATCGGCTTCAACCAGGTGCTGTCCGAGGGCGCGCGCGAGACCCTCAAACCCGTCATTATCGGCCACGACGACATCGCCTTCCTGCAGTACACCGGCGGCACCACCGGCGTGTCGAAAGGCGCGGTGCTGCTGCACCGCCACGTGATCGCCAACGTGCTGCAGAACGAAGCCTGGTTCGCCCCGACCCTGAGCCGCATGAAGGCCGGCGAGCAGGCGCAGTTCGCGTGCGCGCTGCCGCTGTACCACATCTATGCGCTGACGGTGTGCGCGCTGCTCGGCCTGCGCGTGGGCGGCATGAACCTGTTGATCCCGAACCCGCGCGACATTCCGGGCTTCGTCAAGGAATTGGGTAACTACCGCATCAACATCTTCCCGGCGGTGAACACGCTGTACAACGGCCTGCTGAACAACCTTGACTTCGCCAAGCTCGATTTCTCGGGCCTGATGGTGTGCCCGGGCGGCGGCATGGCGGTGCAGAAGGCGGTGGCCGACAAATGGCTGGCCACCACCGGCATCCCGATCGTCGAGGGTTATGGCTTGTCCGAAACCTCGCCGGTGGTCACCGCCAACCGCTGCGACATCTCCGAATTCACCGGCACCATCGGCTTGCCGCTGCCGTCGACCGAGATCCGCATCCTGGACGAAGCCGGCAACGGCGTCCCGTTCGGCACCGCCGGCGAGATCGCGGTGCGCGGCCCGCAGGTGATGGCGGGCTACTGGCAGCGTGACGACGAGACGGCCAAGGTCATGACCGCGGACGGCTTCTTCAAGACCGGCGACATCGGCATCATGGATGAACGTGGCTATACCAGGATCGTGGACCGCAAGAAGGACATGATCCTGGTGTCGGGCTTCAATGTGTATCCGAACGAGGTCGAGAACGTGGTGGCGGGGCTGCCGGGCGTGCTCGAAGTGGCGTGCGTCGGTGTGCCGGACCAGAACTCGGGCGAGGCGGTGAAGCTGTATATCGTCAAGAAGGATGCGGCGCTGACGGCGGATCAGGTGAAAGCATTCTGCAAGGAGCAGCTGACCGGTTATAAACGGCCGAAGTTCGTGGAGTTCCGCGAGACGCTGCCGAAGACGAATGTGGGCAAGATCCTGCGGCGCGAGCTGCGCGACGAGAAGAAGCCTGCTTGACGCAGGCGTGATGGTTCCGGGGCCGCTTCGACAGCGGCCTTTTTCTCATATGCGCTGCGGGCCGGCCTTGCCGTCGGTGACCCTGAACGAGGCCAGCGTCGCGATCTTCGAGCCGGCATTGCGCACATCGTCCAGCCCCAGGAACCGCGCCGTGGTCTGCTGCGGCGTCACCTCCAGCAGCATGTAGCCGCGCTTGTCGCTGCGTCCGTACAGCATGTGCGGATTGTTGGCCACGTGCGCCAGCGTGCGTTGCTGCGGGCGTGAGCTCGACGTGATCGAGGTGCCGCAAAACTCGCTCGCCACCACCGGATTCCTGTTCGACACGGGACGCACGAAATCGGGCCGCAGTTCGCAGGCATAGAAGGTGTGCACGTCGCCGCCCAGCACCACCGGATTGCGCGCTTTTGAAGCTTGCAGCGACGCCAGCAGGCGCTTGCGCGCCAGCGGATAGCCATCCCAGCCATCGCTCCACACGCGGTTATCGCCTTCCTTGCGCACGGGCGAACTGCTCGACTGCGCCATCAGCGTCTGCTGCGCCAGGATGTTCCACTGCGCGCGCGACGAACGCAGGCCGGCGTCGAGCCATGCTTCCTGCTCCCCGCCCAGCATGCTGCGCTTGGGATCGCGCAGCGCCGCGCACTCGCGCGCATAGAACGCGTTCGAGCCGCCGCGATTGGTCTTGCTGCAGGCCTGCACCGCGCGGTACTGGCGGTCGTCCAGCACGTGGATGCGCGCCAGCCGTCCCCAGTCGTAGCGCTGGTGCAGGCGCATCGCCGCGAAGCTGTCGCGCCGCACGTTCGGCAGCCGCAGCGGCATGTGTTCGTAGAAGGCCTGGTACGCCGCCGCGCGCCGCGCCGCGAAGTCGTCCGCCAGCCGTTCGTCGCGCAGGCTGGCGTAGTCGTTGGCGACTTCGTGGTCGTCCCAGGTCACGATCCACGGCGCGGCGCGGTGCGCGGCCTGCAGGTCGGAGTCGCTCTTGTACTGGGCGTAGCGGCGCCGGTAGTCGCCCAGCGTGAAAGATTCGTGGCTGCGCACCGCGCGCGCCGGATGGCGCAGCTGGTACGGTCCCCATTCGTAGATGTAGTCGCCGAGGAAGGCGACCAGGTCGGGCGCGCTGGCGGCGATGTGGCGGTGCGCGCCATAGCTGCCGAATTCCCAGTGCTGGCACGAGGCCACCGCCACGCGCAGGCGCGCAACCTCGGCGCCCGCCGCGGGCGCGGTGCGCGTGCGGCCGACCGGACTGACCGCGTCGCCCAGCATGAAGCGGTACCAGTACCAGCGGTCCGGCCGCAATCCCTTGACGTCGACGTGCACGCTGTGCGCCAGCGCGGGCACGGCGCTGGCGGTGCCTTGCGCGGCGATGCGGCGGAAGGCTTCATCCTCGGCCACTTCCCAGCGCACCGCCAGCGCCAGGGCTGACGGCGGCGCGGCGTCGAGCGGATCGGCGAGGACGCGCGTCCACAGGATCACCGAATCGGGCAGGGGAGAGCCGGACGCCACGCCCAGGCTGAACGGATAGGCGGGGCCGGCGACGGCGTGGTGCGCCAGCGTGGCGCCGCCCAGCGCAGCCGAGAAACGCGCGCCCTGCAGCAGGAACAGCCGGCGCGACGCGTCGGTCATGAGGTGAGGCTTTAGCGGTGCGCGACCAGCGACTCCAGCGGCGGCAGCTGGCGCGGCTTGCGGTCCGGGCCGGTGGCGACATAGGTCAGCGTCGCTTCGGTCACCTTGACCACGTCGGCGGCCAGGCGGTTGCGCTCGGCGTAGACCTCGACGAATACGGTGATCGAGGTGTTGCCGACCTTGGTGATGTCGGCGTAGAACGACAGCAGGTCGCCGACGAACACCGGGTTCTTGAACAGGAAAGAGTTGACGGCGATGGTGGCCACGCGGCCGTTCGCGCGGCGGGTGGCCGGCAGCGAGCCGGCCAGGTCGACCTGGGCCATGATCCAGCCGCCGAACACGTCGCCGTAGACATTCGCATCGCTCGGCGCCGGCATGACGCGCAGCTCGGGCATCTTGCCTGCGGGAAGACGGACGGCGGTAGGGGAGGTTGTTTCGTTTTCTGGCATGGTCATCGTGAAATCTCGGTAAAAGCTACAATCGACCCGAATTGAACCATAAATCACGAACCTCCGTCATGCGCCGCAACTCCAGCTCAGTACCACTCCCCCCCGACAGCAAAAACGTTCCCCGCAACGACTGGGCTACTTTGAAGACCCTGTTCCCGTATTTGTGGGTCTACAAATGGCGCGTCATGGCCGCGATGGCGGCACTGGTCGGCGCCAAACTGGCCAACGTCGGCGTGCCGCTGGTGCTCAAGAAACTGATCGACGGGCTCGCGATCGACCCGGCCCATCCGCATGCGCTGCTGGTGCTGCCGGTCGGCGTGCTGGTGGCCTACGGCCTGCTGCGCCTGTCCACCACCGTGTTCACCGAATTGCGCGAATTCCTGTTCGCGCGCGTCACGCAGCGCGCGGTGCGCACCATCGCCTTGAAAGTGTTTCGCCACCTGCACGCGCTGTCGCTGCGCTTTCACCTGAACCGCCAGACCGGCGGCATGACGCGCGATATCGAACGCGGCACGCGGGGCGTGAATTCGCTGATCTCGTACTCGCTGTTCAACATCCTGCCGACGCTGGTCGAGATCACGCTGGTACTCACTTACCTGGTGATCAACTACGACATCTGGTTCAGCGTCATCACGGCGGTGGCGCTGGTGTCGTACATCACCTTCACGGTGGTGGTCACCGAATGGCGCACCCACTTCCGGCGCACCATGAACGAGCTGGAATCGAAAGCCAGCACCAAGGCGATCGACTCGCTGCTCAACTACGAGACCGTCAAGTATTTCGGCAACGAGGACTACGAAGCCAAGCGCTACGACGAAGGGCTGAAGAACTACGAGAACGCCGGCGTGCGCTCGCAGACTTCGCTGTCGGTGCTCAACACCGGCCAGTCGCTGATCATCGCCACCGCCGTGACGCTGATCCTGTGGCGCGCCACCGAAGGCGTGATCGCCGGCACCATGAGCCTGGGCGACCTGGTGCTGGTGAATACCTTCATGATCCAGCTGTACCTGCCGCTGAACTTCCTGGGCGTGATCTACCGCGAGATCAAGCAAAGTCTGGCCGACATGGAGCGCCTGTTCGGATTACTGGACCAGAACCGCGAAGTGGCCGACAGCGACAAGGCCCAGCCGCTGGTCACGCGTGGCGCCCAGGTCGAGTTCTCGCACGTCGAGTTCAGCTACGAATCCAAGCGTCAGATCCTGTTCGACGTCGACTTCACGATTCCGGCCGGGACCACCACCGCGGTGGTCGGCCACAGCGGTTCGGGCAAGTCGACCCTGTCACGTTTGCTGTTCCGTTTCTATGATGTGAATGGCGGCGCGATCCGCATCGACGGCCAGGACCTGCGCGACGTCACCCAGCAATCGCTGCGCGCCGCGATCGGCATCGTGCCGCAGGATACGGTGCTGTTCAACGACACCATCGAATACAACATCGCCTATGGCCGGCCGGGCGCCAGCCACGCGGACATCGTGGCGGCAGCGCGCGCGGCATCGATCCACGACTTCATCGAGAGCCTGCCGGATGGGTATCAGAGCATGGTCGGCGAGCGTGGGCTGAAATTGTCGGGCGGCGAGAAACAGCGCGTGGCGATCGCGCGCACGCTGCTCAAGGATCCGGCGATCCTGATTTTCGACGAAGCCACGTCGGCGCTCGATTCACGCGCGGAGCAGGCGATCCAGGCCGAGCTCAAAGAAATCGCGAAGAATCGCACTACCTTGGTGATCGCGCACCGCCTGTCGACCATCGCGGATGCGCAGCAGATCATCGTGCTCGATCATGGCCGCATCGTGGAGCGCGGCACGCACGGGTCGCTGCTGGCCGCGCGCGGTCTGTATGCGCAGATGTGGGAACGGCAGCTGGCGCGGCCGGATGAAGAGGTGGCGTCGCCGCCGGTGGAGTTGGGGGTGCAGCAGGATTGATGGGTTTTGCACGCGCAGGTTGAACGCGTCGGCGGAGCCGCCAACGCGTTCAACCAGTATCAGATCAGTAGGTATAAAACATCCGCTGAATCTCTTTGGTGCTGCTTGTCTTCGTCAACGCCAGCATCAATAAAATGCGCGCCTTCTGCGGGCTAAGCGTATCGGCCACCACGAAGTCCAGCTGATCGTCATTCGCCTCGCCATTGCGCGCCACGATCCCCTGGCCGACACGGCTCGAACGCACAATGACCACACCCTTGTCACGCGCCGCCACCAGCGCCGGTTTGGTATTGGCCGGCAAACTGCCATTACCCACCCCTGCGTGCACTAGGCCTTTAGCCCCGGCTGCCACCAGCGCATTCACCGCCACCGGCCCGACGTTGGCATACGCATACGCCACATCCACCTGCGGCAGCGCATCCAGCTTGGCAATATCGAACTCGGTATCCACGGTGTGCTTGCGCGTGACGTCGCGATAGAAGAACGGCTTGCCGCCCTGGATCACGCCGATCATCCCCAGCTCCGCGGTACGGAAGGTATCCGCCGTGGTGGTATTGGACTTGGTGACGTCGCGCGCCGCATGGATCTGGTCATTCATCGCCACCAGCACGCCATGCCCGGCGGCTGCCGGATCGCCCGCCAACCGCACCGCGTTGTACAGGTTGATCGGACCATCCGCCGACAGGGCAGTGGACGGCCGCATCGAACCGACCACCACCACTGGCTTCCTGCTCTTGACCACCAGGTTGAGGAAGTACGCCGTCTCTTCCAGCGTGTCGGTGCCGTGGGTGATCACGATGCCGTCCACGTTCGATTGGCCCAGCAGCACGTTGACGCGCTTGGCCAGTGTCAGCCACTCTTCGTTGCTGATGTTCTCGCTGGCGATCTGGAACACCTGCTCGCCGGTGACGTTGGCCACCTTCGACATCTCGGGCACCGCCGCGATCAGCGATTGCACGCCCACGGTGGCGGCGGTGTAGCCGACCGTGGTGGTGCTGGTGGCGCCGGTGCCGGCGATGGTTCCGCCGGTGGCGAGAATGGTCACCTTCGGCAGCTTGGCCGTCTGGGCCTGCACGGCCGCCGCGCACAACAACAAAAAGCCAAACAACGCTGCGCGCGTGCGGGCGGTTTTCTGGAACAGCATATACATCGTCTCCTTGGTACTTCCTTCAACTGGGCGGGCCTACCCGAGCCTTACGGCTTCTTGTACACCACGCCCTCTTTCATCACGAACCTGACCTGCTCGAGCACTTTCACATCGGCCAGCGGATCGCCATCGACCGCAATGATATCCGCCGCGAAGCCCGGCGCGATAGCACCCAGCCGTTTCGGCTGGTCGAGCAGCAGCGCGGCATTCACGGTGGCGGCGCGGATCGCGTCGAGCGGCTTCATGCCGGCTTCCACCATGTAGCCGAACTCCTTCGCGTTCTCGCCATGCGGGAACACGCCGGCATCGGTGCCGAACGCGATCTTCACCCCGGCTTTGTACGCCCGGCCCGCCGTGGCCTGCAGTTGCGGTCCGATCGCCGCGGCCTTCGGGCGCACCAGGGCGGAATAATAATTCGGATCCTTGGCCTTGTCCGCCACGTAGCGGCCGGCCGAGATGGTCGGCACGTACCAGTGGCCGGTCTTCTTGAACAGCGCCAGCACCTCGTCGTCCATCATGGTGCCGTGCTCGATCGAATCGACGCCGGCGCGCAGCGCGCGCTTCATGCCTTCGGCGCCGTGCGCATGGGCGGCGACGCGGAAACCGTAGTCCTTGGCGGTCTCCACCACCGCGCGCAGCTCGTCCTCGGTGTACTGCGAGTTCTGGCCGTTGGCGGCCTGGCTCAGCACCCCGCCGGTAGCGGTGATCTTGATCAGGTCCGCGCCTTCCTTGTAGCGGGCGCGCACGGCCTGGCGCGCTTCTTCCGGGCTGTCGACCACGCCTTCCTGCGGGCCCGGCGGCCCGATCTTCTCGCTCAGGAAGTGCGACAGATTGTTGGTCGGATCGGCGTGCCCGCCGGTGGTGGCGATCGATTTGCCGGCGGTGAACATGCGCGGCCCCGGCACTTCGCCGGCGGCGATCGCGCGTTTCAAGGCGATGTTCAGGCCATCGGCCGCGCCCAGGTCGCGCACCGTGGTAAAGCCGGCCATCAGGGTGCGCTCGGCATACTTGACCGAACGATACGCCATGTCGGCCGGGTCGGCGGTGAGGCGGTCGCGGTACGAGGCCACCACCGGCTGGGTTTCGCTGGTCAGGTGCACGTGCATGTCGATCAGGCCCGGCAGGCAGGTGTGGCGCGAGAGGTCAATGTTGCCGGCGGCCCCGGTCATGGGGCCGACCGACTTGATGCTGCCATCCTCGATCACGATGCTGACCCGTTCGCGCCAGGCGCCGGTCTGCACGTCGAGCAGGCGTCCGCAATCGACCGTCTGGGTGGCGGCATGTGCGGCCGGGATTCCGTACAGGGCCAGCAGGCTGGCGGCAACCATCTGTTTCATCTCTCGCTCCTCGTTGTGAAAAACTGTATGACGACTCATGAAAAAAGGCCTTCCATCGCGGGAAGGCCTTCGGGGTCTTGCAGGCGCCGCCGCGTCAGCGCAGCGGTGCGACGGCCGGTTCCTTGTTCGGTTCTCCCAGGTCGCCTTCCCACTTGGCGACGACGGCGGTGGCGATGCCGTTGCCGATCACGTTGGTGGCCGAACGCGCCATGTCCAGGAAGTGGTCGATCGCCAGCAGCAGCAGCAGGCCGGCTTCCGGGATCTTGAACTGCGACAGGGTGGCGGCGATCACGACCAGCGAAGCGCGCGGCACGCCGGCCATGCCCTTCGAGGTCAGCATCAGCACCAGCATCATGGTGATCTGGGTCGACATCGACAGTTCGATGCCATAGGCCTGGGCGATGAACACCGCGGCGAAGGTGCAGTACATCATCGAGCCGTCGAGGTTGAACGAGTAGCCGATCGGCAGCACGAACGAGGCCAGGCGGTTCTTGACGCCGAAACGCTCCAGCGCTTCCAGGGTTTTCGGGAATGCCGCTTCCGACGAGGCGGTCGAGAAGGCCAGCAGGGTCGGGCCGCGCAGCTCGGAAATCAAACGCATGATGCGCGGGCCGATGAAGGCCATGCCGATGCCGATCAGGACCACCCACAACAGCGCGATGCCGAAATAGAACTGGGCCATGAAGATGCCGTAGGTCGACAGCACGCCCAGGCCGCTCTTGGCGATGATGCCGGCCACCGCCGCGAAGACCGCGATCGGCGCGAAGTTCATCACGTAGCCGGTGAGTTTGAGCATGACGTGGGCGACGCCGTCGATGGCGTCGATCAGCGGCGTGGCGCGCGCGCCCACCGCCGCGGCGGCGGTGCCGAAGAACACCGAGAACACCACGATCTGCAGGATCTCGTTTTTCGCCATGCCGTCGGCGATCGAGACCGGCACCAGGTGGGTGATGAAGTCCTTCATCGTCAGGCTGGTGGTGGTGATGCCCGATTCGGCGCCGATCGGCGGCATCATGCCGGCCGCGAACAGTGCGTCGCCCGGACGGAAGATGTTGACCAGGACCAGGCCCAGCGACAGCGAGATGATCGAGGCGATCACGAACCAGCCCAGCGCCTTGACGCCGATGCGGCCGACTTCCTTGGCGTCGCCCATCTTGGCGATGCCGACCACCAGGGTCGCGAACACCAGCGGCGCGATGATCATCTTGATCAGGCGGAGGAACAGGGTGGTGATCAGGGACATCGTGTCCGAGAAGCTCTGGGCGCCGGCGGTGTCGGTATTGGCGTTGACCAGATAGCCGGCCACGATACCGATCACGAGCGCGATCATGATGTAGGTGGTCAGGCGATTTCGATTGTTCATAACTGCTTCCTGTCTCGTGGACCTGTGCAGAGCCAGCGGCAACGGATGGCGCTGTCGCTGACAGGTTGTATGGGCAAATCAGCTGGCTCTTGGAGGGACCGAAGCGATACGAAGCACGTCATTCGTGGCGGTTCGCGGCCAGTTCGTTCTGAAGATTATGGCAAGTTTCGCAGTATCCTAGGCAGTGTTAGTGCTGTCAAGCATGCTTACAAGTCAGTCGTGGCGGTGTCGTTACGGTCGCTCCGGCGCCCTGTCCGGGCGGCTCGCGGGTAAAATGGCGCATTCGTTTTTCGAGAGCCGCCATGTCCACCATCGAGACCCCAGACACCATCACCATCACCCGCCCCGACGACTGGCACCTGCACCTGCGCGACGGCGCGGCGATGGCCAGCGTACTGCCGCACAGCGCGCGCCAGTTCGGCCGCGCGATCGTGATGCCGAACCTGAAGCCTCCCGTCACCACCGCCGCCATGGCGCAGGCCTACCGCGAGCGCATCCTGGCCGCGCTGCCGGAAGGGCTGAGCGGTCCGGCGCCCCGGTTCGAGCCGCTGATGACGCTGTACCTGACCGACAACACCGATCCGGACGAGATCCGCCGCGCTCAGGACACGGGCTTCATCCACGCCGTGAAACTGTACCCGGCCGGCGCCACTACCAATTCGGATGCCGGCGTGACCGACCTGAAAAAGTGCTACAAGACGCTGGAAGTGATGCAGGAAGTCGGCATGCCGCTGCTGGTGCACGGCGAAGTCACCGACCACGACATCGACCTGTTCGACCGCGAAGCGGTGTTCATCGAGCGCGTGATGCGCCCGCTGCGCCGCGACATGCCGGCCCTGAACGTGGTGTTCGAGCACATCACCACCAAGGACGCGGCCCAGTACGTGGCCGAAGCGGAAGGCCCGATCGCGGCCACCATCACCGCCCACCACCTGCTGTACAACCGCAACGAGATCTTCCGCGGCGGCATCCGTCCGCACTTCTACTGCCTGCCGGTGCTCAAGCGCGAAGAGCACCGCCTGGCGCTGGTGACCGCCGCGACCAGCGGCGACGAGCGCTTCTTCCTGGGCACCGACTCGGCGCCGCACGCGGTGCACACCAAGTACGCCGCCTGCGGCTGCGCCGGCTGCTACACCGCGCTGCACGCGATGGAAATGTATACCGAAGCGTTCGCGCAGGCGGGCGCGCTGGACAAGCTGGAAGCCTTCGCCAGCTTCAACGGCCCGGCCTTCTACGGCCTGCCGCGCAACGCCGGCACCATCACCCTCGAGCGCAAGCCGTGGACGCTGCCGGAGTCGGTGCCGATGGGCGAACACCAGCTGGTGCCGCTCAACGCCGGCGAAACCATTAACTGGAAGATGGTCTGATCGAGGCGCAGTTGCCCAATCCTTTGCCGTACATCGACTGGGCGCAGCTGTGGTACGACGCGGTGCGCCCGGCCTTCGAGCGCGCCGCCCCCTCCGAAGACGATTTTATCGAGGCCTTCAACAGGGCGGCGGCGCAGCTCGACCTGCGCAACCATCTGGGTGCGCCGCTGCGTTTCGTGCCGCAGGACGCGCTGCCGGAAGGGATGGCCTACGAGGCCTTCATCAGTGCGACTGGAAACGTCCCGACCCGCGATAATCTGCATGACTTCTTCAACGCCCTGGTCTGGCAAAGCTACCCGCTGGTCAAGCGCGCGCTGAACGCGCTGCAGGCGGCGCAGATTGCGCTCGACGGCGTCGGCAAGTCGCGCGGACCGGCGCGCGATGCCGCCACCATCCTCGACGAGAATGGCGCGCTGCTGGTGGTGCGGGGCAGCGATGCCGGGCGCGCCCTGGTGGACGACCTGCGTGCGCACCGCTGGTTATCAGCGCTGTACGAGAAGCGCGCCATGTTCGGCGCCGATGCCGAGGTCTGGCTGTTCGGCCACGCGCTGATGGAAAAGCTGGTGGCGCCGCGCAAGGCGATCACCGCGCACGTGCGCGTGCTGTTCGCGGGCGACGATTACTTCGCACTGGAACACGATGCGCGCCGCGCCTGGCTCGATCGCAGCGTGGCGGACACGCTGGCGCGCGACGGCTTGCATGCGGCCGATGTCACGCCGCTGCAGGTGCTGGGCGTGCCGGGCTGGTGGCCGGGGCAGGACGAAGCGTTTTATCTGGATACGACTGTATTCCGTCCCAAGCGGACGGCTTGATGGGAGAAATGGATGGCTGAAGCGGTACGCTGGGGGATCATCGGCACGGGCAAGATCGCCCGCGCCTTCGCCAATGCGCTCAAGGAGGTGCCGGGCGCGGTGCTGGCCGGCGTGGCGTCGCGCAGCCAGGACAAGGCCGAGGCCTTCGGCGCCGAATTCGGCGCCGGCGCCAGCTACGGTTCGTACGAAGCGCTGGTGCAGGCGAACGATGTCGACCTGGTGTACGTCGGCACGCCGCACCCGCAGCATGCCGAGAATGCCCTGATGGCGCTACGCGCCGGCAAGGGCGTGCTGTGCGAGAAGCCGTTCACCATGAACCTGCGCGAAGCCGAGCAGGTGGCGACGCTGGCGCGTTCCAAGCGCCTGTTCCTGATGGAGGCGATGTGGACGCGCTACCTGCCGGCCTACCTCGAGGTCAAGCGCATCCTGGCCTCCGGCGAAATCGGCACCGCGCGCCAGATCGTGGCCGATTTCGGCTTTGCTGCCGCCTTCGGACCCGAGCACCGCGTGTTCAACCCGGAACTGGGCGGCGGCGCGCTGCTTGACCTGGGCATCTATCCGCTGTCGGTGGCGGCCGGCCTGCTCGGCCCCGTGTCCGAGATCCGGGCCCAGGCCGTGATGGGCCCGACCGGGGTCGACGTGCAGACCGGCTTCACGCTCAAGCACGCGGGCGGCGGCATGTCGGTGTGCAGCTGCTCGTTCCTGGCGCGCTCGCCAGCCGAGCTGACCGTGGCGGGCGAACTGGGACAGGTGCGCATGAACACCATGTTCCACCGCGCCACCTCGGTCACCGTCAAGCTCGCCGACGGCAGCGAGCGCACGATCGAGACGCCGTACCTGGGCAACGGCTACGTGCACGAAATCGTCGAAGCCCAGCGCTGCTGGCGCGAAGGGCTGCTGGAAAGCCCGGCCATGCCGGTCGGGGAAACGCTGGCGCTGATGGGCGTGATGGACGAGATCCGGCGCCAGATCGGTTTGACGTACGAGGCAGACCGCCCACGTTAACAAGGAGCAGGCCATGAAGCTGGGAACCGTGACACCGATCCTGCGCATCTTCGACGAAGCCAAAACCAGGGAGTTCTACCTCGGCTTTCTCGGCTTCATGGTCGACTGGGAACATCGTTTCGAGCCGGGTCTCCCTTTGTATCTGCAGGTGTCGCGCGGCGCTTGCGTGCTGCACCTGAGCGAACACCACGGCGACTGCTGTCCCGGCGCTGCGCTGCGCATCGACGTCGACGACATCGACGCTCTGCACGCTGAGCTGGCCGGCAAGCAGTATGGCTACGCGCGGCCGGGGATCGACGACACACCGTGGGGATCGCGCGAGGTGAGCGTGAAGGATCCATTCGGGAACCGGTTGACTTTCACGCAAGCGGATGCAGCTGCCTGAATAACCGGTCCTGGGCCGACACCGCCTGGCAGACGAGTCATGGCAGGATGTGACGGCAGGATGGCATTGCCGCCAACGACGGCCCTTCCTAGAATGACGTCATCCCCACCCGAGAGGCGACGATGGACACCACCCTGCACATTGGATTCCTGCTGTTTCCGAACGTGACCCAGCTCGACCTCACCGGTCCGGCCCAGGTGCTCAGCCGCGTGCCCGGCGCCAGGACCCACCTGGTGTGGAAGACATTGGACGCGGTACCGACCGACGTCGGCTTCAGCATCAACCCGACCACTACCTTCGCCGATTGCCCGCAGCTCGACGTGCTGTGCGTGCCGGGCGGCTTCGGTGTCGAAGCGCTGTTCGAGGATGACGAGACGCTCGGCTTCCTGCGCCGCCAGGCGGAGCACGCGCGCTACGTGACCTCGGTCTGCAACGGCTCGCTGGTGCTGGGCGTGGCCGGGCTGCTGCGCGGCTATCGCTCGGCCTGTCACTGGATGTGGCTGCCCTTGCTGGCGCGTTTCGGCGCCGAGCCGGTGGCCGAGCGCATCGTACGCGACCGCAACCGGATCTCGGGCGGCGGCGTCACGGCGGGGATCGACTTCGGTTTCGCGCTGGCGGCCGAACTGGCGGGCGAGCAAGCGGCGCGCACCATCCAGCTGGCGCTGGAATACGATCCGCAGCCGCCGTTCGACGCCGGTTCGCCGCAAAATGCCGGGCCTGAGATCGCGGCGCGCCTGCGCGCGTTGCAAGGCGAGCGCTTGCAGCGGGTGACGGCGACGCTCGATCGTGTTGCAAGGGCAGATGGACAGAGAGCCTCGACGGCGCCGGGTTGACCAAAGCCGACTAAGTGCGGCGCGTTTATGGTCTTTGTACCGCTGCATCCAGACGCTTGAACAGCGCCTGATGCAGGCTGCGCGTGTGCGCCGTCATGTGGCGCCGCGCGTGTTCGATTTCCTTCAGCTCGCGTTGCGCCAGCGCGTCCTGGCCGTTGGCGAGCGCCCACAGCGCCAGTTCGGCCCGCGCCTCGATGCCGCCGAAGCGCTCCACCACCGATTCGTACTTCGCACCGGCCTGGTCCTGGCGGCCGACTGCCGCGTACGCGCCGGCCAGCACCAGGCCGACGTCATCGGGACGGAATCCCGGCTGCTTCTCCTGGAGCGGCTCCAGCAACCCGATCGCATTCGCCGGCTGGCCATTGGCCACATGCGCGCGCGCCGCGCCCAGGATCACTTCCGCGTCGCCCGCGAACGGGCCGCGCAGGCAGGCCTCGTACTGCTCCACCGCCTGCGCCGTCTGGCCTGCCGCCAGCAGGGCGCCGGCCAGGCGCATCTGGTTGTGGGCGGTGGGGGGCAGGTCGAATTCGCGCTGGGCATCGCGCACGTCGCGGCCAGGGTCGAGGTTCTTCTGGATCGCGCGCGCGGCGATGCGGCCGCGGCGCTCGAGGCGCGACGAGGGCAGGTATTCGACCACGAAGTACACCAGGCTGCCCAGGAGCGGGAACGAGAACAGGATCAGCAGCCAGTACATCTGGCGGCCGGTGCGCAGGGCGTGGATGGCGAAGAGGAGGGCGATGAAGAAGTGAAGTCCGAGTCCGATGAAGGGCATGGCCGTGCGAGGTTCGTTGTTGTCGGGAGGCGACCGGCTATGAAGGCCGCATTGGCCGCAACGATACCGTCAATCGGGGGCGGGATTTCTATTGAATTGTCACTGACGCGGCTTATCTAGTCGGGTGCCGCCACGTCCACGATCGTCTGGCCCGCGAGCGCGCGGATGCGCGGCTCGACGTAGTAGCCGCCGGCTTCCACATAAGTCAGGCAGCAGCGGCGGCACACGCTGCATTGCTGGACCTGACAGCGGTTGTACGGGAAGTGCTGCAGGGCGACCGGCGCCTCGGGCGACCAGTAGTGGGTGCCGGCCGGATGGTATTCGGCGTAGGTCGGCTCGGCATACGGATCGCCGGCCAGCGTGCCGACCGCGCGCATCTGCACCTGCGGGAACGCGGTCGGCACGCGCGTCCATTCGCGATACGTGTCGATGCCGCAGTCGCACGCCTGCGTGACCTGCGCCGAGGCGGCGGCAAGCAAGGTCAGTTCATCGAGGTCCGGCTTGTGGTCAGTCGTCATGTCGTCAAACCTTCAGGAATTCCTCGCGCCCGCCCAGCCAGCGCGCCAGGTGCGCTTCGACCACTGCCATCCGCTCCGGCGTCTCGCCCTCCAGCAGGTACTGGGCTACGTCGCGCGCGCGGTCGACCAGCCACTGGTCGGTTTCCAGGTCGGCGAAGCGCAGCATCGCCTGGCCCGATTGGCGCGCGCCGAGGAATTCGCCGGGGCCGCGGATCTCCAGGTCGCGCCGCGCGATCTCGAAGCCGTCGGTGGTTTCGCGCATCGTCATCAGGCGCTGCTTGGCGACTTGCCCCAGCGGCGACTGGTACAGCAGCAGGCACACCGAGGCCGCCGAGCCGCGACCGACGCGTCCACGCAGCTGGTGCAGCTGCGACAAACCGAAGCGCTCAGCGTGTTCGATCACCATCAGCGAGGCGTTCGGCACGTCGACCCCGACCTCGATCACGGTGGTGGCCACCAGCACGTGCACCTGGCCCGCCGTAAAGGCATCCATCACTTCCTGTTTCTCGGCCGGCTTCATGCGGCCGTGCACCAGGCCCACCTGCAGATCGGGCAGCGATTCGGCCAGCGTTTCATAAGTCTCGGTCGCGGTCTGCAGCTGCAGCGCTTCGGATTCCTCGATCAGCGGGCAGACCCAGTACACCTGGCGTCCTTCCAGCGCCGCCGCGTAGACGCGCTCGATCACTTCGTCGCGCCGCATCTGGTCGATGGCGCGCGTGACGATCGGGCTACGCCCCGGCGGCAGCTCGTCGATCACCGACACTTCGAGGTCGGCGTAATACGTCATCGCCAGCGTGCGCGGGATCGGCGTGGCTGACATCATCAGCTGGTGCGGCACCAGGCCGTCGCTGCCCTTGTTGCGCAGCGTGAGGCGCTGGCCGACGCCGAAGCGGTGCTGTTCGTCGACGATCACCAGGCCCAGTTTCGCGAACTGCACCGTGTCCTGGATCAGCGCGTGGGTGCCGATCACCAGATGCGCTTCACCTGACTCGATCAGTTCATTCGACGCGGTCTTTTCCTTTTTCTTCAGACTGCCCGTGAGCCAGGCGACCTTCACGCCGAGCGGCTCCATCCAGGCCGCGATCTTCCTGAAGTGCTGCTCGGCCAGGATCTCGGTCGGTGCCATCAGCGCGGCCTGGTAGCCGCTGTCGATCGCCTGCGCCGCGGCCAGCGCCGAAACCACGGTCTTGCCGCTGCCGACGTCGCCCTGCAGCAGGCGCTGCATCGGATAACCCTCGCGCAGGTCGGCGCGGATCTCTTCCACCACGCGGCCCTGGGCGCCGGTGAGCTTGAACGGCAGCGCCGCCAGGAATGCTTCGGACAAGGCGCCGACCGCGCGCAGATGCGGCGCACCTTTTTCGCGGCGTGCGCGCTGCGCCCGTTTCAGGGACAGCTGCTGCGCCAGCAGTTCGTCGAACTTCATGCGCTCCCAGGCCGGATGCGACTTCTCGCTCAGCGCGTATTCGTCGACGTCGGCCGGCGGATAGTGCAGCAGCTTCACCGCCGGCTCGAAGTCGATCAGTTCCAGGCGCTTGCGGATCGCGGGCGGCACCGTATCGGTCCAGTCGATGCGTTTCATGGCGTCGGCGATCGCACGGCGCAAAATCGTTTGCGACAGGCCTTCGCCAGCCGGGTACACGGGCGTGAGCGAAGAGGGCAGGGGCGCACCTTCGTTGACCACCTTATAGGTCGGATGGACCATCTCGGCGCCGAAGAAGCCGTGCTTGAGGTCGCCGCGCGCGCGGATGCGCACGCCTTCCGCCATCTGCTTGGTCTGGCTGCCGTAGAAATTCATGAAGCGCAGCAGCAGGTCGCCGGAGTCGTCCTGGATCGTCACCAATAACTGACGCCGTGGCTTGTAGCTGATCTCGTTCTTGACCACGACGCCTTCGACCTGCCAGGTCTGGCCGCCGCGCATGCAGGCTTCGCGAATGGTGACGATACGCGTCTCGTCCTCGTAGCGCATCGGCAGGTGCAATACCAGGTCCATGTCGCTGCGCAGTCCGATGCGGGCGAGCTTGCTTTCGAGGGTTTTGGGTGGGTTTGTGGTCTTGGAGGCGGGCATATCGCGGCAAAAAGGCGCTTGCTGACGTAAAATAGAGGGTTCGCCGTATGCGCTGGAGCCTGTATTGTAAAGCTGGCAGCGCTTCTTTGCTAAGAATTGAGAATCATGTACTCGCTTTCCGATTTCGACTTCGAGCTGCCGCCCGAGCGCATCGCGCAACTGCCGCTGCCCGACCGCAGCGCTTCACGCCTCCTGCAACTCGACGGTGACCGGATCACCGACCGCCATTTCGCCGACATCGTCGACCAGCTGCAAGCCGGCGACCTGCTGGTGATGAACAACACGCGCGTGCTCAAGGCGCGCTTCTTCGGCGTCAAGGAGACCGGCGGCCAGGTCGAGGTGCTGGTCGAGCGCGTGCTCGACAACCGCACCGTGCTGGCCCAGGTGCGCGCTTCCAAGTCGCCCAAGCCCGGCAACCGCATCCGCCTGGCCGACGCTTTCGACGTCACCACCGGCGAGCGCGCCGGCGAATTCTTCACGCTGCATTTCGACGGCGACGTGTTCGAGCTGATCGAGGCCCACGGCCGCCTGCCGCTGCCGCCGTACATCGAGCACACGGCCGACGAATTCGACGAGCAGCGCTACCAGACCGTGTACTCGAAAGAGCCGGGCGCGGTCGCCGCGCCGACCGCCGGCCTGCACTTCGACCAGCCGCTGCTGGACAAGCTGGCCGCCAAGGGCGTCAACTTCGCTTATGTGACGCTGCACGTCGGCGCCGGCACCTTCCAGCCGGTGCGGGTCGAAGACCTGTCCGAACACAACATGCACACCGAGTGGTACACCATCGCGCAAGAGACGGTGGATGCGGTGCGCGCGGCGAAAGCGGCCGGGCGCGACGTGGTCGCCGTCGGCACTACCAGCTTGCGCGCGCTGGAATCGGCGTCGCAGTCGGGCGAACTGGTGGCCGGCAGCGCCGACACGGCCCTCTTCATCACGCCGGGCTACACCTTCAAGACGGTGAGCCGCCTGGTGACCAACTTCCACCTGCCCAAGTCGACGCTCTTGATGCTGGTGTCGGCCTTCGCCGGCTATGCGCCGATCCGCAAGGCGTACGCGCACGCGATCGCCAACGAATACCGCTTCTTCAGCTATGGCGACGCCATGCTGTTGACCACGCAGTCACGCTGAACCTCACGCTAAAGAACACGATGCTCGAATTTACCCTCCTTAAAAAAGATACCAGCGGCCTGTCGCACGCGCGCCGCGGCCGCCTCAAACTGAATCACGGCACCATCGAAACCCCGATCTTCATGCCGGTCGGGACCTACGGCTCGGTCAAGGCGATGGACCCGGTCGAACTGAAGGAAGTCGGCTCGCAGATCATCCTGGGCAACACCTTCCACCTGTGGCTGCGTCCCGGCGTGGACGTGATGAACAAGTTCGGCGGCCTGCACAAGTTCATGGGCTGGGACAAGCCGATCCTGACCGACTCGGGCGGCTTCCAGGTGTTTTCGCTGGGCGCGATGCGCAAGATCACCGAGGAGGGCGTCAAGTTCGCGTCGCCGATCGACGGTTCGCGCCAGTTCCTGTCGCCCGAAATCTCGATGCAGATCCAGCGCGCGCTGAACTCGGACATCGTGATGCAGTTCGACGAATGCACCCCGTACGAGATCGACGGCCGTCCGGCCACCGCCGAAGAAGCGGCCAAGTCGATGCGCATGTCGCTGCGCTGGGCCCAGCGCTCGATGAACGAGTTCAAGGGCGGCGAAAACCCGAACGCGCTGTTCGGCATCGTCCAGGGCGGCATGTACGAGCACCTGCGTGACGAGTCGCTGGCCGGCCTGGAAGACATCAATTTCCCGGGCCTGGCGATCGGCGGCCTGTCGGTGGGCGAGCCGAAAGAGGACATGAAGCGCATCCTGGCCCACGTCGGCCCGCGCCTGCCCGAGAACAAGCCGCACTACCTGATGGGCGTCGGCACGCCGGAAGACCTGGTCGATGGCGTGGCGAACGGCGTCGACATGTTCGACTGCGTGATGCCGACCCGGAACGCGCGCAACGGCTGGCTGTTCACCCGCTTCGGCGACGTCAAGATCAAGAACGCACGCTACAAGGAAGACCAGGCGCCGCTGGACGAGAGCTGCGACTGCTACTGCTGCAAGAACTTCTCGCGCGCCTACCTGCACCACCTGCACCGCTCGAACGAGATCCTGGGTGCGCGCCTGAACACGATCCACAACCTGCATTACTACCTGAAGCTGATGCAGGAGATGCGCGATGCGATCGATGTGGATGGGTTCAACGAATTCCGCATCAAGTTCAATGCCGACCGCGCGCGCGGGGTGTAAGTGCCTACATACTGCTGAGCTGGCATGACGACACGCCGGCCAGGTGCTTGATCGATCGATCCGCTATCCCCGCTCCTGCGGGGATAGTGCTTTCTGGACCACGGTGCGCGATGGGTTGGTACTCGCTCACCGCCAATCCCACGCCGATGCCGTCTTTACGCGCCCGGCATGAAATGTTCGCCAAGTCTTGTAATTCCAATTAGCAAGACAAACCTGGGTCCAGATTTGGCTTGCGGCGACTTGCCGATGCTAGAATACACCGCTTCTTTTTTTAACTTCACAATCGGAGTTCTTGTGTTCATTTCCAATGCGTACGCGCAAACTGCCGCTGCAGCCGATCCTGGCCTGATGGGCAGCCTGACTACTTTCCTGCCGCTGATCCTGATGTTCGTGGTCATGTACTTCCTCATGATCCGCCCGCAGCAGAAACGCCAGCGCGAACTGAAAGCGATGATGGACGCACTGACCAAGGGCGACGAAGTCGTCACCGCCGGTGGCATCGTCGGCCGTGTGTCGAAAGTGACTGACAGCTACGTCACCCTGGAAATCGCAGCCGGTACCGAAATCACCGTGCAAAAGAACGCGGTGACCACCCTGCTGCCGAAAGGCACGCTGAAAGCCCTGTAAGCCAGCCGTGCGGCGCCTGCGCCGCACCGCCTAACCCGAACGCCGGAACACTATGAATCGCTATCCCGTCTGGAAATACCTACTGATCGTCTTCGCGCTCCTGATCGGCGCGTTGTACACGGTGCCTAACTACTTCGGCGAAACGCCGGCGTTGCAGGTAACCTCTGGTCGGTCGACTGTCAACGTCACCAGTGCCACCACCACCCTGGTCGAGGATGCGCTCAAGCGTGCCGGCGTTCCGTCCACCGGCGTCAGCTTGCAAGGCAGCGGCCACAATACGTCCGTGAGCGCCCGCTTCGCCGGTACCGAAGAGCAGTTCAGGGCCAAGACCGCCCTCGAGCGCGAACTGAACCGCGACCCGACCAATCCCGATTACATCGTCACCGTCAACCTGGTGACCAATACCCCGGCCTGGATGCAGAAGATCGGCGCCGCGCCGATGAGCCTGGGCCTGGACTTGCGCGGTGGCGTGCACTTCCTGCTGCAGGTCAACACCAAGGAGGTGTTCGAGAACAAGATCAAGGCCCTGCAGGCGGCCGTGCGCAGCAACCTGCGCGAAAAAGACGTGCGCCATGCCGGCATCGAACGCGTGGGCGACACCATCGAAGTGCGCTTCCGCGACGCCGCCACCCGCACTGCCGCGCGCAACGTGCTGGCCGCGCAATCGCAAGAGCTGGCCTTCGCCGACGCTGCCGACGGCGCCGACCAGAAGCTGGTCATCACCCTCAAGCCGGAGGCGCTCAAGCGCACCGTCGAAGACGGCGTGAAGCAGAACATCGTCACCCTGTCCAAGCGTATCAATGAATTGGGCACCACCGAGCCGATCATCCAGCAGCAGGGCGCCGACCGCATCGTGGTCCAGCTGCCGGGCGTGCAGGACGTGGCGCGCGCCAAGGACATCATCGGCCGCACCGCGACGCTCGAACTGCGCATGGTCGACAACAGCGTGACCCCGGGCACCGAACTGTCGGCCGCCATCCCGCTGAACTCGGAACTGTTCACCGAAGGCCGCGGCGCCCCGATCGTGGTCTCGAAAGACATCGTCCTGACCGGTGACTACATCTCGAGCGCGGTCGCCAGCTTCGACTCGAACCAGCAGCCGGCCGTGTCGCTCGACCTGAACGGCGACGGCGGCCGCCGCATGCGCCTGACTACCCGGGAAAACATCGGCAAGCGCATGGCGATCCTGCTCAAAGAGAAGGGCAAGTACAGCGTCCTGTCGGCGCCGGTGATCCAGGGCGAATTCGGTTCGACCTTCCAGATCACCAATATGGGCACCTCGCAGGACGCCAACGAACTGGCGCTGCTGCTGCGCTCGGGCGCGCTGTCGGCGCCGATGGAATTCGTTGAAGAACGCGTGATCGGCCCGCAGCTGGGCGCCGAGAACATCTCGCGCGGCATCCACTCGACCGTGTGGGGCTTCGTGGCGATCGCGGTCTTCATGATCATCTACTACCACCTGTTCGGCGTGTTCTCGGCGCTGGCGCTGGCGGCCAACGTGCTGTTCCTGCTGGCCCTGCTGTCGCTGCTGCAGATCACCCTGACCCTGCCGGGTATCGCGGCAATCGCGCTGGCCCTCGGTATCGCGATCGACTCCAACGTGCTGGTCAACGAGCGTATTCGTGAAGAATTGCGCGCCGGCGCCGCGCCGCAGGCAGCGATCTCGGCCGGCTTCAAGCACGCCTGGGACACCATCGTCGACTCCAACGTGACCACCCTGATCGTCGGCCTGGCGCTGCTGATCTTCGGTTCCGGTCCGGTGCGCGGCTTCGCCGTGGTGCACTGCCTGGGCATCCTGACTTCGATGTTCTCGGCGGTCTTCGTGGCCCGTGGCTTCGCCAACCTGTGGTACGGCCGCAAGAAAAAACTGACCAAGATCTCGATCGGTACGGTCTGGCAGCCGGGCATGTCGCCTAACAAGCCTCAGCAGTAATCAGCGAATACAAGATCGGACTGAAGACATGGAATTTTTCAAGATTAAACGGGATATCCCGTTCATGCGCCACGCGTTGATCCTCAACGTGATCTCGGTGCTGACGTTCGTCGCTGCGGTGTTCTTCCTGTTCCACAAGGGATTGAACCTGTCGGTGGAATTCACCGGCGGCACCGTGATGGAACTGCACTACCCGCATCCGGCGGACCAGGAAAAGATCCGCACCACGCTGCGCGGCATGGGCTACTCGCACCCTGAAGTGGCCAGCTTCGGCACCGCCCAGGACATCATGCTGCGCCTGCCGATCGTGGAAGGTACGCCGGCGGCCAGCGCCTCCGGCGCCGTGTTCAACGCCATCTGCGCGTCGGAAAGCGGCACGCCGAAGGTCACCCAGATCACCACCGCCAAGGGCGAAGTGGTGAACCGCAGCAGCTGCGTCGCCGCCGGCGACAAAGAACTGCTGAGCCTGCAACGGGTTGAATTCGTCGGCCCGTCGGTCGGCGACGAGCTGGCCCAGAACGGCCTGAACGCGCTGATCATGGTGGTGGTCGGCGTGGTGATCTACCTGGCGATCCGCTTCGAGTGGAAATTCGCGGTGGCGGCGATCGTCGCCAACCTGCACGACGTGGTCATCATCCTGGGCTTCTTCGCCTTCTTCCAGTGGGAATTCTCGCTGACGGTGCTGGCGGCAATCCTGGCTGTGCTGGGCTACTCGGTCAACGAATCGGTGGTCATCTTCGACCGTATCCGTGAAATGTTCCGCAAGCAGCGCAAGATGACGGTGCCGCAAGTCATCGACCACGCGATCACCAGCACCATCTCGCGGACCATCATCACCCACGGCTCGACCCAGATGATGGTGCTGTCGATGCTGTTCTTCGGCGGCTACGCGCTGCACTACTTCGCGATCGCGCTGACCATCGGCATCTGCTTCGGCATCTATTCGTCGGTGTTCGTGGCGGCGGCGATGGCGATGTGGCTGGGCGTCAAGCGCGAAGACCTGATCAAGCCGGTCAAGGAAAAGGACGAGACCGACGGCGCCGTGGTGTAAGACACTGCGGTTTGCCTCGAAAATGCCGCCCGGCTCTGCCGTGGCGGCATTTTTATTTGAAAACGATGTTTTGGAGAAGTTGCCCGGATTGTGTGTGGCAACGTACAGAGTGCCGGGCAGAGTGGCCCTATAGTGGACTCGTCTCTTTCAGGACATCCCTAGTTTTGGACTTCAGCCCGCTCCCCTTAACGGAGCGGGTTTTTTTTGCCCGTTTTTTTGCTCATTGAGGCAAATCAGGCGTCACACAAAAAAGTAGCGACATTGTGAAATGGCGCACGGAGCGCCTGTCACACCAGGCCTAAGATGGACCTGTCTCTTTCAGGACATCCCTAGTTTTGGACTTCAGCCCGCTTCGGCAACGAAGCGGGTTTTTTTTTGCCCCGATATTTGCACGAACGGGGCGCAGGCCGGATCACCGGCCCGGCTGTTCACATCCGCCACGGATGGTTGCGGTCGCCCTCGATGGCGCCGTCGAGATAGGTCGCGGCGCTGATCAGCGCCAGATGAGTAAACGCCTGTGGGAAGTTGCCCAGCAATTCAGCCTTGCTGGTGAACTCTTCCGCATACAGCCCCAGGTGGTTGCCGTAGGCCAGCAGCTTTTCCATATGGGTGCGCGCCTGCTCGATGCGTCCGGCGCGTGCCAGGCACTCCACGTACCAGAACGAGCAGGCCGCGAACGCGCCTTCGCGCCCGTCCAGTCCATCGTCGCGGTCGTAGCGCATCACCAGCGCGTCGTCGCTGAGTTCGGCGCCGATCGCATCCAGCGTCCTGAGCCAGGCCGGATCGGTGGAACCGACGAAGCGCACCAGTGGCATCATCAGCATCGCGCCGTCCAGCTCGCGCGAACCCTTGCTGCGCACGAAGTGGCCGGCTTCCTCGTCCCAGAAGTTGTCCCAGATATCGGTCGAGATCGCATTGCGGGCCGCGATCCAGCGGTCGAACGGCGCCGCCAGCGAACGCTTGCCGGCGAGCCGGATCGCGCGGTCCACTGCCACCCAGCACATCAGGCGCGAATGCAGATGTTCCTTCGGTTCTTCGCGCCCTTCCCAGATGCCGGCATCGGGGCGCTGCCAGTTCTCGCACACGAAGTCGACCACGCGGCATACCCCCACCCAGTCGGCGTGCGAAATCGCTTCGCCGTATTTGTTATTCAGGTAGATCGAGTCGAGCAGGGCGCCGAAGATGTCCAGCTGCAGCTGGCTGGAAGCGGCGTTGCCGATCCGTACCGGCTGCGAGCCGGCATAGCCGGCCATGTGCTCGAGATCGGTCTCCTGCATGGCCGGGCTGCCGTCGAGGGAATACATGATGCGCAGGTGGCCGTCGTCCGGGGCGCCGCAGCCGGCCAGGTCGGAGGCCCAGCGGGTGAAGGCCTTGGCTTCGTCGGTGTAGCCGAGCCGGATCAGGGCGTACACCGTGAACGAGGCGTCGCGGATCCAGGTGGCGCGGTAGTCCCAGTTGCGCGAGCCGCCCGGCACTTCGGGCAGGCCGAAGGTGGCGGCGGCCACGATCGAGCCGTGGCGGTACGAGGTCATCATCTTGAGCACCAGTGCCGAGCGCGTCACCGCGCCGCGCCAGCGGCCCTTATAGGTGGAGCGTGCGGCCCAGCGCTGCCAGCGCGCGATGATGTCCTCGACCAGTTCGTCCCGTCCCTGCTGGTCGGGCAAGTCGTCGCCGTCCTCGTCGAGTATTACGTCGAGTACCTGGCCCGCGTGCAGCTCGAAGGAGGCGCGTGCGCCGC
Organism: Massilia sp.; assembly: GCF_031995545.1. Classification (GTDB taxonomy): domain Bacteria; phylum Pseudomonadota; class Gammaproteobacteria; order Burkholderiales; family Burkholderiaceae_D; genus Telluria. The sequence continues at coordinate 36,650 of NZ_DAMAGA010000023.1, forward strand.
CCTCGTGGGCGCTGAACTCGACCGGCGCGCTCAGGCGCAGGCGCGGCGCGCCCGGGGCCGAGAACACCACCTGGCCGTCGCCCACCTCCACCTGCGGCTGCTTGCGCGCATAGTCCAGGCGCGGCTGGCAATCGAGGGCGAAGCGCACGCTGCCGCGCAGTACGCGCACCCGGCGCAGCAGGCGCGGCGCGCCATGGCCGAGCTCTTCCGGACCGCTCATCAGGTCGGTGATCTCGGCGCCGACCTCGTCGCCCATCCAGTGGGTGAGCAAGACGTTGGTGTCCGGCACGTAGGTCTGCACCACGCGCGCATTCTCGATCTCGGGCGCGAGCGTGAAGTGGCCACCCTGTTCGGGGTCGAGCAGGGCGGCGAAAACGCTCGGGCTGTCGAAGTCGGGCCAGCACAGGAAATCGATCGCGCCGTCATTGGCCACCAGCGCCATGGTGGCTAGGTTGCCGATCACGCCGTGGTCGGCGATGGTGCGCAGCGGACGCGGCGGGGTGACGGCGGGTGTCGCGGTAGGGGAATGTTCAGCCATTGTCTTCGAACCCCGGATACAGCGACATGCCGCCGTCGAGCAGCACCGAGGCGCCGGTCATGTAATCGGCCTGGTCCGAGGCCATGAACAGCGCCAGCGCCGCCACGTCGTCGGTGTCGCCGATGCGGCCGTAGGGAATCAGTTCCAGCAGTTTCTTACCGGCCTCGCCCTCGGTGGCGTCTTCATTGATCGGGGTGCGGATCGCGCCCGGCGCGATGCCATTGACGCGGATCCGGTCGCCCGCCACTTCCTGCGCCAGGGTGCGCATCAGCATGGCGATGCCGCCTTTCGAGGCGGCGTAGTTGGCGTGGCCGGCCCAGGGGATGATCTCGTGGACCGAGCTCATGCACAGGATGACGCCGTTGGCGCGCATCTGGCCGCGGTTGCCCTGCTTGCGGAAGCGCCGGATCGCTTCGCGCGCGCACAGGAACTGGCCGGTCAGGTTGACGTCGATTACCTTCTGCCAGTCGGCCAGGCTCATCTCGGCGATCGGCGCGTCCTTCTGGATGCCGGCGTTGGCGACCAGGATGTCGATGCCGCCGAAGGCGTCGTCGGTTTCCTGGAACAGGCGCGCGACGTCGTCTTCCTCGGCGGTATTGCCCTGCACCGCGCGCGCCTGGCCGCCGGCGTCATGGATGGCTTGCACGACCTCGTCGGCCTGCTCCTGGTTGCTGTTGTAGTTGACCACCACCCGCGCACCGGCGCGGGCAAAGGCGATGCAGACGGCGCGCCCGATGCCGGAGTCGCCTCCGGTGACCAGGGCCACACGTCCGTTCAGGTTCAGATGCATGTTCTTCCTTTCCATGGCTAGCGCCGCGCCAGCTGGCAGCGCGGACGGAATATGGAACGACGTTAACATGAAAGCCGGATGCGAACGGCACGGCAGGCGGGCAGGCAGCCACTGGCACCGAAAGCGAGAAATTGGACCGGAGAATGGATGTTAGTGTGAAGCAGCGCACCGAGTGCGTGCGGTGCGGCTCGTAAGATGGACCTGTCTCTTTCAGGACATCCCTAGTTTTGGACTTTGCCCGCTCGCTGAGCGGGCATTTTTTTTTATGCGAGATGCGCTTACATCAGCGCCGAGCTCAGGCTTTTCACTTCCTCGCCCGATTCTTCCAGCACCTGCTTCAGGGTACCTTCGCCGATCACGAAGTCGATCGTCGCGGCGGCATTCTGGGTGGTCGCGCCCGGCGGCGTGAACAGCGGCGACGGGAACGGCGCCAGGTCGTTGGCCAGCAGCAAGGTGTCGCCCAGCGTTTCCGGCGGCAGCGCGCGCATGCCCTTCCACATGGCTTCGATCGCATCCATCACCGGACCCGGCACGCCCAGCTTGTGCAGCACGCCGCGCCCGATCGCCGCTTCGCCATGGTCGAGCCAGGCGTCCAGATTATCGTCCAGCAGGCCCGGCATCGACTCGGCGCGCGACAGCAAATAAAAGCCGCCCACTTCGTGCACGATGCCGGCGAACAGCGCGGTCTCGGGATCGACGAAGGACACGCGGCGCGCGATCACCTGTGCCAGCGCCGCCACGTGGGCCGAGTGCGCCCACAGCGCGTCGGCCTTCTGGCGCAGGCCGGGATCGCGGATCTCGCTGGCCAGCTGGCGCACGGCGACCGCCGCCGCCAGCGCGCCCAGGGTACGGAAACCGACGCGCTGGACGGCGGCGCGCACATTGGTGACGTCGTTGCCGGTGCGGTTATAAGCCACCGAGTTGGCGATCGCGACCGTGCGCGCGGCCAGCAGCGGCTCGGCCTGGACCAGGCGCGCGGCGGCGTCGATGTGGCAATCGGGTTGGCCCAGGGCACGCTGCAGCGTGAGCGTGGCGTGCACGCTGGTCGGGAAGGCAAGCTCGCCGCGGCCGGCTTCGGCAGCGACGGTGTCGAGAGCGGAGAGTTGGTCCATGGAAAAATTATACCTTCAACACAACATTCGACCGCTAAAAATATTGCTGTAGGGCATTAAGCAAGCGCGGGTGTGGCTGAATCGCGTCTTTACACTTCGGCGAAGATGGCGTCGCAGCCTTCCTTCTGTTCTTCCAGCTCTTCCAGTTCGTCGACCAGGCCCAGGTCGGCCAGTTCTTCCACCGCGTTCATGAAGCTGTTGAGCTTGGCGGCACCGATCAGGCGATAGATTTCGCCGTCTTCGTTGCGCACGCCGATCAGCATCGGTTCCTGTTTGACTTCGTCGAGCGGGGCGACGTCGAGCAGGATATTGCCCGTGATGTGCTTGTCGAAGTGGGCCGGCTTCAGGCCGTCGATCAGGGATGTTTTCAAGATGGTTCCTTCAGGTGGATGGTAATGGAGCTTGGTCGGTACCGGCGCCGTCTTGGCCGTCATGGCTGGCGATGCGCGCACGCAGCAGGGCCAGCGCGGCTTCGAGCGTTTCGAAGTCGGCGTCGCTGTAGGCAGTGAACAGTTCTTTTCCCCGTGCAATTACTTTCGGGAACACGTCGCGGAATACCGCATCGCCCGCAGGCGTCAGGCGCACGAAGAACGAACGCTTGTCGTCGGTGCTGCGCTCGCGCAGCACCAGGCCTTTCTGTTCCAGGCGCTCGATGACGCCGGTCAGGGTGCCCTTGGTGATCAGGGTGCGTTCGCCCAGTTCCTTGTAGCTCATGCCGGTGGTATTGCCGAGCGTGGCGATGATATCGAATTGCGCATGGGTCAGGCCGTTGTTGCGCACCGCATTGCCGGAGACGCGCTCGAAGCCCTGCATGCACTCGGCCAGCAACCGCACGCTTTTTAGATATCGTTCTCCCATGGGCGTGGATTATAGCCGCCTGTCGCGTGGCGCGTTGCCAGCCTCGCAAGCGGCGCACCCAACCGTCCGGGATATGCGTAAAGCATCCCGGACTGCCGCAGGTTGTTCTCCGGTATGATGACGGACCACTTATTGCGCGGGCCGCCGGCCCGCTTCGCCTGCCATGTTCCTGAGCACCACCGATGCACGCAGCTGACCTCGCCGTCCTGGCTCAGGAACGGCCGCTGCGCATCGTGCTGGTCAACGCCGGCGAGCCGGACACGCTGACCTGGTCCGGCCTGTACCAGCCGCTGCGCCTGGCGGCCAAGGTGCTGGGCCCGGAGCGGCTGCACGTCGACGTGCGCAGTCCCGACAAGTTCACCGGCGACCCCGGCCGCCACTGGCACCTGGTGCTGCTGGCGGCCGACGAATCCGAAGCCGGCCTGCGTCCCGCCAACAGCCGCGCCCTGATCGAGCGCTGCCGCGCCGCGCCGTTCTGGGGCGGAGTCGGCGCCGGCGTGCTGTGGCTGGCCGACGCCGGCGCCCTGCAGGGCGCGCGTGCGGCGCTGCCGTGGGCGCTGTATCCGGACGTGAATGCCCAGGCCGAGCAGGCGCTGCTCAGCCCGCACCTGTACGAGATCGACGCCAACCGCCTGACCTGCTGCGGCGGCGCCGCCAGCGTCGATTTCGCGCTGACCCTGGTCGACCTGCTGTTCGGCGCCACCGCCCAGGCGCAGGTGAAAGAGATTCTATGCGTGGACCGGGTGCGCGGCCCGGACGAGCGCCAGCGGGTGGCGCTGCAGGCGCGTTTCGGGATGCTGCAGCCGAAGCTGACCGAGGCGGTGGCGCTGATGGAAGCGAACATCGAAGAGCCGCTCTCGACCGACGACATCGCGCAGCTGGCCGGCATTTCACGGCGCCAGCTGGAGCGCCTGTTCAAGCAGTACCTGGGCAGCCTGCCGTCGCGCTACTACCTGGAATTGCGTCTACGCCGCGCGCGGCAATTGCTGCTCGATACCAACCACTCGATCGTGCAGGTGGGGCTGATGTGCGGCTTCTCGTCGGGTTCGCATTTTTCGACCGCGTTCGGGGCCTTGTTCGGGAATACGCCGCGGGAAGAGCGACAGCGCAAGCTGGCGCAATAGCAGCGTACGCTCTATCCACAAACCTCAACGCCGTCATCTCCGCGCAGGCGGGGACCCAATTCCCGCGCTTAGTGAGAACGCATGCGCTAATGGGTGTGCGAGCAAACTTGGGTCCCCGCCTGCGCGGGGGATGACGGTCTTGAGGGTAGCGGTGAAATAGTGAGGCTGTGTTTACGCTGCCGCCGCCGTCCAAAAATGAAAAACCCCGTCGCACTTCTAAAAGAACTTGTCAGAAAGCGTTCCTATAATGGCCCATCGTGCGGGCCCCATGCCCGCTCTCCTTTATCCTGTAGCTCACACTGTTTTTCGATGAGGAAGAAGCCATGAACGCAAAGCTTGATTCGGGTGTCACCACGCGGCCTGTCACTCGCCAGACCTTCGACGAGGTCCTGGTGCCGACCTACGCCCCGGCCGAGATGATCCCCGTCCGAGCTTCCGGCCTCGACGTGTGGGACCAGCAGGGCAAGCATTACCTCGATTTCACCTCGGGCATCGCCGTCTCGAGCCTGGGCCACGCCAACCCGAAGCTGGTCGCAGCCCTCACCGAGCAGGCCAACACCGTCTGGCACCTCGGCAACGGCTACACCAACGAGCCGGTGCTGCGCCTGGCCTCGGCCCTGATCGACGCCACCTTCGCCGAACGCGCCTTCTTCTGCAATTCGGGCGCCGAAGCCAATGAAGCGGCCCTGAAACTGGCGCGCAAGTATGCGCACACCAAGTTCGGCCCGCACAAGTCGCGCATCGTGTCGTGCCTGTCGTCGTTCCACGGCCGCACCCTGTTCACGGTGTCGGTCGGCGGCCAGCCGAAGTACACCGAAGGCTTCGAGCCGCTGCCGCCGGGCCTGAACCACATCACCTACAACGACATCGACGCCGCGCGCGCCGCCATCACCGATGACGTGGCTGCCGTGATCGTCGAGCCGATCCAGGGCGAGGGCGGTGTCATCCCGGGCAATCCGGACTACCTGAAGGCGCTGCGCGAGCTGTGCGACCAGACCGGCGCGCTGCTGGTGTTCGACGAAGTGCAGTCGGGCGTGGGCCGCACCGGCACCCTGTATGCCTACGAACAGATGGGCGTGCAGCCGGATATCCTGACCTCGGCCAAGGCGCTCGGCAACGGCTACCCGATCGGCGCCATGCTGACCACCACCGAGATCGCGCAGCACTTCAACGTCGGCGCCCACGGCACCACCTACGGCGGCAACCCGCTGGCGGCGACCGTCGGCCTGGCCGTGGTCGAGACCATCAACCAGCCGGCCTTCCTGGCACGCGTCAAGGAAGCCAGCAGCAAGATCTTCTCCAACCTGAATCAGCTGACGCTCGACTACCCGCAGGTGTTCGGCCAGGCGCGCGGCATGGGCTTGCTCATCGGCCTGCCGATGGCGGACGGCTTCAAGGGCCGCGCCAAGGACTTCACCAAGGCCTGCGAAAAACTCGGCCTGATGCTCTTGATCGCGGGCGCCGACGTGGTGCGCCTGGCGCCGGCCCTGATCGTCTCGGACGAGCAGATCGCCGAAGCCGACCGCCTGATGCGCGCCGCTGTGGCGGAATTCGCCAACGCCTGATCCAACCCGGTTGCGCGTCCGGCCTGCCCATCCGGGCGCCGGGCGCGCGACTGCATCCAGGGAGTCCCCATGTATGTAGTCCGTCCGGTGGAGCGCGCCGATATCGGCACCCTCGAGGCCATGGCCGCGGTATCGATGCCGGGCGTGCACACGCTGCCGCGCACGCGCGAAGGCGTGCACGCGGCGGTCGAGCGCTCGATCGCCTCGTTCGCGGCCAAGGTCGACATCCCGAGCGAAGAATCCTACCTGTTCGTGCTGGAAGACCTGCGACGACGAGAAGTGGTCGGCACCGCCATCATCCACGCTTCCGCCGGTTCCAACGGCACCTACTTCGCCTTCCGCAACGACGTCATCCAGCAGGTCTCGCGCGACCTGAACATCAGCCACAGCGTGCACGCGCTGACGCTGTGCTCCGAACTCACCGCCTACTCCCAGCTGTCGGGCTTTTTCCTGACCCACCGCGAACGCGCCGGCGTCGAAGCCGCGCTGCTGTCGCGCGCGCGCCTGCTGTACGCGATGCTGGCGCCGCACCGCTTCGGCGACCGCTTCTTCGTGCCGCTGGCCGGCCGCCTGGATCACGAAGGCCAGTCGCCGTTCTGGAATGCGCTGGGCCGCAAGTTCTTCAAGATGGACTTCCTTGAGGCCGAACGCCTGATCGAGGGCGCGCGCAACCGTACCCTGATCGTCGAACTGATGCCGCACTACCCGGTGTATGTGCCGCTGCTGCCGGGCGACGCCCAGGCCGCGCTGGGCCAGATCCATCCGAGCGGCCAGCTGGCCTTCGACCTGCTCACGCAAGAAGGCTTCGAGGCCGACGAGTACATCGACATCTTCGACGGCGGCCCGATCCTGCAGGCGCACAAGAACGCGCTACGCTCGTTCTGCGGTTCGCAGCGGCTGAAGGTGGCCAATGGCGGCGCGCCTGTTGAAGATGGCCAGGAGCTGGTCGACTATGCGGTGGCCAGCACCGCCCAGTCGTTCCGCGCCGTCACCGTGCGCTGTGCGCCACTCGAATGCGCGCAGAACGTCCACCTGCCGCGCGAAGCCCAGCAGGCGCTGGGTGTGACGCCGGGCGACGAGGTGGTGTGCTTGCGCATCGGTTCCAACGAGGGAGATGCAGCATGCTTGTAATCCGCGCCGCCAAACTGTCCGACCTGGACGCCCTGATCGAGATGGCGCGCCAGGCCGGCAGCGGCATGACCACGCTGAAACCCGATCCCGAGATGCTGGGCCAGCGCCTGGCCACGTCCGAAGCCTCGTTCGCCGAAACCATCGCGCCCGAAGCGCGCGATTACATGTTCGTGCTCGAGCACACCGCCCAAGGTAGGGAAAATGCGAGCATCGCCGGCGTGTGCGCCATCAAGAGCGCGGTCGGCCTGACCGAGCCGTTCTACAACTACCGCATCGGCACCCTGGTGCACTGCAGCCGCGAGCTGGACGTGTTCACGCGGATGGAGACGCTGTACCTGTCGAACGACCTCACCGGCTCGACCGAACTGTGCTCGCTGTTCCTGCTGCCGCAGTACCGCGCCGGCTTCAACGGCAAGTGGCTGTCCAAGAGCCGCTTCCTGTTCATCGCCCAGTTCCAGCACCTGTTCACCGAAAAGATCATCGCCGAGATGCGCGGCTACCAGGCCGAGGATGGCACGTCGCCGTTCTACGAAGGCCTGGGCCGCCACTTCTTCAAGATGGATTTCAACCACGTCGACGGCCTGACCGCGATCGGCAAGAAGTCCTTCATCGCCGAGCTGATGCCGCGCCAGCCGCTGTACGTCGACTACCTGCCGCAGGCGGCGATCGACGTTATCGGCCAGGTGCACACCTCGACCCAGCCGGCGCGCCGCCTGCTGGAGCAGGAAGGCATGCACTACGAAGGCTACGTCGACATCTTCGACGCCGGTCCGGTGCTGCAGGGCCGCGCGTCCGAGCTGCGCGCGGTGCGCGACAGCGTGCTGGCAACAGCGGTGCTGGCCGAAGAAGGTATCGAGCATGAAGAGACCGAACACGTGCTGATCGCGAATACCCGCCTCGACGACTTCAGGATGATCCTCACCCGCGCCGTGGCCGGCGCCACCCGCGTCGCGCTCACCGCGCAGGAGCTGCAGCAGCTGCACTGCGCGCCGGGCGACGACGTGCGGACCCTGACTCTGATTACAAGGAAAAGCGCCCATGGCTAATCTGTCGAACGCATTGTCCAACTACATCGCCGGCGAATGGCTCGCCGGCAGCGGCCCGGAACTGGTCACCGTCGATCCATCGACCGGACGCCAGACCTGGACCAGCAACGCATCGAATGCCGATGACGTGGCGCGCGCCGCGCAAGCCGCACATGACGCCTTCGAAGCCTGGGCGCTGGCGCCACTGGAAGAGCGCATCGCGGTCTGCACGCGTTTTCGCGACCTGCTGAAAGAAAACGCCGAGGAACTGGCCGCCACCATCGCCGAAGAAGTCGGCAAACCGCTGTGGGAAGCGCGCACCGAAGTGACCACCATGGCGGCCAAGGTCGACATCTCGGTCCAGTCCTACGGCGCGCGTACCGGCGAGAACATGAACAAGGTCGCCGACGGCAACGCCGTGCTGCGCCACCGTCCGCACGGCGTGTTCGCCGTCTACGGTCCGTACAACTTCCCCGGCCACCTGCCGAACGGCCACATCGTGCCGGCCCTGATCGCCGGGAACACACTGCTGTTCAAGCCGAGCGAATACGCGCCGCGTACCGCGGTGAAGACCGTGCAGCTGTGGGAACGCGCCGGCCTGCCGAAGGGCGTGCTGAATCTGGTCAACGGCGGACGCGACACCGGCATCGCCCTCGGCCAGAATCCGCTGATCGACGGCGTGCTGTTCACCGGCAGCAGCCAGACCGGCGCCGCGCTGCACAAGCAGTTCGGCGGCCAGCCGGGCAAGATGCTGGCGCTGGAAATGGGCGGCAACAATCCGCTCGTCGTTTGGGACGTGACTGATATCGACGCCGCCGTGCACCACACCGTGATGTCGGCCTTTATCTCGGCCGGCCAGCGCTGCACCTGTGCGCGCCGGCTGGTGGTGCAGGACAACGAAGCAGGGCAGGCCTTCCTGAAACGCCTGGTCGAAGTCGCGGCCGGCCTGCAGGTCGGCGCTTCGAACGCCGAGCCGCAGCCGTTCATGGGCCCGGTGGTCTCGAGCGCCGTGGCAGCGCGCCTGGTGCAGGCGCAGGCCGAGATGGCACAGAAGGGCGGCAAGGTGCTGCTGCAGATGCGCCAGCTCGACCCCAACGCCGGCTTCGTCACCGCCGGCATCGTCGACACCACCGATGCGCAGGGCATCCCCGACGAGGAATGGTTCGGCCCTCTGCTGCAGGTCATCCGCGTCAACGATTTCGACGCCGCCCTGCGCGTGGCCAACGCCACCGAATTCGGCCTGGCCGCGGCGCTGCTGTCGCCCGACGAAAGCCTGTGGCAGCGCTTCGCCGTGCGCGCCCGCGCCGGCATCGTCAACTGGAACCGCCCGACCACCGGCGCGGCCAGCTCGGCGCCGTTCGGCGGCGTCGGCAAGTCGGGCAACCACCGCCCCAGCGCCTATTACGCGGCCGACTACTGCGCCTATCCGGTGGCCTCGATCGAGACCGCGGAACTGGCCATGCCGGCCAAGCTGTCGCCGGGCCTGTCGTTCCCGCAAGGAGCCGCATGATGTTGAACGCGCGCGAATTCAACTTCGACGGCCTGGTCGGCCCGTCGCACAACTACGCCGGCCTTTCGTTCGGCAACGTCGCCTCGTTCAACAACGTGAGGAGCAGCGCCAATCCGCGCCAGGCCGCGCTGCAGGGTCTGGCCAAGATGCGCGAGCTGGCCGCGCGCGGCTTCGCCCAGGCGGTGATGCCGCCGCAGGGCCGTCCGAACTTCCGCCTGCTGCGCCGGGTCGGCTTTTCGGGCAGCGACGCCGACGTACTGGCGCGCGCTTACCGTGAAGCGCCGGTGATCCTGGCCTGTGCCTATTCGGCGGCGCCGATGTGGACCGCGAACGCCGCCACCGTCAGCCCGTCGGCCGACTCGCAGGACGGGCGCGTGCACTTCACCGCCGCCAACCTGAACAACAAGCTGCACCGCTCCGAGGAGCACGTGCAGGCCACGCGCACGTTGCGCGCGATCTTCCACGACAGCGAACGCTTCGTGGTGCACGATCCGCTGCCGCCGGTGCCGGCCTTCAGCGACGAGGGCGCCGCCAATCACACCCGCTTCGCACAAAGCTACGGCGCGGCCGGGGTCGAGTTCTTTGTGTACGGCAGGGTCGAGTTCGATCCGGCGGCGCCGGGCCCGAAAAAATACCCGGCGCGCCAGACCCTGGAAGCGTCGCAGGCGGTGGCACGCCTGCACGGGCTGGATCCGGCGCGCACCGTGTTCGCGGCCCAGAATCCGGAAGTGATCGACCAGGGCGTGTTCCACAACGACGTGATCTCGGTCGGCAACGGCAACGTGCTGTTCTATCACGACCAGGCTTTCTTCGACGAAGCCGAAACCATTGAGGCGCTGCGCCGTTCGCTGGGCGGCGTCGGCGCCGAACTGCAAGCGGTGCGGGTGGCGAGCGGCCAGGTACCGGTGGCCGACGCCGTGGCCAGCTACCTGTTCAACAGCCAGCTGCTGTCCAAACCGGACGGCCGCATGGCGCTGGTGGTGCCGCACGAATGCCGCGAGAACGCGGCGGTGTCGCGCTACCTGGCCGGCCTGGTGGCGAGCGGCGGCCCGATCGACGAGCTGGTCGAGTTCGACCTGCGCCAGAGCATGCGCAACGGCGGCGGGCCGGCCTGCCTGCGCCTGCGCGTGGTGTTGACCGACGCTGAAGCCGCGGCCATGCACCAGGGCGTGATCATGACCGAGACCCTGTATGCCCAGCTGGTGGCCTGGGTCGAGCGCCATTACCGCGACCGCATCGAGCCCAAAGACCTGATGGACCCGCAGCTGGCGATCGAATGCGCCGCCGCACTGGAAGAATTGACGCGCATCCTCGGCTTGCCGGGGCTGTACGATTTGTGATGTAGATTGGTTTTTGTTGGTTCATTTGCTGTAGTACCCGGGCGGGACACCCCCGCCCACATAAAGCAGGGCAGCGCCAGGCCACGAGCCCGGGCGCGCCAGGCACACAAACTTTGGAGAAGCAAGAGATGAAAGACATGCCCAACGATCTGCGCGAACAGACGCTCGCCCTGGTCAATGCCAACCAGACCGGCGCCGCAGCGAATGCGCCGGTGAACGCCCTCATCGGCGCCTGGCTCGGTTCGCTCGACGACGAAGACCTGGCCGGCACCGCGCCGCACAGCCTGGCCCCGGTGCTGCAGGAAGGCTTCGCCCAGCTGGCCCAGCGCACCGGCCCGGCGGCGCAGATCGTCACCACGCGCTATTCCGATGGCCGCGGCGGCGTGGCCACCGCCTTGCTGATCCTGAACGACGACCGTCCTTACCTGGTCGATTCCTTCGTCATGGCCCTGCGCCACGAGCGCATTGTCGCCGCCGGCGTGATGAACGCCGTGCTGCCGGTGCGCCGCGACGCGAGCGGCATGGTGGTGGCGGTCGGCGAAGCCGGCAGCCCGCTGGAGTCGATCGTCCTGTGCCTGCTGAACGACGAACTGCAGTTCGAAGAACTCGATAAACTCACCGCGCGCCTGCGCATGGTCGCCAACGACGCCGCCATCGTGCAGCGCGACGCCGTCGCCATGGGCGACCGCCTGACCGCGGTAGCCGCCTCGGTGGCCGCCAGCGGCACCCCGGAAGGGCAGGAGGCCGCCGCCTTCCTGGCCTGGGCCAAGAACGAAGGCTTCGAGCCGTTCGGCTACGCCTACTACCATTCCAAGCCGGGCGCCACCGAACTGGAACGCGACATCCCGAGCCGCATCGGCGTGCTGCAGGACACCTCGCACCCGGTCTACGGCACCTGCCTGGCCAGCATCCCGGGCGACTGCGACACCCTGTCGCGCCGCGGCGAGACCCTCACCATCGTCAAGGCCGACGTGCGCGGCACCCTGCACCGCGACCAGCCGCTCGACTTCATCGGCGTGCGCGACACCGATGCGCAAGGCCGCATCCTGGGCGAACACTGCTTCATCGGCCTGTTCACCCGCGCCGCCGCTTTGACCCCGCTGGCGCGCCTGCCGTTCGCGCGCGGCCGCGTGGCCAAGGTGCTGAGCATCGCCGGCGTGCGCCAGGAAGGCTTCCGCGCCGAGAAGTTCGTCGAGATCCTGGAGTCCCTGCCGCGCACCGAGGCGCTGGAAGCCGAGCCGGAATGGCTGGCCGAAGTCTGCAGCTCGGTGGTGTCGCTGTACAAGCAGCCGCGCGCCAAGGTGTTCGCGCGCCGCGACGTCTATCGCCGCCACCTGAACGTGCTGGTGTACCTGCCGCGCGAGCGCTTCAGCGCCGCCGTGGCCGCGAGCCTGGCCCAGGCCCTGAAGGAAAGCTCGGGTGCGACCGACGTCGACGTCCAGACCCTGGTGGCCGACGGCCCGCTGGCGCGCGTGTACCTGATCGCGCACGCCGCGCGCTATCCGCTCGACCTGGAAACCGACATCCAGCGTCCGCTGATCGGCGTGCTCGATGGCTGGCATGACCGCTTCGCCACCCTGATCAATGCGGTCGACGACAGCCGCGAACGCAGCCTGCTGCGCAAGATCGTGCCGCGCCTGCCGGTGAACTTCGTCACCACCACCGCGCCGGAAACCGCGTTCCGCGACGTGCACGCGCTGCTCAACAAATCGAGCGCCGACCGCGTCACTGCCCGCATCGAACTCGATGATGCGGCCGGCCCGTCGATCCGCCTCTACTCGAGCGAAACCGTGCCGTCGCTGTCGCGCATCCTGCCGGCACTGCAGAACGCCGGCATCGCGGTCGACCGCGAACAGACCTTCGGCCACACCGGCATGGATGGCGTGCGCCGCTACGTGACCGCGCTGAGCGTGGATGCCGACAGCGCGGCCAAGCTGGGCAAACCGGGCATTGCGCGCGTCGCCGAAGAGCTGTTCACCGCGCTGTTCAACGACGAAGCCGAAGACGGCCGCATGAACGGCCTGAGCGTCGAAGGCGGCCTGTCGGTGCGCGAAGTGCAGCTGGTGCGCGCCTACATCAGCTACTGGCGCCAGCTGGGCTCGAAGTTCTCGGTGCGCTACATGGCCGAGACCCTGCGCACCCAGCCCGAACTGGTCAAGGAATTCGTCGAAGGCTTCCTGCACCGCTTCGACCCGAAGCGTAGCGACGCCGAGCGCGAAGAGGGCACCGCCAAGCTGGCCGCGCTCAAGGCGCGCCTGCCGGCCGTGAACCACGCCGACACCGAAGAAATCATGGCCGCGCTGGTCGAGCTGGCACTGGCCACCATGCGCACCAACTACTTCCAGAACGCCGGCGAGAAGATCATCTTCAAGTTCGACACCAGCAACCTGGTGCTGGCGCCGGAACCGCGTCCATACCGCGAGATCTACGTGTTCTCGCGCCGCTTCGAAGGCGTGCACCTGCGCGGCGGCCCGGTGGCGCGCGGCGGCCTGCGCTGGTCGGACCGCATGGAAGACTACCGCACCGAGGTGCTGGGCCTGGTGAAGGCGCAGATGGTCAAGAACGCGGTCATCGTGCCGGCCGGCTCGAAGGGCGGTTTCGTCTGCAAGCAGATGCCTGCCGGCGCCGCGCGTGACGTGGTAGCGGCCGAGGGCGAGGCAGTGTATCGCCTGTTCATCGCCAGCCTGCTGGAAGTGACCGACAACCGCGTGCGCGGCGAGATCGTCGCGCCGGCCAACACCACCCGCTATGACCAGGACGATCCGTACCTGGTGGTGGCGGCCGACAAGGGCACCGCGACCTTCTCCGACATCGCCAACAGCATCGCCGTCGAACGCGGCTTCTGGCTGGGCGACGCCTTTGCGTCGGGCGGCTCGAACGGCTACGACCACAAGAAGATGGGCATCACCGCCAAGGGCGCGTTCGAAGCGGTCAAGCGCCACTTCTACGAACTGGGCCACGACATGGCCAACAACCCGATCACCGTGGTCGGCGTGGGCGACATGTCGGGCGACGTGTTCGGCAACGGCGTGCTGCTGTCGCGCCAGCTCAAACTCCTGGCGGCCTTCGACCACCGCCACATCTTCCTGGATCCGACCCCGGACGTCGAAGTGTCGTTCAAGGAGCGCGAGCGCATGTTCGCGCTGCCACGCTCGTCGTGGGAAGACTACGACAAGAGCCTGATCTCGCAGGGCGGCGGCGTGTACCCGCGTAATGCCCGTTCGATCGAGCTGTCGCCGGAAATCCGCCAGGCGCTGGATATCCAGGAAACCTCGCTGCCGCCGCAGGAACTGATGCACCGCATCGTCAAGGCGCCGGTCGACCTGTTCTACAACGGCGGTATCGGCACCTACATCAAGGCCTCGACCGAGACCCACGCGCAAGTCAAGGACCGCGCCAACGACGGCATCCGCGTCGACGGCAACGAGCTGCGCTGCAAGGTGGTGGCCGAGGGCGGCAACCTGGGCGCGACCCAGGCCGGCCGTATCGAATTCGCGCTGGCCGGTGGCCGCATCTTCACCGATGCGATCGACAACTCGGCCGGCGTGGATTGCTCGGACCACGAAGTCAACGTCAAGATCTGGCTCGACACCGAAGTCAACGCCGGCAAGCTGCCGGAAGCCGACCGTAACCGCATCCTGAACGAGATGACCCAGGATATCGAAGAGCTGGTCCTGCGCGACAACACGCTGCAGACCCACCTCCTGACGCGCGAAGTGCAGGCGCAAGCCAATGGCGCGGTGGTGGACGGCTACGCCGCATTGATCACCAACCTGGAAAGCGAAGGCGCGGTGTCGCGCGAGCTCGAGCAACTGCCGAGCGATGCCGAACTGCAGCGCCGCAAGACGCTGGGCCTGGGCCTGACGGCGCCGGAACTGGCGGTGGTGATCGCCAACGTCAAGAACCGCTTCAAGCGCACGCTGTCGGCGCTGGAACTGACGGAAGAGTCGTGGGCCGACGCACTGCTGCGTCCTTACTTCCCTGCGCAGCTGGTCGCCACCCGCGATCCGCTCGACCATCCGCTGGCCAACGCCATCCTGGCCACCGTGCTGGCCAACGAGGCAGTCAACCGCTGCGGCCCGTTGATGCTGCGCGACCTGGCGCTGGAACACCGCATCGACGAGACCGAAGTGGTGAAAGCGTGGGCGCAAGCCTGGGCTTCGCTGCACCTGGCGCCGGTGTTCGACGCGCTCGACGCCGACGCGCTGGTGGTGCCGCGCGACGTCTCGGTGTCGGCCGATAACCGCACCCGCGCCATGTTGCGCGCGCTGATCGAAGGCGTGCTGTCGCTGCCGGCCGGCTCGAACGGCATGAGCGAACTGTCGACGCTGTTCGAGCAGGCTGACGAAAGCGCGGCGCAGCAGTTCCGCTCCGAGGCGGACGGCCACACCGGCCTGCCGACCGGCTTTGCTGCAGCATGGAAGGCGGTCGAGATCATCGAATCGCAGGCGTCCTTCCTGTTCGCGGCGGTGTCGGTGCAGCGTCCGAACGGCATGACGCTGCTGCAGTTCCTGCAGGTCGGCACCGTGCTGCGCCAGAAGGTCGGCATCGATACGCTGGAACGCGGCCTGAAGCTGCCGGCGCAGAGCAAATCGCAGGAACAGCTGCGCAACTACGCGCTGCAGTCGCTGCGCCGCGCCCAGCAACGCCTGCTGCTGCAGGTGATCGAGCAGGCTGGCGCTAACGGTGACATGGACGCGGCGGTCAGCGAGGTGATGGCGGCGCGCGGCCTGACCGGCTTCACCCAGCCGGCCGACCTGGAACAGGCGATGCTGGACGTGTGGGCGCTGTCGGAAGGCCTGAGCCCAGAGCGTCTGGCGGCGTAAGCCATGAGCGCGCCATCTTCTGGAGCACTGCCGGAAGCGGTGCGCGCGCTGGCCGAAGCCGATTTCGGCGCGGTCGCGCAGCGCTTCCGCGACGCCGGCTTCGTGGTCGGGCTGCCGGCGTCGGGTATCCTGACCGTCAAGTCTTCAACGCCTGACCCGGCGCGCGCCAGCGTGCTGGTGTCGGTCGGCGTGCATGGCGACGAGACCGGGCCGATCGAGATGGTGGCGCATCTTGTGGAAGCCTTGTCGCAGTCGCCGGCGGCGCTGGCGGTGGACCTGATGCTGTGCGTCGGGAACATCGACGCCATCCGTCTCGGCAAGCGTTTCGTCGATGCGGACCTGAACCGGATGTTCCGTGCCCAGCGCGGTTCGCTGGCCGGGACCTTCGAGGCTGGGCGCGCCGACGTATTGATCGAGGCGACGCGTGCCTTTTTTGACGGCAGAGGTCCGGCGCGCTGGCACTTCGACCTGCATACGGCGATCCGGCCGTCGCACTATCCGATGTTCGCGATCGTGCCGGAATTGATCGCCGATGCGGCGCGCGAGCGCTTGATCGCGTGGCTGGGCGAGGCCGGGATCCAGGCCATCATCATGAATCCGGAATCGGCGGGGACGTACAGCTACTTCACCTCCGAACACCTGGGCGCGGCCGGCAGTACGGTCGAACTGGGGAAGGTGGGGGTGCTGGGGCAGAACGACCTGTCGCAGTTCGCTGCCGCCTCCAGCGCGCTGGGTCGCCTGCTGCGCGGCGAGCCTGCGCAGCCTGCACATGAGGCGCCGCACGTGTTCGATACGGCGCAGTCGATCATCAAGCTGTCGGATGCGTTCAGCATGACGGTCGGGCGCGAGACCTGGAATTTCACGGCGCTCAAAAAAGGCGACGTGATCGCGTCGGATGGCGAGACGGTGTATACCGTCCAGCATGACGAAGAGCTGGTGGTGTTCCCGAATCCCGACGTGCGCGTCGGCCTGCGCGCCGGCATCATGGTGGTGCGTACCGCGTAATCCCCCGAAAATCGGAGCGTGCGCGGCACGTTCCGGCTCACCGCGCTAGACTGGTCCTCCTTGTTTTGGAGGCACCATGAGCAAACTGTTTTCTCCCTATACTCTCGGCTCGCTCGAGCTCACCAACCGCATCGCCATCGCCCCGATGTGCCAGTATTCGGCCGCCGACGGCCTGCCCACCGACTGGCACACCATCCACCTCGGCAACCTGGCCCTGTCTGGCGCCGCCCTCCTGATCATCGAAGCCACCGCCGTCACGCCCGAAGGACGCATCTCGCCCGACGATCTGGGCCTGTGGTCCGACGCCCACTTCCAGGCCCTGCGGCCGGTAGTCCAGGCCATCCGTAACCACTCGCCGATCAAGGTCGCGGTGCAGCTGGCGCACGCCGGCCGCAAGGCCTCGAGCGAGGTGCCTTGGGAAGGCGGCGCGAATATCCCGCCGGATCAGCCGCGCGGCTGGCAGACCGTGGCGCCTTCCAGCCTGCCGCACGCCGACGGCGAGACCGTGCCGCTGGCGCTGGACCAGGAAGGTCTGCAGCGCATCAAGGACGGCTTCGTCGACGCCGCGCGCCGCGCTCACGCGCTGGGCCTGGATGCGATCGAACTGCACGGCGCCCACGGCTACCTGCTGCACCAGTTCCTGTCGCCGCTGGCCAACTGCCGCGAGGACGACTACGGCGGTTCGCTCGAGAACCGCATGCGCTATCCGCTTGAAGTCTTTAGCGCGGTGCGCGCCGCGGTGCCGCGCGAGATGACGGTGGGGATGCGCATCTCGGCCACCGACTGGGTCGAGGGCGGCTGGGACATCGAGCAAAGCGTGCGCTTCGCCCATGAGCTCAAGCGCCTGGGCTGCGACTTCATCCACGTCTCCAGCGGCGGCGTGTCGCCGGCGCAGCAGATCCCGGTGGGCCCGGGCTACCAGATCGACTTCGCCGCGCGCATCAAGAAAGACACCGGTCTGCCGACCATCGGCGTCGGCCTGATCACCGAAGCGCAGCAGGCCGAGGAGATCCTGCAGCAGGACCAGGCCGATATGGTCGGCCTGGCGCGCGCCATGCTGTACGACCCGCGCTGGCCCTGGCATGCGGCGGCCGAACTGGGCGACCAGGTGTTCGCGCCGCCCCAGTACTGGCGCTCGCAGCCGCGCGAATACAAGGCGCTGTTCGGCGACACCCGCCTGGGCCAGCGCTGACGCCCTGTTACAGCAGGTGGTCCAGCAAGTCCGGACCGAACACCTCGCGGTGCAGGCGCCCGGCCGGCACGCCTGCCGCCAGCAGCGCATGCCACTGCGCCTGCATGAACGGCAGCGGGCCGCACAGGTAGACGTCGGTCTCGCCGCGCGGCCACGACGGCAGGCGCGCCAGCTCCATCTTGCCGGGCAAGGCGCCCGCGCCGGCATCTTCGTCATGGAAGGTCACCACCTGCAGATGCGGCATGCGCGCCTGCGCTGCCGCGATGTCTTCCTGGTGCGGGTGAAACGCGCTGCTGCGCGCCGCGTGGGCAAAGATCACGCGCCGGTCCGGATGCACGCGCGCGATGCGGTTCAGCGCCGCGATCATCGGCGTGATGCCGACGCCGGCCGACAGCAGCACCACCGGTTCATCCGATTCGGTGTCCGGCAGGAAGTCGCCGAACGGGTGGCTCACCTGCAGCAGGGTGCCCACCTTCACGTTCTGGTGCAGCCAGTTCGACACCGCGCCGGCCGGGTTGGCGCCAATGCCATCCTCGCGCTTGACCGAGATGCGCAGGCTGTCCTTGCCCGGCGCATCCGACACGCTGTACTGGCGCAGCTGGCGCCGGCCGTCTTCAAAGATCGCTTCCACGCTCACGTACTGGCCGGCCCTGAACGGCGGCAGCGCGCCGCCGTCGGCCGCCACCATGCGGATCGCGATCACGTTCTCGCTCTCGCAGGTGACCTCGACCACGCGCATCGCGCGCAGCTGGCCTGGTTCGATGCCGGCGTCGGCATACATCTTCGCTTCCGCATCGATCAGCACCCGCGCCAGCGAACCATACGCTTCTTCCCACGCCTTCAATAACGGCTCGGTCGCGGCCTCGCCCAGCACTTCGCGGATCGCGCCCAGCAGGTGGAAGCCGACGATCGGATAGTGGTCGGGGCGCAGGCCGACCGACGCGTGCTTGTGCGCGATGCGGCTGGCCACCGGTGCCAGCGCCGCCATATTGTCGATATTCGCCGCATACGCGAACAGTGCCGAGGCCAGCGACTGCTGCTGCACGCCGCTGGCCTGGTTGCCCATGTTGAAGAGATAGGTGAGCTCCGGATGCGCCACGAACATATTGCGGTAGAAGGTCGTGGTGATGGCCTGGCCGTGCTGGCGCAGGACCGGGACCGAGGCGTCGATGTAGGGGCGGGAAGTGGCGGAGATCATGGTTTTCCTCTTATAGATGCACTTAAACTGCATGTTTAATCGTTTAAAAAATGCCCAGGATTGGGCGCGGGCGGCGACGGTTTGTGAACAGTAACTTGTGCTCATCAGTGATTCGACACGGCCATTCTATCAAAGTGGTATACCGAATACTCATTTAAATAAACTATTTTATTGCGTGATGGCATATGCCCCTATAATCGCAGCTTTCCTGCGGCTGCCGAGCCGCCGTTCAACCGTCGAAGGACTCGCCGTGAATCTGACCCTGGGCCAAAAACTGCTTCGTACCAAACCGGCAGAACGCCATCAAGACGGGGCGGGTTCCAGCACGCATGCGGACGCACCCGGGTTGCAACGCTCGCTCGGCCTGTTCCCGCTGACGATGATCGGCGTCGGCGCCACCATCGGCACCGGCATCTTCTTCACCATGGTCGAAGCGGTGCCGAAAGCCGGTCCCGCGGTCGTGCTGTCGTTCCTGATCGCGGCCATCACCGCCGGTCTGACCGCGCTGTGCTACGCCGAACTGGCGGGGCGCGTGCCGGCTTCCGGCTCCTCGTATTCCTTCGCCTATGCCACCGTGGGCGAGTTCGCGGCCTTCGTGGTCGCGGCCTGCCTGCTGCTCGAATATGGTCTGGCGGCCAGCGCGACCTCGATCGGCTGGTCCGACTACCTGAACAACTTCCTGCTCAATGCCTTCAACTGGCAGATACCGGAACAACTGCGCTCGCCGATGTTTGTTTCGGACCACCATAGCGTCCACTTCAATCCCGGCCACATCAACCTGCCGCCGATCATCCTGGTGATCATGTGCGGCTTCCTGCTGGTGCGCGGCGCCAAGGAGTCGGCCACCACCAACGCGATCATGGTGCTGGTCAAGCTGGCGATCCTGGTGTTCTTCGCGGCGATCGCCTTCACCGGCTTCGACGCCAACAACTTCCAGCCCTTCTTCAATATGGACGAGAGCAAGGGCTACGCCGGCATGGCCGGCGTGACCGCCGCCGCCGGCACCGTGTTCTTCTCCTTCATCGGCCTGGACACCATCGCCACCGCCGGCGAAGAAGTGAAGGACCCGCGCCGCAACGTGCCGATCGGGATCCTGGCGGCTTTGCTGATCGTGACCGTGTTCTACATGCTGGTGGCGGTGGCCGCGATGGGCGCCCAGCCGGCGCACCTGTTCGAAGGCCAGCAGGCCGGCCTGTCGGTGATCCTGCAGAACGTGACGGGCCAGGCATGGCCGGCGCTGGTGCTGTCGGCCGGCGCGGTGGTGTCCGTGTTCTCGGTGACCCTGGTGACGATCTACGGCCAGACCCGCATCCTGTACGCGATCAGCCGCGACGGCCTGATTCCGCAGACCTTCCAGAAGGTGAACGCGCGCACCGGCGCTCCGGTCAGCAATACCGTCATCGTCTGCATCGTGGTCGGCCTGGTGGCCGGTACGGTGGACGCCACCTTCCTGTGGGACATGGTGAGCATGGGCACGCTGACCGCCTTCATGGTGGTGTCGATCGCGGTGCCGGTGATCCGTCACAAGCAGGGCGCGAATGCGCCGAAAGGCTTCCGCGTGCCGTTCGGTCCGTACGTGATCCCGGGCCTGTCGGTGTTCGCCTGCCTGTACATCATGAAGGACCTGTCCGAGACCACCTTCCGCGTGTTCTTCATCTGGATGGCGGTGGCGGTGGCGGCTTACTTTGTGTACGGCATGCGCAACAGCCGCTTGAACAAGCCACGTTAAGACGATGGAAAAGGTTGCGCTTCAAAAGTTCGACCTGCGGCGCGATCGCTTCGCGCTGTTCGACCGCATGGACAGCCCGGCGGTCAACATCTGCTTCAACCTCGAGTTGCCGGATTTCCGCCCGTGGTGCAAGGAGCAGGGCCTGGCGCCGTTCCATGTGCTGCTGTTCGCGGCGCTGCGTTCGATCCTGAAGATCGAGAACTTCTGCTACCGCGTGCTGGGTGGTGAAGTGATCTGCATCGATCGCCTGATCCCGTCGTTCACGGTCACCAATCTGCACGACGACCTGAATTTCGCGATGTTCGCGTGGAGCGACGACGTGCGCGAGTTCGTCGCACGCGGCCGCGCGGCGCGCGACGAAGCGGTCAACATGACGCAGCTGAATGCGAAATACGCGCTGCTCACGCCGCACCAGGGCAAGGAACAGGTGTTCGTCACCTGCATCCCGTGGCTCGACTTCACCTCGATCCAGCATCCGACCGCGACGCTGGCCAATCCCGACATCCCGTCGCTGGCCTGGGGACGCTTCCGCGACGCCGGCGCAGGGCGGCTGCAACTGCCATTCTCGGTGCAGGCCCACCACGGCTTCGTCGACGGCTTCCACATCCACCGCCTCGGGCAGCAGATCGAGGCCGAGCTAACTGCGCTGATCACTGCGCCAGCGGGCGCACATATTGCAGCAGGCTGACCAGGGTCTTGCCCGGCTCTTCCCACGGCGCCATGTGCGCCGAGCGTTCGAACCACACCGCTTGTTTCGACGGTGCCTTGAGCTGTTTCAGCCAGGCCTCGGTGGGCGCGGTCGGCGTGGTGTAGTCGTGCCGTCCCAGGAACATCACGACCGGAATCGGAAAGGTGTCCACCTTCGAATAATCGACTTGCACGAATTCAGGCAGCAGCCGGCCCAGCGTCAGCAGGCTGCCGGCGTCGATCGCCTTGACCTGGCGCGCATCGTAGTCGGGCGACAGCAGCGGGCCGTTGAAATAGTAGGTTGAACTGCTGCGAAAGGCGCTCAGGCCGCCGTAGTGCTGCGGCCACTTGCGCGCCACGATGATGCGCTCGCGCGTGATCGGCTGGTCCCCGGGGTAGGGCGCGATCGACTGCAGTTCGCGCAGCGCCTCCTGGTTGCCGTGCATCCGGGCCTGGTCCTGCGCGTAGTCGAAGCCGATGCGTTCGTTCTCGCGCACGCTGATCACCTGGCCGATGCCGACATAGGCGTGGAACAGGTCGGGACGCTTGCGCGCCGCCGCCAGCGCCGGGATGGTACCCCAGCTGTGCGCCATCAGCACCAGCTTGCGCTGTCCGTAGCGTTGGCGCAGGTGTTCGGCCACCTCGAGCAGGTCGTCGACGTAGCGCGCGATGCGGATGGTCTTGCCGACCGTTTCCGGATCGGCTTCGCCATAAGTCTTGCCGGCGCCGCGCTGGTCGTAGTTCGCGACCGTGAAGTATTCCTCGATCGGGCGCTGGAACTGCCACATGGTGGGCGTGACGGGTGCGGCCGGACCACCGTGCACGAACAGGATCATCGGGTTGGCGCGGTCCTGGCCGCGCACGTTGAGCCATTGCTCGATGCCGCCGATGCGGGTGGTGTAGCTGTCCTGCACCCCGCCCGGGGCGACGATGCGCTGCAGGTCTTGCACCGCGGCGCGTGCTTCGGCATACAGCCGGGCGCCGTCGTGCTCCTGCGCGCCCACGCCCGCCATGATCAGCCAGCCCAGGATAGATAACATCGTGCGTTTCATGCGCCTCCCTCCTTGTCGTCCACGATAAAAACAACAAAGGCCGCGCACCTTGCGGTAGCGCGGCCTTCTCGGTCAGAAAGCGCCTGCGATTACAGCGCGTTCATTTCCTTCAGCAGGTTGTCGGCCTTGTCCACATTCTGCATATTCCACAGCATGTAGCGGGTGTCGACCTGGATCGAACGGGTGTTGGCGTTGTTGAAGTCCCAGTCCGAGATGATCGAATCCAGGGTGCCATCAAAAGCCAGGCCGATCAGCTCGCCCTTCGAGTTCAGCGCGGCCGAACCCGAGTTGCCGCCGGTGATGTCCAGCGTCGCCAGGAAGTTGACCGGCAGGGTCTTCAGCTTCGGATCCGCGTACTTGCCGAAGTTTTTGGTCTTGATCGCAGCCAGCTGGGCGGCAGGCGCGTCGAACTCGCCTTCGCCGGTGTGCTTGGCGACCACGCCCTTGATGGTGGTGAACGCGGTCCACGAACCGGTGCCGTCTGCGCCATGGTCGCGGCCGGCGATCTTGCCGAAGGTCACGCGCAGCGTCGAGTTGGCGTCCGGATAGACCGCTTGACCCTTGCTGTTCATGTAGGCGATCTTGGCGCGCATGTAGTTGCCGTACGCTTGCTGGATCTTGCCTGCCAGTTCTTCTTCCTTGGCTTCGTCCTTCATGTCGGCGGCATACATCGCCACCGCGGCCTTGATGAAGCTGTCGTTCGAGGCCTTGAACTCGGCCGGCGATTTGCTCAGCCACGCGGTGCGGGTCGCCTTGTCGGCCAGCTTGGAGCCGGCGTAGATACGGTCCAGTGCGGCCTTCAGCTCGGCGTCGCTCATGCCGGCGCGGATGCCCAATGCGGCGTCGAAGGCGGCGTCGTGCTCGGCGGCCGGCTGCGCGTTGTACTTGGTCAGGAAGTTCAGCACCAGCGCCTTGTCGACTTTTTCGTCGTAGGTGCGGTCCTGGCCTTCGACCACCGAGGTCAGGCGCTTGAGGTCGCGTTCCTGGTAGCCGGTCTTGCGCTCGGTGTCAGGCTTGGCACGCTCGTTGGCCAGGCGGTACAGGCTGCGCGCCGAACCCAGGAAGCGCGGCTGGGCGTAGGTCAGGAAGAAACCCTTCTTGGTGCCGGCGTCGCGTTCGGCGATCAGCTTCTCGGCCGCTTCGATGTCGGCCGCGTACTGGGCTTTACGGGCCGGGGTGGCGTTGACCCATGCCTTCAGGGCGTTGTGCTCGGCCGTTTTACGCTGCAGGAAGTCGCTGTTCTCGTACGAGGTCAGCATGCCCTTGCGGTTCTTGTAGTAGTTGTTCACGCCGGCGATCTGGCCGGCGTATTTCAGCTTGGCGGCCGGGTCGTTCTTGGTTTCGCGGTCGATGATCGCCAGGGTCTCGCCCGAGGCTTGCACGAAGGCCGGGTAGTTCCAGTCGAAGGTGAACGCGACTTCCGACGGCAGGCGGTGGCGGTTGGTGCGGCCAGGGTAGCCCAGCACCATCACGAAGTCGCCTTCTTTCGAGCCTTCTTTCGCGATCTTGATCACGTGCTTGGGCTGATACGGAACGTTGTCTTTCGAGAACTCGGCGGCCTTGCCATCCTTGCTCACGTAGGCGCGGTAGAAGCCGTAGTCGCCGGTGTGGCGCGGCCACATCCAGTTGTCGGTGTCGCCACCGAACTTGCCGATGCCCGAGGCCGGCGCGTGCACCAGGCGCACGTCACGGATCTCGAGCTGCTTCAAACGGTAGAACTCCAGGCCGCCGTAGTAGCTGGCCACGGTGCAGCGGTAGCCGGCGTCCTGCTCGCAGGCCGACACCAGGCTCTTCTGGTTCTTTTCGATGGCGTCGATGCGCGCCTTGCCGTTCAGCTTGGCGACTTCAGGGGTGATGATCTGGTCGGTGACGTTCGCCACTTCTTCGGTCACGAACACGCGGCTGCCCGGGGCGGCCGGCAGTTCTTCGGCCATGGTCTTGGCCAGGAAACCGTTCTTCAGCAGGTCGCGTTCCGGAGTCGAATTGACCGCCACGCTGTTGTACACGCAGTGGTGGTTGGTGACAACCAGGCCTTGCGGCGACACGAACGAGGCCGAGCAACCGCCCAGGCTCACGATCGCGCCCATGGGGAACTCGGTCAGTTTGGTCAGGGACGCCGGGTCTAGTTTGAGGCCGGCGGCTTTGAGTTGCTTGGCTACTTGTGGCAGCTGTTGCGGCATCCACATGCCTTCGTCCGCGTGGGCGGCGAAGCTGGTCAGGATGGCGAGCGAGAGAAGGGTCTTTTTCATGCGCATCAATCTTGGTTGGGAAGGGCACTCATGGAGTCCAGAGGGCATCCATGAGTATCGTTAATCCTGTGTCGGATCGTCAACCAGTATTTCGAGCGCGCAAAGTCATCATTACATCATTCTGCGACAAACCTCCGTCATTACAACTGCTTGTCGATCAGCGACACCGCCCAGGTGCTGACGCGCTGGTACCACGGCCGCTGCGCGAACTTGTGCTCGGTGACCGGGGTGGCGCGCGACCAGTCGCGTTCGTAGATTTCGCTCATCTGCGCCGCGAATCCTTCGTCCATCACGTTCAGGTTGGCTTCGTCGTTGATGCTGAACGAGCGGTTGTCGAAGTTGGTCGAGCCGACCGACACCAGCAGGTTGTCCACGATCAGCGTCTTGACGTGGTACATGGTCGGTTTGTACTCGGCGATCTGCACGCCGGCATCGAGCAGTTCGGGCCAGCGGTCGCGCGAGGCGGCTTTCACCAGGTCGGAATCGATGATCGGGCCCGGGGTGATCAGGCGCACCCGCACGCCGCGCTTGGCGGCCGCGATCAGGGTGCGGATGGTTAAATCGTCGGGCACGAAATAGGCGGCCGACAAATCGATCGTGTGGCGCGCGGCGGTGATCGCCATCAGATACATCAGGTGCATCGACTCGCTGCCGCCGGTGGGCGAACTGGAGAACATCTGGGCCGGCATGGTGCCTTTCGGCGTCAGTTCGGGGAAGTAGCCGGGGCCGTCGAGCACGACGCCGGTGGCCTTGGTCCAGTTGTCGTTGAACACGGCCTGGATCTGGCCGACCACCGGGCCTTCGACGCGGAAATGGCTGTCGCGCCAGTGATCTTCATCTTGTGCGTTGCCGCGCCACTGGTCGGCGATGCCGACGCCGCCGGTGAAGCCGATCTTGCCGTCGATGACGAGCAGCTTGCGGTGGGTGCGGTTGTTCATGCGCGCCAGTTTCCACCACACCGGCTTGTGGTAGCGCTGCACCTGCACACCGGCTTTTTTCATCTCATCGACCAGCGCGTTGTCCATCTTCATGCTGCCCATGAAGTCGAGCATCAGGTGCACCTTGACACCGGCGCGGGCGCGCTCGGACAGCGCGCGCGAGAATTCGTTGCCGATCGATTCGGACCAGTAGATATAAGTCTCGAAGGTGATCGTTTCCTTGGCCTGGCGGATCGCGGCCAGCATGGCAGGGAAGATCTGGTCGCCATTGATCAGCGCCTCGACCTTGTTACCCTCGAGGATGGGAGGACCGAGCAGGACGCCGAGCGAGCGGCGGAATTGCGGATCGTGGGTATCGTACTGCCTTACCAGTTGCCGTTCGATTTGTTTTTCGCCCGGCATGAAATTCAGCGCCAGCACGCCTAGTACCAGCGTGGCGGCGACGGTGACTAGCACTGTCCAGAACATTTTTGAGCTCATCAGTAAAACCGTAGAGGAAAAAAAACCAACGCACGCGGCGTTGGTTTTTTACAGGTGAAGATCCGCTCTCATTAACGAACGCGACCGCGACGCAGCAGATTCACGATAGCCAGCAGGATGACAGCGCCGAGGAACGAAACCAGCAGCGAGGCAACGCTGAAGTCGTCCGAGTTGATGGTGCCGGTGCCGAACAGCGGCGACAGCAGCCAGCCGCCCAGGAAGGCGCCGACGATACCAACCACGACGTTAAGAATGATGCCTTGCTCTGCGTCGGTCTTCATGACCATGCTGGCAAGCCAGCCCAGGATACCGCCGACGACGATCCAGATAATGAATAACATGGTTCTTCCTCCATAAGTTTGAAAACATACCCCAGGCCGATTGATTGCCGTGGCCATGGAAAAAAGTCTAGATACCGGTCCTCTTCAGGTCGGTGCGGCAACGAACGTTAGATGCCGAATTTGCATCGCCGTTCTGGACCTTGATTCCAATCCGCGATCTGGGTGCGTCATCGAACAGAGCCATATGGACACGGGGCCTATGGTGAATGTCCCTGGCGGCGCCGCATGCGGATGCCGGCCGAAAACCATTTGAAAGGATTCGTCATGAGCAGCTACGAGAACAAGCAGAACTACGGCACCCAGACTGGCAACCCGCGCATGGTCACCGGCCTGTTCCAGGACCGTGCCAGCGCCGAGCGCGCCTACGGCACCGTGCACGACCGCGGTTACACCCGTGACGACGTCAACCTGATGATGTCGGACGCCACCCGCACCACCCACTTTGCCGATAAAGATACGGAACTGGGCAGCAAGGCGGCCGAAGGCGCCGGTATCGGTGCAGGTATCGGCGGCACCATCGGCGCCGTGCTGGCCGGTATCGCGGCAGTGGGCACCACCCTGGTTCTGCCTGGTCTGGGCGTGGTCGTAGCGGGTCCGCTGGCGGCGGCACTGGCCGGCGCCGGCGCGGGCGGCATCACCGGTGGCCTGATCGGCGCGCTGATCGGCGCCGGCATCCCGGAAGAGCGCGCCGTGCACTATGAAGAAGGGATCAAGAACGGCGGCATCGTGATGGGTGTGAACGCCCGCAACGACGAAGACGCGGCCCACATCCACAAATCGTGGACCGAACAGGGCGGCTCGCACGTGATCGGCGCCGGTATCGGCGTGCTGGGCGGCGCCGCAGCCGGCGCCACCGTCGGCACCGTGGCCGGCCCGATCGGCACCGTGACCGGCGCCGTGGTCGGCGGCATCGCGGGCGGCATCGCCGGCAAGGGCGTGGGCGAAGTGGTCAATCCGAAGGCCGGCGACGACCTGTCCGAACACCACCTGGCCAAGGGCGTGGGCGCAGGTTCCGGCGCGGCCGCCGGTGCGGCGGTGGGCGCGGTGGGCGGCCCGATCGGCATGGCGGCCGGCGCCGTGGTCGGCGGCCTGGCGGGCGGCGCGGCCGGCCGTGGCGTGGGCGAAGTGGTCAATCCGAAAGCCACCGACGAATTGCACGACCATAACCTGGCGCAAGGTGTCGGCGGCGGCGCCGGCGCCACGGTCGGTGCGGTGGTCGGCGCGGCGGCAGGTCCGCTGGGCGTGGCCGCCGGCGCGGCGATCGGCGGCATGGTCGGCGGCGCAGCCGGCAAGGGCGTTGGCCACATGGTCAACCCGCACGAAGAGAACGAGTACTGGCGCAATTCGTACCAGACCCAGCCGTACTATTCGCCGGGCTACACCTACGACGACTACGAGCCGGCGTATGCCCTGGGCTACAACAACTACGGCAAGTATCCGGGCGGCTACGACGCCAACGAACAGCATCTGTCGGGCGAGTGGGACCGCGTGAAGGGCAACTCGCGCCTGAACTGGGAGCAGGCCAAGTCCGCGACCCGTGCCGGCTGGCACCGTGTCGAGCGCAAGATTCCGGGCGATTTCGACCGCGACGGCCGTTAAGCTGGAACATGATGCCGCGACGGCGCACGCCGTCCGGCATCGATCAGCTCAGGCAGGATATTGCCCAATGTCTTGTTAGCCGGGCTGCGCTACTGTCGTCAAGGGTTGGACGGCAAGGCGCAGCCCCATCGCTTTCAGGATGGCCGACAAGCTGCTTAGCCCCGGATTGCCTTTCGGCGACAAGGTCCGGTAGAGCTGTGTCGGATTCAGATGGGCCTGCTCTGCCACGGCCTGCACGCCACCGAACGCCTGGGCCAGTTGGCGCAGGACGATCAGCAGTTCGGCTTGCGTGCCGTCTTCCAGAATGCCATTAATGACTTCGAGCGCGAAGGCCGGATCGCTACGGTATAGCTCGGCCATTGCTTCGTCATGGGATCTGCTTCTCATTGGTCGGTTCTCCGCTGCCAGTCTTGCCAGTAATCCACCGCACGATCAATGTCGGCGCTCTGTGTCCGTTTGTCACCCGCGCACAGCAGCAGCACGATGCGCTGGCCATGCAGGGCGTAGTAGACCCGGTAGCCTGCGCCGATGTCGATGCGTAGTTCCCAGACTCCATCGCGGCAGAACTTGTGATCGCCAAAGTTCCCCAATTCGATACGCGCCACGCGCCGGACAACAGCAACCTTTGCCTGTGTATCGCGACAGCGCTGCAGCCATTCGAGATAGGGATCCTTGTGGCTGCCGGGGATCAGGTAATGTTCGATACGATAGGCACTCATTTTCGTTTATTGACGAATCATCGTCAAGCGAGGATGTGGCTGCCGATGATCTTGGTGCCGCGAGTTCGCGGTACGCTTGTGCGCCGTCAGAGGCAGTCGATTCACCGTCAAACCCAGCGTATGGAATGAAAAAGCCCCTGCCGGCTTACGCTGGCAGGGGCTTTTTCGCGTCCGCGAAAAATGCGTGGGCTTAGCGCTTGACCGCTTCCACCTGGATCGCCAGCTTCACTTCCGGCGAGAAGTTCGGCAGGCCGAAGCTGATGCCGAAGTCGTCGCGCTTGAAGGTGCCGCTGACGTCGGCGCCGCAGGCTTCTTTTTTCAGCATCGGGTGCATGATGCACTTGAACTTGTCGATCTTCAGGGTCAGCGGCTTGGTCACGCCGTGCAGGGTCAGCTGGCCGTCGACCGAGGTCGGCACGTCGCCGGTGTAGTTGAACTTGGTCGACTTGAAGGTCGCGGTCGGGTACTTGGCGGCGTCGAAGATGTCCGGCTTCTTGGCGTGCTCGTTCATCTTGTCGTGACCGAAGTCGATGCTGTTGATGTCGACGGTGATGTCGAGCGAGCCGGTCTTGGCTTCGCGGTCGATGGTCACGCTGCCGCTAGACTTGTTGAACTTGCCGCGCCAGACCGACAGGCCCATGTGGTCGGCTTCGAAGCTCGGGTAGGTGTGGTTCGGTTCGATGTCGTAGGTGACCGGTGCGGCGAAGGCGGTGCTGGCGGCCAGGGCGGCTGCGGCCGCGATCATGTGCTTGATTTTCATAGTGCTATCCCTGTTGAGGTAATGGGGTGATGGTGGAACGCTTACGGTGCTGCGGTGATGCGGAACTTGATGACGACTTCATCGGCGACCATGCTAGTGTCCTTCCATTCGCCTTCGCCGATATTGAAGGCCAGGCGCTTGATCGGCAGCTGGCCTTCGAACACTTGCTTGCCGCCTTCGGCCTTGACCGTCAGCGGGAAGGTGACGTTCGCGCTCTTGCCTTTGAGCGTGAGCTTGCCCGACACGTTCAGCTTGCCGGCGCCGGCCGGGGCGATGGCGGTCGAGACGAAGCTGGCTTTCGGGAACTGGGCCGAGTTGAACCATTCCTTCTTGGCCACTTCCTTGTTGTACATGGCGTCGCCGATGTCGAAGCTGGCGGTGTTGATCTCGACGCTGGCCTTCGAGGCGGCCGGTTTGGCGGCGTCGTAGTCGATCTGCGCCGTGAAGCTGCGGAAGGGCGCCTCGACCGGCACGTTCATCTGCTTGAACACGGCCGCCACGCTGCTGTGGGCGGCGTCGGTCTTGAGCGGGGCGGCGCCGGCGCCGGCGGCGATGGCGAGCAGGCCCGCCAGCAGCAGGGACTTGATCGGTTTCATGGATTCTCCTTGGGAGTGGAAATGGGAAGCATGCGCTGCATGACGCCGTCGCGGTCGATCAGCAGGTGCTTGAAGGCGGCCAGCACATGCAGGCCGACCAGGGCGGCGAGCAGCATGTTGAGCCAGTAATGGACGCCGAGCAGCACCGGCTTGAGGGCCGGATCCGGGCCCATCAGTGACGGCAGCTCGAACAGGCCGAAATACACGATCGGGAAACCGGCGGCCAGGCTGTAGAAATAGCCGGACAGCGGCACCGCGAACATCAGGATGTACAGCAGCCAGTGCAGGCCATGGGCGGCGCCGCGCTGCCAGGCCGGCATCTCGTCGGCGTACTGCGGCGGATGGTTCGCCAGGCGCCACAGCAGGCGCAGCGTGGCCAGCAGCAGTACCGTCACGCCGGCCCACTTGTGCCAGTTGTAGTAGCGCAGTTTGGTCGGGGTAATGCCGGGGATGTCGGTCATCACCAGGCCGAGCGTGAAAGTCCCGATGATCGCGATGGCGATCAGCCAGTGCAGCACGATCGCGGGAAGCGTATAGCGGCGCATGATTGTATTTAGGAAACTTGTACGAGTTAGAACTAACCGACTATATCAAAAAATCCATCACCGTGCTGCCGAGTGTTTTTTCGCCATCAAACACTAGCATGGAGTTGTAAAACGTGCACCACCCGGCTGGGCCGAATGTAGAATCGGCGCATGAGCGCATTTATCAAATCAAGCCGGCGCGGCACGCTCGGCGCCCGCAACAAGTTGGCGGTGCTGGCTGCCGGCCTGTCCCTGCCCCTGGCGGCGCTGGCCGGCGGCCCGCTGCTGCAGGCGCAGACGATGCAGCAAGACCTGGCCGACCTCTCGATCGAGGAGCTGGCCAACATCCAAGTTACTTCGGTGTCCAAGCGGCCCGAGCGCTTGCAGGACGCGCCGGCGTCGGTGTTCGTCATCGGCGCCGAAGAGATCCGGCGTTCCGGCGCCGATACCCTGCCCGAAGCCCTGCGCCTGGCGCCGAATCTGCACGTGGCGCGCATCAACGGCTATGGCTATTCGATCAGTGCGCGCGGCCTGAACAGCGGCGGCAGCGTGCTGTCCAACAAGCTGCTGGTGCTGATTGACGGCCGCCCGGTGTACACGCCGCTGTTCTCGGGTGTGTTCTGGGATGCGCAGGACGTGGTGCTGGAAGACATCGAGCGCATCGAAGTGGTCAGCGGGCCGGGCGGGGTGCTGTGGGGCTTGAATGCGGTCAATGGCGTCATTAACATCATCACCCGCTCGGCCAAGGATACGCAGAGCGGCATGCTGGCAATGCACGGCGCCAACGACGGCAGCACCGGCGCCGCCTTCCGCCAGGGCGGTACCACCGACAGTGGGGTGGCCTGGCGCGCGTTCGGCAAATACGGCCGCCGCAACGACAGTGACAATGAGGGCGGCGGGCGTGTCGACGACCGCTGGCGCCGTTCCTTCGCCGGGGTGCGCGCCGACTGGGAGCAGGGCGGCGATCAGTTCACGCTGCTGGGCAATGTTTATCAGGGACGCATGGACCAGCCGGCGCCGGGAGAAATTGCCACGCCGGGCGGCCCCAGCGCGTTCGGCCGGGTGCGCTCGGATGGCGCCAATCTCAGCCTGCGCTGGCAGCGCGCGCTGGACGGCGGTGGCGCGCTCGCGGCCCAGGCCTACCTGGACCACACGCGGCGCGAGGCGCCGCCGCTGTATGGCGAACGCCTGACCACGGTCGACCTGCAATTGCAGCACACGCTGCCGGGCCACGGCCGCCATGCCATCGTCTGGGGCGCCAATGCGCGCGTCAGCCGCGACCGGGTCGACAACAGCCCCTTCGTCGCCTTCCTCCCGGCCGACACTACCCAGCGCTGGGCCAGCCTGTTCGTACAGGACGAGATCGCGCTGCGCGAAGACTGGCGCCTGATCCTGGGCGGGCGCGCCGAATACAACCACTACACCGGCGTCGAGTGGCTGCCCAGCGCGCGCCTGTCGTGGCGCCTGTCGCCGCAGCACGCCCTGTGGGCTTCGGCCGCACGCACGGTGCGCGCGCCGGCGCGGC
The DNA here is from genome assembly GCF_031995545.1 of Massilia sp. Lineage (GTDB taxonomy): Bacteria > Pseudomonadota > Gammaproteobacteria > Burkholderiales > Burkholderiaceae_D > Telluria. Next base: position 69,063 of record NZ_DAMAGA010000023.1, read on the forward strand.
TCGACGTCGACGCCTGGGTGCCGGGCCAGCCGCCGTATATCCTGCGCGGCGGGCCGCAGGTGCGCAGCGAAGTGGCGCGCGTGGTCGAGCTCGGCTACCGGGGACAGCCGGCGGCGGCGCTGTCATATTCGGTCACGCTGTTCCACCACGACTACGACCATTTGCGCACCGACGAGTTCGATCCGACCCGCAGCTACCTGGTGTTCGGCAGCCTGATGGAAGGCAGCGCCAGCGGCATCGAAGCCTGGGGCAACTGGCAGCCGCTGCCGCGCTGGCGCCTGTCGGCCGGATTGACTGCGCTGCACCAGCGTTTGTCGCTCAAGCCGGGCAGCAGCGATCCGGACGGCGCGCAGGCGTCACGCCGCGATCCGTCGCATACCTGGCAGCTGCGCTCGAGCTACAACATCGATGATGGACGCGAAGTCGATGTCACGGTGCGCAGGGTGGGGGAGATGCCGGCATCCGGCGTGCCGTCGTACACGGCAGTCGATGCGCGCTTCGGGTGGCGCGTGCGGCCGGGAGTGATGCTGTCGGTGTTCGGGGAGAACCTGACCGGTGGGCATACGGAGTTTGGTACCGAGGTATACCAGGCCTACTTCGACCGCAGGGTGGGGGTAAAGCTGAGGTGGGATTATTAGTAGGGTCGGCGGCATAGCCGCCAACCCTACGCATGGCGTTTCAAGGCAACGCCATGCGTCGCATCAGATATCCGCAGCCAGCTTCGCCGCCAGACCCGTATAGTTCGCCGGCGTCATCGCCAGCATCAGCTCTTTCGCTTCCTGCGGCACCGCCAGCGTGCCGATGAACTCGCGCAGCGCTTCACGGGTGATGCCTTTGCCGCGGGTCAGTTCTTTCAGCTGCTCGTACGGGTTCTCGACGCCATAGCGGCGCATCACGGTCTGCACCGGCTCGGCCAGCACTTCCCAGTTGGCGTCCAGGTCCTGCTCCAGGCGCGCCGCATTGACTTCCAGCTTGTTCAGACCGCGCAGGCAGCTGTCGTAGGCCAGCAGGGCGTAGCCGAAGCCGACGCCGATATTGCGCAGCACGGTCGAGTCGGTCAGGTCGCGCTGCATGCGCGACACCGGCAGTTTATCGGCCATGTGGCGCAGCACCGAATTGGCCAGGCCCAGGTTGCCTTCCGAGTTCTCGAAGTCGATCGGGTTGACCTTGTGCGGCATGGTCGACGAACCGATTTCGCCGGCCTTCAGCTTCTGCTTGAAGTAGCCCAGCGAGACGTAGGTCCAGATGTCGCGGTTCAGGTCGAGCAGGATGGTGTTGGTGCGCGCGATGGCGTCGAACATCTCGGCCATGTAGTCGTGCGGTTCGATCTGGATGGTGTACGGGTTGAAGGTCAGGCCCAGGCGCTGTTCGATCACGTTCTTCGAGAAAGTCGGCCAGTCGAATTCGGGATAGGCCGACAGGTGGGCGTTGTAGTTGCCCACGGCGCCGTTCATCTTGCCCAGGATTTCGACGTCGGCGATGCGCTTGACGGCGCGTTGCAGGCGCGCGACCACGTTGGCGAATTCCTTGCCCAGGGTGGTCGGGCTGGCGGTCTGGCCGTGGGTGCGCGACAGCATTGGCAGCGCGGCGTTGGTGTGGGCGATCTCGGTCAGCTTGGCGATGATGGCCTGCAGTGCCGGCAGCAGCACGCCGTCGCGCGCGGCCTTGAGCATCATGCCGTGCGAAGTGTTGTTGATGTCTTCCGAGGTGCAGGCGAAGTGAATGAATTCGCTCGCGGCGACCAGTTCCGGCACGTCCTTGACCTGCTCCTTGAGCCAGTACTCGACCGCTTTCACGTCATGGTTGGTGACCGCTTCGATTTCCTTGATGCGCGCCGCGTGCTGTTCACCGAACTCGGCCGCCATGCGTTCGAGGTGAGCGTTCGCTTCGCTCGAAAATGGCTTGATTTCGGCAAAGCCGGCCTGCGACAGCGCCTGCAGCCACGCGATCTCGACCTTCACGCGGTGGTGCATGAAGCCGGTCTCGGACAGGATCGGGCGCAGCTTGTCGGTTTTCGACGCGTAGCGGCCGTCGAGCGGGGACAGGGCCGAGAGGGTAGGGGAGATTGCAGGAGAGGTCATGGCGAGCGGTCCGGGCAAAAACGCGGATTTTACCACTGGCCGGGCCACGCTTCTTGCGTAATTCCTGGCGTAACAGGCCGGCGCGGACCTCGCCCATGGGGGCGGTATCAGGATTTGCAAGCGGCCCCGATGTTATACTAGGCGTTGATTCATTATTCCGACCTTCCATGAAACTCATCGGTTCTTCCGCCAGCCCCTACGTCCGCAAGGTCCGCGTCGTGATGGCGGATAAAAAGCTCGACTACGCTTTTGTCCTCGAAAACGTCTGGGCCGCCGACACCACGATCCAGCAAACCAACCCGCTCGGCAAAGTGCCTTGCCTGGTGATGGAAGACGGCAGCACGCTCTACGATTCGCGCGTGATCGCCGAATACCTCGACATCCTGACGCCGGTGTGCAAACTGCTGCCGCCGAACGGCCGCGACCGCGCCGAAGTCAAGATGTGGGAAGCGCTGGCCGACGGCGTGCTCGACGCCGCGGTGCTGGTGCGCCTGGAGCAGACCCTGCGCCCGCAGGAGCAGCAAAGCCAGGAGTGGATCGAGCGTCAATGGAGCAAGGTCCACGCCGGCCTGCGCACCATGTCCGAGCAGCTGGGCGAAAACGCCTTCTGCACCGGCATCCACTACACGCTGGCCGACGTCGCGGTCGGCTGCGCGCTGGGCTGGATCGCGTTCCGCTTCCCGCACATCGACTGGCGCACCGACTACCCGAACCTGGCGCGCCTGTTCGACAAGCTGTCCGAACGGCAGTCGTTCAAGGACACCGTCCCCTACGTCGCATGAGCGGCGCCGGCGCCACGCTGACCTCCCTGCCGGCGACCACGGTCGTCTTCGGCGAGGCGCTGGTCGACGATTTCGCCAGCGAGCAGATCGTCGGTGGCGCGCCGTTCAACGTGGCGCGCCACCTGGCCGCCTTCATGGCGCCGCAACTGATGATCACCCGCGTCGGCGCCGACCGCGCCGGCAGCCTGGTGCGCGCCGAGTTCGAACGCTTCGCGATGAGCGAAGCCGGGCTGCAGGTCGATCCGATCGAAGAGACCGGCCGCGTGCTGGTCGAGCGTGGCGCCAAGGGGCACCGCTTCACCATCCTGCCGAACCAGGCCTACGACTTCATCGACCGCGCCCAGGCGACGGCGGCGCTGGCGGCAGTCCAGCCAGGCCTGGTCTACTTCGGCACCCTGGCGCAGCGCCACGAGCGTTCGCGCGAAGCTTTGACGGCGCTCTTGGAAGCGAGCCACGCGCAGCGCTTCCTCGACCTCAACCTGCGCGACGGCCAAGTCGACGAACGGCGCGTTACGCGCTCGCTGCAGGCGGCGAATATCGTCAAGGTCAACGAAGAAGAGTTGCAGGTGCTGTTCGGCTGGTACTTCCAGATCAAGCCGGAAGACCCGGCGCCGGCAGCCGAGCAGGTGCACGCCTCGTGCCAGGCCTTGTTGCGCATGTTCTCGCTCGACGCGCTGATCGTCACGCTGGGGCACCGCGGCTCGGTGTACTTCGGCGGCGACGGCCAGGTACTGACCCAGCGCGACACGCCGGCGCCGCCGTTCGTGATCGATACGGTGGGGGCGGGCGACGCGTTCGCGGCGATTTTCCTGCTGGGGAAGGTGCGCGGCTGGCCACTGGAACTGGCGCTGACGCGGGCCAACGAGTTCGCCGGGGCGATCTGTGCGATGCCGGGCGCGGTGCCGGGGGATATGGGATTCTACGACAAGTGGATGGCGCGCTGGCGCTGAGCGCTGAGACTTCGGGCTTGAAACCCGATATTTGAAACTTGAAGCCGGGATGCATGGCGCACCCCGGCGCATGACCGGCAGCGCAAGGCCGCCGGCCATCAACCGCATCAAGCCGAGATCTGGCTCTGCAGGTAGTTCTGGATGCCGACCTTGACGATCAGGTCGAGCTGGGTCTCGAGCCACTCGATGTGCTCTTCGGTGTCTTCCAGGATCATCAGGAACAGGTCGCGCGACACGTAGTCGGCGGCTGCTTCCGACGCCGCGATGCCTTCCTTGACCGTCACTTGCGCAGCGCGCTCGAGCTTCAGGTCGCATTCCAGCATTTCCTGGGTCGATTCACCGATCATCAGCTTGTGCAGCGCCTGCAGGTTCGGCAGCGCGTCCAGCATCAGGATGCGGTCGATCAGCTTGTCGGCGTGCTTCATCTCGCCGATCGATTCTTCGTATTCCTTCTTGGCGATCTTTTCCAGACCCCAGTGGCGGTACATGCGCGCGTGCAGGAAGTACTGGTTGATTGCGGTGAGTTCGTTGGTCAGCTGTGCGTTCAGCAGACGGATGACGTTTGGATCGCCCTTCATTGGAGTGCCCTTGGTAATTTTCGAATGGGCTCAATGATAGCAAACATGCCGGGCGATCGCCGGTGAAAAGCGGAGAAAAATCGGGGAAAAATGGCAGAAAAATGCCGTAAAACGACAAAAACAGCGATGAATAAAAACGCTTCTCAGTTCATCGTGATAACGCTTCTCACTACCTAGTGGAACGCTTCTCGTTACCAGAAACAGGCAACGAAACGGTGACGGCAGGGCGCCGTCTGCAACCCATCAGGCCGCGACCGGGGTACGGCGCAGTTCGGTAATGGTGGTCTTGCTGTCGATATGCTCGTGCAGCACTTCGCGTGCATAACTGACGCAGGTACCGCACATGGTGCCAACGCCGAGTTCCTTGCGCAGTCCGGCGATCGAGGTGATGCCGAGGTCGACCGCCTGGCGGATTTCACGGTCGGAGATGTTGTTGCAGACGCAGACGATCATTTCTGATGAACCCTTGCTGTTTACACTACAAAATGCGAATCATTCTCATTTGCGTTGCTATTTTCTGTAAACCCAGCCGCAAAAGCAAGCGGATTTCAGCAATCGTGTGCACTTTTTTGATGCCCCATGCATGGTTCAAGCGAGAGGATGACAAGCTGTAAATAGAAATAATTCGCATTTAGGTTTATCATGTGGGAATCTGTCTCATCAACGCTACACGCTTCACCAGTCCTCACTTCCGGAAGCCGCCATGACCCAAGCCCCCTCCCTGACCACCCTCGACTCGCTGAAGGCGGGCCAGAGTGCCACCGTGATTCACCTGGCGCCGCATGCGCAGCAGGGCGGCATCGACGTCCAGCGTCGCCTGATGGAGCTCGGCTTCGTGCCGGGCGAACGTATCCGCGTACTGAAACGCGTGCTGGGCGGCCCGCTGGCGGTCAAGGTCGGCGAATCGACCTTCGCGCTGCGCCGCTTCGAGGCGGCCCTGGTCTCGATCAAGCCGGAATAAGCAATGGGAGTCATGGAACAACAAGCGCCGGCGCAGGCAGCGGCGCGCACGCCTCTGGTCGCACTGCTGGGTAACCCGAACTGCGGCAAGACCGCGCTCTTCAACCGCCTCACCGGTTCGCGCCAGAAGGTCGCCAACTACGCCGGCGTGACCATCGAGCGCAAGGAAGGCAGCTTCACGTCGCCGGGCGGACGCCCGTTCCGCGTGCTGGATCTGCCGGGCGCCTACAGCCTGAATGCCCAGACCCCGGACGAAGGCATCACGCGTGACGTGGTGGCCGGCCTGCGCGCGGGCGAGGCCCCGCCGGAAGCGATCCTGTGCGTGGTCAACGCCACCAATCTGCGACTGAACCTGCGCCTGGTGCTCGAACTGCGCCGCCTCGGCCTGCCGATGGTGCTGGCCCTGAACATGGTCGACGTTGCAAAAAAACGCGGCATCCGGATCGATACCGCCAAACTGGCGCAGGAACTGGGCATGCCGGTGGTCGAGACGGTCGCGATCCAGCCGGGCGGCGAGCAGGCCCTGCTGGCCGAACTCGACCGCATGGACTTCGGCAACCCGGTCAAGGCCAAACCATTGGCCGCGATCGACGAAGTGCCGGTCGAGGAAACCCAGCGCGAAGTGCGCCGCATCCTGGGCGTGGCCGTGTCCACCTCGAGCGACACCGGCAATCTGACCGAGAAGATCGACAACGTGGTGCTGCACCCGGTGGCCGGCCCGCTGCTGCTGGCGGCACTGATGTTCGTGATCTTCCAGGCCGTGTTCAGCTGGGGCGACACGCCGATCGAACTGATCGAGTCCGGCATGGGCGCGCTCGGCGAGATGGTCGGCTCGTGGCTGGGCGAGGGTATCCTGCACAGCCTGATCGTGGACGGCATCATCGCCGGCGTCGGCGGCGTGCTGGTGTTCCTGCCGCAGATCCTGATCCTGTTCTTCTTCATCCTGCTGCTGGAAGACGTCGGCTACCTGCCGCGCGCGGCCTTCCTGCTGGACCGCATCATGGGCAGCGTCGGCCTGTCGGGCCGCGCCTTCCTGCCGCTCTTGTCCTCGTTCGCCTGCGCGATTCCGGGCGTGATGGCGGCGCGCACTATCCAGAACCCGCGCGACCGCCTGGTGACGATCATGATCGCGCCCCTGATGACGTGTTCGGCGCGGCTGCCGGTGTATGCGCTGCTGATCGCGGCCTTCATTCCGGAGCGTTCGGTCGGCATCTTCAACCTGCAGGGCCTGGTGCTGTTCGTGCTGTACCTGGCCGGCATCCTGTCGGCGATGGCGGTGGCCTGGTTCATGAAGCGCCGCAGCGAATACAAGCAGCAGGCGCTGATGCTCGAGCTGCCGGCCTACCACTGGCCGCAGCCGCGCGCGCTGGCCTCGGGCCTGCTGGAACGCGCCAAGATCTTCCTGATGCGGGTCGGTACCCTGATCCTGTCGATGATCGTGCTGCTCTGGCTGCTGTCGAGCTTCCCGGGTGCGCCGGAAGGCGCCACCAATCCGCCGATCTATTACAGCGTGGCCGGCATGATCGGACGCGCGCTGGAAGTGATCCTGGCGCCGATCGGCTTCAACTGGCAGATCGCAATCGCGCTGGTGCCGGGCATGGCCGCGCGCGAAGTGGCGGTCGGCGCACTGGGCACCGTGTACGCGCTGTCGGGCGGCGACAACGTCGGCGACACGCTGGCGCCGCTGATCGCGCAATCGTGGTCGCTGGCCACCGGCCTGGCGCTGCTGGCCTGGTACGTCTACGCGCCGCACTGCCTGCCGACCCTGGCGACGGTGGCGCGCGAGACCGGCAGCCGCAAGTACGCCTGGATCATGGCCGGCTACATGTTCGGCCTGGCCTACGCCGCCGCCTTCATCGTGTACCGCGTCACCCTGGCCATCACCGGAGCCTAGATATGCAGGAACTCGCCGTTGCCATCATCGTTGCTCTCGCCGCGCTGTACCTGGGCGCGAAATACATGCCGGCCGGCCTGCGCGCGCGCCTGGTGCAGCAGCTGACGCGCGATGGCAAGCGCTCCAAGCTGGCCACCTGGCTGGGCGGGCAGAGCGGCGGCGCCTGCGGTGGCGGCAGCTGCGGCACCGGCTGCGCATCGACCAGCACCCCGACCTCGCCGACCAAGCACCGCGTGATCAAGCTGCACCAGCGTTAAAGTCTGTCCGCCAGCGCCGCGCTCAAGCGCTGCGCGTCGTAGGGCGCGTGCACCTTGATGTCGTTGTCGAAGTAGCAGTAGACATCGCGCGCCTTTCGCTTCGGCGGCGCCTTGCCTGACACCAGCTGCGCATCCTGCGGCTGTCCTCCACGGCGCCAGGCATCGATCCTGTCGGCCCAGCGTGCGATGGCCTCGTCATCGTAACCGCTCGCATACAGTTCCTTGTCGCCGTGCAGGCGCACGTAGATGAAATCCGCGGTCACGTCCTCGATCTGCGGCCAGCGCCCGGCCGTATCGGCCACCACCAAAGCCACCTTGTATTTCCTCAGCAGCGCGATGAAGGCCGGATTGCGGAAGCTCTCGTGGCGGACCTCGACCGCGTGGCGCATCGGGCGCTTCGGCCCCGCATCCAGCGACACCCGTCCCTCCATCCTTTCCTCATAGCCGCGCGCCAGCGCCAGCGCCGCGTCGGTGTCGTGCGGCAGCAGGCGCAGGAAGGCCTCGAAACGCTCCGGCTCGAAGGCGAAGTTGGGCGGGAACTGCCACAGGAAGGGGCCGAGCTTGTCGCGCAGTTCGAACACGCCCGACGCCAGCACATTGGCCAGCGGCTTGTCGACGTCACGCAGGCGCAGCATGTGGGTCAGGAAGCGGTTGCCCTTGACCGCGAATACGAAGCCGGGCGGCGTGGCCGCGTACCAGGCGGCGTAGCTGGTAGGCCGCTGCAGCGAATAAAACGAGCCGTTGATCTCGATGCTGGGCAGCTGGCTCGCGGCGTAGTCGAGTTCACGCGCCTGGGCCAGGCCGGGCGGATAGAACTTGCCGCGCCACGGCGCGTAGCGCCAGCCGGAGATGCCGATGTAGGTTGCGCCGATGGTGGAAGCACTCATGCGGCCACGATACGCCGCGCACCCGGCCGCGGCAGTGCGCTGGCGCACCCAGCTCTGGCCGGTGGGTCCCTTTTGGCAAAGCCGCAACAATGCTAAGCTAGCGTCCATTGCCATCTACCGTCCATCACCATCGCCATGATCGTCGTCCATCACCTGAACAATTCGCGCTCGCAGCGCATCCTGTGGCTGCTCGAAGAGCTGGGACTGGAATACGAAATCAAGCATTACCAGCGCGATCCGAAGACCATGCTGGCCCCGCCCGAACTCAAGGCCGTGCACCCGCTCGGCAAGTCGCCGGTAGTCAAGGACGGCGACACCGTGGTGGCCGAATCCGGCGCCATCGTCGAATACCTGGTCGAGCGCTACGGCGCCGGACGCTTCGTGCCGGCCGTTGGCACCCCGGCGCGCCTGCGCTATACCCACTTCCTGCACTACGCCGAAGGTTCGGCAATGCCGCCGCTGCTCATGAAGCTGGTGTTCGACAAGATCGAGAACAGCCCGCTGCCGTTTTTTGTGAAGCCGATCGCGCGCGGCATCGCGCAGAAGGTCAAGGGCAGCTTCGTGCTGCCGCAGATCGCGCTGCACCTGGGCTACCTGGAAGGCGAGCTGGCCAAGCACCCCTGGTTCACCGGCGAGGAATTCACCGCCGCCGACATCCAGCTCAGCTTCCCGCTGGAAGCGGCCGCCGCGCGCGGCGGGCTGGATGCCAAGTATCCGAACCTGTCGGACTTCCTCAAGCGTATCCATGCGCGCCCGGCCTATGGGCGCGCGCTGGAACGCGGCGGCAAATACGAGATCGGCAAGGCATAAAAGGAGTAGACCGTAGCATGGCCAAGCTGCTCGCCATCGACGGCCTGAACATCGTGCGCCGCGTGTACGAGGCCAGTCCCGAACCGGACTCGGACCTGAAGGCCGGCATCGCGCTGCGCCACGCGTTCTCGTCGTTTCGCAACGTGCTCGAAACGCATGCGCCGACCCACGTGCTGGCCGCCTTTGATTACGGCGGCGAGACCTGGCGCCACGCGCTGTACCCACGCTACCGCGAGGGCCGGGCGGCGATGCCGGCCGAGCTGCGCGCGGCGCTGCCCGAGTTCCACGAGCGCCTGCGCGGCGCCGGCCTGCACGTGTTGAGCATTCCCGGCGTCGAAGCCGACGACGTGATCGCCACCGGCGTCATGCGCTGGCTGTCCGAGGGGCGCGGCGACGCCGTCGTCGCCACCACCGATAAGGACCTGCATCCGCTGATCGCGCACGGCGCGCTGGTGTGGGACCACTTCAAGAACGAGTGGCACGACGACGCCTGGGTACGCAACCGTTTCGGCGTGGCGCCGGAACGGCTGCACGACCTGCTGGCGCTGATGGGCGACCCGACCGACGGCGTGCCGGGCGTGTCGAAGATCGGCATGAAGACCGCGGCGCGCCTGCTCAATGCCTACGGCGACCTGGACGCGGTGGTGGCGGGCGCCGGCATCCTCAAGACCCCGCTGGGGGAGAGGCTGCGCGCCGAGCGTGAGATACTCGAGGTATCGCGCTGCCTGGTCTCGCTCAAGCTCGACGTGCGCCTGGGCGTGACCTGGAATATGCTGGCCTATGAATCACATTAGAACAAACGTCGCGCAGACGCTCACGAAGGGATGAACAAACGATGCTCAAGGCAGTAATCGTGGATGCAAACGCGGTCTCGCGTTCGATGCTGGGCACCGTGCTGACGGACGGCAGCTACGACGTGGTGGGCGCGGCCCATACCAGCCAGTCGGCCTACGCGCTGGCGCTCAAGCACCACCCGCACGTGATCTGCATCGCGCGCGAGCAGGTCGAAGATGGCAGCAACGTGGTCGAGCAGCTGCGCGCCGAACTGCCCAAGACGCTGATCTTCATGGTCTCGGGTACGCTCGACGCGGCGGCGGTGCAGGCGGCTGTGGCGCGCGGCGTGCACGGCTTCATCGTCAAGCCGTTCAAGGCCGATACCGTACTCAAGACGATCCGCAATACCGTGATCGCCTTCGTCAAGAAACAACAGCAGACTGCGGCCAAGCCGGACTGACTGTCCTCGATCGGCCTGCCAGGCCGTTCGTCCCCGATGCTGAAACGGATCGTGCCGCCAGCGCCTAGCGATGCTCAGGCGCGGCGCCGGATCTCGTCGCTGGCGATCGCCGCCAGCTCGCGCAGCGCGCGCAGCTCGCGTTCGCGCAGGCGCCGCGGTTCGCTATCGAGCACGCACAGGGCGCCGAGCGCCAGTCCATTTGCGTCGCGCAGGGGAAAGCCGGCATAGAAGCGGATGTGCGGCGCGCCGGTCACCAGCGGGTTGTCGGCGAAGCGCGGGTCATCATGCGCGTCCTCTACCACGAACAGTTTTTCCTGCATGATCGTGTGATTGCAGAAGGCCTGGGCGCGCGGCGTTTCGCGTTCGTGCATGCCGATGCGCGACTTGAACCACTGGCGCTGCGCCGACAGCAGCGTGAGCAGTGCCATCGGGCATTCGGTGGCATGGGTCGCCAGCCAGGTCAGCCGGTCGAACACCTGCTCGGACGGGGTATCGAGCAGCCCGGTCATGCTCAAGGCGGCCAGCCGGCGCGCCTCGTCGGCGCCGACTGGATAGTCCGGCTCGAACTCCGGCAGGAACTCCCCTTGCGGCTCGGGCACGGGGCCGGGCGCGGCGCCGCTCTGCTGTGCCAGCAGCTGCTTGACGGCGCTCAGGTGGACGCGCCGGTGACCGCCAGGCGTCTTCCATGCCGGCAGGGCGCCGCCTTCCATCCATGCCTGCGCGGTGCTGACGGCGACTCCAAGAAGATGGGCGGCTTCGCGCGTGGTCAGGATAGGATCGTTGTCAGGACTTGTTTTCATGGAGCGCTTATGTGGCTTGGGTCACATAATTTTACACGAAGCAACTAAAAATGACGAATTTGACGATAGAATTGGAGATTATTGTTGACTTTAAGTTTTTTATTGGCAACAATGCGTTCTATTCCATCAATTTCGTCAATTCGCGCGCGTGTGCGTGCCAGCGCCTTAGCCCATGAATTCACCGACCGAACTTTCGCTTATCGCTGCGTTGCCCCAGGAGGCGGCGCGTCTGGACGCCTTGCGCCGCCTGGAGCTGCTGGACACGCCGCCGAGCGAAGCGTTCGACCGCATCACGCGCATGGCAGCCCAGCTGTTCAACCTGCCGATCGCCGCGATCTCATTGACCGACAGCCACCGCCAGTGGTTCAAGTCCAAGGTGGGTGTCGAGCACGACACGATCCCGCGTATCAAGGCGCCGTGCGCGATGGTGGCCGATAGCGGCGAGATGCTGGTGGTGCCCGACCTGCTCGAGCATGGCTACCTGCATGACAGCGGCCTGGCGCAGGGCGGTGTCCGTTTCTACGCCGGCGCGCCGCTGGTGACCAGCGAAGGCTATTGCCTGGGTGCGATGTGCGTGCTGGGCACCGAGCCGCGCCATGTCACGGGGCAGGAAGCCCAGACGCTCAAGGACCTGGCCACCATGGTCATGTCGCAGATCGAACTGCAATATGCGCTGGGCCGGGTCGATCCGGTCAGCGGGCTGCCCAACCGTAACCAGTTCATCATCGACTTCAGCGACATCGAATTGTCCGAGCCGGCCGGCGACCAGCGCCTGGCGGCCCTGGTCAGCCTGGCCAGTCCGCAGCAGATCAGCGATGCGCACCGCGTGATGGGCTCGGGCTACGTCGACGAGATGGTGCGCGACGCGGTGCCGCAGCTGCGCCTGGCCGGCGCCGGCAAGGTCTACCAGGTGGCGACCGCCCAGTTCGCCTTCATCGCGCCGCGCGGGGTCGCGCTCGATACCTTCCGCGCGCAGATGCAGTCGTGGCTGGACGCGCGCGCCGGCTATGGCCAGGCGCGCTTCATGACCACTACCACGGTCGGCATCGCCCCGTTCACGGTGGGCCAGACCGAAGGCCTGGACCTGCTGCGCAACATGCACAGCGCAGCCCACGATGCCCTGGCGGCCGAGCACAGCGTGCGCGTGTTCTCGACCGAGCATGACGAGATCCTGCAGCGCCGCTTCTGGCTGGTGAACGCCTTCGGCGCGGCGCTGGACAGCCCGGACCAGTTGCACCTGGTGTTCCAGCCCAAGGTATCGCTGCAGGGCGGCGGCTGCGCCGGTGTCGAGGCGCTGCTGCGCTGGACCCATCCCGAGAAGGGCTTCATCTCGCCTGGCGAATTCATTCCCGTGATCGAAACCACCTCGCTGGCGCGCGCCACCACCGAATGGGTGCTGGAGGCGGCGCTGCGCCAGATCGTGGCCTGGCGCCGCGACGGCCTGCAGCCGTTGCGGGTGGCGGTGAATGTGTCGGCGGTGAACCTGGAAGAAGCCGATTTCTGCGAGCGCGTGCTGGCCATGCTGGCGCGCCATGGCCTGGGACCGGAATGCCTGGCGATCGAACTGACCGAGAGTGCCCTGATGCGCAATCCAAAGATGGCGCAGGCCACGCTGGAGCGCCTGGGCCGCGCCGGGATCCAGCTGGCGATCGACGATTTCGGCACCGGCTACAGCAGCCTGTCGTATCTGCAAAGCCTGCCGGCCAACGTGGTCAAGATCGACCAGAGCTTCATGCGCGACATCGTCCAGGACGAGCGCCGCCGCGCGCTGGTGCAGACCATGATCAAGCTGTCGCACGACTTGGGGCACAAGGTGGTGGCCGAAGGAGTGGAGACGATAGAGGTGGAAGACATCCTGCGCGCGGCGGGGTGCGATGAAGTGCAGGGATATCTGCATGCGCGGCCGCTGGGGGCCGGGGCGCTGGTGGAGTGGCTGGCAAAGCGGCCTTGAGCCACCAACCCTCGAGCCGTCATCCCTGCTAGTGGCGGATGACGGTTTTCAGCTTATCGTAAAAAATCAGCCGCCCGAGCGGGCATCGATGATGCCGCCGCCCAGGCACACATCGCCGTCATACAGCACGGCCGACTGCCCCGGCGTCACTGCCCATTGCGGGTCGGTGAAATCGAGCGCAAAGCGATCCAGCCCGTCGGCCTGCACGCGGCATGCCACGTCCGCCTGGCGATAACGGGTCTTGGCCGACAGCGCGCGCGCATCCGGCGCCACGCCGGCGACCCAGCTGGCCTGCCCGGCTTCGAGCCGGTTCGACAGCAGCCATGGATGATCATGCCCCTGCACGATGTACAGCGTGTTGGCCTCGATGTCCTTGCGCGCCACGAACCACGGCTCGCCCGTGCCGTCCGGGTTCTTGCGCGACTTCAGCCCGCCGATGCCGATGCCCTTGCGCTGGCCCAGCGTGTAGAACGACAGGCCGACGTGCTCGCCCACGACGGTGCCGTCGTCGAGCCTGATCGGACCCGGTTTATACGACAGGTAGCGGTTCAAAAAGTCGCGGAACGGGCGCTCGCCGATGAAGCAGATGCCGGTCGAATCCTTCTTCGCCGCGTTCGGCAGCTGCAGCTTCTCGGCGATCTTGCGCACCTCGGTCTTCGGGATCTCGCCCAGTGGGAACAGCGACTTCGAGAGCTGCGCCTGGTTCAGGCGGTGCAGGAAGTAACTCTGGTCCTTGGTGGCGTCGAAGGCCTTGAGCAGCTCGAAGCTGCCGCTGTTCGTGTTCTGGCGCACGCGCGCATAGTGGCCGGTCGCGATCAGGTCGGCGCCCAGTTTCATGGCGTGGTCGAGGAAGGCCTTGAACTTGATCTCGGCGTTGCACAGCACGTCCGGATTCGGGGTGCGGCCGGCCTGGTATTCGCGCAGGAATTCGGCGAACACGCGGTCCTTGTATTCGGAGGCGAAGTTGACGGCTTCGATGTCGACGCCGACCACGTCGGCCACGCTGGCCGCGTCGATCCAGTCCTGGCGCGTCGAGCAGTATTCGGAGTCGTCGTCGTCTTCCCAGTTCTTCATGAACAGGCCGACCACGTCGTAGCCCTGTTCCTTCAGCATCCATGCCGCGACCGACGAGTCGACGCCGCCCGACATCCCGATCACGACTTTTTTCTTGCTCATGTTGCTTCCGTTGCTTGAATCTTATATTCCGCCTTCGAATACCGAAGGATGGGTGTGCAGCAGCGCCAGCGGCGTGCTCTGGCCGGCCAGGTAGTCGTCCACGCACTTGAGCACGATCGGGCTGCGGTGGCGGTCGGCGGTGGCGGCGATTTCGTCGCGCGTCATCCACAGCGTACGCAGGATGCCTTCGTCCAGCGGCTGGTCGAACTTGCGGCCCACGCTGCCGCAGAAGGTGAAGCGCAGGTAGGTGACGTCGGCGTTGCGCGACTTGGAGTGGTAGCGCGACATGTACATGCCCACCAGCGCGCGCGGGATGAACTCGTGTGCGGTCTCTTCCAGCGCCTCGCGCACGACCGCCTGTTCCAGCGATTCGTGCGGGTCGAGGTGGCCGGCCGGCTGGTTCAGCTTCACACCCTCGCTCGTTTCCTCCTCGATCAGCAGGAAACGGCCTTCGTGCTCGATGATGGCGGCCACGGTAACCGATGGTTTGAAGATGTCGCTCATGCCTGTCCTTGAAAATGAGCCGGTATTCTACCTCGGCCCGGCCCTGGTCTGCTCAGCCATGCCTGTCCCGTGACGCTTGCCTGACGTTAATTGAGCTTGATCTGTCGCAAAAAAGATGACATCAGTACGGTAATCCCTGTTCCGGCTCAGCACAATGGCAAATTCGCCAATTGAAATTTATGTTTCGACAAGTGTTGTAAAGACGTGCTAGATTGGCTGGGCTGTTATCCGACAATGCCGTCCAAGCTGTGGAGGAATCCATGAGGATAGGAATACCGGTCGAGACAAGGCCGGGCGAGACCCGCGTTGCAGCAACTCCCGAAACCGTCAAGAAGTTGGCGGCGCGCCACGAAGTGCTGGTCGAAAGCGGCGCTGGCCTGCGCGCCGCCGCGCCGGACGAGGCCTACCAGGCCGCCGGCGCCGCCATCGTCGATGCCTCGGCCGTCTTCGGCGCCGACATGGTGCTCAAGGTACGCCCGCCCGATCTAGAGGAACGTGCGCGCATGCGCGCCGGGACGATCCTGGTCGGCATGCTCGACCCGTTCGACGCCGAAGGCGTGCAGGCGCTGGCCCAGGCCCGGCTCACCGCCTTCGCGCTGGAAGCGGCGCCGCGCATCACCCGTGCGCAGTCGCTCGACGTGCTGTCGTCGCAGGCCAACATCGCCGGCTACAAGGCGGTGCTGCTGGCGGCCAATACCTACGGACGCTTCATGCCGATGCTGATGACGGCGGCCGGTACGGTCAAGGCGGCGCGGGTGCTGATCATGGGCGTCGGCGTGGCCGGGCTGCAGGCGATCGCCACCGCCAAGCGCCTGGGCGCGGTGATCGAGGCTTCCGACGTGCGCCCGCCGGTGAAGGAACAGGTGGAGTCGCTCGGCGCCAAGTTCATCGACGTGCCGTATGTCACCGACGAAGAACGCGAGATCGCCCAGGGCAGCGGCGGCTATGCGCGCCCGATGCCGGCCGACTGGATGCGGCGCCAGGCCGCGCTGGTGCACGAACGCGCGAAGCTGGCCGACATCGTGATCACCACCGCCTTGATCCCGGGGCGGCGCGCGCCGACCCTGATCGGCGAGGAGACGGTGCAGGCGATGAAGCCCGGCTCGGTGATCGTCGACATGGCGATCGCGCAGGGCGGCAACTGTCCGCTCACCGAGATCGGCAAGACCGTGATCAAGCACGGGGTGCACATCATCGGCGAACCGAACCTGGCGGCGCTGGTGCCGGCCGATGCCTCGGCGCTGTATGCGCGCAACGTGCTCGACTTCCTCAAGCTGGTGTTCGACAAGGACGAGCAGTTCCATATCGACCGCGAGGACGAGATCGTGCGCGCCACGCTGGTGTGCGCCGACGGCGAAGTGCTGCGCGCTTCGTAGAAAACAACACAGAACGACAGGAGACTGGCATGGACATCAGCCACACCATCATCAACCTGATCATCTTCGTGCTGGCGATCTACGTCGGCTACCACGTGGTGTGGACGGTCACGCCCGCGCTGCACACGCCGCTGATGGCGGTGACCAACGCCATCTCGGCGATCGTGATCGTCGGCGCCATGCTTGCCGCGGCGCTCACCGAAGGCCTGACCGGGCAGGTGGCCGGCACGCTGGCGGTGGCGCTGGCGGCGGTGAACGTGTTCGGCGGCTTCCTGGTCACCCAGCGCATGCTCGAGATGTTCCGCAAAAAAGAGCCGAAGGCGGCCAAGCCGGCGGCCCTGGCAGCCGAGGAGAAAAGTGCATGAACATGATCAGCATGAACCTGGTGACGCTGTTCTACCTGGTCGCCTCGGTGTGCTTCATCCAGGCGCTCAAGGGCTTGTCGTCACCGTCCACCGCGCGCATCGGCAACAGCTTCGGCATGGCCGGAATGGCGATCGCGGTCCTGACCACGGCGGCGCTGATCTTCAAGCTGCAGGCCGAGTTCCAGGACGCTGCCGAAGGCGCGCGCGGCGCCGGCTTCCCGCTGGTGCTGCTGGGCGTGATCGTCGGCGGCGCGATCGGCGCCTACGCCGCCAAGAAGGTCGAGATGACCAAGATGCCCGAGCTGGTGGCGGCGATGCACTCGCTGATCGGCCTTGCGGCGGTGTGCATCGCGGTGGCGGCGGTGTCCGAGCCGTGGGCTTTCAATATCGCCACCCGCACCACGCCGCTGCCGTTCGGGAACCGGCTCGAACTGTTCATCGGCACCTTTGTCGGTGCGGTGACCTTCTCCGGTTCGGTGATCGCCTTCGGCAAGCTGTCGGGCAAGTACAAATTCCGCCTGTTCCAGGGCGCGCCGGTACGCTTCGGCGGCCAGCATATCCTGAACCTGGTGCTGGCCATCGCCATCGTGGTGCTGGGCCTGATGTTCTGCTTCGCCGATGGCGTGGCGCCCGCGTGGACGCCGTTCGTGGCGATGGCGCTGCTGGCCTTTGTGCTGGGTGTGTTGATCATCATCCCGATCGGCGGCGCCGACATGCCGGTGGTGGTGTCGATGCTGAACTCGTACTCGGGCTGGGCTGCGGCCGGCATCGGCTTCTCGCTGAACAACGCGATGCTGATCATCGCCGGCTCGCTGGTCGGCTCGAGCGGCGCGATCCTGTCGTACATCATGTGCAAGGCGATGAACCGTTCGTTCTTCAACGTGATCCTGGGCGGCTTCGGCGGCGAGGCCGGCGGGCCGGCGGGCGGGGCGCAGGAGCAGCGTCCGGTCAAGTCGGGGTCGGCCGAGGACGCGGCCTTCATTCTGCAGAATGCCGAGTCGGTGATCATCGTCCCCGGCTACGGCCTGGCGGTGGCGCGTGCCCAGCATACGGTGAAGGAACTGGTCGACAAGCTGACCGAGCACGGCGTCACGGTGCGCTACGCGATCCATCCGGTGGCGGGGCGCATGCCGGGGCACATGAACGTGCTGCTGGCCGAGGCCGAGGTGCCGTATGACCAGGTGGCCGAGATGGAAGATATCAACGGCGAGTTCGGGCAGACCGATGTGGTGCTGGTGCTGGGGGCGAATGACGTGGTCAATCCGGCGGCCAAGGATCCCAAGTCGCCGATTGCCGGCATGCCGATCCTGGAGGCCTATAAGGCACGCAGCATCATCGTCAACAAGCGTTCGATGGCGTCGGGTTACGCGGGACTGGACAACGATCTGTTCTATCAGCCGAACACGATGATGGTGTTCGGTGATGCCAAGAAGGTCATCGAATCGATGCTCAAAGCGGTTGAATGACAGGTAGGGTTGGCGGCTCCGCCGCCGACGCGTTCAACTCCGGCATGCGTCGCCA
>NZ_DAMAGA010000024.1:0-79119 GCF_031995545.1 Massilia sp.
GAACAATTGCTAAGCATCGCAATCAGACTTATCCCTAGCTAACGGTGACAGCGCCTTTTTTTATGCCTGGTGCACCAGGCAGGGCGCGCACGATGCATGACGCATCGGGCTGCGCCGCCAAGGGGAATAATCGGGCGTGCCGAGCGCCAGCAACGCGGTACCGCGCTACCTCGAGTTCTTCCCGGACTGCAAAGTCATGCAATGGTGGCGCGTCGGCGTTGGCTACACCTATACCGGCATCCGTATCCTGGCGCTGACCCTGAATATCCAGAACCTGTTCGACAAGGCGGCGCCGTTCGATCCCCGCTACGGCGCCTCGTCCGGCGCGCCGCTGGCCGGCTATAACGAGGGGCTGCACAACCCCTACGGCCGCTACTTCTCGGTGTCGGCCTGGGCTACCTTCTGACACAATTGCGTAGCGTTGCGCGCGACGCATCCGGCCGCGCCACCCGATCCAATATCGGGTGGCTTTTTGTTTGCGCTTCAGAAAATCTGAAAACACCGGGATTCGATTACGAAAATCCTGTAATCGACGCCGGAACGCCGAATTTATGCTATCTGCGTTGTGAGGTTACAACGGTTTTGTTGTTTTTATTCGGCGTGTATTGACGCTGTTGTAACAAAGTTGTAGCAACACGTTGAACTAATGTTCGGGGGAGAAGACATAGTTTTAATGCAAAGAACGCCGATTTTCATGCTTGGCGCATAGCCGGCCAGGGCTGTTTCCTTACAAACTTACCCTATTGCATCTTTATCGCGCTTGCCATAATCAATTTTTGGGCCGTGCCGAAGGAACAATTTTTGTCTTCCAGCCTGCATCGGTCTATTTGTTGAAACTACAGAAAGAGCGTAATGATGTTCAAAGAGAAGATGGGCGTCCGCAGCGTGCGGCTCGCCTTCGGCCTGGCTGCCGGCCTGGTCGTGACCCAGGCCATGGCCCAGGAAGCCCCGGTCCAGCGCGTCGAAGTGACCGGCTCGGCCATCAAGCGGATCAACGTGGAAGGTGCACTGCCGATCCAGACCCTGTCCCAGGAAACGATCGCCAAGACCGGCGCCACCAGCGTTGCCGAACTGATCCAGACCCTGCCTGCAATGCAGGGCTTCACCATCGCCGCCACCGCTGCCGGCACCGATTCGGGCGGCCGCGTTTCGGCCTCGATCCACGACATCGGCGAAGCCTACACCCTGGTGCTGCTCAACGGCCGCCGCCTGGCGCCGCAAGGTTCGGGCAGCGCCGTCAACCTGCAGGCGATCCCGATGAGCGCGGTCGAGCGCGTCGAGATCCTGACCGACGGCGCGTCGGCCCTGTACGGTTCGGATGCGATTGCCGGCGTGATCAACTTCGTCCTGAAGAAGAACCAGCAGGGCGGCGAGATCGAAGCCAACTACAGCCAGCCGACCGCCGGCCAGGCCGGTGGCTCGCGCTACATCGCCGCGACCTACGGCTGGGGCGACCTGGACACCGACGGCTGGAACGTGCTGGCCAGCTACCGCCGCGACGAGCAGGACCAGATCAAGGCCACCGACCGCGACTTCGCCAACACCGGCTACCGCCGCTTCTCGCGCAATGGCTCGAACTACGTCTACGACAACACCAGCCCGTCGTCGGTGCCGGCCAACGTCAACGTCGCGTTCCGCAATCCGGAAGGCGTCACCGCACTGCCAGCGACCTCGTTCTCGCCTTACCTGCTGGCCAACGGCAATTGCCCAAGCCCGCTGACGGTGCAGAGCACCACCGGCATGAACTGTAATTTCGATTCGGTCCAGACCATCGAGATCGTGCCTGAAAACAAACGCGACAGCTTCTTCGTCAAGGGCACCAAGCGCCTGGGCGAGAACTGGGAAGCGTTCACCGACATCGCTTACTCGCGCTTCGACCTGACCGCACGCATCGCGCCGAACCCGGCGCCGTTCTCGATCGCCGCCGGTTCGCAGCAATTCAACCAGTATGTCGCGCCGTACCTGTCGGCCGAGCAACTGGGCCGCGTCGACAGCGTGCAGGCTCAATACCGCGCCTATGACTTCGGCACCCGCGACAGCCGCACCATCACCGAGTCGAAGCACGCCGTGGCCGGCGTCGAAGGCGATATCGCCGGCTGGAGCGTCAACAGCGCCCTGACCTGGTCGGAAAACTCGATCGACGAGCGCTATGTCGGCGGCTACCTGCGCAACAACGAATTCCGTTCGCTGCTCAATAGCGGCGCGATCAATCCGTTCGCACCGGTCGGTCCGGTCAGCGCCGAAACCCAGCGCCTGATCGACGGTGCGGTCTACAACGGCAACGTGCGCAAGGCATCGACCACCCTCAAGGCAGCCG
Source organism: Massilia sp. (assembly GCF_031995545.1). Classification (GTDB taxonomy): domain Bacteria; phylum Pseudomonadota; class Gammaproteobacteria; order Burkholderiales; family Burkholderiaceae_D; genus Telluria. The sequence continues at coordinate 2,318 of NZ_DAMAGA010000024.1, forward strand.
ACGTGCGCGGCTCGCGCGAGATCTTCGCCATGGGCGGCGGCGCGGCCCAGCTGGCCGTGGGCGCGGATTACCGCGAGTACAGCTACGAGCAAAGCCCGTCGGACGACGCGGTCAACGGCGTGCTGTACAACTACAACGCACCGGCCACCTACGACATGAAGCGCGACAACGTCGGCGCCTTCGCCGAACTGCTGATGCCGGTCACCAAGCAGCTGGAACTGTCGGCTGCCCTGCGCTACGACAGCATCTCGGCCATCGACGACGCCATCCGTGGCGGCAAGATCGGCGAAGACGCGTCGAAGACCACCTACAAGGTATCGGCGCGCTTCCAGCCGTCGCCAGTGTGGCTGTTCCGCGGTTCGTACGGCACCGGCTTCAAGGCGCCCGACATGCTCGACATCGCTTCGCCTGAAGTCAACGCCGGCTTCACCGCCTCGTCGTGGGGCTGCCCGATCGCCGATGCGTCGCTGTGCCGTCCTGGCATCACCCAGTACAACGTGCGCTCGCGCGGCAACGAGAACCTGCGTCCGGAAACCTCGAAGCAGTTCACCATCGGCATGCGCTTCGAACCGTCGCCACGCTTCTCGGCAGGCCTGGACCTGTGGGACGTGAAGATCAAGGATGCGGTGAGCTACGTCAGCGAACAGCAGGCCTGGGCCAATCCGGACACCTTCCGCGAACTGTTCACGACCTACACCGAACCGGCCACCGGCAAGACCTACTGGGCCTTCATCGAGTCGCCGCTGAACATCGGCCAGGCGCATAACCGCGGCATCGACTGGGACCTGACCGGCCGCCAGCGCTTCGACTTCGGCACCCTGACCGCGACCCTGAACGGCACCTACATGCTCAAGGCCGACTACAGCGATCCGGCCAACAGCGCCCTGATGACCAACAGCCTGAACCGCTTCGGCGACAACAACGCCGTGACCTTCCGTCACATCGTGCGCCTGTCGACCACGCTCGACACCGGCAAGCTGTCGAACACCGTCAACGTCAACTACCGCAACGGCTACATCGATGCGGCGGCCGACGTGCGCAACCTGTCGACCGGCCTGATCGAGGAAGACTTCCGCCTCGACGTGCCATCGTTCCTGACCGTCGACTGGCAGAGCCGCTACGCGTTCACCGAGAACTTCACGCTGCGCGCCGGCCTGAAGAACGCGTTCAACCGCAAGCCGCCACTGTCGCTGCGCGCCTCGTCGGGCCACCAGGTCGGCTTCGACCCGCGCTACGCCGATCCGCTCGGCCGTCAGCTGTACATCACCGGCAACTACAAGTTCTAAGACTTGCAGATGTTCTTGCCCGGCCGCTGGCGGCCGGGCAGCAAAAAGGGCCGGAACCCTCACGGGTTCCGGCCCTTTTCTTTTACATTCCGGCGCTTATTTCTGGTCCGGCCACGGCGTCAGGATCTCGAAGCCGCTCTTGGTCACCACGATCATGTGTTCCCACTGCGCCGACAGCGAACCGTCGCGGGTCTTGACGGTCCAGCCGTCGTCGAGCCCGATCACGTCTTCGTGGCCGGCATTGATCATCGGCTCGACCGTGAAGGTCATGCCTTCCTTGAGCAGCAGGCCGGTGTTCGGGCGGCCGTAGTGCAGCACCTGCGGCTCTTCGTGGTAGACGCGGCCGATGCCGTGGCCGCAGTAGTCGCGCACCACCGAATAGCCGGCGCCTTCGGCCAGCTTCTGGATCGCGTGGCCGACGTCGCCCAGGCGCGCGCCCGGGCGCACGGCGCGGATCCCGGCCATCATGGCGTCATAGGTGGTGTCGACCAGCTTCTTCGCCTCGGGCGAGGGCGTGCCGGCGTAATACATGCGGCTGGTGTCGCCGTGCCAGCCGTCCTTGATCACGGTGACGTCGATGTTGACGATGTCGCCGTCGATCAGGATTTCCTTGTCGCTCGGGATGCCGTGGCAGACCACGCCATTGACCGAGGTGCACAGGGTCTTGGGAAAGCCGTGGTAGCCGACATTCGCCGGCGTGGCCTTCTGCACCTTGCGGATGTACTCGTGGCAGCGGCGGTCGAGTTCTTCGGTCGAGACGCCCGGCACCACGTATTCCCGGATCATCTCCAGCACTTCGGCGGCCAGGCGGCCGGCGACGCGCATCTTGGCGATGTCCTTGTCGTTCTTGAGTTTGATGGTCATTGTTGTTTCATACGGGCCGCGCTTGCGGCAAAACCGCCATCATACCGTGCGCCGCCGGCACGGGAAAAAGAAAACGCCCCGCAGGGCGTTTTCGAAAAGCGCGGGCCGCGATCGCTTCCGGTCCGGGACGGCCCGGCCGCAGGATCGCGGCGGCATCACGCCATTACAGGCGCACGCGCAGGCCGACGTAGAAGCGGCGGCCGATTGCGTCGTAGGTGCCGGCGTCGGTCTCGGTACCGGTGTCGTTACCCGGCAGGCCGCTGATGATCGGCGGCGCCTTGGTGTCGAACACGTTGTCCAGGCCGAAGTACAGCTCGGTCGTGCGGTGCAGCGCGTAGGTGACCTGCAGGTCGGTGTAGGTACGCGAACCGATGCCGATCGAACGTGCCGGCAGGTCGAACTGCGACAGGAACTGGTCGTCCAGGTACGACTTGCCGATGTAGCTGACGGTCGACTGGATGTTGAAGCCGTTCCAGCGGTAGCCCAGGTTCAGGGTGGCCTTGTTCTTGGCCGAGCCGATTTCGCCTTCCTGCGGATCGATCTCGCTGTCCGGCAGCGGACGGTTCCACAGCTCGCGCACGTAGGTGTAGGCCAGGCGCGCGTTCATGCGGCCCGGGCCGACCTGGTCGCTCCAGGCGGCGGTGACGTCGACGCCTTCGGTCCCCAGGCCGCCGCTGTTGCTGACGGCGGTGTCGATCTCGTCCAGCGAGCCGGCGCTGTTGGCGCCGACCGCGGCCGGACGGCGGCGGATGAAGTCGCAGAACGCGGTGCTGGTGCCGCTGTAGCAGTTCTGCAGCGCGTACTGGCGCGGGGTGCTGACGATGGCGTCGGCGATGTCGATCTTGAAGTAGTCGGCCGTGAAGGTCATGCGGCTGAGCATCGGGATCGAACGCGGCGTGAGCACCAGGCCGACCGTGGTCGAACGGCCTTTCTCTTCCTTCAGGTTCGGATTGCCGCGGTTGAAGCCGCTGATGCCCTGGATGTCGGCCTGGTTCAGGGTGAACGAACCGTTGGCGTTGATGTTGGCCAGCACGCCCGGCGCGGCGCGGCAGGCCGCGTCGAACTGGCCGGTCGAGGTGGCGGTCACGCCGACGCATGGATCGACCAGGCCGGTCGGGAAGTCCTGGCTCGGCGACAGGAACAACTCGTTGATGTTCGGCGCACGGGTCGACAGGGCGCGGGTGGCGCGCAGCTTGATGTCGCTGGTCGGCTGCCATTCGAAGCCGCCGTTCCAGCTGTTGGTGCGGCCCACGGTCGAGTAGTCGCCGGCGCGGAACGCGCCCAGGAAGCTCAGCGACTTGGCGAAGGCGACGTCCTTCAGCAGCGGCACGCGGCTTTCGATGAACAGTTCCTTGACGCTGAACGAGCCGGCGGTTTCGGGAATCGCGTTGCCGCCGTTCAGGCCGGCCTGGGTCAGGGCGTCCGGGGTGGCGCGCGACTCTTCCTTGCGCCATTCGAAGCCGGTCGCGATCGACACGGCGCCGGCCGGCAGCTCGAACAGGTCGCCGGTGACCGAGCCGCCCGCCAGTTTCTGGGTGGTCGAGGTCTGCAGCGAACCAGGGGCGGCGATGTACTTGATCGCTTCCGGGCTCAGGGCGTTGAAGCCGAACACGCTGGCCGGGACGCAGCCCTGGGCCACCGCATTGGCGTCGCGGCAGACCACCGAGCCGTTCGGGCCGGGGACGGCTTCCAGCGCGTTGCGGAAGTTCAGCACGTTGACCTGGCCGCTCGAATCCTGCGCTTCCTTGGTCTTGCCGTAGGCGCCGTACACCTCGTAGTTCCAGCTGCTGTTGAGGATATTGCCCTTCAGGCCGGTGACCAGGCGGAAGGTGTCGCGTTCGGCGCGGCTGGTGCGGTTGCCGAAATCGGCCATGCGGCGCGTGAAGTAGTAGTCGCGCAGGCCGTCGCCGTCGGTGTCGCTGATGCGGTCGTACAGGTATTGCGGCACCAGCGGGTTGCGCACGGCGATGCCGTTGACGAACGATTCGGCCGGCACCTGGCCGCCGCTGGCCGGGTAGATGTCTTCGGCGCCCAGCGGATACGGTTCGATGGTGGTCGAGACCTTGGTCGAAGCGTAGGTGCTTTCGAAGAAGGCCGAATGGTTCTGGTTCAGCTGCAGGTCGCCGTTGAGCGCCATCAGGAAGCGCTCGGTCGGCACCGCGATCGAGCGGTAAGCCGAACGGTTGAAGCCGGTGGCAGCCTGGGTGGCGGTACCGTTGGTCGCGACCGGGATCGGATTGCCGGCGGCGTCGTAGGTGAAGCTGCCGGTGTCGTGGAAGAAGGTGCCCTGCGGCGCGAAGCTGGAATTGAATGGGCGGTCGGCGATGAAGGCATCGGCAGGATTGCCGGTGCTCAGCAGACGCGAGTTCTGGTCGAATGCCGAGGCCGCGCGGTCGCGCGACATCACCGACCCCTGGCGCGAGTAGCCCAGGTGACCCATGACGTTGGCGGTGCCGTCGGCGTTGCTGGTGCCGAAGGTCAGGCCGACCTTGCGCTTCTGGTCGTCGCCCTGTTCGTAGGTTTCGCCGATCTGGGCGTCGGCCAGGAAGCCGTTGAAGTTGCGTTTGGTGATGATGTTGATCACACCGGCCACCGCGTCCGAGCCGTAAGCCGCGGAAGCGCCGCCGGTGAGCAGTTCGACGCGCTCGATGAAGTCGGTCGGGATGGTGTTCAGGTCGACCGCGGTCTCGCCCGGGACGCCGGCCACGAAGCGGCGGCCGTTGACCAGCACCAGGGTGCGCGAGGTGCCCAGGTTACGCAGGTCGACGGTGGAGACGCCGGCGCTCGAGGTCAGGAAGTTGGAGTTGGTGCGGCTGTAGGTTGGCGTGCCCAGGGTCGGGTTTTCCAGCAGCAGTTCCTGCAGGTTGGTGGCGCCCGAGGCGGCGATGTCGGCCGCGCTCAGCACCTGCAGCGGGGACGGCGATTCGGCGCCCGGTGCGTTGATGCGCGAACCGGTCACCTGCACGGTTTGGGTGGCGCCAGTGGCCGGCGCGTTTTGCGCGTAGGCCGCTTGCATGCTCATTGCGACACCGCCCAGGCACATCAGCCGGATCGAGCGGGACAGGATTGTTTCCATCATTTTAATTATGCTCCTTGGGGAATGAACAAGCTGCGCCAACCGCGCGCAACCGATTGCTGTGGTTTCAGAAAAACCAACGATTCATTCTTCCCAGACAATTGAGACGTGTCAATTGAACATGACCGGAGCATGACAATTGTTGCAGATTGGCGTCAGTACAATTGTCAATTGTGCATATGCAATGTGGGAAAACAGGCTTGCCACAGACCCAGCACGCTGTCCGGATGCTGCCCCACCAGCGCGGTGTCGACCCGGGTCTTGTCCTGGCCCTGCAGGCGCACCGCGTGCTGCAGGCGGCGCATGGCGCGGTAGGCATCGGCCACCGCCGCCGCCTGGCCGGCGTCGATCAGGCCCAGTTCGCCGCACAGGCGCAGCAGGGCGATGTTGCCGGCATTGGCGGTCAGCTGCGGATAGGCGTGCGCATGGCGCAGCACCAGGTATTGCACGATGAACTCGATGTCGATCATCCCGCCCGGGTCCTGCTTGAGGTCGAACTGCGCGCTGCGGTTGACGTTGGCGTCGCGCATGCGCTTCCTCATGCCGGTGACTTCCTCCTTCAGCTGTGCTTCCTGGTTCGATCGGTCCTTGCGCAGCACCTGTTCGCGGATCGCCTCGAAACGCGCGCCGATGGCGGCGTCGCCGGCGCAGAAGCGGGCGCGCGTGAGCGCCTGGTGTTCCCACAGCCAGGCCGCGCCGTTCTGGTAGCGCTCGAAGGCATTCACCGAGGATACCAGCATGCCGCTGGCGCCGTCCGGGCGCAGGGCGGTATCGACATCGAACAGGATGCCGGCCGCGGTGTGCGCCGTCATCCAGGTGATGAAGCGCTGCGCCAGCTTGGCGTACAGCGGCGGCGCGTCCTGGTCCTCGTCGTCGTACAGGAAAATCACGTCGAGGTCCGACACATAGCCCAGTTCCTTGCCGCCCAGCTTGCCGTAGGCGATGACGGCGAAGCGCGGCTCGTCGCGGTGGCGGTTGACTACTGTCTTCCACGCGTGGCGGATGGTGGCGCCGACGATGGTGTCGGCCAGCGCCGACAGGTGGTCGGCCAGGCGCTCGACCGACAGTTCGCCGGCCAGGTCCAGCGCAAGGAGACGAAACAAGCTCGAGTGGTGGGCTTCGCGCAGGATGTCGAGCTGGCGCTCGGTGTCGCCCTGGGCCGCGTTCAGGTGCTCGTCGAGCAGCGCCGCCAGGTGGGTGAGATCGCCGGCGCCCTCGTTGCGGTCGTCCAGCAGCTCGTCGAGCAGGATCGGGTGCTGGGTCAGGAAGGTGGCGGCCCAGCCGCTGGCGTTGATCATGCGGATCACGCGCTCGAGCGTGTGCGGATATTCGGTCAGTAGCGCGAGGTAGGCCGAGCGCCGTGCGATCGCCTCGAACAGGTCGAGCAGGCGGCCCAGGGTGGCGGCGTGACTGCCGATGCCGGCCTCGCTGACCACGGCGGCGACCTGGGGCAGGGCGGAGTCGACCAGCGCCAGCAGGCGCGCGCGGCTGGCATCGGGCAGGCTGCCCAGGCGCGGGCCCTGCAGGGTGGCGGCCAGGCGCGCGCCGGCGGCGCGGGCGTCGTCGAAGCCCAGTTGCTCGAGCCGCGCCGCGAGCGCGTCCAGGTTGTCCAGTTCATCGCCCAGATTGGGCGCGTCCGGGTCCTGTTCGGGACTTTCCTTGTCGGCGAAGATGGCGTCGAACTGCTGGGCCACGAAGCTGCGCTGCTGCTCCAGGCGCGCCAGCAGCGCGGCTTCGTCGGCGCAGCCCATCATGCGCGCCACCGCCAGCCGGTCGGCGTCATTGGTCGGCAGGGTATGGGTCTGGGCGTCTTCCAGGTACTGCACCCGGTGCTCGAGGTTGCGCAGGAAGGTGTACGCTTCCAGCAGCTGCTCGACGGTGTCGGGCGCCAGCAGCTCGCGCTCGGCCAGCAGGCGCAGCGTCTTGCGGGTGGATTTTTCGCGCAGCGCAGGGTCGCGCCCGCCGCGGATCAGCTGGAACACCTGGGCCAGGAATTCGATCTCGCGGATGCCGCCACGTCCCAGCTTGACGTTGTGGCTGCGCTCGGGATGCTGGCGCTCCTGGCGCTTGACCTCGGCACGGATCTGGGCGTGCATGTTGCGGATCGCGTCGATCACGCCGAAGTCGAGGTAGCGCCGGAACACGAAGGGACGCACGATCGCGTCCAGCGCGGCGATATCGTCAGGCTCGCCCGTGACGGCGCGCGCCTTGACCCAGGCATAGCGCTCCCATTCGCGGCCCTGCACGATCAGGTATTCCTCGACCATGTTCAGGCTGGCCGCGAGTGGGCCCGACTTGCCGTTGGGGCGCAGCGCCATGTCGACGCGGAAGGTGAAGCCGTCCTCGATCACTTCCGACAGCGCCGCGTTCAGGCGCCGGCCCAGGCGCACGAAGAATTCGTGGTTCGACAGCTGGCGCTGACCCGGGGCGGCGGCGGTCTCGCCGTCTTCCGGGTACACGAAGATCAGGTCGATGTCGGACGAGACGTTCAGTTCGCCGCCGCCTTGCTTGCCCATCGCCAGCACCATCAGGTGTTGCGGGCGGCCGGATTCCTCGCCCGTCGGCATGCCGTGCGCCGCCACCATCTCGCCCATCAGGGCCTCGACGTGGGTCTGGATGGCGAAGTCGGCGAACCCGGTCATCGCCGTCACCACCTCGTTCAGATCGGCTAGGCCGGCCAGGTCGCGTCCAATAATGGAACTAACCAACAAGTTGCGGACACGGCGCATGGCGCGTTCAAGGGGCAGGCCGAGCTCCTGTTCGCGTGCCAGCAGCTGCGTCAAGCGGGCGCGGAATTCGGGGCCGCCCAGCGATAATGCCGTCAAGGCTTCCAGCTGGGCGGGACGCTCCGGAGCGGCGTCCAGCCAGCGCTGGGCGAAGCGCGAGGCCTGGACGGCGGTGAGGGGGGAAGTGCTTGCAGCGGGTACGGCCGGGGAAGCTGGGGTCATCGTCGATCCTGGATTGGTTGGGCCCGGCGGGCACAGCGGTACTGCACAGCGGTACGGCAGATCCGCAGAGTGTCGGCATGCGCGGCGTTGTGGGGCCAATACGCGGCAAACACGCTGTAATCCGCATGTAACGTGACGTCAAAAACGGCTGTGCCGCGCTGTCGATGCGGTAGAATGGCCCGCTTTGCTGCCTGGGTCAGCACCGATGGTAAGGTAGACGCCGCGACTGTTGCAAGCGACCTGTTTTAAAGAGTGGGAACTGAAGCGTTAATTTACGGCGAGCCTTTGTTATTAGCACCTTGATGCACAACCCGGATCCGCAGGCAGCGTCCGCGTCCGCTCCGCCGGCCACGCGCTGGGGACGGCTGCGCGCCGGCTATCGCAAGGCGAACCTGGTTTCGCACCATGTGCTCGGCTTCACGGTCAAGCTGGTGCTGCTGGTGTATTTCGCGCTCGCCGTGCTGTTCCTGGTGCTGCGCTACGCCATCCTCCCGAACATCGGCCTGTACAAGGACGACATCGAGCGCGCCGCCGGCAATGCGCTCGGCGGCAAGGTCACCATCGACAGCATTGCCGCTTCCTGGCACGGCCTGCGGCCGGCGCTGTCCCTGGGCGGGGTGCGCCTGCACGACGCGCGCGCGCGCCCGGCGCTGGTGCTGCCGAAGGTCGAGGCAACGCTGGGCTGGTGGAGCGTGGCCGCGCTCGAGCCGCGTTTCGCTTCGCTCGAGATCCTCGGCCCGCGTCTGGCGATCCGGCGCGGACGCGACGGCGTGTTCGAGGTGGCCGGGGTGCGCATCGACCCGCGCAAGGAGAGCGGGGGCGGCGGCGCCGACTGGCTGCTGCGCCAGCGCGAGATCGTGATCCGCGGCGGCCGCGTGGACTGGACCGACGAACTGCGCGGCGCGCCGCCGCTGGTGCTGCAGGACGTCACCCTGGCCCTGCTCAATCGCTGGGGCACCCATCACTTCGCATTGAAAGCCACGCCGCCGCGCGCGCTGAGCCGCCCGATCGACGTGCGCGCCCAGTTCCGCCACCGCTTCGGCGGCGCGCCGTCGGACATTTCGCGCTGGAAGGGCGAGCTGTACGCCGACCTGCGCGAAGTCGACCTGGCCGCCTGGCGCCGCCACATCGATTACCCGATCCAGGTCCAGCGCGGACGCGGCTCGCTGCGCGCCTGGCTGCGCGTCGACCAGGCGCGCGTGGCCGGCTTTACCGCCGACCTGGCGCTGGCCAATGTGCATGCCCGCCTCGGCAAGGACATCGCGCCCCTGGCGCTGGCGCGCGTCACCGGACGCCTGTCGGCGCGCGAGGAACTGCTGCCCGGTCCGCAGGACGGCAAGCCGACCTTCGGCGCCAACGGCCACACCATCCGCCTGGAAAAATTCGCCGTGGTGGCGCGCGACGGCCGCGCGCTGCCGCCCGCCACCGTCGAACAGAGCTGGCGTCCGGCGCAGGGCGGCCGCCCGGAACAGGCGGTGCTGCAGGCGCGCCAGCTCGACCTCGGCGCGCTGGCGGCGCTGGCCCAGTACCTGCCGATCACGGCGGTGCAGCGCCAGCTGCTGGCCGACTACGCGCCGCGCGGGCGCCTGGTCGACGTGCGCGCCGAATGGGATGGCCGCTATCCGAACGTGAGCGGCTACCGCCTGAAAGGCGAAGTCGCGGCGCTGGCCCTGAACGCCCAGCCGGCGCGCCCGGCCCAGGCCGCGGGCAAGGGCTTGCCGGCCTTGCCGGCGCGTCCGGCCACGCCCGGTTTCGAGAACCTGAGCGGCAGCGTCGATGCCGACCAGGACGGCGGCAGCGTGAACGTCGAGTCCGAGCGCATGGCCTTGTTGCTGCCGTCCTGGTTCGCCGAGGCGCGCATGCCGTTCGACCGCCTGGCGCTCAAGGCGCGCTGGAACATCGAACCGAAAAAGCAGGTGCAGGTCGATGTCGATCAACTGGCGTTTCGCCAGGGCGGCCTGGAAGGCGAGATCTCGGGCCGCCACCTGCTGCCGCTGACGCCCGGACACGGTCCCGGCACGGCCGATTTCAGCGGCACCCTGGACGGCTTCGAGATTGGGCAGATCGGGCGCTACCTGCCGCTCGCCACGCCGCAGAGCCTGCACGACTGGCTGACCGGCGCACTGCAGGGCGGGCGCCTGCGCGATGCCAGGCTACGCCTGAGCGGCGACCTGGCGCAGTTCCCGTTCAAGTCGGGGCAGGGCGAATTCAATGTTGCCGGCCGCCTGGAAGCGGCGCGCCTGGAATACGCGCCGGGCCACCGCCACCCGGACGGCACGCCGCTGTGGCCACTGGCCGAGGCGATCGACGGCACCATCGAATTCGACCGTGCGCGCATGGAAATCCACGGCAAGACCCTGCGCACGCTGGGCGTGGCGCTGTCCAACGTCAAGGCGGTGATTCCCGACCTGGCGGCGCACGAGAACATGATGCTGGAAATCGACGGCAACGCCGCCGGGCCGCTGCAGGAATTCCTGGGCTACGTGGCGGCGACGCCGGTGCTGGAGTGGATCGGCCACTTCACCGAAGAATCGCGCGCCAGCGGCAATGCCAGGCTCGGCCTCAAGCTGCGCATGCCGCTGTCGCACCTGCACGAGACCAAGGTCAACGGCAGCCTGCAACTGCTCAACAACGACCTGTCGCTGTTCCCGGAACTGCCGCCGCTGCAGGCGGCGCTGGGCAAGATCGAATTTTACGAGCGCGGCTTCAACCTGAACGGCGTCGGTGCCAGCTTCCTCGGCGCGCCGCTGTCGGTGGCCGGCGGCACCGGACGCGACGGCGCGACCACGGTGCGCCTCGACGGCACGCTGTCGGCCGAAGGCATGCGCCGCACCGCGCCGGCCGCGCCGCTGCGCCGGCTGGCCGAAAAACTGTCGGGCGAGGCGCGCTACACCGGCGCCATCGTGGTGCGCGACGGCCGGCGCACGATCACGGTCGACTCCAGCCTGAGCGGCATGGGCGTGGAATTGCCGGCGCCGCTGAACAAGCCGGCGGCCGATGCGCTGCCGCTGCGCTTTACCCTGACCGGCGAGCCGACCGCCAACGGTTTGGGCCGCGACGAGATCCGCATCGAGCTGGGCGAGGGCGTGGCGGCGCGCTACACCCGCGAGAAACAGGGACGCGGGCCGTGGCGGCTGCTCAGCGGCGGCATTGGCGTCAACGTGCCGGCGCCGCAGCCGGACGAAGGCATGATGGTCCATGCCGACATGAAGGCGCTGAATGTCGACCAATGGATCGCGGCCGGACGCGCCATCGCGGGTCTCGATACGGACCAGGACGGCGCGTCCGAGGCAGCCGCTTCCGCCGGTACCGACAGCAGCGGCTTCGCCCAGTACGTACTGCCAACCATGGTCGCCGGCCGCATCGGCGAGCTGACCATCGGCGAGCGGCGCATGGCCGACGTGGTGGTCGGCGCCAGCCACCTGCGCGACACCTGGCAGGCGAACCTGCATTCGCGCCAGGCCAGCGGCTACGTCACCTGGGCCGAGACCCCGAGCGGCCTGGGCAAGGTGACGGCGCGCCTGGCCTCGCTCGTGATTCCGGAATCGGCCGCGGCCGAGGTCAAGGACTTGCTGGAGTCGGAACTGGGCGGCAACGAGAAGAGCGCCAGCGCCACCATCCCCTCGCTCGACATCGTGGCCGACAACTTCGAGCTGTTCAACAAACCGCTGGGTCGGCTCGACCTGCGCGCCAGCAACGTGCGCGCGCGCGCCGGGCGCGAGTGGCGCATCGACCGCCTGGCGCTGAGCAATCCGGACGGCCAATTGAAGGCCAGCGGGCGCTGGGTGACCAAGGACGGCAAGAGCAATACCAGCATGAATTTCGCGCTGGATATCGACAATGCCGGCCGCCTGCTCGACCGGCTCGGCTTCCCCGACACGATCGGCCGCGGCAAGGGCCGCCTGGCCGGCGACATCGCGTGGTCGGGTCTGCCGTATGCGATGGACATTCCTTCGCTGTCGGGCCAGATCGAGATGGATGTCGCCAACGGCCAGTTCCTCAAGCAGGACCCGGGCGCGGCCAAGCTGCTGGGCGTGCTCAGCCTGCAGGCGCTGCCGCGACTGCTGAAACTCGATTTCCACGACGTGTTCTCGGAAGGCCTGGCCTTCGACGGCATCAGCGCCGATGCCATGATCGAGCGCGGGGTGGTGCGCACCGACAATCTCAAGATGCACGGCGTGGCGGCCACGGTGCTGATGAACGGCACCGCCGACATCGCCAACGAATCGACCAATCTGCGGGTGGTGGTAATCCCCGAATTCAATCTCGGCACCGGGCCGCTGGTGTACGGGCTGGCCGTCAATCCGGTGGTCGGCCTCACGGGCTTCCTGGCCCAACTGTTCCTGCGCGCGCCGGTGATGAAGGCGCTGACTTACCAGATGCAGATCACGGGACCGTGGAAGTCGCCGACGATCACCAAGCTTGCCAATCCGCCGGACGCACCGCCGCGGCCGGCCGCCACTGCCAGAAAGGAATGAGATGAACACCCAGGTCACGACCGTTGCTGCAGTCCAGATGGTGTCCACCCCGGATGTCGCCGACAACCTGGCTGCCGTGCGGCGCCTGGTGGCGCAGGCCGCCGGCCAGGGCGCCGGCTTCGTCGCGCTGCCCGAGTACTGGCCGATCATGGGCATGAGCGACAGCGACAAGGTGGCGCACGCCGAGCATCCGGGCCGCGGTCCGATCCAGGACTGCATGGCGGAGCTGGCGCGCGCGCACGGCATCTGGCTGGTCGGCGGCACGCTGCCGATGGTCTCGCCGCAGGACGGCAAGGTGCTCAACACCACGCTGGTGTACGATCCGCAGGGCCAGGCGGTCAGCCGCTACGACAAGATCCACCTGTTCGGCTTCAACAAGGGCACGGAATCGTATGACGAGGCGCGCACCATCGTTCCGGGCATTGATGTCGGCGTGTTCGACGCGCCGTTCGGCCGCGTCGGGCTGTCGGTGTGCTACGACCTGCGCTTCCCGGAGCTGTACCGGGCGATGGGCGAGTGCGCGCTGATCGTGGTGCCGGCCGCGTTCACCCACACCACGGGCCTGGCGCACTGGGAAGTGCTGCTGCGCGCGCGCGCCATCGAGAACCAGTGCTACGTGCTGGCGTCGGCCCAGGGCGGCAAGCACGTCAATGGCCGCCGCACCTTCGGGCACAGCATGCTGATCGACCCGTGGGGCGAGGTCAAGGCGGTGCTGCCGGAAGGCGAGGGCGTGATCGCCGGCGCGCTCGACGCGGCCTTCCTGGCCGGCGTGCGCGAGAGCCTGCCGGCGTTGCGTCACCGCAAGATGTGAGGCGGACGGTCAATGCCGCCGCGCGCCCGCTGTGTGCAGGGCGGGCGGCGGCCGGTATGAATGGCGCGGATATGGCACAATGACCTTTCCAATCGAACGCTTATTGACGACCGCTTACCGACCATGACTCCATTCGAACCGAATCTTTCCTCCATCGCCGTCGCCCGCGACGTGCTGTTGACGCCCTTCGGCCTCGACGAGGGCAAGCTGCTGCGCGCGCTGGGGACGATGTTCACGCACAAGGTCGACTACGCCGACCTGTACTTCCAGTTCACCAAGAGCGAAGGCTGGAGCCTGGAAGAGGGCATCGTCAAGACCGGCAGCTTCTCGATCGACCAGGGCGTCGGCGTGCGTGCCGTGTCGGGCGACAAGACGGCTTTTTCGTACTCCGATGAAATCTCCGAAAGCGCGCTGCTGGACGCGGCAGCGGCCACGCGCACCATTGCGCGCGCCGGCGCCGGCCGCATCAAGGTAGCCGGCAGCACCCAGCTGACCGGTGGACGCTCGCTGTATCTGCCGCACGATCCGCTGGCTTCGCTCGATGCCACCGCCAAGGTCAAGCTGCTGGAGCGCGTCGAGAAGATGGCGCGCGCCAAGGATCCGCGCGTGGTGCAGGTGATGGCCGGCCTGGCCGGCGAATACGACGTGGTGCTGGTGGTGCGCAGCGACGGCGTGCTGGCGGCCGACATCCGGCCGCTGGTGCGCGTGTCGGTGACCGTGATCGCGGAGCAGAACGGCCGGCGCGAAGTCGGTTCCTCGGGCGGCGGCGGGCGCTACGACTACGGCTACTTCGATGACGAGGTGCTGGACCGCTACGCCACCGAAGCGGTGAAGTCGGCCTGCGTCAACCTGGAAGCGCGTCCGGCCCCGGCCGGCCCGATGACCATCGTGCTGGGACCGGGCTGGCCCGGCGTGCTGCTGCACGAAGCGGTCGGCCACGGCCTGGAAGGCGACTTCAACCGTAAGGGTTCGTCTTCGTACGCCGGCATGATCGGCCAGCGCGTGGCGGCCAAGGGCGTGACCATCGTCGACGACGGCACCCTGCAGGACCGCCGCGGCTCGCTCAACATGGACGACGAAGGCAACCCGACCCAGTGCACCACGCTGATCGAGGACGGCATCCTGAAGGGCTATATCCAGGACACGATGAACGCGCGCCTGATGAAGATGCCGGTCACCGGCAACGCGCGGCGCGAATCGTTCGCGCACCTGCCGATGCCGCGCATGACCAACACCTATATGCGCGCCGGCGACAAGGACCCGCAGGAGATCCTGGCCTCGGTCAAGAATGGCCTGTACGCGGTGAACTTCGGCGGCGGCCAGGTCGACATCACCAACGGCAAGTTCGTGTTCTCGGCCAGCGAAGCCTACATGATCGAGGACGGCAAGATCACCTATCCGGTGAAGGGCGCGACGCTGATCGGCAACGGTCCGGACGTGATGAACCGCATCTCGATGATCGGCAACGACATGCGCCTGGATTCGGGCGTGGGCGTGTGCGGCAAGGAAGGCCAGAGTGTGCCGGTGGGCGTGGGGCAGCCGACGCTGCGCATCGATGGGGTGACGGTGGGCGGTACCGCCTGATCTTGTTTTGCCCTTGTGTCGAACGACGCCCGGCTGCACGCCGGGCGTCGTCGTTTCTGGGCCTGGTGCACTAGAAAATAGCGCGCACACCATTATTGTGCGTAAAGCTTATAAAGTTGCTCAGAATAATTCGTTGGTCCGGCAGCTCCGCCTTGTTAGAGTTCGCGTCCCCAAGAAGAACAAGCGAACCATGAAACACACCACTCTTTTCGCCGCCCTGTCCGCCGCCGTGTTTGGCGTGGCACCACTGGTGCATGCGCAGACTGCACCGACCTCGGCCAGTGTGCAGGCCGCCACCGATAGCGCGGCCGCGTCATCACCGACCTCATCGACCTCATCCACCACGGCGGCCGGCGGCGCCGCGCCGGCCGCTGTGGTCGTCACCGGCTCGCGCATCGCGCGCACCACCCTTGAAGGCCCTTCGGCCGTTACTGTGATCAGCGGCGAAGACATCACGCGCCAGGGTTACAAGAACGTGTTCGACGCGCTCAGCAACCAGGTGCAGAACAGCGGCTTCGTGCAAGGCGCCGACTTCGGCAACACCTTCACGCCGTCGGCCAACACCATCAGCCTGCGCGGCCTGGGCCCGAACCACACGCTGATCCTGCTCAACGGCCGCCGCCTGGCCGATTTCCCGATCGTCTACGAGGGCACGGTCAACTTCACCAACCTGGCGAATATCCCGTCGTCGATCGTCGAGCGCATCGAGATTTTGTCCGGTGGCGCCTCGGCCATCTACGGTTCGGATGCGATTGCCGGCGTGGTCAACATCATCCTCAAGAAAAAGGCCGAGGGCTTCGACATCAACGTCAAGCTGGGCGGCACCAGCCGTGGTGGTGGCGCCGAGCGCCGTGTGCAATTGACGGGTGGACAGCAGTCGGGCCGCCTGAACACCGTGTTCGCACTCGAATTCTCCGAGCGTAACCCGATCGGCGCCTACCAGCGCGACTTCATGGCCGAGCGCTCCGGCACCCCGACCAACCTGCTGTCACGGCGCGACGCCACCGCCGGCCGTTACATCGCGCAGGATTGCGAGGCGCTGGGCGACCTGTTCGGCGGCAGCGTGGTCAACTACGCTTCGCGCACCGGCAACTACTGCGCCAGCAACAAGGTCAGCCCCACCTACTGGTCGGTGCAGACCCAGAACCGCAGCAAGAACGCCTTCGGCAGCGCCAACTTCGAGCTGGACGAAAACACCACGCTGTTCGCCGACGTCCTGCTGGGCCGCAACGACACGGTCAACAACACGCGCGGCCCGTCGTGGACCTCGAAGTCGACCGGCAACAGCTACTTCCTGAATCAGAACACGGGTCACTATGAAGCCTGGACCCGCTATATCTCGCCGGAAGAGATGGGCGGCCTGTCGAACTACAACCGATTCTGGAAAGACGGCGCCATCGCCGCTTCGCTCGGCGCGCGCGGCATCGTGCCCGGCACCAGCTGGAAATGGGAAGCCGGCTACAGCGCCTCCTGGTATGAAAGCAAAGGCCGCACGCCGCGCGCGCTGGCGAATATCGACAGCTTCTTCCTGGGCCCGCAGCTGGGCGTGGACGCCAGCGGTGTCGCCATCCACGCGCCCGATCCGGTGCGCCTGGCCACGCGCCTGACGCCGGACGAGTTCCGCGGCATTACCGGCTACACCGAGAGCGACGACGAATCGTGGACCCACACGCTGTCGGCCAGCGCCAACGGCGAACTGCTGCAACTGCCGGCCGGTCCGCTGCAGCTGGCGGTGGTGGCCGAGGCCGGCCGCCAGGGCTTCACCAACGCGCCGGACGAGCGCATCAATCAGGGCTATTTCAACCTGGCGCCGAACAGCACCGTCACCGCCGGCACCCGCAATCGCTACGCCATCGGCGCCGAGGCCAGCATTCCGCTGCACCGCATCCTGACCGCCACCGTCGCCGGCCGCTACGACCGCTACGAGTTCGCCGAGCGCGACAGCGGCAAGTTCACCTACAACGGCGGCCTGGAACTGCGCCCGACACGCGATCTGCTGCTGCGCGCCAACTACGCCACCAGCTTCCGCGCCCCGGACATGAACTACATCTACAAGGCGCGCGGCACCGGCTATTATTCGTCCACCACCGACTACTACCGTTGCGGCCAGAGCGGCCAGCCGCTGGCCAGCTGCGAATTCGCCAACGTGTCGCCGGGCGCCGACTATGTGCAATACGGCAGCACCGACCTCAAGCCGGAGCAGGGCAAGTCCTACGGCGCCGGCATCGTCTGGTCGCCGACCGGCAGCTTCGACGCCTCGGTCGACTACTGGAACATCCGCATCGACGACCTGGTGACCAATCTGTCGGCCGACCAGTTGCTGCGCGACGAAGCCGCCTGCCGCCTGGGAACGCTCGACGCCAGCTCGCCGACCTGCGTCGACACGATCTCGCGCATCACCCGCTATGCCGCCAATTCGCCGGTGCGTCCGGGCGAGATTCGTGAAATCCGTGTCAACCCGATCAACGCGGCGCAGGAAGAAAGCAGCGGCATCGACGTCAGCGCGCGTTATGCGCTGCGTACGGCCGGCTTCGGCACCTTTACGCTGCGCGGCAATTATTCGAAGACGCTGACGCGCCGTACCAGGCAGTTCGCCGCCGACACGGTGCGCGACGAACTGAACTCGCTCACCAGTTCGGACTGGCCGGACAAGCTGGCCGCCAGTCTGAACTGGAACCGCGACGCCTGGTCGGCCACACTGTTCGCGACCCGCTATGGCAAGATCCCGAACCAGGCGCAAACCGACTACCTGACGCCGACCACGCTGGTCAACACCAGTGTCGTGTACCGCTTCAGCGACCGACTGACCTTGTCGGCCATCGTCAACAACGTGTTCGATCGCATCAAGCACGACACCACCGGCGGCTGGCCCAACTATGCGGTCGGGAGCTACAGCCCGGCGGGAAGGACCGGGTATGTGGAGCTGAACTACCACTTTGGTGGTTGAGCGGTGTTGCCTGAAGATGTAGAGCCTGGGTGATGCCGGTTCAACGCGTGGACAGGTGCCCCGTCCACGCGCTCCAGCCTCGCCGCTTTCCCGTGCCGCTTTCCGCATGCATCGTTTCAGGCAGCCTTGCCATCGAAACGCATCAGAACGAATACTTCGCCCCCAGCGTATAGAAGCGCCCGATCGCCCCGTAATAGTCGAGCGGGTTGTACGCCACCGACCCATACGTCAGCGGATCGAGCGGTGCCTGCTTGTCGAACACGTTCTGGATCGAGCCGTAGATTTCCCAGCGCGGCTGCGGCTTCCAGCGGAACACCAGGTCGACCGTCGTGAACGACGACAGTTCGCAATCGGTCGGCGCGTCGTCGCCGTTGGCGAAGTGGCTGGCGCAGCCGTCCGGGTCGTCCTTGAAATAGGTGTTGTCGATCGGGCCGCGGTAGTTGACGTTGGCCGAGACGCGCCAGTTCTCGCGGTCCCAGGTGGCGCGCAGGTTGGCCTTGTGGTCGGGCGTGCCCATGCAGTTGCTG
Organism: Massilia sp.; assembly: GCF_031995545.1. Lineage (GTDB taxonomy): Bacteria > Pseudomonadota > Gammaproteobacteria > Burkholderiales > Burkholderiaceae_D > Telluria. Next base: position 20,839 of record NZ_DAMAGA010000024.1, read on the forward strand.
ACGTCGCAGTTGCCGTGGGTGCCGGCGTATTCGCGCGAGGTGCCGTCCTGCTCGGTACGCTTCCACTTGTCGAGGAAGGTGTACTTGACGTCGAAGGTCAGGTTGCCCCAGCCGCCCGGCAGGCCGAAGCCCTGGCGCGCGTCGAGGTCGATGCCGCGCACCTCGGTCTGGGCCGAATTCACGTAGCGCGCCAGCACCGCGGTGATCGCGCCCGGGTCGCCCGGAATCGCCGGATTGGCCGTGCTCGGGTCGCGCGCCACGCTGCCGGCGGCGATCGCGGCGTCGATCTGCTGCTGGTTGATCTCGTTCTTGCGCTTGATCTGCCAGAAGTCGAGCGAGATGCTGCTGCGCGGCAGCGGATCCCAGATCACGCCCACGTTCCAGCTCTTCGAGCGTTCCGGGCTCAGGTCCTGGTTGGGCGAGGTGATGACCGCCACCGAAGCCGGGTTGCAGGCGGTGGTGATGCCCAGCGCGCAGCGCACCGGGTCGTCGGTGTTGGAGAACGCGGCCAGCCCGCCGACGCCGTTCTCGGCCGGGCTGGGGGCGCGGAAGCCCTTGGCCCAGGTGGCGCGCAGCGCCAGGTCGCGGCGCGGGTTCCACTTGATGCCAGCCTTCGGGGTCCAGGCGTCGCCGACGTCGGTGAAGTGGTCGTAGCGCATCGCGCCGGTGAGCTCGACGCCGGGCAGCACCGGCGCCAGCACCTCGCCGTACAGCGCGGTGACGTTGCGCTGGCCGTCGTAGGCCGAATAACCGAGGCCGATGATATTGCCGCGCTCGGTGCCGGCGGTCGGTTCCAGCTCGGCCGACTCGTGGCGGAACTCGGCGCCCAGCGCCACGCCGAGCGCGCCGCCGGCCAGCTTGCCGAACTCGCGCGTGGCCTTGAAGTCAACCTGGGCCAGCTTGGTATGGGCGTCGTTGGAGATGGTCGGCGACAGCGCCGCGTACACGCCCGGCGCGTTCAGGCCGGCGTTCTCGGCGATGCGCCAGTAGGTGCCGGCCGGCAGCGCGCGGTAGCCGGGATTGGCCTGCGCCGCCGCCACGTTTTCGGGCGACGGGTCGAGCAGGGCGAAGGTGGCGTCGCGCTGCAGGTAGCCGTTGCGGTCGTTGCTGACCTTGCTTTGCGAGTACAGGAAGGAACCATCCCAGTCCCAGGCGCCGGTGGTGCCGCGCGCACCGACCAGGGCGCGCACGAAGGTCGAGGAAATCTCGGACTCGCGCGCGCCGACGTCGAACGGCAGATAGCGCAGGCGCGCGGCGCGGCCGAAATACGGGTTGTCGGGATGGGCGGCGCCGAGCTGGACGCCGGCATTGCTGACGGGGCCGCCCGGATAGCCGACGCTGCCGGCAATCGGATTCGGTGTGGTCTGCGACTGGTTCAGGTTGTTGTACAGGTTGAGCTCGGCATACGCTTCGTTGTTGCCCTGCAGCTTGAAGGTGGCGCGGCTGTACAGGGCCAGGTATTCGCTGTCGGGCTGGATTTCGTTGTACAGGAAGGAGGCGTCCACCAGGCAGCCGCCGCCCGGGTCGCCCTGCGGGTGGTCGGTGAAGTTGCTGCAGGCGGCGCCCGGGAAGGTGCGCGTGAAGCCGGGCCCGGCCAGGTTGCCGCGGTTGTAGTACTCGAGCGTGTCGGGGTTGCGCACGTTGCCGTTGATGGCGTTGCCGGCCTGGTTGTTGGCGGTGATGGCGCCGGTGCCGCCCAGGTTTTCCTGGGCTGAATAACCCCACGGGCGCAGGTCGAACTTGCCGATGTAGTCGCGGTCGCCCCGGTTGCGGTAGCGCAGCTCTTGCGTGTGCTTGTACTCGACGTTGAACAGCACGTTGTAGCGGTCGGTATCGAGGTCGCCGAAGCCCCAGGCCAGGGCCAGGTTGTGCTGCTGGCCGTCGCCCGCTTCGCCGGTGCCGGCCAAGAGGCGCGCGCTGGTGCCCTGGAAGTCGCGCCGCAGGATGATGTTGACGACGCCGGCGATCGCGTCCGAGCCGTAGATGGCGGAGGCGCCGTCCTTGAGGATTTCGATGCGCTCGACGGCGTCGGTCGGGATCACGTTGAGGTCGGCGAACACCTTCTGGCCGTCGTCGGCCAGGCCGTAGGGCGCCATGCGGCGGCCGTTGAGCAGCACCAGGGTCGAGGCGGCGCCCAGCCCGCGCAGCGAGATGCCGGAAGCGCCGGCCGCGAAGCCGCCGCCGAAGCTGACCGGCACCGAGCCTTGATTATCGACCGCCAGCGTCTGCAGCAGTTCGGCCACGGTGGTCTTGCCCGAGCGCTCGATGTCGGCCCGGTTCACGGTCAGCACGCTGGACGCGGTTTCAGCCTGGGCGCGGCGGATGTTCGAGCCGGTCACCTCGACCCGCGCGACCGGGCCCTGGGCGGCTTCCTGCGCCAGCAGGTGGGAAGGGGCGGCCAGAAGTACGGGGCCGACGAATGCAAGGCCGACGGAGCCGCCGCCGGCGAACAGGCGGCGCACGGCACGGGAAAGCAGGGTTTCAGTCATGGTCCTGACTCCAGTGGATGGGTGGTTCCCGCGCGGGCCGGTGGGCTGCGCGCTTGGGGGCTGGATCGACTGTTGCATCCGAGCGCTGGGCGGGACTGATGTATCACAAGGGCGCGGCCAAGGCCGGGGATAGGCGTGCTTTTTGTGCAACCGATTGTTGTCTGTACAAGCTTTTATTGGCCGACAAAGGGCTTGCCAATGTTCACGGGTTGTTGTTATAGTCAATTCGACCAATACGGACCGACCCAATGCGCCACGCTTTTTTTACCCGCTATTTTTACTTTAGCCATTCCAGCCCCTGGCGGTGGAACAGCGGCGGGTACACGCAGTAACGGTCCCGGCAACATCCAGACAAACCGCCACCGATGGCGGTTTTTTTATTTTCAGGCCCAGCATATCAAGAGGAACCAGCATGCCGCGTACCGACGACTTACGCATCCGCGAAATGAAGGAACTGACGCCGCCCTCGCACCTGATCCGCGAATTCCCGGTGACCCCGGCGGCCGAGCAGACGGCGGCCGGCGCGCGCGTCGCCCTGCACCGCATCCTGCACGGCCAGGACGACCGCCTGATGGTGGTGGTCGGCCCGTGCTCCATCCATGACACCAAGGCCGCCATGGAATACGCGCACAGGTTGGCAGAGCAGCGCGTGCGCTTCGCCGGCGAGCTCGAGCTCGTGATGCGGGTGTACTTCGAAAAGCCGCGCACCACGGTCGGCTGGAAGGGGCTGATCAACGATCCGTACATGGACAACAGCTTCCGCATCAACGACGGCCTGCGCATGGCGCGCGAGCTGCTGCGCGACATTAACGAGCTGGGGCTGCCGGCCGGCACCGAATTCCTCGATGTGATCAGCCCACAGTACATCGCCGACTTGGTCAGCTGGGGCGCAATCGGCGCCCGCACCACCGAATCGCAGGTGCACCGCGAACTGGCCTCCGGCCTGTCCTGCCCGGTCGGCTTCAAGAACGGCACCGACGGCAACATCAAGATCGCGACCGAAGCGATCAAGGCCGCGTCGCAGCCGCACCACTTCCTGTCGGTGACCAAGGGCGGCCACTCGGCGATCGTCTCGACCGCCGGCAACGAGGATTGCCACATCATCCTGCGCGGCGGCAAGACGCCGAACTACGATGCCGCCAGCGTCGACGAAGCCTGCAGGCAGATCGCCGCCCTGGGTCTGGCCAGCCGCCTGATGATCGACGCTTCGCACGCCAACAGCTCGAAGAAGCCGGAAAACCAGGTGCCGGTGTGCGCCGACATCGCGAACCAGATCGCGGCCGGCGACGACCGCATCGTCGGCGTGATGATCGAATCGCATCTGGTGGCGGGACGCCAGGACCTGGTGCCGGGCAAGGAACTGACCTACGGCCAGTCGGTCACCGACGGCTGCATCGACTGGGATACCAGCGTGCAGGTACTCGAAGGCCTGGCCGCCGCCGTGCGCCAGCGCCGTCTGCGCCAGGAATAAGCGCGGGCCGGCGCGGACACCATGCTCGCCTACGTCCTGCGCCGGCTATGGCAGATGCTGCCCACCATGGGCGGCGTCGTGCTGCTGGTGTTCATTCTGTTTAACTGGGTCGGCGGCGATCCGGCCTACCTGTTGGCCGGCAAGATGGCGGACACGACGGCAATTGAGAACATCCGGCGCCAGCTCGGTACCGACCAACCCTACCATGTGCAGCTGTGGATCTTCGTCAAGCAGATCCTGACCTTCGACTTCGGCAATGCATGGAGTACGGGCGAGCCGGTGTCGCATATCATCGCCAGCCGGCTGGGGCCGTCGCTGACGGTGCTGGTGCCGTTGACCATCCTCGAGACCGTGTTCGGCATCGCGCTGGCGCTGGCGATCGCCTTCGTGCGCGGCTCGCTCACCGACCGCGCGCTGATGGTGGCGTGCACGGTCGGGATGTCGATCTCGATCCTGGTCTATATCTCCGTGTTCCAGTATGTGTTCGCCTACCGGCTCGGGCTGTTCCCGGTGCAGGGCTGGGGCGACAGCCTGGGCCAGAACCTGCTGCAGTATGCGCTGCTGCCGATCATCATCGGCCTGGCGGTTTCGATCGCGCCCACGCTGCGCCTGTACCGCAGCTTCGTGCTCGACGAAGCGGGGCAGGATTACGTGCGCACCGCGCGCGCCAAGGGCTTGTCGGAACGGCGCGTGCTGTGGGTGCACGTGCTGCGCAATGCGGCGATCCCGATCATCACCCACGTGATGGCGAGCCTGCCGGCGCTGCTGATCGGCGCCTTTCTGTTGGAGCGTTTCTTCGGCATTCCCGGCATCGGCCGCGAAGTGATCCTGGCGGTCGAGCGCAGCGACTTCCCGGTCATCAAGGCGATCACGGTCTATGTCGCCGCTGCAACCATGGTGTTCAACCTGCTGGCCGACCTGCTGTACCGGGCGGTCGATCCGCGCGTCCAGTTCAAGTGAAGGCGCCATGATCGCATCCCACGACTCGGCCGGACTGTGGACGCTTGCATGGCGCCGCCTGCGTGCCGACCGCATCGCGATGGCGGCGCTGGCGGTCGTCGCCGGATGCCTGCTGCTGGTGCTGCTGTCCGGTCTCGGGCTGATGGCCGACGACTGGGAGCGTGAGGTGGCGGTCAACTATGCGCCGCCTGGTTTCGTCGGTGCCGACCCGGGTGCTCGCGCGCTGGCGCAGGCGCAACTGCCGCGTGCGATGCCACCGAATGCCTTCGATCCGCTGGCGGCCGAACTGGCCGAACTCAAGGCGCAGCTGGCGGCCACCGATCCGCCGGTCGAGAAGCGCACCACCTTGCCGTTCGGCGCCGACAAGTGGGGTCACGACATCGTCAAGAAGACCATCAAGGGCGGCGAGACCTCGATTGTGGTGGGACTGGTGGCAGCCTTGCTGGCGGTAACGCTAGGGACGCTGTTCGGAGCGGTCTCGGGTTTTTACGGCGGCTGGGTCGACGATCTGTTCAACTGGTTTTACAGCGTGTTCACCGCGATTCCTTCGATCCTGATGATCCTCGCGGTGGCCGCTGTGCTGCAGCAGAAGGGCGTGGCCACCATCGTGCTGATCCTGGGGCTGACCGGCTGGACCGGACCCTACCGCCTGATGCGCGCCGAGTACATCAAGCACAGCGCGCGCGAATACGTGATGGCGGCCGACGCCATCGGCGCGTCAAGCCTGCGCCGCATGTTCGGCCACATCCTGCCCAATGTGGCGCATGTGGCGCTGGTGCAGATGTCGATCCTGACTGTCGGCTTCATCAAGGCCGAAGTGATCTTGTCCTTCCTCGGCTTCGGGGTGCCGGTTGGGACGGTGTCGTGGGGGAGCATGCTGAACGAGGCGCAGAACGAGCTGATCCTGGGTAAATGGTGGCAGATGGCGGCCGCGGCCGGGACGATGGCGATCCTGGTGACGGCGTTTTCCCTGTTCGCGGATGCGTTGCGCGATGCACTGGATCCGAAGATCAAATGACTTCTGAACCATTACTCCAGGTGCGCGATCTGCGCATCGCCTTCCGCACCGGCAGGACCACGACGGTCGAGGCATTGAAAGGCGTGTCGTTCGACGTGCCGCTGGACGCCACCGTGGCGCTGGTGGGCGAGTCGGGCAGCGGCAAGTCGGTCGGCTCGCTCGCGGTGATGGGACTGCTGCCGGCGCAGACCACGGTCATCGATCCGGGTTCCAGCATCCGCTTCGAGGGCCGCGAACTGCTCGGCTTGCCGGCGAACGAGCGGCGCGCGTTGTGCGGCAAGGACATCGCCATGATCTTCCAGGAGCCGATGTCCTCGCTCAATCCGGTGTTCACGGTCGGCTTCCAGATCGGCGAGGTCTTGCGCCTGCACATGGGCATGGACCGGCGCGCGGCGCGGGCGCGGACCTTGGCGTTGCTGGAAGAGGTTGGTATTCCGGATCCGGCGCTCAAGATCGACGCCTACCCGAGCCAGATGTCGGGTGGCCAGCAGCAGCGCGTGATGATCGCGATGGCGATCGCCTGCGAACCTAAGCTCCTGATCGCCGACGAGCCGACCACGGCGCTCGATGTCACTATCCAGCAGCAGATCATGGCCCTGATCGCGCGCCTGCAAAAGTCGCGCCGCATGGCGGTGCTGTTCATCACCCATGACCTGGGCCTGGTGGCCGAGATCGCCGACCGGGTGATCGTGATGCGCCACGGTGAGGTGCGCGAGGAGGGCACGGCGGCCCAGGTGTTCGGTGCACCGCGCGATGCCTACACGCGCGCCTTGCTGCATTGCCGGCCGACGCTGGATTCCCGGCCATTGCGCCTGCCGGTGATCGACGATTACATGGCCGGGCGCATCCAGCCCGAGCCGGCGCAGCGCGAGCGCGGCACTGCGCCGGGCGACCAGCCGCTGCTGGTCGTGAATAAGCTGGCCAAGAGCTTCTGGCTACGCCAGGGCCTGTTCGGCAAGCGCGAATTCCAGGCGGTGCGCGACGTCTCATTTACGCTGGGACGCGGCAAGACACTGGGCGTGGTCGGCGAATCCGGCTCCGGCAAGACCACCGTCGGATTGACCCTGCTGCGCCTGCACCGCGCCACCGGCGGCAGCGCGCTGTTCGAGGGACGCGATCTGCTGGCGCTGTCCGAACGCGAGTACCAGCCCTACAAGCGGCGCATCCAGATCATCTTCCAGAATCCGTATGCCTCGCTCAATCCGCGGTTCACGGTCGGCCAGATCCTGCTGGAACCGATGCGCATCCACCGCATCGGTTCCAATGACGCAGAGCGCATCGACATGGCGCGCCGGCTGCTGGCGCGGGTCGGACTGCCCGACAGCGCCTATGGCCGCTATCCGCATGAATTCTCGGGCGGCCAGCGTCAGCGCATCGCCATCGCGCGCTGCCTGAGCATGCGTCCCGAGATCCTGGTGTGCGACGAATCGGTGTCGGCGCTGGACGTGTCGGTGCAGGCCCAGGTGCTGAACCTGCTGCAGGACCTGCAGGACGAATACGGCATGAGCTACATCTTCATCTCGCACGACCTGTCGGTGGTCAAGTACATTTCGGACCAGGTGATGGTGATGCAGGCGGGCAGGGTGGTCGAGCTGGCCGATTCGGACCAGTTGTACCGCGACCCGCGCCATCCCTACACCCGTTCGCTGCTGGCCGCCATCCCGAAAGAGGGGACGCGCTTCAAATAAATGGCAATGTTGCAGTTCCGCCAAAACGCCGGGCGCGTCCTGTCGCTGCGGGGGAATTGGGCTACACTAGATGGATGCCCCACTTAGCCGAATTGATCCAGCTGTATGGTGTGCTGATCGTGTTCGCCATCGTCCTGGTCGAACAGTTCGGCCTGCCGATTCCTGCCTATCCGATCCTGATCGTGGCCGGGGCACTGTCGGTGGATGCCGACGTTAGCTGGCAGCTGGTGTGGCTGGCGGCGATTGGCGCCTGCCTGATCTGCGATGTCTTCTGGTTCCGCGCCGGACGCTTCTATGGCAAGCGCATCCTGCGGCTGCTGTGCAAGATTTCGCTGTCACCCGATTCCTGCGTCAACCAGACCGAAGACCGCTTCCGCCGCTTCGGCGTGCGCTCGTTGCTGGTGTCGAAATTCATCCCCGGCTTCAATACCGTCGCCGCGCCGCTGTCCGGTGCGATCGGCACCCGGAGCCGCCAGTTCCTGCTGTATTCGGTCACCGGCGCGGCGCTGTGGAGCGGCACCGGCATCCTGCTCGGCGTCTGGTTCCACAACAGCGTCGACGGCGTGCTCGATACGCTGTCGACCTTCGGCAGCACGGCGCTGGTGGTGGTGGCCGGCCTGCTGGCGCTGTTCGTCGCCTTCAAATATGCCGAGCGGCGCCGTCACCGTTCGCGCACCGCGATGGAGCGGATCGAGGTCGGCGAGCTGCTGGCGCTGATTGACAGCGGCCACGATCCCCTGATCATTGACGCGCGCAGTCTCAGCGCGCAGCAGATGGAGGCGGCGATTCCGGGTGCGCTGGTGTTCAAGGCGTGCAAGCCCGAACACCTGATGGCCTCGCTCGACCGTGACCGCCACATCGTTGTTTACTGCAGTTGCCCGAACGACGTGACGGCGGCCGAAGTGGCGCGTCAGTTCGTGTCGAACGGTTTCCACCGTGCGCGTCCGCTGAAGGGTGGGTTGGATGCGTGGAACGGGCGCCAGCCGGCCGATCCCGAATTCGATCCGGCAACCTGCTGAGATCGGCTATCACTCACCCATAGGGCCGTCCAGGCCGATCCTACGTGTTTAGTAGTTCTACTACGTGTTGCGTAACGGTGAGCTAGTGCTATAGGTCCCGTGCGTTGCGCACCATGTACCTAAACTACAAAAATCACTTGTAGTGCATGCAAAAACTTGTGTAAGCTTGCCGCCATCGCTTACACCAGATGCACAATGACCGCTTCCCTGTCCAGCCCTTCGACCACGCCGCGCCTGCACGCCGGCGGCGCCCGCCTGCTTGCCGATATCGGCGGCACCAACTGCCGCTTCGCGCTGGAGCCGGGTCCCGGCCAGGTCACGCTGATCGAAGTGCTCGCCTGTAAGGACTACTCGACCCTGGCCGACGCCATGCGCACCTACCTGGCGCTGCCGGCGGTGCAGCAGATCGCCGCCACCAGCGGCGCGATCCGCCACGCGGCGATCGCGATCGCCAACCCGGTCAACGGCGACTACGTGCGCATGACCAACCACCACTGGGAATTTTCGACCGAAGCCCTGCGCCAGGAATGCGGTCTCGAGACGCTGCTGGTAGTGAACGACTTCTCGGCACTGGCGCGCTCGCTGCCGCATCTGGGCGGGCAGAAGGTGCAGGTCGGCGGCGGCGCCGCCCAGGCTGATTCGCCACTGGGCCTGCTCGGTGCCGGCACCGGCCTCGGTGTCTCGGGCCTGATCCCGTGCAGCGGCAGCTGGACCGCGCTGCGCAGCGAAGGTGGCCACGTCACTTTCGCGCCCGCCAACGAACAGGAAGTCGCGATCCTCCAATACGCCTGGCGCGAATTCGACCACGTCTCGGCCGAACGCTTCCTGTCCGGCGCCGGCATCGAACTGATCTACCGCGCACTGGCCGACCGCGCCGGCCGTCCGGGCGAGCGCCTGGACGCACCCGAGATCGCGCGCCGCGCCTTGAATAGCGAGTGCACCATCTGCAACGACGTGCTGGAAGCCTTCTGCGGCATGCTCGGCACCGTGGCCGGCAACCTGGCCGTGACCCTGGGCGCTTCGGGCGGCATCTATATCGGCGGCGGCATCGTGCCGCGCCTGGGCGAGCGTTTCCACGCCTCGTGCTTCCGCGCCCGCTTCGAGCAGAAGGGCCGCTTCAAGGATTACCTGGCCGGCGTGCCGACCTATGTCATCACCGCCGAGTACCCGGCGTTTCTTGGCGTATCGGCGATTTTGTCGGAAAAACTGTCCGACTGACGCCAATCCGGCGCGCCGATGTCGGTCGATGCCGCCGTACGCTTGTCCACTGGCGGGTTTTATCGGTTACAATGGCCGCCAGTTGGAAGGATGGACGTCGTCCACTCGCGTGCCGCACCAGGCCGCGCGCCCCGGGATCGCTGATCCGCGGCGGTGCCCGAGTTCCGCGTCTGCATGAGCATGCGCTGTAAAATCAACCGTTTCAAAATCAGCCGTTTCAAAATCAGCATCTTGCAGCCCGCCGCGCAAAGCGGGCCGCCCCGGCGGGTTCCTTGCCCGTCATGGTATGTCAGCCCGGCGCGTCCAAGCCCGGGCCACGGATTCCGGTTTCAGGTGGTAGCCAGACACGGCGAAGCGATAACGGCCAGGCGCCAGGACCGCTCCCATTGGCTGGGCCCATGGGCCGCTCCGCATCGCTTGCCAGCGGAAATGCCGAACTAGCCGGTTTTGTTTGATGTGACTTTCATTGCGATATGAATACTGACGAGGCCAAGCGCGTCCTCGAAACCGCCTTGCTGTGCGCCCGCGAGCCGATGACGATCCACGGCATGAAGCGCCTGTTTGCCGACGTCGATGCGGGCGGCCGCCCGGTCGGGGCCGGCGTTGGCGCCGATACGATCAAGATCTTGCTGGAAGAATTGCGCCAGGACTGGGATGGGCGCGGCATCGAGATCGTCAGCCTGGCATCGGGCTGGCGTTTCCAGAGCCGGCCCGAGATGAAACCCTATCTCGACCGCCTGTCGCCCGAGAAGCCGCCGAAATATTCGCGCGCGACGCTGGAAACGCTGGCGATCATCGCCTACCGCCAGCCGGTCACGCGCGGCGACATCGAAGAGATTCGCGGCGTGGCGGTCAATTCGCAGACCATCAAGATGCTGGAAGACCGCGGTTGGATCGACGTCGTCGGCCACCGCGAAGTGGTGGGGCGTCCGGCGCTGCTGGGCACCACGCGCCAGTTCCTGGACGACCTCGGGCTGGCTTCGCTGTCCCAGCTGCCGCCGCTGCAGCCGCTGGCCGAAGGCCCCGACAGCCGCAGCCTCGAAGCGCTGGAAGCGGCATTGAAAGACAATTTTGACAAGGCGGATGCCGGCACGGCGGTCGCCGATACTGCACCAGATACAGATACTTCACCCGTTGAAGTGCCGATTCATGACCCGATGGGAGACGGAATTGCCGAAGCGGGTCAGCACAATAAAGATACGAATGATGAATCCAACTGAACCAATCGAACCGACGCCTGTCGACGCCGGCGAAACCGCTGCCGCCAAGCCGAAACGCACTCGCAAGACCGCCGCTGCCGCTGCTGCCGAAGCGCCTGCCGTCGAAGGCGCCGCGCCTGAAGCGCCGGCCAAGCCGAAGCGCACCCGCAAGACCGCCGCTCCTGCTGTTGCTACTGCCGCCGAGCCTGTCGCTGACGCGCCGGCCGCTGCACCGGTAGAGGCCGCCGAGAAGTCGGCCGCCAAGCCGCGCAAGCCGCGCGCTACCAAGGCCGCCAAGGAAGAGCAGGCTGCCGCGCCGGCCGAGAGCGCTCCCGCGGCGCCGGTCGCTGTCGAGTCCCCGGCCGTCGAAGCCGCAGCGTCCGACACCCGCAAGCCGCGCGGTCCGCGCCAGATGCGCGAACAGCGCGCCGTGCGCGAAGCGCTGCAGCAGGCTGCCGCTCCAGCCGTCACCGAAGAGCCGGTCCAGGCTGTCGAGCAGGCCGATGCTGCGGGCGCGGAAGCGCCGGCCGAAGGCAAGCGCGAAGGCCGCGGCCGCAACCAGAAGCAGGGCAAGCGCGGCCAGCAGAACGCCAAGGGCGGCCAGCAGCAAGGCCAGGGCGCAGGTCAGGGCGCAGGTCAGGGCCAGGGTCAGCAAAACGCCAGGCAGCAGCAAGGCAAAGGCCGCCAGCAGCAGGCCAAGGGCAAGCCCGGCAACAAGGGCAACGAAGCCGACGCCGTGTTCTCGTTCGTCACCTCGGATGCGTTCGACGCGAGCGAAGGCGGCCGCGGCCATGCGCCGAAGGCCGTGCGCCGCGACCTGACCGCCGACGACGACGCGCCGAAGCTGCACAAGGTGCTGGCCGAGGCCGGCCTGGGTTCGCGCCGCGACATGGAAGAACTGATCGTCGCCGGCCGCGTGTCGGTGAACGGCGAGCCGGCCCACATCGGCCAGCGTATCCTGCCGACCGACGCGGTCCGCATCAACGGCAAGCTGATCCAGCGCCGGGTGAGCAGCAAGCCGCCGCGCGTGCTGGTGTACCACAAGCCGGCCGGCGAGATCGTCAGCCACGACGATCCGGAAGGCCGTCCGTCGGTGTTCGACCGCCTGCCGACCATGAAGACCGGCAAGTGGCTGGCCGTCGGCCGCCTCGACTTCAATACCGAAGGCCTGCTGCTGTTCACCACCTCGGGTGACCTGGCGAATCGCCTGATGCATCCGCGCTACAGCATCGACCGCGAATACGCGGTGCGCACGTTGGGCGAACTGGAAGAAGGCATGCGCCAGAAGCTCCTGAGCGGTGTCGAGCTCGACGACGGCAAGGCCAACTTCTCGAAAGTCCAGGACGGCGGCGGCGAAGGCATCAACAAGTGGTACCGCGTGGTGATCGGCGAAGGCCGCAACCGCGAAGTGCGTCGCATGTTCGAGGCGGTCGGACTGACCGTCTCGCGCCTGATCCGTACCCGCTACGGCGCCATGACCCTGCCGACCGGCCTCAAGCGCGGCCGCTGGGAAGAGCTGGAAGAGAACGACGTGCGCAACTTCATGAGTGCCTTCGGCATCGAGAAGAAGAGCGGTCCGAGCGAGAAGGCGCTGGCCAAGGGCGCGAAGGCGGCCAAGGCGCGCGAGCAGGGGCAGCGTGACGGGAACCGTGACCGCTCCGACGGCAACCGCATCGACCGCGCCGACGCCAACCGCAACGTCGATCCGTTCGGCCCGCCGGTGGCGCGCGTCGGTGCGCAGCGCGGCCAGGGCATCCTGAACGGTCCGCTGCCGGGCGTGAAGTCGGCTGACGCGCGCCAGGGTGGTCCACGCCAGGGCGGCCGTCCGAACGGTGGCGGCCAGGGTGGCAAGGGTGGTGGCAAGGGCGGTTTCGGCGCCAACGCCGGCGGCCAGGGCGGTCGCCCGACCAGCAGCCGTCCACGCCAGCCTGATCCGCTGCAGACCACCTTCGGTTTTGCCGGCACCGGCGGCGGTGGCCGCCGTGGCGGCCAGGGTCCGCGCGGTTCCGAGCACGGCCTGCCGCGCCGCGGCCGCCGCGGCTAACACCGATTGAGTTGGACGGTTAATCCGGCGCATGCCTGCGCCGGATCGGCCGATTTATCGCGCATGGCGCCTGTTATTGCTGCAGAAATGTAATTAAGCAATGACTCGGCGCCAACTGTTGTTTAGCTGTTCATTTTTAGTGCGGCGATTGCGGGATAAGTGAAAAAGCCGTATAATTTGCAGCCTAATCGAAGTCCTTCCCAACGTGGTATCCAGCGTATCGAATACGCGTGTATCTGGTGCAAGTGCTTTCATCTGGTTGGGTTGTGAATACAAAAAGATGGGCAGATGCCCATTTTTTTTTTGGTAAATCGTTTTAAAGCCCTGGAGAAGGACCGTGCAGCAGTTTGATTTAATCGCCACGACGGTGGCTGGCCTTGGCTACGAACTCGTTGAAGTCGAACGGGGCGAGCGCGGGATTCTGCGCGTATATATCGATTTTCCGGCCGACACGGTGGAAGAGAAGGGCCCGATCACGGTCGAGGACTGCGCCACGGTGAGCCACCAGTTGTCGCACGTACTGACGGTGGAGAACATCGATTACGAACGGTTGGAGATTTCGTCGCCGGGCCTCGATCGCCCGGTGCGTACCCTGGCCGACTTTGCGCGCTTTGCCGGCCTCGAGTGCACGGTCAAGCTGCGCGTCGCCATGCCCGGCACCGCGAACCGGAAAACCTATACCGGTATCCTGCGCGGCGTCGAAGGCGACAAGGTCGGTCTGGAATTTGATGATAAAGATGGCGCGGCGTTGTTGGAATTTACGCTGGCCGAATTGGACAAGGCACGTTTGGTGCCGCAGGTGGATTTTAGGAGTCGCAAAGCATGAGTCGCGAAATTTTGTTACTGGTGGATGCGCTCGCGCGCGAAAAGAACGTCGACAAGGAAGTCGTTTTCGGAGCGCTCGAGTTCGCGCTGGCGCAAGCCACGAAGAAGCGCTATGAAGGCGAAGTCGACATTCGCGTGTCGATCGATCGCGACACCGGCGAATTCGAGACCTTCCGCCGCTGGCACGTCGTTCCCGACGAGGCCGGCCTGCAGCTGCCTGACCAGGAAATCCTGCACTTCGAAGCCAAAGAGCAGATCTCGGACATCGAAGTCGACGAATACATCGAAGAGCCGATCGAGTCGGTCGAGTTCGGCCGTCGTTTCGCCCAGGACACCAAGCAGGTCGTGCTGCAGCGCGTGCGCGATGCCGAACGCGAGCAGATCCTGCAAGACTTCCTGGAGCGTGGCGATTCGCTGGTCACCGGCACCATCAAGCGCATGGAACGGGGCGACGCGATCGTCGAGTCGGGCAAGATCGAAGCGCGCCTGCCGCGCGACCAGATGATCCCGAAAGAAAACCTGCGTATCGGCGACCGCGTGCGTGCCTACATCCTGCGCGTGGACCGCAATATGCGTGGCCCGCAGGTGATCCTGTCGCGCACCGCGCCGGAATTCATCATGAAGCTGTTCGAGCTGGAAGTGCCGGAAATCGAACAAGGCCTGCTGCAGATCAAATCGGCGGCGCGTGACGCCGGCGTGCGCGCCAAGATCGCCGTGTTCACGGCCGACAAGCGCATCGACCCGATCGGTACCTGCGTCGGCATGCGCGGTTCGCGCGTGCAAGCCGTGACCGGCGAGCTGGGCGGCGAGCGCGTGGACATCGTGCTGTGGTCGGACGATCCGGCCCAGTTCGTGATCGGCGCGCTGGCTCCGGCCAACGTGTCGTCGATCATGGTCGATGAAGAAAAGCACGCGATGGACGTCGTCGTGGATGAGGAAAATCTCGCCATCGCGATCGGCCGTTCGGGCCAGAACGTGCGCCTGGCGTCCGAGCTGACCGGCTGGAAGATCAACATCATGACGGCCGAGGAATCGGCCAACAAGGTGGAGCAAGAGTCAGCCGCGATCCGCGCGCTGTTCATGCAAAAACTGGACGTCGACCAGGAAGTGGCCGACATCCTGGTGGAAGAAGGCTTCTCGAGCCTTGAAGAAATCGCTTATGTACCAATTTCCGAGATGCTGGAAATCGAATCGTTCGACGAAGACACCGTCAACGAACTTCGCACCCGCGCTCGCGACGCGCTGGTGACCGAAGCGATCGCTTCCGAAGAAGGCCTCGAGGGCATGGAAGAAGCCCTGGTCAATCTGGAAGGCATGGACCGTACCGTTGCCGGCAAGCTTGGCCTGGCTGGTATCAAGACGGTCGAAGCATTCGCGGCACTCGCCTATGACGAATTCGGCGCCATCCTGGCGTTGTCGTCGGACCGTGCACGCGAACTGATCAAGAGTGAATTTAATGATGTGACCGACGACGAGATGAAACTGGTCGATGGCAAGTATGACGACCGGGCGAAAGCACTGCAGGCGAAAGCCTGGAGCCTGGCGGAAACGGCCAAAGCTTGAGTAATTTCTTATCATCTGTCGCGACACGTAGAAAAGAGGACTGAATGGCGAGTAACAACGTAGCCCAATTTGCCACCGAGCTGAAGATGCCTGCAGACCTGCTGCTGACCCAGCTGCGTTCGGCCGGCGTCGAGAAAAGCTCGACGTCAGATCCCTTGTCGAAAGATGATAAGGACAAGCTGCTGAACCACCTGCGCCGTACCCACGGCGCAAGCGACACCGGCGAGAAGAAAAAGATCACGGTGACGCGCAAGGAAACCAGCGAGATCAAGCAGGCGGATTCGTCGGGCAAGTCGCGCACGATCCAGGTCGAAGTGCGCAAGAAGCGCACCTTCGTCCAGCGCGACGATCTGGTCACCAACAAGGCCCCTGAAGCACCGGTCGTCGACGCCGCCGAACAGGCGCGCCGCGAGGAAGACGCACGCCGTCAGACCGAGCTGATCGCGCGTCAGGAAGCCGACCTGCGTGAAAAGCAGGAACGCCTGGCCAAGCTGGAAGCCGAAGAAAAGGCGCAAGCCAAGGCTGCTGAAGAGCAGGCCAAGCGCGAAGCCGAAGAGCAAGCCAAGCGCGACGCCGCCGACAAGGCCGCCGCCGACAAGGCTGCCGCTGCCGCTGCCGGCGCCGCCAAGGAAGCCGCTGCCGGCGAGCAAGCCAACGCCGACGCCAAGCGCGTCGCCGACGAGCTGAAGGCACGCAACGAAGCCGCCGCCAAGGAAGCCGCCGAACGCGCTGCCGCCACCGAGCGTGCACGCAAGGCCGTGGCCGACGAAGTGGCGCAGATCAAGCTGATGATGAGCCAGCCGCGCCGCGTGATCAAGGCGCCGGAACCTGTCGCCAAGCCGGCCGCTCCTGCAGCCGCGCCTGCCGGCACGCTGCACAAGCCTGCCGACAAGAAGCCGGGCGAAGTCAAGAAAGACGACGCCAAGAAGCCGGGCGACAAGAAGTCGATCAAGTCGGCCAATGTGTCGTCGACCTGGTCGGACGACAAGAAGCGTGGCGGCCAGGGTCTCAAGACCCGTGGCGCACCGTCGACCGGCGGCCGTGACGGCTGGCGCAGCGGTGGCCGTGGCGGCCGTCGCGGTCATGACGATCGTGAAACCAACTTCCAGGCGCCGACCGAAGCGATCGTGAAGGACGTGCACGTTCCTGAAACCATCACCGTGGCCGAACTGGCGCACAAGATGTCGGTCAAGGCATCCGAGGTCATCAAGCAGCTGATGAAGCTGGGCCAGATGTGCACCATCAACCAGGTGCTGGACCAGGAAACCGCGATGATCCTGGTGGAAGAGATGGGCCACAAGGCCTTCGCTGCCGCCGAGGACGATCCGGAAGCGCTGCTGGCCGACCAGGGCGAGCACACCGAATTCGAAGCGACCTCGCGTGCTCCGGTGGTGACCGTCATGGGTCACGTCGACCACGGCAAGACCTCGCTGCTGGACTACATCCGTCGCGCCAAGGTCGCGTCGGGCGAAGCCGGCGGCATTACCCAGCACATCGGTGCTTACCACGTGGATACCCCGCGCGGCATGATCACCTTCCTGGATACCCCGGGCCACGAAGCCTTCACGGCAATGCGTGCCCGCGGCGCGAAAGCGACCGACATCGTCATCCTGGTGGTGGCGGCGGACGACGGCGTGATGCCGCAGACCAAGGAAGCGATCGCTCACGCCAAGGCGGCAGGTGTGCCGCTGGTGGTGGCGATCAACAAGATCGACAAGCAGGGTGCGAATCCTGACCGCGTGACCCAGGAACTGGTCGCCGAAGGCGTGGTGCCGGAAGAATACGGTGGCGAGTCGCCATTCGTGCCAGTGTCGGCGAAAGTCGGTACCGGCATCGACGACCTGCTGGAAAACGTGCTGCTGCAGGCCGAAGTGCTGGAACTGAAGGCGCCGACCGAATCGATGGCCCGTGGCCTGGTGGTCGAAGCCCGTCTGGACAAGGGCCGCGGCCCGGTCGCGACGATCCTGGTGCAGTCGGGTACCCTGAAGCGCGGCGACGTCGTGCTGGCCGGTTCCTCGTTCGGCCGCGTCCGTGCGATGCTGGACGAGAACGGCAAGGCAGTCGCCAGCGCCGGTCCGTCGATCCCGGTCGAGATCCAGGGCCTGACCGAAGTGCCGAGCGCCGGCGAAGAAGTCATGGTCATGGCCGACGAGCGCAAGGCGCGTGAAATCGCCCTGTTCCGTCAAGGTAAGTTCCGCGACGTGAAACTGGCCAAGCAGCAAGCCGCGAAGCTGGAGAACATGTTCGAGCAGATGGCCGAAGGCGAAGTCAAGAACCTGCCGCTGATCGTCAAGACCGACGTGCAGGGTTCGCAGGAAGCGCTGGTCGGTTCGCTGCAGAAGCTGTCGACCTCGGAAGTGCGTGTGCAGATCGTGCACGCGGCGGTCGGCGGCATCACCGAGTCGGACGTCAACCTGGCGACCGCCTCAAAAGCGGTCATCATCGGCTTCAATGCGAGGGCCGACGCCCAGGCGCGCAAGCTGGCCGAAGCGAACGGTGTCGACATCCGTTACTACAGCATCATTTACGATGCGATCGACGAGATCAAGACCGCACTGTCGGGCATGCTGGCGCCGGAGAAGCGCGAGACCATCACCGGCCAGGTCGAGATTCGCCAGGTCATCCTGGTCTCGAAAGTCGGCGCGATCGCGGGCTGTCTGGTCACCGATGGCGTGGTCAAGCGTACCTCGTCGGTTCGCCTGCTGCGCAACAACATCGTGGTCTGGACCGGCGAGATCGACTCGCTCAAGCGCTTCAAGGACGACGCGAAAGAAGTGCGCGCCGGTCTGGAATGCGGCCTGTCGCTGAAGGGCAACAACGAAATTCAGGTCGGCGACGTCCTGGAAGTGTTCGAAGTGCAGGAAGTGGCGCGTACGCTGTAATCCGCGCGCTTGGGAGTACCATGGGGGCCAGGACGCTTCGCGGCGAAAGCCGCGGGGGCCTGGCCCTTGTTTTTTGGGGTGCGGGCCGATGGAAGCGCCGCTTGCATCCACCAACATCACAAGAACAAACAAAGTAGCAACATCATGGCAAAACACAGTAAAAGCATCCCCCAGCGCGGCCTGCGCGTGGCCGACCAGATCCAGAAAGACCTGTCGGAACTGATCGCCTTCGAGCTGAAAGATCCGCGCGTCGGCATGGTCACCATCAGCGAAGTGCAGCTGACCCCGGACTACGCCCACGCCAAGATCTATTTCACCCTGTTGAAGGACAGCCCGGAAGAAGTGCGTCAGACCCTGGAAGGCCTGAACAAGGCATCGGGCTACCTGCGCAATATGCTGGGCAAGCGCCTGCACATCCATACGCTGCCGTCGCTGCACTTCCATCACGACACCTCGACCGTGCGCGGCATGGCGATGTCGGCCCTGATCGACCAGGCCAACGCGACCCGCGCCGCCGACTACGAAGAAGACCAGGACCAGGCCGGCAGCAAGGATGAGCGCGAGTGAATTCGCAGGCAAATAAGCAAGTGGGCACTCGCCCTCCGAAGAAGCCGCGTGACCTGATCGATGGCGTGCTGCTGCTCGACAAGCCGGTCGGCCTGTCGTCCAACGATGCGCTGATCAAGGCCAAGCGCGTGCTGAACGCGAAAAAGGCCGGCCATACCGGCACGCTGGACCCGTTCGCCACCGGCCTGCTGCCGCTGTGCTTCGGCGAAGCGACCAAGTTCTCGCAGGACTTGCTGGAAGCCGACAAGACCTACGAAGCCACCGTTCACCTGGGCATCGTCACCACCACCGGCGACACCGAGGGCGAAGCGGTCGAAACGCGCGACGTCGACGTCACGCTCGAGCAGATCGAGGCGGCACTGGCGCGTTTCCGCGGTCCGATCGAGCAGGTACCGCCGATGTATTCCGCCCTCAAGCGCGACGGCAAGGCGCTGTACGAATACGCGCGCGAAGGCATCGTGCTGGAACGCGAAGCGCGTCCGGTCACCATCCACGCGCTGTCGCTGGTCGAATACGCGGCGCCGTTCCTGAAGATCCGCGTCACCTGCAGCAAGGGCACCTACGTGCGCGTGCTGGGCGAAGACATCGGCGCCGCGCTCGGTTGCGGTGCGCACCTGAATGCGCTGCGCCGGATCGAAGTCGGCGCGCTGGATGTGACCGGCATGATCACGCTCGACGCGCTGCTGGCCCATCCCGATCCGTTGTCGCTGTTGCGGCCGGTCGATGCGCTGCTGTCGACTTTCCCATCGGTCGAACTCACGGCGGAACTGGCCAAACGCTTCCTGCAGGGCCAGCGCCTGGCACTGGGCAAGGAAGCGATCGAGGTGCCGCAGCAGCAGGGCAGGGTGCGCATCTACCACGATGGCCGTCTGCTCGGCACCGGCCAGCTGGGAGAGTATGCGATCCTGGCGCCCGAGCGCCTGATCTCGACCGCGCCAACGGCTTGACGGTTCTGGCCGCAGGACAATGTCACGCGGCTGTCACACGCGGCGATTAACCTGCCGCTGTGACCCCGGCGCCGCCTTCTGCGCTACAAGAGGCGGTGAACCGGCGGGCGGACGCCCGAAAATCCACTCCTTTTGCCGTCACGGCGTCTGGAGTCGGAAGCTTCCATGCTATACTAGTCGGTTTCCGAAATCGGCAGCATTCAGTTCAGCAGTTCCGGTACAGGCAGTTCCAGTACATCTTCGTACACCACGCAAATTTTTTCTAGACCATGTCAAACACCAAACGCGCGATTCGTAATATCGCAATCATTGCCCACGTTGACCACGGCAAGACTACCCTCGTCGACCAGCTGCTGCGCCAGTCGGGCACCTTCCGTGAGAACCAGGCCGTGGACACCCGCGTGATGGACTCGAACGACCTCGAAAAAGAGCGCGGCATTACGATTCTGTCGAAGAACTGCGCGGTCGAGTACGAAGGCACCCACATCAACATCGTCGACACCCCGGGCCACGCCGACTTCGGCGGCGAAGTGGAACGCGTGCTGTCGATGGTCGACTCGGTGCTGCTGCTGGTCGATGCGCAAGAAGGCCCGATGCCGCAGACCCGCTTCGTGACCCGCAAGGCACTGGCCCTGGGCCTGAAGCCGATCGTGGTCGTCAACAAGATCGACCGTCCGGGCGCACGCGCCGACTGGGCGATCAACCAGACCTTCGAACTGTTCGACAAGCTGGGCGCGACCGACGAGCAGCTCGACTTCCCGATCGTCTACGCGTCGGGCCTGAACGGCTACGCCGGCATGGACGAAAGTGTGCGCGGCGGCGACATGAAGCCGCTGTTCGACGCCATCCTGAAATACGTGCCGGTGCGTGACGACAACCCGGACGGCCCGCTGCAGATGCAGATCACCTCGCTCGACTACTCGTCGTACGTCGGCAAGATCGGCATCGGCCGCGTCAACCGTGGCCGCGTCAAGACCGGCCAGGACGTGATCGTCCTGAACGGCCCTGATTCGACCCCGATCAAAGGCCGCATCAACCAGGTGCTGAACTTCAAGGGCCTGGAACGCGTTCTGGTCGACGAAGCCGTCGCCGGCGACATCTGCCTGATCAACGGTATCGAAGAAATCGGCATCGGTTCGACCGTGTGCGCCGTGGAAACCCCGGAAGCGCTGCCGATGCTGACCGTCGACGAGCCGACCCTGACGATGAACTTCATGGTCAACAACTCGCCGCTGGCCGGCCGCGAAGGCAAGTTCGTCACCAGCCGCCAGCTGCGCGAGCGTCTGGAACGCGAACTGAAGGCCAACGTCGCACTGCGCGTGTCGCCGACCGACGACGACACCACCTTCGAAGTGTCGGGCCGCGGCGAGCTGCACCTGACGATTCTGCTGGAAAACATGCGTCGTGAAGGCTTCGAGCTGGCTGTGTCGCGTCCACGCGTGGTCTACAAGATGGTCGATGGCGTGCGCCACGAGCCGTACGAAAACCTGACCGTCGACGTCGAAGAAGCCAACCAGGGCGGCGTGATGGAAGAACTGGGCCGCCGCCGTGGCGACCTGCAGAACATGGAATCGGACGGTAAAGGCCGCGTTCGTCTGGAATACCTGATCCCGGCCCGTGGCCTGATCGGCTTCCAGGGCGAATTCATGACCCTGACCCGCGGCACCGGCCTGATGAGCCACGTGTTCCACGAATACGCACCGGTCGACAACAGCAAGGGCGACCTGGCTGGCCGTCGCAACGGCGTGCTGATCTCGCAGGATGACGGCGCCGCCGTTGCCTACGCGATCTGGAAACTGCAGGACCGTGGCCGTATGTTCGTCGAGCACAACACCCCGGTGTACGAAGGCATGATCATCGGCATCCACTCGCGCGACAACGACCTGGTCGTCAACCCGATCAAGGGCAAGCAGCTGACCAACGTGCGTTCGTCGGGTACCGACGAAGCCGTGCGCCTGGTGCCGCCGATCCAGATGTCGCTGGAATACGCCGTCGAGTTCATCGAGGACGACGAGCTGGTCGAGATCACTCCGAAATCGATCCGCCTGCGCAAGCGTCACCTGAAAGAGCACGAGCGCAAGAAGGCAAGCCGCGAAGGCGCGTAAGCGTCCGTGGCGTGGGCAGCTTCGGCTGCCTGCCAATGAAAAACCCGCTGCTTCGCAAGCGGGTTTTTTTATGGGGGCCGCCCAGGCCAACCCTACAAAAAAAGCTCCCGCTGCATTAGCCGGGGAGCTTTTTCTTGATACGAAGCGGGATCAGCGCAAGCCGAGCAGCGCCTGCACCCGATCCCGGCTCACGCCAACCAGCGCCGAGGTGATCGCCAGCAGCGACTCGTAATCATGGCTGGCAGCCGTCGCCGAAAAGTCCTGTGCGATCTGCTCCAGTTCCACGCTCGGAATCTCCGGCTGGGCGGTACGCGCCATGGCCGCGCTCAGCGCCATCGAGGCCGCGTCCTGCGAGCGGCGTACCCGGGCCAGCGCCTGCACCACTTCGCGCAGGCTCTGACGCAGGGCGTCCGGATTGCCGAGCTCCCATTGTTGCGGCGCCAGCGAGGCCGGCACTTCCACCGTATCGACGCGTCCGCGGCCGGTCACCGCGATGGCATCCCTGACGCCGCTCCAGCCGGATTCCGGCGTGGTGAACACGAGCTGGCGGTTCTGGTCCAAGCCGGCACGCACATTCACCGGCGCCAGCGCGCGATCCAGGCGCGCGGCGACTTGTTCCGGCGTCATGCCCGGTTCGATCGTGGCCGACAGTTGCGGGCCGCCGGCGGCGCCGACCGAGAAGCCGAGCGTTTGCGGTGCGGCGGCCTGCAGCGACGCCAGGTCGAGGCCGGCGATGCGGAAGCGCTGCTGCGCCGGCTGGCCGTCGTTGAACTCGAGCTGGGCATCGAGGCCGTCGCCGCCCTGGCTGCGGCGCGCGTCCAGCGTGCGGCCGAGCTGGGCGGCGCGCGCCTCGAGCTGGCGCGCGTTGCTGCCGCGGTTCGACAGCTTGGCGCTGAGGTCGGCCTTGAGGGCTTCGAGCTGGCTGGCCACGCGCTCGAGGTAGTCGATTGCCTGCTGGGCGCGCGACACTTCGCTTTGCAGGTTCTGGTTCCAGTCGATGCCGCGCTTGAGCGTGCCGGAACTTGGCGGAGTGCGGGTGACCGGGCGGCTGTCGGCGTCCGGCGTGCGCACCGCGACCGCGCGGCCGGTCGCCGGCGTGCTCTGGGCGCCGGTGTTGCCGCTGACGACGGCGCTGTTGAAGGCGCTGTTCAGGGCGCCGGAGCCGGCCGTCGCGGTGGCGGTGGCCGTGGTCGAGGTCAGGGTGGAGGGGCGAAGGGCTGCTTCCATGGCCGTCAGATCGCCGAGAACAGGGACAGGTTGCCGATCTTGGCGTATGCCTTGTAGGTTGCCTGCAGCGCGGTCGAATAGCCGTTCAGCTCGGTGGCGGCGACGCCGATGTCGAGCTGGCCGATGTCGGTGATCGCCATCTTGTTCGACAAGCTGATGTTGGCGTGGTTGGCATCCAGCGCACGGATGATGTTCTGGCTGCCGCCCAGGTTGGCGACCTTGCCCGAGATCAGGACCTGGGCGCTGTCGAAGCCGTCCAGGGCGTTGCTCAGGATCGCGCGCACGTCCGGATCGTTGGGCGTGGCGCCCGGCGTCTGCAGGGTCGAGATGGTGCGGTCGAGGTGGTTGAGCAGGTCTTGCAAGCCGTCCAGGTTCTGGTTGGCGGCCTGGGTGATGCCGTTGCCGACCACCACGTCCTGGCTCTTGGTATTGCCGACATAGCTGTAGCGCGAGCCTATCGGCGCGGTGGCATCGTAGGCCAGCGGCGCGGTCTTGGTCGCGGTGCCGGAGAACAGGTGGTTGCCTTCCTCGTCGATGGTGTTGGCGCCGAAGAACAGGCTCTCGCGCAGCGTTTCCAGGGGCGCGACCATCGCCTTCAGGTCGTCCGGTGCATTGCCGCCGTCCGAGGCCCACACCAGCAGGTCGCGCCCGCTGATCATCTCGTCCACCATATTGCTCAGGTAGCCCTCGGACTTGGTCAGGCGCAGCTGCAGCGAGCCGATGTTGGTGCGGTACTGCTGCACCGTGGCTTCTTCGCGCGCCAGGCGCGCCAGGCGAACGCTATCGACCGGATCGTCCGACGGCAGCAGGATGCGCTTGTTGGTGGCCATCTGCTGGGTGATGGTGGACAGGCGCTCCTGGTTGATCTGGAGCGACTGGTTCATCGTCGACTGGTATTGGGAAGTTGCGATTCGCATGTCGGTCTCCTTTAGCCCATCATCGCCAGGGTCGAATCGAACAGCGCGTTGGCGACCGAGATCACGCGCATATTGGCCTGGTACATGCGCTGGAATTCGACCAGCTTGACCGCTTCCTCGTCTTCGTTGACGCCGCTGGTCGAGGCCCAGTCGTCGAGCGACTGGGTGCGCACCGTTTCGGTGGTCTTCAGTGCAGCCTTGTTGAGTTTGCTGTCCACGGCAAGCTTGCCCAGCAGCTGGGTGTCGGCGTCGCTCAGCAGGACGGTGCCGATGCCAGGCAGCGTGATCGACTGGCTCTTGATCGCCACCAGCTTTTGCAGGTTGCCGGTGTCGCCCGGCTGGCCGTCGCCCGAGAATGCCAGTTGCTCGGCCTTGAAGCCGCTCACTACCTTCAGCATGTCGGAACCGCTGCCCGGGGTGTAGACGAACAGCGGCGTGCCTCTCACGCCAGGGGCAGTATAGCCTAGCTGCAGCTGGCCGTTGACGCGGGTTGCGACTTCCTGGGCCAGGCTGGCGATGTCCTGCTGCAGCGGCAGCAGGGTATTGGTCTCGTACTGGGCCAGGCCGCCGAGCTGCCCACCCATGCGGTTGGCATCGAGCACGAAAGTGGTGCCGGCGATCGTGAGGCTGAATTCCTGCGGCGAATCGGCGGTCGCGGCTGCCTTCAGGGTGCCGTGCACGCTGCCCAGCACCAGCGCCTGGCCGGTTTTCAGCGACACGTCGCGGCTGCCGTCCGGGTTGTCCGACACTTCCAGCGCCATCTTGCTGGCCAGTTCGTCGATCGCCTGGTCACGCGTGTCGATCAGGCTCGAGGCCGACACGCCGCTGGCCTGGGTCTCGATGATCTGCTGGTTCAGGCGCGCGATGGTGCTGATCTGGGCGTTGGCCGAATCGACCAGCGCGCTGCGCTGCTGGCGCACCGAAGCCAGCTGGGCATTGAATACATTGTTCAGGCCGTTGAAGCGCTCGGCCATCAGGCCGGCGGCGGTCAGCACCTGGCCGCGCAGCGGAGTCGAGCCCTGGTCGCCGGCGACCGCGTTCAGGGCCTTGAAGAAGTCATCGATGCCGGCCGAGATGCTGGCCGAGTCGTCGCCCATCACGCTCTCGAGCTGGGTCAGGTAGGGCTGCGACTGCGAGTACACGCCCTGTTCGGAGGCGGCGCGCCACATGGCCTGGCTCTTGTAGTTGTCCGAGAAGCGCAGCAGCGAGCTGACCTGCACGCCGCTGCCGGCCGACTTGCCGCTGGCGTCCGGGCCGACCGCGGTCAGCAACGCCGACTGGCGGGTATAGCCTTTGGTCTGCAGGTTGGCGACGTTCTGGCTGCTGGCCGACAGGGCTATCTGGGCGGCGAGGGCGCCCGACAGGGCATTATTGATGATCGTCATGGTGCGAGTTCATTCTCGGAGACAGGGTTAACCTGATAAGGCGACCGATTCTTGCTGTTTATTAAGTTCGACGCATGTGGATTGCATGCGGCGGGCAGGTCAGCCCTTGGATGACTTGGCGTCCGGCGCCAGCTGGCGCAGGATGGCGTCGGCGATGCCGAAGGCGCGTTGTCCAGCCAGGTTGCCGGCCAGGATGTCGTCAGCCATGTCCTGCATGTCCTGATTCACGCGGTTGTTGAACACGCTGTCTTCGTCGGCCATGGCGCGGGTCGAGGAGCGCATGGTGCGCAGCATGTGCGAGATGAAGAAGCGTTCGAATTCGACCGAGGCCTTGGTAGCTTTCGCCACGTAGGCCGGGTCTTTCGATGGCTGGTCGGCGGCAGGGGCGATCGCGGCGCCGGCTTCGAGCGCCTTGGGCTGGTTGTTGAAATCGTCGATGCGCATCAGATCACCACCAGTTCGCCTTCGATCGCGCCGGCCTGGTCCAGCGCCTGCAGGATCGCCATGATGTCGTCCGGCGAGGCGCCCAGGCTGTTGACGGTGTCGATGATGGTCTGCAGGCGCGCGCCCGGCGGCCAGCGGAACATCTGGCCCGAGCCCTGGTCGACCGACAGTTTCGATTCCGGCGTCACCGCGGTCTGGCCGCGCGAGAACGGGCCCGGCTGGCTGACGCGCGAGCTTTCCGAGATGATCACTTTCAGCGAGCCGTGGGTGACGGCGGCGGCTTTCACGCGCAGGCCGTCGGCGATGACCACGGTGCCGGTGCGCGAGTTGAACACCACCTTCGGCACCTCGACGCCGGATTCGACATTCAGGCCGTTCAGGCGCGCCACGAACGCCACGCGCTCGGTCGGGTTGGTCGGGGCCACCACTTCGACGCTGGTGCCGTCCTGGGTGGTGGCGATCGGGCCGAAGCGCTTGTTGATCGCTTCCACCACATTGGTGGCGGTCTCGAAATGCGGCTGGCGCAGGCGCAGCAGCACTTGCGGGCGGGTGGCGAAGTCGGTGGCGATCTCGCGCTCGATCAGGGCGCCGTTCGGCACGCGGCCGGCGGTCGGGGTGTTCACCGGCACCGACGAGCCGCTGCGGCCGGTGGCGTTCAGGCCGCCCACCACCACATTGCCCTGGGCCAGGGCGTAGATCTCGTTGTCGGCCGCGCGCAATTGCGTCAGCAGCAGGGTGCCGCCGCGCAGGCTCTTGGCGTCGCCCAGCGACGACACGGTGACGTCGATGCTCTGGCCGCGGCGGTAGCCGGGAGGGAAGACCGCCGAGACCATCACGGCCGCCACGTTCTTGTTCTTGGCATCTTCGCCTTCGGGCAGTCGCACGCCGAACTGCTTGAGCATGTTGATCACCGACTGGCTGGCGAACTTGACCTGGGTCGAGTCGCCGCTGCCGTTCAGGCCGACCACCAGGCCGTAGCCGACCAGCGGGTTTTCGCGCACGCCTTCGACGCTGACCAGGTTGCGCAGTGCCTGCGCCGCCTGGGCGGGCAGGGCGCCGACCGTCAACGCGGCAGCCAGCACAGTGGCCAACAGCGGGGGAAGGAAGCGGAATGAATTCATGTCAGTCCTCAGAACGGCATCAGGGGGCTGTTGAAGAAGCGCGTCAGCCAGCCCGGGGTGTTGGCTTCGGCCAGCGCGCCGCGCGCCGAATAGGCGATGCGCGCATTGGCCACGCGCAGCGAGGAGATGCGGTTGTCGGCGTCGATGTCGGCGGCGCGCACGAAACCTTTCAGGCGCACGAATTCCTCGCCCTGGTTCAGCATCAGGTTCTTTTCGCCGGCCACGCGCAGCAAGCCGTTGGGCAGCACTTCCTGCACGATCACGGTCAGCGCGCCGGACAGGGCGTTCTGCTGGGTGCTGGTGGCGTCGCCCTGGAAGTCGCGGTCGGCCGAGATGTCGATCGCCGCCTTGTCGTACACCTTGCCCAGCGCCGCCAGCGGCGTGATGCCGACCGACGAACCCTTGGAGATGCTGGTGCCGGCGCGCTTGCTGGCCTGGGTGGTCTCTTGCAGGATCACGGTGACGGCGTCGCCGACGCGGTAGGCGCGGCTGTCGGACGTCAATGACACGGTATCGGCGGTGAACACGCCGCCCGAGACGCCGCCGCGCGTCATGCGCTGCAGCGGCATGGCGTCGTCGTCGTCGTGCATGGCGACCGGCGCGCGCGAGGCACAGCCGGTCAGGACCAGGACGCAGAGCGCGGCAGCGAAGGCTTTCATCAACGCGCCGCCTGCGCCAGGTATTGCAGCATATTGTCGGCCGCCGACAGCACCTTGGTGTTCATCTCGTAGGTGCGCTGGGCCGCGATCATGTCGACCATCTCTTCGACCACCTGCACGTTCGAGCCTTCCAGCGCGCCCTGTTTCAGCTTGCCGAAGGCGGCGTCGCCCGGACGGCCTTCGTTGGGCGCGCCGCTGGCGGCGGTTTCCTGGAACAGGTTGTCGCCCAGTGCCAAGAGGCCGGCCGGGTTGATGAAGGCGGTCAGGTTCAATTGGCCGACTTCCTGCGGAGCGGCCTGGCCCGGGATGGTGACCGAGACCATGCCGTTTTCGCCGATGGTGACAGCGCTGGCGTTTTGCGGGATCGTGATCTGCGGCACCAGCGGCAAGCCCTGGGCATTGGTCAGGGTGCCGTTGGCATCGACCTGCAGCTGGCCGGCGCGGGTGAACGCCGGGTCGCCGTTGGGACGGCGCACCTGCAGGAAGCCGGCGCCCGAGATCGCGACGTCGAGCGGCTGGCTGGTGGTTTGCAGGCTGCCGTTGGTGAAGGCCTTCTGGGTGCCGACCACGCGCACGCCGTTGCCGAGCTGGACGCCGTTGCTGACGGTGTTGTCGGCGTTTTGCGCGCCCGGCTGGGCGTCGACCTGGTAGAACAGGTCTTCGAACACGACGCGGTCGCGCTTGAAGCCGACGGTATTGACGTTGGCCAGGTTGTTGGCGATCGCCTGCAGCTTGGCGTCTTGCGCCTGCACGCCGGTCTTGCTGATCCACATTGCTGGATTCATGAGGGTTCCTTTGGGTGTGGTTGGCTCATCTGCCGAGTTACGCGCCGAGCAGGCGGTTGCCGCTTTCGTTCATGCTGTCGCTGGCCTTGAACATCTTCATCTGCATCTCGAAGCTGCGGTTCAGGCTCATCACCGCGACCATTTCTTCGACCGCCGACACATTGCTGCCTTCCAGCGCGCGGCTGCGCACCGTGATGTTCTGGTCGGCCGCCAGCGGGTCGCCGTTCCTCGACACGATCAGGCCGGCTTCGTTCTTGGACAGATCGGCGCCGTCGGCACTGACCAGGCGCAGGCGGTCCACCACCTGGGTCAGGGTTGCGCCTTCCGGCATGATGGAGATGGTGCCGTCCGGGGCGATGTCGACCGCGGTGTGGGCCGGCAGCACGATCGGGCCGCCTTCGCCCAGCAGCGGGCGGCCGTTGACGCTCAGGGCTCCTTGCGCATCGATCTCGATGGCGCCGGCGCGGGTATAGGCTTCGCCGTCGTTCCACTCCACCGCCAGGTAGCCGTTGCCGCCGACCGCGACGTCGAGCGCGCGGCCGGTGTCGCGCACGGTGCCGGTGCGGGTCGAGATGGCGTCGGCCTCGGTACGCGACAGGTGCACGTCGTCGTAGCCGTAGCCGGACATGGCTTGCACCGAGGCCAGCTCGATGTTGGCGCGAAATCCCGGGGTGTCGGCGTTGGCCAGGTTGTTGGCGCGTACCTGCTGCGCGCGAAGGGTGCGTTCGGCGCCGCTGACGGCGGTGAAGATCAGCTTGTCCATGCAGGTCTTCCGCTTACAGCGCTTGCATCAGCGACTGCATCATCTGGTTCTCGGCGGTGATCACCTTCGAGTTGGCCTGGTAGTTGCGCTGCGAGGTCATCAGGCCGACCAGTTCCGAGGTGATGTCGACGTTCGAGCCTTCCAGCGTGCCTTTTGACAGCTTGCCGCCCAGGCCCACGCCCGGGGTGGTGTACAGCGGCGCGCCGGAAGCGCTGTTGGCGATCCATGCGGTGTCGCTGACCGGCACCAGGCTGCCTTCGTCGGGGAAGGTGGCGATGGCGACGGTGCCGACCACCTGCTGCTGCTCGTTGCTGTACTTGGCGACGATCGAACCGTCTTCGGCCAGTTCGACGCCCACGAAGGTGCCCGAGGCGTAGCCGTTGCTGCGGTTGGTGGTGGTGGTGGCTTCGCCGGCGAACTTGGTGGTGCCGGTGTAGTCGAAGGTGACCGACAGCGGCGCGGCGCCGGCCGGGGTCAGGGTGACGGCCGGGCCGGTGGCCGAAGCGGCGGCCAGCTGACCGTTGTTCTCGAAGTTCAGCACATGCGCCGCGCCGGTGGCGCCGCCATCGACGCTGTAGTAGACGCTGACGGCGGTCGGGCTGGTGCGCACGAAATATTGCGACACGGTGTGCTGGGTGCCGAGCGAATCGTAGGCCACCGACTGCTTGACCATGTTGTAGCTGGCCTGGTTGTCTTTGTTGAACGGCGTAACGGTCGGATTGGTCCAGTCATTCGATACATTGCCGGTGTAGGTGACCTTGGTGCTGGCCTCGGCCGGAATCTGGCCGGTCGGAATCTGGATGTCGCCCATCACGCCCAGCACGCCGCCCACGCTCGGGCCGTAACCCTGCACGTTCTTGCCGGTGGCGTCGACCAGGTAGCCGTCGGCATTGGTCGAGAAGATGCCCACGCGCGAGTACGAGATCACGCCCTGGGCGTCGCGGCTGGTGAAGAAGCCGCGGCCCTGGATCGCCGCATCCATGCTGCGGCCGGTGGTCGAGAGGCTGCCGTTCTGGCCGATGTTCTGGGTCAGCGACGACACTTCCACGCCGTTGGCCTGGGTACCGGCATATACCGACGCGAAGTTGGCGCG
Organism: Massilia sp.; assembly: GCF_031995545.1. Taxonomy (GTDB): domain Bacteria; phylum Pseudomonadota; class Gammaproteobacteria; order Burkholderiales; family Burkholderiaceae_D; genus Telluria. The sequence continues at coordinate 51,228 of NZ_DAMAGA010000024.1, forward strand.
GCTGCTCTTGAAACCATAGGTGCCGGCGTTGGCGATGTTGTTCGACAGCGCGTTGAGTTGCTCGTTGATGGCCTGGATGCCCGACAGGGCGATATTGAAGCTCATGGGGAATCCTTTCAGTTTTCCGTGGACATGGCCGCCAGCGCGGCGGGAGTGGTCTTGCCGTTGAATCCGGTGATCAGGCCCGGCTCGACTTCGCCGACGCCGGACACCTGCATCACGATCGCGCCCGACGAGGCCAGGCGTACGCTTTGCAGGCGGCCGTCGATCTCGATGCCCGGCTTGGTGCCGTCCGAGGCTTCGGCGGCGATGCTGTACTTGCCGGCCGGCAGACCGAGCGCAGCCGGGTCGAGCGTGAACGACTGGGCGCCGGCGCCGTGCGGCGGCAGTTCGATCCGGGTCTGCTTGCCGGCGACATCGGTCAGCACCAGGTGGGTCAGGGTGCTGGCGCCGCCCAGCTGGACGGTGCCCGACAGCGCCGCGCCGTCGAGCTGCACGCGGCTGGTGGCGACCGAGACATCGGAGCCGACCTGCGCGCCCATCGCCAGCACCTGCAGGCTTTGCAGCACGCCGGCGCTGGCGGCGGTGGTCGTGGTCAGGTTCTGCAGCGCTTCGGTCTGCGACAGCTGCGACAGCTGGTTGACGAATTCGCTCGGGTCGGACGGGGCCAGCGGATCCTGGTTGCGGATCTGGGCCACCAGCAGCTTGGTGAACATGTCCTTGTTGTCGCTGACCGGGGTCGAGCTCGGGGTGACCTGGTCGCTGAGCGTGCTCGTGGTGTTGCCGTTGAGGCCGATGGCATTGGTGGCGGTGACCATGATCAGCCTTCTCCCAATTTCAGCAGCGAAGCCTGCATCGACTTGATGCGGCCCATGACTTCGACGTTGGTCTCGAAGGCGCGCGAGGCGGCCATCATGTCGGCCATCTCGGCCACTTCGTTGACATTGGTGTAGTACACCATGCCGTCGGCGTCGGCCAGCGGATTGTCGGGCTCGTGGGCGCGGCGCAGCGGCTCGTTTGATTGCACCACGTCCAGCACCTGGACCCGTGCCACGCCTTCGTCGCCGAGCAGGGCGGCGAACACTGGTTTACGTGCGCGGTAGCCTTCGGCTTCGCTGGTGGCCACCGCATTGGCGTTGGCCAGGTTACTGGCGATCGTGTTCATGCGCACGGTCTGGGCGGCCATGGCCGAACCAGCGATCTGGGAGATGTCCTTGAAACCCATTCTTTATCCTTATTGGCCGGTGATGGCTTTGTTCAGGCCGCGCAGCTTCATGTTGATGAAGGTCAGGCTGGTCTGGAAGTCGGAGGCGTTCTGCGAGAAGGCGGCTTGCTCCACGCCGATTTCGACGGTGTTGCCGTCGGCGCTCGGCTGGTACGGCACGCGGTACAGCGGACCATCTTCCGACAGGGTCGGCAAGCCGTCCTCGGCATCGATCCGTTCCTGCAGCATGGACGCGAAGTCGAGGTCGCGCGCGGTGTAGCCGGGCGTGCTTTCGTTGGCGATGTTCGCGGCCAGCACGCGGGTACGTTCGGCGCGCAGTTGCAGCGCGTCGGCGTGCACGCCAAGGGCTTCTTTGAAATTAATCGACATGGGCGTTTCTCCGTGAACTCGGGTGTGAACGGGTAGAATGGGTTTTTTCGCCCCACCCGTATTCTCCAATGATTGCTTTCCGTAAGGCAACAGTTACTATTGTAACCTGTCTCTTGTGCACTACAGCATGGTCGGCGCAAACTCTTTCCGCAAAGATAGAGTCGCAGGTAGAACAAGCGGCGCGCGACGAGCTCGAGCGCCAAGCGGCGGCGAGCGGACTGGGCGAACCGCAGTTCGAACTGTCCGTGGTGAGTGCGCGTCCGGCCCCGGCCTGCACGGTGGCGCCGACGGTCGAAGCGCTCGATACGCGCCAGCCGGCACGCATGCGCTTCGCCGCGCGCTGCCCGGACGGACGCGGCTGGCGCCACGATTTCACGGTGCGCGCGCGTATCTCGGCGCTGGTGGCGGTGACGGCAGCGCCGGTCTCCGTCAACCAGTCGCTGAGCGATGCCGACGTCGCGCTGGAACGGCGCGACGTCACCAACGTCGCCGACCCGGTCGGCATGCTCGACGCGGCCGTCGGCCAGAGCAGCCGGCGCAGCCTGCGCGCGGGCGAAATCCTGCGCACCAGCCAGCTGACCGCGCCGATCGCGGTCAAGCGCGGCGACCAGGTGACCATGCAGGCCAGCCACGACGGCATCGAAGTGAGCATGGCGGGCGAGGCGCTCGACGCCGGCGCGCGCGGCGCCGTGGTGCGGGTGCGTAACAGTGCCAGCGGCCAGATCGTGCGCATGCGCGTGCTCGGCGCCGGCGCGGTGCAGCCGGCCGACCTGCCGCTCGGCGAATAAGAATTCAATCGGCGCTGCCCTTGAGGCTGGCCGCCACCTTGGCCAGCTTGGCGGCGTAGCCCGGATCGGTGGCGTAGCCGCCGCGTGCCAGTCCCTGGGCGAAGGCATGGGCATCGCTGCCCGTATTCAGGGCGCCGCGGTAGCGCGGATTTTCCAGCAGCATGCGTGCGTAATCGTCGAAGGCGCTGGCCGCGTCCGGATAGGCGCGGAAGCGTTCGCGCGTTTTCAGCGCTGCGCCGCCCACGTATTCGGTGGTCGCGGCATCGCTGGTGGCGCCGTCCCAGTTGGAACCTGCCTTGATGCCGAACAGGTTGTGGGTGCTGGCGCCGTCGTCGGTGCGCAAAGGGCGCTGGCCCCAGCCCGATTCCAGCGCCGCGTGCGCCGACACCAGTTCCGGTGCCACGCCCAGTCTGGCGGCAGCCTGCTGCGCCCACGGCGCGATGCGGTCCAGGAAAGCCTGCTGCGCGGGGGTGTTGGCGACGCTGCCTGCCGGCACGCCCTCGAGCCCTTGCAGTTCGCCGTCCAGCAGACCGCTGGCGCGGGCACGCAGCAGGGCGCCTTCGGCATTCAGGCTGCTTGCGGCGGTGGTGCCGCTGTCGCCGTTTTGGATGAACTGCGCCACTTCGCCCTGCAGCTCGCTGAACATGCGGCCGAAGCCTTCGCCATTATCGTTGGCTGCGGTCGGACGGGTGGCGCTGGTGGCTGCCGTCGGCGTGATCGACGGGATGGTGAAATCAACGTGGCGCATAGATATGTTCCTCGCCGTGCAGCACGCGCTGCATCACGGAGTACTGCTCGGCCAGCAGGCTGCCGTTGCGGGTGGTGGCGTGCTTGCAGTCGCGTACGATGCGTTCCAGTTCACCCCAGGCGTTTTCAAGCGTTGCGCGCGGCGCCGGCTGCAGGGTGGCGAAATAATCCGCCATCGTGCCCTGGGCGCCGACCAGGGCGCGCACCAGCGACACGCGCTGCTTGCGGCGCGCTTCCATGCCCTCCAAGAGCGGTTCGAGCTGTTCGGCCAGCGTCGACAGCTCCGCGCTGCGGTGGCGCACGGCGGCCTCGAACTGCTGCTCCAGCAGCGCGTGCACGGCGCCGGCTTCGCGCAGGTCGAGCTGCACGCCGTTGGCGAGCAGGGCGTTGGCCTGCTGGCGGGTCAGGGTCGCCATGCTCAGCGTCCTCCGTGGAATTTCTGGATCAGGCCGGCCAGGCGGGCCGGGTCGAACGGCAACTCGCCGCGCGCCAGCGCATCGCGCAGCTCGGCCACGCGGGCAGCGTCGAAGTCGGGCATGGCGCGCAGCGCTTCGGCGGCCGGCTTCAGGACTTCGGACTGCAGCGCGGCCGGGGCCGCGGCGGCAGGAGAGCTCGCTGCGGCGTCGCCCGCGGCCGGCACATCGACGCGCGCGGCGCCGACGTTGGCGGCGGAGACTGGGGAACCCGTAATCTTCATGCGGTTACCTCGGGATTTCGATTGGATCGTCATGGTGTGGTCGGCAGTTGGCCGCGCAGTGTGTCCAGCGCCGCGGCGTCCGGCAGGACGACGCTGGCGCCGTTGCCGAGCGCCGTCGGATTGGCCTGGGCGCCGGGCGCGCCGAACATGGCTGCCACGGCGCGCGACTGGGCGGTGGTCAGGATCAGCAGTTCGATACGGCGGTTGCGGCCGTCGAGCGGCGTTTCCGGATGCAGCGGGCCGCGGTCGGCCATGCCGACCACCTGCAGCACGGTGCTGCTTTCCATGCCGCCGGCCAGCAGGCGCGCGCGGGCGGCATGGGCGCGGTCGGTCGACAGCGTCCAGTTGGAATAGCCGCCCTTGTCGGCGCGCGCGTAGCGGCTGGAATCGGTATGGCCGACGATCAGCATCTGGTTGCGCATCTGCGCGAACAGCGGGCCCATCTTTTGCAGCAGGCTGGCGAAGCGGTCGGTCGGCAGCGCGCTGCCGCGCATGAACATGCCCTGCTTGTCGGTATCGTGCAGCATCACGCGCAGGCCGTAGGGGGTGACCACGGTGCCCAGGTTCGAAGCCAGGCCGGCGCTGCTCGACAGCTCGGTCAGCGCGCGCGACAGCGCGGCCAGGTCGGCCGGGGTTTCGTAGGCGACTTTCGGCGCGCTCGGGCTGCCCGGGTCGCCGCTGCCGCCGTTGCCGGTGCGCGGCACGGCGAAGCGTTCGATCAGGCTGCCGCTCTGTTCGGTGGCGATGGCCGGCTTCTGGCCCTGGCCTTCGAGCATGCCGCTGTTGTTGGCGTCGCGGACGATCTGTTCCAGGTTCTGCTGCTCGCGCGTGGCGATCAGCCACAGCACCAGGAACAGCGCCATCAGCGCCAGGCAGAAGTCGGCGAACGCCACCTTCCAGGCGCCGCCGTGCTCGTCGTGCTGGTGCTTGCCGCCGCCGCGCTTGACGATGGTCGATTCGTGTTTGTCGTTGGCCTTCGACACGTGTTACCCCGTCATGCGGTCGCCCGTACGGCGCCGCTTGTTCTGCGATTCGTCTTCGCCACCCATGGCATTGATCCATTGTTCCAGCTGCGAGAAGCTCGGCTTGGTATTGAGCTGGATCAGGCGCCGCCCGGCGTCGATCGCCAGCAGCGCCGGCTTGCCGGCCACGTGGGTGCACAGCACCACCTTCACGGTTTCCATGGTCGAGGCTTCCGAATTGACGTTCTGCTTCATCATGTTGGCCAGCGGCTCCAGCAGCCCGTAGCAGAAGAAGATGCCGATGAAGGTGCCGACCATCGCCGCGCCGATCTTTTCGGCGATCTCGCCCGAACCGGCGCCGCCCGAGACCGAGTACATGGCCATCACGATGCCCAGCACCGCGGCCAGGATGCCGAAGCCCGGCATCGCCTCAGCGATCTTCTGCAGCGACTTGGCCGGCTGGGTCAGCTCTTCGTGGATCGCTTCCAGTTCCTGCTCCAGCACGCCTTCCAGTTCGTGGGCGTTGATCTTGCCCATCGCCATCAGGCGGAAGTTGTCGACGATGAAGGCCAGCAGCTTCGGCTCTTCCAGGATGCGCGGGTAGCGCTGGAACAGCGGGCTTTCGCTCGGTGCTTCGACGTGGGCGTCGAGCGCCTTCAGGCCGCCGGCGGCGGTCTGCAGCAGTTCGTACATCAAGAGCAGCAGCTGGCGCTGGAATTCCGAATCGTGTTTCTTACGCGTGGCAACTTTCTTCAACTGGTGGCCCAGTTCGGCCAGCACGTGTTTGGGATTGCCCAGCACCAGGGCGCCGAGGGCGGCGCCACCGATGATCAGGAGTTCGACCGGGTGGAAGATCGACGCGAAGGTGCCGCCCATCAGGGTAAAGCCCCCGAAGACGCAGCCAAGCACGATGGCGATTCCAAGTAATTGCTGCATGATGTCAAGCCTTTCTGGCGGTGGTTCTGTTGGTTCTGCTGTTTCTGTTGTTGGTCGGACCGGCTCAGCTGCCTTGCAGCGCGGCTTTCATCTTGGCCAGCGCGCTCTTGTTCAGCTGGCAGACACGGGCGTCGGACAGGTCGAGCACGGCGGCGATTTCCTTGTAGCTCAGTTCGAACTCGTAGATCATCTGGATCACGCGCCCCTCCTTTTCGTTGAGGCTGCCCAGCACCTGTTCCAGGCTGCGCCGCATCAGGTAGCCTTCCTCGGGACCGGGGCTGCTGTGCGCTTCGCTGACCGCTTCCTGCAGCACTTCGTCAAAGCTCAGCATCTCTTCGGCGCTGTCGTCCAGCAGATACTGGTTGTATTCCTCGGCAGTGAGGCCCAGCGCCTGTGCCGCTTCCTTCTCGCTCGGCTCGCGCCCCAGCTTGCGCGTCAGGGCGCGCAGGGCGTCGCGCTGGCGGTGGCTGTCCTGGCGCACCGCGCGCGGACGCCAGTCCTGGCGGCGCAGCTCGTCCAGGATCGCACCTCGCACGCGCAGCGCGGCGTAGCTGGAAAAGCCGGTGTCCGGTGCGCCGTAGCGGCGCAGCGCTTCCAGCAGTCCCATCAGGCCGATCTGCTCCAGGTCCTCGCGTCCCAGCGCGCCCGACGCCTGGCTGGCCAGCTGGCGCGCGATGCGCTTGACCAGCGGGGCATACGCCACCAGGTGGCGCCCCTCTTCGGCCGGGCTCATGCCGGCGCTGGCGGCCGCTTCGCCGTATTCGGCGGCGGCGGGGTCGAGGTAATCGGTCATGTAGGCCACGTGGCGTCCCGCATCACTCGATGATCAGCTTGCCGATCATGACTTCGGTAAACGGCTTCACGTGGTTTTCCTTTTCGTAGCTGGCGTTGAACGTCTTGTTCAGCTCGGCCGCGTACTGGTCGACCGTCATGCTCGACGCTTCCGCCAGGGTGCGCGCCGACAGCGCCGAGACGGCGATGCTGCGCAGCAGCGGCAAGTGTTCCTTGGTCGTCTTTTCTTCTTCCGGCGAAGTGGCCAGCACCAGGTCGACCGACAGGTAATGCGCCGCCTGTTCGCTCGGGGCGCGGCGCAGCATGACGATCACCTTGTCCAGGGTGACGTACTTGGTCAGCGACTTTTCCGGGGCCGGCTTGGCCGCTACCACGCCAGCCGCCGGGGCCGGCTTCATGTACCACATGGCGCCGCCCGCGGCGGCCGCTGCCGCCAGCGCGACGCCGGCGAATGCGATGATCAGTTTTGCTTTCATGGGTGGTTCAGTCGCGTCCATTCATGGAAAAGAGGGAACCGGCGTCGCCGGCATCGTTCAGGGCCAGGCCCGGGCTGCGTTGCTCCTGGCCCGGCTGGCGGCCGCGGCCTTGCGCATCGGTGTTCGGCTGGCCATTCTGGCCCGGCTGGCTGCCGGCTTGGGCGGTGGCCTGGGCGCGTGGCGTCTCGCTGACGCTGACCGAGACGTTGCTGTACTGGCGTCCGGCCAGGTCGCTGCGCAGGGCGTCGCTCACCGTGTTCAGCTGGCGCAGCACTTCGCCGTTGGTGGCGGCGATGTGCACTTCCAGGTTGCCGGCGCTGTGGCGGATCGCGATGTCGATCCGGCCCAGCATCGGCGGCTCGAGGCGGATCGTGGCCTGCTCGATGCCACGACCGGCCTGCAGCTGCAGGCGCTCGCCCAGTGCTTCGTGCAGGGTCTGGCGCCATGCGGCCGGTGGACCCGAGAGCGCCACGCTGTCGGCGCCGCGTGCGGCGGACGGCTGGCTGGCGGCGACGCCGACGGTGCTGCCGGTCGGCGTCACGTCGGCGGCGGCGCTGTCGGCGCTCGTTGCATCGCCTGATACGGCGGCGGCAGGCACGGCGGCGGCGTTCGACTTTGCCGCGGCGGCCGTTGCCGCGGCGGCCGGTTGCGCCTGCGTCAAGGGTGCGGCGTCGGCGCGCGCTGCGGCCACCGGAGCGATGTCTGTCAGCGCGGCTGCGTTCGCAGCCGGGGTACTCGCCGGGACGGTACTGGTCGGTGCTAACGCCACGGCGCCAATGACCGGTGCCGCCTGCGCCGCCGCATTGGCACCGGCATCCCGGGCGGTCGTCGTTTTCACGCCCGGCATCGCCATCATCATGGCCGGCAGCGCCGACGGCAGGCCGGCCGGCATCAGCGGCGCAGACATGGCGCCCAGCAGCACGGCGTCGGCCGGCTGCTCCGCCGTCTCGGGTGTATCCGGTGCTTCGGCGTCGTTGGCGGCGGCCGGCGGATCGGCCGGCGCTTGTGCGTCGGCGTCGGGCAGGGCCGGGGCGAGGCCGATCCACTGCTGGAACGGCAGCACCGCGGCGGCGGCGGCGGCGGCGGGCAGGGCGCCGGCCACCAGCGTGTCGGTGGCCGGCACGCCGGCGTCAGGCGTGGGCGCGGCGCCGGCTGTGACGGCGTTCTGGCCGATCGTGTTCATGGTGGTGTTCATCGAAACGCTGTTCATCGAAAGAGTCATGGTCGGTCCATATCGTGTTCGCCCGCGAGGGCGTAGGCCATCCAGCCTTCCTTGTTGCTGCGCATTTCGTCCAGGCGTGCGGCGATGCCGGCGGCGGCCTGGGCGCAACCCTGGGCGGCGCGTTCGTGCGCCGCGCGCAGGCGCGCCAGTGCGGCGCGTTCGGCGCCGCTCCACGGGCCGCGTGCGGCCAGCGCCTGCAATTGCGGCGCCAGTTCGCGTACGCTCGGTTCGAGCAGGGTCCAGTCGGACTGCTTGCCCGCTTCCTGCAGGCGCGCGTCGAGCTGTTGCCCCAGCCGGTCGATGATGCGGGTTCTATCCATTGCGTTCCTGGACGCCTTTCCAGCCCTGGCGGATGGTGCTCAGGATGCGGATCACTTCGTCGACCATGGTCGGATCGAGCTTGATGCCGGCGCCGTTCAGGTGGTTGGCGCAGAATTCGTAGATGCGCGCCAGGTTGGCGACGGTCTCGCCGCCCGACTCGAAGTCGAGCGAGCTGGAAAGGCCGTTGATGATCTCGACGCACTTGTCGATGCTGGCCGCTTTCTGCTCGTAGCGGCGCGCTTCGATGTGGGCGCGCGCGCGCGCCAGCTCGTCGAGCAGGCCGTCGGTGAGCAGCAGGACCAGTTCCACCGGCGAGGCGCGCGAGGTCTGCGCGTCCAGGTTGACGGCGTGGTATTCGCCGTAGGCTTCTTGATAGGACATGACGTATGGTTCTTCGTGATCAGTCTTTGTCGCTGCCGAACAGGGCGTCGAACAGTGAGACGTTAGTGTTCATGGTGCTCTGCAAAGTCTGTAGCTTGGTGAACTGGAGCAGGTAGCGCTGGTAGGCCGAGTCGTACTGCTGGTCGAGGGTGGCCTGGCGCTCGGTCAGGGTCGACTGCAGGTCGCTGACAGCTTCCTTGCGCTGCTTGATCTGGCCGTCGACGCTGCTGCTCCAGGTGTCCAGGTAGCTGTTGAGGGCGCCGGCGATGCCGCTCGGCGCGCTCTTTGTGGCGCTGCCCAGCAGGCCGTCAAGGCCGTTCGGACTGCGCGCCAGCTGGGCCAGCAGGCGCTCGGAGCGCAGCTCGAGCGTGCCTTCGCGGGTGGCGGTGATGCCGTAGCTGGCTAGCGACTCGCCGCCGCCGGGGCGCAGCAGGGCGTTGAGGCGAGTGTTCAGGGCGCGGATGCCGCTGTCGTGCGAGAAGGTACCACCGGCCACGCCCTTGGACGGGTCACCCGGGTCGGTCAGCTTGTTGAGCGCGGCCTTGAGCTTGTTGAATGCGTCCACGAAGGCCTGCACATTGGCGGTGGTGCCGGTGGTGTCCGGGGCCACCGTCAGGGTGACCGGGGCGGCCCCGCTGGCCTGTGCCCTAGTGAAGGTCATCTTCACGCCGTCGATGTTGGTGAAGGTGTTGCTGGCCTGGGTAATCGCGGTGCCGGTTTCGGAACCGATGCGGATCTCGGCGTCCTGGGCCGCGACAAGCGTGCGCCGGCGCGTGGCGTCCAGGTTGGCCTGGGCCAGGCTCGAGTTGCCGGTGATGCCGCTGGTGTCGAGCGTGATCGCGCCGGCGGCGCCGGTATCTTTTGCCGTCAGCACCAGTTCAGTGGTGTTGCCGGTGGTGACGATCGAAGCAGTGACCTTGCCGGCGTTGCCGGCGGCGCCGTTGATCGCGGCAGCCAGCTCGCGCGTGGTCAATGCGTTGCCATCGGCATTGGCGGCGCTCATGTTGATCTCGAAGGCATCGATGCCGCCCATGCGGATCTTGAGGGTGCCGCCGACGCCGCTGTTGTCGCTCAGGCCGGTGTAGGAGACCTGGCTGGCGGTGGCCAGTTGCTTGACGAAGAAGGAGTAGGTGCCGGCCGCCGCGGTGGGGCCGGCGCTGGCGCTGCCGATGCCGGTGTCGCCGAACACCGCGCTTTGCGCATACACGGTCTTGCCGACGCTGAGCGAGGCCAGGCTGGTCTGGAACGCGCTCAGCGCCGAGGTCAGGTCGGTCAGACCGCGCTCGGTGGCGGTGGCCACCGTGCCCTGGGCGTTGATGATCTGCTGGCGCGGGGCCGTGTACTTCTCGGCCAGCGCCGCGGCGGTGGTGGTCGGGTCGTAGGTCGGGGCGGTAATTGCGCTTGCCATCTGTATTCTCCTTGTTGTGGGTGAGGGCCGTCAGGCCGCCCGTCCCGCCATCCACGACTGGGTGGCGATATCGTCTTCGCGCTTGCGGGTCGCACGTTCCTGGTCCAGCGCCAGCGCATCCTGGGCGCGCTCGAGCACCTTGCCCAGCAGTTCACGTTTGGCCCAGGCCTCGTGCACGCGGCGCTGCGCGACCGCCATGTTCGCTTCGTGCAGCTGCAGGTCGACCCGGTGGCTGTCGGCCAGAGCCAGCACGTCCTGCTTGTAGGCGCCGCAGTTCAGGGCCAGTGCCGGCGCCAGGGCCACGCTGGCACCCGATGCGCCGCTGCCGTGCGCCAGGCTGGTCAGGCGCTGCAGATTGTTCTGGTAGCGCACCCGGGTCGCTTCCTGGCTGGCCAGTTCGCGCTGCAGCCGTTCGACCTGGGTCGAGCGCAGCTGCACCAGGGTGCCGAGGCTGTCGATGGTGTTGTGCTTGCTCATGCCATCATCGCTTTCAACTGGTCGACGCAGCCCTGCATTGGCGCGGCTTCGCGCGTGCCCTGGCACAGGAAGGCTTCGATGTGCGGCTGCAGCGCCACCGCGCGGTCGGTCTCGGGATCGGCGCCCGGCACGTAAGCACCGAGCGGGATCAGGTCGCGCACGCGTGCATGTTTCGCCAGCGCGGCTTTGAGCTTGCGCGCGGCCAGCGCGTGTTCCTGGCCCACCACCTGCGCCATGCAGCGCGAGATCGACTGCGCCACGTCGATCGCCGGATAATGGCCGCGCTCGGCCAGTTCGCGCGTCAGCACGATGTGGCCGTCAAGGATGGCGCGCGCCGAATCGACCACCGGATCCTGCTGGTCGTCGCCCTCGGCCAGCACCGTGTAGATGGCGCTCATGCTTCCTTGAGGATTTTCTCCATTCCCCGCTGATTCCACCAGCTGCGGCAAATTCGAGAACACCGACGGCGGATAGCCGCGCGTGGCCGGCGGCTCGCCCAGCGACAGCGCGACTTCGCGCAGCGCCATCGCGTAGCGCGTCAGCGAATCGCACAGCAGCAGCACGTTCTGGCCGCGGTCGCGGTAGTGCGCCGCCACCGCGTGGCACATCTCGGTCGCCATCACCCGCATCAAGGGGCTTTCGTCGGCCGGGGCCACAACGAGTACCGCGCGCTTCAGACCTTCCGGACCGAGCGAGCGCTCGACGAACTCACGCACTTCGCGGTTACGTTCGCCGATCAGACCGACCACGATCACGTCGGCCACGGTCTGGCGCGTGATCAGGCCCAGCAGCACCGACTTGCCGACGCCGGAACCGGCCATCAGGCCGACCCGTTGCCCTTTACCGATCGTGAGCATGCTGTTGATCGCGCGCACGCCAACGTCGAGCGGCTGCTCGACCGGCGTCTTCTTCAACGGATTGACGCGCGGCGGGGTGCTGGATAATGGCTGGTCGCCGCCCAGGCGTCCCAGGCCGTCGATCGGCTCGCCCAGGCCATTGACCATGCGGCCCAGCCAGGAAGGGCCGATCATCAGATCGTTCTTTTCCTGCACCGGCAGCACGCGCGCGCCGGTGGATAATCCTGCCGCCTTCTTGAACGGCATCAGGTACGACACCTTGTCGCGAAAACCGACCACCTGGGCGTCGAGCCACTCGCCGTCAACCGTCTCGATGCGGCAGCGCTGGCCGGTGTGCAGGCGGCAGCCAACCGACTCGAGCAACAGTCCCTGGGCGCCGACCAGGCGGCCGGTGGGCGTGGCCACCGGAACCGTGCCGATATCGAGCGCGCGCAGCGAGTCGGCCAGGGCCATCATGCCTGCGGCTCCTCCGACAGCAACTGCTCTTCGACCTGTTCCATCACCGCTGCCAGGCGGCCCTGGCAGCCGGCGTCGACTTCATGGTCGCCCGCGCGCACGCGGCATTCGCCCGGCTCAAGGGCAGGGTCGGGCAGCAGCGTCCATTTCTTGGCGCGTTTCGGATCGAGCTCCAGCACGCGGCGCAGTTCTTCGGGATTCAGGAACACCTCGACCTGCTCGCGCGACGGCGGCATCACCGACAGCGCTTCCTCGACCAGCGCCAGCAGCTGCACCGGCTGCAGCGCCAGTTCTGCGCGGATCACCTGGCGCGCGATCTTGCCGACCAGCTCGACCACTTCGTTGCGTTGGGCCGCGCGCAGGTCGGTTTTCAATTTTTTGAGGCTTCTCAGCATGCTGTCGATTGGCTTCGAAAGCTGCTCGAATTGCTCCAGCGCCATGGCACGTCCTTCCTCGATGCCACGCTGCAGGCCTTCGGCCCGGCCCTGCGGCACGCCTTCGGCGCGGCCCTGGTCCAGGCCGGCCTCGTAGCCTTCGCGCTGGCCCTGGCGGTAGCCGTCGGCCAGGGCGCTCTGCCACTCTTCGGCCGAATTCGAGCCCGGCGCGCCGGCGCCTTGCGGACGCGCCGCGCTGAACTGGTGCAGCGGCGGGAAGTGATAGGACCGGAACTGCTTCATTCGGCGGTCGCCTCGGCAAACAGCTGGATATCGATCTCGCCGGCGTCGGCGAGTTCCTTGACGGTGGCCATGATCTCGCGCCGGGTCTGTTCGATGCGCGACATCGGCACCGGACCGGAACGGCGCATCAGGTCTTCGAAGCTTTGCGCCTGGCGTTTCGGCATCGCGCTCAGGACCGCGTCGCGCAGCGGCGCTTCGGCGCCTTTCAGCGCGATCGCCCACTGCTCGAGCGGCACTTCGTCCAGCAGGCGCGTGATGACCTGTTCGGTCTGGCGCGACAGGATGAAGAAGTCGTACATCGACATCTCGATCTTGTTGACCACTTCCGGATCGTGCGCGCGCAGCAGTTCGACCATGCCGGTGCGGTTGTCCTGCAGGCGATTCAGGATATCGGCCACCTGGCGCACGCCTTCGACGCTGGCGCTTTGCGTGTCGAGCGCCGCCAGGCAGCGCGCCACCAGCTCTTCCAGCTCGTGCAGCACGTCGCGGTCGATTTCGTCGAGGCGCGCCATGTTCAGCAGTACCAACTCTCGACCCTCCAGAGGCAGCGCTTCCAGAATTTGGGAGGCCAGCGCCGGCGGCAGGAAGGCCAGGAATACCGCCTGCATCTGCACGTGCTCGCTGGAGACGAATTCGGCCAGCCACTTGGGCGAGGCATACTGCAGGCGCGCCATCATCGGGCGGATCGCGTCGCCATAGATCGTGTTGAGCACGCTGTTGGCGATATCGCTGCCGAGCGCCAGATCGAGCGAGCGCTTCAGGTAGCTGCGCGAGGCGCCGTGCAGGCCGCTCTGCTGGCGGTAGTCGTCGAAGAAGTTCTGCAGCGCCGACTTGACGGTATCGACCTTGATGCCGCTCATGCGCGACATCACCTGGGTCAGTTCCATCAGTTCGTCGCGCTCGAGGCAGCGCAGCACCGCCGCGGCCTGTTCTTCGCCGATCGACAGCAGCACGATGGCGGCCTGTTCGACCGGGCTGAGGACGACGTTCTCGTCGTCGTCGAAATTATTCAGGTCGGCCATGTTTTTTCTGTACCCATTGTTTGACGACTTCGGCAACGCGCTCGGGCTCTTTGCCGGCCAGGACTTTCAGGTGGTCGACCATCACGTCGACCGGCGAACCGCTCGGCGGCAGGTCGTAGTTTTCGAGCAGCGGCACCACCGCGCCCGGACCGCCGGCGGCGGCAGTTGCGCTGCCTTCCGGCGCGGCCAGGGCAGGGGCGGCAGTGGCGCCTGCCGGCAGGGAAGGGGTGGCAGCAGCAGCACCGCCCGCACCCGGCAGCGCCGGCATGGCAGGCGCCAGCGGCGGCTGCGGTGCCAGGCGGCCGGTCACCGCGCGCAGCAGCGGACGCAGCAGCAGGAAGTAGGCGACGATGGCGCCGATCAGGTACATCGCCCAGCTCGTCATGTCGACCACGTTGTCGCGTTCCTGCCACCATTCCTGGGCCACCGGCGCCGCCGGGAAGGTCAGGCTCGATACGGCGAGCACGTCGCCGCGCGCGGCGCTGATGCCCAGGCCGCCGGTCAGGATCTTTTCGATGTTGGCCAGTTCGGCCGGGGTCCAGGCCTTGGCGTCGGCCGCGCTGGCGTTGTTCAGCACCACCGCCACCGACAGTTTCTTCAGGCGTCCGCGCGAGCGCTTGATCTGGGTGATGGCACGGTCGTAGGCGTACTGGCGGGTGGTGGCGTTCTTGCGCGCGCTGCCGTCTTCCGGCTTGGCGGCGCCACCATCGGCGTTCTGCGCCGCCGCATCAGTTTGCACCGGCGGACGGTTCGACAGCGTGCCCGGCACGCCCAGCGCCATGCGGTTGCGCTCCATCTCTTCGCGCATCGCTTCGCTGGTGACTTTCGGGGCTTCGCCGTATTTTTCGGTGGTCTCTTCGATGCGGTCGTTGTCGACTTCGGCGGTGACGCTGACCTTGTAGTTGGCCGCGCCGAGGATCGGGGCCAGCAGTTCGTTGACGTTGCTGCGCACGTCGTCGCTGTAGTGCTTGGCGGCGGCGTCGCCCTGGGCGGCGCCGTCGAAGCCGTCGGCCAGATCGACGCGCGAGGACAGGTAGTTGCCTGCCTGGTCGACCAGCGACACGCGCTGCGGTTTGAGGCCCGAGACGCTGCCCGAGACCAGGTTGACGATCGCGGCGATCTGTTCGTTGGACAGGGTGCGGCCCAGCTTCATCGCCACCACCACCGACGCCGAGGAGCCGTCCGCCACGCCGGCGCCGGCCACGAACGAGCTCGACTTGGCGATCGCCAGGTGCACGCGCGCGCTGGCGATCGCGTCCATGGTCAGGATGCTCTGCGCCAGTTCGCCTTCCAGGCCGCGGCGGAAGCGCACGTCCTGCACGAACTGCGACACGCCGAGCGGGTCGTTGCGGTCCATCAGCTCGAGACCGGCCGGCAGCTGGGCAGTGACGCCCTTGGCGGCCAGCAGCATGCGCACCTTGCCCAGTTCGCCGGACGGCACCATCACCTGGCCGCTGTCGGGATGGACGCGGTAGGGGATCTGTTCGGCTTCGAGCACGCTCATCATGTCGCTGGCGGCGACCCGTTCGCGCGCGCCGAACACCGGCTTGTAGCTGGACTGGTCCTGCCACAGGTACATCATGACGGCGGCGGTAACGGCCACGGCCAGGCCGAGCACCAGGGGCAGGTTGTTGCGCACCGCGGGCGGCAGCGCCGGCAGCGCGAGCTTGCCGCCGAAGGCGGACTTGAGAGTGGAGATCACGGGTGACTTCGCTTAAGTAGTGAGATCGGCAGGCAGTGAGACCGGTAACGCGGTCAGACCGGCAGCTTGATCAGTTCGTCGACGGCGCCCATCACCTTGTTGCGCACCTGCACCAGCATCGAGAACGACAGGCTGGCTTGCTGGCTGGCCAGCATGGCGCCGACCAGGTCGTCGCTCTTGCCGGCATCGACCGCGGCTACGCGCGCACCGGCGGCCTGGTCTTCGGCATCGACGCGGTCGAGCGCGTTCTTCATGGTCTGGGTGAACGAGAAGGCGCCTTCGTTGGCACCTGCGCCGGCGGCCGGCAGCTCGAAGGCCGGCGCGATCGCCAGGCGATTTGCGTCGTTGGTCAGTTGTGCCAGGTCGGCCCGGATCAGGCCGGCGAGTTCAGTTGCCATCGTGGTTCCCATTCAACGTTGTTGTTTGATCGCGACAGAAACTAACTATTTCTGCCGTGTAAAAGCCTGAGTTGACGAAACTTTGTGAAATCGTTGTCAACGAACGGCCGTTTTATTCCTGTGCTTCTGTTGCGGCCCTTCGCCGCTTTCGCCTCTGAACCTGGAGGGCAACAGCGTTTATGTTGCGATGCGACAGTGCAATCTTACCGTAGGGCAAGTGATAAATCAAAGAAGAATGTCAAGGTTTTAGCTGGCAACTTCCCTGTATAATAGTTGCCGTGTGGAATGAAAAAAAATCATCCCTTATTAATTCCTAGTTAATAAAAATGCCCATCAATCCACCTGTGCGTGCGCGTGAATTCCAGGTCCTGGACCCCTGCCTGCTGGGGCGTCCGGTGCACCTGTTGCCGGCTTTCGCCAACCGGCTGGCCGAAACGCTGGGCGCCGCCGTGGCGTCGCCCGCCGGCCGCCGTTACTGGGGCGCCTGGCGCCTGGTCGGCCTGTCCTTCGAGCGTGCTCCCGACGAACGCGGCCTGCGCTGGCTGGGCGTGAACGGTCCGTATGGCATGGCCGCGGTCGCCTTCGAGCGCGCTTTGCTGCTGGGCTTGCTGGAAGGACGCTATGCCCGCAATACGCCGGCCGCGGTCGGCCGCGATCCCGGCGCCGAGCGCGTCACCGCCACCGAAGAACGCCTGGCCGCCACCCTGGCCCAGCAACTGGCTGGCCTGCTCGACGTGCGCGTGGCCGAAGGGCTGGCCGCGGCCGGCGCCGAAGCCACGCCGCTGTCCGGCGTCAATGCCGGGCGCGCTAGCGTGGTCCCGGCCAGCGCGCCGGGCAAGGCCGAGTGGGTGCTGCGTGTGGTGCTGCGTGCGCCCTATGGAGCGCCTGGTGCGCCGGCTGCTGTTCCGACCGCTGTTACCGCTGATGGCGACACCCCGGCCGAAAATGCTGCGTTGCCAGTGGCGGCCCCGGCCTCTCAGGACGGCCAGATCTGGATTGCCCTCGACCACGCCCTGATGGCCCACGTGCTGCAGGGCCTGATGGCCGACAAGCCCGGCGGGCGCGGACCGCGCATGCCGGGCGAGCCGCTGGCATCGACCCTGAACGTCAGGCTCGATGGCCGCCTGGTGAGCAAGGAAGTCACGCTGGCGGCGCTGTTCGCGCTGAAGGTCGGCGATGTGATCCCGGTCTCGGTCGGCCGCGCCGACGTGCTGCTCGACGATGCCCGCCTGTTCACGGCCGCCGTGGCCGAACACAAGGGCAAGCTGTGTTTAACCTCATTTGAAGATGCCGAATAATGGACATGAACCTGAACGAGCAACTCACCGGCGGCGACGTGATCATCGACGACCTGGATGGCCTCGGCCTTGACGCTGCGCCGGCCGCCCGCAACCCGGGCCGCTCGCTGCCGCAGATGATGCGCCGCATCCCCGTCACCCTGACCCTCGAAGTCGGCTCGACCCGCGTCTCGCTGCAGGAGCTGATGGCGATCCAGCCATCGTCGGTGCTGCCGCTCGATTCGCTGGCTGGCGAGCCGCTGGTGATCAAGGTCAACGGCACCCCGATCGGCCGCGCCGAAGTGGTGGTGGCCGGCGAACAGTATGGCCTGAAGGTGATCGACCTCGACGGCCTGAACCTGGACATGCTGGCACCATGACATCGACGCACCGCGGCGCCCGGGGCGCATCGCTCCGGCGCCGCGCCGCGCCATGGATCGGCGGCGCGCTGCTGGCCGTTGCCGCTTTGCCGGTCGCGGCCCAGCAGCAGGACGTGCTGTCGAATGTCCTGTCGGGCACCGCCTCGGCCACGAACAGCGGGATGAGCGTCAAGTCGCAGATCCTGGTGCTCATGACCCTGCTCGGGCTGCTGCCCGTGATGGTCATGATGATGACCAGCTTCACCCGCTTCGTGATCGTGCTGTCGCTGCTGCGCCAGGCCCTCGGCCTGCAGCAGGGTTTGCCGAGCCGCGTCATCACCGGCATCGCCCTGATCCTGACCATGCTGGTGATGCGCCCGATCGGCGAGGAAGTCTGGACCAAGGCCTTCCTGCCGTACGACCGCGACCAGATCGGCCTCGAGCAGGCGCTGCGCATCGCCGAAGTGCCGGTCTCGCGCTTCATGCTGGCCCAGACCAGCAAGGCGTCGCTGGCACAGGTGGCGCGCCTGGCCGGCGAAGCCGAACAGGCCCGGCCCGAGCTGCACAGCTTCCCGGTCAAGCTGGCCGCCTTCGTGCTGTCCGAACTGAAGACCGCGTTCCAGATCGGCGCCATGTTGTTCATCCCGTTCCTGATCATCGACCTGGTGGTGTCGTCGGTGCTGATGGCGATGGGGATGATGATGCTGTCTCCCTTGGTGATCTCGCTGCCGTTCAAGCTGCTGCTGTTCGTGCTGGTCGACGGCTGGACCCTGACCGTGAACACGCTGGTGACCAGCATCCACGGCTATTAGAACCGGAACCGGATAATCATGAGTCCCGATATCGCCGTCGACCTGGTGGTCGAAGCCCTGCAGATCGTGATGCTGCTGGTGATGGTGCTGGTCATCCCCGGCCTGCTGACCGGCCTGGTGGTGGCGCTGTTCCAGGCCGCCACCCAGATCAACGAACAGACCCTCAGCTTCCTGCCGCGCCTCCTGATCACGCTGCTGGCGGTGATCCTGGCCGGCCACTGGATGACCACCACGCTGATGGATTACTGCGTCTCGGTATTCCAGCGCGCCGCGACGCTGGTGGCCTGAATCCATGGAGCTGGCCGGCTTCCTGCTGCCCCTGATCGGCGCGCTGTGGTGGCCGTTCTGCCGCATCATGGCCATGATGTCGACCGCCCCGGTGCTGGGCGACGGCACGGTGCCGATTCCGGTGCGCGCGCTGCTGGCCGTGGTGCTGTCGTTCCTGATGCTGCCCCTGACCCGCGCTAGCGCCATGCCCGACCCGTTTTCGCTCACCGGCGTGCTGGTGATGTTCGAGCAGGCCGTGATCGGCGCCGTGCTGGGACTGGCGCTGCAGTTCGCGATGGCCGCGGTCAGCATGCTCGGTTTTCTGGCTTCGAGCCAGATCGGCTTCTCGCTGGCGCAGATGAACGACCCGGTCAACGGCCAGACCTCGGACGTGATCTCGGGCCTGATGTCGCTGGTGGCGATGCTGGTGTTCTTCGCCATCGACGGCCACCTGGTCCTGACCGCGGTGCTGGGCCAGAGCTTTCGCGCCTGGCCAGTGGGCGCCGGCTGGCAGCCGATGCTGCTCGAAGCGGTCGCCTTGAACCTGGGCTGGGTGTTTTCGGCGGCGATGCTGCTGGCGCTGCCGATCGTGTTCTCGACCATGGTGGTGCAGATCGGCTTCGGCTTCCTCAACCGCGTGGCGCCGAGCCTGAACCTGTTCTCGCTCGGCTTTTCGCTGGTGACGATCTTCGGCCTCCTGATGCTGATCCAGCTGGTGCGCTTCATGCCCGAGCATTACATCGCGATGACCAACCAGATCCTCGAAATGCTGCAGCAGCAGATGGTCAATAGCCAAGGAGCGCGCTGATGGCCGACAACGGCACCGGTGGCGACAAGACCGAAAAGCCCTCAGCGCAGAAACTGAAAAAGGCGCGCCAGGAAGGGCAGGTGGTGCGTTCGCGCGACCTGGCCACGGCGGTTGGCATCCTGATCAGCCTGAAGCTGTTCGCGCTGATGCTGCCGTCCTACCTGGAGCAGCTGCGCACCCTGTTCCGCATGGTGTTCGCGCCGCTGGGTGAAGCCGGCTCGATGGAGAACGCGCTGTCGGTCGTGTTCGGCGCCGCCCTGATGCTCTTGATAAAAATGGTACTGCCGCTGCTGGCGGTGCCGGGCGCGGTGATCGTCGCCTCGCTGGTGCCGGGCGGCTGGATCGCCACTACCAAGAACATGCAGCCGAAGTTCAGCCGCTTGAGTCCCATGACCAACCTGGGCAACCTGTTCGGGCAGAAGCACTGGATCGGTTTCGCCACCTCGGCCGGCAAGGCGATCATGCTCGGCGTCGTGCTGTGGTTCGTGTGCAGCGGCGGCACCAAGGCCTACCTGGAGCTGCAGCGCATGGCGCTGGGTGACGCGCTGGCCCACGGCGCCGGCCTGATGTTCGACGGCCTGATGGCGATGGTGGCGGTGTTCGTGGTGTTCGCGCTGATCGACGTGCCGGTGCAGCATTTCCTGTTCATGCGCAACCAGCGCATGAGCAAGCAGGAGATCAAGGAAGAACACAAGAGCAACGAGGGCAAGCCGGAAGTCAAGCAGCGCATCCGCCAGCTGCAGCAGCAACTGGCGCAGCGCAGCGTGCGCAACTCGGTGCCGACCGCCGACGTGGTGATCGTCAACCCCGAGCACTACGCGGTGGCCTTGAAGTATGACGTCGACCGTGCCGAAGCCCCGTTCGTGGTGGCCAAGGGCGTGGACGAGATGGCGCTGTACATCAAGAGCGTGGCGCGCGAACACCGGATCGAGACGCTCGAACTGCCGCCGCTGGCGCGCGCGATCTACAACACCAGCCAGGTGCAGCAGCAGATTCCGGCCGCGCTGTACCAGGCGGTGTCGCAGGTACTGAACTACGTTTTACAACTGAATGCGTTCCGCGCAGGCAGGCGCCAGGCGCCGCCGCGGTTCCCCAACGAGGTGGTCGTTCCATCTCACCTGAGTGAGGCCCAAGCATGAATTTCACCAACAACTTCAACGCTTTTGTGAGCCAACTGCGGCGCCAGAAGTTCGCGGCGCCGGCGTTCCTGATCGCGCTGCTGGCGATGATCATCCTGCCGCTGCCGCCGATCCTGCTCGACGTGCTGTTCACGTTCAATATCGTGCTGGCGCTGATCGTGATCCTGGTGGCGGTGACGGCCAAGCGTCCGCTCGACTTCTCGGTGTTCCCGACCGTGATCCTGGGCACCACGCTGATGCGCCTGGCGCTCAACGTCGCCTCCACGCGCGTGGTGCTGCTGCACGGTCATGAAGGTACGCATGCGGCCGGCCAGGTGATCGAATCGTTCGGCAACGTGGTCATCGGCGGCAACTTCGTGGTCGGCCTGGTGGTGTTCGTGATCCTCATGATCATCAACTTCATCGTCGTCACCAAGGGCGCCGAGCGCATTTCGGAAGTGTCGGCGCGCTTCACGCTGGACGCGCTGCCGGGCAAGCAGATGGCGATCGACGCCGACCTGAATGCGGGCCTGATCAACCAGGAGCAGGCCACCAAACGGCGCAAGGACGTCGCCTCCGAGGCCGACTTCTACGGCGCCATGGACGGCGCCTCGAAATTCGTGCGCGGCGACGCCGTGGCCTCGATCCTGATCCTGATCATCAACCTGATCGGCGGCGTTGCGATCGGCGCCCTGATGCACGGCCTGCCGATGGGCGAAGCGTTCCGCGTCTACGCCTTGCTGACCATCGGTGACGGCCTGGTGGCCCAGATCCCGGCGCTGCTGCTGTCGGCCGCCGCGGCGATCCTGGTGACCCGCATCGGCGAGTCGGGTGACCTCGACAAGCAGGTCGGCGACCAGCTGCTGGCCCAGCCGCCGGTGCTGTACTCGGCAGCCGGCGTGATGTTCATCATGGCCATCGTGCCGGGCATGCCGTGGTGGTTCTTTACGGTCGCGGCCGGGGTGCTCGTGTTCGTCGGCTGGAAGCTGTCGCAGCGGGTCAAGGCGCCCGACGATGCGGGCGTGGCGAAAATCGAAGCCGCGCTGCGCGAAGAGCGGGTGGCCGAACTCGATTGGCAGGCGCTGCCCGTGGTGCAGCCGGTGACGGTGGCGGTGGGCTACAAGCTGGTCGGTATGCTGGACAAGGCTCAGGGCGAGCCGCTGGCGAAACGCATCAAGGGTGTGCGCCAGAGCCTGTCCGAGCAGATGGGCATGCTGCTGCCCCCAATCACGGTGCGCGACGACCTGGCGCTGCGTCCGACCCAGTACGCGATCAGCCTGTCGGGCGTGGTGGTGGCCGAGGCCGAGATCGTGCCCGACCACCTGCTGGCGATCCCGTCGCCCAACGTGTACGGCGAACTCGATGGCATTCCCGGCATCGAGCCGGCCTACGGCATGGCCATCACCTGGATCACGCCCGACCAGAAGGCGCATGCACTGGGCCTCGGTTACCAGGTGATCGAGGCGCCGTCGGCGATCGCGACCCACACCTCGAAAGTGGTGCGCGACTACCTGCACGAGTTGTTCCGCCACGAAGACGTGCCGGCGATCCTTGAGCGCCTGACGGCCTTATCGCCCAAGCTGGCGGCGGCGCTGGACAAGGCGCTGACCCACACCCAGCTGCTGCGCGTGTTCCGCGTGCTGCTGGCCGAAAACGTGTCGCTCAAGGACATCGTGGTGATCGCTACCACGCTGCTGGACAGCTCGGAAACCACCAAGGACCCGATCCTGCTGGCGGCCGAGGTGCGCTGCGCGCTGCGGCGCCAGATCGTGTCGAACCTGTACGGCAAGAAGAAGGACATGCCGGCCTTTAACCTGTCGGCCGAACTGGAAAACATGCTGCTCGGTTCACTGAACCAGGCACGGCAGAACGGCGGCGGCAAGGTGGCGCTGGACAATTACCCGATCGACCCGCAACTGCTGTCGCAGCTGCAGATCAACATGCCGGTGGCGCGCGAGCAGATGAAAGGGCAGCACACGCCGCCGCTCTTGCTGGTGCTGCCGCAGGTGCGGCCGCTGCTGGCGCGTTACGCGCGCCTGTTCGCACCCGGCCTGCACGTGCTGTCGTATAACGAGATTCCCGAGAACCGCGACGTGTCGATCGTCGGGACGGTCGGCTGACCGCCTGCCGGACAGTGGACGGCGCGCTCTGCGCGCCAGCGCCTGTTGCAAGCGCCGTGTTACAGCGGGCACGCAGGCCGTTCAGTTACTGCGCGGCAGCACCAGCGCAAGTTCGGCCAGCGCGCGAAACACCGGCTCAGTGAGCGCATCGGCCGCTTCTGCCAGCGACGCGCTGGCATGTACCCGGCCGGCCGGCAGGGTAGTTCGAAGGTCCCAGCGCACCACGCGCATGCCGGCCTTGGCGACCGCGGTTTCCAGCACCGGCTTCAGGTTTTCCAGGCGTTCCAGGTAAAGCCGATTCGGCGCGCACAGTTCGATCCCAATGCCGCCAGGTAAGGCCTTCACTTGCACCACGATGTGCACGCCATCCTCGAGTTCGAGCACCAGGCGCAGTGCCGCACGCCGGCGCCGGCCCTGGCCCGGCGTGCGCTCGTCGGGCACCACCTGCAGCGTGTGCGCGTGGCGGTCGCCCGTGTGTACCGTGAAGCGCCAGGCGTCTGGCGGTATGCTGTGCTGCTCTGGCGAACGCACGACGCGGCCTTCCTGGGCTGCTGCCATTTGCGCTGGCGATAAATGTCCGGCGCCGGCCTGGATCTCGCGCGCCGTTACCAGCGCGCCGTAGGTGCGCACCGTGGAGCGCCAGTTGCCGGCCAGCGCTTCGCCCGTGACTGCAGGATAGGCCAGCTGGCGCGCCAGTATCACCTGGTCGGGGCGCATCGCGGCCGTTTCCTGTAGCGCAGCGGCGCTTGCAGCAGGCTGCGCTGTGGCGGCCGAGGCCTGGGCGGGGAGTGCTTGCGAGAACGGCAGCGGCGTTGGATTGTCTCCCGCCGCCAGCAGCGCCGCCGGCGCAACTGCCGCGACGGCGCCGAACGGACCACCAGCCGTGGCCGGCGTAGGAGGATGCAGCAGGACGGCGGGAATCGAAATGGCCATGATCGTGCTCGCTGTAAGAAACGAAAAATGGCCAACCCGACTGCGGTTGGCCATGTGCGGGGCCAGGCTGGATCAGCCCGGTAAGTCCGATATTACTGCAGCAGCGACATGACCATCGACGACATGCTGTTGGTCTGCTTCAGCATCGCGGTGCCGGCTTGCATCAGCATCTGGTTGGAGGTCATGTTCGCCGATTCGGTGGCGAAGTCGACGTCCATGATGCGGCCGGTTGCGTTCTTGGTATTGGTGCTGATATTGGCAAGGTTGTTATAGACGTGGTCGAGGCGATTGGCCGCGGCGCCCAGGCTTGAACGGATGGTCGCGACGCTGTCGATCGCACCGCTGATGGTGGTGATGATGGTGTTCGCAGTTGCTTTCAGTTCGGTGCCGACGGTCCCGTCCTTGTAACCTAATGCTACATCCTCCAGAGCCTTGTCGAGGGTGCCGCCGGTCTTCATCGACGCTTCCAGGTCGAGCGACATGGTTTCGCCCGCGCTAGCGCCGATCTGGAAGGTCATGCCGCCGGTCTTGCCGATGGTGCCGCCAATCAGCAGTTCTTTGCCGCCAAACGTGGTTTTGGTCATGATGTTCTTGATCTCGGCGCCAAGCTGCGAGTATTCGGATTGCATGGCGTCTTTGTCCGCATCGGTGGACGAAGCATCGAAAGCCTGGGTGGCGAGGTCCTTCATGCGCACCAGCATGTTGCTGACTTCGTCGAGCGCACCTTCAGCCGTTTGCAGCATCGACGTCGAATTCTGGGTGTTGCGCATCGCGACAGACATACCGCTGGTCTGGGCCTTGAGGCGGGTTGCGATCTGCAGGCCGGCAGCATCATCCATTGCCGAGTTGATACGGTAGCCCGTCGACAGGCGGGTCATCGAGGTCGAGAGGGACGCCTGGGTACGGCTAATCGAATTTTGTGCGGAAAGGGTCGCAGCGTTGGTATGAAGGCTCAGCATGTCAGCTCCAATATAAGGTCGGTTAACGAGCAGTTCAGCTGCTCTCACAAGTACAAGGCGACTTTGACGACTATTTCATTAAGTGCTTCTTGGAAATATTTATTGTTTGTTGTCGAGAAACGAAAACGCCAGCCGTCAACCGGCTGGCGTACATGCCCATCTGCTGACTTGGTAAGGTCTGTGATTACTGCAGCAGCGACATGACCATCGACGACATGCTATTGGTCTGCTTCAGCATCGCGGTGCCGGCTTGCATCAGCATCTGGTTGGAGGTCATGTTCGCCGATTCGGTGGCGAAGTCGACGTCCATGATGCGGCCGGTTGCGTTCTTGGTATTGGTGCTGATATTGGCGAGGTTGTTATAGACGTGGTCGAGGCGATTGGCTGCGGCGCCCAGGCTCGAACGAACAGTTGCAACGCTGTCGATCGCGGTGCTGAGCGTGGTGATAATAGCGTTGGTTGCGCCGGCTGCGGTCAGTTCGTCGCCTGCAGTAGCCTTGTAGGCCTTCGAAGCATTTCCCAGCGCGGTATTCAGCGAACCCGTTGCACCCATCGAACCGGACAGGTCGAGGGTCATGGTTTCGGCCGCGCTGGCACCAATCTGGAACTTCATGCCAGTAGCAGTACCAAGGGTGCCGCCGATCAGCAACTCCTTGCCGCCGAAGGTGGTTTTGGTCATGATATTGTTGAGCTCGGTGCCAAGCTGGTTGTATTCAGCCTGCATCGCGGTTTTGTCGTCCGCAGTCGACGAGGCGTCGAAAGCCTGGGTAGCCAGGTCCTTCATACGTACCAGCATGTTGGTAACTTCGTCGAGGGCGCCTTCAGCAGTCTGCAGCATCGAGGTCGAATTCTGGGTATTGCGCATCGCGACAGACATGCCGCTAGTTTGGGCTTTCAGGCGGGTTGCGATCTGCAGGCCGGCAGCATCGTCCATTGCCGAATTGATGCGGTAACCTGTCGACAGGCGGGTCATCGAGGTCGAAAGGGACGCTTGAGTGCGGCTAATCGAATTTTGTGCGGAAAGGGTTGCAGCGTTGGTGTGAAGGCTCAGCATGGTGAATTCCTAAATTGGGTAAGTGTCTCGGCAGATTGCGCTCGTCACGCGCTCAATGGAACAGGGCGACCGTTTTGGAGATCAAATTAAGTTCCACACAGAAATATTTTTTCGTGGAACCGGATACATCTACACGACACAAGGCATGACTTGCAACGTAGCTGTTTTGTAAGCAATTAAACAACTCTAGCTACTTTGATCGCGAGATAGATACAGCTCAACCATTTACAGCTTGAGTAGGATGTTTCCGTAGGGTAGCATTTCAGGCTCGCTCCTCACATGCTCTCCCTTCATGAAAATTCTGCATCAGACGCGTACCCTTCCTGCTTTGCTTCCGCGCTATGTCGAGCGTTTCCGCTGCATCGGTGCGGAGTGCGAGGATACTTGTTGCAGAGGATGGGCTGTCACGATCGACAAGAAAACGTTCAAAGCCTACCGGGAAGTAAAGCATCCTGAGCTGCGTTCCAATGTCGTGAAGTCTTTATCGCATCAGCACAGCCAGGCAACGCCTGACAACTATGCACGTATCAAGCTGGACTCCGAATCCGGAGCCTGTCCTTTTACTCAGCAAGGACTGTGCTCTGTTCAGAAAAACCTGAATGAGAGCTATTTGTCGCACACCTGTTTCTCCTTCCCTCGCCATTCGCGCAATTTTGGCGGCCAGTATGAGCAGGCATTGTCGCTTTCGTGCCCAGAAGCCGCGCGCCAGGCCTTGCTATCTCGCGACGCGTTTGACTTCACCGAAGAGTTGATTACTGTCCGAATGGAAAAGGTTGGAAAGGTCGGATCAGTTCATGGCGTGTCGCTCGAATTGATGAACGAGATAAGGATTCTTTGCCTGAAATTGGTCAAAACCGAAGATCTCGTACTATGGGAAAGACTGGCCGTCCTTGGTCTCTTTTGCGAATGTCTGACGGAGTTGCTAACGAAGGGCAAGCAAGCTGAGATTCCTTCGCTGCTTGCTAATACGGTTACTCTGATCGAGCAGGGGGACATCAAAACCACTTTGTCGAGCATGCAACCCGACTACCGCTCGCAAGCTGTGGTGTTTGCCTCGCTCTGGAGCGGCGCAGGTTTCGCTGCCAACTCTGCAATACAGAAATCGCCGGTGCAAGAAGCGATCGTCAAGGCGATCTCGCGCGGACTCGGCGCTGATCCTGAAACTGGTCATGCAAGCCATGATCAGATCGTCGAAGCATATATGACGGGTCTCAAACGGTTGCCAGAAGCGCTCAAAGTAGCGCCATTTTTGCTCGAGCATTTTGTGTTGAACGAAATGTTTCGCGATCTTTTCCCATTCAAGGGGAACAGCCCCTACGAAGCATTCTTGCAGCTGATATCCCAATTTGGTCTGTTGCGATTGATGCTGGCAGCACAGTGCAATAGCGGAGATACTTTGCCAGACGAAACAGTCCTGGTACATACGGCGCATGTTTTCTATCGGCGCTTCCAGCACGATCTCCGATTCGCCCAAGTGAACCAAGCGCTCAAGAATAGCGGCCTAGGCAAGCTTGAAAAGGTGTATGGCTTTTTGCGTACCTGACAGTCCATCGTCAGCGCTCGATCGCTGTGCTGGCTCTCCTTGATTCAAACTTGCTGACGGCCGTTCTGAACGTGTCAATGAAATTTGAAATACCTGGTCGAATCGGAGTCTAATTCTCGTGTCCAGATTAATTTTTTCTGCTTGGCTGGCGACCTGCAAGACGCTCCGCTAGGTGACATCGAGTTCGTCCTGCCCATACGGACGGGCGTCAAGGCGAGTACCGTGCGCCAGCATCTGTGGGCACGCCGTGTCGAACTAAAAGCAGGCAAGGACCTAGTTGTCTCTGGCACCTGCATCGTGGCGCCAGAAAAGGTAACGGCGAGGCTGGTGCGAAGCGTATAAGGGACGAATTGCGATGTTCAAACTTCGGCCCACGCAGTGAAAACACTAACGCGAAATAGGGCTGCTGTCGAGTTGTGTATAACGAGGTGCGTTCAGGGCCATTGATAGATCAGTCCCGCTCCTGACGACTGGCCCCTTTTTGCTCTATCATGTCCGGCTTCGCCCCACGGCGCGTTTTCCCCAAGCAATCAATGACTTCTGTTCCCATGAAGCCCGCCACCGGACGCCGCGTGTCGGTCGCCCCCATGATGGACTGGACAAACAAGACAGTATTCATGCGGGCTTCGGGGCGCCTCTCCGTAATTTCTCCGTAGTTGATCAGGAGCTCATCCGGTAATCCCCCCACAAAAAGAGCGCGATCAGAAGTAGAATTTTCTACTTAAGACA
>NZ_DAMAGA010000025.1:0-75373 GCF_031995545.1 Massilia sp.
CCAGCGCATCCGCATACACAAGGTCCGACACCGCTTTCCGCTCGTGCAGCTCGACGCAGAAGTCGTGCACCACGGTCTCGTCCACCAGCAGATCCCCGGGCCGCTCGCGCGCCGCGATCGCCGCGATCACCGACGCCGGAATCCCCACCTGCACCGCGATCGGCGCATGGATCGCCCACTCCACCCCCTGGTCCCAGTGGCGCGCCGTGACCAGGATCGCCAGCTCCGACAACCGCACCCCGATCGCGCTGCGGTAGCGCAGGTATTCGCCCATACGCTGCGCATGGCGCATCAGTTCGGGACTGCGCAACAGCGGCACGAACGGCCCGTACACGGCGCCGCGCGGACCGTCGGCGACTTCGCGCGCAACGGCGCGCTGGGCCTCGCTTAGCGCGTGATCGGGGATGGGGCCGAGGCGTTCGCTCATGTGTGGTCCAAAAGTGGATTCGCGGAAATATTCGCACGGCGTGCGGCAAAAATCAAAAGAACAGCGCTCCGGCGCGCTTATCGTCAAGCGTCATTGTCGAACCCGAGGGAGAGCGAGCCATGACCCACATCATCCACCGCAGCCTGCGCCACACCCCGCCCGTGGCCGTCGGCGGCGAAGGCATCCTGCTGCGCGACAGCAGCGGCAAGACCTATATCGATGCCAGCAGCGGCGCGGCGGTGTCGTCGCTCGGCCACGGCCACCCGGAAGTGCTGGCCGCCATGCACCGCCAGATCGACCGCTGCGCCTATGCCCACACCGGCTTTTTCACCACCGAAGCGGCCGAGCAGCTGGCCGAGCGCCTGGCGCGCGGTGCGCCCGACGGCTTGAGGGGCGTGTACTTCGTCTCAGGCGGTTCGGAGGCGATGGAGACGGCGCTGAAGCTGGCGCGCCAGTACTGGGTAGAGCGCGGCGAGCCGACCCGCACGCGCTTCCTGGCGCGGCGCCAGAGCTATCACGGCAACACGCTCGGCGTGCTGGGTGTGGGCGGCAATGAATGGAGAAAGCGCGACTTCGCCCCGCTGCTGGTCGATGCGCTGCGGGTCTCGGCCTGCTACGAATACCGCGGCCGCGCGCCGCAGCAGAACGTCGAGGACTACACCGCCGCGCTGCTCGACGAACTGGAAACCGCGATCCTGCAGGCCGGCGCCGAGAACATCATCGCCTTCGTGGCCGAACCGGTGGTGGGCGCCACCGGCGGCGCGATCCCGCCCACGCCCGGCTACTTCAAGGGCGTGCGCGAGATCTGCGACCGTCATCGCATCCTCCTGATCGCGGACGAAGTCATGTGCGGCATGGGCCGCAGCGGCACCATGTACGCGATCGAGCAGGACGGCGTGGCGCCCGACATCATCGCCGTGGCCAAGGGCCTGGCGGCCGGCTACCAGCCGATCGGCGCGGTGCTGGCGCATCACGCGATCGTCGACGTTCTGCGTTCGGGCAGCGGCATGTTCCAGCATGGGCACACGTATATCGGCCATCCGGTGGCGGCGGCGGCGGCGCTGGCGGTGCAGCAGGTGATCGAGCGTGACGATCTACTGGCGCGGGTGCGCAGCCGCGGTGCGACGCTGCGGCGTATGCTGGGCGATGTGTTCGGGGTGCACGAACACGTGGGGGATATCCGCGGACGCGGCATGCTGCTGGCGCTGGAGTTCGTGCGCGACCGCGCGACCAAGGAGCCGTTCGCGCCGGAACGCAAGCTGCATGCGGCAATCAAGGCGCAGGCGATGGCGCACGGCTTGCTGGTGTATCCGATGGGTGGGACGATCGACGGCCAGCGCGGGGATCATGTGCTGCTGGCGCCGCCGTTCATTGCGACGGCGGCGGATCTGTCGGAGATCGTGTCGAGGTTGAGCGATGCGGTGGATGCGGCTTTGGCAAGCTGATCAGGCGACGACCTTGCGAATCCACTTCGCGATGTCCTGCACCTCTTCCAGGCACAGCGTGTGCTGCATCTGGTACGCGTGCCACTCCACCTGACACCCGAGCGCCTCGAGCACCTTGCGCGAATCCTCGGCGCGCGCGAACGGCACCACCGGATCCTGGGTGCCGTGCGCCATGAACACCGGCACCTGCAGGCTTGCTTCGCTGCGCTCGGCCGCCACGTGCCCCGCCAGCGGCAGGTAGCCCGACAGGCACATCATGCCGGCCAGCTTCTCCGGATGACGCAAGCCGGTCTGCAGCGTCATCGCGCAGCCCTGCGAGAACCCGGCCAGGATGATGCGCGAGGCCGGAATCCCGCGCGACTTCTCGCGGGCGATCAGCGCTTCCACCGCCAGCTGCGACGAGCGCAGGCCGCCTTCGTCTTCGCGCCGGGTCAGTTCGGTGCCGAGGATGTCGTACCACGAGCGCATCACGTAGCCGCCGTTGATCGTCACCGGCATGGTCTTCGCATGCGGGAACACGAAGCGGATGCCCGGCAGGCCGGCCAGGTCCAGCTCGCGCACGATCGGCACGAAGTCGTTGCCGTCGGCGCCCAGGCCGTGCAGCCAGATGATGGCGATTTCCGGATGCGGGGCGGTTTCGATCTCGATGTTTTCAAGCAGCTCGGTGTCGCTCATGGGATCTTTCGTCAATCAATCAGTTGGCAGGTGGACGCAGCGCCGATTTGGGGCGGAAGGTCTTGCTCACCGCCGGATCGGTTTCGATATACGGGCCCTTGATGAGGTCGATGCAGTAAGGGACGGCCGCGAAGATGCCGCCGACGACCGGGTTGCCGGCGTCATCCTTCAAGCCTTCCAGCGTTTCCTTGATCGACTTCGGTTGGCCCGGCAGGTTCATGATCAGGGCTGCGTGATCGGCGGTTTCACGGATCACGGCAGTCTGGCGCGACAGGATCGCGGTCGGCACGAAGCGCAGGCTGATCTGGCGCATCTGCTCGCCGAAGCCCGGCATCTCCTTGGTGGCGACGGCCAGCGTGGCCTCGGGCGTGACATCGCGCCGCGCCGGGCCGGTGCCGCCGGTGGTGAGCACCAGGTGGCAGCGCGCCGTGTCGACCAGTTCGATCAGCGTGGCTTCGATCGCCGCGCGCTCGTCGGGAATCAGGCGCGTCTCGACCCGGAACGGGGTGGTGATGGCGCCGGCCAGCCATTCCTGCAACGCCGGAATGCCCTTGTCTTCATAGACGCCGCCGCTGGCACGGTCCGAGACCGACACCAGTCCGATCACCAGCTCATTGGCCAGCGCAGCGTTATTCGTCGTCGTCGCCATCGACCGCCTCTTCAGCTTCGTCGTCGCCGGCCGCCTTCTTGTCCTTCTTGCCCAGGTCCTTCAGGATCTGGAAGATCTCGCGGTAGGCCTTCGGCGGCTTCGACTCGGCCACTTCCTTGCGCGCGTTGCGGATCAGGGTACGCAGCTGCTGCACGTCCAGGTGCGGGTGTTCTTCCAGCAGCTGGGTCAGGGCCTTGTCGTCGGCGAGGAGTTTTTCGCGGCGGCGTTCGAGCGCGTGCAGGGCGGCGGTTTCCGCCTTCGAGGCGCCTTTCCAGCTGTCGATGGTGCGCTGGATGACGGCGACTTCTTCCTCATCCAGGGTGCGCATCTTCTTGCCCACGAACTGCAGCGCGCGGCGCCGGCCTTCGTGGTTGCTGATGGTCTGGCACTGGAGGATGGCATCGCGCACGTCCTCCGGCATCGGCACGCGCTTGACGCGGTCGCGCGGCGCGTCGACCAGCTGCTCGCCGAGTTTTTGCAGGTCGTTCGACTGGCGCTTGAGCTCGGACTTGGAAGGACGGTCGTACTCGGGTTCGAACTCGTTCGACTGGAAGCCGACGGAGCCGCGATTTGGATTAGGCATGATATGGAGATTTGATTGGCGCTGGGCCGATCAGTGAAAACTGTAAACGGCTGCTATGATAACTGTTTTAGGGCTCGCTACGAAAATACGACATGAACGACTCCGCTTTCACCCACACCCAGGATCAGCTGAAACAGCTGGCGCGCGACGTGCTGGCATTTGCCCGCGAGCAGGGCGCCACAGACGCTTCGGTCGAGATCAGCGAGGGCAGCGGACTGTCGGTTTCTGTGCGTAAAGGCAACATCGAGACCATCGAGCAGAACAAGGACAAGGGCCTGGGCGTGACCGTGTATTCGGGCCAGCGCCGCGGCAACGCCAGCACCTCGGATTTCTCCACCGCCTCGCTCAAGGCCACCGTCGAAGCGGCCTGGAACATTGCCCGCTTCACCGCCGAAGACAACTGCGCCGGCCTGCCGGACGCCGATCTGCTGGAAACCAATCCACGCGACCTGCGCCTGTTCTATCCATGGCAGATCTCTACCCAAGAAGCGGTCGAACTGGCGCGCCGCTGCGAAAGCGCCGCGTTCGAGGTCGACAAGCGCATCATCAACAGCGAGGGTGCCAGCGTCTACGTCCAGCAATCGCATTTCGTCGGCGCCAACACGCGCGGCTTCATCGGCGGCTATCCGTTCTCGCGCCACACCATGTCGGTGGCCCCGATCGCCGGCAAGGGCAATCAGATGCAGCGCGACGACTGGTACACCTCGTCGCGCGACCCGAAACAGCTGGCCAAGCCGGAAGCGGTCGGCCGCTACGCTGCCGAACGCGCCCTGGCGCGCCTGAACGCACGCAAGCTCGATACCCGCACCTGCCCGGTGCTGTTCGAGGCACCGCTGGCCGCCGGCCTCTTGGGCGCCTTCGTGCAGGCGGTGTCGGGCGGCGCGCTGTACCGTAAATCCACCTTCCTGCTCGACACGCTCGGCAAGCAGGTGTTCCCGTCGCACATCCAGATCATCGAAGACCCGCACGCGATCGGCGCGGTCGGCTCGGCGCCGTTCGATGAAGAAGGCGTCAAGACCGTGCGCCGCAAGGTGATCGCGGATGGCGTGCTGCAGGGTTACTTCCTGTCCTCGTACTCTGCGCGTAAACTCGGCATGCAGACCACGGGTAATGCCGGCGGCTCGCACAATCTGCAGATCCTGTCGGATGACACCAAACGTTCGGACGATTTCGAAGGCATGCTGCGCAAGATGGGCACCGGCCTCTTGGTGACCGAGCTGATGGGGCAGGGCGTGAACTACGTCACCGGCGACTATTCGCGCGGCGCATCGGGTTACTGGGTCGAGAATGGCGTGATCCAGTATCCGGTCGAAGAAATCACCATCGCGGGCAATATGCGCGAGATGTTCCAGCAAATCGTTGCTGTCGGCAACGACACCCTGGTCCGCGGCAACAAGACTGTCGGCTCGATCCTGATCGAGAAGATGGTCGTGGCTGGTAACTAAGGGAAACTGAGGAGATCGCCATGAGCCGATTCGTACGTATCGACAAGGAAAGCAGCCAGAAGACCGTGCTGCTCAATCTCGACCTGGTGGCTACCGTCGAGCTGGCCCAGCAGTCAGACCTGCTGAGTTCGGGGGCGGATAGCCGCAAGGTGTATGCCACTTTCCTGGCGGCGGACAAGACCGCGATCGCGACGCTGCATTTCGATAGCAGCGCGGATGCGAATGCGTGGGTCGAGTCGCATCTGGGCGTGCAGCTCTGATTCATGTAGGGTTGGCGGCTACGCCGCCGACGCGGCGGCCGGCGCTCCGGTGAGCGTTGGCAGCAAGATCATCCGGCACGATATGGAGCCGATAACAATCGACGCGTCGGCGGCGAAGCCGCCAACCCTACGCTCCCGGCGAAGCCGCGAACCCTACGCTCCGTTTTGCGGAGCGTTTTTTTTATTGGCGGATTGCGCTTACTTGATGGCGCGGATCGCGCTCAACACCGGCTGCAGCACCGCCGCACCCAGGCGCGCGCTGCGTGCGCCGTCCCAGCCGACCTGCTCGTCCGGATCGTTGGCGTTGTCCTTGAACGGCAGTTCCAGCGTCAGCGACAGGCAGCCGAACGCGTGGGTGATATGCGGCGACCCCATGGTCAGCGTCTCTTCCGAATACGGCGACTCGCCATAGCCGTATTCGTCCTGGAAGTCCGGGCTGGCGATCTTGAAGTCGGCGATGAAGCGCTGCTGCGCCTCGGCCTGCTCAGCGCTGAAGTTCGGCAGCGACTCGCTGCCTGCCACGAACACGTACGGCAAGCCTTCGTCACCGTGCACGTCCAGGCACATGTCGACGCCGACTTCATGCATCTTCTGCTTGACCAGGAACACCTCCGGGCTGCGCTCCATGGTCGGGTTCAGCCATTCGCGATTGAGGTTGGCGCCGGCTGCGTTGGTGCGCAGGTTGCCGCGTACCGAGCCGTCCGGGTTCATGTTCGGCACCACGTAGAACACCGACTCTTTCAGCAGCTGGCGTCCGAACGGATGCGCCGGGTCCAGCAGCGCGTCCAGCATGCCTTCGACGAACCATTCGGCCATGGTCTCGCCCGGGTGCTGGCGTGCGATCACCCACACCTTCTTCTTGCCCTCGGCCGGCTCGCCGATCACCAGCATGTTCAGGTCGCGGCCGTCGACGGTCGAACCCAGGTCGAGCATGCGCACGTTCTCGGCCATCTGGGCGCGGTCGAGCAGCTCGAGGTGGCGTTCGAACGAGTACGGCTCGAAGTAGGCGTAGTAGACGCTGTCCATGCCCGGGGTGTGCTCGATGGTGAGGGTCTCACCGTCGAAGCTGGTGGGCACGCGGAACCAGTTGACGCGGTCGTAGCTCGCCATCGCCTGGTAGCCTTCCCAGCCGGCCGGATAGGCGGCCTTGCCGGCGTTGAGCAGGCGGATGGTGCAGGCCTGGCCTTGTGCGCCCTGCAGGCGGAAGTAGAACCACTGGATGATGTCGGCGTGCGAATCCTTGCGGATGTTCAGGTCGATGGCGTTGGCGCTGGTGGCGTTCACGACCTCGATGGCGCCAGCGTCGAATTGGCTGCTGATCTTGATAGACATGGTGTTGTCCTGTGTTGGGAAGTGCATCGAAGAAGAGATGATAACCGCTTTCGCGTCCTCTTATTCGACCTGCAATCCGCCGAAACGTCCGTGGAAGGCGTCGTCGGCGTCGGGCGTCGCTTCGTCCTCGCGGCGCAGCATGGCCAGCAGGTGTTGTTCGGCGCGCACGTGGCACAGGCGGTAGATGTCGCGCGCCAGTTCGTAGGCGCTCGCACCTGGCCACGGCTGCGGCAGCAGCGCCAATGGCAGCATCGGATCGTGCAGCTGCACCCGGCGGTAGGCATGGATCAAGAGGGTGCGGATCGCGAACGCATCCTCGGGCGGGATGGCGTCCTGGTCCAGCATGTTCAGTAGCGGGGCGAAGGTCTCGATGAAGCCGCGGTAGCCCTCGATCACCGCATCCAGGTTCCAGCAATCGCGCACCAGCTGCGGCAGCGGGCGCGATCCCAGTCCCGGCAGCTCGGCTACTTCGCAGGCGAACACCTTGCCGTCGGCGTCGCAGCGCACCAGGATTTCGCGCAGGGTGTCGCGGTCCGGCGCCGGATGGGCCATCACGCCGGTAGCCAGCATCGCATAACCCTCCCACTCGAGTTCCTTGCGCAGCTGCGTACGCAGCTCGCTGTCGATGCTGCCGCTCGGCGCCAGCAGGAAGGTCCATTTGCCATCCCAGTCCAGGCCCGGCGCCGAATAGATGCGGCGGTTGGCGCGCTCGAAGCGCGGCAGCGCCTTCGCTTCCAGCGCGTAGCGGCTGCGCCGGCCCTCGCGGCTGGCGTTCAGCCAGCCTTCCTGCACCAGGCGAAACACGTTGGTGCGCACCAGCCGGTCGCCCACGCCCAGCGGCGCCAGCAGCTCGATCATGCTGCCCAGCCAGAACGCGCCGCCATGCGGCGCGATGGCGTCGCCGCAGACGGTCATCACCAGCGATTTGTGACGCGGCGGATCGGTGGCGAGCACGTGGGCGATCCACTCGCTGCTGGAGAGTCGTTTCATGAGTTTGGTCAGCTTGTTAAGTCTCGATATGATTCAAAATTCTTGTGTACATCCGATTTTTTGTATCGTATTATGATTCGCACAGGTTTGCAATGCAGGAGATGGAGGAGACACTCATGTACGCACAGATGGTGGAGACCGGCCTCAAGAAAGTCCGCACAGAACAGGACATGAGCGCCGAAGAACAGGCATTCCAGGCGCGTATCGACGCCGGGATCAAGATCGAACCGAAGGACTGGATGCCGGAGGCGTACCGCAAGACGCTGATCCGGCAGATCTCGCAGCACGCGCATTCCGAGATCGTCGGCCAGCTCCCCGAGGGTAACTGGGTGACGCGCGCGCCGACGCTGCAGCGCAAGTCGGTCCTGCTGGCCAAGATCCAGGACGAGGCCGGCCACGGCCTGTACCTGTACAGCGCCGCCGAGACGCTGGGCGTGTCGCGCGACGAGCTGCTGCAGGCGCTGCACGCCGGCAAAGCGAAATACTCGAGCATCTTCAACTACCCGACCCTGAGCTGGGCCGACATGGGCGCCATCGGCTGGCTGGTCGACGGCTCGGCGATCATCAACCAGATCCCGCTGTGCCGCTGCTCGTACGGCCCGTATGCGCGCGCCATGGTCCGCGTCTGCAAGGAAGAATCCTTCCACGCGCGCCAGGGCTACGACATCATGATGAGCCTTGCCAAAGGCACGCCCGAGCAGAAGGCGATGGCGCAGGACGCTCTCAATCGCTGGTGGTGGCCGTCGTTGATGATGTTCGGCCCGTCCGACGCCGAATCGGTCAACAGCGCCCAGTCGACCGCCTGGCGCATCAAGCTGTTCTCGAACGACGAACTGCGCCAGCGCATGGTCGACCAGACCGTCCCGCAAGCCGAATACCTCGGCCTGACGGTGCCCGACCCCGACCTGAAATGGAACGAAGAACGCGGCTCGTACGATTTCGGCGAAATCGACTGGTCCGAGTTCCACAACGTCCTGAAGGGCAACGGCCCCTGCAACCGCGAACGCCTGCGCACCCGCGTCAAGGCTTGGGACGACGGCGAATGGTTCCGCGACGCTCTGGTAGCCCACGCCGACAAACAGGCAGCCAAGCGAACCGCCGCTTGACCGGACAATAAACGTAGGGTTGGCGGCTTCGCCGCCGACGCGTCCAACGTACGCCGGACCAACCGGCGACATCGGAGACAACAATGAGCAAAGAATGGCCCCTCTGGGAAGTCTTCATCCGCGGCCAGCACGGCCTGGCCCATAAACACGTCGGCAGCCTGCACGCCCCCGACGCCGAAATGGCGATCAACAACGCCCGCGACGTCTACACCCGCCGCAACGAAGGCGTCTCGATCTGGGTCGTGCGCGCCGCCGACATCGTCGCCAGCAGCCCGCTTGATAAGGAAGCCCTGTTCGAACCCGCCAATAGCAAGGTCTACCGCCACCCTACCTTCTTCCCGATGCCGGAAGAAGTGAAGAACCTGTGAGGCGAGCATGGACGCAAAGTTCGCAGACGCCAAATTCGACTACCTCCTGCGCCAGGGCGACAATGCCCTGATCCTGTCGCAGCAGCTGTGCCAACTGGTCGGCAAGGGCCCGGCCCTGGAAGAAGACATGGCCCTGTCCAACGTCGCCCTCGACCTGCTCGGCCAGACCCGCATGTGGCTGTCCTACGCCGGCGAGCTGGAAGGCAAGGGCCGCGACGAAGACCGCCTCGCCTTCCTGCGCGACGCGCACGATTACCGCAACTGCATCCTGGTCGAGCAGCCCAACGGCAGCTACGCCGACACCCTGATGCGTCAGTTCCTGTTCGATACCTGGCACTACTTCCTGATGGACGGCCTCACCAGATCGAGCGATGAACGCATCCGCGACATCGCCGCCAAGTCGCTCAAGGAAGTGACCTACCACCTGCGCCGCAGCGGCGACCTGGTAGTGCGCCTGGGCGACGGCACCGACATCAGCCACACCAAAATGCAGACCGCGCTCGACGAGCTGTGGATGTACAGCGGCGAAGCATTCATCTACGACGAGATCGACAACGCGATGGTAGAGCAGGGCGTGTCCCCTGCGGTTGAACCGTTACGCAAGCAGTTCCTCGACCACGTCGCCGAAGTGCTGCAGGAAGCCACCTTGAGGATGCCGTCGCTAGAAGCCTGGATGCAGCGCGGCGGCAAGCAGGGCCGCCACAGCGAACGCCTCGGCTACATCCTGGCCGAGATGCAGTTCCTGCAGCGCGCCTATCCGGGAGCGACGTGGTGATGACCGCGCAAGCTGCCACCGTCGAACAGGTCTGGTCCTGGCTCGGTGCGGTCCCCGATCCCGAGATCCCGGTGATCTCGGTGGTCGACCTGGGCATCGTGCGCGACGTGCGCATGCAGGACGACGCATGCGTGGTCACGATCACGCCGACCTATTCGGGCTGTCCCGCGATGCAGGTAATCTCCGACGCGGTGAAAGACGCACTGCACGAACACGGCGTGGAAGCCCGCATCGAAACCCGCCTGTCACCCGCCTGGACTACCGACTGGATGAGCGAGTCCGGCAAGGCCGCCCTGAAAGGCTACGGCATCGCCCCACCGGTACAGCAGGCGATCGACATCAGCGGCCTGCACGCCGGCATCCGCCGCCGCGCCGCGCCCGCCGTCAGCTGCCCGCACTGCGGCTCGCCGCACACCCAGCTGACCAGCGAGTTCGGCTCGACCCCGTGCAAGTCGCTGTACAAGTGCCTCGACTGCCGCGAGCCGTTCGATTACTTCAAGTGCCACTAAGTTGCCCAATGAGGCCAGCATGAGCAAATTCTATCCATTGACCGTGGCGAAGGTGAAGCACGAGACACGCGACGCCATCGCCGTCACCTTCGACGTGCCGCCCGAGCTGAAGGACACCTTCGCCTACCGCCAGGGCCAGTACCTGACCCTGCGCACCACCATCGACGGCGAGGACGTGCGCCGTTCGTATTCGATCTGCTCCGCCGTGCAGGACGAGCGCCTGCGCGTGGCGATCAAGCGCTGCAACGGCGGCCTGTTCTCGAACTGGGCCACCGAGCGACTGCAGCCCGGCATGCAGCTCGACGTCATGCCCCCCAGCGGCAACTTCAACGTGCCGCTGGACGCGTCCAGCCGGCGCCACTACCTGGCCTTCGCCGCCGGCAGCGGCATCACGCCGATCCTGTCGATCGCCAAGACCACGCTGCTGGCCGAGCCGGAAAGCCGCTTCACCATCGTCTATGGCAACCGCGCTTCATCGACCGTGATCTTCCGCGACGAGCTCACCGACCTGAAGGACCAGTACCTGGACCGCCTGCGCCTGGTGTACGTGATGAGCCGCGAGCCGCAGGACATCGAGCTGTTCAACGGCCGCATCGACGAAGCGAAGTGCAACCAGTTCCTGAAGGGGTGGATCGACATCGGCGACATCGACGTCGCCTTCATCTGCGGTCCCGAGGACATGATGCACGGCGTCTCGCGCGCGCTGCAGAATGCCGGGCTGCCGAAGGAACAGATCCGCATCGAGCTGTTCGCCGCCAGCGCGCCGGCGCGCGAACGCCAGCCGCGCGCCGCAGCGCTTGACTCCCGCCACCAGACCGAAGTCACCGTGATCATGGACGGCAGCGCCGCCAGCTTCATGATGGACAAGGACAAGGAATCGATCGTCGACGCCGGCCTGCGCGCCGGGATCGAGATGCGCTATTCATGCAAGGGCGGCGTGTGCTCGACCTGCCGCTGCAAGGTGCTCGAGGGCGAGGTCGAGATGGACGTGAATTACGCGCTCGAGGATTACGAGGTGGCGCGCGGGTTTGTGCTGAGTTGCCAGAGTTTTCCGGTGACGGACAAGGTGGTGGTGGATTTCGATATTGCTGAGTAGCGGAGCTATCGGTCTGCACGCAAACTTGGGTCCCCGCCTTCGCGGGGATGACGTGCTGATGGAGCAGTGCTAGCAAAATTCTCAGCCTGCTACCTGAGCACGTCATTCCCGCGAAGGCGGGAACCCAAGCTTGTAGCGGTCCATTTGCACCCCAGAGCGCAGCGAATAACAACGGAGACAACAATGACCTACGCAACCATCCAGTTCAAGATCGACAACGGCGTCGCCGTCCTCACCCTGAACCGTCCCGATCGCCTCAACAGCTTCACCCAGTCCATGCACCACGAAGTGCGTGACGCCTTGACCAGGCTGCAGGAAGACAAATCCGCCCGCGTCCTGGTCCTCACCGGCGCCGGCCGGGCATTTTGCGCCGGCCAGGACCTGAACGACCGCGCCGTCGAACCCGGCGCCCCCGGCGTCGACCTCGGCGAGTCGGTCGAAAAATTCTACGCCCCGCTGGTGCTGACGTTGAAGAACCTGCCCATGCCGGTGATCTGCGCCGTCAACGGCGTCGCGGCCGGCGCCGGCGCCAACCTGGCGCTGGCCTGCGACATCGTACTGGCCGCGAAATCGGCCAGCTTCATCGAAGCCTTCTGCAAACTGGGCCTGATTCCGGACACCGGCGGCACCTGGCACTTGCCGCGCCTGATCGGCCACGCGCGCGCCATGGGCCTGGCACTGCTGGGCGAAAAACTCAGCGCCGAAAAGGCCGAGGAATGGGGCCTGATCTGGCGCTGCGTTCCCGACGAAGCGCTGATGGGCGAAGCCCTGGCCATGGCCGAACACTTCGCCGCAGCACCAACCAAGGGCCTGGCGTTCACCAAGAAAGCGATCCAGGCCAGCTACACCAACACGCTGGAAGACCAGCTGCAGCTCGAAGCCGGCATGATGCGCGAACTCGGTTATAGCCACGACTACCGCGAAGGCGTCGCCGCCTTCATGGCCAAGCGCCCGGCGCAATTCAAGGGAGAGTGAGCATGGACGCGCTGCACCCCCAACAACTGGCCGAGCTGGCCGGCCGCACCATGTTCGAACGCGACCCGGCCAGCCAGGCGCTGGGCATGACGCTGGAAGAGATCAAGCCCGGCTACGCGCGCATGTCGATGGCGATCCGCCCCGACATGCTCAACGGCCACGGCACGGCCCACGGCGGCTACATCTTCATGCTGGCCGACAGCGCGTTCGCCTTCGCCTGCAATTCGCACAACCTCAACACCGTGGGCGCCGGCTGCACGATCGACTATCTGGCACCTGGCCGGGCCGGCGACGTGCTGGTGGCCGAGGCGGTCGAGCAGGCATTGCAGGGCAAGACCGGCGTCTACGACGTGACGGTGAGCGACCAGGAAGGGCGCAACATCGCACTCTTTCGCGGCAAATCGCACCGCGTCGGCGGCCTGGTGGCCGAAGTGATTGCCTGAACAACGAGATCGAAAGGAAGCCGTGATGGTCCAACGTAATCCCGCCCCAGGCGACCTGGAACCAATCGAACGCGCCAGCCGCGACGAACTGCAGGCGCTGCAGCTGGAACGCCTGCAATGGACGCTGCAGCACGCGTACGAGAACGTGCCGCACTACCGCGCCGCCTTCGACGAAGCCGGCGTGCACCCGAGCGACTTGAAAACCCTGG
Source organism: Massilia sp. (assembly GCF_031995545.1). Classification (GTDB taxonomy): domain Bacteria; phylum Pseudomonadota; class Gammaproteobacteria; order Burkholderiales; family Burkholderiaceae_D; genus Telluria. Next base: position 13,288 of record NZ_DAMAGA010000025.1, read on the forward strand.
CCGACCTGGCCAAGTTCCCGTTCACTGAAAAGAAAACCCTGCGCGACAACTACCCGTTCGGCCTGTTCGCCGTGCCGCGCGAACAGGTAGTGCGCGTGCATGCCTCGTCCGGCACCACCGGCAAGCCGACCGTGGTCGGCTACACCCAGAACGATATCGACACCTGGGCCAATGTGGTGGCGCGTTCGATCCGCGCCGCCGGCGGGCGCAAGGGCGACCTGGTACACATCTCCTACGGCTACGGCCTGTTCACCGGCGGCCTGGGCGCGCACTACGGCGCCGAGCGCCTGGGCTGCACCGTGATCCCGATGTCGGGTGGCCAGACCGAAAAGCAGGTGCAGCTGATCTGCGACTTCAAGCCGTCGATCATCATGGTCACGCCGTCGTACATGCTGAACATCGTCGAGGAATTCGCGCGCCAGGGGATCGACCCGGCGCAGTCCTCGCTCAAGGTCGGCATCTTCGGCGCCGAGCCGTGGACCGACGCCATGCGGCGCGAGATCGAGGCGCGCGCCGGCATCGACGCGGTCGACATCTACGGCCTGTCTGAAGTGATGGGCCCGGGCGTGGCCAGCGAATGCATCGAGAGCAAGGACGGCCCGGTGGTCTGGGAAGACCATTTCTACCCCGAGATCATCGACCCCGACACCGGCGCAGTGCTGCCCGACGGCGAAGAGGGCGAGCTGGTATTCACCTCACTCACCAAGGAAGCGCTGCCGATCATCCGCTACCGCACGCGCGACCTCACGCGCCTGCTGCCGCCCACGTCGCGCTCGATGCGCCGCATGGGCCGCATCACCGGCCGCTCGGACGACATGCTCATCATCCGCGGCGTGAACGTATTCCCGAGCCAGATCGAAGAACTGGTCCTGAAGATGCCGGCGCTGGCGCCGCAATACCAGCTGGTGGTGGCGCGCGACGGCCATCTCGATACGCTGGAGGTGCTGTGCGAGCTGCGTGACGCCACGCTGGCCCCGGACACCGTCGATGCGCTGAGCCGCGAGCTGCAGCACTGCATCAAGACCTATGTCGGCGTCACCACCCGCGTGACCCTGATGGCCCCGCAAGGCATCGAACGCACGATGACCGGCAAGGCCCGGCGCGTGGTCGACCGCCGTCCAAAATAACCGGAGACTTTCATGAACGACGCTTTTATCTGCGACGCGATCCGCACCCCGTTCGGCCGCTACGGCGGCGCCTTGTCCAGCATCCGCGCCGACGACCTGGGCGCGCTGCCGATCGCCGCCCTGATGGCGCGCAACAAGGACGTGGACTGGGCCACCGTCGACGACCTGTTCTACGGCTGCGCCAACCAGGCCGGCGAAGACAACCGCAACGTCGGCCGCATGGCCGCGCTGCTGGCCGGCCTGCCGCCTGCGGTGCCGGGCAACACCATCAACCGCCTGTGCGGCTCCGGCATGGACGCCGTGGGCAGCGCCGCGCGCGCGATCAAGACCGGCGAAGCGCAGCTGGTGATCGCCGGCGGCGTGGAAAGCATGACGCGCGCGCCGTTCGTGATGGGCAAGGCCGACAGCGCGTTCTCGCGCGCAGCGAAGATCGAGGACACCACCCTTGGATGGCGCTTCGTCAACCCGCTGATGAAAGCGGCATACGGCATCGACTCGATGCCTGAAACCGCCGAGAACGTGGCGCGCGAATTCGGCATTGCACGCGGCGACCAGGATGCCTTCGCATTGCGCAGCCAGCAGCGCTGGGCGCGCGCGCATGCCGACGGTTTCTTCAAAGAAGAGATCGTGCCGGTGACGGTGCATGGCAAGAAAGGCGATTCACGGGTGGTCGACACCGACGAACAGCCACGTGCCGACACCAGCCTCGATGCGCTAGCGCGCTTGAAAGGCGTGGTCGCGGCAGATGGCACGGTCACCGCCGGTAATGCCTCGAGCCTGAACGACGGCGCCTGCGCACTGCTGCTGGCGTCCGGCGACGCCGCCGCGCGCCACGGCTTGACCCCGCGCGCGCGCGTGGTCGGCATGGCCACCGTCGGCCTGGCGCCGCGCATCATGGGCTTCGGTCCCGCGCCGGCCGTCAAGAAGTTGCTGGCCCAGACCGGCCTGCGCCTGGATCAGATGGACGTGATCGAACTGAACGAAGCCTTCGCCGCGCAAGGTCTGGCGGTGACGCGCGACCTCGGCCTGCCAGATGACGCCGAACACGTGAACCCGAACGGCGGAGCGATCGCGCTCGGCCATCCGCTTGGCGCCTCTGGCGCACGCCTGGTGACGACGGCGGTGAACCAGCTGCACCGCATTGGGGGCCGCTACGCGCTGTGCACCATGTGCATCGGCGTCGGGCAGGGTATCGCCATCATCGTCGAGCGGGTGTAAGGCATGGTCAAGGTTTACGAGATCGACGGCGTGCGCCCGGTGGTGCATCCGAGCGCCTACGTGCATCCGAGCGCGGTGCTGATCGGCGACGTGATCGTCGGTCCGCGCTGTTACGTCGGGCCGCTGGCTTCCTTGCGCGGCGACTTCGGGCGCTTGATCCTGGAAGAAGGCGCGAATATCCAGGATACCTGCGTGATGCACGGCTTTCCCGGCGACGACACGGTGGTCGAAGCCGATGGCCATATCGGCCATGGTGCCGTGCTGCACGGCTGCCGCGTCGGACGCAATGCGATGGTCGGCATGAATGCGGTGGTGATGGACCGCGCCGTTGTCGGCGCCGAGTCGATCGTGGCCGCGATGAGTTTTGTGAAGGCCAATTTGGTCATTCCACCGCGCTCGATGGTGATGGGCACGCCGGCCAAAGTGGTGCGTGAACTGACCGACGACGACGTGCAATGGAAGACTTTCGGCACGCGCCAGTATCACGAACTGGCGGTGCGCTCGCATCAGAGCATGCGTGAAGTGGACGCGTTGCTCGAAGTCGAGCCTGACCGCCAGAGAATCGCATTCGACGCCGACGGCATGCACAAGCCGAAGGCATAGGCCACAGAGCCACACTGAGGAGACACGACATGGGCAACATCCCGACACTACAAAGCCTGATCGCCGGCCGCTGGCACGGCCAGCAATCGCATACGCCGCTGCACAGCGCCCTCGACAACGCGCTGATCTACCATACCCACGCGGAACAAATCGACTTCGACGAAGCCCTGAGCTACGCGCGCAAGACCGGCATCCGCCAGCTGATGTCGCTCGACTTCCAGAAACGCGCCCAGCGCCTGAAAGCCCTGGCCCTGTATCTCATGGAGCGCAAGGAAGAGTTGTACGAGATCTCGCACCTCACCGGCGCCACGCGCCAGGACAGCTGGGTCGACGTCGAAGGCGGCATCGGTACGCTGTTCGCCTACGCCAGCATGGGTTCGCGCGAGCTGCCGTCGTCGAACGTGCTGCACGAAGGCCCGGCCATCGCCCTGGGCAAGCGCGGCGGCTTCGCCGGCACCCACATCCTGGTGCCGCGCGGCGGCGTCGCGGTGCACATCAACGCCTTCAACTTCCCGATCTGGGGCCTGCTCGAGAAATTCGCGCCCACTTTTCTCGCAGCCATGCCCTGCATCGCCAAGCCGGCCACCGCCACCAGCTATCTGACCCACGCAGTGGTGAAAATGATGATGGACTCGAAGCTGCTGCCCGAGGGCGCGCTGCAGCTGGTGATCGGCAGCACCGGCGACCTGCTCGATCGCCTGGGCGGATTCGATGCCGTCACCTTCACGGGTTCGGCCGACACCGCCGCCAGGCTGCGCGCCAACCAGAACCTGATCCGTGAATCGGTCCCGTTCACCGCCGAAGCCGACTCGCTCAACTGCGCCATCCTGGCGCCGGACGTGACGCCTGACGATGAAGAATTCGACCTGTTCGTCAAGGAAGTCGCTCGCGAGATGACCGGCAAGGCCGGCCAGAAGTGCACCGCGATCCGGCGCGTGATCGTGCCCGAGGCACACGTGGATGCGGTCGGCGAACGCCTGCGCGAGCGCCTCAGGAAGATCACGGTCGGCAATCCGAAGATGGAAGGCGTGCGCATGGGCGCGCTGGCCTCGATGGACCAGCACCGCGACGTGAGCGAGCGGGTCGAACTGCTCGCGCGCGGCAATGAAGTCCTGTTCAGCGCGCGCGACGGCTTTTCTCCGGTGGGAGATGGATGCGCGAATGGCGCCTTCTTCTCGCCCACGCTGCTCCTGTGCCGTAACGCTCTAGCCAACGATGCGGTGCACGACATCGAAGCCTTCGGCCCGGTCAGCACCCTGATGACCTACCGCGACATCGACGAAGCGCTCGACCTGGCCGCACGCGGCAAGGGCAGCCTGGTGACCACGCTGGCCACTAAGGACCCGGCCATCGCCGCCTACGCGGTGCCGATGGCGGCCGCCTCGCACGGCCGCGTGCTGATCCTCGACCGTGAGGCGGCGGTCGACTCCACCGGCCACGGCTCGCCGCTGCCGCAGTTGAAACATGGCGGTCCGGGCCGCGCCGGCGGCGGCGAAGAGCTGGGCGGTATCCGCGCCGTGAAGCACTTCCTGCAGCGCGCCGCGGTGCAGGGCTCGCCGACCATGCTGGGCGCCGTCACCGGCGAATACGTGCGCGGCGGTGCGGTCAAGGAAAGCGAAGTCCATCCGTTCCGCCGCTACTTCGAAGACCTGGAAACCGGCCACTCGCTGCTCACGCACCGGCGCACGGTGGTTGAGGCCGACATCGTCAACTTCGGCGGCGTCTCGGGCGACTACTTCTACATGCACTTCGACGAGATCGCGGCCAAGGACACGCAGTTCGGCCAGCGCATCGCGCACGGCTACTTCGTGCTGTCGGCCGCGGCCGGGCTGTTCGTGTCCCCGGCGCCGGGGCCGGTGCTGGCCAATTACGGCCTCGACAACCTGCGCTTCGTGGCCCCGGTGGCGATCGGCGACACCATCCGCGCCCGGCTTACCTGCAAGCGCAAGGTCGATCGCAATCGCACGGACGAGCAGGGCCGCGGGCAGGGCGTGGTGGCCTGGGACGTGCAGGTGACCAACCAGCGCGACGAGCTGGTGGCGAGTTACGATATCCTGACGCTGGTACAGAAACGCGGCGAGCAGACGCAGTAAGATGCTAGCCGCAGCGTGGGTGGCACCCGCCATCCACGCCCATCGAACGGAGAGCCAGATGTCGCGACTGGATTTGAGCAGTATCCCGATGCAAGGCGGGAGTGATTATCCCCAGCAGTTCAACGAGCTGGTCGATGGACGCAGCCAGCAACGGCTGGGCGAGGCCGGCGGCCTGACCCAGTTCGGCGTCAACCTGGTCGAGCTGCAGCCGGGCGCCGGATCATCGCACCGGCACTGGCATTCGCGTGAGGATGAGTTCGTAATGGTGATCTCGGGCGAGTTGACCCTGATCACGGACGAGGGCGAAACCATCATGCGCGCCGGCGATTGCGCGGCTTTTCCAGCCGGCAAGCCGAACGGCCATCATCTGGTGAATCGCAGCTGGGGCAATGGGGTGTTCCTGGTGTGCGGCACCAAGGACAAGAGCGACGTGGTCACGTATTCCGACGTCGACATGCGCTATGACAGCGCCACGGATACCACCACCCGCAAGGATGGCACGCCGTATCTGCCACAGTCGTAGCAACGATATTCAGGTCAGCTTGCGCGCATACCGCTCGCGCACATGCCGGCTGATGAAAGTGGACAATCCCTGGCCCTCATGGGCCAGTTCCTGCATCCTGGCGATGTTCTCGACGCCGGCGCTGTGCCCGGTGTACAGGTAGCGATCCCCACCCAGAAACTCGACAATGATCGCCGGTTCTTTCGGATCCTTGCCGATCTCGTAGGCGACGATGCCCGACTCGCCGCTGCGGTTGCTGTAGCGTTGCATGATGTTCTCCCCAAGCCAGTCCAGTATTCACATGGGGCTGGCCCGGCATCATGCAAGGCTGACTACGAACGCGCCCGTTGCAGACGCAGCAGTCCTTCACCGGTGCGGATCGCACGCAGGTCGTCATAGTCCGGCACGCCGGTCACGGTAGTCTCGATCGGATGCTTGTGCGTGGCCGTGACCACGATGCTGTCCATGCCCGCCGCTTCGGCCGACTGCAGGCCGGCCAGCGTATCCTCGAACACCAGGCATTGCTCCGGCGCCACGCCGAGCTTTTGCGCACCCAGCAGGAACGGGTCCGGCGCCGGCTTGCCGCGCGTTACATCGTCGGCCGACACCAGCACCGGCGGCAGCGGCAGTCCGGCGGCGGCGATGCGCGCTTCGGCCAGCAGGCGCGGGGCCGAGGTCACGATCGCCCAGCGCTCGGCCGGCAGCGTCGCCAGGAAGGCGCTCACGCCGGCGATCGCTTCAATGCCGTCCACGTCGGCGATCTCGGACAGGGTGATGTTGTTGGCTTCTTGCACCGGATCGATGTCCGGCAGGCCGAGGCCGCGCACCGTGTCTTCGGCGCGCTTGCCGTGGATGGTCGGCAGGAAGACGTCGACGTCGAGCCCGTGCGAGCGCGCCCAGTTGGCCCACACGCGTTCGGCGGCGATGATCGAGGTCAGGATGGTGCCGTCCATGTCGAACAGGAAGGCGGCGTAGTCGCGGTCTGGCAGTGCAGTCATTCGTTTGTATGAAAAATATTCAATAAAAGAAAAACGGGCCGGGGCATCATGCGCCGGCCCGTCGAAGTCAGCTCTCGATGCAGCCCGATTACTCGGCCAGCTGCTTGCGCACGCGCTCGATCGCCTTGCGTACCTGGTTCGGCGCGGTGCCGCCCACGTGGTCGCGCGCGGCGACGGAACCTTCCAGCGTCAGCACGGCGAACACATCCTGTTCGATCAGCTTGGAGAAGCCCTGCAGCGTCTCGAGCGACATTTCCGACAGGTCGCAGCCCGCCACATCGCATTCACGCACTGCATGCGCCACGGCTTCGTGCGCATCGCGGAACGGCAGGCCCTTCTTGACCAGGTAGTCGGCCAGGTCGGTGGCGGTGGCGTAGCCCTGCAGCGCGGCCGAACGCATGTTCTCGGCCTTGACCGTGATGCCCGACGCCATGTCGGTGAAGATGCGCAGCGTATCAAGGACGGTGTCGATCGTGTCGAACAGCGGTTCCTTGTCTTCCTGGTTGTCCTTGTTGTAGGCCAGCGGCTGGCCTTTCATCAGGGTCAGCAGGCCGGTCAGGTGGCCATACACGCGGCCAGTCTTGCCGCGCGCCAGTTCCGGTACGTCCGGGTTTTTCTTTTGCGGCATGATCGACGAGCCGGTGCAGAAGCGGTCGGCGATGTCGATGAAGCCGATGCGCGGGCTGATCCACATGACCAGTTCTTCCGAGAAGCGCGAGATGTGCATCATCAGGATCGATGCGGCGGCGGTGAACTCGATCGCGAAGTCGCGGTCGGACACGGCGTCCAGCGAGTTGTGGCAGACGTCGTCGAAGCCCAGGGTCTTGGCCACGCGCAGGCGGTCGATCGGGAAGGTGGTGCCGGCCAGGGCGGCGGCGCCCAGCGGCAGGCGGTTCACGCGGCGGCGCGCGTCGAGCATGCGCTCGGCATCGCGGCCGAACATTTCCACGTAGGCCAGCATGTGGTGGCCGAAGGTGATCGGCTGCGCCACCTGCAGGTGCGTAAAGCCCGGCATGATGGTGTCGTGATGGCGCTCGGCCAGGTCCGTCAGGGCGCCGCGCAGGCCCGCCAGCAGGGCAACCACGTCGTCGATCGCGGCGCGCACGTACAGGCGGATGTCGGTGGCGACCTGGTCATTGCGCGAGCGGCCGGTGTGCAGGCGCTTGCCGGCGTCGCCGACCAGCTCGGTCAGGCGCTTTTCGATGTTCAGGTGCACGTCTTCCAGGTCGAGCAGCCACTCGAAGGTGCCGGCCTCGATCTCGGACCGGATCTGAGCCATGCCGCGCTCGATCTCGGCACGGTCCGCGGCGCTGATGATGCCCTGCGCCGCCAGCATCTCGGCATGCGCCAGCGAACCTTCGATGTCGTACTGGGCCAGGCGCTTGTCGAAGAACACCGAGGCGGTGTAGCGCTTGACGAGATCGGACACGGGTTCGGAGAAACGGGCCGACCAGGCTTCGGCTTTTTTGGAGAATTGTTCGGTCATGGTGGAATTCCGGTTGGGGATCCGGCGATTATAAACCGCGTGGCCGACCCTCCCGCCCGCAAGCAGCTTACTCCCGGCAATACCCGCAAAAAAACCGGCATCCGGGCGCCAAGCGGACGTTATACAAAGTACAAATAGCGATAGAATAAATTTTTTGCCAGCTCCCCAGGCACCATGGTTACCAACGATTCCAGCTTCCAGGTCAGCACCGACCAGACCCGGCTCGACATCCCGATGATCTACCGCTTCCTCAGTGAGCAGTCGACCTGGGCCGTCGGCATTTCGCGACCGACCGTCGAGCGCGCCATTGAGAATTCGCTGTGCTTCGGCGGCTACCTCGACGGCCGCCAGATCGCGTTCGCGCGCGTGATCACCGACTTCGCCACCTTCGCCAATCTGGTGGACGTGTTCGTCGTACCCGAGTTTCGCGGCAATGGCTACGGCAAGCAGTTGATCGGCGTCGTGATGCGCCATCCGAGCCTGCAAAAGCTGCGCCGCTTCACGCTCGCTACTGCCGATTCGCACAGCCTGTACGAGCGCTTCGGCTTCACTTCCCCGCAACGTCCCGAGACGTTGATGGAGCGATATTTCCCCAACATTTATCTGTCATGACGGTACGCAACATGGCGACGTGATTCTGGAATCAGGCTTACCTTGATGACTTATCGGGGGAAGCGCCATGTTCAGGACTTTCGTTGGTGTCTTGTTTCATTCTCTGCTGCTACGGCTGTTATTGACAGCGCTGGTAGCACTCGGCCCTAGCGTGCTTCCGGTCGCGCACGCCGCCGATTCCGTCCATCCCAGTGCGCCGCCACGTGCAAACAGCCAGCAACCCCAGGGTTCGCTGGTCATCGTCGGCGGCGCCCTGCGTTCCGACAACGACGCGGTCTGGGATCGCATCGTCGAGCTCGCCGGCGGGCAGGGCGCCCGCATCGCCGTCTTCGCTTCCGCCTCGGCCACGCCGGAACGCGCCGCGCGGCTGCTGGTCGAACGCTTCAACCGCAGCGGCGCGCGCGCCTTCTTCGTGCCGGTGGCCGAACGCCTCGACAAACTCGATTACCGCGTCGCGGCCGAAGACGCCGAACTGGCGGCCGCGGTGCGCTCGGCCGGCGGCGCCTATTTCGCCGGCGGCGACCAGGGCCGCATCACGCGCGCGCTGCGCCGCCCCGACGGTAGCAACACGCGCGTGCTCGACGCGCTGTGGGACATGTACCGGCGCGGCGGCGTGATCGCCGGCTCCAGCGCCGGTGCCGCCATCATGAGCAGCACCATGTTCGGCCAGCCGCGCGCGGTGCTGGCCACGCTCAAGCAGGGCTTGAGCGACGGCCGCCACATCACGCAAGGCCTGGGCTTCATCGGCGACGACGTGTTCATCGACCAGCACCTCTTGGTGCGCGGCCGCTTCGCGCGCATGCTGCCGGCGATGCTGGCCAAGGGCTACAAGATCGGCCTCGGCATCGACGAGAACACCGCCATGGTGGTGGGACCGAAGCGCGACGTCGAGGTGATCGGCTACCGCGGCGCGCTGCTGGTGGACCTGACCAACGCTGCCACCCGTGACGGCACCTTCAACCTCAGCAACGGCCGCCTGAGTTACCTCGACAACGGCGACCGCTTCAACCTGGCCAGCGGCGTGTTCACGCCGGCCTCAGACAAGGCCGAGGGCAAGATCGACGCCGGCAAGCCGTACTACCGCGAGCCGCTGTTCACCGCCGACATCCTCGGCAACGGCACCGTGGTCGATTTGATGGGAAAACTCATCGACAGCGACCAGCCGGAAGCCATCGGGCTGTCACTCGACAGCGCCACCGCCGAGCAACCCGACCTCGGCTTCGAATTCAAGCTGTCGCGCACCGGCGAGAGCGTCGGCTATCAGTCGCCATTCAGCGAAACGTATTCGGTGTACAACGTGCGGCTCGATATCCGGCCGATCGTGGTGCAGCGGCCACTTTATCAATATAAATAGCAATTTTCATTGTCTGCGATTGACTTAGTATTAGGTCTAGTTGTTAGTTCTAGCCACCTCAGAGTGCGCAAAAAATTCCATCGGGATTCCAATTCAGAATATCTCCAAGTGAATAGAATGAAACCTATGCTGAGTACCCAGGTTATTGATAATCCGACTGCCAAGAATGTTTGACTTTGCATTTGGGTCGCGTTGATCCAGGTAGAGACGCGGGAATTGATCAAGACAACAAGACTACTGATCAGTAGCAGCGGCACGGGGTGCCGAAAATACGTGCTCCATGAGGGAGGAGAGTCTTTGGTACTTAGCTCTAAGACTTCGATGCTGGTTTTTATTTCTTCATGGCCTACCTGAAGTTCATTCATTACGTGACGGCGAAAGAAGAGAAGCTTAAGGAAGGGAAGATGAAGTTTGGCCGAGTGTGATGTGTTCACGCCCGTTATTCCTAGTTCACGATGCTCATCAGGAAGACCATTTCGAATACAGTACTTCGCTAAAGGGAAGTATAAAAAGAGCATAATTGCTACTTGGGCGAGCATGCCTAACCACCCCCAATCTGGATCTACAAAAAATTGGAGAACTGCGATCGCCACCGCTGGCACGATCGTCGTGGCCCAAAGCGCAACGGTATACCATCGAATTTTCTGTGGAAGGTATGCTGCTTTTAATGTTTTGTTTCCTATGCAGTTTAAGTATGCATAGTGTAGTTTCCCTAGTGTTGCAATCGCTTTGAGTGAGTTGTGACAATTGAGTGCTGCGTCGTTCATGATGCCCTCCATAATTTTTGGCCACTAAAAGTATTAGATACAATATCGCGATCTATCCATTAAGGAATCGCGATGCGCCTGTTCCACTCGTTTGCCGCGCTGCTGCTCGGCGTAGTCTCTGTCTTTGCCCACGCCGCCCAGCCGGCCACCGTCCGTCTCGATTACACCCACAGCGGCAACGCGCTCGACGACCGCTATGCGATCGAGCGCGTGGTGATCGAGCCGTTGCCCTGGCCGGGCAATCTGGCCCGCAATATGGACGACACCAATCGCGGCAACAACCGCCTGGAAGTGGTCGATGCCAAGACCGGCGACCTGCTGTATTCGCGCGGTTTCTCGACCGTGTTCGGCGAATGGCGCTCGACCGAAGAAGCCGGCCGCATCAGCCGCAGTTTCCAGGAGTCGGTGCGCTTCCCGCAGTTCGCACAGCCGGTGCGGGTGCGCATCCTCAAGCGCGACGAGCGCAACGCGTTCTCAGTGGCGTGGAGCATCGATGTCGATCCGAATGCGCAGGACGTGGTACGCCAGCAGCCGCCGGCGCTGGCCAAGCCGATTCCGATCCAGGTCAGCGGGCCGTCGCCCGACAAGGTCGACCTCTTGATCCTGGGTGACGGCTACACCCAGAAAGAGATGAAGAAATTCGAACAGGACGCACGCCGCCTGTCGCAGCATCTGTTCTCGGTGTCGCCATTCCGCGAGCGCGCGAAAGACTTCAATGTGTGGGCGCTGGCGGTGCCGACCGAGAAGTCGGGCATCAGTCGTCCCTCGACCGGCGTGCACAACCCGTCGGCACTGGGCACGCGCTACGACATCTTCGGGAGCGAGCGCTACGTGCTGACGCTCGACAACCGCGCGCTGCGCGAGATCGCCCAGCACGCGCCGTACGAGTTCATCGAGATCCTGGTCAACAACGAAACTTATGGCGGCGGCGGCATCTTCGGCCAGTTCAGCACGGCAGCAGCCAGTAACGACTGGGCCAACTACCTGTTCGTGCACGAGTTCGGTCATCACTTCGCCGGCCTGGCCGACGAGTACTACACCTCGCCGGTGGCGTACGCGGCAGCCAGCGGACGGCCGGAACCGTGGGAGCCGAACGCCACCGCGCTGCGCGACCCAGGCAAGCTGAAATGGAAGCGCCACGTGAAGGATGGCACGCCGTTGCCGACGCCGTGGCCGAAGGAACAGTACGAGGAAGCATCGCGCGCCTATCAGAAGAAGCGGGCAGCGCTGCGTGCGGCCAATCGGCCCGAGTCCGAGATGAATGCGCTGTTCCGCGAAGACCTGAAACAGACCAATGCCCTGTTCGCTCAGCAGCCGCACCGTCACACGATCGGTGCCTTCGAAGGCGCCAACTACGAGGCCAGCGGTTACTACCGGCCCGCGATGCAGTGCATCATGTTCGACCGTAGTGAACAGTTCTGTCCGGTGTGCCAGGACGGCATCACCGACATCATCGACCTGTATGCGGGACCTGTCCGACAGTAATCTTTGCTTACAACTCTGACAAATTCTCGGTGGGCTAACTAACAGACCCGGCGGAGCGACGGACGTATTCTGGAATCACTGAAGAACAACAACGACGTACAGAACATGTTGATCTGCACGTGACCACCAGAAAGGAACACATCATGAACAAACTGATCGCTACCCTCATCGCCGGCCTGTTCGCTACTGCTGCCCACGCCCAGACCACCGCCACCACCGCTGCCGACAACCGCGTGGTCAAGGCTGAAGCCAATGCCGAGAAGGACATCATCAAGGCCGAACAGAAAGAGATCAAGACCGCCGTAAAGGCCAACGAAAAAGTGAACAAGCAGATGGCCAAGTCGGCCGAAGCGAAGTCGGAAGCGCATGCTGACCTGGTCGAAACGCACACCGACGCGGCGGCGAAGGTTGCCAAGGCCGATCCGGAAGACCGCGCCAAGGCCATGGCCAAGGCTGAAGACAAGGTCGCCAGCGCCAACCTGAAGGCCGAGAAAAAAATGATCAAGGCCGACGAAAAAGTGCTGAAGGCCCAGGTCGATGCAGCTGCCGACAAGGCAACTGCTGCGGCCAAGACCGAAAAGGTCCGCGCTGAAGCCCAGGCTGACGTGCACAAGGCTGCTGCCAAGAACTAAGCAGTCAGCTTGAAATGAAAAATGCCGGCTTCGCGCCGGCATTTTTTTTATTCCACCTATCTAAAGACCGTCATTGCTGCCAGTGGCAGGAATGACGGATCAAAGAGAGGTGGTTACGGATGCATCAGCCTTCCGCCCGCATCGCCAGATCCTGCGCCTTCAGGCGAGCCGACAAAGCTTTGCCTTTGCGTGCACGCTTGCCGAAGTGCGGCTCCAAGCCCGAGGCGAACAGTTCCACGGTACGCGCCTTGTCGCCCGACCAGGTGCCCATCACGTTCACGCCTTTCTGCGTGATCGGTTGCGCCGCCAGCAGCGTCTCTTTCGGCTCCAGCTCCATCAGCGTCACACCACGACCGCCATTGGTCAGCACCTTCATCTCGTCGATGCCGAACACCAGCACGCGGCCCTTCTCGGACAGGCAGGCGATCGCGCCGGCAGCGTCCGATACGATCCGCGGCGGCAGTGGGGTAGCGCCTTCGTTCAACGTGATGAACGATTTACCACCTTTCAGACGGCTGACCATGTCGCCGGCCTTGGTGATGAAGCCGAAAGCATCCGAGGTCGCCAGCAGCAGACGCGTGTCCGGATTGCCCGCGAAGTAGTGCAGGATGCGCACACCGCCCGACAGATCGACCAGCGTGGTGATCGGCACGCCGTCGCCGCGCGCACCCGGCAGCGCGTTGACCGGCACCGAGTATGCCTTGCCGTTGTCGCCGATGCCCAGCAGATGGTCCACCGTACGGCATTCGAAGGCCTTGTACAGCGAGTCGCCAGCCTTGAACGTGAACTGGGCCGGGTCGTGGCCGATGCCGGTACGCGCGCGTACCCAGCCCTTTTCGGACACGATCACGGTCACCGGTTCGTCGATCACTTTTTGTTCGGCCACCGCGCGCTGCGCTTCCTCGATCACGGTGCGGCGGTTGTCGCCGAACTGCTTGGCGTCCTGCTCGATCTCGCGAATGATCAGGCGCTTCATCGACGACTGGTTGTCCAGCAGATCCTGCAGCTTTTCCTTTTCGTTGCGCAGTTCAGAAAGCTCTTGCTGGATCTTGATCGCTTCCAGGCGTGCCAGCTGGCGCAGGCGGATCTCGAGGATGTCTTCGGCCTGGCGTTCACTCAGACGGAATTCTTCGATCAGCGCCGCCTTCGGCTCGTCCGAATTACGGATGATCGCGATCACCTTGTCGATGTTCAGCAGCACGGTCTCGCGGCCTTCCAGGATGTGGATGCGGTCGTTGACCTTGCCCAGCCTGAATTCGGTACGGCGGCGGACGGTGACGAAGCGGTAATCGATCCATTCCTGGATGATCGCGGTCAGGCCCTTCTGGCGCGGACGGCCGTCGCCGCCGATCATCACCAGGTTGATCGGTGCCGACGATTCCAGCGACGTATGCGCCAGCAGCATCAGCATGAATTCGTTCTGGTCCTGGTTCTTCGACTTCGGCTCGAACACCAGGCGCACCGGCGCTTCGCGGCCGGATTCGTCGCGCACCGCGTCTAGCGAACCGAGGATGGTGTTCTTCAGCGCCAGCTGCTCCGGCAGCAGCGCCTTCTTGCCCAGCTTGACCTTCGGATTGGTCAGCTCTTCGATCTCTTCCAGCACGCGCTGCGACGAGCAGCCCGGCGGCAGTTCATAGACCACCGCCTGCCACTGGCCGCGCGCCAGTTCTTCGATCTTCCAGCGTGCGCGCACCTTCATCGAGCCGCGGCCGACCGCGTACATGTCGGCGATGTTCGAGGCCGGGGTAATGATCTGGCCGCCGCCCGGGAAGTCCGGACCCGGGATCAGCGTCATCAGCTCGGCGTGGGTGATCTTCGGATTGCGGATCATCGCCACCGCGGCCGATGCCACTTCGCGCAGATTGTGCGACGGGATCTCGGTGGCCAGGCCGACCGCGATGCCCGAGGCGCCGTTGAGCAGCACCATCGGCAGGCGCGCCGGCAGCGTGCGCGGCTCGTTAGTGGAGCCGTCGTAGTTGGGCTGGAAGTCGACCGTGCCCATGTCGATCTCATCTAACAGCAGGCGCGAGATCGGGGTCAGGCGGGCTTCGGTATAGCGCATCGCCGCCGCGCCATCGCCGTCGCGCGAGCCGAAGTTGCCCTGGCCGTCGATCAGCGGATAGCGCAGCGAGAAGTCCTGCGCCATGCGCACCAGCGCGTCGTACACCGACTGGTCGCCGTGCGGGTGCAGCTTACCGAGCACGTCGCCGACCACGGCGGCCGATTTGCGCGGCTTGGCGGTCGGGCCCAGGCCCAGTTCATTCATCGCGTACAGGATGCGGCGCTGGACCGGCTTCTGGCCGTCGGCCACGTCGGGCAGGGCGCGGCCCTTGACCACCGAGACGGCGTAGTCGAGGTAGGCGCGCTCGGCGAAGGTGGAGAGGGTGAGCGTTTCGGCGTCGTCGGCCGGCTTGCTCGCTTGTTCGAATAGGCTTGCTTGATTCGTCATGGTATGTATTCGTGTTCTGCCGATAGATCGATGGAGCCGATCAGATATCGGCCTCGGTCTCGTTGCCGTGTTCTTCAATCCAGGCACGGCGCGCCGCAGCTTCGCCCTTACCCATCAGCATATTGAAGCGCGACGCCGATTCCGCCAGGTCGTACTGGCCGAACGACACCGGCAGCAGACGGCGCGTGTCCGGATTCATGGTGGTTTCCCACAGCTGCTCGGCGTTCATCTCGCCCAGGCCCTTGAAGCGCGAGATGCTCCACACGCCTTCCTTCAGGCCTTCTTTCTTCAGCTTGTCCTCGATCGCCAGCAGTTCGCCGTCGTCCAGCGCGTACAGCTTCTGGATCGGCTTCTTGCCGCGCGCCGGCACGTCGACGCGGAACAGCGGCGGACGGGCGACGCAGATATTGCCGTTCCTGAACAGGGCCGGGAAGTGCTTGAAGAACAGCGTCAACAGCAGCACCTGGATGTGCGAGCCGTCCACGTCCGCATCGGACAGGATGCAGATCTTGCCGTAGCGCAGACCCGTCAGATCCGGCGAATCGTTCGGGCCGTGCGGATCGACGCCGATCGCCACTGCGATGTCATGGATCTCGTTGTTGGCGAACAGGCGGTCGCGGTCGGTTTCCCAGGAGTTGAGCACCTTGCCGCGCAGCGGCAGGATGGCCTGGAATTCCTTGTCGCGGCCCATCTTGGCCGAACCGCCGGCCGAGTCGCCCTCGACCAGGAACAGTTCGTTGCGGGTGAGGTCGGTTGATTCGCAATCGGTCAGCTTGCCCGGCAACACGGCCACGCCGGACGATTTCTTCTTCTCGACCTTTTGCAGCGAACGCAGGCGCGACTGGGCTTGCTTGATCACCAGTTCGGCCAGCTTCTTGCCGTATTCGACGTGCTGGTTCAGCCAGAGTTCGAGCGGCGGTTTGATGAAGGTCGAGACCAGCTTGAGCGCGTCGCGCGAATTCAGGCGTTCCTTGGTCTGGCCCTGGAATTGCGGATCCAGCACCTTGGCCGACAGCACGAACGAGGTGCGGGCAAAGACGTCCTCGGGCAGCAGCTTGACGCCTTTCGGCAGCAGGCCGTGCAGCTCGACGAAGTTCTTCACCGCGCCGAACAGGCCGTCGCGCAGGCCGGCTTCGTGGGTGCCGCCGCTGACGGTCGGAATCAGGTTGACGTAGGACTCGCGCACCACGCCGCCTTCCTCGGTCCAGGCCACCACCCAGCTGGCGCCTTCGCCCTCGGCGAAGCTCTCGTCACCAGCAGCGGCGAACTGCTCGCCTTCGAACAGCGGGATCACGGTTTCGCCGGTCGAGCTTTGCGCCAGCGCTTCGGTCAGGTAGCCGCGCAGGCCCTCGTCGTAGCGCCAGGTCTGCGATTCGCCCTTGGCATTGGTCAGCGTGACGGTTACGCCCGGCAGCAGCACGGCTTTCGAGCGCAGCAGGCGCTGCAGGTCGCCGAGCGGGATGTTCGGCGAATCGAAGTATTTGCCGTCCGGCCAGGCAGTGACGCGGGTACCGTTTTTCTTGCCGCCACGCTCGGCAGGCGACGAAGTCAGCGGCTCGATCACGTCGCCGTCGGCGAACACCAGCTTGTGCTGGCCGTTGCCCTGGTCGTCCTTGCGCCACACCTCGATCTCGAGGCGCTTGGAGAGCGCATTGGTGACCGAGACGCCGACGCCGTGCAGGCCGCCCGAGAAGGCGTAGGCGCCGCCCGAGCCTTTGTCGAACTTGCCGCCGGCGTGCAGGCGCGTGAACACGATTTCGACCGTGGAGACGCCTTCTTCCGGGTGGATGCCGACCGGGATACCGCGGCCGTCGTCTTCGACCGTGATCGAGCCGTCCGGGTTGAGCGTGACGCCGATGTTCTTGCAGTGGCCGCCCAGCGCCTCGTCCGAGGCGTTGTCGATCACTTCCTGGATGATGTGGAGCGGATTCTCGGTCCGGGTGTACATGCCCGGACGCTGTTTCACAGGTTCGAGCCCTTTGAGGACGCGGATGGATGATTCGCTATAGTCGGGAGCGGGTTTCTTGGAGGCCATACTAATGTGTGTAATGTCGAATGCTTGCGCATTCTATCTTGTCGGGCGGAAAAGGTTAGGCTTTTTTACTGGATAAATATACAGTATTCCACCAACGTGTTGTGCTTTTCGGTTTGCGCACTTGTGCTAGATTAAGCTGGATCATGTCCGGCTATGCCAGGGAGGGGCGTTACCGATGACTGCGTCTTGTAGCCCGTTTACCGTTCGCCTGCTCGGATTTTTACCCGAGGAATTCGCACGCCTGGAAGCCATGCTGATCCGCGTGCCAGGGGCGGGGCCGTCGTATTTTTGCCTGCACGAAGACAGTTTGCAAGAGCCTGACGTCTATATTGTCAATGGCGACAGCCCGGCTGCCGTGGCCCGTCTCGACTGTTTGCCGCCGGGCGCGCTGCACAGCGCGCTGGTGATCGGCTCGCCGGGGCCGACCCTGTGGCCGACCATGGCAAGGCCAGTCGAACGCCTGGTGCTGCACGATGTGCTGGCCGATCTGCTCGACCAGCGCGTGCAGGCCCAGGCCGCCTGCGTGGCGCGCGGCGAGCGCCTGCGGCCCGAGCGCCGGCGCCGCCTGCGCATCGCGCCCGACTGCGAATCGCCGGCCTTTTATTCCCGTCTGCGCCATGGTCCTCCAGATGGGGCCGTTCTGGTGGTGGACAAGGAATGTACCTTCCACAATCACGTCGCGCGCGTGCTGGGCCAGCAGGCGCCCGCACACCGGCCAGCCCTGGCCTGGACCGACGGCCCGCGCGCCGCCGCCCGCCTGTGCGACGAGACGGCGGTGTCGCTGGTGATGATCAACACCGCCGCGTCCGGCATCGAACCGTATGAATTGTGCAGCCTGATCAAGTCGCAAGAAGGCGCGGGGCGCACGCCGGTGCTGTTCCTGGTCGAGCAATCGTTCCGCTACGACGCGGTGCGCGCGCGCCGCGCCGGCGTGCGTGGCCTGCTCGACAAGCCGGTGACCGGGCGCCACCTGTTGATGACCTTCCACAAGCTGCTCGACTTGCCGGTTTGAAGGCAGGTTGGGACGGTAACGGCGCGCGCGTCAGGCATGCGCTTTTGTCACAATTTTCGAATCGTGCGCGTCCAGGGCGAAGTTATATTGTCAACATGGCCGAAGACGATCACAAACTGCCCGACCCGCCCGCCGGGCCTCCGCACGAGCCTGCGCCCGAAAAGCGTCCCGAGACCCCGGTGCGGGTGCCGGACCGCCGCGCCGGCAGGCAGACCAACGGTGGCATACCGCGCTACCAGCGCGACGGCGACACGCCGCTGGCGCTGGCCGGGCGCGTCATCAGCTCGCGTTTCCGCTCGCTGCGCGAACGCTTCAACCGCGATTTCATGCAGCGCACGCTGCACATCGGCGTTTCGGCCCGCATCTTTCACCCGGAAGCTGGCGCCAAGGGGCTGCTCAGCAAGAACCTGCAGTATCTCGAGGAATCGATCGCCCAGTGGGTGATGTCGCGCGACGTGCTGGTGTTCATGATCCCGACGGTGAATACCAACGGGCTGCTACACCCCAGCAATATCACGCTGCGCCACTATGCGCGTCACCTGGACGGGCTGGTGCTGCAGGGCGGGGCCGACGTGGCGCCGCAGACCTATTCCGAAACCCCGACCCGGCCGGAGTGGAGCGGCGACCGTGCGCGCGATGTGTACGAGCTCGAATTGCTGCATGAGTTCGTCGATGCCGGCAAACCGGTGCTGGGCGTGTGCCGCGGCTGCCAGCTGATCAACGTGGCGTTCGGCGGCACGCTGCACCAGGACGTGGCGACCGAATTTCCCGAAGCCTTGCCGCACGTGCACGATTTGTACGACGCGCACCGGCATGCAATCGCCTTTCCCAAGGGCTC
Organism: Massilia sp.; assembly: GCF_031995545.1. Classification (GTDB taxonomy): domain Bacteria; phylum Pseudomonadota; class Gammaproteobacteria; order Burkholderiales; family Burkholderiaceae_D; genus Telluria. The sequence goes on from NZ_DAMAGA010000025.1 coordinate 32,499, forward strand.
GTCGCTGGCGCGCATGTTCCCCAAGGTCGAGCGCGCGGTGGTGAATTCGATTCACCACCAGGCGGTGAAGGATCTGGGGCGCGATATCCGGGTCGAGGCATATTCCGAGCCGGATGGGATCGTCGAGGCGATCCGCTATCAGCGCGCCAACTTCGTGATGGGTCTGCAGTGGCATCCGGAATTCCACCGGGCGGGTGGGGTGGACCTGCTCGATTGCACGCCGGTGCTGGACGAGTTCTTGCGCGCGGCGCGCGAGACGCGGTTGTAAGGTCGCGTCGCTCCTCCTTGCTCTACGTCAACGGCCCCCACACGGTTACCGAAAACGCTTGCTTTCGCCCCTCGACCGGTCAATAATTAAATGAGAATCATTCGCATCCATGTGCGGCGTGATTCACCATGATTCTTGATTCCGTCCCTCACCGGTCAGGCGCAGGGCACGCATTTTGGAGACGCACACATGACCATCCCCGCCGCAATTCCGACGCTGGCGGCGTCGCAGGAACCGCGCAGCCAGGACGCGCTGCTGGTCGCTTCGCTGTTGCATCTGATGTCCCACTATACCGCTCGCGGCGACGGCGAGCAGCCGTGCGTCAAGCTGGCCTCGGTGATCGAACGCCACCTGTGTGCCTTGTCGCGCTTGCCCAGCATCGACCCGGTACTGCGCGCCACCTGCGAACAGCTGGCCGACCAATGGGCCGGCGTGGTCGACGCCAAGCTGCCGGCGCCGGCGCCGACCCGTCAGCCGCTGCTGGCCCGTTTCATGAAGGGTGGCTGGCCCGGCAAGGCCGCGCCGCTGGCGAGCTGATCGCGCAGGCGCTCACAGCGCCATGGTCGGCCCGCCGCGGAAGTGCCCGATCGCCGCATTGACCATGCCTTCGCAACTGCCTTCCTGCTCGAAGTGGCGGCGCAGGATGGCCGCGTCGCTGCCGCCCTCGACCGCCGTCGCCAGGTGGCGCAGCGCATCGACGCTGCCCAGCGCTTCGGCATGCGGCAGCATCTGATCGAGCGTGGCCAGGATGTCGTCGCGCATCGCCATGCTCTCGTAGGTTTTCGGATGCGTGATGGCGCCCTCCAGGCCGAATCGGCAGGCCTGGAAGCGGTTGTAGTTGTAGACCAGGTAATCGTCTTCCGCCGGCATCTCGTCGGGCGCGCCCGCGGCCTTGCGCTCCAGCAGGTAGCGGCACAGCGCCTGCAGGTAGGCCGCCAGGGCTGCCGCCCGCTCCACCGTCAGCGGCGTGTCGCACACGCGCAGCTCGATGGTGCCGTATTCGGGTTTCGGCCGCAGGTCCCAATAGAAGTCCTTCATGCTCTTGATGATGTTGGTGCGCTCCATTTTGGCAAAATAGACGTCCTGGAAATCCTGCCATTTCAGCGTGAACGGCGCCCGCCCGCTCATTGGGAAGGCGAACACCGAGTTCAGGCGCGCCGATTCGAACAGGCTGTCGTGGCCCTGCACGAACGGCGACGAGGCCGACAGCGCGATGAAATGCGGCAGGTAGCGGTTCAGCGCATGCAGCAGGTACAGCGCATCGTCGCCGTTGGCGCAGCCGATGTGCACGTGCTGGCCGAATACCGTGAACTGCTTGGCCAGATAGCCGTACAGCTGCGACAGGTATTCGTAGCGCGGCTTGGCCGAGATCTTCTGATCCGACCAGTGCTGGAACGGGTGCGTGCCGCCGCCGGCGATGCCGATATTGAGCATGTCGCTGGCCGCGACCAGGGTGTCGCGGATCTCCAGCAGTTCGCTCAGCAGCGGCTCGTACGACGAGTGCACGCTCGAGTTAATCTCGATCATGCTCTCGGTGATCTCGGGCGTGACGTTGCCCGGGAACGGCTTCCTCTTCAGGAGGTGCATCAGGTCGGGGCTGGCGGCGGTCAGGTTGAAATCCGACAGGCTCACCAGCTGCAGCTCGAGCTCGACCCCGAAGGTGAGCGGCTGCGAGGCATTGAATGCGTCAAGTGGCATGATTCGACTCCGGTGCTTCGCGCGCCCATACCAGGGCGCGCTGGATGATGATCGGGCCGAAGACTTCCAGCAGCATCGTCACCGCCGCCATCGCGCGCAATTCCTCGACCACCTGCACCCCGGCATAGCGAGTGTGCTCGAGCAGCAGGATCACGAACACGGCCAGCGGCGCCAGCCCCAGGCCGGTCAGCATCCCTTTGCGCCGGGTGATGCCGGACAGGTGGGCGAAGGCGGTGACGCCAGCGGTCTTGGCCAGCATGCGCACCAATACTACCGCCAGCGCCAGCCAAAAGGCGTCACGCACCAGGCGCCAGTCGATGGTGGAGGCGGCGTATACGAACAGCAGGATGGTCAGCACCTCGCCCAGCACGCCGAAGTTGCGCTGGGTCTGGTTGAAGGCGACGCGCCGGTAGCGCACCGTCAGGCCGAAGGCCAGCGCCGCCACCACCGGCGACAGGCCGGTGCGGTCGCAGATCGACGCCAGCAGGATCACCGCCAGCGCAAAGGCGACGGTGGCGTCCTGCTGCGCATTGCCGGTAGCGCGCAGCAGGGCCGGGACGATCACGCCGAAGATGGCGCCGGCCAGCAGCGAGCCGGCCAGCATCACCATGCTTTGCCACAGCGCTTCGCCGACCGCGTCATAGGTGCGGAAGATCCAGAAACCGATGATGGCATTGAAAGCGAACACTGCCAGCACGCAATTCAGCGCCGACAGGTGCAGCACGCGCTCGGTCATCTGGCCCGAGCTGCGCTGCTCGTTGATGATGCGCACCACGGTCGCGGGTGACGTCGCCATCGACAGCGCTCCCATCAGCAGCGCCGTGATCTGGCTGGTGCCGAACAGGGTGGCGACGATATAAACCGCGACGAAAGTCAGCCCGGCTTCGACCAGGCCGGCCATGCCGATCCAGGGATTGGTCACCAGCCAGCGCAGGTTGATGCGGTTGCCAAGTTCGAACAGCACCAGGCCAAAGGCGATATTGGCGAGCAGGGCGATCGGCCCCATGTCGGGTGCGGGCAGGGCGCCGAGCTGGGCGCTGCCGAAGGCGAAGCCGACCAGGCCATAAAAGCTGATGCGCGGCAGGCCGGTCCAGCGCTGCCCGAATTCGCCGGCCAGCCAGGCGAGCACGATCGCCAGCGGCCACGCAAGGCTCGTCAACAGGGACAGCAGGTCTGGCATTAAGTCTCCCAAGGCAATATTGTTCTGGCTTGCCCGTCCCCACACCCTGTGCGAAGCACGGCGAGCGGCGGGCAAGTGACGCTATTCTTGGCGATTCGGGCGCGGCCGTCCGTGTCCGTGCTAACACAGTGCGTAAGGACGGGTTGATGCGCCGCCAGGGGGCGGGTCAATAATGTGGCAAGGTGCTTATTTGCTCAGCAAGCGCATGGCCCTTTCCAGCCCATCGAGCGTGATCGGGAACATCCGGTTGTTCATGATCTGCCGGATCAGCGCGATCGACTGCCGGTACTGCCACAGGTGTTCCGGCTCCGGATTGAGCCAGACGAACTTGGGGAAGGTGGTCACGAAGCGCGCCAGCCACTCCGCACCCGGTTCCTCGTTGTTGTACTCGACCGACCCGCCCGGCGCCATTACCTCGTACGGGCTCATGGTAGCGTCGCCGACGAACAGGATGCGGGTGTCAAGCGGGTATTTGCGCAGCACGTCCCAGGTGTCGAAGCGCTCGCTGTGGCGGCGCCGGTTGTTCTTCCACAGGTAGTCGTAGACGCAGTTGTGGAAGTAGTAGAACTCCATGTTCTTGAATTCGCTGCTGGCGGCCGAAAACAGTTCTTCGGTGCGCTCGATGTGGTCGTCCATCGAGCCGCCGACGTCGAACAGCATCACCACCTTGATCCGGTTGCGCCGCTCGGGACGCATGCGGATGTCGAGCCAGCCCGCGTTGCTGGCGGTGGCGCGGATGGTGTCGTCGAGTGCCAGTTCGTCCGCCGCGCCCTGGCGCGCGAAGCGGCGCAGGCGGCGCAGCGCCACCTTCAGGTTGCGCGTGCCCAGTTCGCGTTCGTTGTCGTAGTCGCGGTAGCTGCGCTGCTCCCACACCTTGACGGCGCTGCGGTTGCGGCTCTGGCCGCCGATGCGGATGCCTTCCGGGTTGGTGCCGCCGTGGCCGAAGGGCGAGGTGCCGCCGGTGCCGATCCATTTGCTGCCGCCGGCGTGGCGCTCCTTCTGTTCCTTCAGCAGTTCCTGCAGGCGCTGCTGCAGCTTGTCGTAGCCGAATTTTTCCAGCTGCGCCTTCTGCTCGGGCGTCAGTTCGCGCTCGAAGCGCTTGAGCAGCCAGTCCAGTGGAATCTCGGCCTTCTCGTCGAACACCGCATCGACGCCTCTGAACCAGGCGCCGAACACGCGATCGAACTTGTCGAAGTGGGCTTCGTCCTTCACCAGCGTCAGGCGCGCCAGGTAATAGAACTCGTCGAGCGAGGGCAGGATCACCTGGCGCTGCAGCGCTTCGAGCAGCGTCAGGAATTCGCGGATCGAGACCGGCACCTTGGCATCGCGCAGCGCGCGGAAGAAGTCGATCAGCATGCGATGGCTCCGGCGTGATGGGCCAGGCGCCCCTGCAGGCCTGCGCGTACCTGTGGCCATTCAGCGCGCAGGATGCTGAACATGACCGTGTCGCGCACGGTCCCGTCACGGCGCAGCGCATGGTGGCGCAGCACGCCGTCGCGCTGGGCGCCGAGGCGCGCGATCGCGGCCTGCGAGACGAAATTCTCGCAGTCGGTGCGCAGGCCGACCACGGCGCAGCCGAGCGTGTCGAAGGCATGCGCCAGCAGCATCAGCTTGCAGCTGGTGTTGACGTGGCTGCGCTGCACCCGTTTCGCATACCAGGTGTAGCCGATTTCGACGCGGTCGATCTCCGGCACGATGTCGTGGTAGCTGGTGGTGCCGATGACGGTGTTCGTCGCGGCATCGAGCACGGCGAAGGCGACGCGGTTGGTCATCGTCATGCCGGCGTCGATATAGCGTTCGACGTCGTCCGGCGTCGGCACGCTGGTCACGCGCAGGTTCCACAGTTCGCCGTCACCGGCTGCCGCGCGCAAGCCGTCCGCATGGTGCTGGGCCAGCGGTTCCAGGCGCACGCCATTGAACGCGAGCGTCAGCGGCCGCACGTCGATCATCGGTTGTTCCTCGACAAGGTGTTAGACATGAGCATCAGGCGCTCGAACAGTTGCACGTCCTGTTCATTTTTCAGCAGGGCGCCGTGCAGTGGCGGCACGCCGGCCTTGCCGCTGCCTTTGCCACCCTCGTTGCCGGCCAGTGCGGCGGCCGGAATGTCCTCGGCCAGCAGCAGCTTGAGCCAGTCCAGGAATTCCGAGGTCGACGGCTTCTTCTTGATGCCGGGGACGTCGCGCAGCGCGTAGAAGCTTTGCAGCGCCGCCGCCAGCAGGTCCTGCTTCAGATTCGGGAAGTGCACGCCGACGATGTCGGCCATCGTCTCGCGGTCCGGGAACTGGATGTAGTGGAAGAAGCAGCGGCGCAGGAAGGCGTCCGGCAGTTCCTTTTCGTTGTTGGAGGTGATGATCACCAGCGGCCGGTGCCTGGCCACCACCATCTCGCGCGTTTCGTAGACGTAGAACTCCATGCGATCGAGTTCGCGCAGCAGGTCGTTCGGGAACTCGATGTCGGCCTTGTCGATTTCGTCGATCAGCAAAACCACCGGCTCGGGCGCGGTGAAGGCCTGCCATAGCACGCCCTTGACGATGTAGTTCTGGATGTCGCGCACGCGCTCGTCGCCCAGCTGCGAATCGCGCAGGCGCGAGACGGCGTCGTATTCGTACAGGCCCTGCTGGGCCTTGGTGGTCGACTTCACGTGCCACTGCAGCAGCGGCATGTTGAGCGCGGCCGCCACTTCTTCGGCCAGCATGGTCTTGCCGGTGCCCGGCTCGCCCTTGATCAGGAGCGGGCGGGCAAGCAGAAGGGCGGCGTTGACGGCCAGTTTCAGGTCGGCGGTGGCGACGTAGTTGTCGCTGCCTTCGAAGCGTGAAGGTGGGTGGGATGTGGCTTGCATGGGATGGCGAAAAAGTGGTGTTTGACCCCACCGAGTATATGCCAGAACGGCACGGAAACGCCGTCGTGGCGGGGTGGCGCGGTTTGTAGACTGGTGTCAAGTCTTCAGATAGAATCAGCCCGTTGGTAGACCAGTTGCTAACTTTTTGTGCGGTTGCGGTTTTCGAATCATAACTAACGAGACGCCCATGAAAAAAACTTTGGCACCACTGGTACTGGCTGTATTTGGCAGCATCGCCAGTACCTCCGGCAGCGCAGCAGCAGCGGAAGTCGTCGGCAATCCCAAGGCCGCCGCCGCCAAGATCGAGATGTGCATCGGCTGTCACGGCATCGCCGGCGGCTACAAGACCGCCTTCCCCGAGGTCTACCAGGTGCCGAAGATCGGCGGGCAGTCGGCCAAGTACATCGAGGCCGCGCTCAAGTCCTACCGCAAGGGCGACCGCAAGCATCCCTCCATGACCGGCATCGCGCGCTCGATGAGCGACCAGGACATCGCCGACGTCGCGGCCTACTATTCCCAGCAAAATTCGACCACGGCCGCGCGATGAGGACCGCCATGAAGACACTGATTGCATCCCTCGCGCTCGGCCTGTTTTCCTTGAGCGCGGCCGCCGCCGACGTGACCCGCGGCGGGGAACTGGTCAAGAAGTACAACTGCGCTTCGTGCCACGGGGCGGATTTCAACAAGCCGATCGATCCGAGCTATCCCAAACTGGGCGGGCAGCATGCGGATTACCTGGCGCATGCGCTGCGGGCCTATAAACGCGGGGCCGGCGCCAACGGGCGCGTGAACGCGATCATGGCGCTGCAGGTGCAGCCGCTGTCGAACCGCGACATGGACGATATCGGGGCGTATCTGGCCAGCCTGCCGTCGCAGCTGGTGGTCAAGAAATAGGGCGCTTGCAGACGGCGTTTGCAACAGCTGGTAAGATGGCGGTCCCCTTTGCTGCGCTGCGGCCAAGGGGATTTTTGTTTTTGGGTGGTGTGGTTGAGTTGCGGGTGTGCGGCGAATTTGGGGGGGACAATGCCAGTGGCATTGTTCCCGCCTTCGCGGGAATGACGTGCTGAAGGAGCGGGCCAAAGTGTTGAACTTTTGGCCACCTACATACGAACGTCATTCCCGCGAAGGCGGGAACCCAAGTTCGTATGCGTACCGCATGTGAATGATCTTGCCAACGCCACCCAGCATACCGTTGGAGCTCTTGTGTCGTCCGTCACCCCCACTTACCTCAAAACCAACCTGCTCAGCGGCCTCACCGTCGCCCTGGCCCTGGTCCCCGAAGCCATCGCCTTCGGCCTGATCGCCCACATGTCCCCGCTCACCGGCCTGTATGCCGCGGTGCTGGTCGCCTTCATCACCTCCGCTTTCGGCGGCCGCCCGGGCATGGTCTCGGCCGCCGCCGGTTCGCTGGCGGTGGTGATGGTGGCGCTGGTGGTGCAGCATGGCGCGCAGTATCTGTTCGCGGCCGTGGTGCTGATGGGTGTGCTGCAGCTGCTGTTCGCCGCCGCCCGCCTCGGTAAATTCATCCGCATGGTGCCGCATCCGGTGATGCTCGGCTTCGTCAACGGCCTGGCGCTGCTGATCTTCCTGGCCCAGTTCAACCACTTCAAGCAGGCTGGCCCGGATGGCGTGGTGCGGTGGATGCCGGGGCCCGAGCTGGCCACCATGTTCGGCATCGTCGCCGTCACCGTAGCACTCATCTACCTGGTCCCGCGCCTGACCAAAGCCGTGCCATCGACCCTGGTCGGCATCCTGGTGGTGAGTGTCGGCTGTTCTCTGCTCGGCATCGACACCAAAACCGTGGGCGACCTCGGATCGATCGCCGGCGGCCTGCCGAGTTTTGCGATACCAGACGTGCCGTTCAACCTCGAGACCCTGCGCATCGTGTTCCCGTATTCGCTGGTGCTGGCCGGCGTCGGCCTGATCGAGTCGCTGCTCACGCTAACCCTGATCGACGAGATCACCGATACCCGCGGCCAGCCGAACCGCGAATCGCTGGCGCTGGGCGCGGCCAATGTGGTTACCGGCCTGTTCGGCGGCATGGGCGGCTGCGCCCTGATCGGCCAGAGCATGATCAACGTGAACAGCGGCGCCACCGGCCGCCTGTCCGGCATCGCGGCGGCGCTGTTCCTGCTGGCTTTCATCCTGTTCGGCTCGAGCTGGATCGAGGCGATTCCGCTGGCGGCGCTGGTGGGCGTGATGTTCGTGGTGTGCGAGAAGACCTTCGAGTGGGGCACGTTCCGCCTGTTCGGCAAGGTGCCGCGCGCCGACGCGTTCGTGATCGTGCTGGTGGCCGGCATCACGCTGGTGTTCGACCTGGCGGTGGCGGTGATCGCCGGCGTGATCGTGTCGGCGCTGGTGTTCGCCTGGCAGCACGCCAAGCAGGTGGGCGCGCGCAGCAGCTTAGACGCCAACGGCTGGAAGGTCTATGAGCTGGAAGGCACGCTGTTCTTTGCCTCGGTGACGGCGTTCCAGAACGTGTTCGCCCCCAAGGATGATCCGCAGGACGTGGTGATCGATTTCCTGCGCGCGCGGGTGGTGGATCATTCCGCGATCCAGGCGATCGATGCACTGTCCGATCGCTACCGCGCGCTGGGCAAGCGCCTGCACCTGCGCCACCTGAGCCCCGATTGCCGCGAACTGCTGGGCAAGGCGCAGGACATGATCGAGGTGAACGTAATGGAAGACCCGCGCTACCGGGTGGCGGACGACAAGCTGGCGTGAGTCAGGAGAGCGTGGTCCGGCGTCAGGCAAATGCGCGCCGGCGCACGCACTCGATATACGCTTCGGTATCCGGCGGCACGCCATTGCGCTGCGAAGCCCAGATCATCTCGCCCAGGCATTCCATGATCTCGTGGTGCGCATCGTGCTCGCCGCGCCGCGCGACCAGCGCGTCGTGGGCGGCGCGGATGCCGCGCGGCTGGTCGATCGAGATCTGCTCGGCAATCGACAGGTGCATCGACAGGTGCAGGAAGGGATTCGGCTTGCCGCCTTCGATCGAGTAGTCGCGCGCGATGGCTTCGTCGGGATCGAACAGTTCGGCGTGGTATTCCGGATGCTGCGCGATCCAGTCGGCGGCGATCGCATCCATCGGAGTCAGGATCTCGCCGTTGCGTTGCTTGCGGTAGGCGTCGCAGAAGAAACGGCGCACGTCATGCGAGGAGGGAGTGAACATGGCGGAAGGGGAGAGCAAAAGGAATCAGCCGGCATTGTAGCGCGATGGCGGAGACGTCGTTCCTGCGCGGGCAGGAACGACGTTGGGTGTTACTTGTTTGGCACCAGCACCAGCGACTCCGGAGCCGCTGCCGGTGCGGTAGGCGCACTCGCAGCCAGGCCGGGCGTACCTGGTTTGGCGCCTGTGCCGGCGCTACCCGATTGCGAGCGCGCATGCGGCTGGCGCAGATAGCGCGCGCTATGCCGCCGCTCGCCATGCGGCCCGCCGCCATTGCCGCCGCCGCGCGCAGGCCAGGTCACGAAGCGCGACAGTTCCTGCAGCGCGCGCTGGTACACGTCGCGCTTGAACTCGATCACCACGTCCAGCGGCACCCAGTAATTGTGCCAGCGCCAGGCGTCGAATTCCGGATGGTCGGTCAGGCGCAGGTTGACTTCGCTGTCGCGCGCGACCATACGCAGCAGGAACCAGATCTGCTTCTGGCCGCGGTAATGGCCGCGGATCTCGCGCTTGATGAAGTGATCCGGCACCTCGTAGCGCAGCCAGTCACGGGTGCGGCCCATGATCTTGACGTGCTCCGCGCGCAGGCCGATCTCTTCCTCGAGCTCGCGGTACATCGCTTGCTCCGGCGTTTCGCCGTATTTGATACCCCCTTGCGGGAATTGCCATGAGTGCTCGCGCACCCGCTTGCCCCACCACACCTCATTGTTGGCGTTCAGCAGGATGATGCCGACGTTGGGCCGAAACCCTTCACGATCGAGCATAAGTGCACCTCAATACTTTCCGCCGGCCGGATGGTTCCTTATGTTTTTACTTACAAATTCTTCACGTCCGTGGGATTTCCGCACCGCTTGCGCGGTCGACGCTGCTTGCTGCGGACCCTGTTTGTAGAAAGATTGGACGCATCAGCCGGCTAATCCTTTAAAATTAGGTCGATTATAACCCTCTCTTTTTAAAAAGAATTCATTGATATGCGCGCCTCACGATTTTTTATTTCAACTCTTAAAGAAGCGCCTTCCGATGCCGAGATCGTCAGCCACAAGCTGATGATGCGCGCCGGGATGATCAAACGCATCGGCTCCGGCATTTATACCTACATGCCGGTGGGCCTGCGTACCATCCGCAAGGTCGAGGCGATCGTGCGCGAAGAGATGAATCGCGCGGGCGCGATCGAACTGCTGATGCCATTGGTGCAACCGGCCGAACTGTGGCAAGAGACCGGCCGCTGGGACAAGATGGGCGATGAGCTGATGCGCGTGAAAGACCGCCACGGCCGCGACTTCGCGATCCAGCCGACCTCGGAAGAAGTGGTCACCGACGTGGTGCGCAGCGAAATCAAATCGTACCGCCAGCTGCCGATCAACTTCTATCACATCCAGACCAAGTTCCGCGACGAGCGCCGTCCGCGCTTCGGCCTGATGCGCGGCCGCGAATTCACGATGAAGGATGCGTACTCGTTCGACCGCGACGTCTCGGGAATGCAGGCTTCCTACCAGAACATGTTCGATGCCTACACCCGCATCTTCAACCGCTTCGGCCTGAAGTTCCGTGCGGTGGCGGCCGACAACGGCGCCATCGGCGGCACCGGCTCGCACGAATTCCACGTCATCGCTGGCACCGGCGAAGACGCGCTGGTGTACTGCCCGACCTCTGATTACGCGGCCAATATCGAAGCGGCGGAAGCCGTCGCCAGCGGTGAGCGCGGCGCCGCCACCCAGGAACTGGCCAAGACCCCGACCCCGGGCAAGACCAAATGCGAAGCCGTGGCCGAACTGCTTGGCCTGCAGCTGGCGCAGACCGTCAAGACCATCGCCCTGACCGTCGAGAACGAAGGCAAGAAGCAGTACTGGGTGCTGCTGCTGCGCGGCGACCATGAACTCAACGAGATCAAGGTCGGCAAGGTCGCCGGCCTGAAGGACTTCCGCTTCTCGACCGAAGCCGAGATCCTCGAAGTATTCGGCACCATGCCGGGCTACCTGGGTCCGATCAATACCAAGCTGCCGGTGAATGTGGTTGCCGACCGTACCGTCGCCAACATGGCCGACTTCGTGTGCGGCGCGAATGAAGCGGACTTCCACTTCACCGGCGCCAACTGGGGCCGCGACCTGCCGGAACCAAGCGTGGCCGACCTGCGCAACGTGATCGAAGGCGACGCTTCGCCGGACGGCAAAGGCGTGCTGGCGATCGAGCGCGGCATCGAAGTGGGTCACGTGTTCCAGCTCGGCACCGCTTATTCGGAAGCGATGGGCGCCACCTTCCTCGACGAAAACGGCAAGCCGGCCCCGCTGCAGATGGGCTGCTACGGCATCGGCATCACCCGCATCCTGGGCGCCGCGATCGAGCAGAACTTCGACGACAAGGGCATCGTCTGGCCGGACGCGATCGCGCCGTTCGAACTGGTGCTGTGCCCGATGGGCATGGACCGCAGCGAGATGGTCAAGGAACAGACCGAGAAGCTGTACGAAGAGCTGCTGGCGGCCGGTGTGGACGTGATCGTCGACGACCGCGGCCTGCGTCCGGGTGCGATGTTCGCCGACTGGGAACTGATCGGCGTGCCGCACCGCGTGGTGGTCGGCGAGCGTGGCCTGAAAGAAGGCAACCTCGAATACCTGGGCCGCCGCGACGAAGCCGCCAGTGCGGTGCCGGTGGCCGAGATGGTCGCCTTCATCAAGGGCAAACTGGGCAAGTGATGGCGGTGTGGGCGGGACATCTGGCCCCGATGAGCGCGGGCCTGCTGCTGGCGCTTGCGCTTCTGACGGGTGCGGCGCAAGCCGGCAACCAGAAAGAAGAAGCGCTGTCGGATTCGGTGCGCCTGGCGCTGGCCAACGCCATCGCCGACGCCCGTCCGCCCAAGCCGTCCTTCCGCACCGAAGCGGCGCGGGCGCGCTACCAGGCCTGGTTCGACGAGATGTCGCGCCGCCTGACCAAGCGCCTGCCCGACCTGCAGACGCGCACCGAATTCCTCGAGACCGCGTGGTACGAAGCCACCCGCGCCGGCCTCGATCCGGGGCTGGTGCTGGGCCTGATCCAGGTGGAGTCGGCCTACCGCAAGTACGCGATCTCGATCGCCGGCGCGCGCGGCTACATGCAGGTGATGCCGTTCTGGACCAAGGCGATCGGCGACGGCGACCGCCGCCGCCTGTTCCACATGCAGACCAACCTGCGCTACGGCTGCTCGATCCTGCGCCTGTACATCGACATGGAGCGCGGCGACCTGTATCTGGCGCTGGGGCGCTACAACGGCAGCCGTGGCAAGCCGCAGTATCCGAATGCGGTGCTGGCGGCGTGGAAGAAGTGGGAGTTCCATCCGGCCGGGTGACGCCGTCACGGCGTACAAGCGCCAACATGGCAATTCACCTACGTGTCACTTTCACAGTGTAGACTTCCCGCTTTCCACCGTGAGGACTGCATGCGACTGACCACTCTTGCCGCCGCCACGCTGCTGGCGACGCTCGCCGGCTGCGCGGCCACGCCGCCCGCCGCCACCCAAACCGCGACCACGACGCAAGGCACCAACGCCGTCGACCAGCGCGCCAAGAACATCATCTTCTTCCTCGGCGACGGCATGGGCATCAACACCCTGACCGCAGCGCGCATCTACGCCGTCGGCGAAGACGGCGAACTGGCCCTCGACAAGATGCCGGAATCGGCGTTCGTGAAGACCTTCTCGAACGACGCCCAGGTGACCGACAGCGCCGCTTCGATGGCGGCCTACATGACCGGCGTGAAGCACAACAACGGCGTGATCTCGATGTCGGCCGGCACCCGTGCCATCGCCCCGGTGGCCGACGCCAACGGCAACAAGCTGGTGGGTCGCTGCGAGAACGGGCAAGCCACGGTCACGCTGCTGGAACTGGCCAAGCGGCGCGGCATGGCGGTCGGCGTGGTCACCAACACCAACGTCACCGACGCCACCCCGGCCTCGACCTACGCCCACGTCTGCCACCGCAAGATGGAAAACGACATCGCCGCCAGCCTGGTACCGGGCGGCGCCGGCTACAACGCGGCCCTCGGCGCGCGCGGCCTGGACGTGCTGTTCGGCGGCGGTGCCCAGTTCTTCACGCCGTTCGCAAACGGCGGCAAGCGCGCCGACAACCGCGACCTGCTGGCCGAATTCGGCAGCAAGGGCTTCCGCGTCATCAAGGATACCGCAGGCCTCGATGCACTCAAGCCAGGCCAGCCGGCGGTGGGCCTGTTCGCCGCCAGCCACATGGCCTTCGACGCCGAGCGCGACGCCGCACGCCAGCCGGCGCTCGACGCCATGACGCGCAAGGCGATCGAGCTGCTGGCGCCGAACCCGAACGGTTTCTTCCTGATGGTGGAGGGCGGCCTGATCGACCACGCGCTGCACGCCACGCTGGGCAAGCGCGCCTTGCAGGAAACGGTCGGCTACAACGCCGCGCTGCAGGCCGCGATCGACCGCATGAACCAGCTCGACCCGGGCCTGAAGAACACCCTGATCGTGGCCACCGCCGACCATGACCACACGCTGCTCTTGAACGGCTACGCGGCGCGTACCGGCAAGACCACGCCCACCAATCCGGGCGTGCTCGGGCTGGTGCGCAACGCCGACGGCACCCCGGTATTGGACAGCAAGGGCACGCCGTACACCATCATCGGTTTCGGCACCGGCGAAAAGCGCGAAGGCGACCGTTCGGCGCAAGGGCCGTTGACCGACGCCGTGGTCACGGCCGACGACTACCACCAGGAAGCCGTGGTGCGCACCAACAAGGGCGCCGAGACCCACGGCGGCAGCGATGTGTTCCTGGGCGCGACCGGCGCCAATGCGGAGCTGTTCCGCGGCACCATCGACAACACCCGCGTGTTCAACCTGATCAAGACCGCCGGCGGTCTGTAAGCCCGAGGTAAACGATATGACTTTCCGACGCATTACCCCGCTGCTGCTGGCCGCCTGCTGCGCTGCAGTGCCAGCCATCGCTGCCGCCCAATCCACCAAGCCGGCCAAGAACATCATCTTCTTCCTCGGCGACGGCATGGGGCCGACGGTCATTACCGCCGCCCGCATCCACAAGAACGGCGAAGACGGCCTGCTCGACTTCGAACGCCTGATGGAGCGCACCGCGCGCATCAAGACCTATTCGCTTGACTACCAGACCACCGACAGCGCACCGTCGATGGGCGCCTACATGACCGGCGTGAAGATGAACAACGACGTCATCTCGATGAAGGATGCGCGTCCGGTCGAGCCGACCAAAGAGGGCGTCGATCAGTGCAAGGCCGGCAACGGCAGCGCCGCCGTCACCATCCTGGAGCTGGCCAAGGCACGCGGCAAATCGGTTGGCAGCATCACCACCACCGAACTGACCCACGCCACGCCGGCATCGACCTTCTCGCACGTGTGCAGCCGCGACGCGGCCTACACCATCGCGCAGCAGATCGTGCCGGGAGGCGCCGGCTACAACCCGGCGCTACGCGATGGCGTCGACGTCCTGATGGGCGGCGGACGCAATCACTTCACGCCGCACGACGAAGCGACCAATCCGAAGGGCCGTCCGGACGGGCGCGACCTGATGGCCGAATTCGCCGGCGCCGGCTACTATGTGGCCGGAACGCGCGCGGGCATGCTGTCGGCCCGGCCGGGACGCAAGTTCGTCGGCATCTTCAGCGCCACCAGCCACCTCGATTACTCCTACCAGCGCCGTCCCGAGCAGCCGACCCTGGCCGAGATGACCGGCAAGGCGATCGACCTGCTGTCGGCCAATCCGAACGGCTTCTTCCTGATGGTCGAAGGCGGCAAGATCGACCACGCGCTGCACGACACCCGTGCCAAGCACGCCCTGGAAGAAACGGTGGCGTTCGACGAAGCGCTGGCGCTGGCGGTCGAGCGCATGCGCGCCATCGATCCGGGGCTGGAGAACACGCTGATCGTGCTCACCGCCGACCACGACCACACCATGCAGATCAACGGCTACGCCAAGCGCGGCAACCCGATCCACGACATCGTGCGCGACTACGCGACCGGCCAGCCAAAGAAGGATGCCGACGGCAAGACCTTCACCACGCTGGTGTTCGGCAACGGCCCGAACCGGCCTGACGCGCGCACCGATGTGGACAGCGTGGTGGCGCAGAGCGACGATTATCACCAGGAGACCGGGGTGCACAAGTCGTCCGAGACGCATGGCGGCGGCGATGTGAAACTGTATGCGACCGGGGCCGGATCGGCGCCGTTCAAGGGGACAATCGAGAATATCCAGGTGTTTCAGCTGATGAAGGCGGCGGCGGGCTTGTAATGCTGCGGTGGTTTTGCATGCGATATCAGTATGCATGCAAACTTGGGTCCCCCTTGGCGGGGACCCAAGTTAATCCGCCCAGCCACCACCAGTATTAGCACTTTAAAAACAAAAAGCCCCGGCATTAACCGGGGCTTTTCTTTTCAGCTCGAGGCTTTTAAAACAGCCGGCTTATTTCAGGTGATCCGAAATCAGCTTGGTCATTTCAAACATCGACACTTGCGCCTTGCCGCCGAAAACGGCTTTCAGCTTGTCGTCGGCATTGATCATGCGACGGTTTTCCGCGTCTTGCAGGTCTTTCGACTTGATGTAATCCCAGACCTTCTTGGTCACTTCGGTACGTGGCAGCGGTTTGTCGCCCACGACGGCGGCCAGGGTGGCGGACGGGGTCATTGCCTTCATGAAGGCGGCATTCGGCTTGCGCGCAGCTGCCGGCTTGTCGGCCGATTTGGCTGCTGCTTTAGCTGGTGCTGCTGCCTTTTTTGCTGCCGGCTTGGCCGCTGCAGCAGGCTTGGCAGCTGCTTTTTTGGCTGGCGCTGCAGTGGTTTTTTTGGCTGTTGCCATCTTCGAGCCTCCTAAAACGAACACATGGAAAAATGCGTGATTTATCGCACGCCTATATTGGTAGCGTTTTTCTGTTCGTGCAAGTCTTTTTCAAGACTTTTTCACTCTGAAAAGCCCCTAAATGGGTGCTATCGCACACAACAACGCACCAGAGCGAAAAAACGGTGACAAAGGACGAAAAAAAACCGCGCAAAGCGATACTCTGCGCGGTCCTGGCAGTCCAACGCCATAGCGTCGGAATAATCCGATTAACGCATGCCGGGCATCATGCCCTTCATTCCGCGCATCATCTTCATCAGGCCGCCGCCTTTGAGTTTCTTCATCATGGTCTGCATCTGGTCGTACTGGTTCAGCATGCGATTGACTTCCTGCACCTGCACGCCGGCGCCGGCCGCTATGCGGCGCTTGCGGTTGGCCTTGATCAGTTCCGGCTTGGCGCGTTCGCCCGGGGTCATCGAGTCGATGATGCCGACCATGCGCCGCACCGATTTCTCGGCCTGGTCCATATTGGCGCCGGCGGCGGCTTGCTGGAACTGGGCCGGGAGTTTATCCATCAGGCCGGCCATGCCGCCCATTTTCTTCATCTGGGTCAGCTGCGCCTTGAAGTCGTTCATGTCGAAACGGCCGCCGACCTTGATCTTGTTGGCCAGTTCGGCCGCCGCTTCGGCGTCCACGCCCTTGCGCGCTTCTTCGACCAGCGCCAGGATGTCGCCCATGCCCAGCACGCGGTTGGCCATGCGGCTCGGGTCGAAGGCTTCCAGACCGTCCAGTTTTTCAGACACGCCGGCGAACTTGATCGGCTTGCCGGTGACGTGACGCACCGAGAGGGCCGCACCGCCGCGCGAATCGCCATCGAGCTTGGTCAGCACGATGCCGGTGAGGGGCAGGGCGTCGTTGAAGGCCTTGGCGGTGTTGATCGCATCCTGGCCCAGCATGGCGTCGACCACGAACAGGGTCTCGACCGGCTTGACCGCGCCGTGCACGGCGGCGATCTCTTTCATCATCGCTTCGTCGATACCCAGGCGGCCAGCGGTGTCGATGATCAGGACGTCGTGGTAGTGCTTCTTGGCCCAGTCCAGGGCGTTGAGGGCGATGTCGACCGGCTTGTCGTTGGCGGTGGACGGGAAGAAGTCGGCGCCCACCTGCTTGGTGACCGATTCCAGCTGCGCGATCGCGGCCGGACGATACACGTCGGCCGAGACGGTCAGCACTTTTTTCTTCTTCTGTTCCTTCAGGTACTTGGCCAGTTTGCCGGTGGTGGTGGTCTTACCTACACCTTGCAGGCCGGCCATCAGGATGATCGCCGGCGGCTGCTGGGCGAACGACAGCTGGGTCGCTTCCGGACCCAGGTCGGCGCCCATCAGGGCAGCAAGTTCTTTCTGGACCACGCCGACCAGGGCCTGGCCCGGGCTGAGCGAGGCCAGCACTTCTTCGCCCAGCGCTTTTTCCTTCACTTTGGCGATGAATTCGCGCACTGCCGGCAGCGCCACGTCGGCCTCGAGCAGGGCCATGCGCACTTCGCGCAGCATTTCGGCGGTGTTGGCTTCGGTCAGGCGGGCCTCGCCGCGCATGGTCTTGACGACCTTGGCGAGGCGTTGAGTCAGATTGTCTAGCATGACTGCATCTCGGGAAAAATAGCGTGCACATAGCTGCAGCCCGTGCCCAACAGAGCGCCGGGCTGCAGGAAAGCCGTCATTCTACCTCAGTGCGACGTTGCGGTTTCGGCCGTTCTTCCGTGTCAACGCGGCAGAACCAGGCGGCGCAGGGAGAAGCCGTCATACACGACATACGACGTGCCGCCGGCCGGGATCAGGTCGTAAGGGGCGTCGGGCAGACAGGCCAGTGGCGGTGCCGGCGTGCCGTTGGCGCAGTACGGCACGGACGTCACCTGCTCCTTGCTGCCGTCCGCACCAGTACGAACCAGCTTGCGTGAGACTTCATCGTAAGCGTAGGTATTGCCGTCCTTATCCGCATTCAAACCGTTCGGCAGGGCCGCCAGCGGCGTTACACTGCCGGCCGCGCTCACCTTGTACAGTGTGCGGCTGCTGTCGAGCACATACAGATTGTCGTCGAAATCGATGCCGGCAATGGTCGGCGCCTGGGCGCTCTCAGGTGGGGCATCCGGAGGAGAATTGGTTACCAGTTCCGACATGATGCCTGCCGGGTTCACCTTCAGGATCGTCGGCGCGCCGACCGTGACGCTGAATGGTTGTACGACGGCAAAGTAGAGGTCCCCCGTGCGGCCCACCGCGAATCCCACAATATTGTTGAGACGCCGGGCATTTTCGTCCGAGACAGGCTGGCCGAACCAGGTCGTGGCGCTGATGAGCGGCGTCACCGTATTGTCGGGGGCGATCCGGTACAGGTGCGGGGATCCGCGCCGTGTGGGATTCACATTGGCCACGTAGCTCACCACATAGGTGTTGCCTGCAAGATCGGCGGCAATGCTGTGCGGCCGGTGCATGGTCGGTTCGTCCGAATCGCGCCATGGCATTGCGAACAATCCCGGCATGTTCGGTGTGGACGTCAGGGCCAGCGTCAGCGCGGCGCTGGCGCCGTCGGCTTCGGCGATCACGGTCGCCGTCGTCGGCGCAGCCAGCGCGCCGGCCGGCGGCAGGTAGCGCACGGTGGCGCCCATGTCGGCGCTGAGGCTGCCGGGCGATCCGGTCGCCAGGCGCCAGCGCACCGCGCCGCCGCCTGACACGGTGGCCGTGAGCGGGATCGCATTGCCGCCGGCGATGGTGCGCAGGGTCGGGCTGGACAGGGTCATGGTCGCGGCCGGCGGCGAGTTCGGTGACGGCATGACCAGGCGTAGCAGGCTGTAGCCGTCGAACACGACATACGAGGCGCCGCCGGCGGGGATCAGCCGGTACCAAGCGCTCGGCAGGCAGGCACGCGGTCGCTCCGGCGCGCCATCGGCGCAGTAGGGCACGTCCGTTACGATCGTCCTGGCGCCATCCGCACCGGTGCGCACCAGCTTGTTCGTGGCGTCGTCGCGCGCATACGTATTGCCGTCCTTGTCCGCGGTCAAACCACGCGGCAGCGAAGCCACGGTCGTCACGTTGCCGCTCGTGGTCACCTTGCGCACGGTGTCGCCACCGTCGCGCACGTACAGATTGCCATCGAAGTCGATACCGGCGATGGATGGATCGAGGAACCGTGCGGCACTGCCGTTGCCGTCGGTGATCGCGCCGACTTGCGGATCTGCGCTGCCCGCGAGCACCGAGACGACGCCGGCCGGGGTCACCTTCAGGATGGTCGGGCCTCCGAGGCTTTGCTGGCCCGCCGTGAGCGGAGAGCCGAGCGGCAGGATGCCGAAGTACAGGTTGCCGGCGCGGTCCACGGCCATGCTCGAGATCCAGTAAAGGTGAGAAGCATTCGCGTTCGACGCAGCCTGGCCGAACCAGGTGTCGTCGTCGATAAGTGTGGTGACGGTATTGTCGGGAGCAATCTTGTGCAGATGCGGCGCACCCCGGCGCGAGGGCGAGACGTCGTTATACGACACGACATAGGTATTGCCGGCGATGTCGGTGGCAACACTGCTTGGCCGGTGCAGGGTAGGGCCGCTGGAAGCGCGCCAGGGCATCTCGAACAGTCCGGGCGTACGCGTTTCGGACGAAACGGCCAGCGTCAGCGACGCGCTGGCGCCATCGCCGGTGGCGGTGACGGTTACCGCCACCGGCGCCGCCAGTACACCTGCCGGCGGCTGGTAGCGGACGACGCTGCCAGTGTCGGCACTGAGCGTGCCGGGCGCGCCGGCCGCCAGTTGCCAGCGCACCGCGCCGCCGCTCGACAACGCGGCGCTGAGCGGAACTGCGCTGCCGCCGGTGATCGGGCGCAGGGTCGGGCTGGACAAGGTCATGCTGGCGGTCACGGGCGGGGCCGGTTGCGCCGGAGGGGAAATTGGCGCAGGGCTGTCGCTGCCTCCACCGCCGCCGCAGGCGCTCAGCAGGCCGCCCAGAATCAGGGGAAGAAAAATTCGCATTGGAGGTATCAAGTCGAAATGGCTGAATGCCGAAGCGATCATTATCTGCTCTGGATACCAACTGGAAAGTCATCAATTGTCACCGACAAGCGGATGGCGGCAACCTTGCCCTACGCTCCAGCATGATTGCTGTCCCGCTTGCTGTTTCTCAACGACAAGTTTCTGTGCGGAATGCATTGTGCACCCTGCGGCATTTGGCGGATATGCCAGGGCCAACGGCAATCCTTTCATGAGCAAGGAGCGGGGAATGAAACTGGTATCGATCGCCATGACTGTATGGCTGGCATTGAGTACAACGGTGCAGGCGCAAGAAGTCGTCCGGCTCGGCAATCTCAAGCTCGCGCATTTCGGCGCGGTCTCGTACATCAAGGAAATCGCCCCGCGCTGCGGCATCCGGGTCGAGGAAAAGATGTTCGCCAAGGGCCTGGACGTGATGCAGGCCATCATCGCCGGCGAACTGGACGTGGGCGCCACCGCCTCCGAAGCGGCGATCCAGGGCCGCGCCGGCGGCGCCCCGATCGTGGTGGTGGCCGGTTTCGCGCGCGGCGGGGCGCGACTGGTGGCGCGGCGAGGCGTCAACATCGCCGGCATCGCCGATTTGAAAGGTAAAAAAGTCGGCGTCACGCGCGGCGGCATCCAGGAAGTGCTGCTGATGGCGGAACTGGCGCGCCATGGCCTGAAGGCCGATGCCTCGGGCAGCAAGGACGTGCAGCTGGTGTACCTGGCCTACGCGGACCTGAACCAGGCGCTGATGGGACGCCACATCGACGCCATGATGCAGTCCGAGCCGCAGTCGTCGCAGGCGATCAATATGGGCATCGGTGTCGAGGTGATGAAACCCTACGGCACCTCGATCGGCGAACCGGTGCGCACCATGGTCATGACCGAGAAGTTCTACCGCGAGCGCCGCCCGCTGGCCGAGAAATTCATGCGCTGCTTCGTGCAGGCCACGCGCACCTTCATCGAAAGCCCGGCGGTGGCCGAGCAGTATGTGCGCCAGCAGATGTTCAAGGGCCAGATCACGGTGGCCGACTTTCGGGACGCGATCGGTAACTCGCCGTATTCGTACGACATCACCCCGAACCACATCCAGGTCACCACCGACGTGATGGCGCAGACCGGCGTGGGCCGCATGGCGCGTCCGCCGCTGGCCAGGGACTGGGTACGCACCGACCTGCTGGCCGCGGCCAAGCGCAGCCTGCAGATCCAATAGAGGAGGGCATATGGAACGCATCGAACGACGCAAGACCCGGCGCCTCACGCCGCTGCGCTTGTCGGACACCGGCGTCGGCCTGGTGGTGCCGGTGCTGGCGATCGCGCTGTGGCAGTGGATCGCGGCCAGCGGCTGGATCAATCCGCAAGTGCTGCCGGCGCCGCTGGACGTGTGGCGCAAGTGGGTCGACTACCTTTTACCGTTGGTGGCGTGGAAGGATTATGCCGACGGCGGCTGGCTGTCGTGGGCGTTCTCGGGCGAGCTGCCGGTCGACATCCTCGCCAGCCTGTATCGGGTAGTGCTGGGCTTTGCGCTCGGCGCCGGACTGGCGCTGCCGCTCGGCCTGGCGATGGGGGCGAGCCGCAGCGTGTATGCCTGGTTCAATCCGCTGGTGCAGGTGCTGCGGCCGATTCCGCCGATCGCCTATATCCCGCTGGCGATGCTGTGGTTCGGGCTCGGTAATCCGCCGGCGGTGTTTTTGATCGCGATCGGGGCGTTCTTCCCGGTGCTGATGAACACCGTGGCCGGGGTGCGCCAGGTGGACGGCATTTATCTGCGTGCGGCGCGCAACCTGGGCGCGGGCCGGTTGACCATGTTCGTGCGCGTGATCCTGCCGGCGGCGGTGCCCTACATCCTGTCCGGCGTGCGGATCGGCATTGGCACCGCCTTCATCGTGGTGATCGTGGCCGAGATGATCGCGGTGAACAGCGGCCTGGGGTTCCGCATCTCGGAAGCGCGCGAGTACTTCTGGTCGGACAAGATCATCGCCGGGATGATCAGCATCGGCCTCCTGGGCCTGGCGATCGACGTCGGCGTCACCAAATTGAACAACCATTTGCTGCGCTGGCACCGCGGCCTGGAGCATTGAGATGAGTGACATACATATCCGAGTCGATGGCGTGAACAAGGTGTTCGGCGCCGAGGGACGCGAAATGGTGGCGCTGCAGGACATCAGCCTGAACATCCCGCGCGGGCAGTTCACCTGCCTGCTTGGGCCTTCCGGCTGCGGCAAGTCGACGCTGCTGAATGCGGTGGCCGGTTTCGCGCCGCCGTCGAGCGGGGTGATCGTGGTCGACGGACGGCCGGTGACCGGGCCCGGTCCCGAGCGCGGCATGGTGTTCCAGGAATATGCGCTGTTCCCGTGGATGACGGTGGAGCAGAACATCCGCTTCGGGCTCGAGATCAAGCGCGTGCCGGCGGCGGTCATCACCCAGCGCGTGGACGATCTGCTGCGATTGCTGTCGCTGGCCGACTTCCGCGCGCGCTATCCGAAAGACCTGTCCGGCGGCATGCGCCAGCGGGTGGCGATCGCGCGCGTGCTGGCGCTCGATTCGCCGATCCTGCTGATGGACGAACCGTTCGGCGCGTTGGATGCGCTCACCCGGCGCAACCTGCAGGACGAACTGCTGCGCCTGTGGGGCGAGATGAAGAAGACGATTCTGTTCGTCACCCACAGCATCGAGGAAGCGATCTACCTGGCCGACCGCATCGTGGTGATGACTTACCGGCCGGGGACGGTCAAGCGCGACCTGCTGGTAGAGCTGCCGCGCCCGCGCGACCCGGCCGACCCGGCCTTCAACCTGCTCAAGCGCGAGCTGGGGCAGCTGGTGATGGAAGAACAGCAACGGCATCACCATGACGAACTGCGCATGGCGGCGGTGGACTGACAGGCAAGCGGCGGCGGGCGAGGGGGCCTTGCCACCGCCTCCTGCCAATGGTGTAGACTGCCGTTATGCAGAATTCCCTCTTCCTTGCCGCGGCATTCCTGTACGCGGTATGCGCCCTGCTGCCGACGCGGCGGGGCGCCGTCATTTCGGCGGTCACCGCCGGCGCCTGGGTGGTGCATGGCGCGGCGCTCGGGCTGGACGTGATCATGCCGGGCCAGTTGCGGGTCGGCTTCGCCGTCATGCTCTCGAGCGCGCTGTGGGTCTCGGTCGCCGCCTACTGGCTGGAAAACCGCAATTTCGCCCTCGACGGCATGCGCCGCCTGGTGATGCCGTTCGCCTGCGCCGCGGCGCTGCTGCCGGCGCTGTTCCCGGGCAGCGTGATGCAGCTGGCCGGACAGTCGCCGGCCTTCGGCTGGCACATCGCGGTGGCGGTGCTGGCCTACAGCACGCTCACCATCGCCGCCTTCCACGCGGTGCTGATGGCGCTGCAGGAAGCACGCCTGCACACGCGCAGCGCCGCCGGCGGCTGGCTGGGCAGCGCGCTGGACCAGCTGCCGGCGCTGCTGACTATGGAAAAACTGCTGTTCCGGGTGATCTGGATCGGCTTCATCTTGCTCAGCCTGACCGTGCTGTCGGGCTTCGTGTTTTCTGAACAGGTATTCGGCCGGCCGCTGCTGCTCGACCACAAGAGCGTGTTCGCGCTGTTGTCGTGGGCGCTGTTCGCGGCGCTGCTGGCCGGCCGTAAATGGCAGGGCTGGCGCGGCAAGACCGCACTGCGTTTCACGCTGGCGGGCTTCGCCACGCTGGCGCTGGCTTATGTCGGCAGCCGCTTCGTGCTCGAAGTCGTGCTGCACCGGGGAGTTGTTTGATGCGTGTTTTATTCTGGATTGCCCTGATCGCCCTGGTGGTGTTCGCCGTGCGCAGCAAGCTGCGCGCGATCGCGAAACAGCACCAGCAGCAACCGCCACAGCACACTGGCCGTAGCGCCGCGGGCGGCGAGATCGAGGCCATGGCGCAGTGCGCCCATTGCGGCATGTACTTCCCGGCCTCCGAGTCGGTGCGCGCCGACGGCCTCGATTACTGCTCGCCGGGCCACGTGCGCCTGCCGCCGCCCAAGTCTTGAAGCCGTCGCGCCGGGCGCCGTCGCAGCAAGTGCGCGCCACGCTGTGGCGTTCGCTGCAGACCTTCACGATCACCCGCATCGTCATCGCCCTGGTGCTGCTGCTGTACCTGGGCGTCGACTTCGACGGCGGCGGCTTGCGCAGCGACCCGGTCAACGCCGAGACCTGCATCGCCTATCTCGGCGTGGCCGTCGGCCTGGCGCTGGCGGCGCGCTGGCGCCGCCGCTTCCTGATCCAGCTGGCGGTGCAGATCGGCGTCGACCTGGCGGTGATCTCGATCCTGTACCTGAGCGCCGGCGGCATGCGCGGCGGCCTCGGCATCCTGTACCTGTTCCCGCTGGCCGGCGCCGCGATCCTGGCGCCGCTGGTGCTGGCGCTGTTCTCGGCCGCGCTGGCGACCCTGTTCCTGCTGGCGCAGAGCGTGTGGCAGATCCTGGTCGACGCGCGCGACCCGGCGCTGATGCAGGCCGGCCTGTACGGCGCCGCCTTCTTCGCCGGCGTGCTGATGGTGAACCGGCTGGCCGCGCGCCTGCTGAAACAGGAAGAACTGGCGGCGCGGCGCGGCGCCGACCTCGGCATCCAGCAGGCGATCAACGCCATCGTGATCGCCGACGTCGGCGACGGCATCCTGGTGGTGGGCGACGACGGCACCGTCTTCACCGGCAACCCGGCCGCGCGCCGCATGCTGGGGCTGGACGGAGAAGCGGCCGGCTTCCTGCTGCAGGCCGCGCCGGCCTTCGCGCCGGTGGCCGAGGCCTTCCAGAGCTGGCTGGCGACGCCGGGCGACGGCGCCGCCTTCGTCACCCTCAAACCCTGGCATGCCGACGAAGGTGCGGTGTACGGCCGGCGCGACCAGCCGGTGCACCTGAAACTGCGCTTCGCGCGCGTCGACACCGAACCAGCCGAAGGCCGCAGCGTGATCTTCATGCAGGACGTGAGCGCCATCGAAAACCAGGCGCAGCAACTCAAGCTGGCCTCGATGGGACGCCTCACCGCCAGCATCGCGCACGAGGTGCGCAACCCGCTGTCGGCGATCGGCCACGCCACCGCGCTGCTGGCCGAAGACCTGCAAGGCCCGGCCGAAGTGCGCCTGCTGAAGATCGTGGGTGACAACGTGGCGCGCGTGAACCGCATGGTGGAAGACATCCTGCAGCTGTCGCGCAAGGCGCAGCCGAACGGCGAGCCGGTGGCACTCAGGGACTTCCTGGACGGGCTGAAAGCCGAGTTCTGCGAAATCCACGGCCTGGCGGGTGATATAGTGCACCTCGGTGATGCGGACGGCATGTCGGTGCGTTTCGATCCGCTGCACCTGCACGAGGTCTTGCTCAACCTGCTCAACAACGCGGTGCGCTATGCCAGCCGCCAGCCGGCCAGCATCCGCATCTTCCCGATGCGCGACGCCACCGGGCGCAGCGAGCTGCACGTGCAGGACGACGGCCCCGGCATCACGCCCGAAGTGCGCGCCCACCTGTTCGAGCCGTTCTACACCACGTCGAGCAAGGGAACCGGGCTGGGACTGTACCTGGCGCGCGAACTGTGCCTGAACAACGATGCGAAACTCGATTATGAAACCCGATTCGACCCATCCGCGATGGGACCGCGCAAGGCCAGCGGCCGCTTCGTCATCACCTTCGCCGATCCGGCCTGACGCCGGAGCACGGCCATGACGCCGGCGCGCACCCCACGGGTGCTGGTGCTGGACGACGAAGCCGATCTGCGCGAGCTGCTCGAAATCACCCTGATCAAGATGGGGCTGGACGTCGACAGCGCCGCCACCCTGCGCCAGGCGCGCGCCCTGTTCGACGAGCACGATTACGCGCTGGTGCTGACCGACATGCGCCTGCCCGACGGCCTGGGCCTGGAACTGGTGCGCGAGATCGCCGCCTCCGGCAAGGGCACGCCGGTGGCCGTGATCACCGCCTACGGCAGCGCCGACAACGCGGTGGTGGCACTCAAGGCCGGCGCCTTCGATTACATCGCCAAGCCGGTGGCGCTGGACGCGCTGCGCGTGATGGTGCGCTCGGCGCTGAAACAGTCCGAAGCCGACGGCGCGGCAGGCGAGGGTGCGGCGACCGATTCGCGCCTGATCGGCAATTCGCCGGCGATGCAGGCGCTGCGCGCGCAGATTGCACGCCTGGCGCGCTCGATGGCGCCGATCTCGATCACCGGCGAATCCGGCAGCGGCAAGGAACTGGCCGCGCGCGAGATCCACGCCCAGAGTTCGCGCGCCGGCAAGCCGTTCGTCGCGGTGAACTGCGGCGCGATCCCCGAAACGCTGATGGAGGCCGAGTTCTTCGGCTACCGCAAGGGCGCCTTCACCGGCGCCGCCGAAGAGCGCGACGGCTTCTTCGCCGCGGCCAACGGCGGCACCCTGATGCTGGACGAAGTGGCCGACCTGCCGCTGGCGATGCAGGTGAAACTGCTGCGCGCGATCCAGGAGCGGCGCGTGCGCAAGATCGGCGCGACGAATGAAGAGCCGGTCGACGTGCGCATCATCAGTGCCACCCACCAGGACCTGGCGCACTGCGTCGAGACGGGCAAGTTCAGGCAAGACTTGTTCTACCGCCTGAACGTGATCGAACTGGCGCTGCCGCCGCTGCGCGAACGGCTCGACGATCTGGCGATGCTGGCCGAGGGCATCCTCAAGCGGCTGGCCGGGCCGGGGCAGGCGTCATTGGGGCCGGGCGTGCTCGATGCGCTGCGCGCGTATTCGTTTCCGGGCAATGTGCGTGAGCTGGAGAACGTGCTGGAGCGGGCGCTGGCGTTTGCCAATGATGGGGTGATCGAGGTGGGCGATCTGTCGCTGAAGGCGGCGCGGCCGCTGGAGGCGGGCGGGCGCGATGCCGGGGGTGCGGTGCTGCCGGTCGCGCCTGCGCAGCCGGCAGCGCCGGAACCTGCTCCTATATATAGTGAGCCCGCGCCTGTTGCGGAGCCGTCTGTCGCGCCGCCGGCTTCCGAACCCGTCGCCGCGCCGTCCGCAAACGCGTCCACCGCGCCATCGCGCGGCCTCGCCGACTATCTCGAACAGGTCGAGCGCGCCGTCATCGAACACGCCCTGCAGCAATCCGGCACCGACCGCACCCAGGCCGCCAGCCTGCTCGGCATCAGCGTGCGCCAGCTGCGCTACGAGATCCAGAGACTGCAGATCACGTAGGGTTGGCCTGGGCGGCCCCGCGCTTCGCCGCCGATGCGTTCAACCCACCTCCGCCGGCCCGTGTGCGTCAACGCACCCGCCAACAATCACCGCGTCGGCAGAACCTGCCGACCCTACATCTGGTGTCTCTATTTTGTTACTTTGCGGTAATTATTTTGGTGCATAATGTTCCGCATCAGCGCACCGTTGCCCTGTTCTGATTACCCATTAAGCACCCGATACCCGACAGACTTTTCCGATGTTAGTACCCGCTCACCGCCTGCCGCCCGTCTTTAGGGAAGCGCTGAAAAGTCAAGATCGCACACGCCAAAAAACACCAAATTTTGCCGATTTCTCCACTTGCCTCTATCGCAAACGAGGTACTACAATTAGTCTCATATCAAAGCTGGACACTAGATGTAGTGGTGGTAGATCAAAAACACTAGTTTTTCAGCTTGCGGCGAGTTGTCCGCACGTTGTCCACAAGTTGTCCACAAATTTGTTCACCAGGCGCTTGCCGACACGCTTTATTTAATGGTTTTTTACCCTGCTTTTCTGGTTTGCCAACATCGGCCACCGGCTGGCGGGGATATCGTTTTTCTTTAATTTGTTGACGGACCGGGTTGCAACACCGCACGAGGGTCCCCGTGTAAACAACGGCGGCCCGCCCGCTCATCCTGGAGGCTCAATGCAAACAGCACAGAACAGTTCGATCAACCCGTACGCCCCTCTTGGTGCGACGTCGACGGGCCAGACCCCGGCCGAAATCGTCGCGCGCGGCGACTACCGCGTCATCCGCCGCAACGGCGCCGTGGTCGCGTTCGAACCGCACAAGATCTCGGTCGCGATGACCAAGGCCTTCCTCGCCATCTCCGGCGGGCAGGGCGCGGTCTCGGCGCGTATCCGCGAACTGGTGGAACAGCTGACCGGCAACGTGGTGGCAGCGCTGGTGCGCCGTCAGCCGAACGGCGGCACCTTCCACATCGAAGACGTGCAGGACCAGGTCGAGCTGTCGCTGATGCGTTCGGGCGAACACGATGTCGCCCGTGAATACGTGCTGTACCGCGCCAAGCGCATGGACGAGCGCCGCGCCGCCAAGGAAGCCGCTGGCGGCGCCCCGGTCGCCGCGCCGCAGATCCACGTGGTCGACGGCAGCGAGCGCCGCCCGCTGGACATCAACGACGTCCACGCCCTGGTGGGCGCCGCCTGCTCGGGCCTGGAAAAGCACGTCGACGCCGACGCCATCGTCGCCGAAACCCTGAAGAACCTGTACGACGGCGTGCCGGTCGAAGAACTGCACAAGTCGGCCATCCTGGCCGCGCGCGCGCTGATGGAAAAAGACCCGGCCTACAGCCAGGTCACCGCGCGCATCCTGCTGCACACCATCCGCAAGGAAGTCTTCGAACACGAAGTGCCGCAAGCCGCGGCGGCAGCTGAATACATCACCTACTTCCCGAAGTACATCGCCAAGGGCATCCAGAACGAACTGCTGGACGAAGAACTGGGCAAGTACGACCTCGAGCGCCTGGCCAAGGCCATCGTCGCCGACCGCGACCTGCAGTTCGGCTACATCGGCCTGCAGACCCTGTACGACCGCTACTTCCTGCACGTGCGCGACACCCGCATCGAAATGCCGCAGGCGTTCTACATGCGCGTCGCGATGGGTCTGGCCCTGCGTGAAGACGACCGCGAAGCGCGCGCGATCGAGTTCTACAACCTGCTGTCGTCGTTCGACTTCATGAGCTCGACCCCGACCCTGTTCAACTCGGGCACCCGCCGCTCGCAGCTGTCGTCGTGCTACCTGACCACCGTCGGCGACGACCTGGAAGGCATCTACGACGCCATCAAAGAGAACGCACTGCTGTCGAAGTTCGCCGGCGGCCTGGGCAACGACTGGACCCCGGTGCGCGCGCTGGGCTCGCGCATCAAGGGCACCAACGGCCGCTCGCAAGGCGTGGTGCCGTTCCTGAAAGTGGTCAACGACACCGCCGTGGCGGTCAACCAGGGCGGCAAGCGCAAGGGCGCGGTGTGCGCCTACCTGGAAACCTGGCACCTGGACATCGAAGAATTCCTGGACCTGCGCAAGAACACCGGCGACGACCGCCGCCGCACCCACGACATGAACACCGCGAACTGGATTCCGGATCTGTTCATGAAGCGCGTGATGGAAAAGGGCGCCTGGACCCTGTTCTCGCCGTCCGAGACGCCGGACCTGCACGACCTGACCGGCAAGGCCTTCGAGAAAGCCTACCTGGCCTATGAAACCAAGGCGGCAAACGGCGAAATGGCGGTCTTCAAGAAGATCGAAGCCATGGACCTGTGGCGCAAGATGCTGTCGATGCTGTTCGAGACCGGCCACCCATGGATCACCTTCAAGGACCCATGCAACATCCGCTCGCCGCAGCAGCACGTGGGCGTGGTGCACTCGTCGAACCTGTGCACCGAGATCACCCTGAACACCAGCGCCGATGAAATCGCCGTCTGCAACCTGGGCTCGGTGAACCTGCCGCAGCACATGAAGGGCGATGGCCTGGACCACGTCAAGTTGCAGAAGACCATCCGCACCGCGATGCGCATGCTGGATAACGTCATCGACATCAACTACTACGCTGTCGAAAAGGCGCGCAACTCGAACCTGCGTCACCGTCCGGTGGGCATGGGCGTGATGGGCCACCAGGACTGCCTGCACATGATGCGCATCCCGTTCGCATCGGAGCAAGCCGTCAAGTTCGCCGACACCTCGATGGAAGCGGTCTGCTACTACGCCTACCTGGCCTCGACCGAGCTGGCCGAAGAACGCGGCCGCTACGAGACCTACACCGGCTCGCTGTGGGACCGCGGCATCCTGCCGCAGGACTCGATCAAGCTGCTGGCGGAAGAGCGCGGCGGCTACCTGGAGCAGGACACCAGTGAATCGATGGACTGGACCCCGGTGCGCGAGCGCATCAAGCAGTTCGGCATGCGTAACTCGAACTGCGTGGCGATCGCTCCGACCGCGACCATCTCGAACATCATCGGCGTGTCGGCCTGCATCGAACCGACCTTCCAGAACCTGTACGTGAAGTCGAACCTGTCGGGCGAATTCACCGAGATCAACTCGTACCTGGTGCGCGACCTGAAAGCCCGCGACCTGTGGGACGAAGTCATGATCGCCGACCTGAAGTACTTCGACGGTTCGCTGAGCAAGATCGACCGCGTGCCGCAAGACCTGCGCGACATCTACGCCACCGCGTTCGAAGTCGAGCCGAAGTGGCTGGTGGAAGCCGCATCGCGTCGCCAGAAGTGGATCGACCAGGCCCAATCGCTGAACATCTACATGGCCGGCGCCTCGGGCAAGAAACTGGACGAGACCTACAAGCTGGCATGGCTGCGCGGCCTGAAGACCACCTACTACCTGCGCACCATCGCCGCGACCCACCTGGAGAAGTCGACCACCCGTACCGGCGCCCTGAACGCCGTGCCGGTCTCGGGCGGCCTGCAAGGCGGCCACGCAGCACCAGTGGCCAGCGCCCCGGTCGCAGCGGCAGCGGCTCCAGCCGCCACCGCCGAAATCGAAGAAGGCGCCGCCTGCTACCTGCGTCCAGGCGACGACGGTTTCGAGGAATGCGAAGCCTGCCAGTAATCTGGACACCACTGCGGGCCGACCAAGCGTCGGCCCGCAGCGCTGGATTCACCAGCACAAAAATAGCACCGCTAAGCAGCACCGCTAACTAAACAGAACCACCACCCTAAAAACCGTCATTCCCGCGAAGGCGGGAACCCAAGTTTGCCAGCCCACCGCAAACGCCCAAGGTTCCCCGCGGACGACAAATCATCAACACACACGTGACCTGAACCGCGCATATCGCGTCAGCTCACCGCAGAAGGAAACCACCATGCTCAACTGGGACGACGAACCAACCAGCGCCGCGGCCACCCCGCACATCAACAACCCCGAAGGCGCCCCTGCCGCCGAAGTGGCCAAGCGCGTCAACGCCGACGACAAGCGCATCATCAACGGCGAGACCGACGTCAACCAGCTGGTGCCGTTCAAGTACAAATGGGCATGGGACAAGTACCTGGCCGGCTGCGCCAACCACTGGATGCCGCAGGAAGTGAACATGCAGCGCGACATCGAGCTGTGGAAGAACCCGAACGGCCTGTCCGAAGACGAGCGCCGCCTGGTCAAGCGTAACCTGGGCTTCTTCGTCACCGCCGACTCGCTGGCCGCCAACAACATCGTGCTGGGCACCTACCGCCACATCACCGCCCCCGAGTGCCGCCAGTACCTGCTGCGCCAGGCCTTCGAAGAGGCGATCCACACCCACGCCTACCAGTACATCGTCGAGTCGCTCGGCCTGGACGAAGGCGAAATCTTCAACGCCTACAACGAGATCGAATCGATCCACGACAAGGACCAGTTCCTGATCCCGTTCATCGACGTCCTGACCAACCCTGACTTCAAGACCGGCACCGTCGAAAACGACCAGAAGCTGCTGAAGTCGATCATCGTCTTCGCCTGCCTGATGGAAGGCCTGTTCTTCTACGTCGGCTTCACCCAGATCCTGGCGCTGGGCCGCCAGAACAAGATGACCGGCGCCGCCGAACAGTACCAGTACATCCTGCGCGACGAATCGATGCACGTGAACTTCGGCATCGACCTGATCAACACGATCAAGATGGAAAACCCGCAGCTGTGGACCCCGGAATTCCGCGAAGAGATCAAGGCGCTGTTCCTGGAAGCGGTCGACCTGGAATACCGCTACGCCGAAGACACCATGCCACGCGGCGTGCTGGGTCTGAACGCGCCGATGTTCAAGGGCTACCTGCGCTTCATCGCCAACCGCCGTGCGGTGCAGATCGGTCTGGATGCGCTGTTCCCGAATGAAGAGAATCCGTTCCCGTGGATGAGCGAGATGATCGATCTGAAGAAGGAGCGTAACTTCTTCGAGACGCGTGTGACGGAGTATCAGACCGGTGGCACGCTGAGCTGGGACTGATCGTCATCCCGCGTCGCACGAAGACAAAACCCCGCAACCGCGGGGTTTTTTATTATTGAGATAACGCTGAAGTTCCTCGCGTCGCACATGAAGCGGCGCCGAAGCGGTGCTAGGCTGAGTTCGGATGTCGACCACCGCTCGAGTATGTTCGACCGGAAATCCGACTGTCCGCGAACCCACGCCGAGACATCGCCATGAACTGGATCTACCGCCCAATCTCCGGCTCAGCCTTGCAGCACTCCATACGTGCAGGCAAGCCAGCCCAGATCAACAGCAAGAAGCTGCTCGAAATTGCCAACCTCGAAGTCGACTGCAAGATCGGCAAGGCGCGCCACCTGATCGCGGCCGACCGCAAGAACAAGTGGCGCATCTACCTCGGCCTGTTCGCCGTGATCGGGTCAGCCTTCATCTCGTCCGGCATCGGCCAGGCCGCGCTGGAACTGGGGCGCGCCTATCTCGGCCAGGACGCGCACTACGACGCCTGGGCCGGCACGCTCAAGCACATCCTGCCGCTGCTGGTCGGCATCTCGACCGCGGTGATTGGTTTTCTCGGACTGGAGAAGCAGACCACGCAGCACCGCGCGGTCGGCAATGCCTATATCGAGATCGCGCGCAAGGCACGCTCGATCCTCAATTCGATCGACGCCCGCAACTGCGCCGCCAAGCTGGCCGAATACGACCGCCTGCTGGAGCGTTACCTGGAAGTGAACAAGGAGGGCGAGTCATGTCCGACCAACGATCGCGACTCGCAGAAGGCGCTGAACAGGAATTCCAACCGCCGTTTGGCCATCAAGCAGCGGATCGACGATAACGAAAAGGCGCATCTCGGCATCGCCAGCCGGCGCGTCGTTCTTCGGCCGTCGCTTGGCACACTGGTCGCCAGGGCAGTCAGGATTCGCGTCGCCACCGTCTGCACGATGCTTGGCCTGGTCCGCAAATCCGACTACCGCAAATATCTCAGGGATCAACGATAGCGGCAGGGCGCGCCGCGTCCAAAGCGGCTACGCTGCGCGCGCCACGTCCAGTACCCAGGTCACGCCGAAGCGGTCCTTGAGCATGCCGTACAGCGGCGTCCACTGCGCCGGCGCCGGCGCATGCAGCACGCTGCCGCCGTCAAGCAGGCGCTCGTACAGCGCCGTGATCTCTTCCACCGAGTCGCCGCGCAGCGACACGTAGAACGCGTTCTCGCCCGGGTGCCATGCCTTGTCGGCCTGGACGTCGTAGGCCATGATGCGCATGCCGCTGTCGGCCGCCACCTGGCCCCAGATGATGCCGTCCGCCGGCGTGCCTTCGGGGACCGCGCCGAAATCCTGGTACGTCGCCAGCATGACCTGGCCGCCGAACACGGCGTGGTAGAAGGCGAGGGCGGCGCGCGCCTGGCCGCGGAAATTGAGGTGGGTGACTGCCTGGACCGACATGGGAACTCCTGGTTGAAGATGGAAGAAGGTGCTGGGTAGCGGGTGCTACTATAGCCAGCCCTACTGCCAATTCCTGTCAGGTGCCGATGTCCCGCTCCGAACGATTATTCGCCTTGCTGGCCGCTCTGCGGCGCCTGCCGTCGCCGGCCACGGCGGCGCAACTGGCGGCGCACACCGGCGTCTCGGTGCGCTCGATCTACCGCGACATCGACAGCCTGCGCGCCGGCGGCGCGCGCATCGACGGCGAGCGCGGTTACGGCTACACGCTGGTCGAAGACGGCGCGCTGCCGCCGCAGACCTTCAACCGCATCGAGCTCGAGGCGCTGATCCTGGGCTTGTCCGAAGTGCGCCACATGGGCGACCCGGCGCTAAGCGGGGCGGCGCAGGCGGTGCTGGACAAGGTGGCGGCCACGCTGCCGTCGCTCAGCCAGCAGCACCTGCTGCACGCGGTGTCGCAGGTCCACCATTTCGGCCAGCGCTACAGCGCGCTGCCGGACATGGACCTGATCCGCGCCTGCTGCTGGCGCGAGGAGGCGCTCGCCATCGACTACGTCGACCGCAACGGCGCGGCCAGCCGGCGCACCATCTGGCCGCTGGCGATCGTCTATCTCGACCGGATGCTGGTGGTGCTGGCGCGCTGCTGTCTTCGTGATGACTTCCGCATGTTCCGCGCCGAGCGCATCGCCGCCGCTGCCCGCACCGGCGACTCGTTCCGGCCGCGCCGCGCGGCGCTGCTGCGCGAATACCGGGCGCGCATGTAGGGAGAAAACGAAAGCGACAACGCGCGCACGAGTTGACCTATGATGGCGTTCTTTCAAGTCCAACCGGGAGACACCGTTGTACGCCAAACCCCTGACGATGCGTGCCTTGACGTTCGCCGGCCTGACGCTGGCCCTGAGTGCCCACGCCGCCCCGGCCGCCCTGAACGGCCGCACCATCTTCCAGAATAACTGCGCCAGTTGCCACACGGTGGACAGCAAATTGTCGGCGCTGGCCGGCCCCGGCCTGTTCGGCGTGGTGGCCCGCAAGGCGGCCGCCGTCCCCGGTTTTAACTATTCAAGCGCGCTGAATAAAGCCGGCGCCGCCGGCACCACCTGGACCCGCAGCGAGCTGGATGTGTTCCTGCTCGACCCGGCAAAGCGCGTGCCCGGCACCACGATGCCGGTCGGCGTGCCGGACCAGAAGACGCGCGCCGCGCTGATCGACTACCTGGCCACGCTCAAGGGCCCGGCGACCGCCGCCGCGCAACCGGCAGCCGCTGCGAACGACCGCAGCGGCTCCTGGGAAGAACACCAGCCCGGCAAGCTGCACCACTTCAAACTGGCCGACCTGCCGGCCCCATTCGCCACCGCGAGCGCCGGCAACGGCCCGCGCGTGCAGGCCCGCCCCAACGGCTCGATCCCGCTGGTGATGCCCGGCTTCGAGGTCGGCATCTACGCGCGCGACGACGACAAGCCGCGCCTGCCGCTGCGCGCGCCGAATGGCGACATCTTCCTGGCATCGACCTCGAACGGCGAGATCAAGGTGCTGCGCTCGAAGGATGGCCGCAAAGCCGACAGCGCCGAGGTGTTCGCCACCGGCCTGTCGCGCCCTTACGGCATGGCCTTCTGGCCGGCAGGCAGCGACCCGCAATACCTGTACGTCGCCAACGTCAATTCGGTGGTGCGCATCCCCTACCGCAACGGCGACCTGAAGGCGCGCAGCCAGGCGGAGACGATCGTGCCCGAACTGTCCGAGACCAGCGGCGGCCACACCACGCGCACGCTGGCGTTCTCGAAGGACGGCAAGACGATGCTGCTGTCGATCGGCTCGGCCACCAACGTCGCCAGCGACATCGGTCCCAAGCCGCCGCAGCCGCTGGCGCAATGGGAGCAGGTGCACGGTTTAGGTGGCGCCTGGGGCGTCGAGACGGACCGCGCCACCGTGATGGCGTTCGACCCGGACGGCAAGAACCGCCGCACCTACGCCACCGGCCTGCGCAACTGCGTCGGCATGCTGGTGTATCCGGCCACCGGCGACGTGATGTGCAATGTGAACGAGCGCGACGGCCTGGGCGACAACCTGCCGCCGGACTACCTCACGCGCGTCAGGCAGGGCGGCTTCTATGGCTGGCCGTGGTACTACCTGGGCGACCACGAAGACCCGCGCCAGAAGGGCGTGCGTCCCGACCTGAAGGGCAAGACCATCGCCCCGGACGTGCTGCTGCAGGCCCACTCGGCGCCGCTGGGGATGGCGGTGTACCACGCGCCGAAGGGTGCCAGGAGCGCCTTCCCACAGGAGTACGAGGGCGACGTGTTCGTGGCGCTGCACGGCTCCTGGAACCGCGGCGTGCGCACCGGCTACAAGGTGGTGCGGGTATTCATGAAGAACGGCGTGCCGACCGGCCAGTACCAGGACTTCATGACCGGCATGGTGCTGAGCGACCACGATGTCTGGGGCCGTCCGTCCGGCGTCGAGGTGGCGCAGGACGGCGCGCTGCTGGTGGTGGACGACGCCGGCGGCGTGGTCTGGCGCGTGGCGCCCAAGCGCTGACGGGATGATCCTGAACGGTGGCGCATCCTCGCGCCACCGCATTCCTGGCGGCGCTATGATCGAACCATCCCGCGCGCCACAGGAATTCCCATGCACGACCGCTTTGCCCTGCATTACGACCCCGAGGCGTTCAACATCGCCGGCCAGAAGCGGCTGGGGCGGCAGTCGGCCGGCGTCGGCCTGCTGCGCGCGCTGGCGCAGGAGGGCACGCCGGGCGAACTCGGATGCTTCACCGCCGACCGCAGTCACGCCGACGCCTGCCTGGCGGCGCTGCGCGAGGACGGCTACGCGGGGGAACTGGCGTGGCTGGCGCCATCGCGGCCGCAAGACCTGAAACGCTACGGCTGCCTGTACCACCCCGGCGCCGATATCGAACGGCTGGCGTGGCAGCGCCTGCGCCTCGACGACCGCGACTACAGCCTGTGCGGCGTGGTCCACAATGTCGCCAGCCACGAGATGATGAACACCGTCACCGGCCTGCTCACGGCGCCGGTGCGCGGCTGGGACGCCATCGTCTGCACCTCGCGCGTGGTGCGCGACAGCATGCGCCTGCTGCTCGAGCAGCAGGCCGCCTACCTGCGCACCCGATTGGGCGCGACCCGTTTCGAATTGCCGCAGCTGCCGATGATCCCGCTCGGCGTGCACTGCGACGAGCTGCGCTTCATGGAGCACGAACGTTTCAATGCGCGCGCGCGCCTCGGCATCGGTGCGGACGATGTTGCGGTGCTGTCGCTGGGGCGCCTGTCGGTGCACGCCAAGTCGCATCCGCAGCAGCTGTTCGCCGCGCTCGAGCGCGCCGAGAAGGGCGGGCGCCAGGTGCACCTGGTGCTGTGCGGATGGTTCGCCGGCGAAGCGATCGAATCGGCCTTCCATGAAGCGGCGGCGCTGCTGTGTCCTTCGGTGAACCTGATCGTGCTGGATGGGCGCGAGGCCGCGCACAAGCGCGACGCCTGGGCCTGCGCCGACATCTTCACCTCGCTGGCCGACAACCTGCAGGAGACCTTCGGCCTGACCCCGCTGGAAGCGATGGCGGCCGGCCTGCCATGCGTGGTGTCGGACTGGAACGGCTACCGCGACACGGTGCGCGACGGCGTCGACGGCTACCGCATCGCGACCGTGATGCCCGGCGCCGGCGCCGGGCAGGATCTGGCGCAGCGTTATGAGGATGGGGTGGACAGCTTCGAGATGTATTGCGGCCACGCCAGCCAGGCGGTGGCGCTCGACGGCGCCGGGCTGGCGCAAGCCTACGGCAGCCTGATTCGCGACGAACAGCTGCGGCGCACGATGGGCGACAACGCGCGCCTGCGTGCGCGCCAGGAATTCGACTGGCGCGCGGTGCTGGCGCGCTACCGTACGCTGTTCGAGGAGCTGGCCGAGCGGCGCCGCGCCGATCCTTCCCTGGTGCCGCCACTGCCGCAACAGGCGCCGGACCGGCTGGATCCGTTCCGCCTGTTCGCCAGCTACGCCACGCGCGCGCTGGGGCCAGGCTCGCTGGTGGAATTGAAACCGGAAGCCTCGCTGGCGCTGGTGCGCCAGTACCGCGATCTCGGCATCAACCGGTTCGCGGCGGCGTCGATGCCGACGCTGGAAGAATTCGGCGTCATCTTCGGCGCCATCGGCCCGCGCCCGATGCAGGTCGACGAGCTGCTCGACACGCTCGGCCCGTGCGACCGTCCGACCCTGCTGCGCGGCCTGGCCTGGCTGTGCAAGATGGACCTGCTGCGCATCAGCGAGCGTTAATGCGGAGGTAGCGTGGACCGCTCCGCAGTCCACGCGTCCAGGCTAAAAATCACGCCACCCGCACCACACCCTTGCGGCCGCTCGCCGCATCGATGCTGTACGCGCCGGCGCCAAACGCCACTACTTGCAGCAGACCACCCGCCATCGCGAAGTTCTTCAGCAGATGAATCAGCTGGTTCTGATCGCCGATCGCGTTGTGGAAGGCCAGCGCCGTCACCACCGAAAACGCCGCCAGCCCTGCCGCCACCAGGCGCGTCTTGAATCCGATCGCCAGCATCACGCCGCCACCGAGTTCGATCGCGATCGCCGCGATCAGTCCGAGCGTGGCGAACGGCAGCCCGCTGGACTGGATGTAGCCGATGGTCGCTTCCGGCGCCAGCGCCTTGCCGACGCCGCTGAAGACGAAGATGGTCGCCAGCAGGATGCGGCCGATGACCGGGATGGCGGAGTGGGTGGCTGGGTTGGTGGTGGTGTTCATGACGGTTCCTTTCAGTTGTGATGTTGGTCGTTGCCGGCGTCAAGTGCGGCATCCATGGACTGCATCTTAGGCAAGCCGAACCGATCCAGGAAGCCTATATAATTCGATGAAACCTATCGAAGGAGTAGATGGATGCTCGACGGCCTCTCCATGGACCAGCTGCGCACCTTTATCGCCGCCGCCGACGAAGGCAGCTTCTCCGCGGCCGGTCGCAAGCTGCGGCGCGCGCAATCGGTGGTCAGCCACACGCTGGCCAATCTCGAACTGCAGGTGGGCTTCGCGCTGTTCGACCGCAGCAGCCGTTATCCGCGCCTGACCGAAGCCGGCCGCGCACTGCTGGAAGATGCGCGCCACGCCGCCGGCAGCATGGATGCGTTCAAGGCGCGTGCGCGCATGCTGGCCGAAGGGCTCGAGCCCGAGCTGTCGGTGGCGGTCGACGTGATGTATCCGATCGCGCATCTGACCGCCGCGGTGCAGGCCTTCCACTGCCAGTTCCCTGCCACGCCACTGCGCCTGTATGTGGAAGCGCTGGGCGCGGTGGTGCAGCCGCTGCTCGATGGCCAGTGCCGCATCGCGGTGATCGGATCGCTCCCCGAAGTGCCGCCCGGCTGCGTGTCGGAACATTTGTGCGGCGTGCCGTCGGTGGTGGTGGCCGCGCCCGAACATCCGCTGGCGCAGATCGAAGGCACGGTGATGCGCGCGCAGGCCGCGCAGCATGTGCAGCTGGTGCTCAGCGACCGCTCGGCGCGCACCGCAGGGCGCAACTATGGCGTGCTGTCGCCGCACGTGTGGCGGCTGGCCGATCTCGGCGCCAAGCATGCGTTTTTGCGCGCCGGCCTGGGATGGGGCGGCATGCCTTTGCATATGGTCGAGCAGGATATCGCCAGCGGCGCGCTGGTACGGCTCGAACTCGAAACGCATCCATTGCTCGGCACCGGCTTTTCGATGCACGCGATCTTCATGAAAGAACAGCCGCCGGGACCGGCGGGCCGCTGGTTTATCGACCAGTTGAAATGCGCCGCATGACGAGCTTGAATCGCGGCGCGGATCGCCCGTAAATCCAGGCGCTATCGGAAGCCAGTCGCATACACGCCGCGGATTCAAGCGTCGGAAAATGGCATCGAATATCGGGATTTACGGTTGCGCGCTCACAAAGAAATCGCAACGAGGGCGCGTACTTTACATGATTGAATTTGTCAAAACGAGAAGATGTGATATTGTCGCGGGCAACCCGGGCAAAATCGATCGAATAATAGGACGCTGATCCAACCAGTATGCACGCAAGCGAAGCGAAAAGAACAAGCCGCCTTGTCTGACCAAATGCTCAGGCACGGCGGCTTTTTCTTTTCGCACCCGTAAGGGTAGCGATGTGAAAACACGTGGCATCGGTGACCTGTCGACGTTGGCTGAAGCGCTGCAACTGTGAGGAGTTGCAGCAGTTCAGCCGGTGCCGGATTCATTGGCCCAGATCGCATTTGGATATGGGCCGATGAATAACCCGCTGGGTAGTAAATGGCCTGACGGGTTTTAACCTTAGAGTGTATTTCTCATCGCAGATGAAGGAGAACAAAAATGGCAACCGCTAAGAAACCAGCAGCAAAGGCAGCAGTAAAGAGCGCGCCTTCGTCGACGACGAAGTCCACCGCAAAAACTGCAGCAGAGAAACCAGTGGCAAAGAAAGCCGCCGCTACCAAGACCACCGCCAAGGCAGCCGCCAAGCCGGCAGCCAAGGCAGTGAGCAAGCCGGCAGCGAAAACCGCAGCGAAACCTGCTGCAAAGAAAGCAACCGCGACCAAAACTGCCGCGACCAAGAGCACCGCCGCTAAATCGACCGCTGCTAAGTCGACCGCAACCAAAGCGACCGCTACCAAAG
Source organism: Massilia sp. (assembly GCF_031995545.1). GTDB lineage: Bacteria > Pseudomonadota > Gammaproteobacteria > Burkholderiales > Burkholderiaceae_D > Telluria. The sequence continues at coordinate 72,610 of NZ_DAMAGA010000025.1, forward strand.
CGACCGCGACCAAGACCACTGCAAAATCGGCAGCCAAGCCTGCAGTGAAGAAAGCCGCCGCTAAATCGACCGCCAAGCCAGTGGCGAAGTCGGCCGCTAAATCGGCTACTAAGTCGGCTACCAAGTCGCCAGCGAAGTCGGCAACCAAATCGACGGCAAAGCCGGCGGCAAAGAAAGCCACCGCAAAGCCGGCAGCTAAATCGGCTGCTAAATCGACCGCAGCAAAATCGGCAGCCAAGCCGGCAGCAAAGAAAGCCGCCGCTAAACCGGCAGCCAAGCCAGCAGCAAAGAAAGCCGCTGCAAAACCGGCGGCAAAGAAAGCCGCTGCTAAACCGGCCGCCAAGCCGGCAGCAAAGAAGGCAGCCGCTAAACCGGCCGCCAAGCCTGCAGCTAAAAAGGCCGCCGCCAAGCCGGCAGCTAAAAAGGCAGCCGCCAAACCGGCCGCTAAAAAAGCAACCGCAACCAAGGCAGCCGCTAAACCGGTAGCGAAGAAAGCGACCGCGACCAAAGCCGCCGCAAAACCGGCAGCCAAGAAAGCGACCGCGACCAAATCGACCGCTAAATCGGCAACCAAATCGGCTGCTAAGCCGGCTGCAACCAAATCGGCAGCCACCAAATCGGCAGCAAAGCCGGCCGCTAAAAAAGCGACCGCAAGCAAAACCGCCGCCAAGCCGGCAGCTAAAAAAGCGACCGCGACCAAAACCGCTGCCAAGCCGGTAGCGAAGAAAGCCGCTCCAGTGGCTAAATCGGCTGCTCCTGCTGCCAAGAAAGCCGCTACCCCGGCCAAAACCGCCGCCACCAAGGCTGCTGCTCCGGCAAAAACCGCTGCGACCAAGACCGCCGCGACCAAGCCTGCAGCCACCAAGACCGCGTCGACCAGCGCCGCCGCCAAGCCGGCCGCCAAGACCACCGCAGCCAAGCCGGAAGTGAAGGCCGATGCCAAGGTCGAGACCAAGCCGGAAGTGAAGGCCGACAGCGCCGCCGACACCAAGGCAGACGCCAAGCCGGAAGCGAAAGCCGACGCCAAGGCGGACGCCAAGCCGGCAGCGAAGAAGGCAGCCGCCAAGAAACCGGCCGCCAAGCCAGCCGCTTCGACCGACAAGGCCGCGGCGCCAAGCGCTCCTGCAGCCGCTCCGGCCGCGAAGACCGTGCTGGCTCCGGCCGCATGGCCGTTCCCGACCAGCAGCCGTCCGTAATACCCGTACGGCGTCCGTCTCGGCCACGTGTCATGTGCACGTGGCAAGTCGGACATCGTTCAGGCACAATGCCGCTGTGTGATTGTTCGCACAGCGGTTTTTTTTTGAGGAGACTCCGTGCTGTCCATTCTTCAGTTTATCGTCAATATCGTCGCAGGCCTGCTGGGCGGGGTGCTGTTACTGCGCTTCTGGACGAATGCCATCCGCGTGCGTCTCCCCGACCAGATCCGCCAGTTCGTGCACACCATTACCGACTGGCTGGTGATGCCGCTGCGGCGCGTGGTGCCGGGCAGCCGCGGTTATGACTGGGCGAGCCTGATCGGCGCCTTCCTGATCGTGCTGCTGGCCAGCGCGCTGCTGCTGTTGCAGGGGGCGAGCGGAGAACTTGTGCTGCTGTATGCGCTGCACAAGTTCCTGAACTGGATCCTGTACGGCTTCATGGCGCTCCTGATCATCGAAGCGGTGTTCAGCTGGGTCAATCCGAATGCGCCGCTGGCGCCGTTCATTCATGCGCTGAACCAGCCGATCCTGCGCCCGATCCGGCGCGTGGTGCCGCCGATCGGCGGGATCGATCTGTCGGTGCTGGTGGCGCTGGTGCTGATCCAGATCCTGCTGTTCGTGCTGGGACAGATCTTCGGCTACGTGTAACGCGCTGGCGCTACAAGAACAACGCCATAAAAAAGGGGCGCCGTGCAAACGGCGCCCCTTTTTACTGATGCGTCGAACCGATTCAGCGGAACTTGAACCCGAACGCCGCTTCGAACTTCTGGTCGAACTCTTGCGGCGTGAACGCGTGGTTCTGGCCGCCCTGGCTGGCGATCTTGATCGAACCGAGCAGGCTGGCGATACGGCCGCTGGTCGCCCAATCGAGGCCATTGGTGATCCCGTACAGCAGGCCGGCGCGGTAGGCGTCGCCGCAGCCGGTCGGGTCGACCACGTTGGCCGCTTCCACCGCCGGGATGCGAATGTGCTCGCCGCCGGCGTAGATGTCCGAACCGGCCGCGCCGCGGGTCACGATCAGCGCCTCCAGGCGCGATGCGATTTCTTCCAGCGTCAAACCGGTGCGGTCCATGATCACTTCGAATTCGTAGTCGTTGGCCGCCAGGTAGGTGGCCTGGCCGATGAAGGTGATCAGCTCTTCGCCCGAGAACATCGGCAGCTGCTGGCCCGGATCGAACATGAACGGCACCTTCTGTTCGGCGCAGTCGCGTGCGTGCTTGATCATGCCGTCGCGGCCGTCCGGCGAGATGATCGCCACGCGCAGCGCGCCCTGGTCAGCCACGTTGTTCTGGTGCGAGAACTGCATCGCGCCAGGGTGGAAGGCGTTGATCTGGTTGTTGTCTTCGTCGGCGGTGACGAAGCACTGCGCGGTGTAGGCGTCGTCGATGGTCTTGATGCCGCGCGTTTCCAGGCCGAAGTTACGCAGGCGCTCGAGGCAGTCGGCGCCGTCCTGGCCGATGGTGGCCATGATCAGCGGGTCGCCGCCCAGCATGTTCAGGTTGTAGGCGATGTTCGCCGAGCAGCCGCCGTATTCGGTGCGCAGGGTCGGCACCAGGAAGGACACGTTC
>NZ_DAMAGA010000026.1:0-71877 GCF_031995545.1 Massilia sp.
CCCGCGACCCCCGGCGTGACAGGCCGGTATTCTAACCAACTGAACTACCGCTCCGTTTACTCTGATCATTACTTCGATCAACCATCGAAATGTTTGGTGGGCGCTGAGAGGCTCGAACTCCCGACCTAATCCTTGTAAGGGATCCGCTCTACCAACTGAGCTAAGCGCCCATTCCGTGGTTTCTATCTGACGCTTGTCATTGCGTCCGAAGAGGCCCGAATTATAGAGGCTCCCTTTCGAAATGTGCAAGGTTTTTTCAACAGAATCGAACACGGCCTTTTTTCACGCCATCCGGCCGGCGCGCGAACCCCCGATCGTCGCCTGCAACGATCTGCGCATATGCATGTGTTGTAATCAGGATCAGGTGACAGTGTTTTACTTGCAGTCGCGGGGAGCGATCACGGACAATACCGTCTTTGACAAGTCGGCAACTTAAAAACATCGCAAAGATGTGCGCCTTAGATGCGCAGCCGAAGGCGGCCATATCCGCTTGCGCACCCCTGACCGGATACTCCGGGGGGGACAGCGTCCATAAGAAGAGAAACGGGGACATCGGTTCTTTTTTTAATCAACAGGAAAACTCCATGACCAAGATGTCCAAGATGCACCAGCGCGTTATCAGCGCGCATGGCGCAGCGCTGGCCTTTACCGCCCTGATGCCGATCGCACAAGCGGTGGCGCAGACGACGACGACCGCCCAAGCCGCTCCCGAGCTGCAGTCGGTGACCGTGACGGCCCAGCGCCGCACGGAAAATATCCGCGACGTGCCGGTGTCGGTCACCGCGCTCAAGGGCGACCGCCTGGACGTCCTGGTCTCCGGCGGCGAAGACATCCGCCTGCTGGCCGGCAAGGTGCCGAGCCTGAACGTCGAATCCTCGAACGGGCGTACCTTCCCGCGCTTCTACATCCGCGGCTACGGCAACACCGACTTCAACACCTTCGCCTCGCAGCCGGTCTCGCTGATTTATGACGATGTGGTGCAGGAGAACCCGATCCTGAAAGGCTTCCCGATCTTCGACCTGGCCAGCGTCGAAGTGCTGCGCGGCCCGCAGGGCACCCTGTTCGGCCGCAACACCCCGGCCGGCGTGGTCAAGTTCGAATCCGAGAAGCCGAAGCTGGGCAAGGTCGAGGGCTACTGGAACGCCTCGCTCGCCACCCACACCACCGCCAACGTCGACGGCGCCGTCAACGTGCCGCTGTCGGATAAATGGGCGATGCGCGTGTCGGCCGCCGGCCAGCACCGCGACGACTACGTCAAGAACTACAGCGACGTCGCGCGCACCAATCAGATCAACAAGCTGGACGGCTACAACGAACACGCCGAGCGCGTGCAGTTCCTGTACCGCCCGGACGACAACTTCAATGCCCTGCTGAACCTGCACCAGCGCCAGACCACCGGCTCGGCGCGCCTGTTCCGTGCCAACTTGATCAAGAAGGGCAGCAATACCTTCGCCGACGGCACCGACCTCGACAGCATCGTCACCAACGGCCAGAACTTCCAGAGCCTGAAGACCAACGGCGCCAACCTGCGCCTGCAGTGGGACATCGGCGCGTTCCGCCTGTTCTCGATCACCGGCTACGAGCACATCAGCGACTACAGCAGCCGCGGCGACATCGACGGCGGCACCCCGGCCGGCCCGGGCTTCATCCCGTTCCAGGTCGAAACCAACGGCTATATCAGCGACCTCGACCAGTACACCCAGGAATTCCGCCTGGAGTCGAAGAACGAAGGCCCGTTCAACTGGCAGACCGGCGTATATTACTTCGATGAAGATGTCACCGGCGGCAGCGACAACTTCGAGAGCGTGACCTACACCCGCACCTCGCGCCTGGTGTCGAACCAGACCAACAAGGCGTGGGCGGTGTTTGGCTCGGCCACCTACAACCTGACCCCGGACTGGACCATCCGCGGCGGCGTGCGCTACACCAAGGACGAGAAAGAGTTCAGCACCCAGGTGGCGCAGAACGTGGTGCAGATCGGCCCACGTTCGGTCGAGACCGACAGCAGCAAGACCAGCTGGGACGTGTCGGCCACCTATAAGCTGAACAACAACGTCAACCTGTACGGCCGCGCCGCCACCGGCTTCCGCGCCCCGAGTATCGCCGCCGCCTCGGCATCGGTGCCGATCACCGTGGCCGACGCCGAGACCATCAAGTCGGTCGAACTGGGCGTGAAGGCCGACCTGTTCGAGCGCCGTGCACGCACCTCGTTCTCGATCTACGACTACACCATCGAAGACCAGCAGCTGACCGTGGTCGGCGGCAACTCGAACGTGAACCGTCTGATCAACGCCGACAAGACCAAGGGCAAGGGCGCCGAGTTCGACTTCGAAGCCGCCATCAGCACCGCACTGCGCGTGAGCGCCGGCGCCAGCTACAACTACACCCAGATCCGCGATGGCAGCCTGTCGGTCAACCGCTGCGCCCAGTGCACGATCACCGATCCGATCAACGCCGCCGGCCGCGTCGAGATCAACGGCAACATGCTGCCGCAGGCACCGCGCTGGACCTTCAACGCGACCGCGCGCTACGGCGTGCCGTTCGCGGACGGCGAACTGTACGTGTTCACCGACTGGTCGTACCGCAGCAAGGTCAACTTCTTCCTGTACGAAGCGGCCGAGTTCACCGGTGCGCCGCTGACCGAAGGCGGCGTGCGCCTGGGTTACATCTTCGCCGACGGCAAGTATGAAGTGGCCGCCTTCGGCCGCAACATCCTGGACCAGCGCCGCGTCACCGGCGCGATCGACTTCAACAACCTGACCGGCTTCACCAACGAGCCGCGTCAATGGGGTCTGCAGGTCAAGGGCAACTTCTAAGCTGCACGCATCGACCGGTTAGCGCCGGTTGAATGACAAGGGCTGCGCAGTGCGCAGCCCTTTTTACTTGTGCCGCGCGCGCTTGTGTACGCGCTACGGAACAGGGCATGGCATACACTCTGCATATAATTTCATTAACTTATCGGAGTGAACCATGGAGGAAGCCGTGAAGAATGTCGATGTAAAAGTCACTGTGGATGTACGCGTCGACCCGGTCGGCGTCGCCATCTTCCTGACCTCGGTCGCCGCGACCTGGTATTTCCTCAAGAAGAACGTCAAGAGCCTGGCGTAAGCCGCCAGCCTGGCAGCCGGCGATTCAGCGCAGGCTGCCTTCCTCCACCATCGTTTCCTTGGCCACCTCGGCCACCTGGCGGTCGTCCTCGGTCAGGCGCACCGTCTTCCAGCTGCCGCGCGCGAACCACGCCACCGACACCAGCGCCACCGCGATATTGGTCACCGGGAACGACCACCACAAGCCGTCCGCCCCCAGCGTAGTGTGTTTTGCCAGCACATAGGCCAGCGGAAACTGGATCATCCACTGCGACACCATGGCGATGATCATGGCGCTGAGCATATTGCCCGAGGCCCGGAACGCCGACACGATGCACAGCTGGATGCCGATCCCGCCCCAGGCCAGGCACATGATGCGGATGAAATGGGCGCCACCCTCGATCACCGCAGCGTCGTCGGGAATGAAGAAGCGCACCAGCCACGGCGCGCACAGCCAGGCGACGCCGCCCAGCAGCGTCAAAATGGCGAAGCTGGCCACCGTGCCCAGCCACGTGATGCGCTCGGCGCGCGCGGTGTTGCCGGCGCCAATGTTCTGCCCGACCAGCGTCGCCACCGCCATCGCGATGCCCATCACCGGAATCGTGATCACCTGCAGGATGTTGGAGCCGACGCCATAAGTCGCGATCGCCAGCGTGCCGAAGCTGGCCACCAGAAACGACATCACCATCAGGCCCAGCGCCCGGGTCGACAGTTCCACCGAGCCCGGCAGGCCGAGGAAGAAGGCGCGCTTCAGGTACACCGGATCGGGCTTGAAGCCGCGCCAGGACAGCGCGATGCCGTGCCGACCGCGCAGGAACACCAGCATGCCCAGGCCGGCCGCCAGCGCCTGCGTGACCAGGGTCGCATACGCCGCGCCCATCACGCCCTGGCCGGGAACTGGCCCCCAGCCGAAGATGAACAGCGGATCGAGCACGAAGTTGAGCAGCACCGTGCCGGCCACGATCATCAGCGGAATCCGGGTCTGGCCGACGCCGCGCATCAGCGCCTGGAACATGGCGTACATGAACACGAATAGGATGCCGACGAACGACACGCGCAGGAAGCCGAGCGCGCCGCTATACACCTCGGGCGCCACGCCCAGCAGTCGCAGCAGGGTAGGAGCCAGCATGAAGCCGATGGCGCCGAACACGATCGAGGTGATCACCACCATCAGCATAGTCTGCGCCGCCACATGGTTGACCATGTCCTGGCGCCCGGCGCCGACGTATTGCGCGGCCATCGTGGCGCCGGCCATGGCCAGGCCCGAGCCGAGCGCGATCACCAGGAAGGTGACCGGGAAGCTGACCGAGATCGCGGCCACGGCCGAGGCGCCCAGGCGCCCGACCCAGAAAGCGTCGGTCAGCTGGTAGCCGGTCTGCAGCAGGTTGGCGAGCATGATCGGGATCGCCAGCGTGACCAGTGCGCGGGGGATCGAGCCTTCGAGGAACAGGGTTTTGCGGTCGGGTTTCATGCATTCATGCTAAGCCATCCGGGTAAAGCATGATGTCCGCCAGACGCTTCCGGTTACCCATTGATCGCCACCAAGAGTGTGGTTCAAGAAATTTTGTGAATTAACTGAACAGCCAAAGAAACGATGTTTTTACAGATTTCACCTTTGTGACTGTTGTACAGACACCGAAAACCGCTGAATTTTCGCTTCGGCTGCTCTTCCTTTAGGACTACGCTGGACTAGCCGCGTTCAGACGGCGCCGGCTCCAATGCGGGCCATACAACGACACGGGCGAAGCTCTTCGCCCGACGGAAAAACCTAAATAAGGAAGAACCATGAAGCAAGCGCATTCGATTCATCCTGCAATGTTGAAGATGTGTGCAGCGGTCTCGCTGGCGATCGCGGCGTCCTCGGCCCTGGCGGCCGCGGGCGCCGTGGGGCAGGCGGCCGGGCAAGCCGAGGGGCAGAAATTCATCCTGGAGACAGACCGCATCATCGTGAAGTACAAGGACGCCAAGGCCGCCGCCAAGGGCGTTGCCGCCCGCGTGGCGCCGCTGAGCGGCAACCGCAAGGCCATCCTCGACCGCGCCGGCCAGCAGTTCGGCATCGTGGTGCGCGAAAGCCATGCGATCTCGACCGGCGCACAGGTGTTCAACCTGGACCGCAAGCGCGGCCTCAAGGAAGTGCAGTCGCTGGCCGCCGAGATGATGGCGCGCGACCCGTCGATCGAGTACGCCGAGCCGGACCGCATCATGACCCATATGGCGACCGCCAACGATCCGCGCTACGGCGAGCAGTGGCATTACTTCGACACCACCGGCGGCCTGCGCCTGCCGGCCGCCTGGGACAGCTCGACCGGCAGCGGCGTAGTGGTGGCGGTGATCGACACCGGCTACCGCCCGCACGCCGACCTGAGCGGCCAGTTCCTGCAGGGCTATGACTTCATCAGCACCGCCGCCATCGCCAACGACGGCGGCGGGCGCGACAGCGACGCCAGCGACACCGGCGACGCCGTCACCGCCGGCTCCTGCGGCAGCGGCCAGCCGGTCCGCGACCAGACCTCGAGCTGGCACGGCACCCACGTCGCCGGCACCATCGCGGCGCGCACCAACAACAGCGTCGGCGTCGCCGGCGTGGCCTACAACGCCAAGATCGTGCCGGTGCGCGTGCTGGGCAAGTGCGGCGGCTATACCTCGGACATCGCCGACGCCATCACCTGGTCCTCGGGCGGCACGGTGTCGGGCGTGCCGGCGAATGCCAACAAGGCGCGCGTGCTGAACCTGTCGCTGGGCGGCGGCGGCTCGTGCGACGTCACCACCCAGAACGCCATCAACGGCGCCCGCTCGCGCGGCGCGGTGGTGGTAGTGGCGGCCGGCAACGACGCCACCAACGTCAGCAACGCCAGTCCGGCCAACTGCTCGGGCGTGATCGCAGTGGCCGCCACCGGCCGCACCGGCGGGCGCGCGTCCTACTCCAACTACGGCACCCTGGTCGACGTCGCGGCCCCGGGTGGCGACGGCGCCAACGGCGTGCTGTCGACGCTGAACGCCGGCACCGGCGCTCCGGCCGGCGACAGCTACGCGTTCTATCAGGGCACCTCGATGGCCACACCGCACGTGGCCGGCGTGGCGGCGCTGATGCTGGCGCTGAACGCCAACCTGACGCCGGACGAGATCGAATCGCGCCTGAAATCGACCGCGCGCGCCTTCCCGGCCAGCTGCTCGGGCTGCGGCAGCGGCATCGTGGATGCGGCGGCGGCAGTCGCCGCGGCCACGGCGCCGGTCTCGCAGCCGGCGACGCTGGCCGAAAGCGAGGCCAACAACACCATCGCCACCGCCGATCCGGTCACGACCGCCAACACCACGGTCAGCGGCAACATGGGCAGCAGCAGCGACAGCGATTACTTCCGTGTCAATCTGCCGGCCGGCAAGACGCTGAGCGCGACCCTGACCCCGGGAACGACCAGCGCCGACTACGACCTGTACGTCTACAACGCCAGCGGTACCCAGCTGGCCGCGAGCGAGAACAGTGCCGGGCAGACCGACAGCGTCAGTCTGTCGAACACCGGCAGCGCGGCTGCCGCACGCTACGTGCGCGTGGTGTACTACAGCGGCGGCACCGGGGCGACCAACGGCCGCTACACGCTGAAGCTGAACTGGTAAGCCGGCCCGGCTTGCCTTAAACGCGATTTGGAACGATACTGTATGCAACTACAGTAGTCGTTCCCATCGCCGGCATTCCACCCGTGGGGCGGCCTCGCCAGCGTGAACGCCCCACTCCGAAAAATCATCCATTGCGATTGCGATTGTTTCTACGCGTCCGTCGAGATGCGGGACGATCCGTCCCTGCGCGGCCGGCCGCTGGCGGTCGGCGGGCGCCAGGATCAGCGCGGCGTGGTTGCCACCTGCAACTACGAGGCGCGGCGCTATGGCATCCATTCGGCGATGGCCACCGCCACCGCGATCAAGCTGTGCCCGGACCTGCTGGTGATCCCGCCGGCGATGGAAAAGTACCGCATCGCCTCGCGCCAGATCATGGCCATCTACCAGGACTACACCGACATCGTCGAGCCGCTGTCGCTGGACGAAGCCTACCTGGACGTCACCAATTCGCCGCACTGCAAGGGCAGCGCCACCCTGATCGCGCAGGAGATCCGGCGCCGCATCTTCGAGACCGTCGGTATCACCGCCTCGGCCGGTGTGGCGCCGAACAAGTTCGTGGCCAAGATCGCCAGCGACTGGAACAAGCCCGACGGCCTGTTCCTGGTGCGTCCGGAAGAGGTGGATGCCTTCGTGGCGGCGCTGCCGGTGAAGAAGCTCCACGGCGTAGGCAAGGTCACGGCGGAAAAGATGAACCGGCTCGGCCTGCAAACCTGCGCCGACCTGCGCGCCTGGAGCATGGACCAGCTGCAGGAACACTTCGGCAGCTTCGGCGCACGTTTATACGACCTGAGCCGCGGCATCGATTACCGCGAAGTGAATACCTCGCGCGAGCGCAAGTCGATCAGCACCGAAGAAACCTATACCCCCGACGTACCCGACCTGGCCGGCTGCATCAAGCTGCTGCCCGAGCTGCACGAGCACCTGCTGGGCCGCATCAAGCGCGCCAATGCCGAAAAATTCATCAACAAGCTGTTCGTGAAGATCAAGTTTTCGGACTTCCAGCAGACGACCGTCGAGTGCGTTGGCTACGCGCCACACATTCCGACCTATGCGCGCCTGATGGAAACCGGCTGGGCCCGCGCCAGCCGGCCGGTGCGCCTGCTCGGCGTCGGCGTGCGCCTGAGCGATACCGAGATCGTCGAGCAGCTGCGGCTATTCGACGATGCTCTGGACGACTCGACAACAGAGTAATTTTTGCCGTCCCCTTTATGACGATATTGCTGCGCAGCAGCGTAGAATGTCGTTCCTTCGAAACACTGAAACAATTGGATTAAGCCTATGTGGTTCAAGAATCTTCAGATCTACCGTCTTCCCGCCCCGTGGAACTTCACCCCGGAGCAACTGGAAAAAGCCCTCGAGCCGCAGGCTTTCGTGCCGTCCAGCAGCAATGAACTGCTGCGCCAGGGCTGGGATGCGCCGCGTCCGAACGGCGGCCTGGTGCACACCGTGAACAAGCAGATGCTGGTCATGCTCGGCACCGAAAAGAAACTGCTGCCGGCATCGGTCATCAACCAGGTGGCCAAGGCCAAGGCGGCCGAGTTGGAAGAGCAGCAGGGCTTCCCGCCAGGCAAAAAGGCGATGAAGGACCTGAAGGAACGCGTGGCCGACGAACTGCTGCCGCGCGCCTTCACCCTGCGCAGCAACGTCTGGACCTGGATCGACCCGGTCAACGGCTGGCTGGTGGTCGACGCCGCCAGCCCGGCCAAGGCCGATGACGTGGTCAAGCTCCTGCTGAAAGCCGTGGACAAGATGCCGCTGGAAAGCCTGCGCGTGCAGAAGTCGCCGGTGGCCGTGATGACCGGCTGGCTGGAAGCGGACGAAGCGCCATACGGCTTTACCATCGACCAGGACACCGAACTGCGCGCCACCGGCGAAAGCCGCGCCGCGGTGCGCTATGTCAAGCACACGCTGGAACCGGACGACATCCGCCGCCACATCGCCGCCGGCAAGCAGTGCACGCGCCTGGCCATGACCTGGAACGACCGCATCAGCTTCGTGCTGACCGAATCGCTGGCCATCAAGAGCATCAAGCCGCTGGACGTGATCAAGGAAGGCGAAAGCCCAACCTATAACGACGATGAGCGTTTCGACAATGACATCGTGCTGATGACGGGTGAGCTGGCCAAGATGCTGGCCGACGTGGTGGATGCGCTGGGCGGCGAAGCGAAAGCTTAAGTTCAGCAATATGTCGTAGGGTCGGCGGGTTTCCCGCCAACCCTACACGCCCCGGTAACATGACCGGGTACGTGCCGGCGATATCACATCACTTCGCCGCGGCGACTTCCTCGCTCGTTGCCGGCTCTTTCTTTCCTTCCGACGAAGCACCATTCTCCAGCTCCCCGCTGGTATAGGTCGCCCCCTGCCGCTTCTGATGCGGCGCCGGACGATTCGGCAGCGGCGGCAACGCCTTCGCCTTCTCTAGATCCACCCCCGCGATCTCGGCCACACGACGGCCGTAATCCTCGTCGCAATGCCACAGATGCCACACCATGCGCAGCTGGATCGGTTCCGGGCACTGCTTCAGGTCGCCACCGACGTTGGCCACCAGATCGTCACGCTCCCAGTCCTCGAAGCTGCGATAGCGCGCGCCGGCCTGGTGGTAATCCGACTGGGTAGTGGTGGTCTGATAGCGCCCCAGGTGGCCTTCCACCCACTGGTGGTATTCGGAACCCGGCGTCTGCGCTTCCTGGTAGCCGCCCATCAGGCTCGGCTCGTAATTGATGTGCTTGTTCTCGTCCTGGCTGCCGTCGACGCCGTCCACGTAGAAGGTCATCTGGCCGTCGCGCTGGTTGGTGCGGGCGCGGGCTTTTTCTTGTGGGGCATTGATCGGCAACTGCAGGTAGTTCGGCCCGACGCGGTAGCGCTGGGTGTCCGAATACGACAGGGTGCGGCCCTGCAGCATCTTGTCGTCCGAGAAGTCGATGCCTTCGACCAGCACGCCGGTACCGAAGGCCGACTGCTCGGTTTCCGCGAACACGTTGTCCGGGTTCTTGTTGAGCACCATGCGGCCCACCGGCAGCAGCGGGAACTGGTCTTCCGGCCATCGCTTGGTGTCGTCCAGCGGATCGAAGTCGAGCTCGGGATGCGCGCCGTCGGCCATCAGCTGGACGCAGAATTCCCATTCCGGATAGTCGCCGCGCTCGATCGCGTCATACAGGTCGCGCGTGGCGTGGCTGGTGTCGCGGCCCTGGATTTCGGCGGCTTGCGCACTGGTCAGGTTGCGCACGCCCTGTTTCGGCTGCCAGTGGAATTTGCACAGGTGCGCCACGCCCTGGTCGTTGACCAGTTTATAGGTGTTGACGCCCGAGCCTTCCATCTCGCGGTAGTTGGCCGGAATGCCCCATGGGCTCTTGACCCAGGTAACCATGTGCAGCGCTTCCGGGTGGCTGCAGATGAAGTCGTAGAAGCGCCACGGCTCCTGCTGGTTAGTGACCGGATCGGGCTTGAACGCGTGGATCATGTCCGGGAACTTGATCGCGTCGCGGATGAAGAACACCTTCAGGTTATTGCCTACCAGGTCCCAGTTGCCGTCGACGGTCTTGAACTTGACGGCAAAGCCGCGCGGATCGCGCGCGGTTTCCGGCGACTCCTTACCGCCGATCACGGTCGAGAAGCGCACGAACATCGGCGTCTGCACGCCGGTCTCGTTGAGCACGCGCGCGCAGGTGTATTTGGAAGCCGGTTCGTCGCCGATCTTGCCGTAGGCTTCGAAATAGCCGTGGGCGCCGGTGCCGCGCGCATGCACCACGCGTTCGGGGATGCGCTCGCGGTCGAAGTGGGTGATCTTTTCGATGAACTGGTAGTTCTCGAGGGTGGCCGGGCCACGCTCGCCGACGGAACGCAGCGACTGGTTGTCGCGGACAGGGTGGCCCTGGCGCGTGGTCAGCGTGGGACGCTGTTCGTTCATTGCCTTCTCCTTCAAAAGTCGGGGATGAGAAGGGCAGTATAGAAAGTCGAACAGGAAGGCAGCGCGCGGCTGCCTTCGCTTTCCTGCCTGTACCGACAGGAAAGTACGCGGTGTTTACAGCGGCTGGAACACGCCGGCGCTGCGGTTCTTGGTGACGTTATCCCATGGGAAAACCTGGCCATTCATCGCCACGTACACGCCGGCCGGCAGGGTCTGCGCCACGCCGCAGGCGAAGCCCAGGTTGAACAGCGCGTCCGAATTGGCGATCTCGTAGGGGATCATGGCGCCGGTCAGGATGATGGTCTTGCCCAGCTCGGCCGCGCCCAGCACGGCGGCGGTGTCGCGCATGGTGTCGGTGCCGTGCACGATCACGATCGCCGGCTCGCTCGCGGCCTGACAGGAGGCCAGCACGCGTTGGCGATCCAGGTCCTGCATGTCCAGCGAGTCGAGCAGCGGCAGCACTTCGAGTTCGACCGGCACCGTCATGCGGCTGCGCTTGATCACCTCTGGCAAGTGGCTTTCGGCAAAGCCGAGCACGCCGTTCAGTTCGTTGTAATGCTTGTCGAAGGTGCCGCCGGTGGCGATGAGGCGCAAAGTCATGTTGGTTTATCCACTCGCAGAAATAAGGTGCATCATGATAGCGGCAAAATGCGTGTTTCGAGATGTGACTGCGCTAGAATTGACCGGATCGGATGAGTACACTCAGCGTGTTTTTCCTTCTCGTCTTTCCTTCTCTCCCATACTCCCATGAAAGCCGTCGCACCCGGAACCGTCATCTTCCACCGCCATCGAGGCTATGGCGTGATTACCCACGTCAACCTGCTGACCGGCTGGATTTCGGCGCGCTTCGGCAATGAAGCGCGCACGCTCGACCTGAACCTGTCGAGCGACGAAGTGCAGCATGCCGACGGCGAGCCGATCCTGTTCCGGCGCGAGCCGCCCGACCGCATGCCGCACGCGCGCCTGATGGCCGTGGTGCGTGCGCTGCACCAGGCCGGCTACCAGAAGCTGTACCTGTATTCCTGGCCCAAGCCGTCCGGCCTGCACTGGCGCTGGCACCTGTTCACCGGCCCGCGTACCTGGATGCAGCGCACCTGGCGCGAAGGCTGGTATGGCTCGGGCGCGGACTACAATAACAATCCGGTGCTGGGCTGGGGCGATGTGCCGGGCGCGAGCACCGATGAGCTGATCCATGCGCTGGCCAAGTTCGATCCGCAGGGACTGGCGCAGGCGCTGGGGCGCGACGAGGATCACACGGCCTGGTTCGCCCAGGCCTGCGACTTGCTGCTGCCGGGTTACATGTACAGCCTGAATATGGAGCGGCCCGCCGGCGGCGGGCTGGTGGAGGCGCCGGCGGTGCCGATCGTACCGGTGCGGGCCGGGCTCAAGCCGTATGCCGGGGCCGATATCGGCTGGCCACCGGGCTGGGCAGGCTTGTGGACCGGCACCCATGTGATGCCGGCGCCCAAGATCAATCTCACCGGCGTGCCGGAAACCCGCCGCACCGAGAGCGACCGCGCCTGAGCCTGTGGCGCTGAGTGCCCGGCTCAGCGTGCCAGATCAGCGCTGAGCGAGCGCTTCCGGATTCAGGATATTGCTCGGCTCACCTTGCGCGAAGCGCAGCACGTTCTCGAACGCGCTCCTGAAGTACAACTCGTAACTGTCCTTCTCGACATAGCCCAGATGCGGCGTCGCCAGCACGGTGGGAATGTGCAGCAGCTCGGCGTCGCCGGGCAACGGCTCGCTGGTGAACACGTCCAGTGCCGCACTGCCCGGACGGCCGCGCCTGAGCGCCGCTTCCAGCGCGCCTTCTTCCACCAGTTCGGCGCGGCTGGTATTCACGAACAATGCATCCGGCTTCATGCGCGCCAGGTCGGCCGCGGTGACGATGCCACGCGTCGAGTCGGCCAGCCGCAGATGCAGGCTCAGCACATCGGCCTGTTCGAACAGCGCTTCGCGCGACGGCGCCGCCTCGAATCCATCGGCAATCGCCGCTTGCCGGCTGGCCTCGCTTCCCCATACGATCACGCGCATCCCGAACGCACGCGCATACCCGGCCACCAGCCTGCCGATCTTGCCGTAGCTCCAAAGCCCCAGCGTACGTCCCTGCAGCACGCGGCCCACGCCATTCAGCACCGGATTGATCGAGGCCGTCTGCCACAACCCGTCCTTCAGGTTGTTCGCATACGGCACGATCTTGCGGCTGGCCGCCATGATCAGGGCCCAGGTCAGTTCGGCCGGCGCGGTCGGCGAACCGACGCCTTCGGCAATCGCGATCCCGTGCTCGCTCGCCGCCGCCACGTCGATGTGGCCGCTGACCTTGCCGGTCTGCGAGATCAGCTTCAGGTTCGGCAGCCTGGCCAGCAGCGCGCGCGGGAAAGTGGTGCGCTCGCGGATCAGCACCAGCGCATCGAACGGCGCCAGCCGGATCGCCAGCTGGCCCAGTCCGCGGGTCGAACTGGTGAACACTTTAACCTCATGGCCCTCCAGCATCTGGAAGCAGTCGAGGCCGCGCACAGCGTCCTGGTAGTCGTCGAGAATCGCGATTTTCATGTGAGTTGTCTCAATTGCATCTATCGTGCGTAAACAAATAACAGGATCCGGGCAAGGGTTGAATAGCCTACTACATTAGTCAACCAAATTTCCTACTTTTTTGTAATGGATGAGGTCGAAACGCGGTTTGGCGGGTGTACAATCGCCCGGAACTTGAGGGAATGACACGTATCCAACGGTGCTTGCGAAGCACCGATCACAGCCTTGCCACAGGCTGATGACACCACAGCTGAACCGCCGCATCATGCCTCTTCCGCCGGGCCATTCGCCCCTGGACGGACCCGGTCGAACACGGCGATCCAGACGATTCCAGACCAGAATTCTTAATTGGCATTGGAGGCACCATGAATCAGCCCGTGATGGGCGGCATCGCCGCACTGAACGTTCCAGCTTACATCAAACACCAAAAGCTCATCAATTGGGTCGCGGAAATCGCTGCCTTGACCAAGCCTGACAGCATCTATTGGTGCGACGGTTCGGAAGAAGAGTACGACCGCCTGTGCGCACAGATGGTCGCGGCCGGCACGATGAAGAAACTGAATCCGGCCAAGCGTCCGAATTCCTACCTGGCCTGGTCCGACCCGACCGACGTCGCGCGCGTCGAAGACCGCACCTTCATCTGCTCCGCTACCAAAGAGCAGGCTGGCCCCACCAACAACTGGATGGAGCCTGCCGAGATGCGCCGCACCCTGCATGGTCTGTTCGACGGCTGCATGGCCGGCCGCACCTTGTACGTGGTGCCGTTCTCGATGGGCCCGCTGGGTTCGCCGATCGCCCACATCGGCGTCGAGCTGTCCGATTCGCCCTATGTCGCCGTCAACATGCGCATCATGACGCGCATGGGCAAGGCCGTGTACGACGTGCTGGGCAACGACGGCGAGTTCGTGCCCTGCGTGCACTCGGTCGGCATGCCACTGGCAGCGCACCAAGCCGACGTGGCCTGGCCGTGCAACGCCACCAAGTACATCGTGCATTACCCTGAAACGCGCGAAATCTGGTCGTTCGGCTCCGGCTACGGCGGCAACGCGCTACTGGGCAAGAAGTGCTTCGCGCTGCGCATCGCCTCGAACATGGGCTACCAGGAAGCGCTAGCCGGCGGCACCGGCTGGCTGGCCGAGCACATGCTGATCCTGGGCGTCGAATCGCCCCAAGGCGACAAGCAATATGTGGCCGCCGCCTTCCCGTCGGCCTGCGGCAAAACCAACTTCGCGATGCTGATCCCGCCGAAAGCCTTCGACGGCTGGAAGGTGACCACCATCGGCGACGACATCGCCTGGATCAAGCCGGCCGCGGACGGCAAGCTGGTCGCGATCAACCCGGAAGCTGGCTACTTCGGCGTGGCCCCGGGCACCAACGAAAAGACCAATCCCAACTGCATGGCTTCGCTGCGCGCGAACGTGATCTTCACCAACGTCGCACTGACCGACGACGGCGACGTGTGGTGGGAAGGCATGACCAAGGAAGCCCCGGCGCACCTGATCGATTGGCAGGGCAAGGACTGGACCCCGGCCTCCGGCACCAAGGCCGCGCACCCGAACGCGCGCTTCACCGTCGCCGCGACCCAGAACCCGGTGATCGATCCGGCCTGGGACGATCCGGCCGGCGTACCGATCTCGGCCTTCATCTTCGGCGGCCGCCGCTCGACCACGGTGCCGCTGGTGACCGAGGCCAACGACTGGGTGGACGGCGTCTACATGGCCGCGACCATGGGCTCGGAAACCACTGCCGCCGCCGCCGGCCAGATGGGCGTGGTGCGACGCGATCCGTTTGCGATGCTGCCGTTCATCGGCTACAACATGAGCGACTATTTCCAGCACTGGCTCGACCTCGGCAAGAAAGTAGCCGCGATCAACCCTGCAGCGCTGCCGAAGATCTTCTGCGTCAACTGGTTCCGTACCGGCGCCGACGGCAGCTTCGTGTGGCCGGGCTACGGCGACAATATGCGCGTGCTGAAATGGATCCTCGACCGCACCGCCGGCAGCGCCGCGGCCGGCAACGCGCACCTGTTCGGCACCTCGCCTTCGTATAGCGACCTGAACTGGGAAGGCGCGGACTTCAGCGAAGCGCAGTTCGCCCAGATCACCTCGATCGACAACCGGGACTGGGCCGATGAGCTGAAGCTGCACAGCGAACTATTCGAGAAACTGGCCTACCGTCTGCCGCAAGAGCTGGTGGATACCAAGGCCAGGTTGGAGAAGCAACTGGCCGGCTAAGACCGGCTGGAGTGGGGGAGAGGGCCGCTGCACGACGGCGGCCATACAACAAGAGACAGGGGCGGCGCCAGTGGCGTCGCCCCTGTCTCATTGCAGAGGTGGGTATTGTAGGCTTGACCCTCACGCTGCGTCAGGCTCCATGCTGTCCGGACGCATGAAGAGAGGACGAAAACGATGCTGCTGAAAATTGGAGAACTGGCAAAGCGCACCGGCCTGACGGTACGCGCCTTGCACCACTACGACGCCATTGGGCTGCTGTCGCCTTCCGCGCGTTCCGATGCCGGTTACCGGCTGTACAACGAAGCCGACATCGCCCGCCTGCACCGCATTCTTGCACTGCGTCGGTTCGGGCTGGCGCTGGCCGACATTGGAACCACGCTCACCAGACCCGACCTGTCGCTGGCCGCCGTCGTGGCGCGCCAGATCGACACGCTGACCGAACAGATCCAGCAGGCACGCACCTTGCGCAGCCGCCTGTCGCGACTGCAAAAGCAGCTGGCCGATGGACAGGAACCGGATCTGGCCGACTGGCTGACGACACTGGAGCAGATGACCATGTACGACAAATACTTTTCGCAGGAAGAACTCACGCAATTGCCGATCTACACGCAGGCCGAAGCGGTAGAACCCGAATGGCAAGCCCTGGTGGCACAGGTGCAGGCCCTGATCGACGCCGGCACAACGCCGGACGATGCCAGTGCCCAGGCGCTGTCGCAACGCTGGATGGCGATGGTCAAGCGTGACACGGCAGGCAACCCGGTACTGTTTGCCAAGCTCAACGCGATGCATGAGCAGGAGCCGGAGATGCAGAGGCGCACCGGCATCACGCCGGCGATGATGGCGTTCGTGCTGGCAGCGTCCAAGACGCACCAGTTGTCGATCTACGCCAGATACCTGGATGCCGACGAGCTGGCTTTCATGCGCGCCAATCTCGGCAAGCGCGATGCCGAATGGCCGCCGCTGATCGCCCGGGTGCGCACCGCGATCGACAACGGCTGCACACCCGATTCGCCCGAAGCGCGCACGCTGGCGCTGGCGTGGTTCGATCTGTTCCGCTCGTTTGCAGGGAACGATCCGGCGACTCAGCAGAAGATCCGCCAGGCGCTGCAGAACGAGCCGGAGCTGACGCAGTCGGGGATGGTGGATGAGGAAATGCGCGACTTCATCCGCGCGGCGATGGGAGCGTTGCAGGCAAAGTGATGCGACTCCGACCATGAAAACAAACAGGGACAGCGCTAGTGGCGCTGCCCCTGTCATGGACTACTGTCATACCGTAGGGTCGGCGGCGGCGAAGCCGCCAACCCTACCGATCAAGCTTTCAGCAATGGCTTCAGATACTTGCCGGTCGGGCTATCCTTGACCTTCGCCACCTGCTCCGGCGTACCGCACGCCACGATCGTACCGCCACCCGCGCCACCTTCCGGCCCCAGGTCGACGATCCAGTCCGCGGTCTTGATCACGTCCAGGTTGTGCTCGATGATCGCGAGCGTATTGCCCTGGTCGCGCAGACGGTGGATCACCTTCAGCAGCAGATCGATGTCGGCAAAGTGCAGACCGGTGGTTGGCTCATCCAGGATGTACAGCGTACGCCCCGTATCGCGCTTCGACAGCTCCAGCGACAGCTTGACGCGCTGCGCCTCGCCACCCGACAGCGTGGTCGCGCTCTGGCCCAGCTTGATGTAACCGAGGCCCACGTCCAGTAGCGTCTGCAGCTTGCGCGCAATTACCGGCACCGGCTTGAAGAACTCGTGCGCATCTTCGACCGTCATCTCCAGCACTTCGGTGATGCTCTTGCCTTTGTACTGCACTTCCAGCGTTTCGCGGTTGTAGCGCTTGCCGTGGCAAACGTCGCACGGCACGTACACGTCCGGCAGGAAGTGCATCTCGACCTTGATCACGCCATCGCCCTGGCACGCTTCGCAGCGGCCGCCCTTGACGTTGAACGAGAAGCGCCCGGCCGAGTAGCCGCGTTCCTTGGCCGTCGGCACCGTCGCGAACAGGTCACGGATCGGCGTGAACACGCCGGTGTAGGTCGCCGGGTTCGAACGCGGAGTACGGCCGATCGGCGCCTGGTCGACCGAGATCACCTTGTCGAAGTGCTCCAGGCCGTGGATCGCGGTGTGCGGCGCCGGCTCCGTCTGCGAACCGTACAGGTGGCGCGACAGCGCCGGATACAGCGTGTCGTTGATCAGCGTCGATTTACCGGAACCCGAGACGCCCGTGATACAGGTCAGCAGGCCGACCGGCAGGTTCAGGGACACGTTCTTCAGGTTGTTGCCGGTGGCGCCGGTGATCACCAGCTGGCGCGCCGGATCGGACTTGGTGCGTTTCTTCGGTACCTCGATCTTGCGCCGGCCGTCCAGGTACTGCGCAGTCAGCGAGTGCTCGTTCTGCATGATCTGCTCGAGCGTGCCTTCGGCGATCACCGCGCCGCCGTGCACACCCGCGCCCGGGCCCATGTCGACGATGTAGTCGGCAGTGCGGATCGCGTCTTCGTCGTGCTCGACCACCAGCACGCTGTTACCGATGTCGCGCAAATGCTTCAACGTCGCAATCAGGCGATCGTTGTCGCGCTGGTGCAGGCCGATCGACGGCTCGTCCAGCACGTACATGACGCCGGTCAGGCCCGAGCCGATCTGCGACGCCAGACGGATACGCTGCGCCTCGCCGCCGGACAAGGTGTCCGCGCTGCGGTCGAGCGACAGGTAATCCAGGCCGACGTTGTTCAGGAACTGCAGGCGTGCCACGATTTCCTTGATCACGCGCTCGGCGATGTCGCGCTTGGCACCCGACAGTTGCAGCGAGTTGAAGTACTCCAGCGTCTCGCGCAATGGCTTGTCGGACACCTCATAAATGGCGCGCTGCTGCTCGCCCTGGCCGATCTTGACGAAGCGCGCTTCGGTACGCAGGCGCGCGCCGTCGCACACCGGGCATTTCTTTTCGTTGATGAACTTGGCCAGCTCTTCCTTGACCGCCATCGAATCGGTTTCGCGGTAACGGCGCTGCAGATTGTTCACCACGCCTTCGAAGGTATGCTCGCGGATCACTGTGCGGCCGCGCTCGTTCACATAGGTGAACGGGATCGCGGTCTTGCCCGAGCCGAACAGCACGGCTTCCTGCGAAGCCTTCGGCAGTTGCTCGAACGGCTTGTCGAGATCGAAGTCGTAATAGGCTGCCAGGTTCTGCAGCATCTGGAAGTAGAACTGGTTGCGGCGATCCCAACCCTTCACCGCGCCGGACGCCAGCGACAGGTGCGGGAAGGCGACGATGCGCTTCGGATCGAAGAACTCGATATGGCCCAGGCCGTCACACTCCTGGCAGGCGCCCATCGGGTTGTTGAACGAGAACAGACGCGGTTCCAGCTCTTGCAGCGAGTAGCCGCACACATTACACGCGAACTTGTTCGAGAACACGGTCATGTTCTCGGTGTCCATTTCATAGGCGATCGCACGGCCATCGGCCAGGCGCAGCGCGGTCTCGAAGCTTTCCGCCAGACGCTGCTTGATTTCGGGATTGACCTTGACGCGGTCGATCACGACGTCGATGCTGTGCTTCTCGGTCTTCTTCAGCTTGGGCAGCTCGTCGATCTCATAGATCTTGGGCGCAGCCACGCCGCTGGCGATACGGAAGCGCACGAAGCCCTGCGCCTGCATGGCCTGGAACAGGTCGCCGTGTTCGCCCTTGCGGCCTGCCACCACCGGTGCCAGGATCATCAGCTTGGTGCCTTCCGGCATCGCCAGCACGGCATCGACCATTTGCGACACGGTCTGGGCCGACAACGGCTCATGCGGGTGCTGCGGGCAGTACGGCGTGCCGACGCGCGCGTACAGCAGACGCAGGTAGTCGTGGATTTCGGTGACGGTGCCGACGGTCGAGCGCGGGTTGTGCGAGGTCGCCTTCTGCTCGATCGAGATCGCCGGCGACAGGCCTTCGATCAGGTCGACGTCCGGCTTTTCCATCAGCTGCAGGAACTGGCGCGCATAGGCCGACAGCGACTCGACGTAGCGGCGCTGGCCTTCGGCGTACAGCGTGTCGAAGGCGAGCGAGGACTTGCCCGAGCCCGACAGGCCGGTGATCACGATCAGCTTGTTGCGCGGCAGGTCGAGATTGATGTTCTTCAGATTGTGCGTGCGGGCACCACGAATGCGAATTTCTTCCATTAAGGTCGGCAGACTTTCTATCAGTGTTAGCGGGGCCGCGCACGCAAAATGCGAGGTGAGCGGGCCAATCGGGGAGAACCCATTAGTGTAGCTGGTTTTTGTTGCGGCTGTACATTTATCCAGTGGTTGTGTGCCAGCGATGCCGGTTTGGCATGCCGGTTGGACCAATGCACGTGCCCGCTTAAAAAGCGGTGTTGGTCGTATGTGGGCCATTCACGCCCGGCTTCAATGACAAAGCGTTCAGAAACCGAAAATAATTTTCCGCGACCCGATTTGGGTAGGGTTGGCAACTCTGCTGCCGACGCGTCCAGCCGGCCCAGGCACTGCCACACGACTTCCAACATGACAACAATCTCGCCTCTCCGTGCGCTGCACGCCGATGAGCCAACCCAACAAAATATGACTTTTTAAACCGGCCGGCCGGCCTCATAATAGTGAGTTGCAATCCACCGTTTCCTGACGCTTAGTCAAGTGCAGAGTCAGGGCTCACATATCCCAAAGGAGTAACAAAATGGCATCAGTCAACAAGGTCATCATCGTCGGCAACCTCGGCCGCGATCCGGAAATCCGCTACATGCCGAGCGGCGACGCCATCGCCAACATCGCCGTGGCAACGTCGTACAAATCGAAAGACCGCAACACCGGCGAGCAGAAAGAGCTGACCGAGTGGCACCGTATTTCGTTCTTCGGCCGCCTGGCCGAGATCGTTGGCCAGTACCTCAAGAAGGGCTCGTCGGTCTACGTCGAAGGCCGCCTGCAGACCCGCAAGTACACCGACAAGGACGGCATCGAGCGCTACGCGACCGACATCATTGCTGAAAACATGCAAATGCTGGGCGGCCGCCAGGGCATGGGCGGCAACGACATGGGCATGGGCGGCGGCATGGACGACGACTACTCGGCGCCACAGCGTCCGGCCCCACGCCAGGCTCCGCCGGCACCGGCCGCACGTCCGCAGCCGAAACCGGCGCCGAACTTCTCGGATATGGACGACGACATTCCATTCTGATCGTCGCTCAGTATTTCGTGCTGATCTGGAAAACGCCCTGCTGGTCTGCCAGCAGGGCGTTTTTGTTTTAGGGGTGCTGAACCAGCAATCACATGCTTGCCGGGCCAGAACCGAAGCACCGCATGACGGCGCAATCCGCCAGATGTGCCGGCGCGATGCGCCATCCGTCATCACAATAATCCGATGACAATCCCATATTGGTCCCTGTAGAATCCCGCTCACAAGTGAATGGTGCCCTCCTGCTCGTCTGCCGGAGGGTGAAACGGGAAGCCGGTGACGCACGCGAACTCCATCGCGCGCCAGTCCGGCGCAGCCCCCGCTGCTGTAAGCCTGACGACCCTGGTCCAACGCCACTGTGCTCTGCACGGGAAGGCATGACCGGGGAAGGATGACGGCAAGCCAGAAGACCGGCCTTCACGAAGCATTGCGCATGTCCCGGGGTGTGGACGTGCCGGTTGGTGGTTCGTCGTTCCCTGTTTCCTGTGACTGCAGCGCGGTCGCGTTTTGTCGTCGTCCCGACGCTGCTTGCGCACGCCGGTACCGCGCACGCGCGCGCCAGGCAATCATGGAACGATCGCGGCCGCCGTGTTTTCACGCGCATTCCCGCGCATTGATGGAAGTCGTTCACATGAACACCCCCAAGCTTTCCCGCGCCCGCTTGGCGCGCATCCTCCTGGTTCCGGCCGGCCTGTCGGTCGCCGCCTCCGCCCACGCCTTTGTCGATCAGCCGCTCCCCACCGTCACCGTGCGCGGCACGGCTGCCGACGAAGGCCTGTCGCTCGACCGTCCGCATGCCAGCGGCAGCCGCCTGGGCCTCAGCGCCCTCGACCTGCCGGCCAGCGCCGAAACGCTCACCGCCGCCGCCATCGAAGCGCGCGGCGACCTGCAGGTAAAGGATGCCGTCACCCGCACCACCGGCCTCACCGACAGCAGCTCGCCCGGCAACGGCATCAGCTACTCGGCGCGCGGCTTCAACGGCAACAGCTCGATCGGCCTGCTCGAGAACGGCCAGCGCCTGCTGGTCGGCTCCGGCACCACCACCTATCCGGCCGACCCATGGGGCTACGACAGCATCGACGTGCTGCGCGGCCCCGGCTCGGTGGTCTACGGCAGCGGCACTACCGGCGCCATCATCAACGCCATCCGCAAGGCGCCGAAACGCGAGACCTCGGTCGAGGTCCTGCTCGGCGCCGGCAGCAGCGAGTCGCTGCGCGCCGGATTCGGCGCCACCGGTGCGCTGGGCGAACAGGGCGCGTTCCGCGTCGACGCCTATGCCGGTCGCAGTGACGGCTTCATCGACCGTGGCGAATCGCGTCACGGCAAAATCCTGACCAGCATGACCACGCGGCTCGCTCCAGGTGTGACGCTGTACGCGCAGCTGGACCACGCCGAACAGGAACCGCGCCGCTACTTCGGCACGCCGCTGGTCGACGGCCGCCTGGCGCGCCACCTGCGCGACGAGAACTACAACGCGGGCGACGCAGTGCTGCGCTTCGTCGACGACAAGGCGGTGGCGCGCCTGAACTGGCAAGTGTCGCCGGCCCTGGAGATCAGCAACGAGCTGGCCTACTTCAAGGGGCGCCGCGACTGGCGCAACATCGAATCGTACGCCTTCGACACGGCCGCCAACGTCGTCAACCGCAGCGACTACATCGGCATCCGCCACGACCAGGAGCAGACCGCCAATCGCCTGGAAGCGCGCCTGAACAGCGGCGCCAATCAGGTGGTGGCGGGCTGGGAAGTCTCGACCATCAACTTCATGCACACCAATAATTCGCCGTACGGCGGCGCGTCGAGCGTGGCGCCGACCGGTTTCGATCCCGGCAGCTTCTGGGACACGCCGGATCCGCTGCTGCCGAACTTCGCCACCGACACGCTGACCCACGCCTTCTATCTCGAAGACGCGTACCGCGTGAACGAACGCCTGGTGCTGCTGGCCGGCGCGCGCCATGACCGCTACAAGGTCGACCGCGCCAACCTGCTGGCCGCGAGCGGCAACTTCGAGGCCACGCTACGTTCGAACTCGGTGCGCCTGGGCGCGACCTGGAAGCTGGCGCCGGACACCTCGCTGTACGGCCAGTTCAGCACCGGCAGCGACCCGGTCACCAGCATCCTGTCGCTGAACCTGGCCAACAGCCGCTTCAAGCTGACCGACGCGCGCCAGGTGGAGTTCGGCGTCAAGCAGATGCTGGCCGGCGGTCGCGCCGAGTGGACCGCCGCCGTGTACGACATCAAGAAGGACGACATCATCACGCGCGATCCGAACAATGCAGCGCTCTCCGTGCAGGGCGGCTCGCAGAGCTCGCGCGGCGTGGAAGTCACCGCCAGCGCCAGCCTGGCGCCGGGCTGGCGCGTGGACGCGAATGCGGCCTACACCGACGCCGAGTTCGACGAGCTGCTGGAAGCGGGCGGCGTCTCGCGCGCCGGCAACCGCCCGGCCGACGTGCCGAAGACCTCGGTCAACCTGTGGCTGAACCACCGCGCCGCCGCATGGCGCGCCGGCGCCGGCCTGCGCTACGTGGGCGAGCGCTTCATCAGCAATGCCAATACGCAGACGCTGCCGGCCTACACCACGCTGGATGCATCGCTCGGCTGGGCCCTGAGCCGCAACGTACAGCTGCAGCTCAACCTGCGCAACCTGACCGACAAGCTGTATGCGATCACCTCGTACGGCTCGACCCAGTATCTGCTGGGCGACCGCCGCAACGCGGAACTGACCGTCCACTGGCGTTACTGATGCGGCCATGATGGGATCGTGGAAGCGCCAGTTGCACCTGCTGCACCGCTGGTTCGGGATCGGCATCGGCCTCCTGGTGCTGCTGTGGTTCGGCTCGGGCATCGTGATGATGTACGTGCCGTATCCCGAGCTCACCGAGGAGGAACGCATGGCCTGGCTGGCGCCGCTCGATCCGGCGCTGGTCGCGGTCGATGCCGATGCAGCGTGGCGTGCTACCGGCGTGCCGGGCCTGCCCGACGCGGTGCGGCTCAACACCGTCGCCGGGCGGCCGGCCTGGCACTTCCAGCACGAGCGCGTGCATCACTCGGTGTGGGCCGACAGCGGCGCGCCGCTGGAAGTGAACGGCGAGATCGTCAACGCCAGCGCGCTCGCCGCGGCGCCGGGCGCACGCTGGTTCGGCGCCGACGTGATCGACCTCGATCAGTGGACCTTCGGCCGCGTCAGCGCGCACCGGCCGCTGTACCGGGTGACGGCCGACGATGCCGCCGGCAGCGTGCTGTACGTCTCGGGCCGCACCGGGGAGCTGGTGCGCGACACCACGCGCAGCGAACGGGCCTGGAACTGGGTCGGTTCGGTGGTGCACTGGGTGTACCTGACGCCGCTGCGCAAGCACGGTGACGCGTGGCGCCAGGTGGTGATGTGGACCTCGGGCGCGGCGCTGCTGCTGGTGTTGTCGGGCATGGTGCTGGGCATCCAGCGCCTGCGCGTGCGGCGCCGTTATGCGGGCGGCCGCATGTCGCCCTATAAAGGCTGGCAGCGCTGGCATCACTGGCTCGGGTTGGGCATGGGCACGCTGGCCATCACCTGGCTGTTCAGCGGCTGGCTGTCGGTGGGACCGTTCGGATTTCCCTCGGCGCCGGGACCGTCGGCACAGGACCGGCTCGCGTTCGCCGGCGGCGCGCTCGCTGCCGGCGACCTGACCGTGGATGCGGCGGCGATCCTGCGCCGTCATCCGGGCGTGCTGGAGCTGGAATGGCGGCGCGTGGATGGCGCGCTGTACCTGTCCACGCTGGGCAGGGCACGGCGTGGGTTGGTCGATGCGCGCACCGGTGCATCGGTCGAGACGCTGCCCCAAGCTGTGCTGGCGCACGCAGTGCAGGCGCTCAGGCTAGACGTGCCGCTGCACCTGGACATGCTGCATGAGGCGGATGATTACTACTACACTCACCATCGCGCGGCAGCGTTCCCGGTGCTGCGCGCGCGCTTCGACCTGCCGCAGGCGCCGACGTTCTATGTCGATCCGCGCCAGGGACAGCTGGTCGGGTATGTCGATCGCGATACCAGGTGGGACCGCTGGCTGTTCAACGGCCTGCACCGGCTCGACTTTGCCATCCTGCGTACGCGGCCGCTGTGGGACGCGGTCGTGATCACCTTGTGCGTACTGGGCGTACTGCTGACTGCCAGCGGTCTGGTGCTGGGTTGGCGCCGCCTCCAACGCGGGATGTGACGCGACGCTGCGCGATCAGCGTCGTTGTCCCAATCCGGTCGCAGTCCAGTAGATCCCACCCATCAGGTGCAGCAGATACTGCGGGTCCCGATACTGCTCGCCGTTGTGCCCGAGGGTGGTCACGAACACGCGGCCCTGCTCATGCCGGTGATGCCACGCGATCGGATGCTCCTTGCCCATCGGCTCCGACACCTGCCCCGGCCAGATCTTGCGCGGGTCGTAGCTCGACTCGTCCACGTTCAGTACCGGGTTGATCTTCACGTTATAGGGATTGGTGGTGACATAGAACTCGTCGCTCCAGATCCAGCGCTCGGGCAGACCGTAGGTGGCGGGGAAGCCCTTGTCGACAGTCGTCACGACGCCGGTCTGCAGCATCGGATGCACGCCTACCCGGCGCCCGACCAGCTTCTCGTACCACGGCCAGGCATCAAGCGGGGTGATCGCCGCGCGGTGCACCACCATCGCATTGCCGCCGCCGCGCATGTACTCTTCGAACTTCGCGCGCTGCGCCGGATTGAGTTCTTCGCCCGGCGTATTCAGGAACATCACCGCCGCGTACTGGCGCAAGTCGCCCTCGAACACCTGGGTCTTGTTGGTCCACA
Source organism: Massilia sp. (assembly GCF_031995545.1). Lineage (GTDB taxonomy): Bacteria > Pseudomonadota > Gammaproteobacteria > Burkholderiales > Burkholderiaceae_D > Telluria. Next base: position 25,327 of record NZ_DAMAGA010000026.1, read on the forward strand.
CCAGCTCGAACGCGTGCAGCTTGGCCAGCCGTTCCAGGCTGTCGCGCGCGATCGGGATGTATTCATAGTGGTACTTGTTCGGAATCGCCAGCACCAGCAGCTTGAACTGGTTGTCGGCCAGGGCGTCCGGAATGCCGAGTGTCGCCAGCGCCAGGGTGGCAGTCAATGTGCGGGTCATCCGCGTCAAACGTCGATCCTTCAATCGTGTCTCCTTGGTTGTGATTTTCACGGTGCGGGCACGCCTTCGGGCTTGCGTCCCGCACGCGGCACCAGCCAGCCACCGTCGGCCAGCCAGTCGGCCAGGCGATCGGGCCAGTGCTGCAGCGAGACGCGCTCGCCGCGCTGGCCCATGTTGAAGGCGTGGCCGGTGTCAGCATACAGGTGCAGCTCGGCCGACACGCCGGCCGCCACCAGCTGCTGGTACAAGGCCAGCGTCGGCGGCATGCAGCAGTCGTCGCGCGAGCCGGCCACCAGGAAGGCAGGTGGTGCGTTCCTGGCATCCGTGGCCGGCACGCCGAGCGGACCTGGATAGACCAGCACCTGGAAGTCGGGACGTGCGTCCATGCCGTCGACCGCATCGCGCTTGTTCATGACCGCCGGCTGCGGATGATCGGCCACCAGCGACACCAGCTCGCCGCCGGCCGAAAAGCCCATCGCCCCCAGGCGCTGCGGATCGACGCCATACTGCGCCGCGTTCGCGCGCACCCAGCGCAGCGCGCGCCGCAGGTCGGCGGCGGCATCGCCCTCAATGGTGTAGCCCGAGTCGCCGTCGCGCGCCAGCCGGTACTTCAGCACGAAAGCGGTGACGCCGATCCGGTTCAGCGCCTTGGCCGCCACCATGCCTTCGTTCTGGAATACCAGCATGCGGTGGCCGCCACCCGGCACGACGACCACGGCGGCGCCGTTGGCGTGGCGCGGGTCGGCGCGCAGCACGGTGAGCGACGGATCGTGCACATTGCTGATATAGACGTCGGCGACCTTCTCCGGCTCCCCATGACGGCGTTCCGATCCAGGTGCACCATCGGGCCACAGGCGCACTTGCGGCGCCGTCGGCAACTGCTGCGCCAGGGCGCTGCAGCACAGCAGCAGCGAACCGAGGACGATGCCGTGGCGTTTCATCGTCCGACCTGGGTCGCGTACAGCGAATGGTGGGTCAGGATGAACAGCGTACGTTTGTCGGCGCCGCCGAAGATCAGCTGCAGCGGACGCTCCGGCACGTCGATGCGGCCTTTCTGCTTGCCGTCCTGGCCATAGATGAAGATCTGGCCGTTGGCGACGTACACGTTGCCGTCCGGGCCGACGGCCGCGCTCTCGCCGCCGCGGTTGGCCACCTGCTTCAGGTTGGTGAGGCCGCCACCCTGATTGACCACGCCGCTGAAGGTGCGGTTCTCGGAACCGTTGGTGAACACCACGCGTCCGCCCACCGGTGCGGTGACGAAGCCGTGCGCCTGCAGCGAATCGGCCCAGCGCCAGCCCAGATGGTCCGGCCCGCCCTGGCGCAGCACGCGGTAGGCTGGCAGCACCAGGCTGCCGTCCGGCGACACGTATTCGTTCGCCTTCGGCAGCGCGACGTCACGCGCGAACATCTCGGCCAGCGTGGTGAATTCATAGGTGTCGAAGTTGAGCTGGTCCTTGAATTCGCCGTTCTGCCAGAAGTTGACCGGCACTGCGACGCGTGCGCCGTTACGGGCGGCCACTGGCGTAGGCTTGATCATCGTGATGTCCGTGCCCGGCATGCCCGGCTTGAACGCGTACACGCTGGCCTGCGGACCATAGGACGATATCACCATCACGTTGCCGCTGTTGTCGATCGCCAGGTTGACCGGGTCGAGCGGCGCGTCGCGCACCACGCTCAGGCCTTGTCCCTTGTTCCAGCTGAAGATGCGCTTCCAGTAGCGGTCGACGAAGTACAGCTTGCCCTTGGCATCCACGGCGCCGCCGGCGATCGCATAGAAGCCGCCTTCCAGCTTCTCGACCTTGCCTTGTGGCGCCGGCGCGGTGCGCTGCTTGCCGGTGTAGTCGAACATGGCGAACTCGCGCTCGCGCACATCGAGCTTGTTGGTGACGTCGCGGATCGCGTTTTCGTAGGCGTACTTGCTGGCGCGCAGATAGGTGGCGCAGCCGGCGTCGTCGCAGGTGGCGTAGCCACTCTCCGCGTTCACGTGCACGTTACGGAAGCGGATGTCGCTCGAATTGCTGATCAGGACCGCAGCCGGCATCGGCTTGTACGAACGCGTCACGCGATAGGCGTGGTAGTTCGCGAACAGCAGGTTCTTCGAATTGCGGATCTCGAGCGACACCGCATCGGCGCCGTCGCGGATTTCCTCTTCGGTCTGCGGCGCCAGGAATTCCCAGTTCTCCACGTTGTCGAGCACGATCTCGGCGCGGATATGGTGCTCGGCCGAGAGTTCGTACACCTTGCCCGGGGTCTTGGTGTTGGTCACGTAGAAGCCCGCCTGCGCGTAGCCGCTGGGCGACCAGATGCCGGAGAAGGTGCCGCCGCCGCCGTCGGTCACCCACACGCTCGGATACTGGCGGTCCCAGTGCGCGGTGGTGTCGAACTTGGCGTCCTTCTTGTACGGATCGGCGCGGCTGCCGTCGTACAGGCGGGTGCCGTGGCCGCCCTGGATGCGCACGTCGTCCACCAAGGATTGCTCGCCGGCGCGCCACAGCAAGGCGACAGCGCGGTTGTTGACTTCACCGGTAGCGAGGCCAATGCCGGACACGATGCCGTCGCCGCCGCGCGCGCTTTCGAGCAGCGCCTTGGGCGCATCGACGCCCTGGAACCTGGGCGAGCCGTTCGGAATCACCAGCTGGGTCAGGCCCGGATGCAGGGCGATGATGACGCTGTCGGGCCGCATGCGGATGGTGTCGTTGACCACATAGAAGCCCTGCGGCAGGTAGACCGTGCGGTTGCTGTCGATCGCCTTCTGCAGCGCGGCGGTGTCGTCGGTCTGGCCATCGCCCTTGGCGCCGTAGTCGAGCACATTGGCCCAGTCTTTTGATGACGGCAGCGAGCGCAGGGCGCGCGTCGCCTTGAGATCGGCAGGTATCGTACTCGTCTTGTAGTTGGTGCCGAACGTGCCCATCTCGCCCATCTGCTTGACGAACAGGCCGTAGTTGAATTCATTCACGCGGTAGTCGCGCCCCTTGCCGGCCACCGTCTTGCCGCTGTCGCGGAAGCGGACAAAGGTCGGCACGTTGCGCGCGATGGCGTTTTCCATGCCGACCTGGGTGTAGACGTTGTCCTCGTTGCTGACGACGAGGGCGGCCTTGCTGACGTTCTCGAAATGCACGTCCTTGCCCCACAACCAGTCACCGTAGCCGCGGTTGATCTCGACGCCCACCGGCGTGTCGCGGATCTCGGTGTTGATCATGGTGAGGCTGGCCTCGTGCTCGCGGATCGCCGCGTCGCGCTGGCCTTCGAAGCTGGAATCCATCAGCGTGAACTGCCAGGCGGGTGACGTCTTTTCGCTCAGGATACCGTAGCGGCCGCCGTAGAAGCGCAGGTTGTAGGCGACGTTGCCGACCTGGTAGACGCCGGCCAGACCGGAGCCCAGATGGAAATCGATGTGGCTCAGGTTCGAGTGCTGGGCGGTGTGCATGCGCACCGCGGCGGCGGCCGGGTTGCCGTCCTTGATCTCGAAGTCGACGTTCGACAGTGCCGAATAGAAGGTGGACGAGTTGGCGTTGCGGACCGCTTTTCCCTCTTCGGCGCTGAATGGCACCGCGCTCGGTACCGGCATCGGTACCTTGCCCACTGTGTACTGGTCGCCGCCGGTGAAGATCACCATATTGGCCACGCCCTTCTGGAAGCCGGGCGTGTTCGGCGCCAGCACGAACACCGGCCGCGTCGGACCGACGCCATACACGCGCACCGCCAGCGGAATCAGGATCGAGCGCGTGATGCGATAGCGCCCGGACGGCAGGAACACCACGCCGCCCTGTCCCTTGTTGGCGGCGCTGTCGATCGCGGCCTGGATCGCCGCGGTGTCATCAGTGCTGCCGTCGCCGGTGGCGCGCACGACGATCGCGCGGGGATCGACCGGCATCGCCTGGTAGGCGGAGACCGACGGGGTAGGTGCAGCGTGCGAGTCAACTGCGGCACCGGCCGCCGCTGCGCCAAGCAGCAGCGCCAGCGCCAGCATGCGCGGACGAACAGGTAAGGTTGTCATCATCTTGGTAGTCCCCTCTTATTTTGTACGGCAATCACAAGAACATCGACAGCATCAGTACGAACAGCAGGCCGAACACCCCGACCAGGGTTTCCATCAGCGTCCAGGAGCGGAAGGTGTCCTTCAGCGACAGGCCGAAGTACTCCTTGAACATCCAGAACCCCGAATCGTTGACGTGGCTGCACATCAGGCTTCCGGCGCCGATGGCCAGCACCATCAGGTTCGGATCGACCCCGGAGCTGTGCACCAGCGGGGCCACGATGCCGCCGGCCGTCACGCCGGCCACGGTGGCCGAGCCGAGGCAGATGCGGATCACGGTCGCCACCAGCCAGCCCAGCACCAGCGGCTGCACCGGCAGGCTTTGCAGCTGCGCGCCCAGTTCGGCGCTGACGCCCGATTCGACCAGCACCTGCTTGAGCGCGCCGGCGCCGGCGATGATCAGGAGGATCGGCGCGATCTCGCGCATCGCTTCGCCCGGGCCCTGCATCACCTGGGCCAGGCTGCGTCCTTGCGCCAGGCCGAGCGTGAACACCGCCACCAGGTACGACAGCAGCATCACCACCAATGGATTGGAAAAGAACGCCAGCGCGCCGTTCAGGTCCGGGCGCGCCATCGCCAGCAGCGTGGTCGCGCCCAGCAGCAGCACCGGCAACAGCGCGGTGGCGAAGCTGTTGAAGGCCCCGGGCAGCCTGACGTCATCGACCTGGGACCCGTTACGGAAGATCGCGGCGGGCGTGGCCTGGATGCGGCGCAGCGACATCGCGAACACCGGCCCGGCCAGGATCAGCGTCGGCACCGCCACCACGATCCCGTACAGCAGCGTGGTGCCCATGTCGGCGTGGATCGCCGCCACCAATGCCACCGGCGACGGATGCGGCGGCAGGAAGCCGTGCGCGATCGACAGCCCGGCCAGCAAGGGAATCGCCAGCGCCACCGCCGGCCGTCCGCTGCCGGCCACCAGCGAAAAGATCAGCGGCACCAGCAGCACGAAGCCGACGTTGTAGTAGAGCGGAATGCCGACCACGAAACCGGTCACGGTCAGCGCCACCGGAATGCGCGCCGGCCCCAGCGCATCGAGCAGGCAGGTGGCGATGCGCCGTGCGGCGCCGCTGTCGGCAATCAGTTTGCCGAACACGGCGCCCAGGCAGATCACCACCACCAGCGACCCCAACAGGTCGCCAATGCCTTTCTCGATCGCGCCGGGGATTCTCTCCGGCGGCACCCCGAGCAGCAGGGCCGCCACCAGCGATGCCGCGACGAAGGCCAGCAGCGGCTGGACCTTGCCCCACGCGATCAGCAGCGTGAGCAGGCCCACCGCGAGCAGGACGGGTACCATGTTCCCCATGCGAGGGTCCCCTTAGAAGCCGTAGCGCAGGCCGACCCGGTAGGTGCGCCCGACCACGTCGTACAGCGCGGGGTTGATGCCGAAGCTTGCATTGGTCTGCGGCGCAGGTTCAGGCGACTCGTCGGTCAGGTTGTCGATCTTGAAGTACAGCTGCATCGCTTTCGAGACGTTGTAGCTGCCGCCGAAGTCGAAGTAGGTCGCGCCCTTCATCTTGTTGCTGTAGATGGTCGGGTTGATCAGGGTCGACGTCGGGCAGCCGGTCTGGCACTCGATGAAGTCGTTGCGATAGGTGCCATCGCTGATCCAGCGTTCGGTCAGCGTGAAACTCAGCTTGTCGTTGTCCCAGCTTTGCTGCGCCAGCAGCTTCCACTTCGGCGTGTTGCCCATGTTGGAGCCGGCGGCATCCACCGGCCGCGTGCCGACCACGCCCGAATCGGTGATGAAGTGCAGGTTGCGGGTGGCCAGCGCGCGGAAGGTGAAGCGGCCCGGCAGGTTCCAGCGCTCGAGACCAGTCCTGTAGGCGGTCTCGATGTCGAAGCCTTTCACTTCGAGCGAAGCGAGGTTGAAGTTCTGCACCGTGACGTAGTTGTTGCCCGGGTTGTTCAGCACCACCGCCGAGCAGATGTCCTGGTTGCCGGCCACGCACAGGTCGACTTCCTGCTGGCTGGTGAGCACCGAGATCACGTCCTTGACCTTGATGTCGAAGTAGTCGAGCGAGACACTGAAGCCCGGCGCCCATTTCGGCTGGCTGAGGACGATGCCGAAGGTGTTGTTGCGCGCGATCTCCGGGCGCAGGTTGGTGTTGCCGACGGTGCGTTCCTGCACGCTGATGGTGTTGCCCTGGTACTGGACCACGTTGTTGACCACCACCGGCGCGGCGAACAGTTCGCTCAGATTCGGTGCTCGCACGTCTTTCGAGGTCACGCCGCGCAGGCGCAGGCCGTCGATCGGGGTCTGCCAGGTGGCGCCCAGCTTCCAGCTGCCCACGCTGCCGGCGGTACTGTACTTGGTTTCGCGGTCGGCCAGGTTCAGGTTGGCCTCGCCCCAGGTGGCCGATTTGAGCAGCGGGATGTTCAGTTCCACGTACGCTTCGCGCACGTTGTAGCTGCCTTCGCCGTTGTGGAAGTTACCGGCGTACCAGTTGTTGCCGACCGTGGTGTCGAGCAGCGGGTCGGCCGGATACATGGCGTTGTTGGGCGAATCGGGCGTCACGCCATTGCCGTAGGCGTCGCCGCGCACGCGGTATTTCTCGCGCCGGTATTCGGCCCCTAGGGCCAGCGAGATCGGGCCGGCCCAGCCTTCGAACAGTTCGCCGTTGATGTTGAAGCTGCCCACGTCCTGGCTTTGCTTGGTGCGCTGGCGCGGACCGTTTTCGGGAGCGATATAGGCCCAGGCGGCCGGGTCGACCGGGTTGTTGCCGATGATGTTCAATGGTATGCAGCCCGATGCCGCGGCGATCGGATTGCGGCACACGATGCTGCCGTCCGGTGCGCGCACCGCATCGATGGCGGCGTTGTAGCGGCGGTTGATGGTCATCGCGCGCGCGTCGAGATTGGTCTTGTTCTCGCCGTGCGTGATGTAGGCGTCGTACGCCCAGTCCTTGCCGAACAGGCTGAATTTGCCGTCGGCGCCGAGCACGAAGCGGCGCTGGGTGCGGGTCGGGTGGACGTTGATATTCTCGGGGAAGATCGCGTTGGCGGTGCCGTACTGGAAGCTGGTGATGTTGTTCTGCGCGCAGGCGGCGACGATCGACGCCGGCAGGAACGGGTTCGAGCACTGGACCGTCAGGTTGGCGTTCTTGGCTGCGCCCGGGTTGGGCGAGAACTCGGACGCCACCTGGCCGTAGTTGGCGGTGAAGTAGATCTCGTTGTCGGGATCGATGTCGAACGACATGCGGGTGTAGGCCACCTGGCGCTTGAAGTTCATCGCCAGGTTGGTGCCGGCGCCCACGCTGCCACTCAGGTCGCCGCCGATGCAGAACGGATTGACGCAGTTGGTGACCGCGCCGGTGCCAGTCGGCTGGCCGTTGGAGCCATACTGGAACTGGTACGGCACGCCGCCGTCGCCGAACGCGGTGCCCTGCAGCGGGCCGCTGGTGATCAGGCCATATTTCGAGTACTGGTACTGCTGCGCGTGTTCGATGACGCGGTATTGCGGCAGGCCGTCGCCGGTCTGGTTCAGCGGGCGCACCGAATAGGCCGGGTTCTTGTACCAGCTGCGGCCGTTGGGGCCGACCTCGCCGAAGCCGGGCGAATCGATGCCGTTCTCTTTCGTGAATTCGCCGCTGACGGCGACGTGGAAGCGGTCGTTCATGAAGCCGCGGCCCCAGGCCGCCTGCACGGTGCCGCCGCGGTCGTCGTCGTACTTGGTTTGTCCGCCCTGGACGTTGGCCTTGAAGCCGGTGAATTTTTTGTCGGTGACGAAGTTGACCACGCCGCCCACCGCGTCCGAACCGTACGAGGCCGATGCGCCGCCGGTGACCACGTCGACCCGTTTCACCAACAGCTGCGGGAACTGGCTGACGTCGGTGACGCCGGTGACGTTGGCGCCGACCACGCGCTGGCCGTCGAGCAGCGTCAGGGTCCGGATCGTGCCCAGGCCGCGCAGGCTGAGGGAACTGAGGCCCTGGATGCCGCTGCTGGTGCTGTTGGTGCTGGTGGTGCGGCCGGTGCTGCCCTGCAGCGCCGGCAGCTCGGCCAGGGTGTTGAACAGGTTCGGTTTGGCCGCCTTTTCCAGGTCGGCGGTGGTCAAGCTGGTGGTCGGCGTCGGCTGGGTGAAGCCGCGCGCCGCGATGCGCGAGCCGGAGATGCGCACCACGTTGCCGCCGTCGGCGCTGGCCGGGGCGGTGCCGGCGGGGGCGGTATCGGCCGGGAGTTCCTGGCCGGATGCGGTGGCGCCGGCGGTTGCGGCGCCGGAGGTGGTGCCGGCATCGGTGGCACTGGTCTCGGCCACTGTCTGCGGCGCCGCGGCCGGGGTAGCCGCCGTGGGTTCGGCCGGCGCCTGCTGGGCGTGGGCCGCGCCCAGCGTCCAGCAGGCGCTGGCGACGGCTAGGCTGATCAAGGTCCTTTGAACTGGGGTGCGCATGGTTGTCTCCTATCGCTTGTTGTGTGCGGGGCGCGCTGCCTCATGGCGGGCGGCTGCGTCCCAGGGATGCGGCGTTTTTTTTGCAACGTTATGTGCAGCTGATTTGCGACTAAATCGGTGCCGCGCCGGCCCTGAGTTTGCAAACTCAGGCCGATGCGGTGATGCGTTCCACCAGCGCGGTCGGCGCCAGGGTGATGTCGAGCGTGAGCCCGCCTTCGTCGGGCTGGAGCGGTTCGAGGATGCGCAGCTGGCTGTCGAGCAGCGAGGGCGGCATGTAGTGATCCGGACGCTGGTGCATGCGGTCGGCGATCAGTTCGCGCGGACCGGCAAGATGCACGAAGCGCAGCTGCGGGTCGGCTTCGCGCAGCAGGTCGCGGTAACGGCGCTTGAGCGCGGAGCAGGACAGCACCAGGCCGCGATCGTCGCGCTGTGCCTGGGTGATTTCGCTGGCGAGGGCCTGCAGCCAGCCGGCGCGGTCGTCGTCGTCGAGCGGGACGCCGGACGCCATCTTGCTGACGTTGTCGGCAGGGTGGAAGGCGTCGCCTTCGAGGAACGGAACGGTGAACGAGGCCGCCAGCGCGGCGCCGATCGTGCTCTTGCCGCACCCGCTGACACCCATGATGACCCAGCGCGTGCGACTGCCTTGCCGGACCTGAAGCGGTTCTGCCTGCATATTGTCTCCTTGACTACCGTTAGCGCTATCATTGCGTTTTTTTCAGTCTCTGCCTGGCTTGAAAATTTGTAAACGGGGCATCGATGGTGCACTGCAAAAAAAATAAAGATGGGATCGGCAGGTTTGCCGTCTCGACATAAATGACGGCGCAGGCGTTTTCACTCGAAAAACCGACAGAAGATTTGATAGCGCTAACACTGCTGCGCCGCGCCATCGAAAGTTGTTCGCGTTGTAATTACAACACGCAGTTGTCGAGCAGATGTTTTGTAGCCGTAAAGACGCACGATCGCGTTCCGTCATCGCCCTGCGGATCGGCTATCGTGGACGGTCATGGGGATAAAGAAGACTGCACAGGAGACCGCCATGCAACGCACATGCCGCTGGATCACCGAAGAAGGGGAAGGGCTGGAGCACTTTACGCTGGACCAGACCGAGGAAGGAATTGCCGCCGACGGTGTCATCATCGGACCATCATTCGGCGCCATGTTCACCGGCGAACTGTTCGGCTGCAGCTATGCCGTGCGCTGCGACCCGCGCTGGCGCGTGCGCCGGGTGCAGTTGCGGGTGGCGGGCGGGGCTACTTTGCTGCTGCGCGGCGACGGCGAAGGGCACTGGAGCGGCGCCGACGGCGACCCGCTGCCGCAGCTCGACGGCTGCATCGACATCGACATCACCGGCACCCCGTTTACCAACACGCTGCCGATCCGGCGCCTGGGCGACCGGCTACGCGAACGCCAGGAAATCCGCGTCGCCTACATCACGCTGCCAGAGGCGAGCGTGGCGCCGTCGCGCCAGGCCTACACCGCGCTGGGGGCCGGACGCTACCGGTTCGAGAGCCTGTCCGACCCGTTCCAGGCCGAGATCGCGACCGATGCCGACGGGCTGGTGGTCGACTATCCGGGCCTGTTCCAGCGCTTGCCGGGCTGACGGCGCGCGCTACTGTTTCGCGGTATTCACTCGCGCGTGGTGGTGTACACCTCGCCCGCCGTCGCCCCGCTGTCGCCCTTCTTCGCGCGCAGGTCGCGATAGACGGCGGCGCGCATGATCATCATCGCCACCACCGGCGCCGTCAGCAGCACGAAGCAGGTGATGATCACTTCGTGCACCACCAGGCGCGATTGGCCCACCGTGAAGTACAGCATCGACGCCAGCAGCAGGCTGCCGGCGCCCAGCGTGACCGTGATCGCCGGCCCGTGGATGCGTTGATAAAAGGTGCGCAGTCGCAGCAGCCCCAGTGCGCCGATCAGGATGATGCTGGCGCCCAGGATCAGCAGCAGCGACACGACTAATGCAGCCCACGCGGGCAGGAGTTCGAGTTCGCTCATTCGATGATCTCCCCGCGCATCAGGAACTTGGCCATGGCGACCGTCGACACAAAGCCGACCAGCGCGATCAGCATCGCCACTTCAAAATAAATCTGGGTGCCGTAGCGGATGCCGAGCACCAGCGCCAGCAGCATGCCGCACATCCACAGGGTGTCGAGGGCCAGCACGCGGTCGTGGGCCGAGGGGCCGATCAAGAGGCGCCCGGCGCATAGCACCATGGCCGCCAGCACGCACACGAGCGCGTAGCCGATCGACAGTTCAAGCAGGGTTGCCATGATGGGCCTCCAATGTAACGCGGTTCATGGTTTGACCTCGTAGGGCCGGGTTTCGAAGATCTGGATCAGCGGCGCTTCGTAGCGCGTCTTGATCGTGTCGACCCACCAGCCGGCATCGTGCAGGTCGAACACGTGCAGCACCAGTTCGTGTCGCTTCTCAAGCCCATCCCCGGGTTGCATCTCGGTCCACACGGTGCCGGGCGTCATATTGATCAGGCACGATAGCGCGGCCAGGCCGTACGGGTCGCGCATCGTCAGCGGCACGCGGATGAACTGCGAGTTCAGGTTGGCGTAGTCGGCGAACAGGATCACGCGGCAGACGTTGAAACACGAACGCACCACCTCGACCGAGGCAAAGCCGAGCAGGCGCACGATCACCACGGGCTTGCGCAGCCGCGGATAGCCGAGCGGCTGCAGGCGCCGCGTGAGCAGCGGCCCGGCCACGCCGAGCAGCACGCCGAGCAGGATGTGGCCCGGGTACAGGGTCTGGTTCAGCAGCAGCCACAGCGCGCACAGCGCCAGCGACACGAAAGGATAGGGTAGCCAGCGGGTCATGGCGCCTCCGGGTTTGATACCGGTCCGGGGACCGTGGGTGCGCCCAGCACGCGCTGGACGTACGTGCCTGGGCGGTGGATGTCGTCGCTGGCGCGCGCCAGGTAGCCGAACAGCGCATTGGCGTGCACCGTCATCACGACCGACAGTCCGAGCAGGAACAGCACCGGCGCCACTTCGGAGCGGTGCAGCTTGGGCGGCTCGGCGCCGGCATTGGCCCAGAAGGTGCGCACGCCGAAACGCATCATCGAGATCACCGCGATCAGGCCCGAGAGCACGATCAGGGCCATCAGGGTCCAGCCGGAAGCCGGAATGCCATTGCCGTCGCCCGGGTTGAGCAGCGCATGGAACATGCCGAACTTGGCGACAAAGCCCGACAGCGGCGGCAGGCCGGCGATCATCAGCGCGCAGGCGGCGAACGCTAGCGACAGGAAGGCCATCGCCGCCGGCACGCCGCGCCCGACCGGTTCGGCCGGCGCATCCTCGACCGCGTAGGCTTCCATGGTCAGCGCCAGCATCGCCGAGCGCGGCGTGCGGATGCGGTCGATCAGTTCGATCAGCAGCAGGAAGGCGGCTACGCCGACGGTCGAACCGATCAGGTAGTACAGGCCGGCCGTCACCAGCGAAGGCTGGCCGTAGCCGATCACCGCCAGCAGCGTGCCGGACGAGACGATCGCGGCGTAGCCGGCCATGCGGCCCGCGGTGTCGGTCGAGAGCATGCCGGCGGCGCCGAACACGATGGTCAGCATGCCGCCGTAGAGCAGCGCATCCTGGCCGAAACCGGCGGCGGCGCCGCTGTAGTCCGAGAACATCAGCAGCCACAGACGCAGCACGATGTAGGCGCCGACCTTGGTCATCAACACCAGCATCACCGCCACCGGCGGCGAGGCCGCGGCGTAGGTGGTCGGCAGCCAGAATCCCAGCGGCCACATGGCGCCCTTGGTCAGGAAGGCCAGCGCCAGCACCGCCGCGCCGACCTTGAACAGGCTGAGTTCTTCGCCGGTGAGTACCGCCACGCGCGCCGACAGGTCGGCCATGTTCAGGGTGCCGGTGGTGGCGTAGATCAGCGCGGTGCCGATCAGGAACAGCAATGCGGCGGCCAGGTTGATCGCGATGTACTGCATGCTGGCGCGGATCCGTTCGGCGTTATACCCGTGCAGCACCAGGCCATACGAGGCGGCCAGCATCACTTCGAAGAACACGAACAGGTTGAACAGGTCGTGGGTCAGGAAGGCGCCGTTGATCCCCATCAGCAGGAACTGGAACAGGGTGTGGAAGTGCACCCCGATGCGCCCCCAGCGCAGGCGCGTGAAATGCAGCGCGGCGAGCGCCAGCACGGCGCACAGCAGCAGCATGATGCTGCTCAGGCGGTCGGCCAGCAGCGCGATGCCGAACGGCGCGCTCCAGTTGGCGGCCAGGTACACGCCCATGCCGTCCTGCCAGTGGCCGCCGTCGGTCATCCGGATCAGGAACAGCGAGGTGGCCAGCATGCCCAGCACCGAGGCGTAGCTGAGCCAGAACTTGAGGCGGTGCCAGCCCTGGGTGAGCGGCGCCAGCGCCGCCCCCACCAGCAGCGGCAGCAGGATCGGCGCCATGATCAGGTGCTGGCGCCAGTCCAGGGAAAGAACGTCGAATACTGCGTCATTCATACTTCAGGCTCCTTGCCGTCGACGTGGTCGGTGCCGGTCAGACCGCGCGAACCGATCATCACCACCAGGTACAGCGCGGTGGTGGCGAAGCCGATCACGATCGCGGTCAGTACCAGTGCCTGCGGCAGCGGGTCGGCCAGGTCGCTCGGCACCGGCGTGCTGCCCGGTGGCGTGAGCGGCGGGGCGTCGACCCACAGCCGCCCCATGACGAAAATGAACAGGTTGACGGCGTACGACATCAGCATCAGGCCGCTGAGCACCTGGAAGCTGCGCGGGCGCAGCACCAGCCAGATGCCGGAGCCGAACACGATGCCGATGGCGAGCGAAATGATCAGCTCCATCAGAAGATCTCCTTGGCGGGCGGGATGGCGGCGCGGGTGGCGCCGGGCGGAGCGCGGTGGCTGCGCAGCGACTGGTGCGCCAGCGCGACCAGGGTCAACATGGTCGAACCGACCACCACCAGGAACACCCCGAGGTCGAACACGAAGGCGCTCGGCACGTGGATCTCGTCCAGGATCGGCAGCGTCAGGTGCGCGGTATGGCTGGTCAGGAACGGGTAGCCCAGGAACCAGGCGCCGATGCCGGTGAAGCAGGCGCACCACAGGCCCCAGGCGATCCAGCGGTGCGGACGCAGGCGCAGGTGCGACTCGACCCAGTCGGTGCCGGCCACCATGTACTGCACGATCAGCGCGGTGGCGAAGATCAGGCCGGCGACGAAGCCGCCGCCCGGCAGGTTGTGGCCGCGCATGAAGAAGTAGGCCGCCATCACGCCCATCACCGGCAGCAGCAGGCGCAGGTAGATGGCCGGGATCATCAGGTAGCCGCTGGCCGCCTGCACCGCCGGCGTTTGCGTGACGGCCGGATCGACGTCGCTGGCCTGCTGCACCGGAATCGCGATCGATTCGGTGGCGGGACGGAAGCGGCGCAGCAGCGCATACACGGTCAGGGCGACGGCCGACAGCACGGTGATCTCGCCCATGGTGTCGAAGCCGCGGAAGTCCACCAGCAGCACGTTGACCACGTTCGAGCCGCCGCCTTCGGGCAGCGCGCGCAGCACGAAGAAGTCGCCGATCGACGGCGGTGGGCTGCGCATCAGGATCGCGTAGCTGGCGTAGGCGATGCCCAGGCCGCCGGCGGCGGCGATCAGGCCGTCGCGCGAGCGGCGCAGCCAGGTGCTCGGCGGCGCCTTGGCCTTCAGGCCGGGCGGGGCGAAGCGCGGCGGCAGCCAGCGCAGGCCGAGCAGGATCAGCACCGTGGTCACGGTTTCCACCATCAGCTGGGTCAGCGCCAGGTCGGGCGCCGACAGCCACACGAAGGTGATCGCGGTGACGATGCCGGTGCCGCCGACCATCGACAGCGCCGCCAGGCGGTGGTACTTGGCCTTGTAGGCCGCGCCCACGGCGCAGCCCGCGCCCACCAGCCACAGCACGGCGAACAGCGGATTGAATTCGCCGATGGCGAACGTGGCCAGGGTGGCGTCCAGGCCGGGCAGCGACGGCAGCGGATCGACCAGCAGCAGCGGCACCGCCACCATCATCGCCATCACCACCATCAGCTGCGGCTGCAGGCGCTTGGTACCGGTCCAGCGGATCAGCCAGTTGGCGGCCTGGGTCAGGCCGAGCATGGTGTTTTCATACGCCTGCGCGCCCTTCAGGCGGTGCAGCACCGGCACTTGCGTGCGTTCGCGCAGGTCGTGGCGGCGCAGCAGGAAGTAATACAGGCCGGCGCCCAGCACCAGCGCCAGGCAGCTCATCAGGAGCGGCAGGTTGAAGCCGTGCCAGATCGCCAGGTCGTAGGCCGGCAGCGCCGCGCCCAGCACCGAGCCGGAGGCCACGGCCAGGATTTCGCCTACCACGCGCTCGGGCATGATGCCGACCGCGATGCACAGCACCACCAGGCACTCGACCGGGAAGCGCATCCAGCGCGCCGGTTCGTGCGGCTCGGACGGCAGGTCCTGCGCCAGGCGCCCGAAGAACACGCTGATGAAGCGCAGCGAATAGGCCACGCTGAAGATGCCCATGGCCAGGGCCGCGTACGACATCGACCAGTCTTCGGTGCCGCCCACGTGCGCGGTCTCGGCGAAGAACATCTCTTTCGACAGGAAGCCGTTCATCAGCGGCACGCCGGCCATCGAGGCCGAGGCCACGATCGCCAGCGCGGCGGTGACCGGCATCGCGCGGCGCAGGCCACGCAGGATGCGCATGTCGCGCGTGCCCGTCTCGTGGTCGATGATGCCGACCGCCATGAACAGCGAGGCCTTGAAGATCGCATGGTTCATCACGTGGAAGATCGCCGCCACCACCGACATCGGGCTGCCGATGCCCATCAGGACCGTGATCAGGCCCAGGTGGCTGATGGTGGAATAGGCCAGCAGGCCTTTCATGTCGTGCTGGAAGATCGCGAAGAAGGAACCCAGCACCAGCGTGCTGACGCCGGCGCCGACGATCAGCCAGGTCCATTCCTCGGTGCCGCCCAGCGCCGGGAACAGGCGGATCAGGAGGAACACGCCGGCCTTCACCATGGTGGCCGAGTGCAGGTAGGCCGACACCGGCGTCGGGGCGGCCATCGCGTGCGGCAGCCAGAAGTGGAACGGGAACTGCGCGCTCTTGGTCAGGGCGCCGAGCGCCACCAGGATCAGGGCCGGCAGGTACAGGGAGTGCGCGCGGATCTGGTCGCCCGCAGCCAGCACCACGTCGAGCTCATAGCTGCCGACGATGTGGCCGAGCACCAGCACGCCGGCCAGCAGGCACAGGCCGCCGGCGGTGGTGACGGTGAACGCCATGCGCGCGCCGCGGCGGGCGTCGTTGCGCTCCTGCCAGTAGCCGATCAACAGGAAGGAGGTGAGGCTGGTGAGTTCCCAGAACACCACCAGCTGGATCAGGTTGCCCGACAGGACCACGCCCATCATGGCGCCCATGAAGGCCAGCATGTAGGCGTAGAAGCGCGCTACCGGGTCGCGCTTGCTCATGTAATAGCGTGCGTACAGCACCACCAAGAGGCCAATGCCGAGCACCATGACCGAGAACAGCCAGGCCAGGCCGTCCATGCGCAGGATGATGTCGAGGCCGAACGTCGGCAGCCATTCGTGGCGCGAAGTCAGGGTCTCGGACTCGAGGTGCTTGAACTGGAAGATCGCGGTGGCGAGGGCCACCAGGGTGAACGCACCGGCCGCGACGGCGGGGCGGTTGCGCGAACCGTTGGGCAGGCAGGCGCATACGAAGGCGCCGGCGAAGGGAAGAAGGACGAGGAGCAGCAATGCCAGTGACGTCATCGAAGTCATCCTTCAGGGCAGTGGCAGGTGTAAGGACGTGCGCACAGGCGCACGGAACAGGTCAGGGATTTCAATGGCGTTCTCCAGGAGGAATGACCAGGGTGTCGCATGCGACATCCTGCAGTAACTGGTCGCCGCGGCTGCCCATCAGGAGCCGCGTCAGGGTCGATTCTTCGTGCAGGCCGAGCACGGCCAGGTCGATATCGTGTTCGAGCACGTAGCGCGTCAGCTGCGAAGCCGGTTCGCCTTCGCCGATCACTGGCGTGACGCGCGCGCGCGTATGGTCGGGCAGCGCGCAATCGGCCAGGAAGCGCGCGAATTCGTCGCCTGGGGGAGCATTATCTCCCAGCAGGCTGGCGCTGTCGTGCGCATGGAAAGCCGTGATCGGCGCGTCCGGGAACAGGCGCGCGGCGGTGTGCAGGGCCAGGCCGGCGGCCGGGGTGAAATCGATCGCGACCATGATGCGGCGGTAGGGACCGCGCACGCGCTGGCGCACCACCAGCAGCGGCTGCGCCAACCTGCGCGCGAGTTTCTCGACCGTCGAGCCGAGCAGCAGGCCGCCGAGGCTGTCGTGGCGCGAGGCGCCGGTGACCACGATGGCACCCGGCAGCGTGGCCGCGGTCTCGAGGATGGCGTCGTCGATCGCGCCGCTGGCAAAGCGCAGGCCGACCTGCAGTGCGCTGCCGGCGAACTCGCGCGCGTGTTCCGCGCGCGCGGCGTGTTCGGCGCGTTCGAGGCCGATGTCGCCGTCGAGCCAGCCCGTGACTTCGAGCGGCGCCTGCGGCGCATCGTGGACGGTCAATACCGTCAAGGGGGAATGGAATTGGCCCGCCAGCTGCTTTGCGCGCTCGAGCGGCCGGTCGCAGCGGGCGCTCAGGTCCGTCGCAAGCAACAATCCGGGGGGCGTAGTTAGGCTGTGTTCGGACATGCGCCGCCTCGTGGAAAGTCTTCTCGGAGGCGACACTCTACCGTAGTTGATGCTCTGACTACAACGCGTTTCTCCCGATTTTCGAAAATTGAGCGTCGGGAAAATTGGTGCGCTGCGACAGGAAAGCGCCCTGAAAGCGGGCTCAGGCCGTGATGTCGAGCGCCGGCGCCGCCTCGCTGTCGAGGCCATAGGCGCTGCGCACTTCGGCCGTGCGCGCTTCTGCCGGATCGGCCGCGCCGGACTGTTCCTTCTTCTTCGCCGCCGCTTCCTCGGCCTGCCTCTCCTGCTTGGCTTCGTACACCGCGCGCTCTTCGTCGCTGACCGTCTTGTCCGAGTTGGTGTCGGCTTCGGCGATGTAGTCGGCGTCGCTGGTGCTGGACGATGCCGTTGCGCCGCCGGCGCCGCCCGCACCACCGGCAGCGGCAGGCGCCTGGCCGCCGGCAGCCTGCGCGGTGGCCTGGGTCGCTTCGCCGTCGGCGGTTTCCGTGGCCTGCGTCGTCTCGTCGGTCGAGACCGGCTGCGCAGTGCTTTCATCCACGGCGCGCTGTACGCGCGCGGCGTCGGCCTGCGCGCCCAGCTGGTCGCCGAGACGCGCGGCGGCGAGCGACTCGGCGCTCGGGGTTGCGGCGTCGGCGCTGCTTTCGGTCAGGTCCTGGGTGACGGCCGGGGAAGTCTGTTCGGTGCCGCTCGTTGCCTGGGTGCTGCTGACGGTGCGCGTTGCGTACGCCGCCTGGGACGCGCTTGCGCCGCCGATACTGGTAACCATGTTCATGCCTTGTTGAGCTAGTCGTATCCGATTAACGGTCACCTCTTCACCCGGCAACAGGGCGGCAAATGTAAAGCGAGGTAAAGCCAGCTACACTCCGATGGCCGGCCCGTCAATACATGACCATTCAGGAGGAACCATGAAAACGCTGTTCGCGCTAGTCCTGATGTTGTCCCTCGGCGCCTGTTCCACGCCGCGTAACGACGCCCCCGGCTTCACCGACGCCGACATCGAGCGCCTGATGGCGCGCGAGCAGGTGCAAGGCCTGGCGCTGGCGGTGATCGACGACGGCCGCATCGTCAAGCAGGCCGCCTATGGCTGGCGCAACGCCGAACGGCGCCTGCCACTGCAGACCGACACCGTGATGTACGGCGCCTCGCTGACCAAGACCGTGTTCGCGCTGCTGGTGCTGCAGCTGGCGCAGGAGGGCAAGCTCGACCTCGACGCACCGCTGCCGGCGCTGCTGCCCAAGCCGCTGCCCGAATATGCCTTGACGCGCGGCGGCGGCCGCTTCGAGTTCAGCGCGCTGGCCGGCGACGAGCGCTGGCGCCTGCTCACGCCGCGCATCCTGCTGAGCCACGGCGCCGGCTTTGCCAACTTCCGCTGGCTCGAGCCGGACGGGCGCCTGCGCTTCCACTTCACGCACGGCAGCCGCTACGCCTATTCGGCCGAAGGTTTCTATGTGCTGCAGCTGGTCGTCGAGGAAGGCCTGGGACTGGAACTCGGGCGCGCCATGCAGGAGCGCCTGTTCGACCGCGTCGGCATGCCCGGCACCGGCATGCGCTGGCGGCCCGGTTTTGGCGCCAACCTGGCCGATGGCTATACGGTTGACGGCCGCATGGAGCCGCACGACGAGCGCGGCAGCCCGGTGGCGGCCGGCTCGATGGACACCACCATCGCCGACCAGGCGCGCCTGTGGGCGGCGCTGCAGCGTGGCGAATTGCTGGATGCGAAGGCGCACGCGGAGATGGTGCGGGGGCAGCTGCCGATTCGTTCGAGCAGCCAGTTTCCGACACTGGCGCCCGAAGCGACGCCGGCGCCGGTGCCGCATCTGGCCGCAGGCCTCGGCGTGGTGACCTTCCGCGACCGCAGCGGGCCGTCCTGGTTCAAGGGCGGCCACAACGACAGCACCGGCAATATGCTGATCTGCCTGGAGGCACGCCGGCGCTGCCTGGTGCTGCTGGCCAACGACGTGCGCGCCGAGCGCATGTTCCCCGAAATCGCGCGTCTGGCGCTGGGCGAGAACGACATGCCGTGGCACTGGGAATACGGCTGGTACCGGCGCGGATCGCCGCCCTGACGGCGGGCGGATAGCGAACCGATTTGATTGTCACCGGGAATCAAGACCATCCCGGAGCGCCGGGGCTGGTAGCATTGTCGTTCTTGTATCACGCTTGCCGCAGCCTCGCATCATGACCAGACCGACTATCAGCCCACTCATCCCGGCCGGCGCCGCGCTGGCCTGCCTGCTGCTCGCCGCCGCCGCGCTGGCCGGCTGGTGGCTGCACATGCCGCTGCTGATCGGGGCCGACAGCGGCCGGCCGCAGATGTATCCGGTCACCGCGCTCGGCTTCGTGTGGACGGCCGGTGCCTTGCTGCTGCAGCTGCGCACGCAGGGCGCCGTCCTGCGCGCCGGTCGCGTGCTGGCGCTGGCGCCGCTGGTGCTCGGTCTCGGTTCCGCGCTGATGCGCGCCGCCGGCTGGGCCCCGGCCCCGCTGTCGCTCGGGATCGGCGCCAGCGCCAACGCCTGGAGCCTGCCGGCGCCGCTGACCGCCGGCCTGTTCGTGGTGCTGGGCGTCAGCCTCGGCCTGGTGGGTGCGCGCCGCAGCGTGGCGGTGGCGCAGGCGCTGGCGGCCGGCGTGCTGCTGTTCGCGCTGCTCACCCTGGCCAGCTTCGCCGCCGGGGACACCGTGCTGTACGAGCTGCTGCCGGGACGCGGCACCTCGCTGCGCACCGCGCTCGGCTTCGTGCTGGCCGCCGGCGCGGTGCTGGCGCTGCGGCCCGACCGCGGCCTGATGGTGGCGCTGGCCAGCGACAACCCGAGCAGCCGTACCCTGCGCCGCCTGCTCGGCCCCCTGGTGCTGACGCCGATCCTGCTCGGCATGGTCGCCACCTGGGCGGTGCGCACGGCCGATGCGGGCATCGATCTCACCACCCTGATCTGGCTGTTCGTGTGGGGCCTGCTGGTGATCCTGATCGCGGTGGTGTGGCGCCTGGCCTACCAGCTGTACCTCCAGGACCTGACGCGCAGTCTGGCCGAGCGCGAACGCAACGAGGCGCTGGCGGCGCTGCGCCTGGCCGACGTGCGCAAGAACGAGTTCCTGGCCATGCTGGCGCACGAGCTGCGCAATCCGCTGGCGCCGATCAGCACCGCGGCCGAGCTGCTCAAGAGCGTGTACGCGGGCGACCCGGCCCAGGTGCGCCGCACCAGCGAGATCATCGGGCGCCAGGTGAACCACATGGTGCACCTGGTGGACGACCTGCTGGACGTGTCGCGCGTCACGCGCGGCATCATCGAACTCGAACGCCACGCGATCGACCTGCGCCAGACCGTGACCGCGGCGCTGGAACAGGCGCAGCCGCTGATGCAGATGAAGCGCCAGCGCCTGCGCACCGAGCTGCCGGAATCGAAGGTGCTGGTCGAGGGCGACGCCAAGCGCCTGATCCAGGTGCTGGCCAACCTGCTCGGCAATGCCGCCAAGTACACGCCGGAAGAAGGCAGCGTGCTGCTGGCGGTGCGCACGCATGCAGGAGAAGCGCAGCTGGTGGTGCAGGACGACGGCATCGGCATCGCGCCCGAACTGCTGCCCGACGTGTTCGGCCTGTTCACCCAGGCGCGGCGCACCCCCGACCGCGCCGAGGGCGGCCTGGGGCTCGGGCTGGCGCTGGTCAAGAACCTGGTCGAGCTGCATGGCGGGCGGGTGGAAGCGGCCAGCGACGGTCCGGGCCAGGGCAGCACGTTCACGGTGACGCTGCCGCGCCTGGCGGTGGAGCCGGCGCAGCCGGCTTCTCCCCCGCCACAGGCGCCGCCTGCCGTGCGCCGCGGCAGCGCGGACGACGTGCTGGTGGTCGACGATAATCAGGACGCCGCCGCTTCGCTGGCATTGCTGCTCGACGCCGAGGGCTACCGGGTGCAGGTCGAGCATGCGCCGGCGCCGGCCCTGCGGCGCGTGCTGGCGCAGCCGCCCGGCGCCTGCATCCTCGACATCGGCCTGCCCGACATGGACGGACGCGAGCTGGCACGCCGCATCCGCGCCGAACTCAAGGAAGAAACGCCGCTATTGATCGCGCTGACCGGCTACGGCAGCGACGCCGACCGCGCGCTGGCGCTGGAGGCCGGCTTCGACCATTACCTGGTCAAGCCGGCCGACATGCGCCGGCTGGCGGCGCTGCTGGGCGAGGTTCAGTCTTCGCCCGGATAGCGCAGCCCGATCTGGCGCCGGATGGTGTCCAGTACGCCCATCAGGGCCAGGGTCTCGTCGAGCGGCATGGTGGGGTGTTCCAGCAGGCCGTCGCGCAGGCACTGGCCGGCGGCGATCGCTTCATGGGTGTAGCCGTTGCCCAGCCATGGTGTGTCGACCGTGCGCGAGGGCCCGTCCAGTACATCGACCGTGACCCGTTCGGCCATGTGGAACATGCGTTCCATGCGCACGGCGCCGCGCGTGCCCGACACCGTCAGTTCGCCGGGTGAGCGCGCGCGCAGCGAGCAGCTGCACACCGACAGCGTGCCGCCGGCGTGCTTCATGGTGAAGGCGGTGGTGAGATCGACCCCGGTCTCGCCCATGATCGCCTGGGCCTGCACCGATTCGACCTTGCCCAGGATGGCGCAGGCGATCGACAGCGGATAGATGCCGAGGTCGAGCAGCGCGCCGCCACCCAGCGCCAGGTTGTTGACGCGATGTTCGGGGTCTTGGGTAGCCGCGAAGCCGAAGTCGGCGTGCACCTGGGTCACCGACCCGATCTCGCCGCTGGCGACGATGCGCTGCACTTCGGACAGGGCCGGCATGAAGCGGGTCCACATCGCCTCCATCAGGAACAGGCCCTTTGCCCGCGCCAGCGCCACCACTTCGCCGGCTTCGCGCCGGTTCAGCGCGAACGGTTTTTCGCACAGCACCGCTTTGCCGCCGCGCAGGGCCATGATCGCGTTCTCGGCGTGCAGGGTGTGCGGGGTGGCGATGTAGATGATGTCGATGTCGGGTGCCTGCGCCAGTTCCTCGTACGAGCCGTAGGCGGCTGGATTGCCGAAGTCGGCGGCGAAGGCTTGCGCGCTGGCCTGCGTGCGCGAACCGACCGCCGCCAGCACTGCATCCGGCGTGTCGCGCAGGCCGACCGCGAAGTCGCGTGCGATGCGGCCGGTGCCGAGGATGCCCCAGCGGATAGTGCGGTTTGCGTTCATGGCTGCACCTTCAGGTAGTCTTTCAATGTCGCCACCACCAGGCCGTGGTCGTCCGGTCCCGGCAGACCCGATACGGTAATGGTGCCGACCAGTCCCTGGCCACGCACCACCACCGGGAAGGCGCCGCCGTGGGCCGCGTAGTCGCGCATGTCCAGGCCGGGAATCGCATCGTGGTCGCCGCCGCCCTGGCGTACTTCGTTGTGGGTATAGAACGAGCTGTGGCCGGTGCGCTTGACCAGGTTGTTCTTGCGCCGGATCCAGTCCATGTGGTCGGGCGAGGCGCCCGGCATCGCTTGGCTGAACAGGACCGTGTCGCCTTGTTTGATCTGCACCGTCACGGTCTGGCGGTTGGCGCGTGCGCGCTCCACCACCTTGGCGCCGATGGCACTGGCGATGGCCTGGTCGAAGCGGTCGAACTGCAGCAGCTGCTCTTCGCGCGCGAGCACGTCGAGCGACATGGTTGGAGGCTGATTCATGGCGGGCGATGGCGTGAGGGTGGACAGCGCCGCCGCCACGTACACCAGCGGCGCGTTCCAGTTGATGGCGACTTCGTTGGCGGCATAGCTGCAGTCGTGGTCGATGTAAGACAGGGCCGGGCGCATGCTCGGATACGGCACCGGGCAATCCTTCTTGTCCTGCTGGCCAGGATTCGGCCCGCCCGACAGCCAGCCCGGCACCGGTGCGGCGACGCCGTCGGCCATCGACGGCCGGTGGTGCGGATGCATGAAAGGACGCGTGCCGAAGCCGGTCACGAACGAGTAGCCGGTGGCATTGCGGCCCAAGACATAATCGAGGCTCGATTGCGCCGCGACCAGGTAGTCCGGCTTGCGATTGAGACGGTAGGCCTGCAGCAGCATCATGGCCTGGTTCAGGATCACGGCATTGCTACCCCAGACGAAGTCCTTGTTCGCCATCGGCACCCGGTAGCCGCCGTTGCGGGAGGTCTCGGCCAGCTGCGCGGCCAGGCCGTCGATGCGCTGCTCGATCCGGGCGCGGTCGAACGACGGCGCCAGGCGCTCGCGCTGCTGCGCCAGCGAGATCCAGCCCAGCGCGCGCACATTGCCCCACGACGGCGTGCTCAATGGCGCGTCGTGAGTGCGCAGCGCCTTGGCGTAGACGTCCTTGCCGGTGGCGATGAACAGCTCCGCCGCGGCCCAGAAGAATTCGTCGTCCAGCTTGTCGTCGCCGTATTCGCCGGTGGCGACGTCCTTCGGATTCTTGAACACCGCCTTTGGATTGGCCTCGGCCCAGCGCCATGCGCTTTCGGCCGCCGCCAGCATGCGCGCGGACATGCCCGGCCACTGCTTCTCGTACGGCGCCAGCACGCGGCCGGCAGTCGCCATGGTGGCCGCGAAGTCGAGCGCCGCGGCGGTGCTCTTGGCCACCACGTAGCGTGGCGTACGGTTGCCCGCGTGCGGCATCACGATGCCGTCGAAGCGCTGGTTGGTCAGCTTGTGGTACACGCCGCCGTCGTTCGGATCCTGCATGGTCAGCATCCACTCGAGGTTCCACATCGCCTCGTCGAGGATGTCGGGCACGCCGTTGCCCGATTCGGGGATCGCGATGTCGTGCCTGAACGCGCCCGGATAGTGTTCGAAGGCGGCCAGCAGGGTATAGGTCGAGATGCCGGAATTGACCACGTACTTGTTGTAGTCGCCGGCGTCGTACCAGCCTTTGGGGCTGGACAGGACGGTGCCCTCCGGGCGTGCGCTCGACGCGGCCGAGACATGCACCAGCACCTTGTCGTCCGGGTGGCCGGCCGGACGCGCCCAGGCGCCGCCGTGCCTGGCGTCGATCTCGATCGCGCTGCGGTTGAAGTAATAGGCCTTGAGCGCGGCGTCGCCCAGCGCGCGGTAGGCATCCGGCTTGACCGTAAACGGATCGGACAGCGGCAGCCCGGCGACTTTCAGGCGGTAGGTGCCCGGCTGCGCCAGTGCGCTGAAGTCGGCCACGCGCACGGTTTCACCGGACGGCTCCCAGCGGCCGGGGGCACCGAGCGCAGCGCTGAATACGGTCTTGCCATCGGCGCCGATCACCTCGAAATTCGTGCCGGTGGCCTGTTGCGGTACCACCGCCAGCTTGTGCGCCTGCGGCAGGAAGCCGACCTGGTTGACCTTGATGGTGGCGGTTTGCGCAGCGGCGCTGCCGGCAGCAAGGAGCAATAATGGAATCGACAGGCGCCTCATGCCGGCACCGCCTTGCCGTCGGTATCCTCGTCAGGCTGCGGGGCGCTGCCGTCGTCGTGATAGAACGGCGCGAACCAGGTCGCCAGGAACGATGGAATCGTCGCGACCATCACCAGCACGAAGTAGCTGACGTAGCCCATCATCTCCTGCAGGTGGCCGCTGACCACGCCGGTGACCATGCCGCACAGTCCCATCAGGCCGGTGCCGAAGGCGTAGTGGGTGGTGGTGTACTTGCCGGGGGCGAGCTGCTGCATCAGGTAGATCATGAAGCCGACCGCGCCGAAGCCGAAGAAGAACTTTTCGACCGCGACGCCGAGCGTGATCATCACCAGGCTCGATGGCATGTAGATGCTCATGATGAGGAAGGTCGCGTTCGGGATGTTGATCGCGCAGCACAGCACCAGCAGGGTCGACTTCAGTCCGCGCTTGGCCACGTACAAGCCGCCCAGCAGGGACCCGAGCAGCACTGCCGCCAGTCCATAGGTGCCGTAGATCAGGCCCAGCATCTCGTTCGACAGTCCGAGGCCGCCTTTCGAGGCCGGGTCCACCATGAAGAACGGACCGATCTTTTCCAGCAGGCCGACGCTGAAGCGGAACAGGAAGGCGAAGGCGATCATGCGCCACACGCCGCGCTTCTGGAACAGGGTGACGAAGGCGTCGAGCAGGATGCGGCCGGCATCCTTCACGCTCGACGGCGTATCGGCTGCGCGCGCGCCTTCCGGCATGAAGCGCCAGTGCCACAGCGCCATCAGCAGGGTCAAACCGCCGACCAGCAGGAAGATGATGCGCCAGGCGTCGATCCAGTCAGGCCCGAACACGGCCGGGTCGTGGCCGAACACGCTCGAATGCAGGTAGCCGCTGAGGTAGACCATGCCGCCGGCGGCGACGATCGGGCCGATGTTCCACGACAGGCTTTGCACACCGCAGTACAGCGACTGCGCGCGCGCGTCGAGCGAGGTGACATACACGCCGTCGCTGGCGATGTCCTGGGTTGCGCCGATGAAGGAGAGTGCAAAGAAGATCGCCATCAAAAAGCTCATGTAGCCGGGCAGCTCCATCAGCAGCGCGACCCCGGCGAAGCCGGCCCCGATCAGGATCTGGGCGATGAGCACGAAGAACTTCTTGGTGCGGTACATCTCGACGAATGGCGCGAACAGCGGCTTGATCGTGTACGCCAGGATCAGGAGGCTCGAATACTGGGCCGCGCGGCCGTTGTCCATGCCCAGGTTCTTGAACATGATGGCGGTGACGCTGGTGAGCATCACGTAGCCGAGCGCCATGGTGAAGTAGCCGGTCGGTACCCACAGCAGGGGAGAAGAGTATTTAGCAGGACGCATCGGCCGCCTCCTGGCTTGCCTGGACCGCGCGCAGGCGTACCGGGTGGTCCGTCAAATGATCAGCCAAATAGTCGGCCAATAAGCGCGAAGCACCTTGCAGCGCAGGGTAGGGCGCCGTGATCAGGAAGGTCGGAATGCGCGCCGTGAAATCGCTCAGCCGCCCCTTGCGCTCGAAGCGGGCGCGGAACGGCGACGTGGCGAAGTAGTCGCCCAGGCGCGGCACCACGCCGCCGCCGATATAGATGCCGCCCTGCGCGCCGAGGGTGACGGCCAGGTTGGCGGCGACGGTGCCGAGCATGCCGCAGAAGACATCGACCGCTTCGCGGCACAGGGCGTCGCCGCCTTCCAGGCCGCGCGCCACCACGTCGGACGGCGCCAGCGCGCTGCTCAATGCAATGCCGGCGCGGTCGGCCAGCGCCTCATGGATCAGCGCCAGGCCGGGACCGGAGACGAAACGTTCGGCCGACACGTGGTCGTGACGCTGCCAGGCGAAGCGCAGCACGTCGGCTTCGCGTTCGTCCAGCGGCGAGAAGGCCACGTGGCCGCCTTCGCTATGCAGCGCAATCCAGCGCCCGTTGCTGGGCACCAGGCCCGACACGCCCAAACCCGTGCCGGCGCCGACCAGGCCGATCGCGCATCCCGCTTTCGCCGCGCCGCCGCCGATGCGCGCCAGGTCGCCGTCCTGCAGCGCCGGCAGCGACATCGCCAGCGCGGTGAAGTCGTTCACCACCAGCAGCGTGTCCAGGCCCAGTGCCTGGCGCGCGGCCTCGATCGAGAACGCCCAGTGGTGGTTGGTCATGCGGATGGCATCGCCGTCGACCGGGTTGGCGATCGCGATCGCGGCGTGCCGCACCTGGGCACCGGTATTGGCCAGGTAGGCACGCACCGCGTCCTCGAAGTGGGCGTGGTCGGCGCAGGCCAGGGTCTGCACCGCCTCGATGCTGCCGGGGGCCGGCTCCAGCGCGAAACGCGCATTGGTGCCGCCGATGTCGGCCAGCAGGCGCGGGCCGCCGGCGTGGGTGGTAGTCGCTTGCATTGTCTCTTCCTTCTCGCTTCTTATGTACGACGTGCGAATTTTGTGCGGTTCAGGCCGGAGCGCGCGCCGCGATGAATTCGCGGTACCACAGCGCGCTGTCCTTCGGCGTGCGCTGCTGGGTCGCATAGTCCACGTGCACGATGCCGAAGCGCTTGGCGTAGCCCGAGTTCCACTCGAAGTTGTCCAGCAGGCTCCAGAGGAAGTAGCCCTGCACGTTGACGCCCGCATCCATCGCTTCTTTGAGTGCCGCCAGGTGGCTGCGCACGTAGGCGATGCGCTCCGGGTCGTGCACTTGTCCGCCTTCGATCGTGTCGGCATTGGCCATGCCGTTTTCGGTAATGTACACCGGCGGCAGGTCGGGATACTCGGCTTTGAGTTTCAGCAGCAGTTCGGGCAGGCCTTCCGGGAAGATCTCCCAGCCCATGTCGGTGACGCCGTGGCGGGCCGGCGCCGGCACCGGTGGCACGGCGGCGCTGCACCACGAGCGGAAGTAGTAGTTACAGCCCAGGAAATCGATCTTCTGCTGGATGATGGCGAAGTCGCCCTCTGCTACCTGCGGCGCGTTGTCGCCGTGGCCGCGCAGCGCCAGTTCCGGATAGCGGCCCTTGAAGATCGGATCCATGAACCACTGCACCGAGCGCGCGTATTCGAATTCGGCCATGTCGCGGTCCGCTTGCGAATCGGTGGCGGCATCGGCCGTCCATTGATTCAGCACGATTCCGAGCCTGGCGCTGCTGCCGACTTCGCGCATGGCCGTCATGGCCAGGCCGTGCGACAGCAGCAGGTGGTGCGAGACCTGGATCGACTGTTTCAGGTCGCGCACGCCCGGCGCGAACTGGGCGTTGCCGTAGCCGAGATTGGCCGTGCACCACGGTTCGTTGTGGGTGGCGATCGCCTCGACCCGGTCGCCGAAGCGGCGCGCCACTTCGCGCGCGTAGTCGGCAAAGCGGTAGGCGGTGTCGCGATTGAGCCAGCCGCCATCGTCCTGCAAGCCTTGCGGCAGGTCCCAGTGGTACAGCGTGATGTGGGCGCGGATGTTCTTCTCGGCCAGGGCGTCGAGCAGGCGGCTGTAGAAGTCGAGGCCGGCTTCGTTCCAGGCGCCCTTGCCGTCGGGCTGCACGCGCGCCCAGGCCATCGAGAAGCGGTAGGCGTCCACGCCCAGCGACGCCATCAGCGCCACGTCTTCACGGTAGCGGTTGTAGTGGTCGCAGGCGATGGTGCCGTCGCTGCCATCCTTGATATTGGCTTTGTCCAGGCAGAAGGTGTCCCAGATCGAGGGACCCTTGCCGTCGGCGTCCCAGGCGCCTTCGATCTGGAAGGAGCTGGTGGCGACGCCCCAGGTGAAATCATGCGGAAAATCGTTCTGGAAATCGAATTGGGCGCTCTTGGTCATGGGACTCTCTAGGTTGTTCTGCACTTACTCTGTACTTACGCACGGCGGGTAAGTCCTGTTGTAAAAAACGGCAGGATCGCATTGCGGTCCTGCCGCGGTCTTGCCGTGGTCTTGATTAACCTTCTCCGATCAGAAATCGAAGCCGGTGTTGATGCCGACGGTGCGCGGCGGCTTGTACTGCGCCAGCCACGGGCCGAAGCCGTTGAAGGCGCTGGTCTTGATCTTCTTGTCGCTCACGTTGCGCACGAACGCGTCCACCCACCAGCGGTCCTTCGCATAGCGCAGGCCGAGGTCGGCGCTGGCGTAGGCTTTCTGGCGGTCTTCCGGACCCAGGTCGAACACGCTCAGGTTGACGTCATCCTCGTAGCGCGCGGTGATGCGCGGGACGATCGTGCCGCCATCGGCCAGGCGGAAGGTGTGCTGGTACTGCACCGTGGTCGAGAACTTCGGCGCGTGCGGCAGCTTGTGGCCGGTGACGTCGAGGCAGGTCGAGATGCTGGTATCGACCGTGCACGTCGGCAGCGTGTAGTCGTTCGAACCGGCGATCAGACGACCGAGCTTGGTATCGAGCACCGCGAGGCTGATCGACAGCCGGCCGTCGGTCGCGACGCGCGCCGCGATCTCGGTTTCCAGGCCATAGACTTCGGCGCCGTCGGCGTTCTCGATGGCCAGGCCGCGGCTGCCGTCCGGGAAGCTGACCGGCGAATTGAACTGGAAGTCCTTGAAGTCCATGTAGAACAGCGCGTTGTTGATGCGCAGGCCGCCGTTGAAGAAGGTGCTCTTCGAGCCGATCTCGTAGTTGGTCAGGGTCTCCGGTTGATACGGCAGGCCGCGATCCTGCACGCCGCCCGATTTGTAGCCGGTCGAGACGCTGGCATAGACCATGTTGTTGCGGTCGATGTCGTAGTTCAGGCGTACCAGGCCGGTGGCCTTGTTGTCGCTGTAGCGGCCGTCGTTCGGCACGCCCTCGACGTAGCCGTTGGCCGGGTCGCGCGGGTTGATCTGCGGATTGAGCGGCAGTTGCGGCGCCGCCGGGTCGTAGCCCCAGGTGTAGCCGCGGCCACCGGTGTGCACGCGCTTGTCGTGGGTGTAGCGCACGCCGCCGGTCAGGTGCCACTGGTCGGTGATGTTCCAGGTGGCCTGGCCGAACACCGCCGTGGTGTCCACGGTCTGCTTGGGCTGGATGAAGGAACCCTGCCAGTTGACCGCGCCGTCCTCGGTGCCCTTCATGCCGGCGATGTCGAAGCGGATGTCGTTCTTCTCGTTGCCGTAATAGGCGCCGACCTGCCAGTCCACCGTGCGGGTGCCGACCGACTGCAGCAGCAGCTCGTGGCTGTGGCTCTTGTAGTTGGAGTCGACCGTGGTGTGTTCCTGGAAGATGCCGCCTGACGTGATCGAGGTCGGGACGATCGTGCCGCCGTCCTGGTCGAAGCGCATGTCGCCGCTGAACTTGGACCAGCCGGCCACGTACTGCAGCGCCAGGTCGGGGCTGATGTCCCAGCTCAGGCGGCTGCGCACGTTGTGGCTGTCGCGGTTGATCCACGGGGCGCTGTCGGACAGGGTCGACCAGTGCTTCTCGCCGGCGCGAGGCTGCTGCATCAGGTTGGCGGTCGGGGTGCCGCGGTCGATGAATTTTTCGTAGGCGATGTTCCAGCGCAGGTTGGGCGCCAGTTGCCACAGCAGCGACAGGCGCGCCGCGCTCTGGTCCTGGGCGCTGTACTTGTCGCCGCCGGAGACGAAGTTGTTCGGGTTGATCAGGCGGAACTGGGACGGGTCGCCGCCGGCGGCCAGATAGGCCGCGCGCTGCGACTCGGGCGAGGGGGCATTGAATTTCTGGTAGTCGACGTAGCCGTCATGGCGCTCGTGCACCACGGCGAAACGCAGCGCCGCGGTGTCCGACAGCGGCACGTTGACCGCGCCGCGCGCACCCAGGCGGTTGTAGTCGCCGATGCCGCCTTCGATGTAGCCCGAGCGGCTGCCCAGTTCGGGTTTCACGGTCTGGATGTTGACCGCGCCGACGGTGGAGTTGCGGCCCCACAGCGTACCTTGCGGACCGCGCAGCACCTCGATGCCTTCGACGTCGAACAGCAGGGCGGTGGCGCCCTCGGCGCGCGGCGAATAGACGTTGTCGACGAACGACGCGACTTCGGGGTCGGCGTATTCGGTCTTGGCGCTGTCGTTGCCGATGCCGCGCAGGGTCATGGTGGTGACGCCGTGATCGCCCTGCGAGGTGGCCTGGAAGCCCGGCACCAGCGCCACCACGTCGAGCATGGTCTGCACGTGGTTGTCGGCCAGGGTGGCGGCATTCAGCGCGGTGACCGCGATCGGGGTCTTTTGCAGCGAGGTCGAACGCTTGGTGGCGGTAACCACGACTTCGGCCACCTTGCCGTCGTCGGTCGGGTTGACTGCGGCCGGACGCTCGGTGGCCGCCGCCGGCGTGGCCGGGTCGGACGCCGATTGCGCCTGGGCGCCGGCGGCGATGCCGGCCAGCAGGGTCAGGATGGCGAGTTGAATGGGCGCGTGGCGGCGCGCGCCGAGGGGTGCAGCGAGTGTCATGCTTGTCTCCGATTTTGTTGATTTATTGGTGATGCGAGCGCTAACAGCCGGGATTGCAAGAAATCGTTTTCAGAAGTCTTGAAAACGGTTTCATAGTAAAATCATCGATAAAAAAATGTCAAATAGAATCGTTTAAAACTAAAAAATAGTTTGTTGCAGATCAACGACGAGTGGTTGTGAAACGCTTTCATGAAACTTCAGGTGGCTATTCATGGCGGATTGATCCCGCAAAAACGCGTGATATACTTCAAGCAACAAACTGCCTTGAACCTGTCCAGGACGCCCGCCGGATCCATGAAAAACGAGAGCAGTACCACTACCCTGTACCAGGTCGCCAGCGCGGCCGGCGTGTCACCCGCCACGGTGTCGCGCTTCCTGAACGGTACCGCCAAGGTATCCGACGACAAGCGGCGCGCGATCGAGCGCGTCATCGATGAGCTCAACTACAAGCCGAACCTGCTGGCGCAAAGCCTCAAGATGGGTAGCACGCGCACCATCGGCGTGCTGACCCAGTCGCTCGAGAGCGGTTACTTCAACCGTGCCATGGTCGGCATCGAGGATGCGGTCAAGGCGGCCGGCTATGCGCTGCTGATCATGAGCGGGCACTGGCATGCGGACGAAGAGGCGGAGCGGGTCGAATTGCTGATCGGGCGCCGGGTCGACGGCGTCGCCATCCTCACCGGCAACATGAGCGACCAGCAGATTCTCGACTTTTCGCGCCGGGTGCCGATCGTCGCTTTCGGGCGCGAGGTGCAGGGCGAGCGTACCCAAGGCTTTTGCCTGGACAATTACCGTGGCGCCTGCGATGCGATGGAATACCTGATCGCCCAGGGCCACCGCCGCATCGCCCACATCAGCGGTCCGGTCGACCATCGCGATGCGCGTGCCCGTCTGGCGGGCTACCACGACACCCTGGCCAAACATGGCATCACCGCCGACCCGCGGCTGGTGGGGGCGGGCGAGTTCGACGAGTCGAGCGGCTTGCAGGCGGTGAACGCACTGCTGCAGGCCAATCTGCGCTTCACTGCCATCTTCGCCGCCAACGACCTGAGCGCTTATGGTGCGCGCCTGGCGCTGTACCGGCGCAATATCCGGGTGCCGGAAGACGTGTCGCTGGTCGGCTTCGACGACCTGCACAGCTCGATGTACACGACGCCGCCGCTGACCACGGTACGCCAGCCTCTGTATGAAGTCGGCACCGGGATCGGGCGTCGCATGCTGGCCATGCTCGGGCACGAGCAGCCGGCCGAGCAGGTGCCGGGGCTGAGTCTGATCGTGCGCGAGTCGGTGCGGCTGGTCTGAGCCACCGCAACCCCCTATTTTTGTATTTTCCTCAAACTTACAATTCGCAACAAAAATCGCTTGCAATTAAATAGCGCGCTAGTTAATATGCTTTCCATGGCAGCGCCGAACGACAGAGATAAGGGTCGGCGGGCCAAGGCAATAAAATGATTTATATAGCGCGCTACTTAATAGGGTTCTATTTAGGGCGCATCAAACTCAGGTGCTGAAGCACCACACACACAAGGAGTCTCATCATGGCAATCGAACAAGTCCTCTACCGCGCAAGTGCAACCGCCTCGGGTGGCCGTGAAGGCCGCGCCGTCTCGTCGGATGGCGCACTGGACGTCAAACTGACCACCCCGAAAGAACTCGGCGGCGCCGGCCTGGCCGGTACCAATCCGGAACAGCTGTTCGCAGCCGGCTACTCGGCCTGCTTCCTGGGCGCGATGAAATTCGTCGCAGCGCGCGACAAGCTGAAAATCTCGCCGGACGTGTCGGTGGAAGGCACTGTCGGCATCGGCCCAATCCCGACCGGTTTCGGCATCGAAGTCCAGCTGAAGATCAGCCTGCCGGGCGTGCCGGCGGACGAAGCGCAGACCCTGATCGACCGCGCCCACATCGTGTGCCCATACTCGAACGCGACCCGCGGCAACATCGACGTCACGCTGCAACTGGTGTAAGCTGCAGTCTCCGGAGGACCGGAGATTGCGCAGGGCCCGCTCACGCGGGCCACAAAGAATGAAATAAGTAGCGCGCGATTTAATCGCGTTTCAAATGATTTGTTTATGCAATGAAACCGAATACCGCGCTGCTACCGTACTGACGGCCTCTCGCCGCTGATCCAATTCCACCTAATAAGAAAGGAAGTCCACCATGAACACCCTGAGCAAAGCAGTCGTCGCCGCCACCCTGGCCATCTCCACCGCAGGCGCCCTGGCCGCCGACGGCCCCGCACCCGAACGCCGCACCGCGCAATTCCTCGGCGCCCTGGCGGCGGGCGGCGGCAAGCCGCTGGAGCAATTGTCGCCGGCCGATGCCCGCGCGGTGCTGGAAGGCGCCCAGAAGAGTGTGCAGCTGACCCTGCCGGCGGCCGACGTCTCGGACAAGGTGATCAATGTGGACGGCAAGCAGATCAAGCTCAAGATCGTGCGCCCGGCCGGCGTCAAGGGAGAATTGCCGGCCTTTATGTTCATCCACGGCGGCGGCTGGGTGCTGGGCGACTATCCGACCCACGAACGCCTGGTGCGCGACCTGGTCGCCAACTCGGGTGCGGTGGCTGTGTTCGTCGATTACACGCGTTCGCCGGAAGCCGGCTATGGCGTGGCGATCAACGAGATCTACGCGGCCACCAAATGGGTCGCCGAGAACGGCAAGCAGATCGGCGTCGACGGTAGCCGCCTGGCGGTCGCCGGCAACAGCGTGGGCGGCAATATGTCGACCGTGCTGACCCTGATGGCGAAAGACAAGAGTGGCCCGAAACTGCGCTATCAGGTGCTGATGTGGCCGGTGACCGACGCCAACTTCGAGACCGCATCGTACAAGCAGTATGCGCAGGGACACTTCCTGACCACGAACATGATGAAATGGTTCTGGGACAGCTACACCAAGGACGCCGCCCAGCGCAAGGAGATCTACGCATCGCCGCTGCAGGCCAGCCTGGAGCAGCTGAAAGGCTTGCCGCCGGCACTGATCCAGACCGCCGAACTCGACGTGCTGCGCGATGAGGGCGAAGCCTATGGCCGCAAGCTCGACCAGGCCGGTGTGGATGTCACCGTGACCCGCTACAACGGCATGATCCACGACTTCGGTCTGCTCAACCCGCTGGCGACCGTGCCGAGTGTGCGTTCCCAGGTACTGCAGGCTGGCGCCGAGCTGAAGAAACACTTGGCCAAATAAGTCCGGATATTGATGAACTTGAACCAGCCGCCTTCGGGCGGCTTTTTATTTGCCAATACAGAATGCGCTTATCGAGAAAATCCAGTTTCGTAACAAAACTTAACAATCACGATCCATTTCTTTTCAGTCGCTTTATTCGATTTCCAAATGGCAGAGATAAAGAAAGGGAATAAGAAATTAGCCCGTAATTTTATCTAATTGAAAATATTTCTCAGCATTTTGTCCTTATGTTGCCTAAATTTGATGCAGCGTATCATATTGCGCGAAGCTTGCTTCTGTGCCCGACTCAGCAGTAAGTCACCGCATTTCTTGTCAATTTCCAGCTTCTCCATCCCCTAAAACCGCATTCTCTGCAAATGCACATGCATGTGCGGAAATGAAGTTGCAATCCTTGCGTCAGCGCAATACAACGCTTTGAAATTTTTTTCCGCATGGAAAACTCAAAGCGCATTGAGGTGTTTAGAATTGCCTCCCATCAGCTTCCGGACGTTAATTTTTAAAAGCCGTTCGGTCTGTCAATGCATTTGGCAACTCCTTCATATCTCACAAATTTAACAATTCGGCGCTTTTCATGCAAAACACCGTTTCGCTCCCGACCACCATTTCCGCACCACGTGGTCTTTCCGCTGTCCGTGTCCAGGCCCAGCAATTCTCGCTACCGGTCCTGTTCGCACTGTTCGGCATGATCATGGGCTCGTGGGCCGGCCGCATCCCGGCCCTGGCCGCGGGCGTCAATGTGTCGCACTCGGCCCTGTCGATGGTCCTGCTGTGTGGCGGCCTGGGCGCCGTCGTGTCGTACCCGATCTCGTCGTTCCTGATGAGCCGCTTCGGCGCCCGCAAGACCATCCTGGTCTCGGGCCTGGCACTGCTGGCCGTGCTGGTCTCGATCGGCATGGCGCCGAACGTGTCGCGCCTGATGATGGCCGTGCTGATGCTGGGCATTACCGCCAGCACCTTCGACGTGGCAATGAACTCGGCGGCCACCCGCCGCGAAAAGCAGAGCGGCAAGTCGGAAATGTCGCGCCTGCACGGCCTGGCTTGCGCCGGCGGCCTGATCGGCGCCACGCTGGGCAGCTTCATGGCCAGCAACAAGATCGCGCCGGCCCAGCACTTCATCATGCTGGTCGGTCCGCTGGCCGTCATCCTGTGGATGGGCTTTACCATGCTCGAAGCCGACGGTGGCGGCGAGAAGGTGGCGAAGAAGGCGTTCGTGCTGCCGCGCGGTCCGCTGGTTCTGCTGGGCCTGCTGGGCTTCCTGGGTTCGATGGCCGAAGGCAGCATCGCCGACTGGAGCGGCCTGTTCCTGAAAGAACACTTCGGCGCATCGGACGGCCTGGCGCCGCTGGCACTGTCGTCGTTCTCGGTGATGATGCTGATGTCGCGCATGGTCGGCGACAAGCTGAAGGAGCGCTTCGGCGCCCAGCGTCTGGTCACCTTCGGCGCGCTGGTCGCGGCCTGCGGCCTGATGTTCGCGGTGCTGTCGCCGAATGCCTACTTCGCACTGGGCGGTTTCGCGATCGCCGGTGTCGGCCTGGCCCTGCTGTTCCCGTTCGTGTTCAGCGCCGCCGGCGCCCAGGGCCCGACCGCCCTGGCAGCTGTCGCCAGCATGGCGTACAGCGGCAGCCTGATGGGCCCGCCGGCAATCGGTGCCGTCGCCCACTTCGTCGGCATGCAGGCAGCCATCGCCTACGTCGGCGGCCTGTCGCTGGTCATCGCCCTGGTTGCCTGCCGCACCCGCCTGCTCAAGTAATCGACTGCGGCCCCGGCGGCCGCGCATGACATCCCGACGCAGACGTCTTCGCAAGGAACGTCTGCGTTGTCGTTTACGGTGCGATTCTGTATTTGCGGGCAAAAAAATGCCGGGACATTTCCCGGCAAACGTATTTTTGGGTTGTGGCCGGCTACACCGCTCCCTGCTTGAGCCACTCGCGCGGCGAGGCCCCCATCAAGGCCGTGAAGGCGCGGGTGAATGTTGACGGACTGGTATAACCTGCACGGCTGCTGACTTGCTTGACTGACATCCCCTCGCGCAGCAGGCGGGTGCTGATCCCGATGCGCCAGCGCGTCAGGTATTCGCCCGGCGGCACCCCCATCACGTCGCGGAAACGCTCGGTGAAGGCGGCGCGCGACATGCAGGCGACCTGGGCCAGCGATTGCAGGCTCCACGGTTCTTGCGGGCGCTCGTGAATCGCCGCCAGCGCCAGCGACAGCTGGCGGTCGGACAGCCCGGCCAGCAGGCCCAGCGACAGCCGGCCGCTTTCGAATTCGCGCCGGATCACCTGGATCAGCAGCACGTCGCACAACCGGTCCAGGATCACTTCGCGTCCCGGCGCGGTCGCGCCGGCTTCACTGAACAGCAGGTCGAGCGTGGCCCCCAGCCCGCCCATCTCGGACAAGCGCAGCACCAGGCATTGCGGCAACACGCGCGCCAGTGGATTGGCGACGCCGTCATGGAACACGATGTGGGCGCACAACAGGCTGGCCGTCTGGCCGGGCTGCACTTCGAGGCGGTGATTGTCGCCGCGCGGGTAGAACAGCAGGCTCGGCTCGGACACCGAGATCACCGAACCATCGCTGTTGATGAAGTCGACCGGACCTTGGCGAACCAGGTGTAACTGTCCAGAGACACCATTCTCGGCGAACTGATTGGCATTGCAAAATGTCCCGTTATAAAAGATGCGGGCATTGAAAGAATGACGGCCTACTAGTGATGACAGTTTGTCCATAGCGAAGTGATTCCGACAGTTAGCCTGTAATTCTGGACGAAAAGCGTAATTACCGTGTGGAAATTTGTGAGATTTGGTACCACAATACAACGGTCTGCTGCCGTTATCGGCGTCTTCTCTTCTTCCCCCTTACAAAACATGAAAAATCTCAGCATCAAGCACGTCATCGCGTGCGTGGTCGGCGCATTGATCGTCCTGACCCTTATCGTGGGCGCCCTCGGGTACCACACCACCCAGCGTTCGGTCGAGCTGCTCGAAAACATGGCACTGCGTTCGACCGCCCAGCAAACCGGCGTGGCGAACCTGATGTTGCGTAGTGAAATGAATCGTAGTCACATTCTACAAGCTCTGCAACATAACCCGGACAGCAAGTATTCGGTACTGCACCAGCATGAGCTGTCGGTTCATAGCCAGTTCATCGCCAACAACAGCGCCGAGCTGCGCAAGGAGCAGGAGGCGCTGACGGCCAGCATCGTGCGGCCGCAGGTACGCGAGGCCATCACCGCCTGGATCGCCGCCAGCGACAATATGGCAGTGGGCATCATCAACGACGCCATGCGCGCCATCGAAGCGGGCAACTGGGATCTGGCCAACGAAATGCTGGGCAAGAAGATCAACCCGACCTACAACAAGTCGATGGCTGCCTACAAGGAGCTGCAAGTCACCGTGAACCAGCTGAATGCCGAGCAGGGCGAGGAACTGCATGCCGAGCTGACCATGCTGAACACCATCATGGTCGCCACCATCGTCGTCGCCGTGCTGCTGGCCTGCGGCGGCGCCGTGTACCTGACCCGTGCGATTGGCCGTCCGCTGGAGCAAGCCGTGGGCGTGGCGCGCCGCGTCGCCGACGGCGACCTGACCGCCCGCATCGAAGTCGACTCGCGCAACGAGTTCGGCCAGCTGCTGTCGTCGCTGCGCGACATGACCGCCAGCCTGTCGAATATCGTCGGCGACGTGCGTTCCGGGAGCGACACCATCGCTACCGCCTCGAGCCAGATCGCCGCCGGTAACCTGGACCTGTCGGGCCGCACCGAGCAGCAGGCCAGCTCGATCGAAGAAACCGCGGCCTCGGTCGAGGAACTGACCAGCACCGTGCGCCAGAACGCCGAAAACGCACGCCAGGCCAATGGTCTGGCGGCATCGGCCTCCGACGTCGCCACCCGCGGTGGCGCGGTGGTGGCCGAAGTGGTCGGCACCATGAACGAGATCAACGAATCGTCGCGCAAGATCGTCGATATCATCGCCGTCATCGACGGCATCGCGTTCCAGACCAATATCCTGGCGCTGAATGCTGCGGTCGAAGCCGCCCGCGCCGGCGAGCAGGGCCGTGGCTTCGCGGTGGTAGCGAGCGAGGTGCGCAACCTGGCGCAGCGTTCGGCCGGCGCGGCCAAGGAAATCAAGGAACTGATCACCGACTCGGTCGGCAAGGTCGAGAGCGGCAGCCGCCTGGTGGACCAGGCCGGCGCCACCATGGACGAGATCGTCACGAGCGTGCGCCGGGTGGCCGACATCATGGGCGAGATCACCGCCGCCAGCAGCGAGCAGAGCGCCGGCATCGAGCAGATCCACCACGCGATCAGCCAGATGGACCAGGTGACCCAGCAGAACGCGGCCCTGGTCGAGGAAGCGGCCAGCGCGGCGCAGTCGCTGCAGGACAGCGCGGCCGGCCTGGCCGAGCGCGTCAGCGTGTTCAAGGTGGCGGCGCAGCCGTCGCAGCCTGCGCGGTTGCAGCAGCCGCAGGCGCAACGCCCGGCGCTGCGTGCCACCGCCCCACGCGCCGCGGCATCGGCATCCGCCAAACCGGCGCGCGCCGCGCTGGCCGCCGCGCCGGTACGTGAAACCGAATGGGAAACCTTCTGATCATTCGGTGTTGCACGGGTAATGTGTTTGCGCTGCATTAAGCCAGCGCAGCCATGGCCGAAGTTTGACCTGCCTTGCGTTCAGGTAAATTTCCGGTGTGTCGACCACGATGTCACCGGCGCAAAGCTGCAATCCCCTGCGCCATTGTTCACCAATAAGGCCACATCCCGGCCGCCCGCTGCCGGCTCGGCTCGGTGCCGGAGAGCAGCGTGCGCGCATGCTGCAGCACCACCGATGCCCGTTCGGCGCCCGGGTCCCAGATGCAGCGATGGCGCAGGCGGTCGAGCGGCGCCCAGCGCGCGATGTCGGCCTTGCTGAACACCACCACGCTGTTCAGGCCGAGGCCGGCGGCGATGTGCGATACCCCGGTGTCGTTGCAGATCAGCAGGCGCGAGCGGCTCATCAGCGCGGCCATGGCGCCGATCGAGATCGGTGCGGCGGCGATCACGGCCGGTGTGCGCATGTGCGCGGCCACGGCCTCGGCCAGTGGCACTTCGGCCTGCGATCCGGTCAGGACGACGCTCACTCCGAACTCGTCGGCGAGGCGGTCAGCGACCCCGGCGAAGCATTCGGGCGGCCAGCACTTGTCGCGCTGGCGTGCGCCGGGATGGACGCAGATGTAGCCGTTTGGCTCCAGCCCATCGGCGACGCCGCTGGCGGCAAGCTCGTCTTCATCCTCGCGCAGCAACGGGAATTCGAGATGGCTGCCGGCAGCCGGGGCGCCGATGCGTGTGGTCAGCTGAAGCAGGCGCTCCGGTTCGGCGCCGATGTCCGGGTAGGGCGCGAGCACGGTGCGCTCGGTTGCCACCGGCGCGCCGCGGCAGTGGCCGGCCATCGCGCGCGCGCCGAATCCGGCGACGATGTGGTTGGTGATGTCGCCGCTGCCGTGCAGCTGGAGCGCCAGGCCGAACTGGCGCGCGCAGACCGTGGAATAGAACGAGGTCAGCTCGCCGTGGCGCGCCGGCTGCTCGGGCAACAGCGGGTGGCCGGGAAAGGACAGGAATTCGTCCAGGTAGGCGGAAAAGCGCCGCACCAGCTGCGCCGCCCACGGCAGCCCGGCCAGTACGATGTGCGCCGACGGCAGGGCGGCGCGCAGCGCGCGCAGGGCCGGCACCGCGCACAGCATGTCCCCCAGCTGCAAGGCCCGGAACACCACGATGGACTCGACGTCGAAACGGTGCAGCAGAGGGCGCCGGGACATGGGTTTCTCCAGAAATGGCAGCATTGAGAATTGGACAGCATCGAGCGGCGGCCAGCAGGCAAAAAACGCCGGCCAGGGTCGCATCGGGAGATGTTTGAGCGCGGCCGTTCAAGATAAGTTCGGGGAGGGCGGCACAAATCGCGCACCTCGCGCCCGCATGTTGCGCGGATGCCGCGGTCGCGTTGTGGGCGGCGGTCGTGGCGTAAGAATCGCCCCAGCAGGCAATCGGCCGTCCGCCTGAAGGCCGCCGTGAAAGGCGGTATCATCGGGCAACTAATTTGTTGGCGCCGACTATGCTACAGACACCCGCTTCCTTCACTTCGTCGTTCGTGCAGCATCCCGATCCCGAGCCGCTCAGCTTCCTGTTCTACCGGGGACAGCTGCTGGTGCGCGAGGAAGACATCGCCTTGCCGGACGCGGCGCTGGTCGAGCGCCTCGGCCTGCCTGACCGCAACCTGCAGCCGCTGGGTCTGCTGGACGAGCGCTATTGCCGCACTGGCTGGTTCGATGCCGAACCGGTGCTGCCTGCCGGCTATGCCTGGCGCGGCCTGCGCTCGCTGTTCGGCGCGGTCGGCGAACCGCTGCTGGCGGTGGCGGGACGTGCCGCCCAGATCGCCGAATGGGCGCGCACCCACCGCTTCTGCGGCGCCTGCGGCAGCGGCACCGTGCTGGCCGCCGGCGAACGCTGCTTCAAATGCGTCAATTGCGGCCACATGGCCTATCCGCGCATCTCGCCGGCAATGATGGTGCTGATCCGCAAGGGCGACTCGGTGCTGATGGCGCTGCACCAGGCGCCGGCGGTGCAGCGCTTCGTGCCGCTGGCCGGCTTCCTGGAGGCGGGCGAATCGATCGAGGAAGCGATCCACCGCGAGGTGTTCGAGGAAGTCGGGCTGCGCGTGCACAACCTGCGCTATTTCGCCAGCCAGTCGTGGCCTTTCCCGCATTCGCTGATGCTGGCCTTCACCGCCGACTACCTGGACGGCGAGATCCGCGTCGACACCAGCGAGATCGCCGAGGCGCGCTGGTTCGGTCCGGAGGACGAATGGCCGGAACGGGTGCCGCAGATCTCGATCTCGAGCATGCTGGTCGACGCCCACCGCCCGCCCGGGCGCTGAGACCCGGATTAGGCCGGCGACGGTGGCGCGGCCGCAGCCGCTGCAGTAGCGCCGGAAGTGGCGGCAGGCGCGCCGGCTGCAGCGACCGGCGGCGCCGAACCAGGCGCGGCGGCCGGCACCAGCATCCCCGCAACCGGTACGACGCCGCCATCGAAGCGCGTGTCCAGCGGCGCCGGCTTGGCGCCGGTGCTGCGCAGGTTGACGGCGCGCTGCAGCACGTCGAACCAGAACGGCGCGCCGAACAGGGTGGTGCTGGCCGTCACCAGCCAGCCGGCCGCCTGCAGCGCGAAAGCGGCGTCGAGCGTGGGCGGGAAGGTCTGCCAGCCGATCGGCAGCGCCCATAGCTGGTCGAGCATGGCGGCACTGAGCGTGGCGTCCATGGCCCCGATCTGCGCCGCCAGCGCCGGCTGCTGCCACAGCGTGCGGAACAGGTGGATGCTGTCGATGTTGAACAGGATCGCCAGCAGCAGCGACAACAGGAACGATACCAGCAGCTGGCGCCGCTTGTAGACGCCGGACAGGCGCTCCATCGCCGCTTCGAACCAGGCGGCGACGGCGGCCTGGAAGCGGGCCGGATCGGCGCCGGCCTGGCTGTACAGCGTCTGCAGCGTGCGTTGCAGTTGCGGGTCTGGTACCGCGCCGATGGCGGCCTCGAGCGAGGCGTGGCCCTGGCGGATGCTGTCGATCAGGGCAATCGCGAAATTCCCCGGTTCGATGTAGGATGGCCGGGAGGGCCGGTCCGAGGCCGGGGCGCCGCCCGTGCGCGGATTGGCCAGCGGATGCGCGTACAGCGCCCGCGCCAGGCCCTCGCAGCGCGGATCGCCCAGCATGCGCCTGACGGCGTCGAGCAGCATGTTGGCGCGCAGGTGGAAGGCGCCGGCCAGCGCTTCCTGCAGGGTGGTGACGACCAGCGCCAGCGTGGCGTAGCAAAATGCCAGGCCGATGGCGACTTCGAGGACCGTGCTGCCGAACATGACCGTCTCCCAGGGCAGGAACCACGCTCAACGCTAAGCCAACTGTCGGGTCCGTGTCTGATCTTGATCAAGTGTGGGCCCGCCGCCGGCCGACCAGAAGCATTTTCTATATACTTGCGGCAATCGTTTTTTTAGGGTTTACCATGTCTGACAAA
This sequence comes from Massilia sp., assembly GCF_031995545.1. GTDB lineage: Bacteria > Pseudomonadota > Gammaproteobacteria > Burkholderiales > Burkholderiaceae_D > Telluria. Next base: position 67,485 of record NZ_DAMAGA010000026.1, read on the forward strand.
GAAGCTTTCACCGAACACGACTGGCGTCGCCTGCTGTCGAGCATCGGCGAGGATCCGGACCGTCCGGGCCTGCACGAAACCCCGGCGCGCGTGGCCAAGGCCTGGAAACACTGGACTTCCGGCTACGACCAGGATCCGGTGGAAGTGCTCAAGGCGTTCGAGGACGGCGCCGAGGAATACAACGAACTGATCGTGGTGCGCGGCATCCCGGTCTACAGCCACTGCGAACACCACCTGGCGCCGTTCTTCGGCAAGGCCACGGTCGGCTATCTGCCGAACGGCAAGATCGTCGGGCTGTCCAAACTGACCCGCCTGGTCGACATCTTCTCCAAGCGCCTGCAGGTGCAGGAACGCATGACGATCCAGATCGCCAATGCGCTGATGGAAGTGCTGGAACCGAAAGCGGTGGGTGTGGTCGTCAAGTGCCGCCACATGTGCATGGAAAGCCGCGGCATCCGCGCCATCGGCGAAGAAACCATCACTTCGGCCATGCTGGGCGACCTGCAGCCGAACCTGGCGCTGCGCACCGAGTTCCTGGCGCTGGCGCGTGATTAAAAGCGCGACGAATCTGGCAAAGTAACGGAACCTGTTCCAGATCAAGACCTCCAAGTTATTTTGGAGGTCGCCATGGACCGTCCCGACTACCCGAGCGATATCTCACGCGAGCAGTTCGACAGCGTGCGCGGCATGCTCGAGGCCGCAAGGCGCAAGACCCGTCCACGCAAGCATGACTTGTACGACGTGTTCTGCGCCGTCCTCTATTTTCTCCACACCGGCAGCACCTGGCGCGCGATGCCGCCCGGCTATCCGCCATGGCGCACCGTGCACGAATACTTCACCCAGTGGACGATGCAGCGCGAAGGCGGCCAGTCACTGCTCGAGAGCGTACTGGAGCACGTCGGCCGCCAGGCCGAACTGACACAATTGCGCGCGCTGCTGCACCGGCACTGACGACGGTGTTCGCCGACGTTGTCACTCTTCTGTCACATTTTGTTTCATTTGCTCAGGAGTGCGCAGGAAAGCATGGTCTAAGCTAGTTGATGATTTATTAATACATCATCCGCGCTGACCCATGCTCGAGCAATTCAACCTGATCCTTTTTTCCGCCCTCAACGCCCATGCCGACCTGACCGGGTGGCAGTTGAGCGGCGCTGTGTTTGCGGCCGAGTGGCTGATCTTCCTGGTGCCCTTGTCGCTGACGCTGCTCTGGACCAATGGCGCGGGACCGGGCCGCGAAGCGGCGCTGCGTGCATTCGGCGCCGCGGTCGGCGCGCTGACGCTCAACGCCATGATCGGCCATCTCTGGTACAGCCCGCGTCCCTTCGTGGCCGAGGTCGGCCATACCTTCCTGCTGCATGCGCCGGACAGTTCTTTCCCGAGCGACCATGCCACCAGCATCTTCTCGGTGGCGTTGGTGCTGGCCTTCAGCGGTTCTGCGCTGGCGCGCCGTCTGGGACTGGTGATGTTGCCGCTGTCGCTGCTGGTGGCGTGGTCGCGCGTTTACCTGGGCGTGCACTGGCCGAAGGACATGATCGGGGCGCTGCTGGTGTCGTCCGGCTTCGCGCTGCTGGCCTGCACGCCAATGGCGCAGGCGGCATGTGCGCGCGCGCTGCCGATGCTGGAATCGGTGTACCGGCGCCTGCTGGCGCTGCCGATCGGCCGCGGCTGGCTGCGTCCCTGAATGGTTCCTGAGCGATCCCTGAGCGCTTACGACGCGTCGCTTTCCGGCTTGGCGAACACCAGCTGGTTGTCTTCCTCGAGCACGAACACGCCCAAAGGCTGGCCGGTGACCGCGTCGGCCTCCGGCGCCTCGAGCTGGGTGCAGTCGGCGATGTTCACTTGCCACGCCTCGTCGTCGGCGCGCAGGGTGTAGACGTCGTTGCCGCTGTCGAACAGTTCGATCTGCAGGTCGGACAGCCACACCGAGCCGAGCTCGATCTGGCGCTGGCAGGCCGGCATGTGCGAGACGATCGCGCGCAGCGTGCCTTCCTTACTCCAGAAATATTCCTTGTCCACCCGTACCGTGAGCGCGTGCTGGTCGTTGTCGATGGCGTAGCTGGCGGTCTCGGTGAAGCAGCCGGTCAGCAGCAGCGGAGCCAGCAGGTAGAGTGGAAAGCGCATGGAGTGTCCGTGGTTCATGATGCAACAGTGCATTCGTGGCGAGTATAGCAATTGCGCAAGCAGGTTTCAGCCGGACACCCCGTTTTTGCGATTTGCGCGATCATGCGCCGCATGGAAGGTAATGACTATCAACTGCTCGATGGCCGCCCTGCGGATCGCCGCCCGACGGAGAGCCGCCCGGTCAAGATGTGGACCGAAGGCGTGCCGGTCGAGGCGGAAGCGAAGGAGCAGCTGGCCAAGCTGGCGCAGCTGCCGTTCGTGTTCCACCACATCGCCGTGATGCCGGATGTCCACGTCGGCAAAGGCTCGACCATCGGCAGCGTGATCCCGACCCTGGGTGCGGTGATTCCCGCGGCGGTGGGCGTCGACATCGGATGCGGCATGATGGCGGCCAAGACCACGCTGCGCGCCGACGACCTGCCCGACAACCTGGGCCGGCTGCGCAGCGCCATCGAACAGGCGGTGCCGCACGGAATGTCGCCCAAGACGCGCAATGCCAAGGGCCGCGACGTCGGTTCCTGGAACAATCCGCCGCCGGCCGTCGATGCCGGCTGGATGAAACTCAAGGACGAGTTCGACGAGATCTGCCGCAAGTATCCCAAGCTGCGCCACTCCAACAACTACAAGCACCTGGGCACGCTCGGCAGCGGCAACCATTTCGTCGAGGTATGCCTGGACGAAGAAAATTTCGTGTGGCTGATGCTGCACTCCGGCTCGCGCGGCGTCGGCAATGCGATCGGCAGCCATTTCATCGAGCTGGCGCGCCAGGACATGCGGCGCCATATGATCAACCTGCCGGACCAGGACCTGGCCTATCTGGAAGAGGGAACCCAGCACTACGACGACTACGTGGAAGCGGTCGGCTGGGCCCAGAAGTTCGCGCGCATCAACCGCGAAGTCATGATGCACAACCTGATCCACGCGGTGCGCGGCGTGATCAGGAAGCCGTTCGAGACCCATGTCGAAGCGGTCAACTGCCACCACAATTACGTGCAGCGCGAACGCCATTTCGGCAAGGACGTCTTGATCACGCGCAAGGGTGCGGTATCGGCCCAGAAAGGCGAGCTGGGCATCATCCCCGGTTCGATGGGCGCGCGCAGTTTCATCGTGCGTGGCAAAGGTAATCCGGAAAGCTTCAACAGTTGCAGCCATGGCGCAGGACGCGTGATGAGCCGCACCGAGGCCAAGCGCCGCTTCACCCTGGCCGACCAGGAACGCGCCACGCGCGGGGTCGAATGCCGCAAGGACGAAGGCGTGATCGACGAAATCCCGATGGCGTACAAGGACATCGACGCCGTCATGCATGCCCAGCGCGAGCTGGTGGAAGTGGTCCACACGCTGAAGCAGGTGGTGTGCGTGAAGGGATGAGCGACCGAGGTGTCCCCAGCCGGCGCCGGCTGTCCGTGCTTCCGATGGAAGCGGGCACAGGCGCGCCATTGACGAAGCGAGCGATCCGATGCGAGACGATACCTTGGCGCCGAGCCAGCCTCCTGTCCCCAGCCCTGCCGCGCCCGGCGGGCCTGCAGCAGAGGCCGATCATCCACCTGACTGCGGCCAGAACGCGGCGCCGCCGGGCGACGTCTTGTGCCGCGATGGCGCCTATCCCGGCAGGGTGACGGCAGTGCGCAAGGCGGTCGAGCGCAACGCGGCCTTCGGCTGCTAGCGCGCGGCCCCTGCGGGTTCTAGGCAGCCGCCAGCGACAGCAGGTCGCGTGGCGCGCGAAATTCGCGTACCGGCCCCGTATTGCGCAGCGCCTCGATCGGCGCATAGCCCCAGCTCACCGCGCCGAAGCCGACTCCTGCGCGGTGCGCGGCGTCGGCATCGGTGGTCTGGTCGCCCACGTACAGCGCCCGTGCCGCCGGCAGCTGCGCCTGGCGCAGCACCTTGCGGATGCGCGCGCTCTTGCCGAAGATCGACATGCCGCATTCGTAGTGCCGAAACAGCGCCGCCAGTTCCGGCCCCAGCGTGCGCCGCACATTGTCCTCGGCATTCGATGACACCAGCGCCAGCCGCATGCCGGCCCGGTCGAGCGCGCGCAGCACGCCCTCGACGCCGTCGAACAGGGGAATCTGCCCGGTGTGCCCACGCATGCGGTCGATGAACGAGCGCGAGGCGATCGGCAGCTTCCAGGCCGGCATGCCGACATGACGCATGATGTCGCGCGGCCCATAGTGGCGCAGCCGCTCGGCCTGGCAGGCGTCGACGCGCCTGAAGCCGTGCTGGTCGGCGATGTCGTTGAACACGCTCAGGAAGAACGGCCAGGAGTCGGCCA
>NZ_DAMAGA010000027.1:0-69920 GCF_031995545.1 Massilia sp.
TCGCCTTGGTGCGGATATACGACTGGGTCAGTGCCTTGAGCGGCTCGTCCATCATCCGGACCGACACCCATTTGCCGTCCTGGCTGCGCACCACCGGGCCGTGGTGGGTGAAATAGGCGGTGACGACGCGGCTGGTCATGGTGCCGTCTGGCTGCTTGTAGGGCAACGCGATCGGCACCGCGCGCAGCGGGCGCTCTTCGTTACCGTACTTGTAGAAGAACTTGCCGTCGCGCTCGCTGACCGTTTCCAGGTATTCGTCGATCACGTCGCCACCGCCCGAGGTGTGCATCCAGCCCAACTTGTCGTTGAAGCCCTGGTAGATGAAGAACTGGCCCCAGGTCACGGCGCCGTAGGCGTTCAGGCCCTGTTCGCTGACCATGTGGATTTCTGGCCGGAAGTAGAACGAGGTGTGAGGGTTGATCATCAACAGCGCGTGACCGCTGGCGGACAGCTTGGGCGCGATGGCGAAGCCATTGGAGCCGCGCGGCTCGGTGTCAAACCCCTTGTTTACATCCAGCCGGGCCAGCTGTGGACGCTTGCCGTAGAACGCTTCCAGGTCCTTGAGCTCGATCGACTCGATGTCGCCGCCGATGCTGCCTTCGCTGAAGGTGAGCGCCATCCACGGTTCGAAGCGCGTGAGCAGCTTCGGCTTCACCTCGGGGTGCGTGTACAGGTAATAGTTCAGGCCATCGGCAAAGCCGATCATCAATTGCTTGAGCCATTCCGGGCTGGCGGCGTATTTGGCGCGCATGTCGTCCGGCTGGATGTACAGCTTCATGCGCATGTCGCGCCAGATTTCCCGCTCGCCCTCGACCTCGGCCAGGCGCCCCATCGCATTGATGTAGTTGAGCTCGACGCGATTGAAATCGTCCTCGGCCTGGGCGTACAGCATGCCGAACACGGCATCGGCATCGGTCTTGCCGAACACATGCGGGATGCCCCACTTGTCGCGCATGATCGTCACCGCCCCTGCCGTCTTTTTCCAGCGCGCGATTTCCTCGGCTGTGAACGGCTTCTGCCCGGTCCCGGCGACGACCGGCGTTTTCTTCGGCGCGACGGCCTGCGACGGCGCCGCGGCACCGAACGCAAGAGCGCCGATCAAGGCCAGTGGGACGAAACGCGACGGGCGTGGCGGGGGCATGTTGTTCTTCTCCGTAAGAAATGGATCAGCTGGCGTCGAGTCCGGCGTTGACCAGGCGCTGCCTGAGGCGTTCGTTCTCGGTCAGCAGTGTGGCCAGGCGATCCTTCAGTTCGGCCTTCTCGGCGCGCAGCGAAGCGACATCGTCGCCGCCTTCGGCTTCCGGCTTTTCCTTGCGCGGGCGGGTCGCGGCTTTCTGCTCGCGCACCTGGCGCGCGGCCTGCTGCAGCTCCTTGCGTCCGCCGGCCACGGCCGCGATCTGCGCTTCCTGCGGCAGCTGGGCCACGTTCGCGGCGGCATTGATCGAGATGGTGCCGGTACGCACCGCCTCGACCAGCTGCGGGGTCGCTGCCTTCTGGATGCGCTCGATCTGGCTGATGGTATTGCTCGACACGCGTGCGGCCTTGGCCACTTCCTCGCGCGTATTCCATGGCGGCGGCGGGCGCGAATCGAGATCGTCGGGCGCCGGCTCGGGCGGCTCGTCGGCCATCTTCTGCGCCATGCGCGCAGTCACGATTTCCTTCTTGCGCAGGGCCAGCAGGCCGCGCTGGAAGTCGGACACGCTGCGGCGCGCCAGGTGGTTGTCGATCATCCACAGCATCACGTCTTCGAGCGAGTCGAAGCTGTTGTTCTGGACGGTACGGAATTCGATATTGTGCTTACGGCAGATTTCGTAGCGGTTATGGCCGTCGATCAGCGTGTCGTGCCACAGCACCAGCGCGTCACGGCAACCCTCGGCCAGGAGGCTGCGCTCGAGCGCGGCGTATTCGATGTCGGTCAGCGGGTCGACGAAGGACCGCAGATCGTCGTTGATAGTGATGTTCAATTCTTTTCCTCGTGCTTCACAGGCACCGCAGGACAGGAAGGGTGCCGTCCGGCATGCTACACCATCCGGGCGGAGGTGCCAAAGCGTCAAGGAGATTTATGGCAACTGCAGAAAAGTTGCCAGGAAAGAGGAGGCATTGGTGGTGCGGGCAGCCGGAATCGAACCGGCAAGACTTGCGTCGGCAGATTTTAAGTCTGCTGCGGCTACCAATTTCGCCATGCCCGCGCCGGCGGGGATTGTACACCGTGCGGCAGGCTGAGTGTTAGTCGTCGAGCATCTGCCGGGCTCTGCCGTATGACCGGGCCGGCCGCGACAGACCCTCGGCTTGCGCATCGGGCGATGCCGCTCGAGCCGGTCATGGTACATTTTGAGCGCTCATCGGTATCCCTTCCCAGTCCACCCTGCTCGCAGTTTGCGCACTTATTCCGGAGCATGTATGCGTGTTCTGATCGTCCTTCTTCTGTTGCTGTGCACGCCGTTCGCCAAGGCCCGCTCGCCCGACGACCTGGTCAAGGCTGCCCGTGCCCAGATCGGCGTCACGACGCTGTACGACCCGGCCTATCGCAAGCTCACCTTCCCCGGCGGTGACGTGCCGCCCGATCGTGGCGTCTGTACCGACGTCGTGATCCGCGCCTATCGGCGCCTCGGCATCGACCTGCAGGAACTGGTCAACCGCGACATGCGCGCGGCATGGTCGAAGTATCCGAAGAGCTGGGGTCTGAAATCCACCGACACCAATATCGACCATCGGCGCGTTCCGAACCTGGACGTGTTTTTCCGCCGCCATGGCACCGCCTTGCCTTTGAGCGACGTTGCTGCGGATTACAAACCGGGCGACATCGTGACCTGGGAAATCCCGCCGCGCCTGCCGCATATCGGCATCGTCACCAACGAGCGCTCGACGGCTGGCATACCGCTAGTCATTCACAATATCGGCGCCGGCACCCAGATCGACGACGTGCTGTTCGCTTTCAAGATGGTCGGGCATTACCGTTACCTGCCGCGCTAGCGTTCTCTCGTTCCGGCGCCTGGCAACATGACAGCGCCGTGCGCGCAAAAAAAATGCCGCTGTCGCACGAGGCAGACAGCGGCCGAATCCTCAGCCAAGCTGAGATGGAGACACAAGAGAACCGACCACATCGCCGGTAACAGTTCTAGTATGAGGCCTCCGACCCCGCGCACAAGTGCCAACCCCGGGTAATCCAATCGCGTCGTCACGTCGGAAAATTCGTACATATTGTGCTGTCAGATATCTTGCGGAAATTGTTTGCGGCGTCCCACGGCCCTGCCTCCGGTTTGATCTGTCTCAAGCCCACTACGAAAAGCGGCCCCATGCGGGAATGAACCGATCCGCATCGCATCCAAGTACATAGTCGTTTTCATAGCGCATCCGTCACGCTTCGCCGCCATGTTGGCGAAAGGAACGAGCATGTACAAGACCATCGTGGTTCATGTGGACGGCAGTCCCGAGCAAGACGCGCGGGTGCGCGCCGGCGCTCTGCTGGCCAATCTGTTCGACGCCCATCTGATCGGCAGTGCGGCCACCGGCATCTCGTGGTTCGACTACTCCTTGCTGATCGGCTCGATGGGCGCGCCGATGATGCCCGAGTCCGACTTCAGCGGCATGCGCGCCGCGGTCCGCGCGCGCCTGGACGAGTTCGGGGTGGCGGTCCAGCGCCGTGGGGTGGCCTCGTTCGAGACCCGCATGCTCGAGGACGACGCGCGCTTCGCCCTGCTGCTCGAATCGCGCTATGCCGACCTGGTGGTCGTCAGCCGCGAATCGGAACCGATCGCCGTTCCCGGCGTACCGGTCCAGGCACGCGCATTGCCTGAATACATCGCCTTGCACGGCGCACGGCCTGTGCTGGTGGTCCCGCCCGGCTGGCAGGAGCGCGCCTTTCCCGGCACCGTCGTGGTCGGCTGGGACGGCAGCATGCAGGCGATCCGCGCCATCTCGGCCGCGCTGCCGCTGCTGCAGCAGGCCGACGCGGTCAAGCTCACCCTGATCAATCCCGATGCGATGGCCGACATCCACGGCGAAGAGCCCGGCGCCGACATGGCGTTGCACCTCGCACGTCATGGCGTGAAGGTCGACGTGGTGCTCGAACGCGCGCGCGGCGCAACCGGCGACGCGCTGATGGGGGTGGCACGCCGCGGGGGCGCCGGGCTGCTGGTGGCCGGCGCGTTCGGGCACAGCCGCTATCGCGAATTCGTGCTGGGCGGCGTCACCCGCTCGCTGCTCGCGGCCAGCGCCACGCCACTGCTGCTGGCGCACTGAGCCGGCGCGCGGGGCATACCGAACAGGCATACCGACATGGCGCCCGACTCCCGCCCGGATGCGGCCGGCAGCGACCGCCGGATCGAAGGCAGCGCGTGGCAAGGCGGCATCCACCGCCATGCGCGCGTGGCCGGCGGCAAGCATCATACCGACCTGATCCTGTGGGCCTGGCTGGGACGCATGACCGGCCACCTGTCGCCGGCCGCGCTCGGCATGGCCTGGTTCGACTGGGCCAGCCACCTGATGCTGTCGCCCGACAAGCAGCAGGAACTGGTCAGCGACGCCATGCTCGGCTGGCAGCGCTGGTGGAACTACGTCACGGATCCGGCCCACCACACGTCCGATCCGGTGCGCCCGCTGGCGCAGGACAAGCGCTTCAGCGATCCGGCCTGGAATGCCTGGCCCTGGCACCAGCTCAGTCAGGGCTTCCTGATGACCCAGCAATGGTGGCACCGCGCCACCTCCACCGTGCGCGGCGTGGCGCCGCATCATGCCGACGTGGTCACCTTCGTGGCGCGCCAGCTGCTCGACGGCGTGGCGCCGTCCAACTTCGTGTCGACCAACCCGGTGGTACAGCAGGCAACCCTGGCCAGCGGCGGCATGAACCTGCTGCGCGGCTCGATGCGGGCGCTGCGCGACGCCAACGATGCGCTGGCGGGCCGGGTGCGGCCGGTCGGCTACCGTCCCGGACGCGAAGTGGCGGTGACGCCCGGCAAGGTGGTGATGGCCAACCGGCTGGTCGAGCTGCTGCGCTACGACCCGGTCACGCCGACCGTGCATGCGACGCCGCTGCTGATCGTGCCGGCCTGGATCATGAAGTACTACATCCTCGACCTGTCGCCGCAGAATTCGCTGGTGCGCTACCTGGTCGAGCACGGACACACGGTGTACATGGTGTCGTGGAAAAATCCGCAGGCCGAAGACCGCGACCTGACCATGGACGACTATCGTCAGCTGGGCATCATGTCCGCCATCGATGCCATCGTGGCGCAGACCGGAGCGCATCAGGTGAATGCGGCCGGCTACTGTCTCGGCGGCACGCTGCTGGCGATCGCAGCGGCGGCGATGGCGCGCGACCACGATCACCGGCTGGCCAGCATGTCGCTGCTGGCGGCCCAGGTCGATTTCACGGAGCCGGGAGAATTGTCGCTGTTCATCGACGACAGCCAGGTCAGCTTCCTGGAAGCGGCCATTTGGCAGCAGGGCTACCTGGACACGCGCCAGATGGCGGGCGCCTTCCAGCTGTTGCGCTCGAATGACCTGGTGTGGTCGCGCCGGCTGCGCCATTACCTGCTCGACCTGCCCGACCAGGAAACCGACCTGATGTCGTGGAATGCCGACGCCACCCGCATGCCCTACCGCATGCACGCCGAATACCTGCACCGGCTATTCCTGAGAAACAGCCTGGCCAGCGCCCGCTACCTGGTCGGCGGGCGCCCGGTGTCGCTCAGCGATATCGACGTGCCGGTGTGCGCCGTCGGCACCCTGACCGACCACGTGGCGCCGTGGCGCTCGGTGTACAAGATCATTCCGCTGACCGATACCGAGATTACCTTCATTCTCACCAACGGCGGGCACAACGCCGGCGTGGTGTCGCCGCCGGGCAGCATGCGGCGCAGCTACCAGATCGCGGTGCACGGCCACGACTCGCCGTATGTCGATCCGGATAGCTGGCAGGCGCGCGTGCCGCAGGTGGAAGGCAGCTGGTGGCCGGCCTGGGAAGACTGGCTGGTGCGCCACGCGGGTGCGCAAGTGGCGCCACCGCCGCTGCTCGGCAATGCGCCGGCCGCGCCCGGCAATTATGTGCTGCAGGCTTGAAGGCCGCGCACGGCGACCTGCAGGGACGGCCAATGAAGGCGGCAAGTGCTGCTAGCCCTTCCGGCAAGTGCGTACCGGAACGCGAGTCAGGGTGACGTCCGCGCGTCCCACCCGGCCAGCGCCACCTGCGCCACCGCTTCCAGTTCCGCCCGCTCGGCGCCATCGCGCGCCAGCGTCGACATCCCGTACTGCACGGTCTGAATGAAACGGGCAAGCGCGGCGCCGTCCACAGAGGCGGCGATCTCGCCCTCGGTCACCGCCTGGTCGATGCGCGCCTTCAGCCGCTCGTAGGTGACATGGCGCCTGACTCGCACCAGTTCGCCGAGTTCGGCATGGCCTTCGCTGCCGACCGCGGACAAGGTCAGCATGCAACCGCGCGGAATATCGACCACGCTGCCGGTCAGCGCCGCCGCCGAATCCATCAGCAGTGCAGCGACCGCCTCGCGCGCCGTCGTGGCGGTGCAGAAGCTGCCCCAGACCAAATGCGAATTGCTGCTGCGATAGTGTTCGAGCGCTTCAGCGTACAGCGCTTCCTTTGACCCGAACGCGGCGTACAGGCTGGGCGAGCCGATGCCCATCGCCTCGGTCAGGTCGGCAATGTCGGCGGCTATATGTTTGAAGCGCTGATGCCCTACTTCAATCTGCACGCCCAGATCGTGGTCTGCGGCACCATGGCCCAATACGATTCGCCCGGCGCCGCCACCGGCCCCAATCGCCTGCCCGAACTGCTGAAGCTGTTTCTGTACCGCTTCATCCGCATCCACGGCTTCGCCCTGCCCGACCACTACGACAGCTTCCCTGCCTTCTACACCGAAGTCGCGCCACTGGTCGCGGCAGGAAAGATCAAATACAGCGAAGAGTTTGTCGATGGCTTCGACAACATCCCGGACGCCTTCCTGCGCCTGTTCGACGGCCGCAACCGCGGCAAGCTGATCGCCCGCGTCGGCTGACCATCACCATCCACCCCATCGAAAGGAAGCAACATGACTGCATTACTCGGAAAACGCGCCCTGGTCACGGGCGCCGCGCGCGGCATCGGCGCCGGCATCGCGCTGACCCTGGCCGACCATGGCGCCGACGTGGCAATCACCTATGAACGCTCGCACGAGCGCGCCGCCGAACTGGTCAGGCAGATCGAAGCCAAAGGCCGGCGCGCCGTCGCGATCCAGGCCGACAGCGCCGACGCCGACGCCGTGAAACGCTCGGTGGATGCGGCGGCCGACCACCTCGGCGGCCTCGACATCCTGGTCAACAACGCCGGCATCGCCCGCGCCGGTGCTTTCGCCGACATGCCCCTGGCCGACATCGACGACCAGCTGAATGTGAACGTGCGCGCCGCCATCCTGGCTTCGCAGGCGGCGCTGCGCCACTTCGGCGCCGGCGCGCGCATCGTCACCATCGGCTCCAACATGGCCGAGCGCGTGCCGTTCAGCGGCCTGACGGTGTACGCGCTGACCAAGTCGGCCCTGCTCGCCTTCACGCGCGGCCTGGCGCGCGAGCTCGGTCCACAGGGCATCACCGCCAACCTGGTGCAGCCGGGGCCGATCGACACCGACATGAATCCGGCCGATGGAGCATCGTCCGACAGTCAACGCGCCCTGACCGCGCTCGGCCACTACGGCAAGCCGGCCGATATCGGCGTCGCCGTCGCCTTCCTCGCCGGCCCGGCCGCCAACTTCATCACCGGCTCGGTGCTGACAGTCGATGCCGGCTACAACGCCTGAACGGCACCAGCAAACCCGAGCAGGTCTTCACAGCGCTTCCAATCCTTCAGGTGTCAACCGAACGCGGCCTCTTCAAACGCTGCTCTAGAATCAAGTTGACACCCAAGCAAGCCCTCCCGCACGCCCGGCGCCAGCATCCCGACGCCGGACCCATACGCGGGCAACGCATTGAAGAGAAGGAATCGCACCATGGAACAGATCAGCGACCTCAAGCTTACCCGGCGCAATCTACTGATCGCCGGCGCCGTGTCGGCCTCGACGATGGCAGTGCCGCCGGCCGGCGCCCAGCCGTCGGGCGCCAACGCCACGCCGCAAGACACCCACCCCAGCACCGTCACCGCCGGCGTCAGGTTCACCGTCAACGGCAAACCGGTCACGCTCGAACTCGACACCCGCACCACCCTGCTCGACGCCCTGCGCGAGCACCTGCACCTGACCGGCTCCAAGAAGGGCTGCGACCAGGGCCAGTGCGGCGCCTGCACCGTGATCGTCGACGGCCGCCGCATCAATTCCTGCCTGTCCTTGGCCGTGATGCACGAAGGCGCGCAGGTCACCACCATCGAAGGACTCGGCACGCCGGACAAGCTGCATCCGATGCAGGCCGCCTTCGTGAAACACGACGGCTATCAATGCGGCTACTGTACCCCGGGTCAGATCTGTTCGGCCGTATCGGTGCTCGACGAGATTCGCCAGGGCATCCCGAGCCACGTCACTGGCGACCTGAACGTCAAGCCACTGCTCAGCATCGACGAGATCCGCGAGCGCATGAGCGGCAACATCTGTCGATGTGGCGCCTACTCCAACATCGTCGAAGCGATCACCGAAGTCGCCGGCGGCGGGCAGAACGGAGGCAAGGCATGAAGGCATTCACCTATCAACGCGCCAGTTCGACCGCCGAGGCGGCTGCAGCCGCGGCGCGCATCCCGAACGCACGCTTCATCGCCGGCGGCACCAACCTGCTCGATCTGATGAAGCTGGAAATCGAAACCCCGGCCGCGCTGATCGACGTCAACGGCCTCGGCTTCGACAAGATCGAACCCACCCAGGACGGCGGCCTGCGCGTCGGCGCCCTGGTGCGCAACACCGACCTGGCCGCCGACGAGCGCGTGCGCAAGGATTACGCGGTGCTGTCGCGCGCCCTGCTGGCCGGCGCCTCGACCCAGCTGCGCAACAAGGCCACCACCGCCGGCAACCTGCTGCAGCGTACCCGCTGCCCCTATTTCTACAACACCAACCAGCCCTGCAACAAACGCAAACCGGGCAGCGGCTGCGCGGCGATCGGCGGCTACACGCGCCACCACGCGGTGGTCGGCACCAGCGAGGCCTGCATCGCCACCCACCCGAGCGACATGGCGATCGCGATGCGCCTGCTCGACGCCGAAGTCGAGACCGTCCGTTCCAACGGCACCATGCGCACCATCCCGATCGCCGATTTCCACCGCCTGCCGGGCAATACACCGCATATCGAGACGAGTCTCGAGCCGGGCGAACTGATCGTCTCGGTGAAGCTGCCCAAGCCGCTCGGCGGTGTACACGCCTACCGCAAGATCCGCGACCGCTCCTCCTACGCGTTCGCCCTGGTCTCGGTCGCCACCGTGATCCTGCCGGACGGTACCGGCCGGGTCGCGATCGGCGGCGTCGCCCACAAACCGTGGCGCGTCGAGGCCGCCGAACAGCAATGGGCGCAAGGCGCCAGGGCCGTGGCCGACCGCTTGATGCTTGGTGCCCGTACCACCGAAGACAACGCGTTCAAGGTGCCGCTGGTGCACCGCACGCTGGCCGCCGCCATGGCCGACGCCAACGTGGCCGACGCGAAGAAAGGCTAATCCCATGAAATTCATTCCACCCGCAACCAACAATCCCATCGACCGCCAGCGCCACGTGGGCCGTCCCTACGACCGCATCGACGGTCCGCTGAAAGTCACCGGCACCGCAACCTACGCCTACGAGCACCACAAGGAAGTGCCGAACGCCGCCCACGGCTACATGATCGGGTCCGCGATCCCGAAGGGCCGCATCGTCAGGATCGATGCCGAAGCGGCGCGCCGTGCGCCGGGCGTGCTGGCGATCGTCACCGCCGACAGCGCCGGCAAGCTCGGCAAGGGCGAAAAGAACGTCGCCACCCTGCTCGGCGGACCGAAGATCGAGCACTACCACCAGGCGGTCGCGCTGGTGGTGGCCGAAACCTTCGAGCAGGCGCGCGCCGCCTCCTATCTGGTCAAGATCGAGTACGCCGAAGAAAAGGGCAAGTTCGACCTGGCCGCCAACAAGGACGCGGCCAAGAAACCGGACGCCGAGGGCGACGAGCCGGATACCCGGGTCGGCCAGTTCGAGCGCAACTTCGAACTGGCGCCGGTCAAGCTCGACGCCAGCTATACCACGCCCGACCAGTCGCACGCGATGATGGAGCCGCACGCCTCCACCGCTGAATGGAAAGGCGACCAGCTCACGGTCTGGACCTCGAGCCAGATGATCGACTGGTGGCGCACCGACCTGGCCAAGACCCTCGACATCCCCAAAGAAAAAGTACGCGTCGTATCGCCCTTCATCGGCGGCGGTTTCGGCGGCAAGCTGTTCCTGCGCGCCGACGCCGTGCTGGCGGCACTGGGTGCGCGCGCGGCCAAGCGTCCGGTCAAGGTGGCACTGCACCGGCACCAGGTGTTCAACAACACCACGCACCGTCCCGCCACCATCCAGCGCATCCGCATCGGCGCCGGGCGCGACGGCCGCATCAATGCCATCGGCCATGAGACCTGGAACGGCAACCTGCCGGAAGGTAAACCCGAAGTCGCGACCCAGCAGACCCGCCTGCTGTATGCCGGCGCGCACCGCATGACGGCGACGCGCGTGGCCGAGCTCGATCTGCCGGAAGGCAATTCGATGCGCGCGCCGGGCGAAGCGCCGGGCATGATGGCGCTCGAAATTGCGATGGACGAGATGGCCGAGAAACTCGGCATCGACCCGGTGCAGTTCCGCATCCTGAACGACACCAAGGTCGACCCGGAAAAACCGATCCGCAAGTTTTCCGAGCGCCGCTTCGTCGAATGCCTGCGCACCGGCGCCGAACGCTTCGGCTGGAAGGAGCGCAATCCGAAGCCGGGCCAGAGGCGCGAAGACCGCTGGCTGATCGGTCACGGCATGGCCGCCGCCTTCCGCAACAGCCCGGTGAACCCCTCGGCGGCGCGCGTGCGCCTGGGCCGCGACGGCGCCGTCACGGTCGAAACCGACATGACCGACATCGGCACCGGCAGCTACACCATCATCGCCCAGACCGCCGCCGAAATGCTGGGCGTGCCGCTCGACCGGGTGCAGGTGAAACTGGGCGACTCCGACTTCCCGGTCTCGGCCGGCTCGGGCGGCCAGTTCGGCGCCAACAGCTCGACCGCCGGCGTGTACGCGGCCTGCGTCAAGCTGCGCGAGCAGATCGCCGCCAGGCTGGGCGTCAACGAACGCGAGGCCGAATTCATCGACGGCAATGTGCGCGCCGGCGGAAAGTCGCAGCCGCTGGCGCAGGCTGCGAGCGGCGGCGAGCTGGTGGCCGAGGACAAGATCGAGTTCGGCGACCTGGAAAAGAAGCACCAGCTGTCGACCTTTGGCGCGCACTTCGTCGAAGTAGCGGTGGACCCGATCACCGGCGAAACCCGCGTGCGGCGCATGCTGGCCGTGTGCGCGGCCGGCCGCATCCTGAACCCGAAGCAGGCGCGCAGCCAGGTGATCGGGGCGATGACGATGGGCGTCGGCGCCGCGCTGATGGAGCACCTGGCGGTGGACACCAAACGCGGCTTCTTCGCCAACCACGACCTGGCCACCTACGAGGTGCCGGTGCACGCCGACATCCCGCACCAGGACGTGATCTTCCTGGACGAGGCCGACGAGTATTCGTCACCGATGAAGGCCAAGGGCATCGCCGAGCTGGGCCTGTGCGGGGTGGCGGCGGCGGTCGCGAACGCGATCTACAACGCCACCGGCGTGCGCGTGCGCGACTATCCGGTCACGCTCGACAAGCTGCTTGACAAGCTGCCGCTCACCGTGTGATGGACGATGGTGCCGCCTTCCCGGCGGCGTCCAAAAGGTTTCTTACAACGCCGGCACTGCCGGCGTTGTTGCATCCGCATCCGCCATCACACGGTCGCGTCCGCCGCGCTTCGCCGCGTACAGCGCCTTGTCGGCGGCCTCGATCAGGGCCGCCGGCTCGTTCAGGCGCGTGCGGTCGTAGGCCGCCACGCCGATGCTCAGCGTCACCTGGCGGTGCACGGCGGCCGGCGCCTGCTCGAGGTTCAGGCCGGCGATGTGGGCACGGATGGTCTCGGCCACCGACAGCGCCTGTTCCAACGTCGTGTCCGGCAAGATGGCCGCGAATTCCTCGCCGCCATAACGCGCCGCCAGGTCGGCCGGCCGGCGCAGCATGGCGCTGACCGCCTGCGCCACCGTCGACAGGCAGCTGTCGCCCTGCTGGTGGCCGAAGTGGTCGTTGTAGGCCTTGAACGAATCGATGTCCACCAGCAGCAGCGCCAGCGCACCGTCGCCGCGCTGGGCCCGGCGCAGTTCGCGCTCGAGGGCGACGTCGAAGTGGCGCCGGTTGGCGATGCCGGTCAGGCCGTCGATGTAGGAGCGGGCGCGCAGCGATTCGGCGTGGTCGAGCAGGCGCCGCTCGCGTTCGGCAGTACCGCTGATGTCGCGGATTTCGATCATGCAGTAGGGTTCGCCGCCTTCGCGGAACGGGGTCACCGTCACCGCCTGCTCGATCGGCGCGCCGTCGAAGCTGCCGGCCTGGCGCAGCGGAAACGGCGCGCGCCCCGAGGATGGCGGCACATTGGTGGTGGTGCCTTCGGTCAGCGCCGCCAGCACGGCGGCCTCGACCCGCGAGCCGCGCAGATTCGGGAACACGTCCAGCAGCGGCTGGCCCTGCACGCGCGCGGCGCCACGGCCGGAACGCGGCACCAGCCAGCCGTTCCAGACGACGATGCAGGACTCGGCATCGAGCGCGATCACGCCGCAATCGAGCAGGTTCAGGATGCGGGCCGGCAGAGCCAGGTCCGACTCAGAGATGGTTGGGTTCACTACGGGCGAATAGTCGACGAATCAAACTATTGATTTATGGAAACTATTCGGATGATACCGGAATTCTCGGGAATTGCCAGTGTCTAGAACGGTCCCAGCATGTGCCAGGCCATCGCCAGGCAGACGATGCCGACGAAGACCAGCAGGCCATAGACGAAATAACGCATCGAGTTGGCCAGGCCGGTGACGGCGCGATTTGCCTGGTCGTTCAGTTTGCCGCGCCGGCGCGCCCCGTTCATCAGCATCGAAATGAAGATGAACAGGGTGGCGATAATCAGTACTGCTTTCATTGAGTCGCTTATTGAGTCGCTTCAGGTCTTTCTAGGTACGCACCGACACCAGCAACAGGGCCACCAGCGCCAGCAGCGAGGACAGGCCGGCGGCCGCGCCCAGCCAGACGATCTTGGTGCGCTGGGCATCGACCTTGGCGATCAGCTGCGCGTTCTGGTCGGCCAGGTTGGCGATCAGTTCCGACGCCGAGCGCATCTGGTTGTGCAGGTCGATCAGCACCGCTTCGTTGTGCTCCATGCGCGCTACCACCGCGCCGAGCACGTCTTCCTCGTGCGCATAGGCTTCGGGCGCCAGGTCGTCGGCCGCCATCGCGCCCTGCCTGCGGTTGACCGTGTCCCACAAGCGGCGTGCGCCGCTGGCGACCTGGGGCGCTGCGTGGATCACCTCGCTCCATGGGACGGTCTTCAATACACTCCACCAGCCTGCTGCCATACCTGCTCCTTGTCGTGAGGTTGTTTTTACGTCAACCGTTTCTGTTATCCCGGAGCATACCATTGCAGGACAACATGACCAAACGGCGCACGTGCGCAACCGGGCAGGCGCTATTCGACCAGCACGTCCATCGTCACCGTCCCGGTGGCCCCGGGCAGCATGGTGCCGAGCAGGGTCCATTCGACCTCGCCAGTGGCGCCCGGCTCCGGATTGCGCTTCACGGCGCAGTTGCTCAGGCCCGCCGCCAGCCGGCCGCAGGCGCTTGCTATGAAGCTGGTGAAGGCCGGGGTCGGGTTCACGATTTTCAAATCGGTCAGCGTCGTGCTGCCGGTGTTGGCGTAGGTGATGGTATAGGTCAGCACGGTCGACGGCAGCGCATTGAGCTTGTCCACCGCGGTCTTGAGGCTGAACTCGTCGCAGGTCTCGCAGATGCCGTTGACCGTCACCACCACCTGGCCCAGGCCGATGCCCAGCATCTGCAGCAGCGGATCGACGATGCCGCTCAGGACCGGCGACAGCAGCGGCGACAGCACGCCGGTGACGATGGTCTTGACCAGGCCCACCACGACGTCGGTCACCACGTTCAACAGCCCGAGGTCAAGCAGCGGGATGCGCAGGTTCAGGTTCGACACCAGGTCGTTCACCAGCGTGGTCACGAAGGCGGTGCTGGTGCTGACAGTGCGGGTTTGAGGAAAGGTACCCGACATCGAGACCGTGCTGGCGAACGGCGCCTGGCCGCGGGCCCAGGTCTTGACCTCGATGTCGAGCACCGACAGCCCAGCCAGCGTGAGCGAGCCGATCTTGCCGTAGCCGAGGTCATTCGCCGGGTTGATCGCGCGCGAACGGTTGAAGAACACGCTGTCGTCGATCTTGCCCAAGTAGATGTCGGCCACGCCCGGCAGCGCCTGCAGCGTGACGGCGCGGCTCACCCCATCGACCGCCTGCAGCACGCCCTCGCCGCGCGCGACTTCGGCATACACGTCGAGCTGGCCGATGGCGATCGAGGTTTCGCCCAGCAGCGCAGTGAGCAGCGACGTCACCGGCGCCAGCGTCACCAGGTCGAGCTTGAGCTTGACGCGGATGGCGGCGCTGTGGAAGGTCGATCCGGCAGGCCCGCAGATATACACGGCGGGCTCGATCACCTGGGCATACAGCTGCAGGCTGTTGACCACGCCGAGTGCGCCGAGCAGGCCGCCGGAGATGCCGACCGGCTTCGGCGTGCTGATGACGTTGCGGCGGTTGTACAGCTGGATCAGGCCGGTAAGCATGTCGAGCGAATTGACGGTGGTCTTGGCCAGGTTGCCGGCATCGGCGCTGACCTTGACCAGGTCGCCCACACGCACGGTGGCGCCGGCGCCATTCAATTGCGCGGCGAGTGCGTTCAGCGCGCCGCTGAGGTTGGTATTCGCCTGGGCCTGGGCCTGGACACCGAGCGCGGCCGCCACCTGGCCCAGGGTGACGTTGGCGTTCAAGGCCTGTGACGGACTCGATACGCCGGTCTGGACTTGCAGCTGGGTCAGGAAGGACAGCAGGTTGACGTTGCCTTGGGCCAGGTTGTTCCAGTCCACCGCGGTCAGGTTCAGGCTGGTGCCGAGCAGGCCGCCCAGCAGCGAATTGAGCAGCACGCTCTGGGTGCTGTCGACGCTCAGCAGGCGCGGACCGGCGGACAGGCAGGCGCCGGTGGTCGTACAGGCGGCCGCTGCCGGACGGATCAGAACGACGCTCAGCACCAGCAGCAGCGCCAGGGCGCGCACGAAATGACGGAGTTGGAACGTACTTAGTGTCATGGCATTGCGGCATTCGGCATTGCAGCGAACGCGATTGGATTTGCGGGTTTGAACAGCCTCAAGTGTATCTTTTTTACTGATTCAGGGGAAGCATTTGGACGAATTTGTTTCAAATCCGAAACGGACACTCCCCCTGTGACGCTTGCGCTACCATCAAACCATGTGTGGACGATTTGACCAGAGCCAGACGGCCCGTTACTACGCCAGCGTGTTCGGCTGGGCGGACGCCGTATACGACAGTGAATCCGATCCGGCCTTCAATGTGCCGCCAGGAACCTATCGCCCGGTGATGCACGTGCAGGACGGCGAGCGCCGGGTGGACGATGTGTACTGGAGCTACCAGGCGCGCTGGGCCAAGAACAAGGTGCCGGTCACGATCAATGCCCGGATGGACAAGCTCGCCAACCGCTACTGGCGCGGGCTGCTCAAGTCGGGCCGCGCGATCGTGCCGGCAGAAGGCTGGTACGAGTGGACCGGCGAAAAAGGACACAAGCAGCCCTGGCACATCCACCGCAAGGACCGCGCGCCGCTGTACATGCTGGCGCTGGCCAACTTCGGCGGCTTCACCGAGAACCGCGCCGAAGCCGGCTTCGTGCTGGTGACCGACGACGCCACCGGCGGCATGCTCGACATCCACGACCGCCGTCCGGTGGTGCTCGACGCATGCGATGCCGAACTGTGGCTCGACCCTTCCCTGACGCCCGACGCCGCACTGGAACTGGCGCGCCGCAGCGCCCTGCCCGCCGATGCCTTCGAATGGCACAAGGTCAGCACCCGCGTGAACCGCGCCGGCAGCGGCGGGCCGGAGATCGCACAGCCGCTCGAAGACGACGCCGAAGCGCAATGAACAATGCCCGTACGCTCACACGCACGGGCATCAAAACTCTACTTGCCTTGATTCGATAGCGCCGGGGCCGGCACTATCGTTGCTGCTCAGTGTTGATAGGCGCCGAGGTCGATCGCCGCGCCGCGTGCCTTGCCGTCGATATCGAAGGCCGGCGCGTAGGTTGCGATGCCGCGGCCGATCGCCGGCGAGCTGGTCGACAGCTTGAAGTTCGGCAGCGCCGCAGTGCGCGAGTAGCCGGTCATCAGCGGTTCCGACGAGATGGTGCCGGTGTGGGTCAGGCCATTGCGCAACTGGAAGGCGTACTTGGTGTTCTTGGTGACCAGGTTGTTCTTATAGGTGTTGCCCTTGCCGGTCGTGCCCTGTTCCGAGATGCCGTAGGTGTTGTCGTACACGATGTTGTTGTGCACGTGGACATTGTTGGCACCGGCCTTTGTGAAGTAGAAGTCGCCACCACCGACGATGATGCCGAACACCGACGAGCTCACCGTGTTGTTGACGATCTGGACGTCGGTCGCATCGTGCCACAGGTGGATCGCCGCCGAACCGACGCGGTAGACCACGTTATTCTTGATGGTGCCCGAGGTGCTGTGATAAATGCCTTGCACGTAGGTGCAGCCGGCCGGGCCGATGTCGTTGACGACGTTGTTGATCACGTCACCCTTCACGCCCTTGTAGTAGCTGTCCACGCCGATGGCCGAGCCGCCTGCGCTGTTGCACGGAATGGTGGTCGCCATGTGGTGCACGTGGTTGCCGTCGATGACGTTGTACGAGCCGCCGGTGTAGATGCCCAGCACCCACTTGGTGCCGCTGCCGATCTTGCTGCCGTCGACGTCGAAACCGATGATGCTGACGTAGTTGCCACGGTTGTCCCAGGCGGTCTTGTTGGTCGAGTTCGCCGGCGGGACGATCTTGGCGCCCCACTTGGTGGTCGAGACCCAGTAGATGCGGGCGGCGGCGGTGCCGCTGCCAGTGGTCTTGATGCCGCCGGCGTAAGTGCCTGGTGCAACCCAGACTGTGGTGCCGGCTTTGGTGGCGACCTGCGCAGCGCGGGCCAGGGTCTTGAACGGCGCGGCCTTGCTGCCGGCTGCGCTGTCGGAACCGTTCGGGGCGACATAATAGTTGATCGCGGTGGCCGGGATTTTGGGGGCGGCTGGGGTCGCGGTACCTTGGCGCCGCAGATATTCGTCGCTCATTTTGAACTGCGCTTCAACGTGCGCCAGCGACACGCCGTTGACTACGGCCTGAGTCCAGAATTGGAAGCCAGCAGCATCCGGCTCACGTCCCAGCAGCGTCAGATAGAGCTGGCGTACCTGCTGTTGTGCGGTGGCGGCACTGGTGGCATTGGCGCCGATCCCTGCAGTGCTCACTTGGGCCGCCTGTGCAGCTACGCCGGTGAAGGATGCCAGCAGCATGACGGCAGCGGTGCCGCGGGTGAGTTTGGTGCGGAGAGTCGAAGCGATGGTGACGGTGTTCTGCATCTGAAGGTCCTTACCTTAATTAAACTATGTAACCCTTTGAGTGGCGGAAACTTCCTAAGTTCAACTGTTTTTAGGAAATTTTTTCGGCGAGTAATAAATTTCTCAGGGAAATTTCTTCGTAGAAATCGAACGCTGGGAATGCCACTGAAGGTAGCGCACTGGTGCGTGCGCAATGAACCCGGTGCCTTACGCACCGGCTATTTGCCGAAGGAATTTGGTGAGTACCACTGCGCGCTGTCGTCGGGCGCAGCCGTGTCGGCGACCGAAGTCGCCGGTTCATGCCTGGTGCTGCTTAGTGTTGATAGGCGCCCAGGTCGATCGCCGCGCCACGTGCCTTGCCGTCGATGTCGAGGGTCGGCGCGTAGGTTGCGATGCCGCGGCCGATCGCCGGCGAGCTGGTCGACAACTTGAAGTTCGGCAGCGCCGCAGTGCGCGAGTAGCCGGTCATCAGCGGTTCCGACGAGATGGTGCCGGTGTGGGTCAGGCCATTGCGCAACTGGAAGGCGTACTTGGTGTTCTTGGTGACCAGGTTGTTCTTATAGGTGTTGCCCTTGCCGGTCGTGCCCTGTTCCGAGATGCCGTAGGTGTTGTCGTACACGATGTTGTTGTGCACGTGGACATTGTTGGCACCGGCCTTTGTGAAGTAGAAGTCGCCACCACCGACGATGATGCCGAACACCGACGAGCTCACCGTGTTGTTGACGATCTGGACGTCGGTCGCATCGTGCCACAGGTGGATCGCCGCCGAACCGACGCGGTAGACCACGTTATTCTTGATGGTGCCCGAGGTGCTGTGATAAATGCCTTGCACGTAGGTGCAGCCGGCCGGGCCGATGTCGTTGACGACGTTGTTGATCACGTCACCCTTCACGCCCTTGTAGTAGCTGTCCACGCCGATGGCCGAGCCGCCTGCGCTGTTGCACGGGATGGTGGTCGCCATGTGGTGCACGTGGTTGCCGTCGATCACGTTGTACGAGCCGCCGGTGTAGATGCCGTGGACCCACTTGGTGCCAGTGCCGATCTTGCTGCCGTCGACATCGAAACCGATGATGCTGACGTAGTTGCCGCGGTTGTCCCAGGCGCTGTTGTTGGTCGAGTTCGACGGCGGGACGATCTTGGCGCCCCACTTGGTGGTCGAGACCCAGTAGATGCGGGCAGCAGCGGTGCCGCTGGCGGTAGTCTTGATGCCGCCGGCGTAAGTGCCCGGCGCAACCCAGACCGTGGTGCCGGCCTTGGTGGCCGCCTTGGCAGCGCGCGCCAGGGTCTTGAACGGTGCTGCCTTGGTGCCGGCTGCGGTATCGGAGCCGGTCGGTGCGACGTAATAATTGTAGGTGGTTGCTGGAGTTGCGGCATGCGCAGCGAAGGCTGCGGTCATCAGGGCGACGGCGCCGGCGGCACGGGTCAGGTTGGCACGGAGGGTCGAAGCGATGGTGACGTTATTTTGCATCTGAAGGTTCCTTACCTCAATTAAACAATGTAACCCTTTGAGCGGTGAAAACTTCCTAAGTTCAACTTTTTTCAGGAAATTTTTCTTGAGAGTATTAAATCCACAAAGAAATATTCTTTAATGAAGTAGCTCTCTCACAAACGCTCGAAGGTGCGCACTGATCCGTGCGCCGGGAAGCCGGCGCGGAGCGCGCCGACGATAAAGTGCTGCGGTTTATTTACTGCTGCGGCTGTGAAGCCTGGGGGGACGCGCATGCTGCGGCACGCGCGATTGATTGACTGTCAGCGCGGCGCTTGAACAGCGTCGGCAGCAGGCGCGGCCTCGGTGGATCGGTAGCCGCTTAGTTCGAAGTTGGCGGCGGGCGCCGTCGTGTTGGCTTGCGATGTTTCGGTGCTGTTGCCTGCTGTTGCCGGGTAGGTCGCGGCGGGAGTAGCCTCGGGTGCCGGTGCCGCGACTGCGGCGGCGGCCGGTTCGGTCTGAGCCGTGTCGGCGGCGCTGGCGATACCTGTCACGCCAGGCGCGGCGCCCGTTGTCACGCTGGCCGGGCTGGCGATGGTCTGGGCCGACAGAATCTGTTGCTCACCCATGGTATCGGCGCTGCCGCCACAGGCGCTGACGAGAATGGCGGCGCTGTACAGTGCTGCATGGAGTCGGACTCGGGAAACAAAGGTTGCGCGTTTCGTCATCAAAAGATTCCTCACCTCAATTAAACAATGTAACTCTTTGAGGGGAAGAAACTTCCTAAGTTCAACTTTTTCTGAAGAAATTTTTCTTGGAGTAATAAATCCGCAAGGAAACCTCTGGAACGAAATCAAACCTGGGCATGATCTGGATCGAATGACGCGCGAAACCAAAGCCGAGGCTGGATGTCTTAACCAACTGATATCCGACGCCATGCGCGGTTCGCCAATGACGGCAGCCGTGTGCGTCGCCTGCCAATCAACGCGAGGTGATTTCAATGGGCGAGTACATGCAAATCCGGGGTCTGCTGAAAGAGGGAGAGGAATATGCCGGCCTCATCCTGGGCAAGGAAGAACCCGACTACCATCTGGTGCTGTTGCCGGGCGAAGCGGCCGACGTAAGCTGGCCTGCAGCCGCCGACTGGGCAGCGGGGCACGACGGCGCATTGCCGACGCGGCGCGAACTGGCGCTGCTGTTCGCCAACCTGCGCGACGCCTTCGAGCGCAACTGGTACTGGTCGAGCGAGCCGCATGCCACCCGCGCCCAGCTGGTGTGGGGACAGAACTTTGCCAGCGGCATCCAGACCATCTATGGCCGCCCCTACCGCGGCCATGCGCGAGCGGTGCGGCGCATTAACAGCGTCTGAAGCGGCGCGGGCGGCCTGTACGAAGGCTTACGGCTGCGGCACGCTCGAACGTCCGATCGGCTGCTCCATGTTCGCCAGGAACCAGGCAGTAGCGCTCATCAGCGCCACGTTGCGGCGCAGGATTTCCGGATCGACCTTGTCCAGCGTATCGGCCGGGGTGTGGTGAATGTCGAAATAGCGCGACGTATCGACGATCGGCGCGAAGCTCGGCACGCCTGCACGCTCCAGTCCGGCCAGGTCACCGGTGGCCAGCACGTCCTGGCGCTGGAACACGTTGGCGCCGATCGGCTGCATCGCCGCCTGCAATGGCGCGAACAGCTTGACCGACTGCGGCACCACGCTGGCGCGCAGGCCGAACGGACGGCCGACGCCGTTGTCGCTCTCGATCGCGCCGAAGTGCTTGGCGGCGTTGGCCTGCTCGGCTGCCAGGTAGGCGGCTGCGCCGCGCTGGCCGTTCTCTTCGTTCATCCAGGCGATGAAGCGGATAGTGCGGCGCGGACGGTAGTCGAGCTTCTTCAGGGTCTCGAACACGGCCATTGCGCTGGCGACCGCGGCTGCATCGTCGTGCGCGCCCGGCGACAGGTCCCAGGAGTCGAGGTGGCCCGACACGATCACGATCTCGTCGGGTTTCTCGGTGCCGGGCAGGTCGGCGATCACGTTGAAGCTGTCGGCGTCGGGCAGGTTTTTCGGGGTCAGCACCAGTTTCATGCTCAGCGGGCCGCGCTTGGCCAGGCGCGCCATCAGCATCGAATCCTCTGCCGTCACCGCGGCGGCCGGGATGCGGGTGCGCTCGTCCACGCCCGACGAGCCGGTGTGCGGCAGGCGGTAGGCGGCGCCACCGACCGAACGCACCAGCGCCGCCACCGCGCCCAGCTCAGCCGCCATGCGCGGGCCGTTGCGGCGGTAGGCCGAGCCTTGTCCGTAGGCGTGACCGGCCAGGCCACGGTCGGCCATGTGCTGGTCGAAGCCGACGTCGAACAGCACGATCTTGCCTTTGACTTCCGCCGCGCGGGCCTTCAGTTCATCCAGGCTGCTCAGGACCAGCACCGGTGCCACCAGGCCCTGCTCCGGGGTCGCGCCCGAACCGCCGAGTGCGGTCAGCACCACGCGCTGGGTCACGCCCTGTGGACGCCCGGTGTACTCGACCAGTTCGCCCGTTTCCAGCCCGCGCACCCAGTGCGGCACCTTGACCGGTTGCAGCGTGACCTTGGCGCCCAGTTTGCGCATCGCGTCCGCCACCTGCGTCACTGCGGCCGCCGCACCGGGCGAACCGGACAGGCGCGGACCGACCAGGTCGGTCAGGTCTTCGGTACGCTGCCAGGCGTAGTCGCTGACCAGCGCCGCATCGCGGATCTTCGCCAGCGCCGCCGGGTCATTGCCCGGGCTGGCGGCCTGGGCCGAACTGCCGATCAAAGCGGCAGCAAGGGCGATGGAAGTCAGGACGGGAAGGCGGCGAATGCGGCTCATGCGAAGAATCCTTTGCTGATTGGAAAGAATTCAGACAATAGCGCATCCGGCAAGTTTTGGCTGCTATTTTGTTGGCGTCGCATCTCGCGTCATTACATGCGCTAATCGCATACATTCACGCCGGCACCAGCCGCACCAGCGTGATCTCGGACGGCGCCCCGAATCGCTTCGGCGGCCCCCAATAGCCGGTACCGCGACTGGTGTACACCCACATGTCGCGCACCCGGTTCAGCCCGGCGACGAACGGCTGCTGCAGCGGCACGAACAGGTTCCACGGGAAGAACTGGCCGCCGTGGGTATGGCCCGACAGTTGCAGATCAAAGCCGGCCTCGGCCGCTTGCGGCGCACTGCGCGGCTGGTGCGCCAGCAGTACGCGCACGTCGATGTCCTGCGGCGCGCCGGCCGCCGCGCGTTGCGGGTCGCTGCGGTGGGTCGGGTTGAACTGGTGCGCGCTGAAGTCGGCCACGCCGGCGATCATCAGCGACGCGTCGCCACGCCGGCGCAGCACGTGCTGGTTCAGCAGCACGGTCACGCCCAGGCGCCGCACTTCGGCGATCCACTCCTCGGCGCCCGAATAGTATTCATGGTTGCCGGTGACAAAAAACACGCCATCATTCGCGCGCAGCTGCGCCAGTGGCGCGGTATGCTCCCTCAGGCGCTGCACGCTGCCGTCGACAAGGTCGCCGGTAATGGCGATCGCATCCGCCCCCAGCTTGTTGACGCGTTCGACGATCGCGTTCAGGAACAGCCGCTTGATGGTCGGCCCGACGTGGATGTCCGAGATCTGCGCGATCGCATAGCCGTGCAGCGCCGGCGGTAAATTGCGGATCGGCACATTCACCTTGACCACCCGCGCCAGCCGCCGCGCATTGATGAACCCGACCACGGTGACGCCGAGCGCCACCAGCGGCACCGCCAGTGCACTGCCGTAGATGATGGACGGGCTCAGGACACCGGCCAGCATCAGTACCAGCAGCACCAGGTCGCGCGCCAGTGTCATCACTAGCAACGAAGAGAAAAAGCCCATCGACAGCAGCCCGCCCCAGGCCACCAGGTGCGACGGGCGCCGCCGGCGCAGCGAGGCCGACATCAGCCCGACCGGCACCAGCACGCCCAGCAGCGCCAGCGCGAGCACACCCACCAGGTTGCCGCCCAGGCCGAGCGCAAGATCGGGCAGGATCCGCATGCCGATGTACACCAGCAGCAGGACCAGCAGGGACAGGATGACGATGAAGCTTCGACTGGCGCGCATGAGCGAGGAATCCACAAGTAATGACCAAACCCAGATGGGGCGCATGCCGGACCCTGCAAGGGACTCAGTTACAAAGATCCAGCCCAATGTTACAGGCCGCGATGCAACTGTAAAAAACTGTATTAACGAATGGCATAAGCGAAGCCGACGCCTATAGTTGATACATGCCCGGTGTCGCAGCATCATCCTGATCTGCGATCTGTGCCGGGGACAAAGGAAAAAGCCATGTTGAAATCGAAAACCCTTGGTGCTGTGCTTCTGGCGGCCGTCGCCGTTTCGCCGGCGGCAATGGCCGATAATCGTGGTGCAGGCACGGCGATCGGCGCAGTGGTCGGCGCGGCCATCGGCCACAGCGCCGGCGGCACCGGCGGCGCAGTCGCCGGCGGCGTGATCGGCGCGGCGATTGGCAACTCGATCGCCCGCAACGACGACCGTCGCCACGACCGCCGCTACTACGGCCACGGCGGCGGCTACTACCAGCAGGCGCCGGTGTATGTACAGCCGCGTCCGGTGTACGTGGAACCGCGTCCGGTCTATGTGCAGCCACGCCCGGTCTATGTCGAGCAGCGCCCCGTCTACGTGCAGCCGCGTCCAGTGTATGTCCAGCCGCGCCCGGTCTACGTCGATCGCGGCCACGGCCACTGGGACCGTGACGACCGCCGCGGCGACCGACGCTGGGACCGCGACGACCGTTGGGACCGCGGCCACCGCTGATCCCTCCCCATCCAAACGCCAGCCGCGCATCCAGCGCGGCTTTTTTTCGTCCGCTTTCTTAGTCCACTTTCTTCGTCCGCTTTCTCGCTCCCCCTGCTAGTTCCCGGCATCGGCGCCAGGCGCCACGTCGGAGGACACCATGTATCAGGCAGGTGACGTCATTTCGCTGGCCGGCGGCCAGTACCGCTTGCGCGAAGCGCTGGCCGGTTCGGCCTATGGCGTGGTGTGGCGCGCCGACGCGCTGCAGGCGAATGGCAGCGTCGCCGTCAAACTGGTCAACCAGGAACAGATGGCGCGCGCGCCGCAGCCGCTGCGCGAGCGCTGGCTGGCCAGCGCCGCTAACGAGATCGCCTTCCTGCGCGCGCTGGCGCCGTGGGACGGGCGCCACATCGTGCGCCTGCTCGACAACGGCGTCCACCTCGGCATGCCGGCCATGGCATTGGAACTGCTCGACGGCGACCTGGCCGCCCACCTGGCGGCAGAACAAGCCGCCGGCCGCGCGGTCTCGCCACGCCAGGCGCTGGACTGGACCGGCCAGGTCAATCAGGCGCTGGCCAAGGTCCATGCCGGCGGCTGGCGCTACCTCGACCTGAAACCCGGCAACCTGCTGCTCGACCGCGCCAGCAACCTCCTCAAGCTGGCCGACTTCGGCACCAACCGGCGCCTGGACGACCTGCGCGCCCACACCTACGCCGGCACCGCCAACTGGCAGGCGCCGGAACAGTTCTTCCCCGGCGATGATGGCGATGGCTACGCCACCGAAGCGCGCACCGATTATTTCGCGCTCGGCGCCCTGTTCTACTACCTGGTCAGCGCAAAACTGCTGCGCTACAGCGCCGCCTGTGGCCAGGCCTGGCAGGTGCACGGCCGCGAAGCGCCGGCCGCATTGCTGGCCGAAGGACGCGCCCGTCCCGCCGTGCTGCAGGCGGACGAAGCCGCCCTGTTCGCCGAGCGCCTCGGCCCGGCCGGCGGCGCCGGCCTGGCGCTGCTGCGGCGCCTGCTGGCCGAGCGCCCTGCCGACCGTCCGCAGCATGCGCTCGAGATCAGCCGCCTGCTGCAGGACGCGACGCGTGCGCTCGACACCGGCATCCACTGGCTGAACATGCGGAGTGCGGCATGAAGCGCCTGGCGCCCGGCGCCCTGCTCGCCGCCACGCTGCTGGCCCTGCTGTGCGCGCTGCAGCTACTCGCCATATTGCGCACGCCGCAGGCCTGGCTGCCGGCCCGGATCGACATCACGCTGCGTCCCGGCGAATCGATCGTGCTCGGGCGCCAGGAATTGTCGGCGCCACGCGCCGCGCCGCGCCAGCTGCTGCTGCAGCGCGACCATAACGGCGCCTGGCTGCTGCGCAACGGCGAGCCGGCGCAGCCTGTGGTGTTGCGCCAGGGCGACGCGCGCCTGCGCAGCAGCGAACTGATACTCACCGCCGGCCAGGTCTTGCGCGCCGGCGCCGCCGCGCTCACCGTCATCGACGCGGGCGATGGGTACGTCACGCTGAACGACGGCGCGCACACCTGGCGCTACGACGGCGCCGCCGTCCTGCGCGATGGCCAGGTGCAGGATGCCTGTCCCGACACCCTGCTGTCGGCGCGCCTGGTCGCAGCCTGGAACCGCTGGCTGCCGCAATCGCTGACGCTGGCCCGTCCGCTCGTCATCGGCGGCAACCTAATGTGCGGCAACCGCATCGCCGCCGCCGCGATCGAACCTGGCCACGCGTCGCTGCTGCGCCTGGACGACGGCCGCATCGCCCTGTCCGCGCGCGGCGCCCAGCCGGTGCTGGCAGGTAGCGAGGCCGGCTGGCAGGATGCAGCGCGGCGCGACCTGCCGCTGCACGGCGCCGACGGCTTCGCGTTTGGGCGCACCGCGTTCGCCATCGACAGTACCGGGGACACGCTGCGCCTGCACCCTTCCGGGCAGGTTGCGCTGTCCCCTACTCCCGATGCACAGGCGCCGGCCGGCCTGCAGCGCGTCTGGCGCGAACGCGCCATGTGGACGCTGCCGTCGCCGCCCCCGATCGCCTGGGCCGCCGCGCTGGCGGTGCTGCTGGCCGGCGGCCTGGCCGCATTGCCGCTGATCCGCCGCGCCGGACGCGGCGCCGGCCGTGGCGTGGCGCGCGCCGAATTGGCGCGGGTGGCTGCCGCCGCCCACCTGGCCGCCGCCGCGATGCTGATCCTGGTATCGCAGCGCAGCGCCGGCGCGCCGGGTGCCGGCATCTCGCTGCTGCTGGCCTGGGGCGCGCTCTGGCTCGCCCTGCTGTGGCCGCGCCGTACTTCGCTGCTGCCCTTGAGCGCCGTGCTGCTGCTCGGCGCCGGCCTGCTGGTGCAGCTCGAGATGGGCCTGGGCGCGCTTGATACCGGCTGGCTGCGCCACTTCCAGAACAGCGCCGCCCTGCTCGCCCTGGCCCTGCCAGGCGCGCTCCTGCTGCTCGGCTGTGTGGCACGCGGCGACGTATCGCGCCCCGTCACCGAGCGCGTACTGCTGATGCTGGCCGGCGTTGCCCTGTGCGGTCTGCTGCTGCAGGTGTGCTTTGGCGGCGAGACCGGTGTGTTCGACATCCAGCCGTTCGAATTCGCCAAGTTCGCGCTGGCCGCCCTGACCGCCCATTGCCTGGCGCTGGCGGCCGGCCGCGGCGCCCACGAACGGCGCATGCTGAACAATTGGCGCTTCTGGCTGCGCATGGCGGCGCCGGTGCTGCTGTTCGTGTTCCTGCTGGCCGCGGCCCTGGTGCGGGTCGACGATTACTCGCCGCTGGTGCTGCTCCTGGTATGGAGCGGCGCGATGGCGCTGGCCTGGTGCGCCACCGGCGGACGGCGTGCGGCATTCGCTTCGCTGGCGGTTGCGCTGTGCCTGCTGGTGGCGGGCGGCGCGGTGATCCGCACCGGCGGCGAAGCGCTCGGCAGCCTCGGTTTTTATCCGGAACGCTTCCAGGTCTGGAGCGATCCCGAAGTGCACCCGCACACCGGCCAGCAGATGCTGCTCGGCGCGCGTGTTGTCAAGCAGGGCGGCTGGTCCGGGTCCGACGGCCTGTTCGGCATCGCCGCGCTGGGCGGCGCTGCCGGCGAAGCGCTGGCGATTCCCGCGATCCAGGACGACTTCGCGCCCTCGTTCCTGCTGCACCGCCACGGCCTGGCCGGCGGCCTCGCGTTCTGGACGCTGCAGGCGCTGTTCCTGGTGGCGCTGCTGCGGGTCGCGGGCGGCGCCTGGCGCCAGGCGGCCGGCGGCGGCGACTTCCGGCGCGCCTGGCTGGGCCGCTTTCAGTGCTTCCTGCTGGTCGGCGGCGCCGCCTTCATCGCCGGCCACCTGCTGCTGTCCTGGGGTACCAACCTGGCGATGTTCCCGATCATGGGCCAGCCGATGAGCTTCCTGTCGTCGGGCGGCTCGCACCTGGTGTTTTTCATCTGCCCCCTGCTAGCGTTCGGCATGGCGAGCGCCCAATTCCACGAGGAGAATCCATCATGCCGGTCTATGTCCAACACGAAGTCCTAGGCAAGGTCCAGGACGTGTTCAATGCCGACGCGCTGTGGCAGGCGCCCGGCCTGTCGCTTTTCGCGCGCCGCCCGCTGCTGCGCGACCTGCTGGAGCGCTCGCCGCGCGAGCAGCGCGGACGCGCCGCCACCCGCTGCTTCTCGCACGTCACCCTGATGCTGCCGCAGGAGGAACTCGACGACGACCGCCACCTGACCCGCGGCGCGCGCGTGCGCGACCTGGCGCAGTCGCTGGCGGCGCTGCACCAGAAGGATTTCGGCGACCTGCTCGGCGGCGACGAAGTGCGCTACCACGTGGTCGGCAGCGACGACATCGAGCCGGGCGAAGTCAAGGTCAAGTTCGGCCACGCGGTGTACCTGCCTGCGCCGGGCGAACAGGTGCAGTACACGGTGACCGCCTCGCGCGACAGCGCGATCTGGCAGCCGGTGTGCGCGATCTATCCCAACCAGCGCCTGACCCTGGTCGGCCTGGACGCGTCCAGCGCCACCTTCGGTGCCCCCGGCTGGCCATTCGGCCTTGACGCCGGCCTGCTGCTGGTCAACGACGGCCCGGACGCGCCGCTCGAACTGCAGGTGCGCCCGAAGGACAGCTTCGAATGCCGCTTCGACGCCGCCAACGGCTACTACGTCCTGCGCGGCAAGGGCGCCAGCGCCCAGCGCCTGCTGCTCAAGATCGAGCGCAGCGGCGCCGCGCGCATGCCGGTGGCGACAGCCTCCGCTCCCGCAGCAGCCCGCAGCGCCCCACCGCAGCGCAGCCCGGCCGTGTGGAAAGCGCGCAGCGTGACGCCACCGGCGCCGGACATGACCGCGATGCCGCTGGCCGCGCCGCAGCCGGCCACCATCCCGGCGACGGAAGCCGACGCCACCTTCGCTCCGGTCGCCCGCCACCGTATCACGCTGGCCGCGCTGGCCCTGCCGCGCCTGAGCCGCTACCGCGACACCGGCGCCCAGGCGCTGGAAGTGGGCCTGAACGGCCAGCTGCTGCCGAGCGCACCGGGCAAGGACAACGTGATCCGCTTCGCCGTCGACGAAGCCGACGAACTGCACGCAATTACCCCCGCCGGGCGCCAGCGCATCACGGTGCCGTCGCAGTTCGCGCCGATCGAGAACGCCAGCGTGCGCCTGCTCGCCGCCCCGGCGCAGCTGGCCGATCGCTACAGCGCGCTGCTGGTGCTGCCGGAAGGCCCGTCGGAGGCGGCGCTGCCGGGCACACGGCTGGTGTTCGGACGCGGCATGCCGGCCCTGAACGCGCTGCGCGTGCTCGACACGCCGGCATACCTGCGCCAGGGCGACGGCAGCGCCGCCAGCGCCGACCGCCTCGGCCTGTCGCGCAACGCCTTCAGCTGGGAAGCCACGTCCGACGGCCTGCGCGTGGCGCGCCAGTCTGAAACCCAGGCCTTGTACCATTTGGACGAGCAGCTGGTGCTGGTGGCCCAGATCGAGCGCGCCACCGATGACGCGCCGTATCTGATCCCGCCGGGACACCACCTGGTGGCGGGCCACTACGTGCTGCGCTTCGACGCCTGAGGACCGCATGCCGTCCCTTCTTCACGTCGCGGCCTTTGGCGCCGGCCTGATGCTGACGCTGTGCGCCTGCGCGCGCCTGACGCCGCGCTCCTGGTGGCGCCGGCCCAACGCACGCGCGGCGGGCCTGCTGGCCGGCGGCACGCTGGCGGTCGGCGCGGCGCTGCTGGCGCTGTTCGGGCCACCGCAGGCGGCGACCATGGCGTCCGACCAGCTGGTGCCGGTGCTGGCGTCGGCAAGCGATGCCCCGGTGCCCGGCGCCCGCTACCGCGTCCACGACGCCCTCAACCTGCGCGTGGCCGGCGGCATCGATGCCGAACGGCTGCTGGTGGTGCCGGCCGGCAGCCGCGTCACCGCCACCGGGCGCCGCGACGGCGACTGGTGGCAGGTGCGCGGCACGGTCGACGGCGAAGCGGTCGAAGGCTGGGCCAGCAGCCTGTGGCTGCGGCGCGCCGACGAGGGGCAGCCGCGCTGACCATGCGCACAGTGCGATGTCGAATGGGTTCGCCGGTTGATTTCAGGGGGCCGGCAACGTATGCTCGCGGCTCTTTTCATCATTCCGGAATCGAATCGCGATGGACCTGATCAGCAGCATGCGTTCGTTCGTGCGCGTCTACGAGGCGCGCTCGTTCAGCGCCGCCGCCAAGGACCTGAATCTGGGCCAGCCCGCGGTCTCGAAGGCGGTGGCGCAGCTGGAGCAGGAGCTGGGGGTGCAACTGTTCCTGCGCTCGACCCGCGGCCTGGCGCCGACCGACGCCGGCCACAGATTCTATGCACACGCCCTGCGCACGCTCGACGAAGCCGACCTGGCGCTCGAGGCGGTCAGGGGCGAGAACGCGCCCCTGACCGGCACGCTGCGCGTGAGCGGCACCATCACCTTCATGCGCCAGCACATCATCCCCAGGCTGCCGCTGTTCACGGAGCAGCATCCGCAGCTGTGCATCGACCTGCTGCTCGATGACGGCAACATCGGCCTGGTGGAAGAAGGCGCCGAAGTCGCCCTGCGTATGGGCAGGCTGGCCAGTTCCAGCCTCACCGCGCGCAAGATCGGCCAATGCCGCCGCCTCGTGGTCGCCTCCCCGGACTACCTGGCGCGCCATGGCACACCGGTGCAGCCGGGCGACCTTGCCGGGCACGCCGCCATCGTCCTGGCGCGCGGCGAAGGCGGCGAGCAGGTCACCTTCACCAGGGACGGCATCCCGACCGAGGTGGTGCTGCAGCCGCGGCTGCGCATCAGCGCACTGGAAGGACTGCGCGCCGCGGTGCTGGCAGGCCTGGGTCTGGCGGTTGCCAGCGAATGGATTCTCGAAGATGCGCTCGACAGCGGACAGGTGGTCGAAGTGCTGGGCGACTGGCGTTTGCCCGACCTCGACCTGTGGGTGGTGCTGCCGGGCGGCGCGCGCCATGCTAGCCCCCAGGCGCGTGCCTTCATCGCCTTCGTCGAGGAGCAGCTGGCCGCAACCCGGTACGGGGTGCGCTGCAGGCGCGTTCGTTGCGCCCAGTGCGTGGCCTGAACTCAGAAGGTGATGCCGATACCGTTCAGGAAGGTGTCCATCCGCTCATCCAGGTCGCGCCTGGT
Organism: Massilia sp.; assembly: GCF_031995545.1. Classification (GTDB taxonomy): domain Bacteria; phylum Pseudomonadota; class Gammaproteobacteria; order Burkholderiales; family Burkholderiaceae_D; genus Telluria. The sequence goes on from NZ_DAMAGA010000027.1 coordinate 30,476, forward strand.
CTCGGTCCAGGCCGGCACCGTGTCCAGCAGGCGCTGCTGCCAGGCCCACAGGTTCGGGAACTCGGCCAGCGGCGCCTTGGTGCGCAGCACCTGCGAGAACGGCGCTGCGATATCGATATCGGCCAGCGTCAGCGCGTCGCCGACGATGAACTGGCGCTGTGCCAGATGGGCGTCGAGCACCGACGCCGCCGCGCGGATATTCGCGAGCAGCAGATCGACGATCGCCGCATCCTCGGCCTTGCCCAGCGCGCGCCCGGCCACGCGCTCGTTGAACAGCAGCGTCGAGAACACGCGCCACTGCTCGCCGGACCAGAACATCCATTGCAGCACCTGATAGCGTTCGCTCGCGCTGCGGCCCAGCAGCGGCGAACCGACTTTCTCGGCCAGGTAGATGTTGATCGCGGACGCTTCCCAGATCACGGTGTCGCCCTCTTGCAGGACCGGCGTCAGGCCGTGCGGATTGAGTTTCAGGAATTGCGGCGTATGGCTTTCGCCCTTGAACAGGTCGACATCGATACGCTCGATCTCGATGCCCATGATGTTGGCCGCCGCCGCGACGCGGCGAAGGCTGCCCGAACCGAGGTCGCCATAGATTTTGATGGTCATGCTTTATCCCAGATGGTGATGTTGACGATGCCAGGGCACGGTTGCCGCTGACACGGGATCAACGATATCCGCCATCCTCTTGCGGCAGAAGAGCCCCTCGGGGCATGAGACTTATTCGAACCGGGAATAAACCTGGAAACCGGCGACGTCAGACCGGGTCGTCGGCGGCCAGCCGCATCGGGTTGAAGTACAGTCCCTTGGCGCACTGGGTCGGTCCGACGCGCACGAAGCCGAACGACTCGTACACCCTGACCGCGTGGTTGGATGAATTGACGGTGAAGGCGCCGTCGCCGCCACGCGCCACGGCTGCAGCGCGCGCCACTTCCCACAGCCGGCGCGCGATGCCCTGTCCCTGGCGCTCCTTGGCCACGAACAGGTGGAACAGGTGGCTGTTGTCGCGCACCGCAACGAATCCGGCCAGCTCGCCGTCGACGATCGCCACGTGATAGGCGTGGCCGCGCGCCACGTAGCCGCGGATCCCGAGTTCGTTGTTCTCGGCCAGGAAAGTGGAGGCGCCTTCGGGCGACGACTCGTGCACGATGAACTCCCGCGACAGCGTTTGCAACAGCGCTGCGATGGCCGCAATGTCGGCATTGACCAACGGTCGGATATCCATGACGTGTATTGACGCAGATCGAAGGGGATGTAAACATACCACAGGCCATGCTTTCTGCAAGGCAATTTTCTTGACCAAGATGACGGCCTCGACCTACCATGGTCTGACCATGCCCAAAGTCAGCTTCTTCGCACTCCCGAATGCCACCGCTGGCGCGGCCGGCACTGCTCCCGCGCCAACCTCTGCGCGCCGCAAGATTCCACTGACCCAGCCGCTGCGCCACGCGCGCTACCGCCGCATCTGGCTGGCCAACCTGGTGTCGAACCTGGGCACCTGGACCCAGACCTTCGCCGCCGCCTGGCTGGTGGCCTCGCTCTCGAATTCGGCCTCGATCACCTCGCTGGTACAGACCGCGACCTACGTGCCGGTGTTCCTGTTCGCGCTGTTCGCCGGCGTACTGGCCGACGCGGTGCACCGGCCAAAGTTCCTGTTCTTCTGCAACCTGTTCAATGCCCTGTGTGCCGGCACCATGGCACTGCTGGTCTGGAGCGGCAAGGTGTCCAGCGGCCCGGTGCTGGCGATCACCTTTTGCCTCGGCATCGGCACCGCCTTCATCTTGCCGGCGTGGCAGGCCGCGATGTCGGGCCTGGTCGAGCCGGACGAAGTCGAAGCCGCCGCCACGCTCAACAACCTGTCGTATAACCTGTCGGCGATCCTCGGCCCGGCGCTGGGCGGCCTGCTGTTCGGCTGGATCGGGCCGGGCGCGCTGTTCCTGGCCAATGCGCTGTCGTTCGCCGGCCTGCTGTTCGTCTACTGGCACTGGTGGCAAGAAGGCACGCCGCAGCCGGTGGCGCGCGCGGCCTTCGGCGAACGCTTCAGACTGGGCGTGGCGAGCGCGCTCGGCTGCCCGCGCTACCGCCGCATCCTGCGCAATGTGTGCTCGGTATTCTTCGCCACCATCGCCTTCGCCAGCCTGCTGCCGGTGTTCGTGCGCGACGTGCTGCAGATGCGCGCCGGCGTGTACGGCACCCTGATGGGCTGCCTGGGCGGCGGCGCCGTGATCGCCGCCTTCTTCCTGCCGCAGGTGCGCGCGCGGGTCGACAAGACCGGCGTGCTGGCCGGCGCGCTGCTGGTGTACGGCGCAATGCTGATGGCCATGCCGCTGACGCGTTCGCTCGCGCTGCTGATGCCGCTGATCGTGTGCGGCGGCATGGCGTGGTCGGCCACCGTCTCGACCCTGAACGCGGCGGCCCAGCTGTCGTTCCCGGCCGAGGTGCGGGCGCGCACGCTGTCGATCTATTTGTTCGTGATGTCGGGCGGCTATGTCGCCGGCAGCGTGTTCTGGGGCCGCGTGGCCGACGCCTGGGGCGTGCGCGCGGCGCTGGCGGCGGCCGGCGCCTGCGTGATGCTCAATGCGCTGGTGCTGATGAAGGGCAGAAGCAGGCACCCGATCTAGGGACTAGCGCGGCGGACGGTGTACAGTAGCGCCAACGCACCATTCCAGCCGCCAATGCCAGCCCTGACCGCTTTCCGTTTCGCCCCCTGTTTCGACGTCGCCGTCGCCAGCCGCATCGGCATCGACGCGCCCGGCGTCGCCACCCGCGCCGAGAACCAGGACAATTTCGTCGTCATCGATTTCGATGGCCGCGCCTGCCTGCTGCGCGACGGGCAGCCGCAGCACCACTCCTTGGCCCATTGGCCCACGGGACACGGCCGGCTGGCAGTCCTTGACGGCATGGGCGGCCACGGCCACGGACGCGAAGCGGCCGAAGCGGTGGCGCAGGCGCTGCTCGAGATGCCGCCCTGCGCTTCGCTCGACGAGCTGAGCGGCCGATTGGACGCGGTGCACGCCGACCTGCAAACGCGTCTTGCCGCCGATGCCGCCGGCACCGCGCGGCCCGGCACTACCCTGACTCTGCTCGAACTGCGCCCGCACGGCGCCCCGCTGCTGTACCACGTGGGCGATTCGCGCCTGTACCGGCTGGCACGCGACGGCGCCACGCCCCTGACCGTCGACCATGTGCCGGCCACCGTCGCCGCCCTCGCCGGGCGCCTGGACCAGGCCGGCTGGCAGGCCCAGGTGTATGGCCGCCACGCGCCCCAGATCGCCCAGGCTTTCATCCTCGGCAACGCCTTCGCCGATCCGGCGCGCCTGTCCGATCCGCTGTTCGCGCTCACGCCGGACAAGCTGCCGGCCTGGCTCGCGCACCTGCCCGACCGCCGCCTGCTGCCGGTCGAGGCCGGGGCCGCCTACCTGCTGGCCACCGACGGCTTCTGGTCGTGCGCCGATCCGGAGCGGGTCACCGGACGCTGGCCGGCGCTGCTGGACAACACTCCAGACGCGGCCACGCTGGTGGAGCGGCTGTTCGCGGCGCTGGATGCCGATCCGCCCGCCGGGCTGCAACCCGACAACCTCACCGCGCTGGTGCTGCGGCCGCTGCCACAGCCGCTGGATGAAACCGTGCTTCCGGTCGACGCCGAAAATTAATGCCTTTCGGAAAAATAATGTTGTTAATCAACGAAGTCGGTGCGCCACCGATGCCCAAAACAGGCTAAGCTTCTGCTGTCGCCCTTAACCTCCTTTTACTTGTCGCCCTGACATGAATCGCTGCCGCAATCCCGAGTATCCGCACTGCACCGTCTGGGTCATGCCCGGCGACGCCGTGTGCGAGCACGGCCATGCGCAGCCCGAGGCGACCAAGGATGTTGCGCCGGCATCGGCCATTGCGCTGCCGACGGGCTACGAAGCCCTCAGCAACGTGCGCGCGCGGCGCGACACCGTGATCGGCCCGATACCCGCAGCGTCCCAGCCCGGCCTGCAGCGCCCGCAACTGCACATCAGCGGCTTCGACCCGCGCGCCGCCGGCGGACGCCAGGCGATCCGCCTCGAACTGCGCGGCATGCCGATGGATTGCGCATCCGAAGTGCGGATGCTGGTGCGCTCCTCGCTGCGGCTGCAGGGCGGCGCCAGCTACGTGTTCCAGCGCACCACGCGCGGCGAATGGCGCCTGCTGTTCCTCGAGTTTTCCTCGCGCGGCGTCGAACACGGCCAGCACCGCATCGAGATCGAACTGCACAGCCGCCACCCGCACGCGCCGGGCGCCAGCCGCACCTGGGTTTGTTCTCCGGTGATCCTGGTGCCGCGCCACGATGCCGGCCTGGCCGAGATCCACCAGACCTTCCTCGCCACCCACAAGAACGTGCGCGTCACGGCCGACGACGCCGGCATCGCGCGCGTCAACGCGCCGGGCGGCGGGCGCATCGACATCGACGTCACCGCGCGCAACGCCTCGATCGCACACCTGAACCTGGAAGGCGACGGCGGCAAGATCGACCTCGGCATCTCGACCATCGCCTGGGACGAAGACCTGATCGAAATCGACCTGCCGCACGCGGCCGGCGAACATCCTTGTCCCGCCAGCAGCGCCTGCCTGGTGCATGCCGAAGCCGACTCCAGCACCCAGCGCCATGTGCGCCTGTTCGCGCTCGACGAGTGTGTTTTGGGCCGCTTCGAGGCGATCGAACCGGAAGCCGACCTGCTCCTGGCGCACCACGGCGAGGCCGGCGAAGAGCGCGGCGGGCTGACGCGCCGCCTGTCGGGCCGCCACGCGATCATCCGGTGCGGACGCTCCGGTTTCGAGATCGAAGACGTGTCGCGCTACGGCCTGCTGCTCGACGGCGTGTGGCCGGGCAAGCACCTGCCGACCCTGCTGCGCCCCGGGATGCGCATCGAATTCACGGCCAGCATCAAGGGCATCGTCACACTGGAAGTGACCGCCCTGCTGCCGCACGCGGTCGTGCTGCACCGGCTGGATGCCGGCGCGCGCGCCGAATGTTTCTATCTGATGGCGCCGGAATGCGCGCCGCACACACGTGACATCGCACGCGCGAACGTGATGCCGCGCGCCGCCGGCCTGCCGGTATTGTTCCACCGCGACGGCGGCTTCTGGCAACTCGACCGCGCCGGCGGACAGGAACAGCCGCTGGCGCCGGGCGCTGACCTGGAGCGCCTGGCATTCACCGGCTTCGGTGCCGGCGCACGTTTCACGCCGAATGCCTATCCGGAAACGCGGGTCAGCCGGCGCCAGTCGGGCGAACGCCGCAGCGGCGTGCCGGCGGCCTTGCTCGAAGCCTGATCCTGCGCAACGAGCGGCGCTATGGCCGCAGCACCAGGAAGACCAGCGAGGAGCCGATCAACAGTGCGGCTTGCAGGGCGAACACGATCACCGGTGCCCGCAGATGTTCTGGAACTTTCATGGCGCGCCTCCTTTCACGAAGCTGAATGGACACACCGCGTTGTCGTTTCCGGCAGCAGCGCGGTAAAGACACCATACGCCTGTCCCCGTCTAAGGCGCGCCCGTTAGCCGCGCGGAAACGTCACGCGCGCGGCCGATCGCTGCGCTACCCCAGCTCGCGCGCGACGCGAAAACCCACGATATCGTTCGATAGCACCGCCGAGAACCCGTTGCGCAGCGCCGAGCGCAGGTAGCGCGGGTTGTACAGCCAGGAGCCGCCGCGCAGGATGCGGCGCGCGTTGTCGCCGTCCTCTTCCCAGGCGCTGCCATCGAGCGGCGCGCCTTCGTAGTTGTCGTGCACCACGTCCTGCACCCATTCCCAGACATTGCCGTGCATGTCGTGCAGGCCCCAGGCGTTGGGCGCGAAGCTGCCGGCCGGCGTGGTGCCGCGCCGGAATTCGCCGCGCGGGCCACCGTTGTACGTGAACGTGCCGTCGAAGTTGGCCTGGGTAGTGCTGATGGTGTCGCCGACGTTGAAGGTGGTTTTGGTACCGGCGCGGCAGGCGTATTCCCACTCGGCTTCGCTCGGCAGCCGATAGCGCTTGCCCGTGACTTCACTGAGCCAGGCCACGTACTTCTGGGCGTCGAACCAGGTCACGCCCACCACCGGATGCTCGTCGCTCTGCGGGAAGCCGGGCGCGGCCCAGTCGACCTCGCCCTGCGGCTGCCAGCCGGTGGCCAGCACGAACACGCGCCACTCGCCGACCGTGACCGGATAGCGGCCCAGCGCGAACGCGCGCTCGATGCCGACCCAGTGCTGCGGCGTCTCGCGCGCCAGCCAGTTCTTCTGGGCGCCGGCCGCCATCGCGATGCGGCGCTCCTGGTCGGGGGAACCCATCTGGAAGCGTCCGGCCGGGATCGGCGCCATCACCGGGCCGTTGCCGCTGCCGTCGAGGAAGGGGTCGCGCAGCAGGCTGCCGATCGGGACCGGCGGCGGCGCCGGATCGCCCACCGGCGCGGGCGCGGACGCGTCGGGCGGCGTCTCGAACACCGTTGCCGCTGCCGTCGCTTGCCCGGCAGCCTGCGCCGGCGCGGACTGCGCGGCCCGTGCCGCCTCTTCCTCGCGTGCGCGCTTCTGCTGCGCCAGGTAAGCCGCCGCCGCTTTCGCCTGCAGCGCCTTGCGTTCGGCTTCTTCCTTGGCCGCGCGCACCTTGGCCACCTCTTCGTCGCGCTTGGCCAGCAGCTGCTGGCGCAGCGCTTCCTTGCGCAGCTGGCGCGCTTCCTCGGCGGCGGCGCGTTCGCGCCGCTGCTGTTCGCGCAGCTGCACGCGGCGCTGCTCGTCCAGGCGCGCCTGCACCGCCGCTGCCGCTTCGGCCTCGCGCTGGCGCTTGGCGGCCAACTCGCGCTCGATGCGTTGCTGCTCGGCGCGCTGCGCGGCTTCCTGAGCAGCCAGCACTTCCGGCGCCGGGCCGGCGGCGGCGCGGATCGCGTCCAGCAGCGCGTGCACCGTGGCCGGACGCTGCGCCGGGTCGGACGCGAAGCCAGTGCGCAGCACTTCCCACTGGCGCGCGCCGAGCGTTTCCGGCACCTGGCCGCCGACGCCACCGGGCAACACGCCGGTCAAGAGCTGATGGATCATCACCGACACCGCATATACGTCGAGGCGCGGTTCCGGCACATTGCCTTCGGTCGAGGCTTCCGGCGCGCGGTAGCCGGCAGTACCCGAGGTGGCCGGCGCTTCCAGCGGCGCCGCGTGGTTGCCGCCGCCGGCGCGGGCACGCGCCGCGATGCCGAAGTCGAGCAGCTTGACCTCGCCCTTCTTCGTGACGAACACATTGCCCGGCTTGATGTCGCGGTGGACCAGGCGGTGCCGCTCCCACGCGTAGTCGAGCGCCTCGGCCACCGGGTCGAGCAGCGCCAGCACGCGGTCGAGCGGCAGCCGCTTTTCACGTGCCAGCACCGCGTCCAGGTCTTCGCCCTCGAGGTATTCCATGATCAGGAAGAAGCTGGCGGTGGCCGGGTCCTGCGCCCATTCGTAGACGCGCACGATGTGCTCGTGCGCCAGGCGGCGCGCGCGCGTGGCTTCCTGGATCAGCAGCTTGGCGTGGCTGGCGGCCTGGGTCAGCTGCGGCGGCAGGATCTTCAGTGCCACCTGGGCGCTGTGGCCCAGTTCCGCGTGGGTGGCCAGGTCGGTGGCCTGCCACACCTGGCCCATGCCGCCGTGCGCGATCAGGCGTTCGAGCCGGTAGCGGCGGTTTTGCGGGCCGACTTCCTGGCCCGTCATCAGCCCGATCTCGGTGCCGGGGCGGACGACTGCGGCGGGGACTTCTTCGCCGGTGTCGGTGGCCGGGCGCGGCTGGCCCGGCTGGCCCGGCGTATAGGCGGCATCGAGGATCGCGTTCTTGCGCAGGTCGAATTCCTGACGGCTCAGCAGCCCGTCTTCGTGCAGCGCGCGCAGCTCGCGGATCTTGTCGATGGCAGTCTGCATCGATCGGTCAATGCTGCAGCGGCGAGCCGCAGGCGGCGCAGAAGCGGTCTTCCGGCGCCGCCGGGTGGCCGTTGGCGCACTGGCGCGCCGAGTTGGCAACGACGCCACTGACCGCCTGCGCCTGCGACACCAGCGCCGCCTTGTTGACGTCGTTCTGGCGCTCCAGCAGCTCGATCTGGTGACGGCGGTCCTTGTCGACTTCCTGTTCGCGGCGCGCCTGCTCGGCGCGCACCAGTTCCGCCGCTTCCGCCGCAGTCAGCTTGCCGGCGCCGACCACGCCGGCGAGCGACGCCAGCTGGCCCGCATCCATCGTCGCGTGTACCCGCGTCTTCATGAAGTCGGCCAGGATCGCGGCGTTCGCTTCGCCGGCGATCGCCAGCTTGGCGGTATCGTCCAGCATGCCCATCATCTCGGCGCGCGCCAGCTCGTGAGCACGCTCGGCGGCCAGCGGCACCTGCGCCGCTTCGTGCATGCGGCGGGCGTGCTCGGCGTCGAGTTCGATGGTGCGCTGCAGCTTGTCGTGCTGGGCCTGGGCATCGCGCACGCCGGCTTCGCGCCGCACGTCGCCGATGCGCTGGCGCGCCTGTTCCTCTTCCCACTCCTGCCAGCGCTCGGCTTCGCGCAGGTGCGCCTCGTTGGCGATGCGCAGCGCCTGGTAGCGCGCCACGTGTTCGGCTTCGTCGATGTCGCGCAGGCGCCGCGCCGCGTCCTGTTCGCCCTGGCGCAGGCGCTGCAGTTCGTCGCGCTGGCGCGCCGCATCCTCGATCTGGCGCGCGCTCTCGATCTTGTGGCGGATCTGCTGCTGCAGCAGTTGCTGCGAGAAGCGCTGCTGCGCCAGTTGCCGTCCTTGCGTGGCTTCCTGCTGCGCCGCCGCCAGTTCGGCGCGCATGCGCAGCTGGGCCAGCGCGCGCAGGTGGCGCCATTCCAGCGCTTCGTCGGCGCGACCGGCGTTCTTCTTGGCCAGGTCGTGTTCGAGTTCAGCCAACACCTCCGCTGCGCCCTGGTCGAGCGCCTGCTTGCGCGACTGCGCTTCGACGATGCGGCCGTACAGTTCGATCTGGCGCGCACGCACGCCGTGGGCGCGGTCGGCACCCTGCAGCGACAGTTCGGCGCGCGCGATGGCGTCGTCCTGGCGCAGCTCGGCGCGCCGGTAGCGCAGACGCGCTTCCTCTTCGCTGCGCTTGATGCGCTGCCATTCCTCGGCGCTGTACAACTCGTCGAGGTGGCGCGCGTGCGCCAGCTGCACGTGCTGCTCGTCGGCGGCCAGCCACAGGCTACCCACGCGCGCGCGGTTGGCGTCGTACTTGTCGTGGCGCAGTTCGAGCGTTTCCACCGCCGTCACCGCCAGGCCGTACTGGGCCAGCAGCTGGCGCAGGCCGCCCTGCAGGCGCTGGTCCATCTGTTCGCGCAGCTCGCGGTTGCCAGCCATCTCGCGGATCGAGCGGGCGCCGACGAATTCGGCCACCAGCTGGCGCACCGGATGGTTCAGCAGCTCGCGCAGTTCGCCCACGCTGACGGTGCCGGGCGCGGTCATGAAGTGGCGCGCGAAGGCCGGCACGTTTTCGATTTTCACCTGCAGCGCGAAGCGCACCTGGATCTCGAGGTGCTCGCTGGTGGCGATATCGCCGTAGTCGAACGGCACCGGCAGCGCGCCGGTGCGGGTGATCAGGATTTCGGCGTGCTGGTCGCGCAGCAGGTGGTTCAGGCGCGTGAAGAAGCCTTCGATCTCGTACTCGCCCTGCGGCACCTCGGTCGCCTTGTCGCCCTGCAGGATGAAGCCGCGCGCGGTGGCGGGCACGCGCAGGGTCTTGACGAACAGGCCGGACAGCTCGCGCACACCGAAGAATACCCCCAGCTCGTCGGCGCCGGCGACCCAGCGGTTCTCGACCAGCACCGGCTTGTTGCGCGGCGCGCCCAGGATCATGCCGCAGCCGGCGCAGTAGCTGGCTTCAACGCCATTCCTGCGCTCGCAGCGCGGGCAACTGGCGCCTTTGACTCCGAACATCTGCAACATATCCGACTCCGTTTACTTGGTACGACGTTGCGACGACCCTGAATGTCCAATTCGCACAACCCGTGGATTTTAGCAGGGCCATGCCTGTATCCGCCCCGCCGGCCCCCTATCGTGCGCGGGTCCGGCGCAGGCACAAACCCTAGATGATGCCGATCCGCTCGACGCACGCCAGGCTGGCGCCGCGCGCGCGCAAGTCTTCGCGCAGGCCTGCAATCAGCCCCGCCTGCAGACCGGCTTCCCATTCCTTCGGCAGCAGCACGCGGTCGCCCGGCGCCGCTTCGCGTACGATCAGCGCGCACTTGGCCTGCAGCGCATCGACCGCTTCCACCTTGCCGGCATGCCAGGCGCTCGAGCAGCCGGTGGCGATCACCCGTCCGCGCGCCAGAAATTCGCGGCCGCGCGCGATGCGGTCGGCCATCACCAGCGCGAACTGGTACGAGTCGCCCTGGAAGCGCGGCTCGCCGAAGCGCACCGTGGTGCGCCACTGGCCCTGGCCGCGTCCATCGAAATGGCGCGCGGCCGACAGCACCGCGCCCACCTGCGCCTGGCGCACCGGATCGAGGTCGGGCGCGGCCGGCGCATCGTCTTCCTGCCCTCCCGCGAGCGGACGCACGCTGACCTCGACCCAGCCCAGGCTGTCCTGCGCACCGCCACTGTGCAGCGGAAACCAGGCGCGCGCACTGGACACGCCGGCCGCCGGATCGGGCTGGCCGTTCAGCGCGCCCAGGTGCGGCAAGCCGTTCACGCCGCCGGCCAGCACACCGTCCGGGACATGCGCCAGCGCGCGGCCGTCGATCCGTCCCAAGTGCCAGGCGTCGGACCAGCCGTTGGCCGTCACCCCGGCGCGCGGCACATACACGCCGCGCACCATGCGGTCGGCCAGCACCGCCGCCAGTTCCCAATCACGCCAGTCGCCCGGCGGCGCGCGGTCCAGTCCCAGCACCACCTGGTCGCGACTGTCGACGCGCGCCTCGGTGTGGCGCGCCAGGCGCACCACCTGCTGCATGCGCCCGGCCAGCGCCGGCGCCCCCGGCACACTGCACTTGACGTCGGCGCGGCCGGCGCGCGGGCGCCGGGTCGCGGTGATCGTCAGCAGGCCGCCGTCGGGGGCGATGCTGCGGCAGATGGCTTCCTGCGGCGCGCTCACGCGGGCACCTCTTCAGGCTCGAGGGCGGCGCTCTGGCGCCGCACCGCGGTTTCGTATTCCAGGTTGGCGACGATGCGGTCGGCTTCGTCCAGCAGCGGCGCCAGCGCCACGTCGCCGCCGTTCTTGATGCGCGCCAGCAGCGCCCAGGCTTCGTCCAGCGCGGCGGCGGCACGCCGGCTGTGGCGTGCGCGGCGCAGCTGCTCGCCATGCTCCAGCGGCTGATTCGGCGCGCTCAGTTCCAGCGCCGGCATCGTGCCCACCGCCAGGCTGACCAGGTCGAGCCGGCGCAGCAGGTCCTGCTGCTGGCGGAACTGGTCCTGACCACTAGGTAGCGCCGCCAGGCGAATCGCGCACATCAGGCAAGGCAGCTCGAGGAACAGGCGGCGCAGCGCGCGCGCATCCTCGCAGGCCGGCACGAAGGCCTGCTGTTCCAGCACCGGCGCCGGGGCGGCTTTCGACGCCTCATGTTGTTCGCGGCTTTGCTGCGCCAGACGGGTCTCCAGCACCTGCGCGTAATCGCGCGCGGCGCCCAGGTCGACCGGCACGCAGTCGTCGACCATCACGCCGAAGCGGGTGTACATCAGCTGATTGAAGCCGGCGCGGAAGGCGTTCCACTCTTCCAGCGTGGTGCATGGCGGCAGGTCCAGGTTGCCCTGCGCCAGTTCGCGCTGCAGCGCGTTTTGCATCGCGGCCGTGAAGTCCGCCAGCTCGACGCCGTTGCCGCCTTCGCTGGCCAGGAACAGGTCGAAGCGCTGGTGGGTGGCGCGCGGGTCGCTGGCGTCGATGGCGATGCTCACGCGCAGGCCGATCTCGGGCGCGGCGGCGAAAGGCACCAGCTCGCAGCTGTACGGTCCCGGATGCACGCACCAGGCGATTTCGCCTTCGTGCGCCGCGATCTTGCCGCCGCCGGCAAGGCGCCGGCTACGGCCATTGCGGTCGACCAGCACCGCGGCGCAGCCCTGCGGCACGGCGCTACCGGGGGGCGCTTGCAGCGCCAGCGCCGTCTGGCCCAGGCCCAGGCGGGCGGCGTCGAAGTCTGGTTGCCGCCCCGGGCGGTGCAGGGAAAATCGCAGGGAATTCTTGAGCAGCGAACCAAACATCTTCATCCTTCCGACGGCGTCACGCGACAGGCGTGACGTCGAAACGTGCTCCATGCTGCTGAAAATGCGCCGCCGGCGCTGCAGCAAAGGGCCACGGCCCCTCGCATTCGCCGTCGGCATCCAATGTGCCGCGTAAAACAATGGCGCCGGCGCCGTCGCGCACCACCACTTCCATCTTCTTGCTCAGTACCTGCGCCGCCCCCGCCGCGTGCGGATCGAGCTGCAGGATCACCGCCAGCTTGCCGCCACTGCCCTCGACATGCAAGCGCCACATGCCGTCGTCGGTCTGCAGCGCGGTAAAAGCGGCGGCGCTGTCGGCCGCGCGCAGCAGGCCGTGGCTGCCCGACCACACCGCCTGCGCCGGCTGGCGCCGCGCATCGGCAAGGTGCTTGAAACGGCGCAGTGTCAACGGCGAGGCTTGCAACGCCGCGCGCTCGCCACCCGTCATGGGGCGGCTGCCGTCGAGCGCCGCCAGCAGCACGGCGTCGGCCAGCATCAGGCGGTCGTCTTCCACGCGCTTGCCCAGCAGTGCCTGCGCCTGCAGTTTGCGGTCCAGTTGCGTCATGCCCATCGTCGTTCCTCCTCCTTATCCGCCATCACGCCCTCGACGGGCGCCGCGTTCAAATGCGCGATCGCGGCGTCGCGCCGCTTGCGCAGGGTCGGCAACGAGACGCCGTCCAGCGCGGCGAGCTGCCCCATCGTCGGCAGCTCGCCGCTGGCCGGGTCCAGCCATTCGGACGGATAACTGTCGTCGAATGGTCCGAGCAGCTTGAGGTAGACCGCCAGCCGCACCGGCAGCGAATGATTCGCCATCCGCCGCGCAGCCCAGCTGGCGCGGTCTTCGGCCGCCGCCGCTGCAGACAGATAGTCGGGGGGAAGAGAAAGCTGCTGCGCCACGATCGCCAGCCGTGCCGGCTCGGCGTCGTCGATCGGGGCCACTGTGGGAGGAAGTTCAATATCCGGCGCCGCCAGTTCGTCCTGGCGCGCTTCGAGAATCTGGTCGGGACCGGGCGTGACGCCCGCCTCGGACTCGTTCAGCACACGCCAGTAGTCGTCCAGCCAGGCGCCGGCATCCTCGCGGTCCTGCAGCCAGTCACGGTCGCCGTTGGCCGACAGCTGTTCGTATTCGCCGATCTCGCGCAGCATGGCGCCGATCTTGTCGGGATTGTCCTTCAGCGCGGCGAAGCGCTTGGAGCGCGTGTGCAGCGGGCCCGGTGCGCCGCTGAAGCGCTCCTGGCTTTCGCTCCAGCGCAGGATCCATTCGGGGCGGCAGTCGGCGATGGAGCGCAGCCGGCGTGCCTCGATCGGCATCGCGTCGATCGTGCGCCCAAGTATTGCGCCTACCTGTTCCAAATGTCCGTGCCAGTCGGCGAACAGGCGCGCCAGCTCGTGGTAGGCGGTATCGAGCATGCGGTAGGCGTACATGCGGTTCGGGCTGCAGGCGCGGCCGCAGGCGACGATGTAGTTGTCGCTGTCGACCTTGTCGCGCAGGACGGCGTACAGGTCGTTGAATTTCTTGCGCAGCTGGGCTTCGCCGCCGGGACGCGACCAGAACGCACCAAAGCGCGCGTGCTCGCCGGCGACCGCCGCGCACAGCGCCGACCAGTCGGCGGGACGCGCCTGCAATTCAAAGACCAGGCTCAGGGCCAGTTCGGCCACGGTGTCGCCGTAGCTGTTGCCTGCTTCGCTGAAACGGGCGCCGGCCGCGTGCAGCAGCGGCGCTACCGCGTCGACGTAGGCGGCCAGCGAATCCTCGAGCTCCGGCGCCAGCAGCACGGCCGGATCGAGACGGCCGAACGCCTGCAGGGAGCATTGCCCCAGCAGCTTGCGGACCTGCTCCCAACCGTGTTCCTGGTACCGGGTTCCCGGCAAACGCATACCTTCCTCGCCCTCGTTTCAGTCCGCGTGTCGTTTTGTATGGCGGATTGAAACAGATGATGCCATACAAACACGGTTTTGAGGCGCGCAGAAGAACCCTATTTACCCTTCACTTCCTGTGATTGTTCCGACATCCCGCGCAGCAGCGCCGCCACCACCGGCGCCGCGTGGCCGCCGCCGGTCGCCGCCGAGTGGCTCACAAACGAGGCAAACGCCAGGCGCCGGGTCTGGCCCGGCAGGCTGCCCGGCTCCAGCCAGCCGATGAACCAGACCGTCGCCAGGCCGTCGGCGCCCACCGGCGCGGTGCCGGTCTTGCCATACAGGCCGGGGCGCAGGCCGTTGAAGGCGGAGTCGCGGAAGGCACCGGCCGCGGTGCCGCCGTCGATCACGCCTTTCAGCCCGGCTCGCACGCGGTCCAGGCGCACGCCCAGGGCCGCGCCGCGCTGCACCTTGGATTCGCGCCCGTCGAGCGAGAGCAACAGGCGCGGTGTCACCAGTTGCCCTTCGCCCACCGCCGCGGCGACCAGCGCCATCTGCAGCGGCGTGGTCTGCATGCGCAGGCCGATCGCCATCTGGCGCAGTTCGTGGCGGCTGTGGACGGGATCGAGGTTGGAGGCGCTGGCCTGCAGCGCATCCCACTGCGACCAGCGGTAGTCCGCCGGCAGCAGGCCGCCGTCCAGACGCTGCGCTGCGCCGAAGCCGAGCCGGCGCGCCATCGCCGCCACGGGACGCGCATTGTCGAGCGCCCCGCTTTCGAGTTCGCGCGCGCCCGGCATGCCGCCGTCGGGCTGGCCGAACAGGGTGCGGTCGCTCAGCTCCGCGGTCCAGGCGAACCAGGTATTCACGCTGTGCGCCAGCGCCTGTTCCACGCCGAGGCGGCCGGCGGCGGCGCGCGCGCCGGTGATCTGGTCGCGGAAATTGGTGATGTGGGCGCGCCCGGTATCGTGCGGATAGTTTGATGCGTCGGTGCGGAAGCCATAGCCGCCGTCACGCGCCATGCGGTCCACCTCAGGCAGGGGCAACCCGCCCAGCAGCGCGTCCAGATTCGCATCGCGGCGCGCGGCCTGTTCCAGACCGAGGGCGCTGACCACCTTGAAGGTCGAACCCGGCGCCCGGTGCGCGCCGCCGTCGTGCTGGAAGGCGGCGATGCGTAGCGGGCTGCGCGCCGGGTCGGCGCGGTCGAAGTCGCGCAGCTCGCTCCATTGCGCCGGATCGACCGCGCCGGCACCGCTCGAGGCCGCTGCCAGGATGTCGCCGCTGCCGGCATCGAGCAGCACCAGGCCGGCGCGTCGCTCCGGACTCGGCGCCGCGCCGCCGTGGCAGCTGCGACCATCGAAGCTGCCGCCGCGCAGGCCGATGCAATCGAGTGTGGCCTGGGCGCGCGCCTGCAGGCCGAGGTCGAGGCTCAGCGTCGCGTCGTGTTGGGTGCCGCCGAGGCGCGCCAGCATGCCGGCCACGCCGTTGTCCTGCGCGCGGTGCACGCCCAGCAGCGGCGCCAGGCCGGCCCCGGCCGCGTCGCCGCTTGGCGCGCCGTCGGCCCACAGCGCATGGCCGTCGCGGTCGAGCAGGCGTACCGGCACCGCGGCGGGACGGGACGGAGTGCTACCTGCAGGCAGTGCCTGCCACGCCAAGCGGCCGTCGACCAGGCGCAGGTGGCGGTAGGCGGCGTCGGCGTCGCCCGACAGCGCGGCCAGGTCGAGCGGCTCGACCTGCACCGACATGCTGGTGGCGCCCGGCAGCGGCGTCAGCACCACCCGGCGCGCCGCCGCGCCATCGGGGCAGGCGCGCCCGTCGCAGGCGCCGGCCACCTGTGCGCTGGCGCCGGAAGCGCTGCGCACCCGGCCCGCGACCAGCAGCTCGACCGGCGCCGCGCCGGACAGCACGGGGGCGCTGAGCGTCACCAGCGCGCCACCACGTCCACCCTTCCAGCCGCCGACCCGGTTCCACGCTTCCCAGCCCTGCGGCAGGCGCGCGAACAGGCGCATCGCCGCCAGCGGCAGGCCGCTTTCGCGCGGCGCCGGCGCGCCGGCCACGCTGGCATGCCAGCCGGCCGCGCTGCCGGGACGCTCACGCCAGGCCACCAGGCGCCGTTCGCTGTTAAAGATGCGTACCTGCTCGCGCACGAAGGCGCCGTCGGCGCGGTCGTGCAGACGTTCCAGCAGGCGCCGGTCGCCGGCGTCCAAGGCGACCTGCGACCAGCCGGGCAGCGGCACACGGGATTCGGGCGCCGCCGCGTGCCAGGCCAGCAGGTCGCGCGGCGCAAGTTCGATCAGGCCGTCGGACCCCAGGCGCAGCAGTCCGCGTGCGCGCAGCGCGTCGAACAGGGCCTGGTCTTCCATGCCGGCAGTAGGCAGAAGCGGCACCTGGTAGCTGCCCGGCGCAAGGCGCAGCGCGACCGGGTCGCCGGCTGTGGGGAAAGCCTGCACCAGTGCCGGTGCGGCGGTCGTCGCGAGGTCCGGCTTGCGGTAATGGGTCAGCACCAGTTCCCCCGCCTGCGGACAGGCGCTGCTGGCCTGGCGCGCGAAGCGCAGCGCCTGGCCGTTCCATACCAGCCAGCCGCTACGGCCCAGTAATGCCTCGCCCTGGCGCGCGCGGGTGACGCGTCCGTTCGTGGCGTCGCCGACGAAGCCGGCAGTGCCGGCGCCGGCGTCCCAGTTCAGTTTCAGCCCCTGGCCAGGGCCCGCATTGCCGCTGACCTGCATGCGCGGCATGTCGGAACCGGGCCGCGCCAGCAGCACCGCGCGCGGCGGTGCGGTGCGGGTGCGTGCGATCGCGGCCGCGTCATCGAAGGGATAGCCGATCCGCAGCGGCAGCAGTACCGGGTGCGCCGGGTCCAGCGTCTGGGTGCACAGGTCGACCCGCACCGGAGACCCGGCCGTCATGCCGCCGGCAACCACCAGCGCGACGCCGGCTTCCTGGGTCAGCGATACACCCGCCTCGCGCGGCACCACGAAGCGCAGGCCGGGCGCCAGCGGCTGCAGCGTGGCCAGGGCCGCCGTGCCGGGCAAGCCATCTTCGCCCGCCGGCAGTGCGCGCGCATGCAGCGCCAGCACCACCGCGCCGCCCGCCGCCAGCAGCAGCGCGCCCCATGCCCAGCCGTTCGCAAGCCAGGACAGCGACGGCCGCCCGACGGCGTGCGCGCGGATGCCGGACGCGCCGCGGCTGCCGGCGCGCAGGTTGCGCGCGCGCCGCCGCGCCGTCTGGCTGGCGACCAGGAAATCGAACAGGGTGGTGAACGTGCCTGGCATGTACTGGTCCGGGTTAGAGGAGTCGGCGGGCGCCCGTGCGCCCTTCGCGCAGGGCTAGCGGGGGGAGCAGGAAAAAGCGGTCCCGGTCACCGGTCCGGAACACGCCTTCGTGCGCGCTTTTGCGCAGGCCATGCCGCATTTTCCGCCGCCCGTCGCACACCGCTGGAGACGGCGGGGCGCCGGGAATACAGTGACCACATCGACCACCCACCTGCAGGAGAACATCATGAACATCCTCAAGCACATGGAAGCCGCTTTCATCGCCGCCGCCCTGGTGGCGGTGCCGGCCAGCTACCTCGCCGGAGGGATTCCCGACGCCCGGGCGCGCGTCCATACCGCGGGCAGCAACGCCGAGGCCTATGCCGCGGCGGTTGCCACCGAGGGCAAGGCGGCGGTGGTGGTGGTCAGCGCCAGGCGCCTGGACGTCGGCGAGAAACGCGACATCCTGCTGGCGGCGCGCTGATCCATGTATCAAATGTAAGAACATGCTTCAAACCCTGTCTCCGGAAAAGCGGATTGCTATATTGGCGACATCCGCTTTTCGGACCTGGAGACAAACATGAAAACCGCCCTCACCTTCGCAGCCCTGGCCGTCATCGGCGCCGCTGCCTACGCGCCGCTGCCCTCGATGGCGCAGCCGCACGTATCGGTCGTGATCAGCAGCGCACCGCCGGCGCCGATCTACGAACGCATTCCCGGCCCGCGCCACGGCTATGTGTGGGCGCCGGGCTACTGGGAGTGGCGCGGCCACCGCCACGCCTGGATCCCAGGGCACTACATCGCCGCGCGGCCGGGCTACGTGTATGCGCCGCCGAGCTGGCACCATCGCGGTGGGCGCTGGTACATGGAACCGTCGCGCTGGAACCGGCATGGTCCGGCGCCGGTGTATGCCTACCGCGACCACGGCCCGCGCGGTCATGCCTACGGTCACGGCTACGACCGCGGCCCGCGCCACCATGGACGCGATGGACGCTGGCGCGATACCGACCGCGATGGCATCCCGAATTATCGTGACCGCGACCGCGACAACGACGGCATCAGCAACCGGCGCGACCGGGACCGCGATGGCGACGGGGTGCCGAACCGCCGCGATCACCGGCCGGACAATCCATATCGCCGCTGATACTGCGCATGCATGACGACAACGCCGCCCCGAGGGCAGCGTTGTGCGTTGTCGAAGCCTGAACCGATCAGCGCTTCAGGTGCTTGTCCAGGAACGCCAGGATCTTGGCACTCGCCTCGGCCTGGTTCTTCTTCTTCGAGAACCCGTGCCCCTCGTCGCCGAACACCACGTACTCCACCTCGACCCCGTTCTTGCGCACCGCCTCGACGATCTCGTCGCTCTCGGGCTTGATCACGCGCGGGTCGTTCGCGCCCTGGATCACCATCAGCGGCTTGCGGATCTTATCGGCGTGGAACAGCGGCGAAGTCGCGATCAGGAACGCCTTGTCCTTGACCGGATCGCCGATCTCGTCGTACAGCGCCTTGCGCTGCGCTTCCCAGTACGGCGGAATGCTTTCCAGCGTGCGCACCCAGTTGCTGACGCCGAAGATGTCGATGCCGACCTTGAACGCCTCGGGCCGGAACGCCAGCGCCGCCAGCGTCATGTAGCCGCCGTAGCTGCCGCCCATGATGCCGATCCGCTCCGGATCGATGTAGCCCTGGCTGGCGAGCCAGGTCTTGGCTTCGACGCAATCCCACAGCGGCTCCTGGCCGTGCTTGCGGTCGTCGGCGCGAAAGAACGTCTTGCCGTAGCCTGAGCTGCCGCGGTTGTTGATGCCGAGGACCGCGTAGCCGTGGTTGACCAGGTACTGGATCTGGGCGCTGTAGCCGCGCATGGTCTGCCCGCCCGGACCGCCGTGCACGTACACCACGGCCGGCACTTTGGCGTTCGGCGCCGCGTTCCTGGGCTTGTAGTAGATCGACGGGATCACGGTGCCGTCGAACGAACGGAAGCGCACCACCTCGGCCTCGACCAGGTCGTTCGGGTCGATCTCGGGACTCAGGCTGCGTGTGAGCTGGGCCGTCTTGCCGCTCTTGAAGTCATGCACGTACAGGTTGTTGGGCGAGCGGTCGCCGTTCAGGTAGAAAGCCATCAGGTGCCCGCTGCTTGAAAAAGTCACCTGGCGCATCTCGCCGCCCGGCAGCTCGGGCAGCGCCACCGGCTTGCCGCTGTCGTCATGCACGCGCACGTCGATGGTGCCGTCGCGGTTGACCAGGCTGACGCGGTGGCGGCCGTTGCGCGAGTAGCCGGTGCCGAGCAGATCCCAGTCGGCCTTCTCCACTTCCGTGGTGGCGCCGGTGGCCAGATCGTAGGCCATGATGCGGGTGAATTCGCCTTCGGCATTGGTGGTGTACAGCAGGCGCTTCGAGTCCGGATCGAAGTCGGACGCGCTGTGGCTGGCCGGTTCCTTGTGCGGCGTGATGTGCTTCATCTGGCGCGTCTGCACGTTGTACAGATGGATGTCGCTGTCCGACGTGGTGTTCGGTTTGCCGAAGGCCAGCCAGTTGCCGTCGCGGCTGATGGCGCCCGGGTTCATGCCGCTGTCGTTCTGGTACACCATCGTGCGCCTGTAGCTGGCGGCGTCGTACAGGTACAGGTCGAAGAATTTCGGATCGCGCTCGTTGGTGACGACATAGAAGCCGCTGCCGTCCGGCTTCCAGCCGGCGAACGAGGCCTTCAGTTTGTCGCCCGGCGTCAGGTCGCGTTCCGTGCCGTCGAGTTCGCGCACGTACAGGTGATTCTGTTCGTTGCCGCCCTTGTCGCGCGTGAACAGGATGCGGTCGTCGTTATAGAAATAGTCGACCGCGTACGTGGTGTCGGTCGTGGATGTGGTGAGTGCGCGCGGCGTGCCGCCGCCGACCGGCATCGTGTAGGCATTGAAGATGCCGGACTGGTTGCTGGTGAACAGGATCTGTTTTTCGTCCTTGCTGAACGAGGCGCCGGTGACCGAGGTCGTGGCCATGAACTGTTCGATGGTATAACGCTTGACCGCCTTGGCTTGCGCCTTGGGCGGGGCCGCCTTCTGCTGCTTGGTTGGGCTTTGCGCGGAGGCGATACCGGGGGCGAGGACGGCGCCGGCGAGCGCGGCGAACAGGGTCAGACGTACAGCGTGACGAGACGAACGCATGGATTCTCCTGGAAGTTGACACGACGGTGACACGACTGACCGAGTGTTTCAAAAGTCTTAACTTCTGTCAACAATCTGGAATCGGTTATGCTCACGCCATGACCGACCTCGCCACACTGCAAGCCGCTGCCTTCAAGACCGAACTCGCCGCCAGCCGGCGTCTGATGGAGCGGGCCGGCATCGACGAGGCCGAAGCACTGCGCCGGACGCTGACCCTGAGCGCCGGCGTCGCCGGGCTGGACCATTTATTGGCAGAACGTGCGGCACGCCTGCGACATGCCGAGCTGCAGGCCGCACGGCGCCGGGCCGACGCGGCGGCATCGCGCCTGCGCGGCGCGGCGGCCGCCAATAGCGCCTGGCGCGCCTGGTTCGACGGCTCGGCCCGCCCCAACCCCGGGCGCTGCGGCCTCGGCGCCCTGCTGCTGGGCCCCGCCGGACTGCGCATCGAACTTTCGCTCGACGGCGGCTACGGCAACAGCAGCGAAGCCGAATACCGCGCCCTGATCGCCGTGCTGCAGGCGGCCGTCGAGCACGGCGCCGAGGCGCTGATCGTAGCCGGCGACAGCCAGGTGGTGATTGACGATGTCAATGGCCCCGACTGCGCCGGCGCGCCTGCGCTGAGCAGCTATCGCACCCGGGCGCGCGTCCTGCTGGCGCAATTGCCGCAGTCCACGCTGCGCTGGATCCCACGCCACAAAAACCTGGAAGCGGACGCGCTGTCGCAGCGCGCCGTGCCGCAATCCATCACAGAACCGACAGAATGAACGATTCACCCACAACCGATCTCGCCGGCTGGCGCACCAAGCTGGTCGCCATGGCTGCGAACGGCGCCAGTATCGACAACATGCATGATGGCGCGCACGACGGCGCCCACCTCGACCGCGTCTGGCGCAACGCCCAGGCCCTGCTCGAACATCACCCGGAAGCCGACCGCCTGGTGGTGCTGGCGGCCAGCTACCTGCACGACCTGGTCAACCTGCCGAAGAACGACCCCGAACGCAGCCGGGCGTCGCGCCGCTCGGCGCAGCTGGCACGGCACCAGCTGTCTTATCTCGGCTTCCCACCCGAAAAACTGGACGCGGTAGCGCATGCGATCGAAGCGCACAGCTTCTCGGCCGCGATAGCCGCCGAAACGGTCGAAGCCAAAATCGTGCAGGATGCCGACCGCCTCGACGGCCTGGGCCTGGTCGGCCTGGCGCGCCTGTTCTACATCGCCGGCAAGATGGACAGCAGCCTGGCGCATCCCGACGATCCGCTCGGCCAGTCGCGCGACTTCGACGACCGCCGCTACGCGCTCGACCACATCATGGTCAAGCTGGCAAAACTGCCGGACATGATGCAGTTAGAGGCCGCGCGCGCACTGGGCCGCCAACGACTGGACCAGCTGCTGGCTTTTCGCGAAGACTTCGCGCGCGAGTGGAGCGGCGCGGCCTAGCACCGCCCCGGTCATGCAGCGCGAATAAGCCGCCAGGGCGATGCGTTCCCGTCCCGATTGCAATGCTACTATGCAAGACCGCCACCCTCCGAGAAGTCCATGACCAGTCCGAGTACGCTTTCGCCATCCGCCACCGGCAAGCTCAATTTCGTCCTGGTCTGCGTCTTCATCGACATGCTCGGCATCGGCCTGTTGATCCCGGTGATGCCGCTGCTGGTCGGCCAATACGTGGCCGCGCCCGACGAGCAGGCCCTGTGGTACGGCGTGATGGCCACCGTGTTCGGCCTGCTGCAATTCTTGTGCATGCCGGCGCTGGGTGCACTCAGCGACCGCGTCGGCCGGCGGCCGGTGCTGCTGTATTCGATGGGCGGCATGTGCCTGAACTTCCTGGTCACCGCATGGGCGCCGAGCCTGGCCTGGATCTTCGTCGGGCGCGTGATCGGAGGAATGTCGTCGGCCAGCATGTCGGTCGCTGCGGCTTACGCCTCCGACATCTCGACCCACGAAGACCGCGCTAAAAGTTTCGGCAAGATCGGCGCCGCCTTCGGTCTGGGTTTCATCTGCGGCCCGATGCTGGGCGGCCTGCTGGGCGAAGGCGATGTGCGCCTGCCGTTCTATGTCGCCGCGGCGCTGTCGGCGGCCAATCTGGTCTACGGCTACTTCCTGGTGCCCGAGTCGCTCGCGCCCGGCGCACGCGAACCGCTGCACCTTGGACGCCTGAATCCGTTCTCGGCTCTGCTGCGGCTGGTGCGCCGGCGCGACATCCGCGGCCTGGTGGTGACCATCGTGCTCACCACCTTCGCCCAGATGATGCTCAATTCGACCTGGGTGCTATACACCACCTTCCGCTTCGGCTGGACCCCGCGCGACAACGGCATCGCCATGTTCTGCGTCGGTCTGGCCTCGGTGGTGGTGCAGGCCGGGCTGCTGGGAATGCTGATCCGGCGCTTCGGCGAGGTGCGCCTGTCGCTGCTGGGTCTCGGTTCCGGCGCCCTCACCTTCGCCGCCTACGGTCTGGCCACGCAGGGCTGGATGATGTACGTCTTCATCCTGTGTAACATCCTGGCCTTCGCCGCCGGCCCGGCGCTGCAGGGGATCGTCTCCAAGTCCTCGCCGTCCGCCGAACAGGGCGAGCTGATGGGCTCGCTGCAATCGATCGGCAGCCTGGGCATCGTGGTCACGCCGATGATCGGCACCGGCATCCTCAGCACCGTCAGCCACCTGCCACCGAGCGACTGGCGCATCGGCAGCACCTTCTTCCTGTGCGCGGTGATGCAAATAGCGGCGCTGGTGGTGGCGCGGCGCTACTTCCGCAACCACGGCAAAGCCGCATGAGCACCGCCATGCCGCCGCTGGTCCTGCTTGCCGTGCTGCTGGCGGCGCTGATGCACGCCGCCTGGAACGCGGCGCTCAAGTCGCAGCCGGATACCTTCCTGGCCGCGCTGGCCGTCAGCGGCGGCGCCGGCCTGGTCGGCGCCGCCCTGCTGCCCTCCCTGCCGGCACCCGCTGCCGCCAGCTGGCCGTTCATCGCCGCCTCGGGCGCGATCCACGTCGTCTACTACCTGCTGCTGGCCTGGGCCTACCGCCACGCCGACATCAGCCACGCCTATCCGCTGATGCGCGGCGGCGCGCCGGTGCTGGTCGCGCTGGCGGCGTCGACGCTGGCAGGTGAGCGGCTGCAGGCGGCGCAATGGGCGGCGATCGGCCTGATCTGCGCGGGCGGTGTGGTGCTGACCATCGGCGCGCGCGCCAAGACGGCGGACAAGCCGGTCGGCCCTTCTCCCACCGTGCTGGCGCTGATGGCGGCGGTGCTGATCGCCGGCTATACGCTGGTCGACGGCCTCGGCGTACGCCGTTCCGGTTCGCCGGCCGCCTACACCGCCTGGATCCTGATCTTCGGCGCGCTGGGCGCGATTGCCGTCTCCTGGCGCCGCACCGAAGGACGCCTGCCGGCCTTCGTGCTGCGCAAACCGGGCCTGGTGCTGCTGGGCGGCGTCGCCACCACCAGTTCCTACGGCATCGCCCTGTGGGCCATGACGCAGGCGCCGGTGGCGGTGGTGGCGGCGCTGCGCGAAACCTCGATCGTGTTCGCCACCGCCATCGCGGCGCTGCTGCTGCGCGAACGCATGACCCGCGCACGCGTGGCGGGCGCAGGAATCATCGCGCTCGGCGCAGTGGCGATGCGGCTGGCGTAAGCGAGCCGCGCTGCGCACGGGCCGTCCGCCACGCTGGCAGCAGCTGCGGTACACTCGGCCGGAAGCCGTCGAGGAAATGATCTTTCCAACAAGCATTCCAGCTCGACCACCCAGTATAATGCGCACTTTTCCATGAAAGGCGATCGACCGTGTCCCGCATAAAAGTCCTGCCCCAATATGTGATGCCGAAGCAGGCGATGACCAACTTCGCCGGCCGCGTCGCGGGCGCCAAGGGCGGCGCCATGACCACCAGCCTGATCCGCTGGTTCGTGGGCAAGTACGGCGTCAACATGGACGAGGCGGCCAATCCGGACATCGCCAGCTATGCCAGCTTCAACGAGTTCTTCACCCGTGAGCTGCGCGACGGCGCACGTCCGCTGGCGCAGGCCGACTACGTGTGTCCGGTGGACGGCGCGATCAGCCAGTTCGGCGACATCGACGACCACCAGATTTTCCAGGCCAAGGGCCACAAGTTCACCACGGCCGAACTGGTCGGCGGCGACCAGACCCTGGCGGCGCACTTCCAGCATGGCCACTTCGCCAACCTGTACCTGAGCCCCAAGGACTACCACCGCATCCACATGCCGTGCGATGGCCGCCTGACGCGCATGATCTATGTGCCGGGCAAGCTGTTCTCGGTCAACCCGACCACGGCGCGCGGCGTGCCGGGCCTGTTCGCGCGCAACGAGCGCGTGGTGTGCGTGTTCGAGAACGACGAGTTCGGACCGTTCGTGATGACGCTGGTCGGCGCGACCATCGTCGGCAGCATGGCAACCGTCTGGCACGGCGTGGTCAATCCGCCGCGCATGCCGCGCATCTGCGAGTGGAATTACGAACCGGGCCAGGTCACCTTGAAAAAAGGCGAAGAGATGGGCCGCTTCCTGCTCGGCTCCACCGTGGTGATGCTGTTCAAGCGCGGCGCGATCGGCTTCAACGATGCGTGGGCACCCGAGCGCGGCGTGCGCCTGGGCGAAGTGATGGGCAACCGCCCGGCTGCCTAAGGCAACTGAGCCGCAGTGACGGCGGCGGCCGGCGCCGGCGCCGGTCCGTGCCCCTGTTCATGGCAGGCCTGCTGCATCATGTCCAGAAACACCCGGGTCTTGGCCGGCATCAGTTTGCGGCTCGGGAACACCGCCCAGCCGTTCGCGCTCGGCATCTCCCATTCCGGCAGCACCCGTACCAGTTCCCCGGTCTGCATATAGGACTGCGCGAACAGCGACGAGCTGAGCGCGATCCCGGCGCCGCGCGCGGCGATGCGCGCCAGCAGGTCGGGCGAATTCGCCGTCAGCCGCGCCGCCAGCGCGCGCTCCCAGCGCACCTTGCCGCGCGATAGCACCCACGGCACCGCGCCGCCGCTGCGGCTCAGGATGCACAGCAAATCGTGCGCCGCCAGGTCGTCCGGATGCTCGGGAATGCCGTGCAGCGCCAGGTAGCCCGGCGCCGCGTACAAGCCCGGCTGCTCGAGCGTGATCGGACGCGCGCTCAGGGTAGCGTCGTCCGGCAGGTCGCCCATGCGGATCGCGATGTCGAAGTTCTCGGCCACCAGGTCGACCCGGCGCGGCGACAGGTCCAGTTCCAGCGTCACCTGCGGATAGCGCGCCAGGAAGCGCGCGATGACCTCGTTGAGGTTGTTGGCGAAGTCGCCCGGCGCCGAGATGCGCAGCTTGCCGCTGGGCGTGCCCTGGCGGTGCTGGGCCAGCGCGCCGGCGGCGTCGACTTCGTCGGCCAGGCGCCGCGCGTGCTCGTACAGGCTGGCGCCGAACTCGGTCACCACCAGCTTGCGCGTGGTCCGCTGCAGCAGGCGCTCGCCGAGCGTGGTTTCGAGCAGCGCCAGGCGGCGCGAGACGGTCGACTTGGGCAGCTGCACGCGCTCGGCGGCGCGGCTGAAGCTGCCCGCCTCGACGATACGGGCGAACAGCAGCAGGTCATTCGGTTCCACATCCATGATTGTTCCACCAGCAGAATAATGTTATCCATTCTACTGGCTTCCGGATTGTTTTTGGAATTGCTAAAGTTCCTCCATCGACACTTTACTGACCAATGAAGGGACCACACCATGAACATCCTGCAGATCACCACCAGCGTGCGCGGCGACGCATCGGAATCGACCCGCGTCACCAACCAGATCGTGGCCAAGCTGAGCGCCGCCAATCCGGGCGCGACTGTCGTGCGCCGCGACCTGGGCGCCCAGCCGCACCCGCTGCTGGACGGCGCCGCCCTGGGCGCGCTGTTCACCCCGGCGGACCAGCGCACTGCCGAGCAACTGGCGCGTGTGCAGCTGGACGATGCCCTGATCCTGGAAGCGCAGGCGGCCGACGTGATCGTGCTGGGTGCCCCGATGTACAACTTCGCGATGCCGGTGCAGCTGAAAAGCTGGTTCGACGCCATCGCCCGCGCCGGCGTGACCTTCCGCTACACCGAGACCGGTCCGGAAGGCCTGCTCAAGAACAAGAAGGTGTACGTGGCGGCCGCACGCGGCGGCGTCTATGAAGAAGCCAATGACCCGCAAGTGCCGCAGATGCGCGCGCTGCTGAACTTCCTCGGCCTGACCGACCAGACCTTCATCTACTCGTCGGGCATGGCGATGGGTCCGGACGCCGTGGCCAACGGCCAGGCTGCCGCCAACGCCGCGATCGAAAAAGCACTCGCTTGAACACGTAGAGTTGGCGGCTCCGCCGCCAACTCTACGTCCTAGGAGACCACCATGAACACGACTGTGACCAACACCCCCATCGCCAAAACCCGCAGCGTCGAACGCATCATCAACGGCCAGTTCGTGATGGACGGCGCCGGGGTCAGGATCAACCGCGTGCTCACCGGCCCCCTGCAGCGCCGCCTGGACCCGTTCCTGATGCTGGACGCCTTCGGCAGCGACAAGCCGGGCGACTACATCGCCGGCTTCCCCGAACACCCGCACCGCGGCTTCGAGACCATCACCTACATGCTGGCCGGACGCATGCGCCACCGCGACAGCGCCGGCAACGAAGGCCTGGTGACCGACGGCGGCGTGCAGTGGATGACCGCCGGGCGCGGCGTCGCCCACTCCGAGATGCCGGAGCAGACCGAAGGCCTGATGGAAGGCTTCCAGTTGTGGCTCAACCTGCCCTCTACGGACAAGATGATGGAACCCTGGTACCGCGACATCCCGCGCGAGGAAGTGCCGCGCTTTACCACGCCGGACGGCGTGACGGTGCAGGTGATCGCCGGCAGCACCCATGGCGTGGCCGGCGCCGTGCAGCGCGCGCATACCGAGCCGCTGTACCTGGACCTGGAGATTCCGGCCGGCGTCACCTTCGAGCAGCCGCTGTCCGCCGGGCACAACGCCTTCGTCTACGTGTTCCGTGGCGAAGCCGTGATCGAAGGCAAAGGCGTGCCGCAGACGCGCATGGCGATCCTGGACAACGCGCCGGGCGCCGACGGCGTGCGCATCAAGGCGCTGGCGCCGACCCGCCTGCTGGTGTTAGCTGGTAAACCGCTGGGCGAACCGATCGCGCAGTATGGGCCATTCGTGATGAATACCCAGGCCGAGCTGGTGCAGGCGGTCGAGGATTTCCGTAGCGGGCGCTTCGCCTGAAACGCGAACCGTTTGCCGTGAGGCGCCGCCGGGGCAATGGCCCTGTGCGGGCCTGCACGGCTTGCGCTACACTCCCGGGATGACACAACCGCAACACACCCCGACATGGCGCTGCTAGACACCTTGAGCGACCTGCTCGCGCGCGCCAGCTATGCCCTCGGCCTGGAAAACGCCGACCGCTTCCCGCGCGGCCAGATCAATCCGCACACGCGCTGGAACAAGGCGTACTTCGACATCGCGTCCGACCTCAGGCCCGAGCAGATGGAAAGCATCATCTGCGCCGCCATCGCCGCCACGCCGCACGTGTTCGGCGAGATCCGCAATCCCACGCCGCGCATGCAGCGCGCCCTGCTGGCCGTGATCGAAGCCCAGCTGCGCCGCGCCGGCGGGCCGGCCGATCTGGTGCACCTCTTGATCCGCGCCTACCGCAGCCCGCACACGCCGGACATCGTGCCCGGCCTGCGCGAACAGATCGCGGCCAATGCGCAGTACGACGCGAATATCCAGGCGCATGCGGTGCTGGCGTTCCTGGGCGACGCGCCGGCCGGGTTCGGAGTGATCGAGGCGCGCGGCTGATATCCGGCCCGGTGTGGAAAAAGGTGAGTTTGCGCAGGGGATGGCTGGGCTATGCTCAGGCATTGCCGCCACTGCCGCTACTTTACGCCCGGAGCCCGCCATGGAAGACCTCGATGCCCACGCGCTGATCGTCGAATACATCGCCGCGTACAACGCGTTCGACCTGGAGCGCATGCTCAGCGTACTGTCGCCCGCGATCAGGTTCGAAAACTACGCCAACGGCGAGCTGACGGCGCAGGCGGACGGGATCGCGCAGTTCCGTGCACTGGCCGAACAAGCCAGCGACATCTTCGCGGAACGCCACCAATCGGTCACCCGCTGGGAAACGGTCGGCGACGACGTGAGCGTCGATATCGCCTACCGCGGCAAACTGGCCCAGGACATCCCCGGCGGGCCGGCCGCCGGCACGGTGCTCGAGCTGGCCGGCGTCAGCGAATTCGCCTTCGCCGACGGCAAGATCAGCCGCATCGTCGACCGCAGTTAGAGGCTCAGGCCAGCGCTTCCTTGGCCGCTTCTTCCGGCGTCAAGCCGTCGTAGAACTGGTCGGTGAACCATTCGATCTGCTCTTCGATGTGGTCCTGCGCCTGTTTGACGGTGGCGCCGCCGGCGACCAGGAAGCCTTCGACTTCGATGCACCAGTTGATGAGCGCCATCGTCTCTTCGTCGAGTTCTTCTTTCTTGGCCATGCTGTTTCCTTTTGCTGTTGCGGTTATTTCGTGAACGGCGGATCGACGCGACCCGCCACCGACGATTTTACCGCGCCGTTCCGCCGCAGAGCGAAACTTCGACAGCCGCGCGATTCCCGATAAAATACCGGCACCGATTTTTCCGCTCTTATCCTGCCCATACTTACCGGCCCCGCGATCCATGACCTCTTCCCGCCAGTTCCAGTTCAAGTCCATCAACTACACCGCGCTGCAGCCCGGCCCGCGCGTCATCATCATGGGCGCCACCCACGGCAACGAGATCTGCGGCACGCTCGGCATCCGGCGCGTGATGGACGAGATCGACAGCAGCAAGCTGCACATCGCCGCCGGCAGCGTCACCTTCGTGCCGATCGTGAACCCGCTGGCGTACCAGCAAGTGACGCGCAACGGCGACCGCAACCTGAACCGCGACCTGTTCCCGAAACAGGACCCGCAAGACTTCGAAGACCACATCGCCAACTGGCTGTGTCCATTGCTTGCGCAACATCATGTGCTGCTCGACCTGCATTCGTTCGCGGCCCACGGCGAGCCATTCGTGATGGTCGGCCCGCTCGACAACGACGGCACGCTGCAGCCGTTCAAGCACGCGGCCAAGGAACGCGCCTGGGCGCGGCGCCTGGGCGTGCGCCGCTTCGTCGACGGCTGGCTCGCCACCTACGGCGACGGCGTGCAGCGCCGCAGCCGCAACGCGCAGGAACTGGAAACCGTGCTGCGCTACGGCGTCGGCACCACCGAATACATGCGCAGCACCGGCGGCTACGCGCTGACGCTGGAATGCGGCCAGCACGACGACCCGGCCGCGCCGGACGTCGCGTACCAGGCGATCATGAACACGCTGGCGCACCTGGGGCTGATCGAAGCGCCGGACCCGCAGCCGGTGCCGTTCGAGGAGATGGAAGCGCTGTCGATGGTGGTGGTGCACGACCGCCTGCACGCCGACGACAGCTTCGCGCGGCCGTGGAAGAGTTTCGACCCGGTGGCAGAGGGCGAGCGGATCGGCACCCGCGCCGACGGCACCCCGGTGACCGCGGAATTCGGCGGCCGCATCCTGTTCCCGGCCCCGAACGCCGCCGCCAACACCGAGTGGTACTACCTGACCCGCCCCAATCCGCAGTTCGGCCGCGAACAGCAATAACCATCGAATCCGGCGCCGGCACCACGCTGGCGCCGGCCCCTCCCGCATCACCGCTTGAAGCACGCATGCCGTTTTTGGACCGCCGCCAGCAAAGATTTTTTGAATATCGTAAGATGACGATATTCGGATCGACAACCTCCGATATAAGACAAGACCCATGGACATCGACGCGATTCACAAGGCGCTGGCCAACCCGGTGCGGCGCCAGATCCTGCAGTGGCTGAAGGATCCGCAACTGCACTTCGCCGAGCAGGAACACCCGCTCGACTTCGGCGTGTGCTGCAAGCTGATCGACAAGCAGGCCGGCCTGTCGCAATCGACCGTGTCGGCGCACCTGGCCACGCTGCAGCGCGCGGGCCTGGTGAGCACGCGCCGCGTCGGCCAGTGGGTCTTCTACCAACGCAACGAGGAAGTGATCCAGTCCTTTCTCGCACAACTGAACGACGGACTCTAGGAATACCTGATGACTACTTTGTTTGATCCGATCAAGGTCGGCGCCCTCGAATGGCCGAACCGCATCGTCATGGCCCCGCTGACCCGTGCCCGCGCCGATGAAGGCCGTGTGCCAAATGCGCTGATGGCCGAACACTATGTACAGCGCGCCTCGGCCGGCCTGATCCTGTCCGAAGCCACCTCGGTTACCCCGATGGGCGTGGGCTACGCCGATACTCCGGGCATCTGGTCCGACGAGCAGGTCGAAGGCTGGAAGCTGGTCACCGACGCCGTGCACAAGGCCGGCGGGCGCATCTTCCTGCAGCTGTGGCACGTGGGCCGCATCTCGGACCCCAGCTTCCTGAACGGCGAACTGCCGGTAGCGCCGTCGGCGATCAAGCCGGCCGGCCACGTCAGCCTGCTGCGCCCGATGCGCGACTACGTCACCCCGCGCGCTTTGGCGCTCGATGAAATCCCGGGCATCGTCGCCGCCTACCGCAAGGGCGCCGAAAACGCCAAGAAGGCCGGCTTCGACGGCGTGGAAGTGCACGGTGCGAATGGCTACCTGCTCGACCAGTTCCTGCAGACCTCGACCAACCAGCGTACCGACGCCTATGGCGGCCCGGTGGAAAACCGCGCCCGCCTGCTGCTCGAAGTCACCGACGCCTGCATCGACGTCTGGGGCGCCGACCGCGTCGGCGTGCACCTGGCACCGGGCTCGGACCAGCACGACCTGAGCGACGCCAACCCGGCCGAAACTTTCGGCTACGTGGCGCGCGAACTGGGCAAGCGCAAGATCGCCTTCATCTTCACCCGCGAAGCCGACACCCCGAACGCGCTGGGCCCGATGATCAAGAAGGAATTCGGCGGCGTCTGGATCGCCAACCAGCAGCTGACCAAGGCGCGCGCCGAAGAACTGGTTGCGAGCGGCACCGCCGACGCGGTGTCGTGGGGCCAGCTGTTCATCGCCAACCCGGACCTGCCGAAGCGCCTGCAGCTGGACGCGCCGCTCAACAAGCCGGTGCCGGAAACCTTCTACGCCAAGGGCAGCACCGGCTATACCGACTACCCGGCGCTGGCCGCTTAAGCCGTACCTCAAGCCAAGTTTCGCCAACGCTTCGCCCGCCCCCGCCGGCGAAGCCGCGGCCACCCATCCGCAGGGCCCTCCGGCCCTGCATCCCGCCGTACACTCCTCCTCCCGATTCATTCGTATTTACCGCCGCTGCGCAGCATGCATATGCCGTGCATATGCCGTGCGGAGAATGTGATATCCCTGTGTCAACTCGCTTGCGTGCATGCTATTCTTGCGCGATCACTACGTCGCGCACCCAGATGCGCCCACCAAGAGGAGTTGTTCCGTGAACTTTCCAGCACACCGCGTGATGGCGCTTGCCATCGCTTCCACGCTCGCCTTCAGCGCCGCAGTCCAGGCCGCCGCACCCGCCAAAGCCGCGCCGGCGCGCGCCGAGAATCCATTCCTGTCGCAGGAAGACGCCTTCGCCCGCTCGGCGCGCATCGCGAACGTGGACTACGTGCTGGACTTCACCCTGACCGGCAAGGAAACCTTCGCCGGCACCACTACCGTCACCTTCGACCTCAAGGACAACGCTTCCGACGTCACCCTGGACCTGAACAAGGCCACCGTGAAGTCGGTCAGCGTCAACGGCAAGCCGGTCCAGACCCGCTACAACAATGCCTTCATCACCATCGGCGCCGTCGACCTGGCCAAGGGCCGCAACACGGTGGTGGTCGCCTACGAGCGCGTGCACAGCACCAACGGCGAAGGCCTGCACCGCATGGTCGACCCGGCCGACGGCCGCGTCTACACCTACTCGCACTTCGAGCCGGCCGCCGCGCAGCAGATGTTCGCCGTGTTCGACCAGCCCGACCTGAAGGCCAGCTACACCGTCAGCGTCACCGCGCCGAAAGACTGGCACGTGGTCACCACCACCCGCGAAACCGGCATCAAGGACGACGGCGCCAACCGCCGCTGGACGTTCAAGACCACCAAGCGCCTGAGCCCCTACAACTTCTCGCTGCACGCCGGCCCGTACCAGGTGTGGGAAGACAACAGCGGCAAGTACCCGATGCGCCTGTTCGCACGCCAGTCCGTGGCCAAGCAGGTGGTCCCGGCCGACTGGTTCCGCTACACCAAGAGCGGCATGACCTTCTTCGAGGGCTACTTCGGCATCCCGTACCCGTTCGAGAAGTACGACCAGCTGGTGGTGCCCGACTTCCTGTACGGCGCCATGGAAAACGCCGGCGCCATCACCTTCGCCGAGCGCAGCTTCCTGGGCGAGACCATGACCGCGGCCCAGAAGCAGCGCCTGGCCGAAGTCATCATGCACGAGATGGCGCACCAGTGGTTCGGCAACCTGGTCACCATGAAGTGGTGGAACGGCCTGTGGCTGAACGAAAGCTTCGCCTCCTTCATGGGCGTGCTGGCCACCGCCGAATCGACCGAATTCAAGGACGCCTGGCAGAACTTCTACCAGGGCGGCAAGCAGGCGGCCTACATCCAGGACCAGAAGGCCAGCACCCACCCGATCGAGGTGCCGGTGCCGTCGTCGGCCAACGCCTTCGACAACATCGACGCCATCACCTATTCGAAAGGCGGCTCGACCCTCAAGCAGCTGCGCCACCTGCTGGGCGAGGAAACCTTCCGCAAGGGCGTGCATAACTACCTGACCAAGTACCAGTGGCAGAACGCCACGCTGCAGGACTTCATCGGCACCTTGGGCCAGGCCGCCGGGCGCGACATGAACGGCTGGACCAAGGAATGGCTGTACCAGGCGGGCGTGAACACCATCGCCGCCAGCTACACCTGCAGCAACGGCAAGATCGCCGGCTTCAAGCTGACCCAGACGGCGCCGAAAGACCTGCCCACGCTGCGCGAACAGCGCGTGCAGGTGGCCGCGTTCAAGGTCGACGGCGACAAGCTGACGCTGGTGAAGAATGTGCCGGTGACCTACAAGGGCGCCTCCACCGCCGTGGCGGACATGAACGGCGCCGCCTGCCCGGACCTGGTCTACCCGAACTACCAGGACTGGGGCTACGCCAAGGTGCAGATGGATGGCCGTTCGTTCGCCACCGCCAAATCGAGCCTGTCGAAGGTCGACGACCCGCTGCTGCGCGCCATGCTGTGGCAAAGCCTGTGGGACGGCGTGCGCGACGCCCAGCTGCCGCTGAACGAATTCATCGACGTCGCCCTGAACAACGCACCGCTCGAGAAGGACTACACGCTGCTGGGCGACACGCTGGGCAAGGTCGGCGGTGCCAAGCGGTATCTCGACGCCATGAACCTGGATAACGATTACACCCGCAAGACCGGCAGGGCGCTCGAGCAGATGGCCTGGAACGGCGTCGCCGCCAACAAGGGCAACGCCGACTTCCAGCGCCGCTGGTTCGGCCAGTACATCGACGTCGCCAGCAGCCCGGAAGCGCTGGCGCGCCTGGCCGCGGTCCTGGAAGGCAAGGACAAGGCCGAAGGCCTCGCGATCAACCAGGAACTGCGCTGGGCCATTATCGCGCGCCTGAACCGCTACAACCATGCCGGTGCGGCCGCCCTGGTCGACGCCGAACTGGCGCGCGACAAGTCGGACGCCGGCCAGATCGCCGCCGTGGCGGCGGTGGCGGGCCGTCCGGACAGCGCGGCCAAGACCGAGTGGCTGGGCAAGATCGAGGACCAGCAGACCAAACTGCCGTTCTCGCGCCTGCGCACCGCGATGGGCAGCATCTATCCGGCCGAGCAGAAGGCGCTCAACGAAGCCAGCGCCGACGCGCGCCTGGCGCGCCTGCCGGCGCTCGACAAGGCGGCCGGTCCGGTGTTCATGCGCGCCTACGCGGTGACCATGATTCCGGCCACCTGCACCCCGCAAAGCGTGGCGCGCCTGCAGCGCGCGGCCGACACGATGAAGGACCTGTCGGCCTTCACCCGCCGCTCGCTGCTCGACACGCTGCAGGACGACCAGCGCTGCGTGGCGATCAAGGGAGCAATGACCGCGCCGAAGGGCTGAGCGGTCGATGGGCGCGGCGGATGTGACGTTGATGCCGCGCCGCGCGCCCGGCTGGCCGCTGGCGGCCACACTGGGCGTGCACCTGCTGCTGGCGTGGTGGTGGCTGCAGGCCGGGCCGCGCTTGCCGGAAGCGTTGCCGGGACTGCGCGAGTTCGTCGTGGTGCCGGTGTTCACGCCGGCGCCGCCGCCGGTTGCGGCGCCTTCCCCAGCGGCGCCAGTGCCAACCAGGCCGGAACGCGTTGCCGTGCCAAAGCCGGCCTCGGCACCGCTCGACGCCGAATCGCAGGCAGTCTTCACTGAACCGGCGGCGGCACCCTCCCCAGCCGCGCCCGATGCCGACCCGGTCGCCGCACCACCGCCGAATGCAGCACCCTCGGGCGAAAGCACCGCCGCACGCGCCCTGCGCGCAGCCGGCGCCGTCGACAGCGCGCTACGCGATGGCAAGCCTTCCAGATTGAAGCCTGGCGACACGCCGTATAACCGCTTCACCGCCGCGTTGGAAAACGCGCACAACGACACCTCGCGCACGCTGAGCTCGGACAGCTACACGACACCCGACGGGGTCACGATCTACCGCTTCCGCCGTGGCAACAAGGTGTACTGCCGCACCGGTGGCAGCGTGCGTCCCGGCATCGGCAACCTGGCCGAAGGCGGCGGCATGGTCAATTTCGACCGGTTGGGTGGCGAAGGTGCGGCCGGGATCATCGACTGCCCGGGGCAAGCCGAGTTCAAGCGCGACTAGCAACAACCCTATTTGACGAAGCTGTCGCCGTCCCGGGTCGGGTCGCCCGGCCTGGCCGGAGCGCACAGTTCCACCACGCGGCGCCAGGCGCCGGTTGCCTCGCACACCGTGGGCGGCCGGCCTTCCAACAGTTTCCCCAGATCGACCGGCTTTCCGTCATTCACCGCGACGTCGCGCGCGATCGGCACGCACAGCACGTCGTGCCAGGCGGCGGCGTAGCCGTCCGGCGTCGGCAGCGGTCCGCGCAGGCGCACGGCGGCGTCCTCGCAGGCTTTCTTGCTGGCGAACGTACCGCTCAGGCTGCTGCTTTCCAGCGTGACGTCGAGGTGCTGCTGCAGGTAGAGCAGCAGAATCATCGTAAACAATTTCCCTCCGTCTCTGTCCCGGTACCGATTCGGCGTGCTGCCTGCGCTGCATCACCCCGTGTAACGCGCGGCGGCGCTAGCCTTGCCAGTCATCGGAAAGGACGCCCATGTTCACGCTCATTACCTGGAATATCCAGTCCGGCCGCAGCCCGGACGGCAAGCCCGACCTGGGCCGCGTGGTCGGCTGCCTCGACCGCTTTGCGCGGCACGACGTGGTCTGCCTGCAGGAAGTCGCATCCGGATTCGACCCCGGCGGCGAAGATCAGTTCGCGGCGCTGCGCGCACGCATGCCGGGCCATGCGGCAGCGGCCGCCGTTGCCTGCGACCTGGCCACCGACCCGGCGGAACCGGGCGCCGCCGACGGCCCGCGCCGGCGCATCGGCAGCATGATCCTGTCGCGCCATCCGGTATTGCAGGTATTGCGCCACTCGCTGCCGTGGCCGCCCGACCCGGCGGTGCCGAGCATGCCGCGCACGGCGCTCGAGGTCACGCTGGCCACGCCCGGCGGCCTGCTGCGCATCGTCAACGCACACCTCGAATATTTCTCGTACCAGCAACGGTTGGCGCAGGTGGAGCGCTTGCGCGAGCTGCAGCGGGACGGCCGCGCCCAAGCCATGCGCCCCCGCGCCGCGGGCAGCGGCCCGTTCGCGCCGGTGCCGCGTGCCGCGCCGGCGCTGCTGGCGGGCGACTTCAATATGCTGCCCGGTTCGCCCGAGCACCAGCGCCTGCTAGCGCCGTTCGGCGACGATACCCCGCCCTGGCGCGATTGCTGGCAGGTGGTGCAGCCGGGCCGCCGCCATGCCCCGACGGTCGGCCTGCACGACCTGCGTCCCGATGCGCCGCCGCCATTCACCTTCGACTACGTATTCGCCAGCGCCGATCTCACCGCCCGCGTGCGGCGCATGCGGGTGGACGCCAGCGAGCAGGGTTCCGACCACCAGGCCGTGCTGGTCGAGCTCGACTGGCCGGCCGGCTAGCGCAGCGACAGCCCACGCCGCTTGCTGCGCTGCCGTACAATGCCCTGGTTCGCGGCCCTGCCGCTCGATCTGGGAAATTGCATTGGACTGGGATTATCCGCAACCGTTCATCCTGCCGGTGGCGCCCGCCGCCGGCGACATCGATGGCCTGAACCACACCAACAACGCGGTCTACGTGCGCTGGTGCGAACAGGCCGGCTGGGCCCACTCGCAGCAGCTGGGCCTGTCGCTCGATGACTACCGGCGCCTGGACCGCGCGATGGCGATCCGGCGCGGCGAATATGACTACCTGCTGCCGACCCTGCTCGGCGAACCGCTCAGCCTGGCCACCTGGCTGGTCGGCGGCGACGGCAAGCTGTCGATGCAGCGCTGCTTCCAGCTGGTGCGCGACAGCGACGGCGCGACCGTGCTGCGCGGGCGCTGGGATCTGGTCTGCATCGAGATCAGCAGCGGCCGGCCACGGCGCATGCCGGCCGAGTTCCTGGACGCCTACATGCCGGTGGTGGTGCCGCCGGCCTGAACGCACCGCGCCGGCGCCTCTACTTGTGCTCGCTTGCCGTCAGGATCGCTTCGCACACCTTGCGTGCGCTCAAGGAGGACATTGAGGCAAACGGTGTCCGGTCCGCTTGCGGGCGGCCACACTGACTCGTCACCGCCACACACGACGAGGAAGCGATGGTCTGGATTGCGTCTCTTGCACGCTGGTTGCTGCCCTGGATGCTGGCCATGCTGGCCGGGGCCGCGCTGGCCGGCTGCCGCCTGCGCGACAGCGGCCAGGAGCGGCTGGTCGTGGCCGAACTGGTACGCACCTACCTGTACGTGGCGCCCGCCGGCTCGGACAGCAATCCCGGCACCAGAGCCGAACCGTTCCGCACCCTGATGCGCGCGGCCCAGGTGGTCACGCCCGGCACCACGGTGCACGTCGCACCCGGCATGTATTCGGGCGGCGTGCGCACGGCTACCAACGGCACGCCCGAGGCACGCATCATCTTCCAGAGCACCGAGCGCTGGGGCGCGCGCATCGTCCCGCCGCTCGACGCGCGTCAGAGCGCGGCGTGGGACAACCGCGGCAACTACGTCGACATCATCGGTTTCGAGATCGACGGCACCCAGTACCAGAGCGGCATGAAATGGGTCAGCGGCATCTACAACGGCGGCTCGCACAATGCCGTGCTCAACAACCACATCCACCACATCGGCACCGACGTGCCGTGCGAACCGAAGGGCGGCGCCGGGATCGGCGTCGACAGCTACTACAAAGGCATCGACGCCGTGGTCAGCGGCAACCAGGTGCACGACATCGGCCCGCCCGGCTGCCGCTTCATGCACGGCATCTACGTCAGCACCACGGCCAGCGTGCGCAACAACATCGTGTACCGCATCTCGGGCGCCGGCATCCACCTATGGCACGACGCCAGCCACGTGACGATCCGCGGCAACACCGTGGCCGCGTCCGGCAGCGGCATCGTGGTCGGCGGCGGCGACTTCTATCACAGCAAGGGGCCCAACGATCATACCCACGTGAGCAACAACATCGTCTACGACAACGGCCACGGCATCCTGGAACAGGGCGCGACCGGGCGCCACAACAGTTTCCGCAACAACCTGGTGTACGACAACGACGAGGGCGACTGGAAGCTGGCCGACGGGCGCGAGCATACGGGGAGCATCAGCGCGGCGCCGCAGTTTGTCGAGTACAGTGCCGGCGGTACACCCGATTTCCGCCTGAAGCCGGGCTCGCCCGCGATCGGACAGGGCTTGCCGGCCGACGGGCCAGCGGCGGGCAGCAACGGCGGCAATTCGGTGAAGTCGGCGAAGTCGGTGAATAAGGCCGACATCGGGGCGCAGCCGCTGCCGGCTCTTTGAGCGCGCGCTGGTGGCGACGCTTGCTGCCTGTGTTACAGGCTTGCCTTACACGCTCGCTTCACAAGCTGGCTTCACGAGCTCATTTCACAGGATTTCCTGCACCCGCTCGACCGGGCGGCACAGGCGAACGCCTTTCGGCGTCACCACGAACGGGCGATTGATCAGGATCGGGTTGGCGACCATCGCATCGAGCAGGGCATCGTCGTCGACCTCCGGTCGGCCGAGCTCCAGCTCGGCGAAGCGCGCTTCCTTGCTGCGCACGGTGTCACGCACGTTCAGGCCGGCGTCGCGGATCATCTGCTGCAGCGCCGCGCGTGTCGGCGGATTGGCGAGGTAGTCGACCACCTGCGGTTCGTGGCCCGCCTCGCGGATCGCGGCCAGGGTGTTGCGCGAAGTGCCGCAGCGCGGGTTGTGGTAAATCGTGACAGCAAAGCTCATGACAATCGTTCCATATTGACTTTCAAACAGCGGCATCATAACCACAGGCGTTGCCTGCGGCCAGTTTTTTTGCTTGTCCGCCCCGGTCCATGCCGCTAGAATTGCCCGCTTCTTTTTCTACGGCGCAACGGGACCTGTTCATGACGAACTGTCATTGCGCTGCCACGGAGATTCAATGAGCGATTACCTGGTGCA
Source organism: Massilia sp. (assembly GCF_031995545.1). Taxonomy (GTDB): domain Bacteria; phylum Pseudomonadota; class Gammaproteobacteria; order Burkholderiales; family Burkholderiaceae_D; genus Telluria. The sequence goes on from NZ_DAMAGA010000027.1 coordinate 69,532, forward strand.
GCCGTCCAACCTGCCTACCCTGCGCCAGCGCCTGGCGCTGCGCGCCCTGCGCCTGGTCGGCTGGACGCTGCACTACAAGCCCTTGCCCGGTCCGCACGGCATTGTCGTGGTCTATCCGCACACCTCGAACTGGGACTTCCCGATCGGTCTGGTGGCCAAGTGGGCGCTCGATCTCGACTTTCGCTGGCTGGCCAAGGATTCGCTGTTCCGCGGTCTGATGGGCCGCATCATGCGCTACTGGGGCGGCATCGCCATCGACCGCAGCGCGCCGATGGGCGCCACGCGCCAGATCGCCCAGAACATGCTGGCCGAAGAATGGTGCTGGGTCGCGATCACGCCCGAAGGCACGCGCGGCTACCGCCCGCACTGGAAGAGCGGCTTCTATCACC
>NZ_DAMAGA010000028.1:0-68779 GCF_031995545.1 Massilia sp.
TTGCAGGGCCAGAGCCGTCCTCTCCACAGGCTGACACGGTGGAACTCACCGCCGTGTATATAAGACTACGCGAGTTTGAATGAGTTCCGGATCAACTGCCAAATTACGGGCAGCGATTACCCGGAATGCGACTTGAACTGAGCTACTCCGACCGTGGGCCAACCTCCACAGGTATGGTCCGCGCTTTTTCCTCCCGCTTTTGCCACTTGTCAGTGACACCGATGGTGCCCTTGGCGCGCCCGCATCGAACGCAGCCTAGCCGCTGTCACCGTTGCGTGCAGAATGACAGGCACGCTAAGCCAGCGTGCGTGGCCGAGTTCCTGTTCCGCTGCTACCTGTGAACCGGCGGCGGCGCTCCGCTGCTGAAACCGTTAACCCGGTCAGCGCGCCGCCAGCGCGGCGTCGTCCGTCATCCGGTATTGATTGCGCCCGCCCGCCTTGGCCTGGTACAGCAGGGCGTCGGCCGCCGCGAACAGGGCATCGTGGCCCTGGCCTTCGCGCGGCACCATGCTGCACAGACCCATGCTGACCGTGATGTGCGGGGCGGTGGGCGAGGCCGCGTGCGGCAGATCCAGCAACGCCAGTTCTTCCAGCAGGCGATGGGCCACGCCTTCGGCGCCCATTGCATCGAGCTGCGGCAGCAGGATCGCGAATTCCTCGCCGCCGTAGCGCGTGACCAGGTCATGGGTACGGCCGGCGCCGCGGCGCAGCGCCGCCGCTACCTGCACCAGGCAGGCATCGCCACCCTGGTGGCCGTAGTGGTCGTTGTAGGCCTTGAAGTGGTCGACGTCGACCAGGATCAGCGCCACCGGCAGCCCGGCGCGCGCACAGCGCCGCCACTCGGCTTCCAGGCGCTGGTCGAAGGCGCGCCGGTTGGCCACGCCGGTGAGCGGATCGGTCAGGGTCAAGGCGCGCAGGGCGTCGGCCTGGCGCTTGACGGTCAGCTGGGTGCGCACGCGGGCGCGTACCACGGCGGCATTCACCGGCTTGGTGATGAAGTCGGCGGCGCCGGCTTCCAGCGCGCGCGTCTCGTCTTCCGGGGTTTTCAGGGCGGTAACGAAGATCACCGGGATGTCGCGCGTCTCGGGCGCGGCGCGCAGCAGGCTGCACACGGCGTAGCCGTCGATGTCGGGCATCACGGCGTCGACCAGGATCAGGTCCGGCTGCTGGGTGCGCGCCAGTTCGAGCGCGCGCGCGCCGTCGAGGGCGAACAGCACTTCCTGCTCGTCCTGCAGCGCGGCGTGCAGGATCTGCACGTTTTCCATCGCATCGTCGACGACCAGGATGCGGCCGTTCAGGGCCATGTCGGTCCAGCTCATCGGGTCTCCTTCCGCTTCATGTTCCGCATTACGTCCTTCCCATGAGATCGTCCACCAGGCGCAGCGCTTCGCCGAAACGCAGGGTGGCGACGGCGTCGAACAGGGCGCCGGCGGCCTGGGTTCCGGCCGCGGCCGCCAGCGCCGGGCGCAGGGCGTCGGCATCGGCGATGGCTTTCATGTTGTTATTCTCCAGCAGGTGGCGCAAGCGTGCCAGCGAATCGTGCAGCGGAACGGTCTCACCCGTTGCGGGTAGCGCCGTGTTTGCCTCGAAAGCTGCCGCGGCGTCCGTGTTGGCGAGCTGGCGTGCGGACTCGGCCAGCACGTCCAGTGCCCGTCCCAGCTCGGCCACGCGCAGCAGCACGGTGCCGGCATCAGCGTCGCGCAGCGCGCCTTCCAGCGCCTGGGCGGCCTGGGCGGCGTCGAGCGCGCCCAGGTTGGCGGTCACGCCGCGCAGGCGGTGCGCCAGCTGCCAGGCGGCGTTGCGGTTGCCGGCCTCGACTTCATCGCGCAGTTCGGCGAAAGTCTCGCTCTGGCTGCCGGCGAAGCGGGTGAACAGGTCGACGAAGCGCTCGAAGCTGCCGGCGAAACGCGGCAGCGCGGCGGCCAGGTCGACGCCGGGGACCTCGGGTGGCGTGTCGGCCGCCGGCGCCAGCAAGGCCGGTGCGCCCGGCGCAGGACCCTGGCCCGCATCGGCCGCCGGCCGCGGCGCCAGGCGCGACAGGGTCGCGACCAGCTCGTCGACATCGATCGGCTTCGCCAGGTGGGCCTGCATGCCGGCCGCCAGCGAACGCTGGCGGTCCTCGTCCATGGCGTTGGCGGTCATGGCCACGATCGGCAGTTCCAGGCCGGCGGCGCGGATCGCGGCGGCGGCCTCGAAGCCGTTCATTACCGGCATCTGCAGGTCCATCAGCACCACGTCGTAGCCCGCGTGTTCGGCCAACATCGACAGCGCGGCCTGGCCGTTGCCGGCGATCGCCACCAGCGCGCCGGCGCGCGCCAGGATGTAGCTGGCCACTTCCTGGTTGATCGTGTTGTCTTCGACCAGCAATACGCGCAGGCCGTCCAGGCTGCCGGCCAGCGGGGCGGCGGGCAGCGCCGGCGCCGCCACCGGCACCGCCTCGTCGCTGGCCAGGCGCGCGGCGGCGGCGCGCAGGGTGGCGCCGGTGAACGGCTTGCCCAGCACCGTCGCCACGCCGAGATCGGCGGCCAGTTCGGCGTAGTGTTCCAGTTCCGGGTCGGCCGCCAGCAGGCATACGCGCGGCAACGGCGCGCCGCCCCGCGCGCGCGCGGCCGCCAGCAAGGCCACGCCGTCCAGGCCGGGCATGCCGCTGTCGAGGAAAGCGTAGTCGTAGCGGGTTTGGGCGAGGCATTCGAGTGCCTCGGCGCCGCCGGCAGCCGTATCGACCTGCCAGCCGTAGCCGGCGCAGGCCGCGGCCAGCGCGGCGCGGACGCTGGCGTTGTCGTCGGCCACCAGCACGCGCACGGCTACGTCCGCATCAGGCGCGGGCGGAGCGTCTTCCAGCACCGGGAACTCCAGCTCGAAGTGGAAGGTGGTCCCCGCACCGGTTTCGCTCTCCAGCGCCAGGCTGCCGCCGGCCAGGTCCACCAGGCGGCGTGCGATCGACAGGCCGAGCCCGGCGCCGCCGTACTTGCGCACGGTCGAACTGTCGGCCTGGGTGAAGACTTCGAAGATGCGCGCCTGCGCCTCGGGCGCGATGCCGATCCCGGTGTCGCGCACGGAAAAGCGCAGGCGCACCCGGTCGTCCGTGCGCGCGGCGACGTCGATCGCCAGCACGATCTCGCCGCGCTCGGTGAACTTGATCGCGTTGCCGAACAGGTTCAGCAGTACCTGTTCCAGGCGCAGGGCGTCGCCGCGCAGCAGCGGCGGCACCCCGGGTGCGGGCGCGAACACCGGCTCCACACCCTTGGCCCAGGCGCCCGGCGCACTCAGCACGGCGACGCTGGACAGCACCTCGTCGATGCGGAACGGGATCGCTTCCAGCGTCAGCTGACCGGCCTCGATGCGCGAAAAGTCGAGCAGGTCGCTCAGCATGCCCAGCAGCGAACGGGCCGCGGTGCGCATGCGCGCCACGTAGCTGCGCTCGCGCGGGCCGAGCTGGCCTTCTTCCAGCAGGCGCGCCAGGCCGACGATCGCGTTCATCGGGGTGCGCAGTTCATGGCTCATATTGGCCAGGAACTCGCCCTTGGCGCGGCTGGCTTGTTCGGCCTGCTGCAGCGCGTCCTTGAGCTGGTCGCCGGTGGCGCGCAGCGCGTTCTCGGCCGCGACCCGGGTACTGATGTCGCGCACCGTGGCCTGCATCATGCCGACCCCGCCGATATCGACCCGGGTCAGCAGGATGTCGGCATGGAACACGGTGCCGTCCACGCGCCGGTGCAGCCACTCGAAGGTGGCACGGCCATGGTCCAGGGTGCGGCGCATGTAGTCGAGCGCCGCCTCGTTGCTGGGCCGTCCGTCCAGCTGCAGCAGCGGCGACAGGCTGGCCGGCGATTCTTCCAGCAGCGCGGCCGGGTCGGCGAAACCGAACAGCGTGGCCGCGGCCTGATTGGCGCTGACGTAGCCGGCGCCGTAGGCCACCAGCAGGTGGGCGTCGCCCGAAGCCTCGAACAGGGCGCGGAACATCTCCTGGTGGTCGCGCTCGCGCTGCTGCAGCAGCTTGCGCTCGGTGATGTCGAGCACCACCGCGCTCACCCCCATCAGCGCCGCGTCCGGGCCATACACTGGAAAGTAGCTGGCGATCCAGTGGCGCTGCTGGCCCGGCGCGCTCGGGGCGTCGCCGGTCGATTCGATCTCGACCATCGGGCGGCCGGTCTCGGCCACGCGCCGGTAGCACTGCTCGTATTCGGCGCCCAGCGGACCGAGGATCTCGGACAGGGTGCGCCCGGCGTGCTCGCGCGCCGGGCGGCCGTTGATGTCGGCCAGGTAGTCGTTGACCATCACCACCCGCATGTCGGTGTCCATGAAGCACAGCCCGACCGGGGCCGACGCGTACACGGTTTCGAGCTGCGCCTTGGAGGTTTCCAGCTCGCGCGTGCGCTCGGTCACCAGCGACTCCAGGCCGCTGCGGTATTCCTGCAGCTCGGCGTCGACGTGCTGCAGCGCGCGCGCCACCGCGGCCACCTCGCGGATGTCGGCCGGCGGCAGCACCAGCGGCTCGCCGCGCCCGAGGCGCTCGACCGGCTCGGCCAGCGACTGCACCGAGCGCGCGATATTCCCGCCCAGCGCCCACGCCAGGCCCAGGCTGATCGCCAGCAGCGTGGCCACCGCCGCCACGGTGGTGCCGAGCGACTGGCCGAGCAGGGCGCGCGCGGCGTCTTCGGGATAGCGGATCGCCACCACCCAGCCGTGCTGGGTCGAGCGCGCGAAGGCGGCGTAGCCGGGACGGCCGCTGGCGTCTTCCACCCGCACGCTGCCGGTGTCGTGGGTGCCCGCCGCTTCATCGAGGGCGGCGACCATCGGCGCGCCCAGGTGCTTGCCGGCGTCGGCGCTGCGCGAAACCATCTGGTGACGGCGGTCGTAGATCTCGGCCACCCAGCCCTCGGGCAGGTGCTGGCTGTCGAGCAGCTCGGCCATGCGGCGCGGGCGCAGGTGCACCGACAGCACGTAGCGTACCTTGCCGTCCTTCCATACCGGGACGTCGACCGACAGCGCGAACTGGCCGCCGGCGTCTAACCGGTGCAGGCTCGAGGCCACCGTGTCGCCGGTCACGCCGACGCGCCGGATATCGTCTTCGTTGCCGCTGCGCGGCAGGCTGGAGCCGAACGGGTAGCGGGTATTGACCAGCGGGGTGGCGTCGGGAAGGCTCAGCACGAAGGCCTGGGCCGGGAATTCAGGGCGCAGCATGCGCCGGGTCACGCTGTGGATCGCTTCCAGGTCGCCCTTGTCGACCATCGCGGTATTGGCCAGCACGCGGGCGGCGGTCTCGCCGCTCTCGATGTCGCGGTCGACCGCCGCCGCCAGTACCTCGGCCACGGTCTGGGCGTCGCTCGCCACGTGGGCGCGCTCGCGCAACGCGGCGTCGCGTGCCAGCGCGAAGTAACCGACCAGGATCGGCAGCGCGCATGCCAGCACCAGGATGTACAGCTTGGCGCGGATCGATGGCAATGGCAGGCGGGCAAACGACAAAAGGGGACTCCGGTGAGGGAAAAAGGAAGGGCGGCGCTGGGTATCGCGGCCCATCCGTCATGGTAGCGAACCTTACCCTTGCCGCATAGCATTGTTAAGCCCGAGGGGCATGGCGGCGTCATTACGCCGCAACATGGCAGATCGACAGCTTTGTACAAGCTGACAGCATCGGCGCGGCGTCGGACAACAACACTAGCATTCGAATGATGATGCCAAACGTTAATTTTGATGCTTTCTGGCATAAAATCGACCCTTGAAGAAATAACGGATGAGGAAAGCATGGCAAGGCCAGAAAAAGTCCGCCTCGGCGAAGTGCTGATGCAGCAGAAGCTCCTGAGCGAAGAACAGCTCGAGCAGGCGCTGGCGGACCAAAAGCGCACCGGCCGCAAGCTGGGCCGGGTGTTCGTCGAGAACGGGTTCGTCACCGAAGACCAGATCTCGGGCGCGCTGGCGCGCCAGCTGAACATCCCCTACATCAACCTCAAGTTCTATAACATCAACGCCGACCTGGTGCGTCTGTTGCCTGAGACCGCGGCGCGGCGCTTCCGCGCGCTGGTGCTGGAAGACCGGCGCGAGACGCTGCTGGTGGGCGTGTCCGACCCGACCGACCTGTTCGCCTATGACGAGATCGCGCGCCTGCTCAAGAAGAGCGTCGAGCTGGCGGTGGTCAACGAGACCGAGGTCCTGGCGGCGATCGACCGCATCTACCGCCGCACCGGCGAGATCACCGGCCTGGCGCGCGAAGTCGAGGCGGACCTGGGCGACGCTTCGATCGACTTCGGCGCGCTGGCCGCCAACCCGGGGCTGGAAGAAGCGCCGATCGTCAAGCTGCTGCAATCGGTGTTCGACGACGCGGCCCAGGTGCGCGCCTCGGACATCCACATCGAGCCGCAGGACGGCCGGCTGCAGATCCGCTTCCGCATCGACGGCGTGCTGCACCTGCAGACCGAGGCCGATCTGAAGGTGGCGACGCCGCTGGCGCTGCGCCTGAAACTCATGGCCGACCTCGACATCTCCGAGAAGCGCCTGCCGCAGGACGGCCGCTTCGCGGTCAAGGTGCGCAATCAGCGGATCGACGTGCGTATCTCGACCATGCCGACCCAGTACGGCGAATCGGTGGTGATGCGTCTGCTGAACCAGGCCGGCGCCAATCTGAGATTGGACGCGATCGGCATGCCGGCGCGCCTGGTCGAGCGCTTCCGCAGCATCGTCGCCCGGCCCAATGGCCTGGTGCTGGTGACCGGGCCTACCGGCAGTGGCAAGACCACGACCTTGTACAGCGCCTTGTCGGAACTGAACTCGGTCGAGAAGAAGCTGATCACGGTCGAGGACCCGGTCGAGTACCGGCTGTCGGGCATTAACCAGGTGCAGGTCAACGACAAGATCGACCTCAACTTCGCGCGTGTGCTGCGTTCGGCGCTGCGGCAAGACCCGGACATCGTGCTGGTGGGCGAGATGCGCGACCAGGAAACCGCGCAGATCGGCCTGCGCGCCGCCATGACCGGCCACCTGGTGCTGTCCACGCTGCACACCAACGACGCCGCTTCGACCCCGCTGCGCCTGATGGACATGGGCGTGCCGCGCTATATGGTGGGCGGCTCGCTGCAGGCGGTGCTGGCGCAGCGCCTGGTGCGCGTGATCTGCGAGAGCTGCACCACCGAATACGCCCCGGCTTCGAATGAAGTCGACTGGCTGCGCTCGGAACTGAAGGAGCATGCGGCTTCCACCCGCTTCTTCCATGGCAAGGGCTGCTCGCACTGCAACGGGACCGGTTACCGCGGCCGGACCGGCGTCTACGAGCTGCTGGAAATGACGCGCGCCGTGACCGACGCCGTCAACCACCCGGATCCGTCGCACTTCCTGAAGGTAGCGCACGCCGAGATGGGCGGCGACACGCTGCGCCGCCACGCGGTCAGCCTGGCGGTGCAGGGCCGCACCACGGTGGCCGAGGCGATGCGGGTCAGTAACCAGCTGGATGATTGATGCCATTCTTCGCCTATAAAGGCCGCGATGGACGCGGCGCCTTGATGCAGGGCGTGCTGGAAGGCGCCGACAGCGCGGCGGTGGCCGACCAGCTGTTCGGCGCCGGCGTCACGCCGGTCGAGATCACGCCGACGCGCAAGGCCAGCACCGGCGCAGGCGCGGGCGGGGCGGTCCAGGGCTGGCGCGAACGCCTGTTCGAGAAGAAGGTGACATCGCTCGACGTGCAGCTGTTCAGCCGCCAGCTCTACACCCTGCTCAAGTCCGGGGTGCCGATCATGCGCGGCCTGGCGGGATTGCAGGAATCGGCCATCAGCAAATCGTTCGCACGCGTGATCAAGGATCTGCGTGAGTCGCTCGACGCCGGGCGCGAGCTGTCGATCGCGATGGCGCGCCACCCGCTGGTGTTCACGCCGTTCTACCTGTCGATGGTGAAGGTGGGCGAGATGACCGGGCGCCTGGAAGAGGTGTTCCTGCGCCTGTTCGACCACCTGGAGTTCGACCGCGACATGCGCGAGCGGGTCAAGACGGCGCTGCGCTATCCGAGCTTCGTGGTGATCGCGATGGTGCTGGCGATGGTGGTGGTGAACGTGTGGGTGATACCGCAGTTCGCCAAGGTGTTCGCCTCGTTCAACGCCGAACTGCCGCTGATGACGCGCATCCTGCTTGCCACCTCCACCTTCACGGTGGCCTGGTGGCCGGCGCTGGCGGGTGCGGCGGGAACGGCATTCTTCGGCTTCCGGGCCTGGATCAGGACCGCCAAGGGACGCCTGGCCTGGGACCGTCACAAGCTGCGCCTGCCGATCGCCGGCAAGATCATCCACAAGGCCACCATGGCGCGCTTCGCACGCAGCTTCGCGCTGTCGATGAGGAGCGGGGTGCCGATCGTGCAGGCCTTGACCGTCGTGTCGCAGACGGCCGACAACGCTTACCTGAGCCTGCGCATCGAGGGGATGCGCGACGGCGTCGAGCGCGGCGAAAGCATCCTGCGCACCTCGACCGCGGCGAATGTGTTCACGCCGATGGTGCTGCAGATGATCGCGGTCGGCGAAGAGTCCGGGTCGCTCGACGACCTGATGGACGAGATCGCGCAGATGTACGAGCGCGAGGTCGATTACGAACTCAAGACGCTGTCGAGCCAGATCGAACCGATCCTGATCGTGTTCCTGGGGGCGATGGTGCTGGTGCTGGCGCTGGGAATTTTCTTGCCGATCTGGGACCTCGGACAGGCCGCGTTGCACAAGAAATAATGGTTGGTGTGGCTTATTTGTTGGAATATGCCAATTTTTGCTTTCTGGATATTTAAATTCCCAATGTTCAATGTAGAATTGCCGCGTATCTCTCCCGTGGCGCTTGCGCAGAGCGGGGAGGTCAGGGGCTGGACCCCGCTTGCCGGGTAATGACCGTCCCCACCGATTGAGTCAACAGCGGTCATTCGCACACACTTCTTACAGAGAGAAAAACATGAACAATGGGTTGAAACTGAAGGCGCAGGGCGGCTTTACGCTGATCGAACTGATCGTGGTGATCGTCATTCTGGGTATCCTGGCCGCGACCGCGCTGCCGAAATTCGCCAGCCTGAGCGGCGACGCACGCGTGGCTTCGCTGCAAGCCGCCAAGGGCTCGATCAGCTCGGCGTCGGCGATGCTGCATGGTAAGTGGCTGATCAAGAACGCGGAAACCATCACCGTCGAGAATACCGCCGTTGGCATCGTCCTCGGCTATCCGGATTCGGCATCGATCGCCGCCGCCGCCGGCATCACCCGGGACGACTACGACATCGACGTCAACGGCCAGACCACCACCGTGACGCCGAAGAACCTGACCAATGCCCAGAAAGCCACCTGCAAAGTCGCGTATAGCGAAGCGACCGCTGCCCGCTCGGCACCGCTGATCGTCCTGACCGCGACCGACTGCGGCAGCTGATCCAGCCGGCTCCGGCGAACAGGCGCTGCCCGGTCAGCGCCTGTTTTCATTTGCGGCACCGGTTTTTTGCAGACAAGCGACGCCGGGCCATCAAGTTTGCCGGATCAGCGATTTTTTGTGATTTATCCGGCCGCTCTTGTCTATAATCAAGTTTTGCCCGACATCATCCGATTCCGCGATTCATTGGCCGTCCGCATGCGTCTGTTTAAAAGAACAAAAAAGAAGGATGGCTGGTTGACCATCGCGGTGGGGCGCGAGGGCGTGAGCCTGGCCGCGGTCGCGCGCTCTGGGGACGCCACGCCGCGCGTGACCGTCGCCACCTTTCTGCCGGGGCAGACGGGCAGCGAGATCGTCGACAAGGCCGGACGCGAAGGCAATGCCGCCGCCCGTCATTGCAGCACGCTGCTGGCCGGCGGCGAATACCAGATCATGAACGTCGAAGCCCCCAACGTGCCGCGCGAAGAGATGAAGACCGCGGTGCGCTGGCGCCTGAAGGACATCCTCGACTTCCCGGTGGCCGAAGCGACTATCGACGTGCTCGACATTCCCCTGGACGCCAACTCGCGCGTCCAGCAATCGCTGTTCGTGGTGGCGGCAAAAAACAGCGTGATCGCGCCGCGCCAGAAGCTGTTCCTGGACGCCAAGGTCGAGCTCGAGGCGATCGACATCCCCGAGACGGCCCAGCGTAACGTCTCGGCCATGCTCGAACCGGAAGGCCGCGGCGTGGCGATGCTGTCGTTCGGCGACGATGGCGGCCTGCTGACGGTGTCCTATCGCGGTGAGCTGTACCTGTCGCGCCGCTTCGACGTCACGCTGGCCCAGCTGCTGGAACCGGACCACGAGCGCAAGCACGCCAGCTTCGACAAGATCACCCTCGAACTGCAGCGTTCGCTCGACCATTTCGAGCGTCAGTATTCCTTCATCAGCGTGTCCAAGCTGGTGCTGGGACCGTCGCCGGTCAGCGGCCTGGACGAATACCTGTCGAGCAATCTGTACACCCCGGTCGAGACGCTCGACCTGGCCACGGTATTCGACCTGACCGCGGTGCCGGAGTTGGCTGACAGGGCGCTGCAGCAGCGTTTCTTTTTGCCGCTCGGCGCCGCGCTGCGTGACGAGGTGGCGCCATGACGCGCAAGACCGTCCAGCAGATCAACCTGTTCAACCCGGCGTTCCAGCCGCAGAAGAAGATTCTGTCGGCCGCCACCATGGCGCTCGGCCTGGGCGTGCTGGTGCTGGGAATCGCCGCGCTGGCCGGCTTCGGTGCGCTGCAGACGGCCGAACTGCGCCAGGAGGCCGCGCTCGGCGCCAAGCGCCTGGAGCAGCGCCAGGCGCGCCTGGCCACGGCCAACCTGGAGTTCGCACCGCGCCAGAAAGACCAGACGCTCGACGCGCAGATCGTCGATGCCGAACGCAAGCTGGCCTCGCTGCGCCATATCTCGGGCGCGGTGACGCGCGGCGAGCTGGGCGACACGGGCGGCCTGTCCGGATACTTCCGCGCGCTGGCGCGCCAGAGCGTGCAGGGCCTGTGGCTGACCGGCGTGACGGTGGCGGCGGGCGGCAGCCAGATCGGCATCAAGGGCCGCACTGTCGACGCGGCGCTGGTGCCGGGCTACCTGAACCGCCTGACGCAGGAGCCGCTGATGCGCGGTAAAACCTTCGCCAGCCTGCAGATCGACCAGGGTGCACCCCTGAGTGTCGCCGGCGCCGACGGCAAGCCGGTGGCGGCGGCCGCGCCGTATGTCGAATTCAGCCTGCAATCGGTTGCCGAAGCGCCGGGCGCGAAAGGGCAGCCATGAAGGCCCGGCTGCAGCAACTGCTGGCGCGCGTCGACGCCCTGAGCCTGCGCGAACGCGCCATGGTATTCGCCGCCGGCGCAGCCGTGATTGCATTCGGTGGCCACGCGCTAGTGCTGGCGCCGATGTTCGCCGACCAGGCCGCGCTGCGCACCCGGATCGCGCAGCAGTTCGAGGCCGCGAACGCCACCGACAACGAGATCGCGGCCAAGGTGCAAGCCTTCCAGGTCGATCCGGACGCCCCGGCGCGAGCGCGCCTGAACGGCATCCAGCAGGAGCTGGGCCAGCTCGGCCAGCAGCTGCTGGCGATCGAGCACGGCCTGGTGCCGCCGGAACGCATCGCGCCGCTGCTCGAATCGATCCTGCGTGCCAACGGCAAGCTGAAACTGGTGTCGATGCGCACGCTGCCGGTGGAGCCGCTGTCGGGGCCACCTGGCAGCGATGCCGTGGCAACGCCGGCGACGCCGGCCGACAGCGCAACCGCCGCCACCCCGGCCACCCCGGCAACCCCGGCAACCCCTTTGCTTTACCGCCACGGTGTCGAAGTCACCGTGCGCGGCAACTATCTCGACATGGTCGACTACATGAGCGCACTCGAAACGCTGCCCACCCGTATGTTCTGGGGCCGGGCGCAGCTCGACGTGGAGGAATATCCGGCCGCGCGCCTGACGCTCACCCTGCATACCCTGAGCCTGGACCGACAATGGATGAAGCTGTGAACAAACTGATCCTCACCCTGACCCTCAGTGCCGGCCTGGCCCTGGCCCATCTGGCGGCCAACGCCCAGAGCCTGCTCGACCCGACCCGTCCGCCGGCCGGCATCGGCCAGGCCGCCGCCGACAGCGCCGCGTCCGGCGCGCCGCGCCTGCAATCGATCCTGATCGCGCCGCGCGCCGGCGGGCGCCACGTGGCCGTGATCGATGGCGACACCGTGCGCCTGGGCGACACATGGAAGGGCGCGCGCGTGGCGTCGATGAGCCGCAACGAGGTGGTGCTGGTGCGCGGCGCCGAGCGCCAGGTGCTGCGCCTGGATGGTCCGGTCGATACCGTGGCCGGCATGACGCCGGCCGCGCAATGATCACGGCAAAGCACAAAACGGACGCCACGATGAAGAAGCTGATCCTCAAGAGCGCCGCGCTGACCGCGGCCCTGATCCTGGCCGGTTGCCAGAGCGCGCCGCAGCATGCGACCTACGAAGAGCTCATGAAAGAGCTGTCCAAGGCAAGCAGCCAGCCGGCCGCCGCGCAACCGGTCGACGACGCGGTGGCCAACGCGCTTCTGCCGCCGGCCGGCGCGCTGGCCGCCCAGCTGCCCAAGGCCAAACCTGCGCTTGAGGAACGCTTCAACGTCGCCTTCAACAACGTGCCGGCGCAGCAGTTCTTCCGCTCGATCGTGGCCGGCACCCGCTACAACATGCTGGTGCACCCGGACGTCGGCGGCACGATCTCGGCCAACCTGAAGGACGTGACCATCGTCGAAACGCTGGAAGCGATCCGCGAAATGTACGGCTACGACTACAAGATCGACGGCGCGCGCATCACGATCCGGCCGCTGACCATGCAGACCCGCATGTTCCAGGTGAACTACCTGACCGCGGCGCGCCGTGGCGTGTCGAACCTGCGCGTGAACTCGACCTCGATTGCCAACGCCGTCAACAACAATAACAACAACGGCAACGCCAATGGCACCGGCAACAACAGCGGTGGCATGGGCCAGAACAACGGCGCCAATCCGAACGACCCGAACCAGACCAACGGCAGCAACGCCAATTCGCAGTTGAGCAGCACCGACGTGCGCACCCTGTCGGATAACGATTTCTGGCGCGAGCTGAAAGACGCGCTGGAAGCCATCGTCGGCTCGAAAGAGGGCGGTCGCAGCGTGGTGATCAGCCCGCAGTCGGGCGTGCTGGTGATCCGCGCCATGCCGGAAGAGCTGCGCAGCGTCGACGCCTACCTGAAAGCCACCCAGCTGTCGGTGGATCGCCAGGTGATCCTGGAAGCCAAGATCCTCGAAGTGGAGCTCAACGACAGCTTCCAGAGCGGCATCAACTGGGCTTCGTTCGCCTCGTTCCGCGGCTCGCATCCGAACCGCGTCTCGGGCGGCATGATCTCTCCCGGCACCAACCTGGCGCCGCTGCCGTACGACGGCGGCCAGCCGGCGGTGATCGCCAACGGCCAGGGCCTTTCCGCCAGCACCGGCTTCTCGCTGTCGAACGCCGCCACCGCGGCCGGCTCGCTGTTCGGCTTCGCCTTCCAGACCAATAACTTCGCGGCCCTGATCACCTTCCTCGAGTCGCAGGGCACCGTGCACGTGCTGTCCAGCCCACGGGTGGCGGCGATGAACAATCAAAAAGCGGTGCTCAAGATCGGTACCGACGAATTCTTCGTCACCGGCGTCACCAACACCATCAACAGCACTAATAACGGCACCGTGGTGACGCCGAGCGTGACGGTGCAGCCGTTCTTCTCGGGCGTGCTGCTGGACGTGACGCCGCAGATCGACGACAAGGGCAACATCCTGCTGCACGTGCACCCGTCGGTCAGCCAGGTCTCGACCGTCAACAAGGACGTCGACCTCGGCACCAGCGGTACGCTGCGGCTGCCGCTGGCGGCATCGAGCACCTCGGAACTGGACAGCATCGTGCGCGGCCAGAACGGGCGCGTGGTGGCGATCGGCGGCTTGATGCGCCAGGCCTCGACCGGCGACACCGACCAGCTGCCGGGCGCCGACAAGGTGCCGGTGCTGGGCGCGCTGTTCCGCAACCGCTCGCGCGTGAACCAGAAGCGCGAGCTGGTGGTCCTGATCAAGCCGACCATCGTCGAAGGCGCCAGCGACTGGAGCCAGGACCTGCTGGACGCGACGCGCCGGGTCGAGAGTCTCGATCCGCGCACGCGGAGCCCGCGCTGATGTACACCGCGCACTTCGGCCTGCACGAGCTGCCGTTCGGGATCACGCCCGACACCAGCTTCTTCTTCGGCAGTCCGCGTTCGCAGGAAGCGCTCAACACGCTGCTGGTGGCGGCGCGCGGTGGCGAAGGGTTCATCAAGATCACCGGCGAAGTCGGCACCGGCAAGACGCTCCTGTGCCGCAAGTTCATGGCGACGCTGGGCGAGGGCTTCGTCACCGCCTACATCCCGAACCCGTACCTGGAGCCGCGCACGCTGATGCTGGCGCTGGCCGACGAACTGGAAATACCGCTGGAGCGCGACGTCGACCAGCACCAGCTGCTCAAGGCGATCAACCTGCGCCTGCTGGAGCTGGCAGGGCAGGACCTGCGCGTGGTGCTGTGCCTGGACGAGGCGCAGGCGATTCCGGTCGAAAGCCTGGAGGCATTGCGCCTCCTGACCAACCTCGAGACCGAGAAGCGCAAGCTGCTGCAGATCGTCCTGTTCGGCCAGCCGGAACTGAATCGCAAGCTCGAACTCGAATCGATCCGCCAGCTGGCGCAGCGCATCACGTTCCACTATCACCTCGGCCCGTTGAGCCGCGACGACCTCGACTACTACGTCGCGCACCGCCTGCGCGTGGCCGGCTTCGGCGGCGCGCGCCTGTTCACGCGCGGCGCGATCCGCGGCCTGTACAAGGCCAGCGGCGGCGTGCCGCGCCTGGTCAACATCATGGCGCACAAGGCGCTGATGCTCAGTTATGGACAGGGCCGGCAGCAGGTGGGTGGCGGCCATGTCGCCATCGCCGCACGCGATACGGTGGGTGTGAACCGCACGATCCGGACCTGGCTGCTGGGTGGCGTCGTGGTTGCCGGCGTGGCGGCGGGCGTGGCATGGATGGTGGCGCCATGAGCCTGATTAACAAGATGCTGCAGGACCTCGATGCGCGCGCCGGCAAGCCGGGTGCGGAGCCGCTGCCGGGCGACGTCAGGCCGGTGTTGCCGGCCGAAGGTCGCGCGCCATGGAAGCAGGTGGCCGTCATTGGCGGCGCTGTGGCGGCGCTGGCATTGGCCGGGTATGCGGGCTGGCTGGCGCTGGAGCGGCGCGCTGCGCCGCCGGTGGTGCAGGCGCGGGCGCCGCAGCCGGTGGTCACCCCATTCGTTGCTCCGGCCGTGGCGGCCGCGCCGGTCGAGGTAGCGGCCGTGGCGCCGCAGCCTGCCGAACCCGAACCGGCACCGCAACCGCAGCCCGAGCCCCAGCCCGAACCACCCGCGCCGCCCGAAAAAGTCGAGCCGGTGAAGCCGCCGCGCAAGGAAGCCCTGCGCGAGGAACGTTCCAAGCCCGTGCGAAAGAGCGAGCCGGCGCCGAAGAGCGCGCAGCCCGTGAAGCCGGTTGCACCGAAGGCTGTGCCGGGACGCACCGAGACGCCGGCCCAGCGTGCCGACAACGCGTATAAACGCGCGCTGAACGCGCTCGAAGACGGCCGCGTTACCGAAGCAATCTCCACCCTGCAGGCCGGCCTGCGCGCCAATCCGCGCCATGAGGCGTCGCGCCAGACGCTGGTCAGCCTGCTGATCGAGGCCAGGCGTCCCGAGGAAGCGATGCGCCAGCTGCAGGCGGCGCTGGCGCTCGATCCGCGCCAGCCCTCGATGGCGATGCTGCTGGCGCGCCTGCAGCTCGAACGCGGCGGCCCGGCTTTGCAGACCCTGAACCGCACCATGCCGTATGCAACGGGCAATGGCGAATACCACGCCTTCCTGGCCGGCGTGCTGCAGCGCGAAGGGCGACAGCACGAAGCGGCCGAACACTACCAGCGCGCGCTGAAGACGGCGCCGCAGAATGGTGTGTGGTGGATGGGGCTGGGGATTTCGCTGCAGGGCGAGAAGCGCGATGCCGAGGCGGCGGAAGCCTTCCAGCGGGCGCGCGCGAGTGGGACCTTGTCGGCCGAACTGCAGGCGTTTGTCGAGCGGCGCTTGAAGCAACTGGGCCGCTGACGTATTTTTCGCTACCACCCTCACGACCGCCAAGAGTGCGGTCGCCCGGGGCGGATCACAGCACTGCCAGCCGCTCCAGCGCCATCTCCAGCGTCTCATCCCGCTTCGCGAAGCAGAACCGCACCACGCCCGACTCCTGCGGCTGGCTGTAGAACGCCGACACCGGAATCGCCGCCACCTTCACCTCGCGCGTCAGCCACTTGGCAAACTCCGCCTCCGGCAGATCCGAAATCGCACCATAGCGCACGCACTGGAAGTAGGTGCCGTCCGCCGGCAGCAGCTCGAAGCGGCTGCCGGCCAGCCCCGCGCGGAACAGGTCGCGCTTCTTCTGATAGAACGCCGGCAGGTCGCGCCACGGCGCCGGATCGGCCATGTAGGCGGCGATCCCGTGCTGCATCGGCGCGTTGACGCTGAAGACGTTGTACTGGTGGACCTTGCGGAACTCGCTCGACAAGGCCGCCGGCGCCGCCACGTAGCCGACCTTCCAGCCGGTCACGTGATAGGTCTTGCCGAAGCTCGACACCACGAAGGCGCGCGCCGCCAGCAGCGGGTGCGACGACACCGAAGCATGTGGCTGGCCGTCGAACACCATGTGCTCGTAGACCTCGTCGGACAGCACCAGGATGCGGGTGCCGTCGACGATCGCGGCCAGCGCATCGAGGTCGGCGCGGCGCAGGATGCTGCCGGTCGGGTTATGCGGTGTGTTGATCACCACCATGCGGGTGAGCGGCGTGACCGCGGCTTCGACGTCGTCCCACGGTACGCTGTAGCCGTCCGCGCCGACGCGCATCGTCACCGGCACCACCACGCCGCCGGCCAGGGCGATCGCCGGCGCATAGCTGTCGTAGGCCGGTTCGATGACGATCACTTCGTCGCCCGGATGCACCGCGCACAGGATCGCCGTCATCAAGCCCTGCGTGGCGCCGGCGGTGACGGTGATCTCGGCGGCGGCGTCGTAGCGATGACCGTACAGCGCCGCGATCTTGTCCGCGACGGCTTCGCGCAGGGCTGGCACGCCGGTCATGAACGGGTACTGGTTGTGGCCCGCGTGCATGGCCTCGGTCACCAGGTCTACCAGCTTCGGGTCGCAGTGAAAGTCGGGGAAACCCTGTCCCAGGTTGACGGCGCCGTGTTCGGCGGCGAGCTGGGACATCTGCGTGAACACGGTGGTGCCGACTTGCGGCAGACGCGAAGTGAGAGGCAAGAGCGGAGTGGTCATGATCGTTGTCGAAAGATGAATGCCTTATTCTAGCGTGCCCGCGGCGCGCGCCTTGAGCCACGCCTCGGGCAGCATGATGCGAAACAGCCCGGCCTGCGCCGTCTTGCGGTTGAGCTTGAGCAGGGCCTTGTCCTTGCTGATCAAGACCGTGGCGCCGGCGTCGCGCGCCAGCTCCATGAATTTCTGGTCGTCGCGGTCGGTGCACACCGGCAGCCGCACGTGCTTCGCATCCGGCGCGACCAGGTGCAGCAGGGCGTCGAAGCGGGCCGCTGCTTGGGCGCGGCTGTCGTCGTCCAGTGGCAGGTGCGGGTAGCGCAGCACGGCCAGGTACTCATCGCGGCAATCGGCGCGGGTCAGGGCCTGGATTTCGCCGCTTTCGATCGCTTGCAGCAGCTCGCCCCAGCGCGGATCGTTGAAGACGAACAGGTCGAGCAGCACATTGGTGTCGATGACGATGGGTTTGGCGGAAGCGGGTATCATGTCGGTTGTTTATTTGTAGAAATTAATTGTCTTCATGCTGATCGTACTGTCGCCCGCCAAATCCCTCGACCTCGACTCCCCCAGCACCACCGAGCACCATACCACCCCCGATTTCGTCCCGCATGCCGCCGAGCTGATCGAGGTGCTGCGCGGCTATTCGCCGGCCGCCATCGGCGAGCTGATGAAGCTGTCGGACGCGCTGTCCGTGCTCAACGTCGGCCGCTACGCCCACTGGCAGCCGGACCACGCCGAAGCGCGCCAGGCCATCATGTCGTTCAACGGCGACGTGTACGCCGGCTTCGATGCGCGCACGCTCGATGCGGACGCCATCGGCTACACACAGCAGCGGGTGCGCATCCTGTCCGGCCTGTATGGCCTGCTGCGCCCGCTGGACCGCATGCATCCGTACCGGCTCGAGATGGGTACCCGGCTGCTGAACCCGCGCGGCAAGGACCTGTACGCGTTCTGGGGCGAGATCGTGACCGGGGCGCTTAACCGCCAGCTGGAAGCGCTAGGGGCGACGGCCTTGGTGAACCTGGCGTCGGAAGAATACTTCAAGTCGGTGAAGCCCAAGCTGCTGGCAGCCCCGGTGATCGATCCCGTGTTCGAAGACTGGAAGGGCGGCAAGTACAAGATCATTTCGTTCTATGCCAAGCGTGCGCGCGGGATGATGGCGCGCTATGCGGCGCAGAACGGAATTACCGATCCCGAGCAGCTGAAAGAGTTCGACGTGGACGGGTATGCGTTCGAGCCTGGGCTGTCGAGCGAGCGCAAGTGGGTGTACAGGCGCCGCCTGGAAGTGTGATCGTTTGCCTGACAGGGCAAACCAGTAGCCGCGCCTGAGCAGGCGACTGGTTGATGCCGCGGCCGCACAACGCGCGCCGCGGCTACCGATCCTTATTCCACCGCGTCCTTCGGCGACGGCTTCGGCCCGCTCTTGGCCCAGAACTTCCACCACGGCGCCTCACGCGACGCGTTCGGATTCAGGAAGCGGCTGTTCGGATAGTTCATGGTGAACACACGCTGCGTATCGTCGCGCAGCAGCGGCTGGCCGAGCTTGTCGTACGAACGCATCATGATGAACAGCGCTTCTTCGCGCGCCGGGGCGTCGCTGTAGTTGGCCAAGGCTTCCTGCGCGCGATTGAGCGCCGCCAGGTAGGCGCCGCGGCGGTAGTAGTAGCTCGCCACGTGCACTTCGTACTGCGCCATCGCATTGATCAGGTAGCTCATGCGCGCGATCGAGTCCGGCGCGTATTTGCTGTTCGGGAACTTGTCGACCAGGACCTTGAACGCCGTGAAGGCTTCGCGGGTTGCGCGCGGGTCGCGCTCGGTCGGATCCTGTTCGTAGATGAAGCTGAAGAAGCCCAGCTGGTCGTTGAAGTTGATCAGGCCGCGCAGGTAGTACATGTAGTCAACCTGGGGATGGTTCGGGTGCAGCTTGATGAAGCGTTCGACCGCGGCCAGCGCCTCGGCCTGGTCCTGCGATTTGTAATAGGCGTAGGCGATCTCCATCTGCGATTGCGCAGCGTAGGTGCCGAACGGGTAGTTGGTTTCGAGCCGCTGGAACAATTTGATCGCGGCTTCGTAGTGCCCGCCGGCCATCTCCTCGCGCGCCTCAGCGTATAATTTCTCCGCCGACCAGTTTTTGGTTTCGTCGGAGGCCGATGGCAGCATGCTGCAGGCCGACAGACCGACGAGGGCGCAAGTAGCGACCAATACAGACAATTTTTTTTGCATAGCGTTTTGCAAGAAAGTTTTACCTAGATTCAACGAACGGCTGATTATAGCCGATGGGACTGACGTGATATTAACTCCTGCGCCGGGTTCGGCGGAACTACCTGATGACAATGACCTGGACGACGAGCTGGAGGGCGGGTTCGCGCCCGCTTCCGGCATCGATCTGTCCCCCATCACCCTTGCGCTGAACGAGGAGCATTGCGGCCAGCGCCTGGACAAGGTGGTCGCCACCCTGGTGCCGCAATTCTCGCGCAGCCGCCTGCAGTTGTGGTTTGAAAGCGGCCACATTACCGTCGACGGCAAGCCCGCCCGTGGCAAGGACACCGCGTACGGCGACGAAGCCGTCGTGATTGAACCACAAGCGGCGCCGGAAGACACGGCCTTCACGCCGGAAGCGATCGCGCTCGACATCGTGCATGAAGACGATGACATCATCGTCATCAACAAGCCGGCCGGCCTGGTCGTGCATCCGGGCGCCGGCAACTGGACCGGCACGCTGCTCAACGGCCTGCTGCACCATTGCCCGCAGCTGGTGGGCGTGCCGCGCGCCGGCATCGTGCACCGCCTGGACAAGGACACCAGTGGCCTGATGGTCGTCGGCAAGACGTTGGCCGCGCAGACCGACTTGGTGCGCCAGCTGCAGGCGCGCACCGTCAAGCGCGAATACTTCGCGCTGGTGTGGGGCACGCCGCGGGCGTCGGGCACGATCGACAGTCCGATGGGGCGCGATGCCAAGGACCGCGTCAAGATGGCGGTCTCGAGCAGCCCGTTCGCCAAGCCGGCGATCACCCATTACGAGCGCGTCGCCACCGGCGAACTCGACCGTCGCCCGGTGAGCCTGGTGCGCTGCCGCCTGGAGACCGGCCGCACGCACCAGATCCGCGTGCACATGCAGTCGCTCGGCTTCGCGCTGGTCGGTGACGCGGTATATGGCAAGCGCCACCTGACGCCGGTGTTCCACCGCCAGGCGCTGCAGGCGCGCCGCCTGGGCTTGGTGCATCCGGGCAGCGGCGAAGACTGCGAATGGACCGTGCCGCTGGCCGCCGACTTCGCCGAGCTGATCGCCAAGGCCGGCATCGACGAGCCGCAGGATGGCGACGTCCAGGACGAATTCGACGATGACGACGACGGCGATGTCGTGGTCGAATACCGCGCCTGATGCCGGCCGATATGGCGCGTGCGCTGACTGCTGACGACCTGGTCTGGCCCGAGTGGCCGGACCTGCCGGCGGGTGTCGGCGCGCTGGCGACAGCGCGCGACGGCGGCGTCAGCCGTGGTCCTTACGACGATGGCAAGGGCGGCGGCGGGCTGAACCTCGGCCTGCACGTGGCTGATGACGGCGAACACGTGCGCGAAAACCGCGCGCGTCTGCAAGCCTGGCTGCCCGGCGTGCCGGCCTGGATCGCCCAGGTGCACGGCGCCGAGGTGGTCGATGCGGCGCTGGCCGGCCCCGGCCGTCCGACCTGCACCGGCGACGCCAGCATCGCCACGCAGCCAGGTGTGGTGTGCGCGATCCTGACCGCCGATTGCCTGCCGGTGCTGTTTGCCGACCTGGACGGCAAAGTGGTTGGCGCGGCCCACGCCGGCTGGCGCGGACTGGCCGGCGGTGTGCTGGGGCAGACCGTGGCCGCGATGCGCGCGGCGGGTGCCAGCGAGATCACGGCGTGGATGGGGCCGGCCATCGGTCCAGAGTCGTTCGAGGTAGGGCAGGACGTGATCGACGCCTTCATGGAGGCGCTGCCGGGCGCGGCCACGCGTGACTGCTTCACCGATTATCCCGGCCGCCCCGGCAAATACCTGGCCGATATGTTCACATTGGCGCGCCTGATGCTGGCGCGCGATGGCGTGACGCGCGTGCATGGCGGCGGCATCTGTACCGCCAGCGCACCCGAGCGCTTTTACTCCTACCGGCGCGACGGCGTCACCGGGCGCCAGGCCAGCCTGATCTGGCTGAAGTAAGCGCAATCGCGGCTGATGACAAGTCAGTCGCCATCGCCATCGGCATCGATGGTGTCCGGGCCTCCCGTGCCATCCTTCCTGGTATCGACATTCCGTTCCACGTCCCGTTCAAGGTTGCGTTGCGGCGCCGCGCCGCGCTGGCGGACGCGGCGCCTTCTTGCGCCCGAAATGTAAAAAAGAAGAGATAATGGCAGGGCACAATAGAACAAGAACGTCATGATGCCGCCCACCACGGTCGGCTCGGTTGCCGCCATCAATACGACTACGTACATCCAAGCAATGGCGACGATCCACATGACTTATTCCTGGTGATTAGACGAGACCCTGACAACGGATGCCCACATGAACATGCCTGACCCGCAAGCTTTCGCCTCCAACTGGCTGTCCCAATTCACCGACCCGTCGGCCTGGCAGGGCTGGATGAACATGATGCCGACGATGCCCGGCGTGCCCACCATGCCGGCAATGCCAACCATGCCCGCGGCCGGCAACATGACGCCGATGCTCGACTTCCTGAAGAACGCCGGCGCCGGTATCGCGCCGGGCAAGCTGGAAGCGATCCGCGACGATTATCTCAAAAAGGGTGGCCAACTGTGGCAAGACTTCATGTCCGGCAAAACGCCCGAGCTGCATGACAAGCGCTTTTCCGCCTCCGAGTGGTCGAGCAATCCGATGTCGGCCTTCTCCGCCGCGTCCTACCTGCTCAACTCCGAATTCCTGCTGGCCATGGCTGACGCGGTCGAGGCCGGCGCGCGCGAAAAGCAGAAGATCCGCTTCACGGTGCAGCAGATGGTCGATGCCATGTCGCCCGCTAACTTCTTCGCTACCAATCCGGAAGCGCAGAAGAAGATGATCGAGACCAAGGGCGAGAGCCTCACCAAGGGGCTGTCGAACATGCTGGCCGACCTGCAGAAGGGCCGCATTTCGCAGTCCGACGAATCGGCGTTCGAGGTCGGCGTCAACGTCGGCACCACGCCGGGCCAGGTGGTGTACGAGAACGAGCTGTTCCAGCTGATCCAGTACACGCCGACGACGCCGAACGTGCACACGGTGCCGCTGGTGATGATCCCGCCGTGCATCAACAAGTTCTACATCCTCGACCTGCAGCCGGAAAATTCGCTGGTGCGCTACGTCGTGGAGCAGGGCAACACCGTGTTCATGGTCTCGTGGCGCAATCCGGGCCGCGAGCTGGGCAACCTGAAATGGGACGATTACGTCGAGCAAGGCGCGATCCGCGCGCTCGACGTGGTGGGCGAGATCACTGGCCAGGACAAGGCCCATGTGTTCGGCTTCTGCGTCGGCGGCACCATCGCCGCCACCGCGCTGGCGGTGCTGGCCGAACGCGGTCGTCACCCGGCCGCCAGCCTGTCGCTGCTGACGACGCTCCTCGATTTTTCCGACACCGGCGTGCTCGAAGTGTTCGTCGACGAAACCCAGGTGGCGCTGCGCGAGCAGCATCTGGGCGCGGGCGGCCTGATGCCGGGACGCGACCTGGCCACCACCTTCTCGGCGCTGCGTCCGAACGATCTGGTGTGGAACTATGTGCAGCAGAACTACCTCAAGGGCAAGGAGCCGCCGGCCTTCGACCTGCTGTACTGGAACGCCGACAGCACCAATCTGCCGGGTCCGATGTTCTGCTGGTACCTGCGCAATACCTATCTGGAAAACAAGCTGAAGGTGCCGGGCGCGCTCACCGTCTGCGGCGTGCCGGTCGACCTCGGCAAGATCGAGGCGCCGGTGTTCATCTACGGCTCGAAGGAAGACCACATCGTGCCGTGGCAGGCGGCGTATGCCTCGATGGGCCTGCTCAATCCGAAAAACCCGAAGGCGAACCGCTTCGTGCTGGGTGCATCCGGCCACATTGCCGGCGTGATCAATCCGGCGTCGAAGAACAAGCGCAGCTACTGGGTCAACGACGGCGCCGCCAAAGGCAAGGGCAAGGCGAAAGTGAAGAGCGACCTGGAGTCGTTCGAAGGCGCGACCGAGAACAAGGGAAGCTGGTGGCCGGAGTGGGCCAGGTTCCTGGCCGAAAACGGCGGCGCTGAAGTGGCCGCGCCGGCAGCCCACGGCAGCGAGCGCTACCGCCCACTGGAGCCGGCGCCAGGCCGTTACGTCAAGGCGCGCGGCGACTGAACAACGGCGCACTGGCAATTCCGTGTCAACGCGGTTTGTTGACAAAAAGTTTAGATTAGTGATAAAACCGATAATTGCTGCACCTGCGTGGATTGCATGGTATGGTGCTCGGTGTCCGGCTGCTGACTCGAACCCAGCTCGAGCAGCGGGCTGGACAGGAGCGAACAGGAGATAAACCGGCGCTTGAGTGAACATCGTCCGGTGAACATAATCATAAGTGCGTGGAGACGAGGCCAACACCCCCGGACGCCGCGGCGCAACCAATGGAACGAGAGATGAGTAGTGTGAAGAAAAGTACGGAACGCCTGATCAAGAAGTATCCCAACCGTCGGCTGTACGACACCCAGACCAGCTCTTACATCACTCTTTCCGACGTCAAACAGCTGGTGCTCGACGCCGACGAGTTCACCGTGGTCGACGCCAAGTCGAACGAAGACCTGACCCGCAGCATTCTGCTGCAGATCATTCTGGAAGAAGAAGCGAACGGTATTCCGATGTTCTCGAGCTCGGTGCTGGCGCAGATCATCCGCTACTACGGCCATGCGATGCAGGGCATGATGGGCTCGTACCTGGAAAAGAACGTCCAGGCCTTCACCGACATCCAGAACAAGTTCACCAGCGGCGCCGCCGGCGCGCTCGAGGGCAAGCCGTTCAGCCCCGAGATGTGGACCCAGTTCATGAACGTCCAGGGCCCGATGATGCAGGGCATGATGAACAACTACATCGACCAGAGCAAGAACCTGTTCATGCAGATGCAGGAGCAGATGCAGAACCAGAGCAAGGCGATGTTCGGGGCGTTTCCGTTCCCGGGAATGACGCCGCCGCCGACGGACAAGAAGTAAACGGCAAAAAAACCATCGGGTGGCTCCCTGCAGGCCACCTGCTTCCGTTTCCATGTGGTCAAGCTTCGGCGGACCCGCAAGCAACAGTCCAGCCCCTCGATCCCACCGCTGCACCACGTTCCTGTACAATCGCGGATTGCTCAAATCTTTGTCGTCCGCCCATGCACGAACTTCGTCGTAATCCTTCCGCCAACAACAGCAGCATCGCTGCCGCAGCCGCCGCGCCCGCCGTCGTCATTCCGTCGCCGGCGCCAGGCTCGGTCGCGCCGAAAGTCGGCTTCGTCTCGCTCGGCTGCCCGAAGGCGCTGGTCGATTCGGAACAGATCCTGACCCAGCTGCGCGCCGAAGGCTACCAGACCGCCAAGTCCTACGACGGCGCCGACCTGGTGATCGTCAACACCTGCGGCTTCATCGACGCCGCGGTGCAGGAGTCGCTCGACGCGATCGGCGAAGCGCTGGCCGAGAACGGCAAGGTGATCGTCACCGGCTGCCTTGGCGCCAAGAAGGACGCCGCGGGCGACGACATCATCACCAAGGTGCACCCGAAGGTGCTGGCCGTGACCGGCCCGCACGCGGTGACCGAGGTGATGGAATCGGTGCACCTGCACCTGCCGAAGCCGCACGACCCGTTCGTCGACCTGGTGCCGGACCACGGCGTCAAGCTCACGCCAAAGCACTATGCCTACCTGAAGATTTCCGAAGGCTGCAACCACCGCTGCAGCTTCTGCATCATCCCGTCGATGCGCGGCGACCTGGTGTCGCGCCGCATCGATGAAGTGCTGATCGAAGCCGAGAACCTGTTCAAGGCCGGCGTCAAGGAACTCTTGGTGATCTCGCAGGACACGTCCGCTTACGGCGTCGACGTCAAGTTCCGTACCGGTTTCTGGAACGGCCGTCCGGTCAAAACCCACATGACCCAGCTGGTCGAGATGCTGGGCCAGCTGGCACGCCAGTACGACGCCTGGGTGCGCCTGCACTACGTTTATCCGTACCCGCACGTCGACCAGGCGATTCCGCTGATGGGCGACGGCCACGTGCTGCCTTACCTCGACATCCCGATGCAGCACGCGCATCCGGACGTCCTCAAGCGCATGAAGCGCCCGGCCAGCGGCGAGAAGAACCTCGATCGCATCCTCAACTGGCGCCGCATGAACCCGGATCTGACGATCCGCTCCACTTTTATTGCCGGCTTCCCGGGCGAGACCGAGGCCGAATTCGAATACCTGCTGGACTTCCTGAAGGAAGCACAGATCGACCGTCTGGGCTGCTTCGCCTATTCGCCGGTCGAAGGCGCGACCGCCAACGAACTGGCCAATCCGGTGCCGGAAGAAGTGCGCGAAGAACGCCGTGCGCGGGTGATGCTGCTGCAGGAAGAAATCTCGGCTAAGCGCCTGCAGGCCAAGGTCGGCAAGACCATGCGCGTGCTGGTCGACGAAGTGGGCGCGCGCGAAGCCATCGGCCGTTCCAGCGCCGACGCGCCGGAAATCGACGGCGTGGTGCACATCAAGCGTCCGCTGGTGCCGGGCAAGCAAAGAATAGCCGTCGGCCAGTTCCTCGACGTGACCATCACCAAGGCCGACGCTCACGACCTGTGGGCCTCGCCGGTTTAAACCTTCATCCCAAGCCCGCGGCGCAATGAGCGATAAGTCGATACAGAAGTCGATCCAGACCACCCTGATCCACAGCGACTACGTCGCGCCGCCGGGCTTCGATGCCTTCCCGCCCGGCATCCATCACGCTTCGACGGTACTGTTCCCGAACGTGGCAGCGATGCGTTCGACCGAGTGGAAGGACAAGCAGTCGTACACCTACGGCCTGCACGGCACCCCGACCACCTTCGTGCTGGAAGGCAAGCTGGCCGAGATCGAGGGCGGCAATCACTGCCTGCTCACGCCGTCCGGCCTGGCGGCGATCGCGATGGTCGACTTCGCGCTGCTCAAAAGCGGCGACGACGTGCTGCTGCCCGAGAACGTTTACAACCCGAACCGTGAACTGGGACGCTGGCTGACCCAGGATTTCGGCGTCAGCGCGCGCTATTACGATCCGATGATCGGCGCCGGCATCGCCGAGCTGATTCAGCCGAACACCAAGCTGCTCTGGACCGAAGCGCCCGGCTCGGTGTCGATGGAGGTGCCGGACCTGCCGGCGCTGTGCCGCGCTGCGAAGGAACGCGGCGTGATCGTGGCGCTGGATAACACCTGGTCGGCCGGCCTGGCGCTGCGCGGCTTCGACCTCGGCGTCGATATCGTCATGCATGCGCTGACCAAGTACCAGTCGGGCGGCGCCGACCTGCTGATGGGCGCCGTCATTACGCGCGACCGTGCACTGAACGAGCGTCTGGCGCAGGCGCATATGCGGCTCGGGATGGGTGTCGGCGCCGACGATGCCTACCTGGTCCAGCGCGGCTTGCCGACCATGAAGCTGCGCTTCGAGCGTCACGACGCCAGCGCGCGCGAAGTGGCGGCCTGGTTCAAGTCGCGGCCGGAGGTAGTCAAGGTGCTGCATCCGGCATTCGAGGATTGTCCGGGCCACGCCAACTGGAAACGCGACTTCACCGGCGCCGGCGGCCTGTTCTCGGTGGTGTTCGATGCGTGCTACAGCGAAGAGCAGGTCGATCGCCTGGTCGATGCGCTGGAACTGTTCGGCATCGGCTACAGCTGGGGCGGGCCGAACAGCCTGGTGATGCCGTACCGGATCAAGACCATGCGCACGCGGTGGGACGACGGCGTGCTGGTGCGTTTCAATATCGGACTCGAAGATCCGGCCGACCTGATCGCGGATCTGGAGCGCGCTTTCGCGCAGTTGTAAAACCACGGGCTGCGCATCAAATAAAATGGGGCCGTCGGCCCCATTCGTGTTTACACCGGCATCGCCCGGTTGCTGTTCAGGTCCAGGAATCCGCGCACCAGACGGTACGCCTTCCACACCCAGACAACGAACCACACCACGTACGCCAGCGGGATCAGGATGATGGTGGCGAACAGCACGCCGCCGACCACCATCCACATCACATACCACCAGAATGACTTGATCATCCAGGTGTGATGGCTGTGCACCATCGTGCCTGCGGTCTCCGGACGTTTCACGTAGTTGACGATCACCGGAATGATCGACAGCGTGCCGAGCGAAAAGAAGAAGGTCAGCGCATGGATGATGTACAGGATGCGTGCCCAGTGCTTGGCGTCTTCGACGCCGCGTTCCATAACCAGTTCTTGCGACATAGCAGCTCCTTCAGTGCGGGGGAAGTCCCGTTTGTTGCCAGTGTAGCATCGTCGCTTCGAGACTTGTCGCGCGCTGTGATCGTCTGCTTCAGCCTACGTGCTGCTGTACCCACGCCACCAGCCGTCCGGCATCCATGGCGCCGGCCTGGCGCGCGATCTCGCGCCCGCCGCGGAACAGGGCGATGGTCGGGATGCTGCGGATCGCGAAGCGCGCTGCGAGATCCTGCGCCCGTTCGGTATCGACCTTCAGCAAACGCACTGCCGGCTCCAGCCGTCCGGCGGCCTGGGCGTAGGCCGGCGCCATCATCTTGCACGGACCGCACCATTCGGCCCAGAAGTCGACCAGCACCGGAATATCGTTGCGCGACACGTGGCGCTCGAAGCGGGCGCTGTCGACGTCCAGCGGGCGGCCGGCAAACAGGGTGTTGGCGCATTTGCCGCAGGTGGGCGCATCCTGCAGGCGCGCCTGCGGCAGGCGGTTGACGGCGTCGCAGTGCGGGCAGACGACGTGAAGCGGCTCGGTCATGGAATTCTCCTTGCGTGTTCATGGCATGTTCTGAATGCCATGATTGTAAGCGCCGCATGCGAATCGCGTCGCCGCCCCAGCCATGCGACAGGACGCGGCCGACTTTCGTAGAATTGTGGAAACGACAAAACTTCGAGCCATCGATGCAAGAGACACCTCTACTCAACGGCGGCGGCAACCTGCTGGTCGGCTGCGCCGGCTGGAGCCTGCCGAAAGCCTGCGCCGACGCATTCCCGGTCGAAGGCAGTCACCTGGAGCGCTACGCCGCCGTGTTTCCTACCGTGGAAATCAATTCCTCGTTCTACCGGCCGCACAAGCCCGAGACCTATGCGCGCTGGGCGGACAGCGTGCCCGACGACTTCCGCTTCGCAGTTAAGGTGCCGCGCGCCGTGACCCACGACGCGCGCCTGATCGAGGTCGACGAGCAGCTCGACCGCTTCCATGGCGAGGCCGGCATGCTGGGCGAGAAGCTCGGCTGCCTGCTGGTGCAGCTGCCGCCACGCTTCGGCTTCGTCGATGCTCCGGCGCACGCCTTCTTCGACAGCCTGCGCGCACGCTTCGGCTGCACCGTGGCGTTCGAGGCGCGCCATCCGAGCTGGTTTTCGGAGCCGGCCAGCGCGCTGCTGCGCGAATGCGAGGTGGTGCGGGTGATTGCCGACCCTGCTGCAGGACAGCCCGGCGAGCACGAGCCGACGAGCGAGCGCGCCGTCTACGTGCGTCTGCACGGCACGCCGCGCATCTATTACTCAAGCTATCCGGCCGACGAGATTGCCGCATGGCGCGCCCGGCTCGAGGCGCAGGCGGCAGCCGGCCGCACGGTCTGGTGCATCTTCGATAACACGGCCGAAGGCGCGTCGGTGCCGAACGCGCTGGAGCTGATGGGGAAGGGCGGCTGTGCGCCGGCCTGACGGCATTGATGCACGGACAGCTTGTGCGTGCCTGACCTGAATTTGCCATACTGCCGCTCATCATGGTGACCGCGACCTTCCGTTTCGATCCAGCGCTGAACGACTTCCTGCCGCGCGAGCGGCGCGACCGCAGCTTCGCGGCAGAGTGCGCGCGCCGCGCCACCGTCAAGCACATGATCGAGGCGCTGGGCGTGCCGCATACCGAGGTCGAGGCGGTGCTGGTCAACGGCGAGGCGAGCGGCTTCGAGCGCATCCTAAGCGACGGCGACCAGGTCGCCACCTATGCGCGTGCCGAGGATGCGGGACTTGCGGGAGTGGGTGAACTGCTGCGCGCGCGGCCGCGCGACCGCATGCGCTTCGTCGCCGATGCCCATCTGGGTGCGCTCGCGCGCCTGCTGCGCATGGCCGGCTACGACACGCTGTACGACAACCATTATCACGACAACGAGGTCGAGGCGCTGGCGAGCGACGGCGATCGCATCGTGCTGACGCGAGACCGCGAACTGCTCAAGCGCAGTGCGGTCGCGCACGGCTGCTACATCCACGCACTCGATCCCGAGCAGCAATTGCGCGAACTGTTCGCGCGACTCGGCCTGGCTGCCGGCGCGCGGCCATTCTCGCTGTGCCTGCACTGCAATCTGCCGCTGCGCGCGGTGGACAAGGCCAGTGTCATCGAGCGCCTGCCGGAATCGGTGCGCGTGCTGCACGACAGCTTCACCACTTGCGATTGTTGCGGACGGGTGTACTGGAAGGGTTCGCACTACAAGCGCATGGCGGCGCTGCTGGCAGCGATCGGCGAAGCGACGCAGGCGCCGCCGAGCGGCCGCGCCGAGGTAGAATCGGCTTACGAAACCGACCTCCCTGCACGCGCGTGAATACTTCCGTTTCGCCCACACCATCGCCAATCGACATGCCGCTGCGGGTCGAATGCCCGCCCGGCGCCTGCGTCTGCGAGCGCGAGCGGTTGATGGCCGACCCGCAAGCCGACAAGCGGCCGCTGCTGCTGACGCGCCTGCAAGAGCAGAAACTGATCGAGCGCATCGAGCGGGTCGACAGCTACGCCGACCTGCAGCATGTGCAGGGCCTGATTTGCACGAACCTGGGCGCCGAACTGCGCATCGCACCGGGACCGAACGAGGTGCGTACCGTGCGCGGCATCGTCATTGTGCTGGAAGAGCGCCCGGGCTTGTGCAAGAAGGTGCGCCAGTCGGTGCCGGCGGCGGTGCGCCGGCGCCTGTCCGAGCGGCTGGATATCGCTTACGCCATCCTCGATGCGCACGACCTGTTCGGGCCGGACTAACGGCATTTTGAAGGCGCTTGCACACGGATCGCTTGGCTCTTATACAATCAATGTCAGTGCGGCAATTGCCGCCCTTGAACCATCAGCATCCTGGAGAATGACATGTCGGGCTACAGCATCAATATCGAAGAAAAAACGCTCGCTGGAAACAACTTCCGCGAAGTCCTTTACACCACCCAGCGCAGCCAGTTGGTCATCATGACCCTGCAGCCGGGCGACGAGATCGGCGTCGAGCGCCATGAGGGCCACGACCAGTTCATCCGCGTCGAAGCGGGCGAAGGCGTGGCGCTGCTGGACGGCGAAGAACACAAACTCGAAGACGGCGTGGCGGTGGTGATCCCGGCCGGCACCGAGCACAATGTGATCAATACCTCGAAGACCGAGCCGATGCGCCTGTACACGCTGTACACGCCGCCGGAGCATCCGGATGGCGTCGTGCATGCGACCAAGGCCGAGGCGGACGAGTACGAGCGTCAGCACGGGCATTGATTGCCAACGATTGCGCAGCAGGCAGTGAACGAGCGAAATAGCAGCCTGCCTCGCTCCTGCCACTAAACCAAAAACCGTCATCCCCGCGCAGGCGGGGATCCAAGTGCTCTTAGCGTCGTCGTGACGCGTGCAAACTTAGATCCCCGCCTGCGCGGGGATGACGGCTTTTAAGGTAACACTTAAACCGCTCGAGCCACAACGCTAGCGATAGACAGCAGGCGCTGGACTGATCTTAACGGCGATACGGGAACCGCGTCCCGATACTCCCACCCCAGCCACGGTGACGATGCCCACCCCAGCCGCGGCCGAAGTCGAACCCGAGCCCGATCGAGACCGGCGGATACCAGTAATTCGGCTGCTCGACATACACCGGTTGCGGCACGTACACCGGCTGCTGCACATAGACCGGCGTCTGCTGCACGATGACCGGCTGCGACGTCACCGGCGTCGAATACGTGACGTTCGGCCCTGCAGTCGTGGTGGTATAGCCGGACTGGCCGGACGCGGCCTGCTGGGCGCCGGTGCCCATCGGTACCGGAGTGACGGACACGACGCGCCACTGGCTCGGATCGGACGGCTGGGCATACACGGTGCGGTAGTTCGGGCCGGGCGTGGCGCAACCGGCAAGCGCGCCCAGCGACACAATGATGATGGCTAGTTTCTTCATGACGGTCCTCCTGATTGCGCCATCTTACGAGGTCCCGATGCAACCGTGGGCGACAATTACACCTCGTTACACGACGCCATTGTTCAGCAGCGAGGCCAGTGCCGTCAGCGGCACCGCCGCCGCCAGCGCCTGGTAGCCGGCATCGTTCGGATGCAGGTGGTCGCCGCTGTCGTACTCCGCCCGCAGGCGCTGCGGCGTGCCAGGGTCGCTCAGGGCCGCATCGATATCGGCCAGCAGGTCGAACGGCGCCGCGCCCCGCATCCAGCTGTTGACCGCCTGCCGCACCGCTTCGCGTGCCGGCGTGTAATAGACGAACCCGGAGAAGGGCGGCAGCGTCATGCCCAGCACCGGCAGGCCATGCAGGTGCGCACGTTCGATCAGCTGCCGGTAGCCGGCGAACATCGATTCCGGCGCCAGCGGTGCCGACGCCGGGCTGTAGACGATGTCGTTGATGCCGATGAGCACGGCGAGGCCCGCGACGCCGGCCGTGGCCAGTACGTCGCGGTCGAAGCGTTCGAGCAGGTCGTTGCCCGCGACCAGGGCGGTGTCGGTATCGGCCAGCATGCGGTTGGCGCTGATGCCGCGGTTGACCACGCCGATGCGTTCATTGCCCAGTTCGGTCTGCAGGCGCCGCGCCAGCGAGTCGGGCCAGCGCCGGTTGGCGCCGGACGTGCTGCCGACGCCGTCGGTGACCGAGTCGCCCGCGACCACCAGCACCGGCGCGCCGGCATCGACGTCGACCTCGGTCAGAAAGGGCCAGGACGCGAACGAGCGCTGCACCGGCAGGTTCGCGCTCGCCGTATGGTCGCCCGCCGTGGACACATAGTTGGCCTGGTAGGCGGCGTTGTGCAGCGTCGTGGCCTGCACCGTCCCTGGAAAATAGACGCTGACGGCCAGGTCGCTGAATGGCGCCACTGACAGGCTCACCGGATCGGACACGGCCGGTGCTCCGGCGGGAATCGTGATTGCGCGGTTGCCGCCGAAGCTAAGAGCAACGTTGGTGCCCACCGCCGCACCGCCGACCCGCAGCCCGATGGCGGCGCCGCCGACGCGCAGGTCGGTGCTGCCGCGCTCGTTCGACAGGCGGATGCGCACGCGGCTGCCGCCGACCGAGGCGCGCACGATCAGGCGCAGTGTCTGGTTGCTGAAGCTCTGAGTGGAGGCGGCGGGCGGCGGTCCGGCGGGCGCGCAGCCCCAGGCCGCGCACCAGCGCTGCGGCGCGCGCGCCTGCGCCGGTCTGGCGACGGCAAGCGCACCCGCCAGCGCCGGCACGCCAAGCAGCAGTCCGCGCCGCCGCACGTCGGGCGCAGCATGGCTGGAAATGGATGAAGCGCGGAAAGCCGGAAAAGTCATGGCGAGCCCCTGTCGATGGACGTTCGGCCGCAGCCCGGCCGCACATCCACGATAGCCCAGCGGCAGGCGCGCACGCGATGCGCCACGCGCGGCTTTTGCGCTAGCTCGCGCGTTGCAACGAAGCGGGAACTTAGTTCCGTTGAGCCGTCAGGCGAGGATGGTCAGCAGGCCATCCAGGCCCGAGAAATTAAACGCGACATCGGCCTGCGCGCGCACCACCGGCTTGGCGCGAAACGCCACCGACAGCCCGGCGATGCCCATCATCTTGAGGTCGTTGGCGCCATCGCCCATCACGATTGCCTGCGATGGCGCGATGCCGAGTTCGGCGCACACGCGTTCCACGGTGCGCTTTTTCTCGTCTGCATCGACGATACCGCCCAGCACGCGCCCGGTCAGCTTGCCGTCGACCACTTCCAGGACGTTGGCGTGCGTATTGTCCAGGCCCAGGCGCGGCTTGAGACGGTCGGTGAAGAAGGTGAAGCCGCCCGACACCAGCAGCGTCTTGAGCCCCGCTGCCTGCACCGCCTGCAGCATTGCTTCGCCGCCCATCGAGATATTCAGGCGCTCGTCGTAGACGCGCTGCAGCGCGCTCGCGTCCAGGCCTGCAAGCAGGGCCACGCGCCGGTTCAGGCTTTCGGAGAAATCGAGCTCGCCGCGCATCGCCGCTTCGGTGATCGCGGCGACCTGCGGCTTGAGGCCCTGCATGTCGGCGATCTCGTCGATGCACTCGATCGTGATCAGGGTCGAGTCCATGTCCATCGCCACCAGTTTGAAGTCGCTGAGGGCGCGGCCGGCGGCGATGAAGGTGGCGTCGACGCCGGCCTCGAACGCGGCCGCATCCAGCTCGGCCTTCAGGGCCGGGCTGTAGGTGACGCCGTCGGCGCGCAGCGCATGCTCGCCCAGCGCCGTGATGGATGCCGGCGCCGCCAGCTGCGCCAGGCGCTCCAGGGTTGCGTGGGTGGCCTGCGGCCCCTGAAGTACCAGGTTGGTGGTCATGTCGTTCTAACGTAGTTATGCAAGGAGTTGCTTGATGGTCTGCTTGACCTGGTTCACGCGCGCCGCCAGGTCGGGCATGCTGGCGGTGATGCGCAGCTTGTCCTGGCCGGCCAGCTTGACGTGGCGGTTCTTCTGGATCAGCGTGATGATCTTGATCGGATCGATCGGCGGCTTTTCCATGAACTGCAGGCTGGCCGCTTCGCCGTGGGCGTCGATCTTGACGATGCCGACCGACTTGGCGGCGATGCGCAGGCGGTGGGTTTCGATCAGCGCCTTCACCGCATCCGGCAGTTTGCCGAAACGGTCGATCAGCTCTTCCTGCATGCCGTCAATGCGGTCCTGGCTTTCGCAGTTGGCCAGGCGCTTGTAGATCGACAGGCGTTCGTGCACGTCGCCGCAGTAGTCGGCCGGCAGCAGCGCCGGTACGTGCAGGTTGATCTCGGTGGTCGAGGACAGCGGCGCCGCCAGGTCCGGCTCCTTGCCGGCCTTCAGCGAGCGCACCGCTTCGTTGAGCATGTCCGAATACAGCTGGAAGCCGATCTCCAGCATCTCGCCCGACTGGTTCTCGCCCAGCACTTCGCCGGCGCCACGGATCTCGAGGTCGTGCATCGCCAGATAGAAGCCGCTGCCCAGCTCTTCCATCGCCTGGATCGCGTCCAGCCGGCGCTGCGCCTGCTTGGTCAGGTTCTGCACGTCGTTCACCAGCAGATAGGCATAGGCCTGGTGGTGCGAGCGGCCCACGCGCCCACGCAGCTGGTGCAGCTGGGCCAGGCCGAACTTGTCGGCGCGGTGCATGATGATCGTGTTCGCGGTCGGCACGTCGATGCCGGTCTCGATGATGGTGGTGCACAGCAGGATGTTGAAGCGCTGCTGGACGAAGTCGCGCATCACCTTTTCCAGGTCGCGCTCGTGCATCTGGCCGTGGGCCACGCCGATGCGCGCTTCCGGCAACAGCTCCTGCAGCATCACGCGGCGGTTTTCGATGGTGTCGACTTCGTTGTGCAGGAAGTAGATCTGGCCGCCGCGTTTCAGTTCGCGCAGACAGGCTTCGCGGATCACCGAGCCGTCTTCGCTGCGCACGAAGGTCTTGATCGCCAGGCGCTTCTGCGGCGCGGTGGCGATGATGGAAAAGTCGCGCAAGCCTTCCAGTGCCATGCCCAGCGTGCGCGGGATCGGGGTCGCGGTCAGCGTCAGCACGTCGACCTCGGCGCGCAGCGCCTTCAGCGCTTCCTTCTGGCGTACGCCAAAGCGGTGTTCCTCGTCGATGATCACCAGGCCCAGACGCGTGAATTTGACATCCGGCGAGAGCAGCTTGTGCGTGCCGATCACGATGTCGAGCGTGCCGTCGGCCATGCCCTTGATCGCGTTGTTGATCTCCTTGCCGGTGCGGAAGCGCGACAGCTCGGCGATCTTGACCGGCCAGTCGGCGAAGCGGTCGGCGAAGGTTTGCGCATGCTGTTCGGCCAGCAGCGTGGTCGGCGCCAGGATCGCCACCTGCTTGCCGCCCATGACCGCGATGAAGGCGGCGCGCAGCGCGACCTCGGTCTTGCCGAAGCCGACGTCGCCGCACACCAGGCGGTCCATCGGCCGGCCCGAGGTCATGTCCTTCACCACGTTGTGGATCGCCTCGGCCTGGTCCGGCGTCTCGTCGAAGCCGAAGCTCTGGGCGAAGTTCTCGTAGTCGATGCTCGAGTATTCGAACGAATGGCCCTGGCGCGCGGCGCGCCGTGCGTACAGGTTCAAGAGTTCGGCGGCGGTGTCGCGCACCTGCTCGGCGGCCTTGCGCTTGGCCTTTTCCCACTGGCCCGAGCCGAGCGAATGCAGCGGCGCGTCTTCCGGCGAGGTGCCGGAGTAGCGCGAGATCACGTGCAGCTGCGATACCGGCACATACAGCTTGGTCTCCTTCGCGTATTCCAGGTGCAGGAACTCGGTCTCGCCTTCGCCCAGATCCATGCTCATCAGGCCCATGTAGCGCCCGATGCCGTGGTTGATGTGCACCACGGGGTCGCCGATTTTCAGCTCGGACAGGTCGCGCACCATCGACTCGACCTGGCTGGTGGCTTCCTGCTTCTTCTTGCCGGCGCGCCGGCCGGAGCCTGCATACAGCTCGGTCTCGGTGACGAACACCAGGCGGCCCGATTCCTTGTCGTTCAGTTCGAAGCCGGCCTGCAGCGGCGCCACGCCCAGCGCCAGTTTGGCGTCGCTGTTGCGGAAGCCCTCGAAGCCTTCGACCGGCGTCAGGTCGAGCCGGTATTCGGCGAAATACTGCTGCAGCGTCTCGCGGCGGCCGGCCGAATCGGCGCAGATCATCACGCGCGTGTCGCTCCGTGCCAGATAGCCGCGCAGATTGGTGAGCGGATCTTCCAGGCGGCGGTTGACCGAGACGTCGGGCAGGGGTGCGCTCAGCTCCGACGCCGGCGCCGCCGCATCGCGCGCGATGGCCCAGCGGCCGTGCGGCTTGATGCAGGTGAAGAACTGCTCGGCGCCCAGGAACAGCTCGTGCGGCTCCAGGATCGGGCGTTCGCGGTCGCTCTTCAGGAATTTGTAGCGCGACTCGGTATCGAGCCAGAAGCGCTGGATCGCGGCGTCGATGTCGCCAATGAGCGCCACCGGTGACTCGTCCGGCAGGTAGTTGAACAGGTTCGCCGTCTCTTCGAAGAACAGCGGCAGGTAGTACTCGATACCGGCCGAGGCGATGCCGTTGCCGATGTCGCGGTAGATCGGCGAGCGCGACGGGTCGCCCTCGAAGCGTTCGCGCCAGCGCCCGCGGAAGGCGGTACGTGCGGCGTCGTCCATCGGGAATTCGCGGCCCGGCAGCAGGCGCACTTCCTTGACCGGATACAGCGAGCGCTGGGTGTCGGCATCGAAGGTGCGGATGGTTTCGATCTCGTCGCCGAACAGGTCGAGGCGGTACGGCAGCACGGAGCCCATCGGGAACAGGTCGATCAGGCCGCCGCGCACCGAGTATTCGCCGGGCGACATCACCTGCGACACGTGGCTGTAGCCGGCCAGCGTCAGTTGCGCCTTGAGCTTGGCTTCGTCCAGGCGTTCGCCCTGGCGGAAGAAGAACGTGTAGGCTGCCAAAAACGATGGCGGCGCCAGCCGTACCAGGGCGGTGGTCGCAGGCACCACCAGTACGTCACACTGGCCGTTGCGGATCTCGTGCAGGGTCGCCAGGCGTTCCGACACCAGGTCCTGGTGCGGCGAGAACGCGTCGTAGGGCAGGGTTTCCCAGTCCGGCAGCAGGTGGCACGACAGCTTGCCGTCCGCGAACCACGGGATCTCGTCCAGCAGGCGCTGGCCGTCGCTGGCATTGGCGACGACCACGGTGAGCATCTGGCGGTTGGCTTTCAGCGCCAGCGCGCCGAGAGCAAGTGCATAAGCGTCGGACGAGCCGTGCAGCGACGGCAGGGCGAAGCGGTGACCTGGTTTGGGGAGGTGTTTCTTGAGATCGAAAGGCATGCAGCGTGGCTGTTACGTTCGCGTCAAAGTGGCTGCCAATTATAGACGAACGCGCAATACGGGGCGCGTGCCGCCGCGACTGGCGAACTGCTGCACCACCGTGCCGTGCCTTGCACCTTGTGAAGTTACGTAATATTATAAGTTACGAGGATTTGCGATGAGGAGCGTGATGAACCATTTTTCCAATCCGCACGCGGTGGCGCACTACGCCGAAGGCCCGCCACGGCTGGTGCCGGGCTTCGCCGACATGCAGCGCATGGCGCGCGCCCTGCTGGCCGAAAGCGCGCCGCACGATGCCCGGGTACTGGTGCTGGGCGCCGGCGGCGGACTCGAACTGAAGGTGTTCGCCGACGCCGAGCCGGGATGGTCGTTCGACGGCGTCGATCCGTCGGCGCCGATGCTGGCCCTGGCGCTCGACACCATCGGCGCACACGCGCCGCGCGTCACCCTGCACGAAGGCTATGTCGACGCCGCGCCGGACGGGCCGTTCGATGCCGCCGCCTGCCTGCTGACGATGCACTTCATGCCGTTCGAGGAGCGCGCCCGCACCGTGCGCGCGATTCACCGCCGCCTGCGCCCCGGCGCGCCGTTCGTGGTGGCGCACATGAGCGCCGGCGAGGACGACCGGGAGCGTGCGCGCTGGCTGGCGCGCGACGAGGCGTTCGCGGTGTCGGCCGGGGTGCCGCCCGAGGAAGCGCGGCGCCGGCGCGAAGGGCTGGCGCGTCAGTTGCCGATCCTGTCGCCGCGCCAGGACGAAGCGCTACTGCGCGATGGCGGTTTTCAAGACGTCGAGCTGTTCTACGTGGCCGGCGTGTTCCGCGGCTGGATCGGCTTCGCGTAAAAAGTGGTTTGAAACGGCTAGTGGCGCGCCGGCGTGGAGTCCGCGACCGGTGCCGTTTTGCCGGCACGCGCCAGCGTGTGCGGCAGCCAGCCGCCGGCCGGGTCGCTCGGCTCGGCCACCCGGATCACCGACAAGGGGTGGGCGAACTGGATCCGCTCGCGCTCGAAGCAGCGGTAGACCTCGAGCAGGATCGCATGCTGCGCGTCCATGTGCAGGATGTAGTCCGGACTCTTGAAGTGGTACACCACCTCGAAGTCGAGCGACCATTCGCCGTAGCGGAAGAAGTGGGCGCGCTCGAAATCGACGTCGTCGCGCGCGCTGACGATGGCGCGTACCAGTTGCGGAATGCGCGCCATCTCCGCATCCGGCGTGCCGTAGGCCACGCGTAGGATGAAGGCGACGCGGCGCGACTGCATGCGCTTGTGGTTGTGGATGCGGCTCTTGAGCAGGTCGCCGTTCGAGAACACGATCTGCTCGCCGCCGAGGCCGCGCAGCCGCGTGGTCTTCAGGCCGATGTACTCGACCGCGCCGAGGGCGTCGCCGACGATGATGAAGTCGCCGATCTCGAACGGCTTGTCGATCATGATCGAGAGCGAGGCGAACAGGTCGCCCAGGATGTTCTGGGTAGCCAGGGCGACGGCGATGCCGCCGATCCCCAGACTCGCTACCAGGGTGGTGATGTTGAAGCCGAAGTTATCCAGCATCATCAGGAACGCCACCGTCCAGGTCACCAGGCGCAGCATGAAGAACATGATCAGGCTCGAGGCCTTGCGCGCGCCGTCGTCGTGGGTGGCCATGAACTGGGTGCGCCAGGCGCGCAGGCCGGCGTCGGCCCATACCACCAGCTGCAGCACCAGGGCGGCGACCGCGATGCGCGAGACGATGATCTTGTAGTTGGCCGGCAGTACCAGGAACAGGCTGCCCAGGTACACGCCGATGCACAGCAGGAAGCTGACGTAGGTGGCGCCCAGCATCTTGCCGGCGAACTCGTCCAGCCGGCCCGGACTGCGCTCTGCCCTCTGGTGCAGCTTGCGGATCGTGAAGCAGCGCACGAAGTACATCAGCGCAGTGCTGCCCACGGCGATGCCGAGGGCCATGACCCAGTTTTCGAAGTGGCTGTACGGCAGCAGTGGTTCCACGCGCGGCTCCAGCGGGCGACGACAGCAAACGGCTAGTCTGCTGCCCAACCGGATCGCGGCGCGCACAATTGGCGTGGCGTGGCGTGGCGTTGCCAGACCAGCGCCAGTCAGCCGAAGATTCAGCCAGCCTCGAGGAACGCTTTCATCTGCGCCTGGAACCACTGCGGCTGGTCCCACATGATGAAGTGCGCGCTGTCGGCCACCCGCTTGAGCGTCAGCTGCCTGACCTGCGCGTAGCCGTCCCGGTACACCCGGTCGAACTGCTCCGGCGGCACCGGCACGTTTTTCGGCTGGGCGTACATCACCGTCACCGGCACCGTGATCTTGCCCAGTTCGGGAATCAGGTTGGTCACGATCAGCTCGCGGTAGGCGCGCGCGCCCACGTCGGGATCGCTGGCCAGCGAATCCGCGACCGCGCCGGCGCGCATCGCTTCGCTGTCCACCATGCCGGCGATGGTCTCGTTGGCGCGGGTGGCGCGCTGCTGGGCGTCGGCGCCGCGCATGCTGGCGGCGATGCGGTCGGCCACCGCTTCGACCTGTGCCGGCGCCGCGCCCGGTCCCGCGAAGAACCGGCCCATGTACGGGAAGATGTCGACCACCATCAGGCGCGACAGCGCTTGCGGGTGGCGGCTGGCCAGCATCATGCCGATGGTGCCGCCCAATGAGTGCCCGATCACGGCGGGCTGGCGCAGGCCGGCCTGGTCGATATAGCGCGCGATTTCCTCCGCTACCGGGGCTGCCACTGGGCCCTCCTTGTTGCCGCCCGTCGGCTGGCCGGCGAATCCCGCCACCTGCACCACGTGATAGCGATAGCCGGGCAGCGCCGCGACGGTCGAGGCCCAGGCGCGAGGCGACGAATTCAGGCCGGGAATCAGGATCACGTCCGGACCGGAACCTTCGACGCGCACGGTGATGCGCTCCGATGCAAATGGCGCCGCCAGCGCGCCGGCGAAGGGCAAGGCGGCTGCGATGGCGATTGCGGCGCCGACCCACTGACGGCGTTTCATGTTTTTCACACTCATTACTTGCTTCCCCTGTGGTCGAACGAAACGGCCAGCATAGCCAATAAGACCGGTTCAAAAACCCGCGCATTGTCACGCCGGTCCGGGCCGGCACCGGTGGCAATGCCGGATGGGTGAGGGCCAGGCATTGCGTTAGCGCTAACAGTCGCGCATCATGTCGGTTCCAACACAACAGCAACAGGAGACATGATGAACAACCGACTCGGCGCCCTCGGATTGCTGGCCGCGGTTTCGTTGACGGCGTGCGCGACCGGCGGCCAGCCGTCCAACGCCCAGCCCGATGGCGTGGCGCTGTTCGACGTCCAGGCGCGCCAGGGCTTGCAGGTGGTGGCGCTGGCCCCGGACAGCGAGCATCCGCTTGACGGCGCGTCGGTCAGCGCCGGCGCGGCGCTCACGGACAAATTCCCGAACAGCGCGATCACGCTGTCGCGTGCGCCGAAAACCGGCGGCGGCGACGCGCTGACGCTACGCTGGAACGATATCTGGAAGAGCGGCGTGCGGCTGCAGGGCGCGCCGCTCGACCTGCGCCCCTATGTCGAACGCGGCATCGTCTACTTCGACCTGAAGGTGGACCGTCTGTCGAAAGGCGGCATCGTGTTCAAGGTCGGCTGCGGCGACGACTGCGAACGCCAGGTGCCGTATGTGGTCGCGGGTCGCGCGGCCGAAGGGCAGGGCTGGCGCCGCATCATCCTGTCGATGCGTTGCTTCGCGCGCGACGGCGACGATTTTAGCGCCGTGGCGCGGCCGTTCGCGATGGAAGGCACCGGCAGCGGCGAGGTCAGCATCGCCAACATCGCCTTTGCGCGCGACGGCAAGCCGAACACGCCGTGCCCGGACTGGCGCACGGTGGCAGTCACTCCGGACACGCTGAACGAATCGTGGTCGCTCGACTGGTGGCTGCCGCGCCACCGCCAGAAGCTGGAAGACAAGGCGCGCATGGTCGCCGCCGGCAAGAGTCCGCAACTGGTGTTCATCGGCGATTCGATCACCCAGGGATGGGAAAAGGAGGGCGCGCCGGTCTGGCAGCAGTACTATGCGCCGCGTGACGGACTGGCGCTGGGCTTCGGAGGCGACCGCACCGAGAACGTGCTGTGGCGATTGCAGAACGGCGAAGTCGACGGCATCAGTCCGAAGGTCGCGGTGCTGATGTTCGGCACCAACAATACCGGGCTGCGCGGCGACTTCCCGGCGATCACGGTGGCCGGCATCAAGCGCAACCTGGACGAGCTGCAGCGACGCCTGCCCCGTACCCGCATCCTGCTGCTGGCGATCTTCCCGCGCGACGCCACGCCGGACGGGAGCGCGCGCAAGACCAACGAGCAGATCAACGCGATGCTGCCGTCGCTGGCCGACAACCAGCGCGTGTTCTTCCTGAACATCAATCAAGCCTTCCTCGGGCCGGACGGCAGCCTGTCGAAGGACATCATGCCCGACCTGCTGCACCCGAACGAACAGGGCTATGCGATCTGGGCCAAGGCGATGCAGCCGGAACTGGACCGGTTAATGGCGCTACCTGCCTTGTGAGATATCGCCGAGGGGATGCTGACGTATTGGACTATGGATTGCTAGGGGATAGCAAAAAATGGTGCGCCAACGAAGAATTGCATGGTAGAGTTGCCGGCATGGCAAAGCGACAATCCGCTTTGCCGTGCTCCAGGTTTCGCTCATCGATACTTCCATAAGGCGACCCATGATCCGGCTGATTGCGTTCTTCTTCGCGTTGCTGTGCAGCGTTCCCTCCATCGCCCAGCAAGCGCTTCTCATCGACAACATGCCCGGCCCGCATGCGGTCGGGATGCGCACCGTCCAGCAATACGACACCAGCCGCCGCTACGGGCAAGCCGCGGCGCGTCCGATCCAGACCGTGATCTGGTATCCGGCCCGCCAGGGCGGCGCGCAGATGCGCTACAACGACTACCTGGCGCTGTTTGGCTGGGACGACGATTTCCGGCGCACCCCGAAGCAGGGGGCGCAGGTGGTCGAGGACTGGCTCGCGTCGTTCGTCGGCAAGGACCGCGCAGCCCAGGTCGCCACCGAGCGTAACGCCACGCTGTGGGCGGTGCGCGATGCGCAGCCGGTGCCGGGACGCTTCCCGGTGGTGATCTATTCCCCCAGCCTGAGCAGTCCCGCGTTCGAGAACGCCGAGACGATGGAGCTGCTCGCCAGCCACGGCTACATCGTGATCGCCAGCCCCGCGCTGGGCGTCGCCAGCCGCGGACAGAAGGCCGACCTCGCCCACGCCGAGGCGCAGGCGGCCGACATCCGCTTTCTGCTCGCTTACGCTGCCACCCTGCCGCAGGCCGATGCCGAAAGGCTGGCCGTGGTCGGGTTCTCCTTCGGCGGCCTGGCCAACGTGCTGGCGGCGGCAAAGGACGAGCGGATCAAGGCACTGGTCTGCCTGGATGGCTCGGTGCGCTACCATCACAAGCTGCTGGCCGAGGCCTCCTGGCTGAAGCTGGAACAGATGCGTACGCCGCTGCTGTTCCTGGCCCAGCGCCCGAACCCGTTCGAGCGCGTGCGCTTCCTGCCCGACCCGTCGGGAACCGCCCTGCAGAAGATGAAAAACGCCGACGTCTACCTGCTGACGATGTACCCGATG
Source organism: Massilia sp. (assembly GCF_031995545.1). Classification (GTDB taxonomy): domain Bacteria; phylum Pseudomonadota; class Gammaproteobacteria; order Burkholderiales; family Burkholderiaceae_D; genus Telluria. Next base: position 42,935 of record NZ_DAMAGA010000028.1, read on the forward strand.
GAGCACAGCCATTTCGCCACCAGCTTCCTGCGCCTCGATCCGCTCGACTTCAACGAGTACACGCGCGATGAGGTGGCACGTGCGCACGGCGCCGCCGGCCGTTACGTGCTGAACTTCCTGAACGGCACCCTCAAGGGCGAGCGCGAAGGTTTCGCATACCTGATGAAGAAGCCGGAACAGATCGGCATGCCGCCGCACAGCGTCTATAGCCAGTTCTTCCCGGCGCAGCGCTGACGCTGTCCCGCTCCCGTTCGAACTACGCCGGTTCGGGCGCGCGCCGGTTGGCGATCCCGAACGGGACATGCACCATCGGGATGGTGCCGCCCGGCCCGGCGCGCAAGTGGGTCAGCTGGTCGTCGAAGAAGATGTGCGGCTTGAACACCGACAGCACGCGTCCCTTGTCCATCCCGCCCAAAAAGAAAGTCTCGTCGGCGGTCACGCCCCAGCTCTTGAGTGTGGTGACCACCCGCTCGTGCGACGGCGCGCTGCGCGCGGTGATGATGGCGATGCGCACGATGCGGCGGTAGCCGGGATCGTCGCGCTCGGCCTGCTGTTCCAGGGCTTGCATCATCGCGAGCTTCTGGAACAGGTCGGCCAGGGGTCCCGGCTGGTGCGGGCGTGCCACGTGCAGGCGTTCGTGGGCGTGGAATTCGTCCAGGTCGTTGTTGCGCTTGAAGACGGTTTCGGATTCGTCGTCGGCCAGCACGCCATCGAAGTCGAACGCCACGCGCAGCTCGATATCGTCTTCGTCATCGGCGCTGCGCGAGGGCAGCACCAGCCCGGCCGGATAGTTGACCGCGATCGCGCTCTTGACGTCTTCCTCGTTGGCGCTCAGGAACAGCGAGGCGTTGAAGGCCGGCAGGTAGGCATACGGCGACTTGCCGTTCATGAAGGCGGCGCGCGAGATGTCCAGGCCATAGTGGGCGATCGAGTGCATCACGCGCAGGCCGGTCTCGGGCGAGTTGCGCGAGAACAGCACCACCTCGACCGGCGCCTGCTGCGGGAAGCATTTATTGATGCTCAAAAAGCGCCGGATGAAGGAAAACGCCACGCCGCGCTCGAGCACTACCTCGCGCTGCCGTTCCTGATAGCTGCGGTAGGCTTCGGCGCCCTGCTCCAGGTAGACCTGGTGCGATTCGGACAGGTCGAACAGCGCGCTCGATGCGACGCCGATCACCAGCTTTTGTTCGATGGGAAAAGGCATCAGGGTTCCTCGGGTTGCGGTGGTTGATCCGGCTGTTCGCTCCGCATGAGCGCGTCGTACACCTGGCGCTCGGGCGCGTCCAGCAGTGCGGCGGAGCGCACGAAGGCGGGCTGGCCGCCGCCGGCGAGCAGGTGCAGCTTGGCCAGGCGGTCGGCCGCCGCCAGCGTGGCCGGCAGCGGGGCGGCGTCGCCGATGTGGGCGATGGCGTGGCCGATCGCCGGCGGCAATTCCCACTCGGCGGCGATGCGCGCCGAGATGCGGCGCGCGGCGGCGACCAGGCCCAGGCCGAAGGCATCGTCGTCGGGCAGGGCGCCGGCCGGCAGCAGGCCGTCGATCACGCGCAGCGCCACCACCAGGCCGACGTTGTGCATCAGGCCGGCGAGATACGCCTCGAACGGATCGGCGCCATGGCGCGGCGCCAGCAGGCCGGCTGCCAGCGCGCACAGTTCGGACTGGCGCCACAGGCTGGGCGCCAGCTGGCGCGCCAGGGGCCCGGTCTGCATACTGATCACGGGGCGGAAGGCGACCCGCGCCAGCAGCATGCGCAGCCCGTTCTGGCCCAGCAGCAGCAGTGCGCCTTCGAGGTTGCGCACCGGCGTCGCGGGGCGGTAGTACGGACTGTTGACCTCGCGGATCAGCTCGGCCACCAGCACCGGGTCTTGCGCCACCTGGCGCGCCAGCCGGGCGGCCGAGCTGTCCTGGTCGCGCAGGCTGTGCAGCAGTTGCGGGATCACGGCCGGCACGCGCGGCACCAGGCTGGCGGCCTCGGTCTGGCCATCGCCGATGCGCGCCATGCGCGCCAGTTCATCGAGGATCAGGGCGGCGCCGGCGGGTGCGCCGCTGACGTGCGGTCCGGCCAGCCACAGGAAGAAAGCGAGGTCGATGTCGGGTGTCGGCTCGAGCGGGGCCGCCGGAATGCCGGTATCAGGTGACGCTTGGGCGCCCGCAGCGCGGCCCTGGTCTGCGTCGGCGCGAACGCCGGCGGCGCCGCCGAACAGGCGTGCGAGCCATTTTTTCATGAGGTGGGAAGGTCGGGGCAGTCGGCCATGCTGCGATTCTACCCGAGCCGGCGCCGTCCGGATGTGGCGCGGCCCGGCCGGAGCGCCTTTCGGCGCCCGGACCGGGCCGCGATGTTACCGCTGAAGCTGAACCGGGCCGATCAGGTACCGGTCGACGAGCCGGTGGTCGGCGCGCCGTGGGTCGGGGTGTTGGCGGCAGGACGGGTGTCGCCGGTGTTGCCGCTGGCGCCTTCGCCGGTCGCGGTGCCGCTGTTCGGCGCGTTCGAGCTGCTGCCGTTGCTGCGCGCGTTCGGGTCCATCGACGAGCTGCTGCTGCCCATCGACGACGAGCCGCTGGTGGTGTCGGTGCCGGTGGTGTTGCAGGCGGCCAGGGCGAAGGCCATGACGCCGCCCAGCAGGACGGTCTGGATCGTGTTTTTCATGTTGTTTCTCCTCGGGTTGTCTGTAACGCAATAATGCGAGGTCAGCGGTAGGTCGAGAATAGGAACGCATCGTCAACCGATGTAGGACCGTACTCACATACTCGACAATACGCGGGGACCAACAAGCGACGCGATAGGTATGTGCCAAAACGGGAACGCACGCCATGCCTGGGAAGCCGATGGCGTGCGCTCCAATACTGCGCGGGGGCGGTGAGCCCGCGCGCGGCGAATCCGCTTAGCGATTGATGTTCGTGTTCGGATTGGTATTGGTGCCGGTGCTCGACGAATCGGTGTTGTTGGTGGTGCCCGATGCGTTGCTGATGCCGGTGGTGCCGGTGGTGCCTGCGGCGCCGTTCACGCCGGTCGAGCCCGCGTTCCAGCTCGAGCCGCCGGTGGTGTCGCCGGTGGTGCTGTTCGATTCCACGGCGCTGCCGCTGTTGGTGGACGAAGTGGTGCTCGAACCGCTGGTGCTGTTCATGGTGTCGGTCGAGCTGCAGGCGGCCAGGCCGAAGGCCATCACGCCGGCGATCAGGGCAGTGTTCAAGGACCGTTTCATGTCGTTCTCCTTGGAAGATTGGATGACGCCATGATGCGCGTACCGAACAGGCACGAGAATAGGAACAGTTCTGAGCGCGCTGTAGGAAGCAAGCGCAGGACCGCGTCAGGCGGCCACTGCCATCTTGCTGTCGAGCCAGGCCAGCAGATCCGGCGCCGGTAGCGGCCGGCTGTAGAAATACCCCTGCGCCTTGTCGCAGCGCTGGCTGCGCACCACGTCGAGCTGGGACTGGGTCTCGATGCCTTCGGCCACCGTGTTCATGCCCAGGCTCTGCGCCACCTTGACGGTGGCTTCGATCAGCACCCGGTGGTGGGCGCTGGTATCGGCCTGGCACACGAAGGAGCGGTCGATCTTGACCGTGTCCACCGGCAGCAGGTGCAGGCTCGACAGCGACGAGTAGCCGGTGCCGAAGTCGTCCAGCGCCAGCTTGATGCCGAGCCCTTTGAGGTCGTGCAGGCGGGTCTGGATGTCCTGGTCCTGGGCGGCCAGGCTTTCGGTCACTTCCAGCTGCAGCGCTGCCGGCGGCATGCCGGTGTGTTCCAGGGTGGCGCGCACGGTGTCGATCCAGCCGGCCTGGCCGAGCTGGGCGCGCGACAGGTTGACCGCCATCAGGCGCGGCGCCGCCTCGCCCATGCGTTCCTGCCAGCTGACGAAGTCGCGGCAGGCCTGCTGCAGCACGAAGTCGCCCACCGCGCCGATCAGGCCGCATTCCTCGGCCACCTGGATGAATTCGCCCGGCGGCACGATGCCGCGGGTCGGATGGCGCCAGCGCACCAGCGCCTCGACTCCGGCCGCATGGTCGACCGCGCCGTTGGGACGCAGGCCCACTACCGGCTGGTACACCACGAACAGCTGTTCTTCGGTCAAGGCCTGGCGCAGGTCGGCCTCGATGTCGGCGCGCCGTGCGGCGCGCTCGCGCATGCCCGGGTCGAACACGGTATGGCGGTTGCCGCCGGCGCGCTTGGCTTCGACCATGGCGATGCCGGCGTCGCGCAGCACGGCGTCCGGATCGCTGGCGGCGCCGGCGCCCCAGGCCAGGCCCAGGCTGGCGCAGCAGACGATCTCGTGGCCGTCGATCACGTAGGGGCGCGCCAGCGCGTCGAGCAGGCGGATCGCCACCCGCTCGGCGTCGCTGCGGTTGCGCATGCTCTCGAGCACGACCACGAATTCGTCGCCGCCGATGCGCGCCGCCAGCTGGCCCGGCACCCGTGCGCCGGGTGCCTCGAAACTGGTGGTCGGGCGCAGGGCGCCGCGGATGCGGTCAGCCATGTGCATCAGGAGCTGGTCGCCGGTGGCCTGGCCCAGGCTGTCGTTGACCTGGCGGAAGCGGTCGCCGTTAATCAGGAGCACCGCGAACTGCGGGTCGGCCGATGGCTGGGCAGTGTCCTGCAGCGGCACCTGCGCGTCGATCAGGCGCTGCAGGTCTTCGCGTACCGCCTCGCGGTTGGGCATGCGGGTCAGGGCGTCGGTGCGCGCAGCGTTGCGCAGGCGCCGGTGCAGGGTTTCCTGCTCGCGCTGGACTTCGAAGGTAGCGTCGGCCACGGTCGCCATCAGGCGCTCGCGGTCGAGTTTCAAGAGGCTCAGCGACAGCACCTGCAGGTTGCCGGTGGCAGCGTGCGCCACCCCGACCGGCAGGCGCAGGCCTTCGCAGATCACGCCCGACGGCTCGGCGAAGGCCGCGACCATCTGCGGCAATTGCGGCGCCACCGGGGCCAGTACCTCGAACAGGTTGTCCAGGCCATGCTCGGTCGCCAGCGGCATCAGCAGATTCGACGCCATCGGATTGAGCATCTCGACGCTGCCGTCGAGGGTGGTCTGCGCCAGCCCGATCGGGGCGCGGTACAAAAACTGCATCAGGGCTTCGTAAGCGTCGCTCGGGTCAGGCAGCATCTGCGTCCTCCTCGGGGTGGTGGGCGTCGTTGGATGTCACGTTCGGGCCGGTGCCGGCGATCAGTTCCGGGCGCCAGCGTTCGACCCGGTTGCGGCCGGCACGCTTGGCGGCGTACAGCGCCTGGTCGGCCTGCTTGAGCAGCAGGTCGATTCCGCCGCTGCCGTCGATGGTGGCGGCGACGCCGGCGCTGACCGTGTAGCGTACCGGCTGGCCGTCGACCGTGGCGCTCTGGCTGGCCACGGCGGCGCGCAGGCGCTCGGCCACGCCGGCGGCGCGCGCCAGGTCGGTCGAGGGCAGCAGCACCGCGAATTCCTCGCCGCCGATGCGCGCCACCACGTCCACTTCGCGGAAGGTGGCACCCAGGATCGTGGCCAGGTGCTGCAGCACGATGTCGCCGCCGGGGTGGCCGTGGCAGTCGTTGACCGCCTTGAAATGGTCGACATCGATCACCACCAGCGCGGTCGGGCGCGGCAATGCCTGGCTGCGCTGCAGTTCCTGCTCGGCCGCTTCGAAGAAGGCACGGCGGTTGGCCAGGCCGGTGAGATAGTCGCCGAAGGTTTCGCGGCGGCGCCGTTCGCTTGCTTCGCGCTTGTCGGTGATGTCGCGCAGAATCAGGCAATAGGCGGCGCCGTCCGGCTCCTGGCCCGGCAGCGGGTCGCGGTCGGGCAGCGGGGCGATCAGGACGCTGCCCCAGAACGCGCTGCCGTCGGCGCGCAGGCGGCGGCCTTCGTCCAGCGTCCAGCCGTTGGCGTCGGCTTCGCGCAGGCGGTCGTGCAGGTGTTCCGGCGTGATCGCGTCCGGCGGGTAAAAAATCGAATATGGCTGGCCGAGTGCCCCTTCGCCGTGGCCGGTGACGCGTCCGATGCTCGGGTTCCATTCGTGGACCCGGCCCTGGTGGTCGAGCGCGACCAGGGCGTAGTCGGTGATGCCGGTCAGGATGGCGTTGAGCCAGGCGTCGCTCTGGCGCAGCTGGCGGTCGCGCCGCACCTGTTCGGTGATGTCGCTGATCACCGCCATCAGGCGCGTGGCGTCGAGTTTCAGCAACGTGACCGACAGGATCTGCGGCACGCGCTTGGTCGGGGTGCCGGCGCTGCCGGCATTCAGGTGCACGTGCAGGCCGTCGCACACCTTGCCGTTGGGCGCGGTGAAGCTGTCGCACAGCGCGCGCAGCTCGGGGGCCACGTCCTGCAGGGCCGTGAACAGGTTGTCCAGGCCACCGTCGCGCGACAGCGGCATCAGCAGCTGGGCCGAGATCGGATTCATCATGGCGATCTCGCCATGGGCGTCCGCCTGCACCAGGCCGACGGGGGCCAGGTACAGGAACTGGATCAGCGCTTCGTACTCGGCACTCAGCTGGTTAATGTCGCGGGTCATGGCGTGGCTCACGGTGGCCTTCGGGTTGAATTAGCGCGGCTGGCGCTGGACCAGCACGTAACGGTGGCTCCCGGCCGGGCTGGCCAGCAGGCGCAGGGCGACCTTCACGGGACGCATGCGCAGGGTCAGGACGTAGTCGATGGTGTCGTCGAGCGTCGAGCCGTCGTCCTGGGCATCCTCGAAACGCTGGGCGACCATGAAGTTGTTCAGGCACGGCGCGACGTTGGTGAACAGCGGCTGGCCGATCACGCGCTGCTGCGACAGACCGGCAGCCTGCGATTCGAAGGTGTTATACAGCGCCACATTGGTGTCGGCGCCGAAACCGATGACGCCGAAATCGAGGCTGTCGAGTTCTTCCGGCGAGCATTGGTCGAGGCGGGCAGCGAGGTCCGGCATGCCGAAAGTGATGGTCGAAGAGGTCATGGTTTTGGAGGCCGACTCAACGGCTATTGATTATTAGAAATTGATGTTGACATGTGAAAAGGTCAGATGTCAATTGTGCGCGGGTAGGAGCGTCACAATTTCTTTGAGGATTAGAGTTTTTTCCACAGGAATGAACAGTTTGACAGCGTTTCCATGCGCTGTCACCATCGCAGCCTTTCGATTCGACGGGCCTGTGCATGACTTCTGATTCGCTGACCGATGCCCGCTGGTGGCGCGATCAACCGGTGCTGCGGCGCATGGTTGCCGACTTGCTGGCCGGCGAAATGGCGCTGATGCGGCCGGGCGTGCGCCTGCTGGCGCAACCATGGCCAATGGCGCTGGATCTGCGCGCCGACCTCGGGGCCGATTCGCTCGACCTGATGGGACTGGCGACGGCACTGGAGACCGTGCTGCGTTTGCACCACCGGCCGCCTGCCGATGCCGGTGCTGCGTCCCCGGCGAGCACCCGTCTGCACGACTGGGTGGCGGCCGCGCGAAGCGCTCTGGACGCGGATGGCAGCGCGCTGACCTTCCGCACCTCGGGCAGCTCGGGCGCGCCGAAACCGTGTACCCACGCGCTGGCTGCGCTATGGCAGGAGACGCTGGAGCTTGCCGCGCTGTTTCCCGGCCGGCGCCGCATCGTCAGCCTGGTGCCGTCGCACCATATTTACGGGTTCCTGTTTACCGTGCTGTTGCCGCGCCGGCTAGGGCTGGGTGCGGAGGATGTCGCCGACCTGCGCGGCCAGGCGCCGGGTGCCCTGGCAGCGCAATTGCGGCCGGGCGATCTGGTGGTCGGCTTTCCTGACTCCTGGCGCGGATTCAGCGAGCAGGCGGGGACGGCGATCCCCGGCGATATCATCGGCGTCACCTCGACCGCGCCTTGCCCCGACCACGTTGCGCGCGGGGTGCTTGATGCCGGACTGGCGCGGCTGGTGCAGGTGTACGGCAGTTCCGAGACGGCCGGGGTCGGTTGGCGCGACCGCGCGGACGGGGACTACACCCTGTTCGGCTACTGGCGCCGCGCGCAGGAAGCCGACCGGCTGGAGCGCAGCATGCCGGACGGACAGCACCAGTCCTACCCGCTGCAGGATCGGCTCGACTGGTCGGACGCGCAGCACTTTCGTCCGGCGGGTCGGGTCGACCAGGCGGTGCAGGTCGGCGGCATCAATGTATTTCCGCACTACGTGACGGACGTGCTCAAGCTCCACCCGCAGGTGGCGGACGCCAGCGTGCGATTGATGCGGGCCGACGAGGGGCACCGGCTGAAGGCGTTCGTGGTGCCGCGCCAGATCGACGCGGCGCTGCCCGACGCAGCACGCGCCGGCACCCTGCGCACCGAATTGCACGCATGGCTGGGCGAACGCCTGTCCGCCGCCGAATGTCCGGCCGCGATCTCTTTCGGCGCGGCACTGCCGCGCGGCGCCAGCGGCAAGCTGGCCGACTGGATCATCGACGCCTGCCTGTGACGCCTTTCAGCGCTCGACCAGCAGGCTGAAACCGCCGTAGATCATGCGCTTGCCGTCGAACGGCATCAGGTCCGGCTTCATGGCGTCGGCCAGGCGCGGGTCTTTCATGACCTTTTCATTGACCCGGTCGCGCTGCTCGCGCGACTCGTAGGTGATCCAGGCGAACACCACGGTTTCGTCATCGGCGAGGTCGACGCTCTGCGGGAACGAGGTCAGCTTGCCGGGTTTGACGTCGTCCGCGATCCATTCGCGGTATTCGAGCGCGCCATGTTCGCGCCAAACAGTGCCGGCCGTCTCGGCCATCGCCTTGTAGGCGTCGATCCTGGACTTGGGAACGGGAAGAACGAAACCATCGACGTACGCCATGATCATCTCCTGGTTATCACATGCTGCGGACAGGTTTTCCCGCTACGGACGCGGGTCTGATGAACAGACCGGCGCCGGGTGCCGAAGGTTCCGGCCGCAGCGTGGAGGATCAGACTAGGATCAATAACGTCCGCCGGGCGGGGGCGGGGGCGGAAGCTGTGGCGCTTGCGGTACAGGCGCGGGCGGCGCCGGGGGTGGAAGCGGAGCGGGCGCCGGCGGCGCCACTTGCGGCAGCGGGATCGCACCCGGCACAGCATCAGGCGGTGCGCCCTCGTCAGGCGCCGGCTGCGTGCCCGGGTCGCCCGGCAGCAGGGCGTCCGGATCGGCTTCCGGCGCGATGTCGATGGTGCGTTCTTCCACCGCGTCGATGAATTCCGGATAGATCCAGTCGACGCCATCGTTCACCACGTCTTCCGGCGGTGTACGCTCCTGCGGCGCCACCTTGGCCAATGCTACCCGCATGTAATCGATCCAGATCGGCATCGCCAGCGTGGCGCCGAACTCGCGTCCGCCCAGCGAGCGCGGCTCGTCGTAGCCCATCCAGGCCACACCGACCACGTTGCCGCCATAGCCGGCGAACCAGCCGTCGATGGCGTCGCTGGTGGTGCCGGTCTTGCCGGCCAGGTCCTGGCGATTGAGCTGCTTGGCCGAGGCGGCGGCGGTGCCGTAGCGGGTCACGTCGCGCAGCATGGTGTCCATCACGAAGGCGTTGCGGGCGGTGATCACGCGCGCGTCCTCTTGCTTGACCGCGGGCGGCGTGGTCTCGGCGATCACGCTGCCATTGCCGTCCACGATGCGCGCGATCAGATAGGGCTTGACGCGGTAGCCGCCGTTGGCGAACACCGCATAGGCGCCGGCCAGCTGCAGCGGCGTGACGGCGCCGGTGCCGAGCGCCATGGTGTAGTTCTTCGGATGGCGCGCCAGGTCGAAGCCGAAGTGTTCCAGGTACTGGTGCGCGAAGTCGACCGACACCGCGCGCAGCACGCGCACGGTCGGTACGTTCTTCGACTTGGCCAGCGACTGGCGCAGCGTGACTTCGCCGTCGAACACGCCGTCGTCGTTCTGCGGCGTCCATGGCGTATCAAGCGTGGCGCCGGGCAGTTCGATCGGCTGGTCCAGGATGCGGGTGGCCGGCGAATAGCCTTTTTCCAGCGCCGCCGAATACACGAACGGCTTGATGCTGGAGCCGGGCTGGCGCCAGGCCTGGGTCACGTGGTTGAACTTCTGCAGGTTGTAGTCGAAGCCGCCGACCAGCGCGTGATAGGCGCCGGTGTCGGCGTCGATGGCGACAAACGCGGCCGCCACCTGCGGCACCTGGGTGATGGCCCAGTCGCCTTTGTCGCTTTTCGTGATGCGGATGATGGCGCCCGGCGTAATGCGGATCGCCTCGCGCGCCTTGCTGGACAACGCGCCGGCCGCGAACTTCAGGCCGGCGCCCTTGATCGTGAGCTCGTCGCCGGCCAGCGTCTCGACCCGCACCTGGTCCGCGCTGGCCGCCAGCACCACGGCCGGCAGCAGGCCGTCGCTGGTCGGGCGCTTCTGCAGCGCCTCGGCGATCTCCGCGTCGCGTTCGTCGCCATCGCCCGCCAGCACGATGCGCGCTTCCGGCCCGCGGTAGCCGTGGCGGCCATCATAGGCCAGCACGTTGCGCCGCACCGAGTCGTAGGCTGCGTCCTGCTCGGCCTTGAGGATGGTGGTCGTGACCCTGAAGCCGCGCGTATAGGCCTCTTCGCCGAACTGCTCGTACACCACCTGGCGCGCCAGTTCGGCCACGTATTCGGCGCGGGTATCGAACGACTGGCCGGCGTCGCGCTTCACGCGCAGCGGTTCGACCAGCGCCTGCTGGTATTGGGCATCATTGATCTCGCCCAGGTCGAGCAGGCGCTTGAGGATCACGTGCTGGCGCTGCTGCGCGCGCTTGGGATTGGCGACCGGATTGTGGCGCGCAGGATTTTGCGGCAGGCCGGCGAGCATCGCCGTCTCGGCCAGGGTCAGCTGATCCAGCGACTTGCCGAAGTAGCTGCGCGCGGCGCTGGAAAAGCCGTACGAGCGCTGGCCCAGATAGATCTGGTTCATGTACAGCTCGAGGATCTGGTCCTTGGTCAGCGCGTTCTCGATCTTGTAGGCCAGCGCGACCTCGGTCAGCTTGCGCGAGACCAGCTTTTCGCGCGTCAGGAAAAAGTTGCGTGCCACCTGCATCGTGATGGTGGACGCGCCCTGGCGAAAGCCCCCGCCCAGGTTGGCGCGGGCGGCGCCGAGCGCGCGCCGGAAGTCGATGCCGCCGTGCTCATAGAAGCGCGTGTCCTCGATCGCCAGCACGGCGGTCTTCATCATCGGCGGAATCTTCGCGATCGGCACGAAGTCGCGGTGCTCGACGCCGAACTGGCCGATCAGCACATTATCCGCGGTGTAGATGCGCAGCGGGATCTTGGGGCGGTAGTCGGTGACGGCGTCGATCGGCGGCACGTTGGGCACGATCGCCGTCATCACCCAGGCCGCGACGCCGCCGACCGCCAGCAGGATGATCGCCAGCAGTGCGAGCAGGATGCCGCGCAGGCGGCGCGGACGCTTTGGAGCAGGTTTGGTCGGGCGGGAAGGCGTGCTGGAAGACTTGGTCACTGCGGAACTCTCATGGTGGGGCCGGGCTTCAGGCCGTCAGCGGCCGATTATAATCCGCTTTTATACCACGCAATTTTTACGCTTTCATTCCCGCGTTGCATGTGAGATATTCTCGCTTTCGGCTCGCCACCTCGTCGCATTGCTCGTGGCGAGCCGCTCCAGCAACAAAGGAACACCATGCCTTACGACCCGAACCCGGCGGCCTTCAAGCCGTACATCCCGGCCACCGCTCGCCTTGCAGAAATGACTCCCCGCGCCCTGATCATGGGCGTGATCCTGGGCATGATCTTCGGCGCCTCTTCGCTCTACCTGGTGCTGAAAGTCGGCCTCACCGTCAGCGCCTCGATCCCGGTCGCGGTGATCGCGATCACCCTGTTCGGCGTGGCCCGCAAGATGGGCGCACGCGAATCGACGATTTTAGAGAATAGCGTGGCCCAGACCGCCGGTTCGGCCGGCGAATCGCTGGCCTTCGGCCTCGGCGTCACCATGCCGGCGATCATGATTCTCGGCTTCGACCTGGAAATCTCGCGCGTGATGCTGGTCGGCGTGCTGGGCGGCCTGCTCGGCATCCTGATGATGATCCCGCTGCGCCGCACGCTGATCGTCGACCAGCACCGCGAACTGAAATACCCGGAAGGGACCGCCTGTGCCGAGGTACTGAAGGCTGCCGCCACCGACGTCTCGCGCGAAGCGGCGGGCGAAGTGCGCGAAGAAGGTTCGGATGCGATGCGCGAGGCCAAGCGCCGCGCGATGATCATCTTCGGCGGCTTCGGCATCGGCATCCTGTATAAAACCCTGAGCGTGTCGTTCAAGGGCTGGCGCGACACCATCAACTTCGAGTTCGGCGCGCCCTTGAAAGCCGGCAGCGCCGGGGCCGAGATTTCGCCGGAACTGGTGGGCGTCGGCTACATCATCGGTCCGCGCATCGCGTTCACGATGGCGGCCGGCGGCGTGTTGGCGTCGCTCTTGCTGATCCCGATGATCAAGTTCTTCGGCGAGCTGCTCACCGTGCCGCTGTCGCCTGGCACCATGCTGATCAAAGACATGACGCCGGACGATATCCGCGGCGCCTACATCCTCTACATCGGCGCCGGCGCGGTGGCGGCCGGCGGCCTGATCTCGCTGGTGCGTTCGCTGCCGACGATCTGGAACGGCCTGCGCGGCGGCCTTGCTGGAATGAAGCAAGGCAGCAGCGGCGACCAGTCGCTGCGCACCGACCGCGACATCCCGATGAAATGGGTCGTGATCGGCTGCCTGGCGATCATCGCCGTCATCTCGTTGGCCACGCCGCTGCACATGAACGTGCTGGGCGCGATCCTGATCCTGGTGTTCGGCTTCCTGTTCGCCACCGTGTCGTCGCGCCTGACCGGCGAGATCGGCTCGTCGTCGAATCCGATTTCGGGCATGGCGGTGGCGACGCTGCTGTTCACCTGCCTGATTTTCCTGGTGATGGGCTGGACCGGCGGGCGCTATTACGTCACCGCGCTGTCGGTTGGCGCCATCGTCTGCATTGCCGCCAGCAATGCCGGCACCACCTCGCAGGATCTGAAGACCGGCTACCTGGTCGGCTCGACCCCGCGCATGCAGCAGTACGCGATCCTGTGCGGCGCCTTCGCCTCGGCGCTGATCCTGGGACCGATCCTGCTCAAGCTGAACGAAGCGGGCACCGTCTATGTGCCGGCGGCGCAGGTAGCGCCCGGCCTGACGGTCGATGCGTCCAAGCTGGAAGAGACCGGCCAGCTGCACGGCCCGCAGGCCAAAGACGATGCCAGTACCTACAAGGTCTGGCACAAGACCGATACCGTCGGCGGCCCGGCCGGCAAGTACTTCGTGGCGAATGACGGCAAGGTGGTATATCTGGTCGACCCGGGCATCAACGGCCAGCACAAGACCCGTCCCGACGGCACCGAGGTCAAGAAATACGACGCGCCGAAGGCAGTGCTGATGTCGTACATCATCAAGGGCATCCTCGACCAGCAGCTGCCATGGACGCTGGTGCTGTTCGGCGTGATGATCGCGGTGGTGCTGGAAATGGCCGGCATCTCGGCGCTGGCATTCTCGGTCGGCGTCTACCTGCCGCTGGTGGCGACGCTGCCGATCGCGATCGGCGGCACGGTACGCTGGCTGGCGGATCGCCGCAACAACAAGCTGCCACAGAACGCGAACCTGAACGAGGAAGAGCGCCAGGCCGCGGGTGACCGCAGTTCGGGCACGCTGCTGGCGTCGGGTTATATCGCCGGCGGCGCGCTCGCGGGGATCATCATTGCCATCACGGCCGGCGTGCTGACTGAATTCGACAGCGCGATCGGCAAATGGGCGGAAGCGTCGAATCCGTTCTTTGCGGGGGATAGCTCGAACTACCTGAGCATGATTCCGTATGCGGTGATCGTGGGGCTGCTGTACTGGGTGGCGCGCGAGAAGGCGAAGAAGTAAGCGCGCGCGCGAGGCCGGCGCTGGAAACGACAACGCCGGCTTTGTGCCGGCGTTGTTCATTGATGGGGTGACGCGTTCAACACACTCCGATCAACCGCAAATCACACATAAGCCAGATCATGCTGGCGAATCGCATCCCCGATCCAGTCATCGGTCTGCTTGACCGGATACCCCAGCGCCTTGGCACGCGCAGTATCGAGCACCAGTGGCGTAGCCAGATCGAACGGCGAAAATGGCCCGCTCTCATCCGCCCCGGCCTTGCGTACCCGCGCCGGCTCGTCCAGCGCCTGCCCGACACGCGCATGCAGCTCATACGCCGACAGCGCGCCATCGTCGGCCGCATTCACCGCCCCAAGGAACTCCTGCGCCCCGGCCCAGGCCAGGAAGTTGGCCGCCTCCTGCGCCTCGATGAACGAAGTACGCGCACGCGCATGGGTGTACCGCAGCGGCGTGCGGGCCCGCACCAGGTCGACGTAATGCGCCAGCCGCCCGGTATAGTCGTCCGGCCCGCCCAGCACGTGCGCCAGGCGCACGCTGACCAGCGGCAGGCTGCCGTCGCGCAGCAGGTAGGCCTCGGCCTGGATCTTGCCGGCGACGTAGCAGTCGTTGGCCAGCGCCGGATCGTGCCACGGATACGCGGCGTCGATCGGCTGCGCCAGGATCTGCAGCGCGTCTTCATTGAACGGCGCGTTCTGTGCCGGCAAAGCGCGATAGACGTCGAGGGTCGACGTCATGACGTAGCGTCCCACCTTGCCGCCAAAGACGCGCGCCGAGATCGCGGCATCCAGCGGCGAGTAGCACATCTGATCATAGACGACGTCGAAGCGCGCGTCCTGGAAAGCGGCGCGCATGGCGGATTCGTTGCGGCGGTCGACGCGCACGCGCGCGATGCGGTTGCCGAAAGGGTCGGGCGCGTAGCCGCGGGTGGCGATCGTGACCTGGTGGCCGGCGCGCAGCAGGCGCTGGACCAGCAGTTTGCCGAAAAAGCGGGTGCCACCGATTACCAAAATTTTCTTGGGCATGGGGTGTCCTCTATTGATCCTCGTTATTGTCGCTGTGCCTTTACAAAGTCGCAACCGAGAAATAGTATGGACATTGACTAATAATTTCTTATGCATGGATCTGTCATGAAGCCTTTGCGCAGCCTTTCCGGGCTGATCGATTTCGACTGCGCCGCGCGCTGGGGCAGCTTTAAACTCGCCGCGCACGAGCTGCACAAGACCCCGGCCGCGGTGAGCCAGCAAGTCAGGCAGCTCGAGGAAAACGTCGGCTTTGCCTTGTTCGTGCGTTATCCGCGCCATATCGCGCTCACCGAAAAGGGGCAGGAACTGGCGATCGCCACCGGCCGCATGCTGGCCGAACTGCGCGCCAAGGTGGCGGCGCTGCAAAGCGGCGACGAGGAGGCGGTGCTGCGCATCTCGACCACGCACTCGTTCGCGATCAAGTGGCTGGTGCCGCGCATGCACCGCTTTACCAAGCTGTATCCGGAGCTCGACATCCGGCTCGATTCGAACGACAGCCAGGTCGACCTGCATGCCGACAGCACCGATGTCGCGATCCGCTACGGCCTGGTCGCCGAGGGCGACCCGCTGGTGCTGTTTCGCGAGCGCCTGGTGCCGGTCTACAGCCCAGAGCTGCTGGCGCCCGGCCAGGCGCCGTTGACGCTGGCCGACCTGCCGGATTACCGGCTCCTGATCGAGAAATCGTCCGAAGCCTGGCTCCAGCTGCTCAACGAGAACCGGGCGCTGAAAGGAGACTATCTGTTCTCGCGCGGGTATAGCCACTGGGGTGTGCTGGTGCAGGCGGCGGTAGCGGGGCAGGGCGTGGCACTGGTGCCGTACGGGATCGCATTCCAGGACCTCGCCGCCGGCGCCTTGCTGCGCATTGCCTGCCGCAGTGCACCGTTCGCCAACGGCTACCGCTTCCTGGCCAATCCGACCAAGGAGCACATGCTCAAGGTGCGGCGCTTCCGGGCCTGGCTGGACGCGGAGATGGAGTTGATGCGGGTGGAGTTCGACCGCGGCTGATGGCAGTACTGAATGAGGAATAAAAAACGGCGGCCCGCAGGCCGCCGTTTTCATTGAAGCTGGACGACGCTTACTTCACGCCGTGCATCAGCTTCTGGATCACCGGCGCCAGCACGAACAGCAGCACGCCGCCGCCCAGCAGCGACCAGAAGCCGAAGCTGTAGCCGCTCAGTGCCGAGGCCACCGACATGCCCGATTCGCCCGAGACGTGCGACGCGAAGATGCCCGACAGGTTGTTGCCGATACCGGTCGACAGGAACCAGCCGCCCATGCCCAGGCCGACCAGGCGGGTCGGGGCCAGCTTGGTCACCATCGACAGGCCGATCGGCGACAGGCACAGCTCACCGATCGACTGCACCACGTACACGGCGAACAGGGTCCAGAACGGGATCTTGCCGTTGTCGTTGATCAGCTGCGACAGCGCGTACATCAGCAGGCCGAAGGCCAGGCCGTTGAAGATCAGTCCTAGGCCGAACTTGCGCGGGATCGACGGGTTGGCGTTGCGCTTGCCCAGCATGACCCAGATCGCGGCGATGATCGGCGCGAACACGATGATGGCGATCGAGTTCACCGACTGGAACCAGGCCACCGGGAATTCCCAGCCGCTCAGGTCACGGTCGACGATGTTCGCAGCCAGGAAGGTGAACGAGCTGCCGGCCTGCTCGAAGAAGCACCAGAACAGGACGTTGAAGAAGAAGATGATCATCATCGCCCAGGTCTTGTCGCGTGCGACCTTACCTTCGCGGATGCCTTCGATGATCAGCATCGCGGCCAGGCCGATGAACAGCACGGTCAGCAGGATCTGCAGGTTGTTGGCGCCGGCCTGCAGCAGGAAGTAGACGATCGGGATCACGATCAGCGAGCCGACGATGACCATGATCTGGCGCTTCGGATTGGCCAGTTCGCCGACCGGTGCGCCGATGCCCTGCAGCGTCTTGCGGCCGATGTAGAACCACACCAGCGAGATCAGCATGCCGATGCCCGAGGCCAGGAACACGATCTTGTACGACGGCATGGCGCTGGTGCCGAACACCTTCTCGGCCAGGATCTGGGTCAGGATCGGAGCGAAGAAGGCGCCGACGTTAATGCCCATGTAGAAGATGGTGAAGCCCGAATCGCGGCGGGTGTCGTTCAGCGAGTACAGCTGGCCCACCATGGCCGAGATGTTCGGCTTGAACATGCCGTTGCCGACGATGATGGTCGCCAGGCCGAGCTTGAAGATGTCATGGTTCGGGATGGTGATCATGAACAGGCCGGCCGCCATGAAGATGGCGCCGGTCAGGATCGAACGCTGGTAACCAATGACGCGGTCGGCCACGTAGCCGCCGAAGACGGCGCCGGCATACACCAGCGCGAGGTAGGAACCGTAGGTGAGATTCGCTTCGGCCTGGCCGGATGCGTCGCCGCCGAAGAACTGGCCGACGATGTAAAGGACGAGTGCCCAACGGATGCCGTAGAAAGCGAAACGCTCCCAGAATTCAGTCATGAACAGCATCCACAGCGGTGCTGGATGGCCCATGATCTGTTTGAATTCTGGAAGCGGTCCCTTGGCGGGTGTAGTAGCTGCACCGCTCATGCGGTTCCTCCCGAAATAGAATGAATCGAATAATAGTTATGTGGCCCGCCCGACAGCCGCGAATGCGGCGGCCAAGCGTTCCAATAGGCACGCATTCTAGTGCATATCAGGCATGCCCAGCGAATTTTTTCCGGATGTGGTATTGACGTGCGAGGAGGGGGCACGGCGCGGTGCACGACTGCTCTTTTTTGGACAGGCAGGGCGCTGCGCTTTGGCGTATATTGCTGTCCAGGCCACTTGAGCTACAAGTAACAGAAGAGGAAGACCAGACCATGACCCATGAAGTAGTCGACACCCTGATTTCGCCGGAAAACCTGAAGTCGGTCGATACCCTGATTTCTCCCGAAGGCCGGCTCGAAGTGCTGTCCAAGGCCGAAGTGACCAAGCTGTTAGATACCAGCAAGGCCGGCCTGTACGACATCTTCCGCAAGTGCGCGCTGGCAGTGCTGAACAGCGGCAGCAGCATCGACGACGGCAAGGAGCTGATGGAACGCTATGCCTCGTTCGATATCAGCATCCTGCAGCGCGAGCGCGGCATCAAGCTCGATATCCGCGGCGCGCCGGGCCAGGCGTTCGTCGACGGCAAGATGATCAAGGGGATTCACGAGCACCTGTTCGCGGTACTGCGCGACATCGTGTTCGTCCATTTCGACGTCACCGACAATCCCAAATTCGACCTGACCCGCAGCGACGGCATCACCGACGCCGTGTTCCACATCCTGCGCAACGCCAACGTGCTGCAGGCGCAGAGGAACCCGAACCTGGTGGTGTGCTGGGGCGGGCACTCGATCTCGCGCCTCGAATATAACTACACCAAGCAGGTCGGCTACGCGCTCGGCCTGCGCGAACTGGATATCTGCACCGGCTGCGGACCGGGCGCGATGAAGGGTCCGATGAAGGGCGCCACCATCGGCCACTCGAAGCAGCGCCTGAGTGGCGGGCGTTACCTCGGCATCTCGGAGCCGGGCATCATCGCGGCCGAGTCGCCGAACCCGATCGTCAACGACCTGGTGATCATGCCGGACATCGAGAAGCGCCTGGAAGCATTCGTGCGCACCGGTCACGGCATCATCGTGTTCCCGGGCGGCGCCGGCACCGCCGAAGAGATCCTGTACATCCTCGGCATCCTGCTGCATCCGGAGAACGCCGAGATTCCGTTCCCGCTGATCTTCACGGGGCCGGCGGCGGCGCGCGAGTACTTCACCCAGATCGACCAGTTCATCGGGGTGACGCTGGGCGAGGCGGCGCAGCGGCGCTACAAGATCATCATCGACGACCCGGACGCGGTGGCGCGCGAGATGGTGGCCGGGATTCAGCAGGTGCGTGCGTTCCGCAAGGCGCACAGCGACGCCTATTACTACAACTGGCGCCTGAAGATCGACGCCGAATTCCAGAAACCGTTCAAGCCGACGCACGAAAACATGCGCAACCTGAAGCTGCATCGCGGCCAGGAACCGCACCTGCTGGCGGCGCAGCTGCGGCGCGCGTTCTCGGGCGTGGTGGCGGGGAATGTGAAGGAAGAGGGCATCCGCGCGATCGAGCAGTTCGGCAAGTACGAGATCCATGGTGAGGCCGCGATCATGGGGCCGATGGATGCGCTGCTGCAGTCGTTTGTCGAGCAGAGCCGGATGAAGTTGCCGGGCAAGGCGTATGTGCCTTGTTATACGATCGTTCAGTAAACTCCGCGTTGTCGTAGGGTTGGCGGCTCTGCCGCCGACGCGTCCAACGCACGTATGCATGACCGCACGAGTAATGCGGGCGCCGGTTGAACGCGTCGGCGGCGAAGCCGCCAACCCTACGTGATTACCGCGTCAATGAAAAAGGCCGCCTTTCGGCGCCCTTCGTTTTTGGGCGAGCCGTTGCCGGCCTACTACACTCAGTCTTCCTTGCGCAGGTGCGGGAACAGCAGCACGTCACGGATGTTCGGCGAATCGGTGATCAGCATCATCAGGCGATCGATACCGATACCGCAGCCACCGGCCGGCGGCATGCCGTATTCCAGCGCGCGGATGTAGTCGGCGTCGTAGAACATCGCCTCGTCGTCGCCCGCATCCTTGGCCGCCACCTGCGACAGGAAGCGCGCCGCCTGGTCTTCAGGGTCGTTCAGCTCCGAGAAGCCGTTGGCGATCTCGCGGCCCACCATGAACAGCTCGAAGCGCTCGGTGATCCCTTCGCGCACGTCCGAAGCACGCGCCAGCGGCGAGACTTCGACCGGGTAGTCAATGATGAAGGTCGGTTCCCACAGCAGCGCTTCGGCGGTCTCTTCGAACAGCGCCAGCTGCAGCGCGCCCAGGCCGGCGGTGGCGAACGGCTTGACGCCGAACTTCAGCAGTTCAGTCTTGATGAACTCGACGTCGTTGAGCTGCTCGGGCGTGTAGCCCGGCGCGTACTTGTCGATCGCTTCGACGATGGTCAGGCGCTGGAACGGCTTCGACAGATCCAGCTCGCGGCCGCCGTAGGTCAGCACGGCGCTGCCGTTCGAATCGATCGCGGCCTGGCGGATCACTTCTTCGGTGAAGTTCATGATCCACTTGTAATCGGTATAGGCCGCATAGAATTCCATCATCGTGAATTCCGGGTTGTGGCGGACCGATACGCCTTCGTTGCGGAAGTTGCGGTTGACTTCGAACACGCGGTCGAAGCCGCCCACCACCAGGCGCTTCAGGTACAGCTCCGGCGCGATGCGCAGGTACATTTCCATGTCCAGCGCGTTGTGGTGTGTGACGAACGGCTTGGCCGCGGCGCCGCCGGGAATAGGGTGCAGCATCGGGGTCTCGACTTCCATGAAGCCGTTCTTTTCCATGAAGCGGCGCATCGACGACATCGCGGCGGTACGCGCCTTGAAGGTGCGGCGCGTCTCTTCGTTCATGATCAGGTCGACGTAGCGCTGGCGGTACTTGGTTTCCTGGTCGGCCAGGCCGTGGAACTTGTCCGGCAGCGGGCGGATCGCCTTGGCCACCAAGCGCAGTTTGGTGACCTTGACCGTCAGCTCTTCGACCTTGGTCTTGAACAGCGTACCTTCGACGCCCAGGATGTCGCCCAGGTCGTAGCTGCGCAGTTCTTCCATCGCGGCTTCGCCGGCGCTGTCGAGGGTGATGTAGATCTGGATGCGGCCATCGGCGGCCGGGCCGGAACTATCCTGCAGGGTGGCAAACGCCGCCTTCTTGCCGGCTTCGCGGCGCAGCATCATGCGGCCGGCCAGCACCACCGGTACCGGTTCGGCTTCCAGCTCTTCGCGGGTCTTGCCGCCGTAGGTGGCGACCAGGTCGGCGGCTTTGTGCTGCGGCACGAAGTCGTTCGGGAAGGCGATGCCTTTTTCGCGGATCGCCGCCAGCTTGGCGCGGCGCTCGGCCATGATCTTGTTTTCGTCGGCGGCCGGAGTCGGTGCCTGCTGTTCTTGGTTTTCGGTGGTCATGATAGGTATGTTCTAGTCTTGGTGGTGCAGCCTGTGTTCAGGCGAGCAATGCGTCAACGTCCAGCTGCGAGAAATCGTTGACGATGGCGATCACGTTGTCGAATTCGGCGAACGCGGCAGGCGGCAGGGTGGTGGTCAGCACCACCGCGCGCATGCCGGCGCGGCGCGCCGCTTCCACGCCCAGCGGCGCGTCCTCGAACACGATCGATTGGGCCGGCATCACGCCACAGCGGTCGGCCGCCTTCAGGAACACGTCCGGGTGCGGCTTGCCGCGCGGGACGTCGATGGTGCCGATCACGACTTCGTCGAAGCGCTCGCGCAGGCCCATCTCGTCGAGCACGAAGCGCGCGCTGCCGGGCGAGGCCGAAGTGGCGACGGCGAGCTTCCAGCCGCGTGCGCGCGCCGTCTCGATGAAGGCGTCGAAGCCTTCGATGGTGCGCCGGTGCGGGCCGTACATCTCGCGGTACAGCACTTCCTTCTCGTGGGTCAGCGCCATGACTTCGTCGTCGCTCAGTTCTTCGCCGACGTAGTGGCGGATGATTTCCTTGCCCTGGCGGCCCGCCGTATCGCGGAAAAACTGGTCCGGATCGATGGTCTTCCCGCGCCGTTCGAAGAAAGCGATCCACGCTTGCGTGTGGAAGCTCATGTTGTCGACGATCGTGCCGTCCATGTCGAAGATCAGCGCGCGGGAAGAAGAAGTCATCGTGTCGTAGCCTGTGAGGTTGGAAGTTAAACGCCCTGCTTGAGCGAGGCGGAGATGAAGTCGTCCAGATCGCCGTCGAGCACGTTCTTGGTATTGCCGGTCTCGAAGCCGGTACGCAAGTCCTTGATGCGCGACTGGTCCAGCACGTACGAGCGGATCTGGTGGCCCCAGCCGACGTCGGTCTTGGAGTCTTCCAGCTTCTGCTGCTCGCTCATGCGGTTACGCAGCTCCAGCTCATACAGTTTGGCGCGCAGCATGTCCCATGCTTCGGCCTTGTTGCGGTGCTGCGAGCGGTCGTTCTGGCACTGCACGACGATACCGGATGGGCCGTGGGTCAGGCGCACCGCAGAATCGGTCTTGTTGATGTGCTGACCACCTGCTCCGGAAGCGCGGTAGGTGTCGATGCGCACGTCGGCCGGGTTGATCTCGATTTCGATCGAGTCGTCCACTTCCGGGTACACGAACAGCGACGTGAACGAGGTGTGGCGGCCGTTGGCCGAGTCGAACGGCGACTTGCGCACCAGGCGGTGCACGCCGGTCTCGGTGCGCAGGTGGCCATAGGCGTATTCGCCGTCGACCTTGATGGTGGCGGTCTTGATGCCCGCGACCTCGCCCTCGGACTGCTCCAGGATCTCGGCCTTGAAGCCCTTGCGTTCGCAGTAGCGCAGGTATTGACGCAGCAGCATCGAGGCCCAGTCCTGGGCTTCGGTACCGCCAGCGCCGGCCTGGATGTCGATGAAGCAGCTGGCGTGGTCCATCGGGTTGTTGAACATCCGGCGGAATTCCATGCCTTCGATGATCTTCTGGATTGCATCCAGGTCGCCGGCCACGGCTTCGAGCGTGTCGTCGTCGCCTTCTTCACGCGCCATGTCGAACAGGTCGCGTGCATCGGCCAGGTCGCCCTTGGCCTTCTCGAGCACCAGCACGACGCCTTCCAGCGCCTTCTTCTCTTTGCCCATCTCCTGGGCGCGCTTCTGGTCGTTCCAGATCGATGGATCTTCCATCTCCTGGTTGACCTGTTCTAGTTTCTCCGACTTCTTATCGAAGTCAAAGATACCTCCGAAGTTCGGCCTCACGACCGGTCAGGTCGTTCAGCAGGGCGGAAATGGCATTGATGCGTTCAGCTTCCATGGTCTTGGCAGTCTCGTACGTTGGTTGAATTGGTTGAATCGAACCGGAGATTATAAACGACTGCGCGCACGAAGTCGCCCGCGAGGCCCGGCCGAAGTTGTCTGGACAGATTCTTTCTTGCCCCGGCGAAGGGGGCTGCCGTATCATCGCCCCCGTCTATTCACCTGGA
Organism: Massilia sp.; assembly: GCF_031995545.1. Taxonomy (GTDB): domain Bacteria; phylum Pseudomonadota; class Gammaproteobacteria; order Burkholderiales; family Burkholderiaceae_D; genus Telluria. The sequence continues at coordinate 65,729 of NZ_DAMAGA010000028.1, forward strand.
ATCACCATGCCCGCAGCTTCAAATCCCATCTTGCGTTACCAGATTGGCATCGCTTTCGCCTCGGTCTCGGCACTGTTCAGCGCCTCCGCCATTGCCGCCCAGCCCTCGAAGGGCGCTTCGGCCGTGCTGGCCGTGCTCGAGACTTCCGACCTGCACTCGAACGTGGTGGGCTACGACTACTACAAGCTGCTTGATGAGCCGTCGATCGGCTTCGACCGCACCGCGACCCTGATCCGCCAGGCGCGCAAGGAATTCGCCAACACGCTGTTGCTCGACAATGGCGACACCATCCAGGGCACCGCCTTTGCCGACTACCAGGCGCTGGTGGCGCCGCCGAAGTGCGGCGAGGTGCTGGGCATCTACAAGATCATGAATGCGCTCGGCTACGAGGGCGCCACGGTCGGCAACCATGAGTTCAACTACGGCCTGCCGTTCCTGAACCAGATCACCGGCAGCAGCTTCAAGGTCAAGGATGTGCAGGCGGGCGCCAAGCCGTGCGCCGGTCCCAAGTTCCCGATCGTGCTGGCCAACATCCAGAGCCTGCAGACCAAACAGCCGCTGTTCGCGCCGTACCGCATTCTGGACAAGAAGATCGTCGCCACCGGCGCCAACGGCAAGCCGGTCGAGATCACGGTGAAGGTCGGCATCATCGGCTTCACGCCGCCGGACATCATGTCATGGGACAAGCGCTGGCTCGATGGCCGCGTGACGCCGCTCGACATCCGGGCCACCGCCGAGAAATACATCCCGGAGATGAAGAAGAAGGGCGCCGACCTGGTGGTGGTGCTGGGCCACGCCGGCCTGGATGACAGCCCGTATTCGGCGAAGATGGAAAACACCAACTGGCACCTGGCGAAAGTGCCGGGCGTGGACGTGGTGCTGATGGGCCACGCGCACCAGCTGTTCCCGAACAAGGACAGCACTGTCGGCCAGTTCAACCTGCCGGGCGTCGATAAAGTGCGCGGCCTGGTCAACGGCGTGCCGGCCGTGATGCCGAGCCAGTGGGGCAAGCACCTGGGCGTGGTTCAGCTGCACCTGAAGTACGACGGCAAGGCGTGGACCGTGGACAAGGACAAGACCGTGGTGCAGGCGCGTTCGACCCAGACCGGGCCGAAGACCTTCGTCGAGCCGGACGCCGAAGTGCGTGCGCTGGTGAAGGCCGAGCACGAGGCGACCATCGCCTACGTCAAGACGCCGATCGGTGCCACTCAGTTCCGCATGTCGAGCTACTTCGCGGACGTGGGCGATCCGTCGGCGATCGAGGTGGTCAACCGCGCGCAGGCGGGCTATGTGGCCAACTACGTCAAGGCCAACCTGCCGCAGTACGCGAATCTGCCGGTGCTGTCGGTGTCGGCGCCGTTCAAGGGCGGCTTCCCGACCGCGGCCGATTTCACCGATGTCCCGGCGGGAGACCTGGCGCTGAACAACGCGGCCGACCTGTATCTGTTCCCGAACTCGCTATATGCGGTGAAGGTGGATGGTGCAGGCCTGAAGGCGTGGCTGGAGACGGCGGCGGGACGCTTCAACACCATCGATCCGAAGCAGTCGGCGCAGCAGGAGCTGGTCAACAGCCGCTTCCCGAGCTTTAACTTCGACACTATCACCTCGCCGGACGTCAGCTATGAGATCGACGTCACCCGTGCGCCGGGCGATCGCATCCGTAACCTGCAGTATCGCGGCAAGGCGGTCGATGCCAAACAGGAGTTCCTGGTCGCGACCAATAACTACCGCGCCAGCGGTGGCGGCGGATTCCCGGGGCTGGATGGCAGAAATGTGGTGCTGGCCTCGCCCGACAACAACCGCGACATCCTGATCGAGTACGTGCGCAATGCCAAGCAGCTGACCCGCAAGGAGCATGGCTCGGCGCGTAGCTGGAAGTTTGCACGGGTCGAGACGGCAGGGCCGGTGGTATTCCGTTCGGCGCCGGGGCTGGTGGATCTGGCCAAAGAGGCCGGGCTGACCAACGTCAGCCAGCTGAAAGAAGATGACGGCGGTGGCAAGGGCATGGCCCTGTACGCGGTCGACCTGTCGAAGTAATGGCGTGTTGGCGGCTTTGCTGCCAACCCTACCGGCTTGATTAGTTAGCTGAAAAACCGTCACCCCCGCGAAGGCGGGGGCCCAAGTTCGTACCGCAGCCACTACGCTCAACGTAAGCCGTATGCACGCAAACTTGGGCCCCCGCCTTCGCGGGGGTGACGGTCAGGGGGTAACGAATCTAATATCGGTGCAGGCAGCTCAGCCCGCGCCCCTCAATGCAGCTGCTTCTTCGGCTCCTGCACCAGCACGAACGGGCTCACCACCGACGCCCACAGCGTCGCATCCTGTTCCACCCAGCTCTGCGCCTGCGCATCGCTCACCTTCGCCACCGTTCCTTTGCTCATCCAGCGGGTAATGCTCTCCTTATCGTCGTGGGCGATGCGCAGCGCCACGTCGATCAGGTCCAGCTGGTCGCTGACCCAGATCACCGAGCCGCTGGCGAAGTGGCGGTCGAGTTCCTTCCACTGGATGCGGCCAGTCTCGCGGTTGATCTTGTCGTGCAGTTCGGTGTCTTTTTCGGGATTGGTTTTCATGGTCGTGCCGAGTGAGTCATTGGATCTCGACCGCAGGATGCGGCGAACCCGCCCATGTTAACCGATACGTCTGCGCCTTGCGCACATTGCCGACCAGCGCCGGGCGGAAGCACGCCAGGCACGTGCCACCATCATGACGCACGCTGGGATAGATCACGCCCATCGAGCCGGCGTCGAGCAATTCGTTGGCCAGCGCCTGCGACGCCACGTAGCTGGCCGGATCGAGGCAGCCGCGATAGGCTTCGATGCCGCGCAGGTCGTGGAAGGTGGCGCTGAAATCGGCCAATAAGGCCTGGTAGGTGACGCTGTCGTCGAAGCGGTTGATCTCGCTGTATTCGACCGTCTTGTGGAAGATGACTTCGGCCAGCGCAGTCTCGCTGGAAAAGCCGCAGTACCAGGCACCGCGCTCGCCGTCGTTGAAACGGCTGCCTTCCGGACGCGCATAGGTAAAGGCGGCGTTGATGATGCGGAAGTTGGGCAC
>NZ_DAMAGA010000029.1:0-66774 GCF_031995545.1 Massilia sp.
GCCCTTGCCGCTTAACCTCTACTTTTAGCGCGCTCTAAAAATGGGGGGATTACCATCCGCTGCGTCGACGCTGCCTTTCCCTGCTCGCGCAGCTCGTCCAAAGCCTCGGCGACGTCGCGGATGTCGGCCGTCAATGGGCTGCCCGACATGACCACTGGGAACCTACCCAGCGAGCGGTGCGTGTAGCCGGTTGCCGTGCTCATCCCGAGCACCTGGCAGGTTTCGTCGATGTTGAGCCGCGGCTTGTTGTAGATTGCAAGAAGCAAGAATTCAGTTCGCATTTTTTGCCTTTCTGTTTCCGATTTCGGCGGACAGGCCCGCCTACCTATTTGGTGTTGTTGGCGCTGGCGGCCAGTCGGGTGTAGCAGTTGCTGTGGAATGCGGCCTTTGCCGCGCGCCCGCCGTCCGGCACCTGGGCGCGCACGTACCGCTCGCCGCTGTGCACGGTCAGGCCGCAGCCGGCGCACTGGTGCTGGTGCCGCGCGGTGTGCTGGATGCTGTTTAGGATCACCGGCCGCCTCCAGCCAGGACCTTGTCGATATCGGCGTGCAGGCTCACGGCCGGCGCCACGTCCTTCCAAGTTTCCAGTGCGGCGCGCGCTTCGCGCAGCAGACCTATGTCCCGATCCACCTTCGCCCGATCCGCCGCCACCGCATCGCGCTGGCCCTGGCGGTACTGCTCGGCGGTGAACAGCGGCTTGCCTAGTCCTGGCAGCACGCTGGCGTGCCGGTAGCCGTTCTGAGCATAGATGCGCGCCATCGGCGCCGGCAAAGGCGGCAGCCCTTCGTCGTCCACCTCAGCAGGGCGAGAAGCAAGGGCGGCGCGCTGGTCGTCGATGTGGCCCGAGCCGCCGCATGCGGTGCACTCCAGGTGCGCGTTGTCGCCATAGTCGTGGCCGCAATTGATGAACACGGATTCGCCTCCGGGGAGCACTGCCGACGTGGCGCCAGTCCTCGCGGCGGCGTCGAGCGCCGCCTTCAGCGCTGGGTCCAGCGTGACGCGCGGGCGAGAAGTAAGGGCGCTGGCCTGCCATGCCTCCCACATCTGCTGCTGGTGTGCCGGCCCATACTGCCCAGCGTAAATTCCGTTGTGCATGTCGCGCGTGGGCTGGCCCGTCGAATGCCTCGTCGCGAATTTGCTGCGATGCCACGCCTCGAATGCTTCGCGTTCGGTATCAGCCATGGCTTGCAGCCTCTCCCTGGCCGCCGTTGAACTGGGCGGCGCGCGGGGGCGCATCCAGCGCACGAATGGCGCGAGCGGTGTCAGCCTGGAGGCTTCCTTCCTGGGCGTTCTCTACCAGCTGGGCGGCAGTGTCACGCATGGCAGCGCGCTGCTCGGTCAGGTAGTCGGTCGACCAGTCAATGCCAATGAAGGCGTAGCGCGGCGCTTCCTGTGTGCCAGGGGCGCTAGGGGCGGCGGCGAGCAGTCGATCCCATGCGCGGTGTCCAGTGTCGGAAAGTCCCTCTGCGGTGGTCCGGTAGCCTGCGGCCAAGAGCATTTCCGGGGTCGCGCGCTCTGACACCAACCGCAAGCCGTCCAGCGCGCCAGGTGCTGCGGCGTGCTGGGCGCGCTCGTCCGGCTTGGCCCATCCCATCGCTATGCGGTAGTCGGCTACGCTCTCGTCTGGTCTCCGCAGGCGCGGCGGGTTGTCTGGACCATATTCCAGCTTGGCACGATGGGCAGCGCACGGGCCTTCATGACCGTCGGCGCGGGTGCAGTGCCAGTCGGCCGGCGGAAGCCTGCACTCACCGGCAATACCCGTGCCCCAGCGCTCCATGCCGCGTTCGACCAGGCGCTTGTCGTCGTCGCTCAATTCGTCATTGGCAGACTGAGCGTCGCTCTCTGCAGGCTGGGCGGCTGGGTCGGTTTCCAGCAACTCGAACAGTTCTACCGCTGGTTCGCTCGTTGCAAACCCGGCGTTCGCCGCATCGCAGTGCCATTTCCAAGCCAGCCCGCGCACCGCCGCGATCATAGGATGCTCGGCTTGCGGCGCTTCGCCCTCTGGCTTGGCGCGGCGAGCAGCGACGCCGCGCACATCGTCGATGAGATTATCCATGGCCGTGTCGTCAACTTCATGGCGCTGCTCGAAAACGCGGCGCGCGTGCGTGCGCAGGACTTCGCGGTCGAGGTCCGGCAGTTCAGGGGATGCGGTAGGGGTGGTAGTCATGCTGCGTTCTCCGCGCCGTGGCGCTCAAAGTAGAAGGTGACCGGCGCGCCGGTTTCGGCGATCAGACCGTAGGCCCTGGCGAGCCGGTAAATCGGGTGGTACTGGTTCAGCGAGTTGACGTGGCCGGCCAGCCATTGGCGCCAACCCTCCAGCGGCATGCTGTGCTTGCTCAGATTGCACGGCGCGCATGCGGGCATGAAGTTGTCGAGGCGATCGTTCTCGGGCTTGTGCAGCTCGCCGGTGGAGAGCAAGCGACCACCGCGAAGCTCCAGCTTCCGCTCGACGGGCAACAGGTGGTCGGCGTGCCAGCGCGCGCACAGCTCGCAGCCACAGTACGCGCACCGTCCGCCGAACTTGGCGTGCACGCTGGCGCGCTGCGCTTTCGTCAGGCGCATGCTCACGATGCGCTCTCCCGCACGTCTGGTGTAGATGCCTGGGCGCCGGGCAGGGGCGGTAGCCGGCGCCAGTGCGTGACCTCGCCTTCGCAGACGTACACGCTGGAGTATTCGCCCCAGTTGTCGATGCATTCGAGCCAGCCAGCCTTCAGGTATTCGGTGTCATAGGCCTCGTTGTATTCCGTGCTTTGGCCGCCGCACTCGTCGCCGGACGCCTCCACCTCATACTGGCGCACATACTTGGCGCGGATGATGCGCAGCTTACCGGCGCGGTCGCGGTAGGTAGCCAGGCAGTACCCGCCATCCGGCAGCCGCTCGTCGGCACTGATCCAGCCCGGCTCTGCTTGTTCTGGCGCCTGCTGTGCTACTGCTGACGACCTGAGAACAGCATGCGCGAACTTCGACAGACCTTCCGCGCTGAACGTACATGGTCCATACAGACCTTTACCGCCCACTTCGTAATTTGCTGCGAGATCGAATATCCACTGATCATCGCCCGGCACCGCTACATGACCGGCTTGTGCCGCGACCTCACGCTCGATGACTCGGGCGAAGCGGGAAATGATGCTTTTATGATCGGTATCTTCAGCATTTTCCGCTTGTACCACAGCGTCAAAATACATAGCTTCGATCCGCTCATCCGTCAGCGTGCTGCTGGGTTTGGTGGTTTGTTCGTTGTTCATCACTTTTCCTCGTCCAGTCGGTATGTGCGGCGCGGCACCGGGCCGGCCAGTTTGTTTTTCACTTTGTCGCGCTGGGCTTCCGCCAGGGCCAGCATTGCCTGGAGCTCGGCCACCTGGTTGAACAGGGCGCGGGCCATGTGCTCATCGCTCTGGTAGGTGACCCGCAGTCGTTCGAAGGTCATGGCCGCGCTCCGTAGAAGGCCGCCGCGCACGCTGCAGCTGCGTCGTCGGCGCTCTGGATCTCGGCCACGATGATCAGGAAGGCCAGCACAAACACCAGCGCCTGGGCGATGCGGCGAATCATTGCGGCAGCCCGGTGACGATGGCGGTGGTGCACGCGGCGACCCAGGCCAGTACGGCGATCGTGTTGCGCCAGATGGCGCGCAGCTGGTGCTCGCTCATGACAGCTCCTTGAGCTCGCAGGCGACAGCGCGCATGTTGGCGATGGCGGCGCCGGCCGCGCGCTGGATGGTGTCCAACCGCGTGCGCGCCATCGCGACGTGCGCCAGCGGCGCGCGGGCCAGATACTCAACCGGGACGGTGAACAGGATGCGCAGCTCGTAGCGCTCCGGTGCTGCCTGGACGTCGAGCAGGTGCTCTTCCGTCCGGATGTCAGCCCAGCGCTTGAACTGCTCATTGCGCGGGCGGTACGGATACACAAAGGTGGTCGATGCGAGCGGCGTGCCTTCGTCGTCCCATTCGAGCGGACGATCGGGCAGGGCGTGGTCATCGAAACGGCGCCGCGGCGTCACTGGCGCCGGTGCTTGCGTGCTGGCGGTCATATTCATTTTTTCGTGTCGTCCGGTTGGGTGGATGGGGTCTTGTCGTCGATCGCTTTCAGGTCGCGGTAGTAGCGCGGCGAGCCGCGGTTGCCGCGATAGGCGCGCACGGCCTGGCGGTCCTGCTCTACCAGGCTCTGGTCGTCGGTGCTGGGCGCGCGCCAGGCGCGGCGTCTCGTCTGTCGCATGATCGTCAGCCTTCGAGGATCACCGACACGCCCATGGCGCCGTCGTCGTAGGCGGCGTCCTGAAGCGCGTTGCGCTCGCCAATGGCGGTGTACGTGATCAAGTCGGCGCCCGGCTCGGTGCAGATGGTGATGCGGTAGACCATGTCGTCCTCACTCTTTCGTTTTTGCCCGGGCGCGGGGCTGGCGGCTCGACTTCGAGCGGGTAGGGTTCAGGTCGCGCATCTCCTCGCGCATCTCCTCGCGCTGCTCGACCAACATCTGGATCGCGGCGCGGGTGATCGCGGCCATGGTGGCGGCAGCAACATCAGGGTGCGCTCCGTAGAACTCGGTCACCGCGCGCCGGCTGCTGCCGTACGAAGCCGAGACGCTGTAGTCGTCGTGGTCGTGCTTCACGTTCACGCCGCGGCGGATCGCCAGCTCGCCGGCGTCGCGCGGGTTGCGGCGGTAGCGCGGCAGGTCGACCGAATGAAGGCCGCCATACATCCCGACCAGCGACCCGCGCGCCACCTTCTGGTGCACCGGCACGTCGAAGTAGAGGCTGCGCGGCTTGAGGCCTTTCAGTTTCTTGTCGAGCAGGGCCAGTTCGATCTCTTCGTCGATTGCCTGGCTGAGGTACTCGGTGTCGTATTGCTGGGCCATGCCCGGTGACAGTGCCAATGCTGGCTCTGATGCTGGTGTCACGCCAAGTCACGCCACGTCATACCAAGTCACGCCTAGAGAAGAGGAGAGTAGAGAAGAGACGAACAACGACGGCAACAGCGCAGGCGCGCCGGCTGCCGCCGCCGCTGTCGTCGTCGATGACCAGGCTGACGAACCCGACCACCCCCGAGCCGCGCCGATGCCGCCCCGCGAAGAGTCGGCCGAAAGCCAGGACCCGGCAATTGCGCTGTCTGTCGCACTGCGAAAGCTTGGCGTCAGCGCGACATTCACGCACCCGGCAGTGCTGGACTGGGTAGCCCAGAAGGTCCCGATGGAGGTTCTGCATGCCGCCGTCGCCACGGCGCGCGAGCAGAAGCGCCCGGCCGTCAAGATCGCGCCGAACTACCTGGTGCCGATCGTCCGCGACCTGATGAACCCGCCCGCCGCGCCGGCCCAGTCGTACGGCAAGCCAGCGCCACCGATCCAGGTACGCAAGCCCCAGGGCATGGACCCGAAGGGCACCGACGAAAGCTACGACGAATACGACGCTCGGATCCGCGCCGCCGAAGCTGCGCGCCGCGGCGGCCCGAACCCATGATCACAAGGAGACGCACCATGCTGACACTGCACACCCCTGGCGCCGAAGCGACGATGTCGAGCCGCGAGATCGCCGAAATCTGCGAAGCGCGCCACGACGACGTCATCGCGACGATCGAGCGCCTGATCAACGAAGAGGTTTTACGACTTGGTCGTAATACCGCCCGCCTGCAGGCGCCCGGCGTGGCCGGCGGCCGCCCGACGATGGTCTACGACCTGGCGAAGCGCGACTGCCTGATCGTGATCTCCGGCTACAGCGCCGCGCTGCGCGCCAAGATCATCGACCGCTGGATCGAGCTGGAGGCCGCCGCGCCGGCGCCAGCGCTGCCCCAGTCATTCGCCGAGGCGCTGCGCCTGGCCGCCGACCCGCAGGATGTGATCGCGGCCCAGGCCGAGCAGCTGGCCGCCGCCGCGCCGGCCGTGGAGTTCGTCGAGCGCTACGCCGATTCGACCGGCACGAAGGGCTTCCGCCAGGTGGCCAAGCTGCTGAACGCGAAGGAGAACGAATTCCGCGACTTCCTGCTCGACTCGAAGATCTTCTACCGCCTGTCCGGCGAGCTGATGCCGCACGCGCAGCACATCGACGCTGGCCGCTTCTGCGTGAAGGCCGGCACCGCCCAGGTCAGCCGACACGCCTACAACGCTGCGCGCTTCACCCCGAAGGGCGTGACCTGGATCGCGGGCGAATGGGCAAAGCACCAGGTAGCGCTGCGCCAGCGCGCTGGCGCCGAGATCGCGGCATGACCCGCGAACACGACCCCTGCGCCATGTGCGAGCGCTTCACGCTGGACCGCGCCAACCTGCCGCCAGGTCACGGCTGGTGCGTCGTGTGGGCGCGCCCAACACCCTGGAACGGCCAGATGGCGTGCTGTTCAAGGAAGCGAAGGACAGGGCGCCGCGTGCGCGGTATGTGGCGCAGCAGCAGGAACAACAACAAGAATTGGAGAAAGCGTGAAAGCAGCAGACCTTTTCGCCGGCCTCGGCGGATTCAGCGCCGGCGCCACCATGGCCGGAATCGAAGTCGTATTCGCTGCCAACCACTGGCGTGCCGCAGTCGAGATCCACTCGCAAAACCACCCTGACGCCGCGCACCTGTGCCAAGACCTGCAGCAGGCGAACTGGCGCGACGTTCCGGCGCACGACCTGCTGCTGGCGTCACCGTGCTGCCAAGGGCATAGCCCGGCCCGTGGCAAAGCCAACGGCAATCCGCAACACGACGCAAGCCGCTCGATCGCCTGGGCTGTGATCTCGGCGGTCGAATACCACCGCCCGGCGTTCGCCGTGATCGAAAACGTGCCCGAGTTCACCCGCTGGGCGTTGTACCCGGCCTGGTGCGCGGCGATGGACGCGTTGGGCTACGCGCTCACGCCAACATTGGTCGACGCGGCCGACCACGGAGTGCCGCAGCACCGCGAGCGCCTGTTCATCATCGCCACCCGCGCCAAGCACCCGATCATGCTCGAGTTGGAGAAGCGCGCGCACGTCCCCGCCAGCAGCATCATCGACTTCGGCGCTGGCAAATGGCAGCCGATCGAGAAGCCTGGGTGCGCCGCCGCGACGTTGCGCCGTGTACAGGCCGGCCGGAGCGCGCACGGCGACCGCTTCGTGATGCCTTACTACGGTGGCGGCTCTGGCCTGACCGGCCGCTGCCTAAGCCGCCCCCTCGGCACGATTACAACGAAGGACCGCTGGGGCGTGGTCGACGGCGAGCGCACGCGCATGCTGACCGCCCAAGAATGCCGAGCGGCGATGGGATTCCCGGCCGACTACATCCTGCCGGCCAAGCACGCTGAGGCTGTCCACATGCTCGGCAACGCCGTGTGCCCGCCAGCCGCGCGCGACGTGATTGCCGCGATGCTGGGGGCTGCATGAGCACTGCTTACGAAAGGAATACGGCTTGCGCTAGTGTGACGAGCACGCTCAGGCCGGCAATGATCGCTGCGATCATCGTCCACTTCGCAGATAGTTTTGATGCCTCCGCGGCGTCTCTTGCCACCAGCGCTGACTCGCGCGCAGCGTCGATGGCCTCCTGGGCCTGCCTGCGCTGCTCTTGCTCTCTGCGAGTGGCCGCTTCTTGGCTCTTCTCTTCGAGCCACTCGCGGAAATGGACCTGGAGTCCAGGTACGAAGTCCGAAACGGCAGCTCGGGCCCAGGCCTCCCCCTTTTCTTCGCACTCCTGCCGCGCTCTCGCCCGAGCTTCTGGGGTGTCGTACAACACAGATCCTTATCAAAAAGGAATCGTAGCATGGATCCGCACCCCCATCGCCCGCACTGGCACGACCGCACTTTCCTGGAGAAGCGGCTGTCTCTTCAAACTAGTAATCGAGTCCGTGCCGCGGGAGGGAGATTTGGAACTCGCGGTACTTCGCTTCAAACTGCTCATGCGTCGCGTTGGTATGAGCGAGCCATTGGCGGGCATCGGCTGCAGCCTGAGCAGATGGAAAGCGGTAAAGCACGCCCCATACAAGTATCACGTCTCCGATCGGAGATTGCTTTTGCTCGAAGGCGAGGCGCCACTGTTCCGCACTTGCTATTGCATATCCCAGCGCGGCATTTCCGGCCGCTGCCTTCGTAGGAAACGTCTGGGGCGAAATCGCACCGTCGATCTTTCTATTGCCGAGGAAGACTTGGAAGTCGACGTGCCACAGACCGTCAGCGTCCTGTATAGCCCTGAAAAATATCTCGAACTCCTTATAGATCGATTGCAGGTATTCGCTCGTGATTTCCACTTCAGCCTCCTAGTTGTAAGAAAGGCATCATAACATGATGCGAACTCCAATTTCTCGCACTGGCACCCTCAAGTAAGGCAAGCCGCTCGCGCGCAACACTCCGATGCGCCGGACCGGCTTCAAGGCGCCCGCCGCCGGCGCCGGCCTGCTGCGCGTTGCCGCAGTGCAGGCCAAGGCCACATTCCCGCTCAAGCGGGAACCGAAAGCACGCAAGCCGATGAAGAAGTCGCGCGCCAAGTCGACGCCAGCCCGGCACGGCGCACGCCGCCGCGACTGCACGCGGATGATCCCTGGCGTCTGCAACCGCGACCCGGCAACCACCGTCCTGTGCCACTCCAACCGCCTGGCCGACGGAAAGGGCATGGGCCTGAAGGCTCCGGACAGCGCGGCGTGCTTCGGCTGTAGCGACTGCCACGACGTGCTCGACGGCCGGCGCCCGCTGCCCGGCTGGATGACGCGCCAGCAGCTGGAAGACACGTTCGACCGCGCCACCGCCATCACCCAGGAACAACTGAAGCTCGAAGGAATTGCCGCTTGATCACCCTGACTCTACCCATCCCTCCAACGATCAACCACTACTATGGCCAGCGCCCGCGTGGTGGGCAATACATCAAGCCGGCCGGGATTGCATTCCGCGTCGCAGTGGCCGAGATCGTAGCCGCCGCCCAGGTCGAGCCGCTGCTCGGGCGCGTGTCGCTATTCGCCGCCATCCACCCGGCTGACCGGCGCCGCCAGGACATCGACAACCGCGCCAAGTCGCTGCAGGACGCGCTGACGGCTGCTGGCGTGTGGCTGGACGACGAGCAGATCGACGAGCTGCACCTGGTGCGCCGCGAGGTCGTGCGCCGCGGACTGGTGCGCATCGTCATCACGGAAATGAAGGAGGCTGCCTGAAAAGTGGCGCGAGGTAGCCGCGCAGGCATAGAAAGGAATGGGCGCCGCTTAACGGTAGCGCCCGAGAGTTTTACTTGGCGACCCGGTGCTTGCGACGCGCGCCATCCATCCCATCATGGCGAGAGCAGGGAGCAGGAGGGCGCCCGTGCCAGGTTCTGGGATTTCAGCAGCGTCAATCGTAGTCAGCGACCCAGCTGTGACAAACCGGTACGGTGAACAGTTCATGCACTCATAGCTGTTTGCGGTATCGATAGCGAATTTGCCTCCAGCGATGGCCAACGGCGCAGTAAATGCAAAGTTGAAGTAACGGTCACCGCCCTCAGTGATCAAGTAGAAACCATTGGATCCACGGATGGAAGTATCGTAAATGTTGCTGTTGTTGTCGTAGGTGTACCCGCTTACGGCGCCGTTAAAGGTTGAGAAGCTAAAACTGTCGAATTTCCAAGCGTGCTCAGAAATATCCATCTTGATTGAACCAGTGGCGATCGTACCATCGTCAAATTGAACGCCGGATAGATTCCACGTTAGCATTGAGGCTTGGACAGGCAGAGCTGCGGCCAGCGTTAAGGTTGCTGCCATGAGTGAAGCGCGAAGAGTATTAAAGATCATCAGAGATTCCCTAATTATATTTATGGTAGACCGAGTAAATGTCACTCCGCGACTTTAAGGCAAGGTTCATGCCAATTGATAATTACCTTTTCCAATAAGCAACATAAAAGGCGGCATGCTTCCCATGGAAAGAGCAATGTAAAGTTTTTCAACGGACCAAGGGGCGGTGATAACTGGAGCATCTGGCGTGACGACGCCTAGGTGGTGCGCATCCACATCGAGAAGCGGGATTCGGAGACGCCCGGCGCGCTGGTGGAGGTGATGACGGCCGGTGCGGAGGCTGCCTGAAAGTGTGACGATTCATCTGCGAAGAAGGCTCACCACGCCTCTGATGAAAGGCGCCGGTGAGCATAGAGCACGCGCTTACGAGTCACAGCTCGTTGCACGCCTCATAAGCGAGAGCTGCAGCGATCAGGCAAAGGGTATTCCCCTTACAAGCTTTTTTTGCTTCGGCATACGCTATATCGCAGACTGGGTTGCCCATTGGCTTAGTGTCTTGAGAGGCGCTTTTCGACAACTCGTCAATTGATGGCGCGGACGCATCGGTAGTGATTTCCAGCCGCTCGTCCTTGCGGAAGAATTTATCCTGCCCGTGCTTCGCTCCGACCTCCCGCAAGGTCTGCTCAACTTCAGCGATCGCATCTGGTGTCACAGCGGTCGATGTTTGGATTTTCATTTTTCTCTCCCTCAGTCTGCCGGAATTGGCGTTAACAAATTATCAAAAGTTCTAGCAAATTCCTTGACCTAGATCAAACTTCGATAGACGCCTAGTAGCAAAAGAGGTGATGTGTGCAAAAAGCCTCATGAGTTCGAATGACAAAATTAAATAATTCAATTCGGAAATTTCTTGGTGGCATATGCTACGCTAGCCCGGTCGTCTTGCAGAGAGCATTAAATCATGGGGTTCGTTGACCGCTACATCCATGCATTGAGCGCATCGAGCCTTCAGGACAATGCCCGCCATAACCAGGCCGAGCCGTTTCTGGCGTCGGCGCTGGCTTCCGCCGTTCCGGGTGATCTCGGCGCGCTGCTACACCGTGCAAAATACGCCGGCACCGCATCGCAGGACCTGGCGAAAGCGCTTGCCGTGCGCGACCACATCGAGAAGCAGCTGCTCGAGGCGGTGCGCAACAAGGACACCAGCCGCGAAGCAGAGTGCCGCCAGGCGCTGCAGGGTGATGCGACCGTGATCGAAGGTGGCGTTGCCCACCTGGCGCAGCTGCTGCGCCTGTGGACTGCGGAGGTGACGAAGCGCGGCCGGGCGCGCCGCTGGGTTCCCGAGAACACTGCATGGGATGCGGCGGCCGCGATCAAGCTGTACCGCACCGTGGCCGAGCACTCCCTGGCACACTGGCTCAGCGATAGCGCCGCCCCCGATCTGCAGATGCCGGCCGGTTTCGTGCGCGAGCACGCGCTGAACATGGTGAGCGAGCTGCACGGCATTGCCGGCAGCCATGCCGCGCGGGCAGCGCGAAAGATGCGTACCCCACAGCCCGCATGATTTATTGCTGAACACTGTGTATACGTACAGCAATTTGTTGTAAACTGCAGTTCGTCATTCTTCCGGCCTCGTAATGCGCGCATTGGCGCCACCGATAACCGGAACTTGCAACAGCATCAAGAACATTGAGTGCTTTCGCTCGTCTGTAAAAAAGCCCGCTGTTTAGCGGGCCTGGATCACACTGCTTTGTTTTTCTGCTTCCGGGTCAGGCGGAGCATTCCTGCAGCACCGAGTGCTAACAATGCAATACTGCTAGGCTCCGGCACCTCGTTAGCAGGAATAAAGGTCGGGATAATGTGGTTAATGCCCTCGAAATGGCCACCCATCTGATCTAGTTGGCTTGCCAAGTCTGGTCGTACAGTGCCAACGGTGATGAGGCCACTGTGGGTGCCAGAGAAGCGTTCGAAATCACACGTGTCATAGCAGCCAAAAATGGAGCTGTCATAGCTCGCAGTGTACGAGAACTTTCCGCCATCTACGCGTGCAAATGTGATGCCGAAGTTTGTGAACTGGTCACCTGCAAAGTTACTATAGACTTTGAAATTCGTAGGGCCACCATAACCAAAGTAAGTGCTGGCATCAGTCAGGTTTGTGGACCCCTCAACGAACGTAGGCCAGAGAGAGAGTGCGAACGGCTCCTCTCTTGGATAGTTTTTAACTGGAACCCTAAGGTCGAAATACGCTATCGACTGGTCTTCATCGTTTTGGATGAAATGCCCGGTCATTGGGCCAGTGATATTGTATTGGGTGTATCCAGCATTGGCGTTGAACGACAGGACGGCGCCTACTGCAATTGCAAGTATTTTATTAAGCATTTTTACTTTCGTTATGGGCATGGACTGCGTCGCGAACAAAGCATTTTCCATGCCATGAAGAAAAGTTTCTTTAAAATCATGACGTTGCCTGTTTTGCAAATACCGTCGTGAGATGTGGTGTAAATTTATTCGACATCCACATTGCATAGATTCCTCAGTTTCTATATTTCACGGAGCTTGCTGGACATGCAGGCGCAAGCTCTCGCCGCCCTCGCAGCAATGCGCCGGGCGGCTTTTCTTTTTTCGAGGTCAGCTATGCCCATCAGTGTTGAAGACGAGCTGGCATGGCTGCGCTATACGGTGCAGCGCCAGCGCGACCAGGCGACAGCATGACCACCGCTACCTGCTACCGCCAGCAGATCGTCCGCGCCGTCACCGGCCGCGCGCCGGCCATCACCCGGAGCGTCACCAACACCGGCGCTCTCGATCGCATCTGCGCGCGCCTGGTCGAGGCCGAGCGCGCCGCCGAGATCCTGCAGGCCAAGGGCTACGGCAAGCCGGGCCTGCTGCTGCACGAGGTCGCCGCTCTGGTGCCGGCCAAGCCATGAAGCTCACCACCTTGAAGACGCGCCTGCAGTCCGCCGGCGCGCGCCTGCCCACGCTCACCGAGAGGCCAGGCGTGGTCGAGCGCAAGCGCGGCTATGCCGGCGTGCTGGACCGCAAGCGCATCCGCGAGCGTGACTGCGGCCTATGCAATGCCTGCGTGAGGGCCGCACCACCGTCGGCTATCCAGTCGACCACATCATCGCGCTTGCCGACGGCGGCACGGATGACGACGACAACAAGGAAACGCTGTGTCAGCCATGCCATGACGCCAAGTCGGCGCGCGAGGCGAGGCAGCGTGCGTGAGGAGGATGGATGGGATCGATCAAGGTCAGCACGAAACGGCAAGACCAGACCATTTATCACGCGGTCCTCGACGGCAAGCGGCTGGAGGCGCTTGTTATCGAGGCAGTCGCGAAAGCCGCCGGTGTGACCGTTGATCGGCACGCTGTCCGTGTCGATTGGCTCTACCTGTCCAGTCGCATGGGCAGCACGGGCAGTGACCGCCGAACGCGGCATCGAGATGAAGCAAATCATCGCTATTTCGCAGGGCTACCGCCTGAATGGTGCGATCAAGGACACCGAGCGCAAGGTGGCCGGGCGCGAGCTGCTGCACGGCGGCCGGCCGATGATGGTCTGGTGCGTCGGCAATGCCCGCGTCGAGGACAAGGGCAACGCGATCCTGATCACCAAGCAGGCCTCCGGCAAGGCCAAGATCGACCCACTGATGTCCGCATTCAGCGCGGTGTCGCTGATGGCGCTGAACCCCGTCGGGGCAGCCGCGCCGGAAATTTACGTATTGGACTTTTGATGACCGGACAACTATTGAACCTGGAGGCGAACCAGCACCGCTCGCGCGTGCTCGACTCCTGGATCGCCGGTCGCGATGGCGCCGCCGAGCGCACCGGAGTTGTCGCCCTGGGCGAGAACTCCAGCGGCAGCCTCACCATGAGCGAGCTGGCCAACCTGATTGGCGCCGCGCACCGGTCGTCGTCAGGATCACAGGTGACGGCCGAGACCGGCATGCGCGTGTCGGCCGCCTACGGCTGCATGTCGTTGGTTGCCGGCGCGATCAGCACGCTGCCGGTCGGCATCTACGAGCGCAGCGGCAATGATCGGGACTCCGCCGACCACGACTACTGGTGCCCACCGGTGGAGCGCTCTGCAGCGGCCGACCTCGACGCCGGCAGAAATGGGCGACCGAGCTGCTGCGCCAGTATGCCGAGTGCTCTGCGCGCCATGCAAAGGCAGTGCAGGCTTGGTCGGATGAGAAATAATCAAAATTGAGTCATATCAGAGTTAATAACTGTTGGTGAAATGTCATCAGGATGTAAATTGAGCTTTGCAAAGCGCATCTTTACCCAAAGGATTTCGCGACATACATTGCGCAACCCAGCAAGATAGTTTAAAAAATCTTTTTCGGAAACACCTGTAATTCCTTTGTGAGTCAATGACCCGCGTATCTTGTAACATTTTCTGATCAGCGATGCCACGCTCCCGCCATCTATGAAACTCTTGCTGCAACATTCCTCAGCTAACTTAACTATTGATTGAGTTATTGATTCTTTCTTCAAGTCCGAGAGTGAGCTTGCGATCCGCTCTAGCGACTGGTGATCAGCATCCCTCTGTTCTGACTTTGCTTTTTTGCTCTCTTGGATGGTTTCACTCCTAAGTAACTCAATAAATGCAATGACTTTAGGCGATCGCTCCATCGTTGCACTGAGAGTCTCAAGCATTTGTATTAGCATCAAAAATGCGGTACGGGATTGCTCAAAGAAAGATTGATGATAAATTTCAAGTGCTAGCGAACTACGTGTATCAATTCGAGGCTCTTGGTCTGCCATAAGACACATCGCGCTGATTAGACCTGCTGGCGTGAGGGAAAATGGCGCGATTTGGGCGCTCATCTTTATGCTGGTTATTCCATGTGTCTTATCTAGCTCTTCGATTATTGTGATCCCTAACTTATGAGGTACTGCACGAGTTTTCTTTTTGCTCTCTTGGTCAGAAAAAGTATTCTTGCTAAATATCGTGTCCTGTCCAGGTAGTGCTTTAGCAGGCTCATATTCTCCGACGTTTATATCTCCAGCTTTGAACCCTAATCCAAGTTCTGCTGCAACTAAAGACAGTGCTAACAAGCATTCTCTAGCCTCTTCCCATGCTTCTTTAGGCGATGGAAAACCTCCGCGCATTAATTTAAATTGTTTTGCCTCATGGAATGATTTTCCGTCCGCTCGCAAAATTATGGAATTGCCATCATCTTGGCCATACTCCAGTTGTGTTAGATAAGGTTCGGCGGCATCTGGAACGTTGATAATTCCTTTATATGCAAATTGAAATATCAACCGATATTTGTATGTCTTAGTTTCCATGGCCAACCCCGCTCGAATGCGTATTGATCGTCAGTTCTCAGTGTAGATCTTTTGCTCTGCTCTGCTCTGTGTATATCGAGCCAGCATTTTCCAATCTCAATGCCCCGACACGAGCGCCACCTGCTCGATCGTGTAGCCCTGCTCGAACAGGCGCGATACGCCTTCATGGCGCAGGTCATGGAATTTCAGATCTTCGATTCCAAGGACCTGGCAGGCGCGCGGGAATATCGTGCTCACTGTTCCTTCGGTCACCGGGAAGATCCTGTCGCCTTTTTCGGGTTGCCGTCTGACGATTTCCCATGCCTCACCGAGCAGCGGCACCTCTTGGTCGTTGCCGACCTTTTCGGTCGGGTGCTTTCGATTGCGGATGATGATCGTCCGATCCTGTTGGTTCAGGTCGGCCCACTTGAGGCCGATGATCTCGCCCAGGCGCATCGCCGTGGCCACGGCGAATATAATGATGTTCGGCATCGGTACGCGCTGACGGCTGCCCTTCGCATGGAAATGCTCGCACAGCTTGTCAATTTTGGCCGTGGTGGGGCGCCTGGTGCGCTCTCGCGACTTGGTAGACACGCCCAGGTGCGCTAGTCGCGCGCGCGCATCGGAGACCGCCATCTGGTCCGCTGGCATCTTCCAGATGGCGCTGGCGGTTTTCAGGATGCCGCCTGTATAAGTGAGGTCGATCCCCACGGTCACGCCGCCGGCGCCGCCCGCGCGCCGCTGGTCGACGTATTTCCCCAAGCGGTCCGTGTTCAGCCCCGACAGCGGCACGCTGCCGAGCGCTGCCTTCAGCGTCTTGAGGGCTGCAGCCTTGTTCTTCCCAAACGGCCGGATCGCGCCGATCTCCTCGGTATAGCGATCAATCAGGTCGCCGAATGTTATAGAATTCAGGCTTCGATTGTCGCGGTAGAGGCTTGCGTCCATTTCTGACTCGACCTTCCGCGCCCATTCCGACGCTAGCGACTTCGTCGGGAACGACTTGCTGACCGACTTATGGCCGGTCCGGATCTCCGCAACCCAACTTCCCTCCCGCTTTCTGATCGAGGCCATACCGCAATTCTCTGCAATTTCTCCGTAGTGGTAGCGCAAAACACCACAAAAATCCGCAAATTACAGCAAGAATTGCGGAGGGCGGAATAAGCCAGAAATCGTATAAAACGCAATGAAATCAACTACATATAAGGGCAGGCGCTTAAGTGTAGCCCCCATGATGGATTGGACCGACCGCCACTGCCGCGTCTTCCACCGCCATATCACCCAGTACACCTGGCTGTACACCGAGATGGTCACCACCGGGGCCCTGGTGCATGGCGACGTCGAGCGCCACCTGCGCTACGACGGCATCGAGCATCCGGTAGCGCTGCAGCTGGGCGGCAGCGACCCGGCCGACCTGGCGCACAGCGCCAAACTGGGCGAGCAATGGGGCTATGAAGAGATCAACCTGAACTGCGGCTGTCCGTCCGAGCGGGTGCAGAAGGGCGCATTCGGCGCTTGCCTGATGAACGAGCCGCAGCTGGTGGCCGATTGCGTCAAGGCGATGCGCGACGCGGTATCGATCGACGTCACGGTCAAGCACCGCATCGGCATCGATTACAACGACGAGTACGGCTTCGTGCGCGACTTCGTCGGCACGATTGCCGACGCCGGCTGCAAGACTTTCATCGTGCACGCCCGCAATGCCGTGCTCAAGGGCTTGTCGCCCAAGGAAAACCGCGAGATCCCGCCGCTGCGCTACGCTGTGGCCTATGAGCTCAAGCGCGAGTTCCCGGACCTTGAAATCATCATCAACGGCGGCATCAAGACCAGCGACGAAGTCGCCCTGCACCTGGAACACGTCGATGGCGTGATGCTGGGCCGCGAGGCCTATCACAACCCGTGGGTGATGGCCGACTGGGACGCGCGCTTCTATGGCGCCGAACACACGTCGCGTGCGCGCGTGGAGGTGCTGGAAGCGATGATCCCCTATATCGAAGAACAGCTGCGCCTGTACGGCCCGCTCGGCCTGAAGCTCAACAGCATTACGCGCCACATGCTGGGCCTGATGGCCGGTCTGCCGGGTGCGCGTGCCTTCCGCCAAATCATGTCCGACTCGAAGCGGCTGGCAGCGGGTGACCCGCGCCTTTTGCTGGAAGCAGCTGCACAGATGCCGATCGCAGCATAAGTTTTTTATCGTAAACACAAGAAAAGGCGTGCCACGGCACGCCTTTTTTCATTTCCTGTAGACAAATCGCGACAATTCATTTGCAAAAACACCATTGTTGCCATGAAGAAGCTTGCTGTATGGAAACCATAAACCCATAATGCGGTTCTGTCCCAGCAGTTGTGCAGTGTCAACGTTGTTGTAGTGCTGAAACAGTTCGGTAGAGCAAGAGATTTTCCGGCGATAAAGCAAAGTTTTTGATTTATCCTGTGGGAAACAAGTGAAATGGATGAGCAACATCACATTCACACGCGCTTCGCACGGCGCCATCGCTCTCCGCGCGAGTTTCGATCAATAAAGTTACAGGGAAAAACACGAATGAACTTGAACAACATGAAGGTCGGCACCCGTCTGGCCCTCGGTTTCGCACTGGTCCTGGTCCTGCTTGTCGCAGTCGCGGTAGTAGGCATCCTGCGCATGGCGCAGATCCAGGATCGTCTCGACCACGTGGTCAGCGTCAGCAACGTCTCGACCGGCCTGGTGATCGACATGCGCAACAACGTCAGCGACCGTCTGGCATCGCTCCGTGTGCTGACCCTGATGACCGATCCGGCCGACATGGAGCCGGAGCTTGCCAAGTTCAAGGAACAGACCGCCAAGTACACCGAAACCCAGAACAAGCTCACCAGCATCTTCGCGGCCCATGCCAACGATAAAGAGAAGAGCCTGCTGGCGCAGATCAAGGAACACGAAGCGACCGCCATGCCGGCCATCGCCCGCGCTTCCGAACTGTACCTGGCGAATAACGCGATGGACGCCACCCGCGTCATGATCCGCGAAGTGCGCCCGGTGCAGAAGAAATGGACCGACTCGCTCAACCAGCTCGCGGCGCAGGAAGAAAAGCAGAACGCCCAGAGCAAGGTCGACGCCGAAGCCGCTTTCTCGAATGCCCGTAACTTCATGCTGGCGCTGCTGGTCATCGCCGTGGTGCTGGGCGCCGCAGCGGCCTGGTTCATCACCCGCAGCCTGATCAAGCAGCTCGGCGGCGAGCCCGGCTACACCGCCAAGATCGCCGGCAGCATCGCCCACGGCGACCTGTCGATCGCGATCGACACCAAGGAATCCGACCGCGGCAGCCTGCTGGTCGAAATGAAGGAAATGCGCAACAGCCTGGTCGGTATCGTCCAGCAAGTGCGCCGCGGCACTGAAACCATCGGCACCGCCTCGCGTGAAATCGCCGCCGGCAACATTGACCTGTCGTCGCGTACCGAACTGCAGGCCAGCTCGCTGGAAAAGACCGCCTCGGCGATGGAGCAGCTGACCTCGACCGTGAAACAGAACGCCGACAACGCCCGTGAAGCCAACGCGCTGGCCGCGACCGCCTCGAGCGTGGCGCTGAAGGGCGGCGAAGTGGTGTCGCAAGTGGTCGGCACCATGGGCGAAATCAATACCTCGGCCAGCAAGATCGCCGACATCATCGGCGTGATCGACGGCATCGCCTTCCAGACCAACATCCTGGCACTGAACGCCGCCGTCGAGGCAGCCCGTGCCGGCGAGCAGGGCCGCGGCTTCGCGGTGGTCGCTTCCGAAGTGCGCAACCTGGCCCAGCGTTCGGCTGCGGCAGCGAAAGAAATCAAGACCCTGATCAGCGACTCGGTCGAGAAGGTCGAGCGCGGCAGCAAGCTGGTCGGCCAGGCCGGCGTGACGATGGACGAGGTGGTGTCGAGCGTCAAGCGCGTGACCGACATCATGAGCGACATCGCCAGCGCCAGCGCCGAGCAAAGCGCCGGCATCGCCCAGGTGAATACCTCGATCATCGAGATGGACAGCATGACCCAGCAGAACGCCGCGCTGGTCGAAGAAGCCGCCGCCGCCGCCCAGAGCCTGCAGGACCAGGCCGCCGAACTGGCACGCGTGGTCAGCATCTTCAAGCTGGAAGAGGGCGAGCAGTTCCAGTTCGACGCGCCGGCCCCGGCTGCCGCTGCACCGGCAGCGCCGGTCACCGCGGTCGCCGTGGTACCGCGCCAACCGGCCAAGCGCAGCGCGCCGCCTGCGCTGAAGAAGCCGGTCGTAGCGAAAAAGGACGAGGCCGAAGACCAGCCGAAGCCGAAGAAGGCTGCCGCCACCGCCGGCGCCGACGAGTGGGAAGAATTCTAAGCAGTACCCGGATGACGGGAGACGTCATCGAGAAGTGATCAGGAAATACGCAGCAAACACGTAACACACAAGATGTACGTAGCGCCGGCCCTCAGGCCGGTGCACAGAGAGACTGACTAACCTTACTTAAAAACCTTTTGGGGAAATCATGAAAAACCTGTCCGCTAAGCTGTTCGTCGCACTGACCCTGACCGGCGCCGTTGGCGCGAGCGTCGCCGCCGAAGTGCCTGCATCGTTCGATCCGAAGAAGTGCTCGATCGAATATCCGAAGGCATCGCTGATGAACGAAGAGCAGGGCACGACCTCGGCGTCGTTCCTGGTCAATGCGGACGGCTCGGTGGCGGACTCGAAGATCGAAAAGTCGAGCGGCTTCAAGAACCTGGACAAGGCGCTGGTCAAGGGTCTGACCTCGTGCAAGTTCAAGCCGGGCACCAAGGACGGCGCACCGGCCCAGACCTGGACCAAGGTCGACTACGCCTTCAAGCTGGACTGATTTTCCTCTGAACAGCCGGCCTTCGGGCCGGCTGTTTTATTTCCGCAGTACCCTTCTGCAGCACCCACCCTCCAGCAGTTCCCACGCCGTCTCCCGGCACCACGCATCCTCTGTTGTCCAGCCGCGCTTCGATCGCCGCGTGCGCCGTTTCACGTTCGCTGTTACAAATTTGTTGCGGCATGTATCCACTGTAAAGACTTCCTTCAAATTACCTTTTTCGGCGTTTGGCTGGCTATAGTGGTTTCACACAAACCGAAGGAGAGCACCATGAAAGCCATTCTCACCGCTACCGCAGCCGCCCTGATCGCCACCGCCAGCTTCGCGCCGGCGCAAGCCCAGCCGCACCATCCGCGCGCCGACGTGATCATCATCAAGCAGGCGCCGCCGGCGCCGCGCCATGAAGCCGTGCCGAAGGCGCGCCGCGGTTACGACTGGGTACCGGGTTACTGGAACTGGAACGGCCGCCGCCATGAATGGGTCGCCGGTCACTGGGAAAAACTGCGTCCGGGCTATGTCTACCAGCGTGCCAACTGGCGCCATGACCGCAACGGCTGGCACCTGGAGCGCGGCGGCTGGCGCGCCGAACGCCATGCCGCACTGCGCGACCGTGACCGCGACGGCGTCCCGAACCGCTATGACAGCCGTCCGAACAACCCGTACCGCAACTAAGACGTCACTATAAAGAAGGCCCGCTGATGCGGGCCTTTGCACATGGAATGGCTGCTAGGTAACGGCGTAATCGCCGCCGCACACCTGGTTGCGGCCCGACTGCTTGGCCTGGTACAGCAGCACGTCGGCGCGCTCGACCAGCACCGCCGCCGACTCGGCCGGGATGCCGCCGGCCAGGGTATGCACCCCGGCGCTGATGGTGACGATGCCGGGCCCGTTGCCGGCATGCGGGATCTGCAGCGCCATCACCGCCGCGCGAATGCGCTCGGCCACCATGCGCGCGCCGGCGGCGTCGGTATCCGGCAGCAGCGCCACGAATTCTTCCCCGCCATAGCGCGCCGCCAGGTCGGCCGGGCGCGCCAGGCTGCCTCTGAAGGCGTCCGCCACCCGGCGCAGGCAGGCGTCGCCTTCCACGTGGCCGTAGGTGTCGTTGAAGCGCTTGAAGTAATCGACGTCGAACATCACCAGCGACAGCGGCGTGCCGCTGCGGGTGGCGCGCGCGGTTTCCTGCTGCAGCGCTTCCTCGAAGCGGCGCCGGTTGGCGATCCCGGTCAGGCCGTCGTGATCGGCCAGCACCGCCAGTTCGCGGTTGTGCTGCTGCAGCGTCTCGCGCGCCTGCACCAGCTCGTGTTCGAGGTGGTCGCGGATCATGATCTGGCGCACCAGGCGCCCGCCGAACACCAGCAGCAGCACGATCGCCACCACCGTGATCGCGGCCTGGGTCAGCGTCGAGTGCCACCAGTCGCGCAGGATCTCGTCGCGCGACTGGGCGGTGGCGATAATCAGGGGATAGGTTTCCAGATGCCGGTAGCTGTACAAGCGCTCGATATTGTCGATGTTCGAGCGCAGCATGGCGCTGCCGGCCGGGCCCTTCTCGCGGTACATCTGGTACACCGGCCCGCCGCTGATGTCGGTGCCGATCAGTTTTTCGCTGTGCGGATGGCGATACACCAGGGTGCCGTCGTCGAGCGTCAGGAAGATCACGCCTTCCCGGCCGACGTCGAAGCTTTCGTACAGCTTGGAGAAATAGTCGATGCGGATCGTGCCCAGCGCCACGCCGGCGAAGCTGCCGTCAGGGCGCTCCAAGCGGCGCGAGACCGGCAGCACCCAGTCCCCGGTCGAACGGCTGCGCACCGGTTTGCCGATGTGCACGCCGCGGTCGGGATGGGTGGCATGGTATTTGAAGTAGCCGCGGTCGGCGTTGTTGTGCAGCGGCGTGCGGTCGAGCGAGGTCATCAGCCAGCTGCCGTCGGCGCCGAACACGAACAGGCCGTGCAGTTCCTCGACCTGGGCCACCATGTTCTTGAGGTGCTGGTGCAGGCGGCTGTTGTCGCCGCTGACCACGCCCTGCATGCCTTCGGTCTCGACCCGCTCGACCACGCCGGCCAGCACCGTATCGACCACCCGCATCGCGCTTTCGCCTTGCGCCGCCAGCGCATGCGACATGTTCGTGGTGCTGATGCTCACTTCGCGCAGCCGGTCTTCGCGTGCGCGCCATGCGTCGGAACTCTGGATCGTCAGCAATAGCAGGCACAGCGCCACCACGAACAGGACGGCGTAACGGACGGCGGGGCGCTTTTCGGCGTTCAGGCGGGTGATACGGGGATTGGCACTCTTGTCTGGCATGGATTTGAACTGAAAGTCATCCGCCACGAGCATACCATCTGGCACTGAAAGCGGTTCACTTTATTTCTTTTGAAAAACTCGCAGATTGTCTCACATCGGTCGTGGCGTGCTTGTAAAGTTGAGCTCTTTTACATTGGTGTCCGCGCAACATGGCGCGACGTTGCAGTTGCCAATACAGTCGTGCCAAGCCTGCGGCATAGGATCAGCCGACGCGCAATCCGAGCTTGGCCACCAGTTCCGCCGCCTGGCGCGGGGTGATCCAGGCGCCCTGGAACAGCTTGGCGTCCGCCAGCCGCAAGCCGCCCAGGTCGGCTTCGCGCAGGTCGGCATTGTCGAAGCGCGCGCCTTTCATGTTGGCGCCGCGCAGGCTGCCGCCTTCGAACACGGCGTCGCGAAAGTCGCAGCCGCCGAGGTCGGCGTCGGCCAGGTCCAGCTGCCTCAGGTGCGCCTTGCGGAACGACATGCGGCGCAGGTCGGCGCTATTCATCAGGCATTCTTCGAACACCAGGCCGAGATGGGCGGCTTCCTCGAAGTTGGCACCGGTCAGCTTGCAGCCCTTGAGCGTGCTCGATGCCAGGCGCGCGCGGCGCCAGCTGCTGTTGTTCAGGTCGCAGCTCTGGAACTGGGCATCGGTGAGATCGGCCGCTTCGAAGTCGGCTTCGCGGCCGCGGCAGCGATGCCAGACCGTTTGCGCCAGGGTGGCGGCATAGAACGAGGTTTCGGCGATCGAGCAGCTGCTGAAAGAGCACGCGCGCAAATCGAGCCGCGACAGGTCGACACCGTCGAGCGCGCACTCCTGGAATGCCAGCGTGGCGTGCTGCGCCAGCAGCGCCTCGATCTCGGCGCGGCCGAGCGTTTCTCCAACAACCTGCATGTGACGCCACCTTCCGGAAAACAAAAAAGGCCACGTGCCGGAGCAGGTGACCTTGTTTGCTGAATTCTTTGGGGTGGCTGATGGGACTCGAACCCACGACAACAGGAATCACAATCCTGGACTCTACCAACTGAGCTACAGCCACCATTGCTTGTTACTGCTTTTCTATCTCTGTGTTGCCGAGACAGAACGAGATTATACGAGCTACTTCGCAAACTGGCAAATTTAAATGTGCGGACTGTTCAGCCAGCCCGCGGGCAGCGGCAAGTCGACCTCGAGCACGGGCGGATCGATGCCGAGCAGGCTGTTGAACGCGGCCGTCAACGCGGCAGCGCCGGCGCTGGTATAGCCGCTGAGGGCGGCCGTGCCGCTGTCATCCGGATCGCGCAGCAGGGCGCCTGCCGCCAGCAGCCGCGCCAGTTGGCGCGCCACCGCGTCGCCGGTGTCGACCAGGGCTACGTCCGGCTTGCCGTAGGCAGCCAGCACGTGGCTGATCGCGGTGCGCACCAATGGATAGTGGGTGCAGCCCAGCACCAGCGTATCGGCGCCATGGTCGAGCAGCGGCCAGATGTAGCGCGCCAGCATGGCACGGGTGTTTTGCGAATCCAGGTCGCCGGTCTCGATCAGGTCGACCAGGCCGATGCATGGCTGCAGCAGGAACTCGGCGCCGGTGCTCTGATGGATCTGGTCGCGCAGGGCCAGGAACTTGGCGCCGCGCAGGGTGCGCTCGGTGGCCAGTACGCCGACCTTGCCGGTCTTCGACAGGGCGGCGGCCGGCTTCAGGCCCGGTTCGACGCCGACGATCGGCAGGGCGGGATGGCGTTCGCGCAGTTCGCGCACGGCGGCCACCGTCGCGGTATTGCAGGCGACCACCAGGGCCTTGGCGCCTTGTCCGAGCAGGTAGTCGGCGATGGTCAGCACGCGCTCGATCACGATGGCTTCGGGCTTGTCGCCGTAGGGGGCGAAGCCGGAGTCGGCGAAGTAGAGCAGGTGTTCGTGCGGGAGTTGCGCGTGGATGTGGCGCAGGACTGAAAGGCCGCCGAGGCCGGAGTCGAAGATGCCGACGGGGGCGGCGGTGGGGAGGGACGCGGTCATTGGGTGACCATTCTGGGCTGGTTGGACGCGTCGGCGGGGGACCCGCCAACCCTACGCGATGCCCGGGTGGGCATCGCACATTTCGCTATCAGGCGGCGTTGACCGGGATGCCTTTCAGCGACTCGATCTTGGCCGACCATTCCTTCGGACCGGTGTTGTGGACCGAGGTACCGGTGGAGTCCACCGCGACGGTCACCGGCATGTCGGTGACGTCGAACTCGTAAATCGCTTCCATGCCCAGGTCTTCGAATCCGACCACCTTGGCCGACTTGATCGCCTTCGAGACCAGGTAGGCCGAGCCGCCGACCGCCATCAGGTAGGCCGACTTGTGCTTCTGGATCGATTCGATCGCCGCCGGGCCGCGCTCGGCCTTGCCGATCATCGAGATCAGGCCGGTCTTTTCCAGCATCATGTCGGTGAACTTGTCCATGCGGGTGGCGGTCGTCGGACCGGCCGGGCCGACCACTTCCTCGCCCACCGGATCGACCGGGCCGACGTAGTAGATCACGCGGTTGGTGAAGTCCACCGGCAGCGATTCGCCCTTGGCCAGCATGTCCTGGATGCGCTTGTGGGCTGCGTCGCGGCCGGTCAGCATCTTGCCGTTCAGGAGCAGGGTCTGGCCCGGCTTCCACGAGGCGACTTCTTCGCGGGTCAATGTGTTGAGGTCGACGCGTTTCGACTTCTCGGTGTCCGGGGTCCAGTGCACTTCAGGCCAGGTCGACAGCGCCGGCGGTTCGATGTAGGCAGGGCCCGAGCCGTCCAGCACGAAGTGGGCGTGGCGGGTGGCGGCGCAGTTCGGGATCATCGCCACCGGCTTGGAGGCCGCGTGGGTCGGGTACATATTGATCTTCACGTCGAGCACCGTGGTCAGGCCGCCCAGGCCCTGGGCGCCGATGCCGAGCGCGTTGATCTTCTCGCACAGCTCGATGCGCAGTTCTTCCAGCTTGTTTTGCGGGCCGCGCTGCTTGAGCTCGTACATGTCGATGTCTTCCATCAGCGACTCTTTCGCCATCAGCATCGCCTTTTCGGCGGTGCCGCCGATGCCGATGCCGAGCATGCCCGGCGGGCACCAGCCGGCGCCCATCAGCGGCACGGTCTTGAGCACCCAGTCGACCAGCGAGTCGGAAGGGTTGAGCATGACGAACTTGGTCTTGTTTTCCGAGCCGCCGCCTTTGGCAGCGAGCTTGACGTCGACGGTATCGCCCTCGACCAGTTCCATGTGCACCACGGCCGGAGTATTGTCCTTGGTATTCTTGCGCTCGAAGTGCGGGTCGGCCACGATCGAGGCGCGCAGCTTGTTGTCCGCGAAGTTGTAGGCGCGGCGCACGCCTTCGTTGACGGCGTCGGTGACCGAACCGGTGAAGCCCTCGAAGCGCACGCCCATGCCGACCTTCAGGAACACGTTGACGATGCCGGTGTCCTGGCAGATCGGACGCTTGCCCTCGGCGCACATGCGCGAGTTGGTCAGGATCTGGGCGATCGCGTCCTTGGCAGCCGGGCTTTGCTCGCTTTCATAAGCGCGCGCCAGGTGCTGGATGTAGTCCGCCGGATGGTAGTAGCTGATGTACTGCAGTGCTGCCGCGACCGATTCGATCAGGTCGTCTTGGGTAATCACGGTTGCCATTGTCGCTCTCGTTCAGGGGTACCAGGAAAAAGTCCGGCTCGTGCGGCCAGTTGTTAATGCTTGTGCGTGTTCATCACGATGCGGTCGGTATAGGCGATGGCCATGGCCGACAGCAGGAAAGCAAAGTGAATCAAGGTTTGGAAGAACAGTGTTTTCACGTCATACGATGACGCGTTGATGAAGGTTTTCAGCAGGTGGATCGACGAAATGCCGATGATCGCCATCGCCAGCTTGGTCTTCAGCACCGATGCGTTGACGTGCGACAGCCATTCCGGCTGGTCTGGATGACCCTCCAGGTGCATGCGCGAGACGAAGGTTTCGTAGCCGCCGATGATCACCATGATCAATAGATTCGAGATCATGACCACGTCGATCAGGCCCAGCACCACCAGCATGATGATGGTTTCGTTCAGGCGGGTAGGACGCACGGCGCCAGGCACGCTGACGGCGTCGATGATGTGTTTCAGGGCATCCGCATTGCCCATGGCGGCGCCGATCAGGTCGACGAGTTCGACCCAGAAATGGAACACGTAGACGCACTGCGCCAGGATCAGGCCGAGGTACAGCGGCAGCTGCAGCCAGCGGCTGGCGAAGATCAGGTTGTTCAGCGGGGTCAGTTTTTTGGCGGGTTGATTCGGTGGTAGCGCGGACATCGGGAACAAGACTCCAGGGGGAATGCGTGAAAATTCAACTCAGCATTTTACACCGGCGCCTGGCGATGAGGTGTGGCGCGCTGTGCTCTTGCACGCTTTGCAACGGACGGCGGTAGAATCGTCGCGTGGGCGCCGGACGAATGTGCCGCAGGCGCCGAGACAAGAAGCCCGTGGCCGGTCGCCCGTATGGACGGCGCCATGCAAGGGCTCAGTGTAAGGGGGAAGTAAGCGAGCGCCCCTAAGGTATTTGGCAAAACACACTACTATGGAGACTAGTATGGCCGAGAACGAGACCACCCAGGACCAGAACCAGGGCCTGCAGGAACACCGCGTGTTCAATCCCCCAGCCGGCTTCGCCGACAAGGCCGCCGTCAACGGCATGGCCGCCTACGACAAGCTGTGCGCCGAAGCGGCCAACGACTACGAAGGTTTCTGGGCGCGCCTGGCGCGCGAGAACATCGACTGGCACAAGCCATTCACCAAGACCCTGGACGAATCGAACGCACCGTTCTACCAATGGTTCGCCGACGGCCAGATCAACGCATCCTACAATTGCCTCGACCGCAATCTCGAGAACGGCAACGCGGATAAAACCGCGATCATCTTCGAGGCCGACGACGGCGCCGTCACCAAAGTCACCTACCGCGAGCTGCATGCACGGGTCGGCAAGTTCGCCAACGCCCTTAAATCGCGTGGCATCAAGAAGGGCGACCGCGTCGTCATCTACATGTCGATGTCGATCGAAGGCGTGACCGCGATGCAGGCCTGCGCCCGCATCGGCGCCACCCACTCGGTGGTGTTCGGCGGCTTCTCGGCCAAGTCGCTGCAGGAGCGCATCATCGACGCCGGCGCCGTGGCCGTCATCACCGCCGACGAGCAACAGCGCGGCGGCAAATCACTGCCACTCAAAGCCATCGTCGACGAAGCGCTGAACCTGGGCGGCTGCGACAGCGTGAAGGACGTGATCGTCTACAAGCGCACCGGCGGCGACATCGCCTTCAAGGAAGGGCGCGACATCTGGCTGCACGACTTCATCGAAGGCCAGAGCGAGCTGTGCGAACCGGAATGGGTCGATGCCGAGCACCCGCTGTTCATCCTCTACACGTCCGGCTCGACCGGCACTCCGAAAGGCGTGCAGCACTCGACCGGCGGCTACCTGCTGTGGGCCGCGCTGACGATGAAGTGGACCTTCGACCTGAAACCGGAAGACGTCTACTGGTGCACCGCCGACATCGGCTGGATCACTGGCCACACGTATATTGCCTACGGCCCGCTGGCAGTCGGGGGCACGCAAGTCGTGTTCGAAGGCGTGCCGACCTTCCCGCACGCCGGCCGCTTCTGGGAAACGGTCGCCAAGCACAAGGTCTCGATCTTCTACACCGCGCCGACGGCGATCCGTTCGCTGATCAAGGCCTCGGACCTTGATGCGAAAGTGCATCCGAAGAATTTTGATCTCTCCAGCCTGCGTCTGCTGGGTTCGGTCGGCGAGCCGATCAATCCGGAAGCCTGGATGTGGTACTACAAGAACGTCGGCCAGGAACGCTGCCCGATCGTCGACACCTTCTGGCAGACGGAAACGGGCGGCCACATGATCACTCCGCTGCCGGGCGCGACCCCGATGGTGCCGGGTTCGTGCACGCTGCCGCTGCCGGGCATCATGGCCGCGATCGTGGACGAAGCCGGCGCCGACGTGGCCAACGGGCAGGGCGGCATCCTGGTGGTGAAACGTCCATGGCCGTCGATGATCCGCACCATCTGGAACAACCCGGACCGCTTCCGCACCAGCTACTTCCCTGAGGAACTGGGCGGGAAATACTACCTGGCCGGCGACGGCGCGATCCGCAACAAGGACACCGGTTACTTCACCATCACCGGCCGCATCGACGACGTGCTGAACGTCTCGGGCCACCGCATGGGCACGATGGAAATCGAGTCGGCGCTGGTGGCGCATCCGATCGTGGCCGAGGCGGCAGTGGTCGGCAAGCCGGACGACACCACCGGCGAATCGATCTGCGCTTTCGTCGTGCTCAAGCAGGCGCGTCCGACCGGCGAGGATGCCAAGAAACTGGCGGCCGAGCTGCGCACCTGGGTCGGCAAGGAAATCGGCCCGATCGCCAAGCCGAAAGAGATCCGCTTCGGCGACAACCTGCCGAAGACCCGCTCCGGCAAGATCATGCGCCGCCTGCTGCGCGTGCTGGCCAAGGGCGAGAACATCACGCAAGACGTCTCGACGCTGGAAAATCCTGCGATCCTGGAGCAGCTCAAGGAAAGCGCGTAAGGTCCGTAACCTGTCGCGGCTTTCGGGCCGCGCAGGCTTGCCCGCTTCCTCGCGAGAGGGGCGGGCATTTTTTTGTCCGTGTCACGGGTGTAGGGCTTGTCGTCCACGCGCCCCGGCCAACCCTACAATTTCTGCAGCTGCTGTTTCGCGTAATCGGCGCCAGACCCGGACGGCGCAAGCTCTAGATAGGTCTTGAACGCCGCCTTCGCCTTATCACCCTGGTTCGCGCGCGCATACGCATCGCCCAGATTGCGATACGCCACCGCGCGCGACGGATCCATCTTGATCGCATTCTCGAACCAGCGCGCCGCCTCGATGAAACGGTCCTGCTTGTAGAACACGAACCCGAGATTATTGGCCGCCAACGCAAAGTCCGGCCGCAGCTTGAGCGCCTCGGTAAATTGCGCCTCGGCCTGCGCGTACTGCTTCTCTTTATACAGCTGCAGCCCCAGGTCATTGGCCCGCTGCGCTGCCTGCCGGCTGGATACCGGCACCGCTGCCGGCGCCTTGATCCTGGTCTCGCCACCCTGCAAGTCCTTTACCACCACGGTAGCGGACGGCGCCGACGCCTGGGCATCGAGCTTGCTGTTGAGCGCGATCGCATCGTTCGACAGCTGCGCCGTCGAGGTATTCAGGAACTCGGTCTCTTCCGGCAGCTCGAACACGAAGTCGCCGCCCTCGGACCCCGGCAGGCTGCCGAAGGCCGGCGTCTGGCGCGACACGCTCGACACCGCCGGCGCCACGTAGGCCGCCAGCTCGGTGGCGGTGATCAAGCCGTCGCCATTCAGGTCGCCCTTGCCGCCCAGGCCTTGCAGCAAGGTCCAGGTGAACACCGAATGCCCGTTCGGCCCGCCGTCGGCGACCAGTTGATCGGTGCCGCCGGCGGTCAGCATCTGCCGTCCCAGCCGGCGCGCATTGTCGCGCAGGAAGGATGCGTTGGCCGCGCCGCGCGTCAGGCCCAGGCCGCTGTAGCAGGCGTCCATCACGAATAAAGCATGCTTGGCCGGCAGGCTTTCCGCGATGTTCTGGATTTCGGTCATCGGGATGGCGTCGGTAGCTAGATTATTAGGGTCGGCGTCGTAGGGCACGATATAGCCGAGGTCGCGTCCCGAGCTCAGCTTGCGCGTGGCGCCGTGGCCGGCGAAGAACACGAACACGCGGTCGTTCGGCTGCAGGCCGCGGTGTGCCAGCTGGCCGTGGAAAGCGGCCAGGATGCCTTCGCGCGTGGCCTGCTCGTTCTTGAGTGTGATCACGCGCTCCTGGGCGAAGCCGAACTTGCTCACCAGCGCCTGGCCCACGCCCTCGGCATCGCGCACCGCGTATTCCAGGCGCGGCCACTTCGGATAATTGTCGATGCCGACCAGGATCGCCCACGAGTTGGCATAGCCGGTCGCGGCCGCGCGCGGCACCGGCGCCGGCTTGGCATCGCCGGCGACCTTGAAGGTCTCGCCATCCCAGCCGGCGAACTGGTAG
The DNA here is from genome assembly GCF_031995545.1 of Massilia sp. Classification (GTDB taxonomy): domain Bacteria; phylum Pseudomonadota; class Gammaproteobacteria; order Burkholderiales; family Burkholderiaceae_D; genus Telluria. Next base: position 29,994 of record NZ_DAMAGA010000029.1, read on the forward strand.
CCCTCGGCGGCCAGGCGTTCGAGCACGGCCGGCAGCGCCTTGACGGTGCGCTCGTGGATGTCGTGGAACAGGATGATGCCGCGGCCCTCTTTCTCCACGGCGCGCAGCACGCGGTCGGCGATCGAGGAGGGCACCGGATCGGCCCAGTCGAGCGAATCGATATTCCACATCATCGATTTCAGCTGCGCATTGGCCAGCAGCTGCATGCCTTCGCGGTTGCGTGCGCCGTAGGGAAAGCGGAACAGGCTCGAGCGCTGCGGGTCGACCGCCTTGAGCAGGGTGTCGGTATTGAGGATCTCGGCCTTCAGGTTGTCGCCGCTCTGTTTCGACAATTGAGCATGCGAAAAGCTGTGGTTGGCCAGCACGTAGCCGGCATCCTTCAGCTTGCGGCTGACCTGCGCGCCCGGGTTCAGCTTGGCGGTGCCTTGCGCGTCGAGCGAGCCCAGGTTGCGGCCGACGTTGAAGAAGATCGCCGGCGCGTTGTACTGCTTCAGGATGGCGGCGATCTCTTCGCTGTAGCGGCGGTGCGGGCCGTCGTCGAAGGTCAGCAGCACCGTCTTCTTCGGCAGCGACTTGCCGAAGATTTCCTCGCCTTCGCGTCCGGCCTGGGACGGCGTTGGCGGTTCTTGCGGCTCCGGCCTGGCGGGGTAGGGCATGACCACGCCGTAGTCCTTCAGGATGCGCTCGCGCTGATACAGCGTTTTCAGGTAGGCGACGTAGCTGTCCCACTTCTCGCGCTTGAGTTCGATAGAGCGGGTCTCGAAGCGGCCGAAGATGGCGCGGATTTCTTTTTCATAGTTGCGCTCGATCTCGGCCAGCGCGTCCAGGTCTTCCGAGATGCGCTTGTGCAGCTTGATCGCCGGCAACGAGGAATCGTTGGCGACCAGCGCCTGCAGGCCGTGCATCGTCTCGCGGAAGGCCAGGCGGTCGGCGTCGTACAGGCCTTCGCCGGATTCGACGTAGTCGAGCAGGGTGCCGATGGCGTCGAAGCGGCGCGGGTTTGGTGACGTCACCAGCGCGGCGAGGGCGGTGTCGACCTTGGCGATGCGTTCCTGGTTTTCGTGGAACAGTTGCTGGCCGACTCGGTTGGCCTGGGCGCGTTCGTCGGACGACAGCGTGGCTTCGTCATGCGTCAGCACGATGATCTTGCGGTAGGCGTCGAGCATCGCGCGCAGGTCGGTTGAGATGGCGCTGACGTCGGAGGCGGGGCTTGGCGCTTGTTGCTGGGATGGCGGAGCGGAGGAGGCGGGCTTGCGGCTGACGAGCCAGCTGCCGGTGCCGGCGCCCGCTGCGGCGACGGCGAAGATGACGAGGTAGAGTGCTTTGCGCTTCACTTGAAGGTCCGGAATGGGAGCGTGTTCGACGGATGTGTATCCGAACAACAATACCATTTGTCACGTGAGACTTGGTGTGCCGGGAGCAACGCTTGTCGGGTCTGCTGACCATGCGCCAGCGCGATACGGTTATCGGTCTTGTACTGATGGGAATACTTGCTATAATAGGTGGCTTCGTGGGAGTCCCGCGAACACCCATCAGGAGAGATGGATGAGTGGTTTAAGTCGCACGCCTGGAAAGCGTGTATAGGTTCATAGCCTATCGGGGGTTCGAATCCCCCTCTCTCCGCCAGAATTTTCCTTTGCTTTCAAGTCGTTGAATTTAAAGCGTTTTCCATCAAAACTTCTTCTCTGGTTGGAGTAGGGTTTTGGAGTAGTGGACGACGCTTTTTTGTTCCGCCTCTGCCTTCTCTGCTACCCAACTTTCGTTTCTGCCTTCCTGCAATATCAGCGCGCAAACTACATTGCCACATTGCAAACGCTCTAGTAACATTAGGTAACTTTACCACTAGGCATTTGCATGAAAGAGACCAAATCGTTGGAAGTCGTGATTAGGTATGACGGCAGCACTGCAGATGCTGGTCATCTAAATCTTTATCAAGCGGCAGAGTCACTTGATGGGATTGCGCGTGTAGTAAACGTAGTGGTTCACGCCTTCGCCAATCAAGGGGAAATTAGGGAGCGACTGACCGCCCCTGAGGGTGCCCAAACCTATCTTTCAGCCGCAAAAAAAGGCTGTTTCGAAGAATCCGTGACCGTTGTATTCGGCGCGGAAGTAGTTGAAAGAATTAAGCCAAGCGTCATAGTGGGAAATTTCTGGGACTTTTTCACGGCTAGTATTTCTGCTGCTATTGGTAGGGACTATGATCCTAATACACCAATGGTAAGGAAAATCTCAGAAAAGAACGAGACTTTCTTTGAGGAAATAGCGGAAGAGCTTGAAAATTCGCTTCAACGCCTACATCGTCCGATTAAATCACAGGGCGCACATACGATCACATTTTCTCGACCCTATGTACGTGATATGGTTACGCTGGACCGCGACTCTTTAGATTATGTCAGTATACGAGAGCAAGAAAAAGACCTCACCTATTGGCGCGGTAATGTAACGAAATATAATTCGCTATCAGGGTATGGCCGCGTTTATTTAGATGAAATCGGGGAAACTATCCCATTCAAGATAGATCGTTTCAAGGAAAACGTTTCTGCGCAGAGAGCAGCTGCAGCCTCAATGAGCGAACGAGTTCATGAAGAAGCCGGGAAACGGAGAATCGGAGCTTACGCAGTTCGCAATTCGTCAAATACACTTAAGCGACTCACGATTGCAGAGTTCAAGGTTGAAGATGAGTGATCCGTCGCTTTACTGCTTCCCAAGAACATTAGACTGCCGACTTATGGCTGAGTGGGGCGTCTTTTGGCAAGCGTTGTCGACTATTTGTGCCGTAATTGTTGGTGCCGTGGGTCTCTACAAGATTTATCGCGAGCTTGAGCGTCTTTACGAACAAAGGCAAAAGGATATAGAAGACAAGAATGCGGCAGGGAAGCTAAAACGCACGGAATTTTTTTTAAATCAGCACCGTCGGCTATTCGATAATACGGAGTTGTTTTCTGTGCTATGTCTGATCGATGGCGATGAGCTGTCTCTTGCAACCGGTGTTGGGATGCCTGATAAGAAGCGAAAGTTTTTGACCTTTTTGGAAGAGATTGCGTTACTTGTTAAGTCCGGTCAAATTGATGCGCATGTTGCGTATTATATGTTTGGATATTATGCAAATTGTGCCCTGACCGGTAAAAATTTCGCTTCGGGCATCGATACTTCCAAAAAATACTGGGGTTTGTTATACCAGTTTGCTGCAGATTCGCGAGATTATCTCGATCAGCATCCAGATGGGCCGCCGCATGATCTAAGCCTTTAATCGCTAACATCCACGCATGGTGCCGAGACTGTCTGATATGCAGGACCATAGAGGATTTGTTCAACAGATCAATGGAAATTTGAGGTGTCAATGTTATCGTTTCAGATTGCTGAGTTAGTCGATGAGGTTGTTGAGGGAATTTCCGAGACGAATGCTTTCGTTGGAGCCGTTCATCTTCTGTCTGAACCATTGATTCAAATAGCTGAGGCTCTGTATGGCGTCGGCACCAATACGAATAATCCAGCCTACGCAAGCTCGCTACTCAGTGTGTTGAATTCGTTCCATGAGAGAAAATCGTCAATCATTCCAAGGAAATTCTATGCCGCCCTTGAAGTCGTCCACGACTCTTTGATTGATTTTCAGAGTAAGACAAATCAACGCACAGAATATCTTGACAGCCTTATACTCGACGTCGACGGTTTCGCGGAGGCTTTCGATACATATTTGGCGACTCCCAATGCAGCTAATGCTGCTCCTCTCGCACTCGCGGCACCTCGGCTGGCCCAAAGGCTTAACGATTTCAGGAATTCTTTAAATTTTTTCAAGGGGCTAATACAACCCTTACCATCTCGCGATACTGGTGGTGATGTACTTACGATTATACTGTCAGGTACTTTTGATTTTAAAAGCTTTGTGTTAAGGCTGCAGGCAATTCAGTCAATATATTCTGAGTTATGTGAGTTGCTGAAAATTTCTGAAATTGACCACCCTTTGGAGATGGCTAAGGTCGAGTCGGGTAGTTTGCTGGCGAAAGTAGCTGGTAGTACTGTTGTCATAGGTCTAATGGTTCAGTTTATCCAAAGTGGTGCGACCTATGCTTACGATAACTATACGGTCGAGGGGCGAATTAACGCAATTCCAAGACGAGTAGAGTCGCTGGATAAGGTAATTGGCCTCACTCAAAAGTTGAAAGACGCAGGTGTAGATACAACGGCAATAGATGAGCATGTGGCAAAATCAGCCCATGCCATCGCTAAAGATCTCGATACACTGCTTGATAAGCAACCTTCCATTATTCTGAATGGACTTGAAATTTCAGGAGTCAGAGAGGATTCGCGTAAGCAAATCCCCTATCGAAGTGTTCCTCGATTGATTACGAGCAGCAAGCCTTGAATTCTGCAGGTTTTGGCATATATTCAGTTCCATGCAGACTAATGTACTTGCCGTGCTGAAGCTCAAATCCTCATGCAGGTGGTTAAATTTGACGCAGATTAAACACTTTACTACCAACTGTCTCCTAAAGGCGGGGCAGTCAGAATTCAGTGTTGTCTGTTGGTTGATCTAGGTGGTAGTCCTCAGGATCATGAAGTCAGATTTTTAACGAAGTTCTCGATAGCTTCAACATTGAGAATGAACGGGTTTGGGGCCGTGCTCAAAGGTTTTAAATGGGATAAAAATGCAAAAATTTGTTGTTGATAAAGACGATAATAGTCAAACGGTCAATGCTTGGTATCGTATTTGTCAAGATAAACAGCTACCCTACATCATCATTGAAAAACGGACGAAATATGCAACCGTTCGCTGGGACTACTTTAGTTATACTAAAGAAAATGAAGAAAAAATAATTGACAATCAAAACATTTATGTCGAAGAGCTTGAGGCAATTTTTCAGAAGTATCGCAATCCAAAGTCTAAGCCTCGTATAGACGGTTTTGGGCTTGTCTACTATTTTGATATTGAGGTGGAGAAAGCTCCTGCATTAGCAGAAGAGCTTTATGATATTGTAGTTAAAATTGTAGGTTGATATGGCAAGAGTTCCAGGACTACGGGAAGAAGTAGAAGAGGTTTTCGATAAGAGTGAGCGAAGAAAAATAAAGTTGCTTTACTTAGCTAACAAATATTTCTATGTTGTCGGTTTGGTCGTCGGTATCTCATTAGGTTTTTTGCTTCAAAATCTTGACCTTTTGATTTTTTTTGTTTTAGCAATTTCAGCTTTTTGCTACTTCTGGATTGATATTTACTTGCTCAAGCAAGACGGTAAATTTTTCAACTCTGCTGGTCACTCAAAGCAAGAAATTTTTGATAGATATTATGCGAAAGAAATCAGCAGGCAGCTATCATTGAGGTTTACAACCCCTCAAGCTTTAGTATCTCAAAGTAGTATGAGTCTGGAAGAAAGAAGGGCAGATTTTAAAAGGGTGCAAGCCAAGCATTTAGAAAATGAATTTTATAGCTCTGACTGGCGATACTTTGTAGCTCAAGTAATCCACTATGATTAAAGCCCTTCGGGGCTTTTTTCGTCTATAAAAATTCGATATCATTGGTTAGTTGATTTTGCCGTTATTTCCTTTATCCTAATTATGCAAACTCGGGAAGAGGGGAGCGAAGAGAACTATGCAATCACTGCTCGCCAATCGCCAATCGCGAATCACAGAGCTAGCTTCGCCAGGAAGGCTAATGAGAGCCGTGTTTCGCTGTCCCCCTTAGACAAACAGGGCGGAGGTGGTCCCAAAAGGAAAGATTTTTTGGAGCCGGTGTGCCCTTTGTCGCTCGACCCCAAGTGCGAACTTCTCGTCCTATACATCGACAAGCCTACTACCCAACGCGCCGCTCGCTCTTGCCCTGTTCATTGGGCGGCGAGCGGCGCCGTGGATAACCGCAGAAGCCTTACTAGGGTTTCTTAGATTTCGTAGCGGTCTTAATGGTTTTAGTGGCCGTAGTTTTGGTTGTGTCGGTTTTCGCAGCTTGAGTGGAGTCGCTGACAGTTCCGTTAGGAGTCGAAATCACCGAGGATTTGGTCAGATCCTTGCTTTTTAGTAAAATATTTCGCTCCATATACGCCAAGAAACTATTTCCTAGTGCAGTAATAGCAAAGCGACGGTACCTAACACCAGCCACTTTCTCGTTAATTGCTAAGCCATGCACCTGCAACTTAGGACAAATCGTGGTGTAGTAAAACATCTCTGCTTCGTTAGCATTCATTGCGTTGGTCACTCCACTTATAAGAGTTTCCTTGTTGGCATAGAAGAGGTTGAGTAGATCCGCTTTTTCTTCTTTACCTTTATTTAACGACGCAGGGACAGTTATTTCAATTGCTGTAAGCACTTTCTGCAACTCGGCGAATAAATCTTGTGCTTTGCTTTTCTGTTGAGCCGCCTTTTGCTCCAGTGCTGCTAGAGATTCTTTAAGTTTTCGATTTTCTTCAGCAAGTTTTGCTATTTCATCGAACATGGGCTTCGTGTCAACAACGGCATCGGCTGGCACCCAGCCTCTAAGTTCGCGTTTTGAAGCAAAGTCAGCAAGGCTCTCGTAGACGCAAAGTTTAATGTCTTTTTCGTCTTCAAAGAATGAGGAAATGTTCGTTAGAACTTTATCGCGGAATGTTTTTAGTAGCTTTGGATTATCTCTTTCAATAAAATCCAAGCCTTCTTTCTTTACCTTTCTTTCAAGAGCGTCGTCTTTAATTACGATTGCGAAAACTGGCTTACCTTGTTCAAGCGCGTAATCATACTCGAGCTCAGTATATCCCATTCCCGATTCAGGTTCAACTGATCCATATCTGCCGCCTAAGATGAGCATGTATACGTCAGACTCATCGATCCATTGTTTGATCGTTTCCATTTGAGAACGATCGCCCGCAGTAAATAATTCCATGCCTGCCGGTATATGGCCGGCCTTCAAAATAGCACTTACTGCAGCTTGACGTTCCAGCAACAAATCTTTGTAAGTGCTTGAAATGAACACTTGAAGTCGACGTTTCATAATTATTGAAAGAGTGTATGAGTTTAAGTGTGCTATTGAGAGGTTATGATCGGTCGCACGTTAGATAGTAGGTAACCGATCATACTAGTACTATAGCGCAACTCAGTAGAAGGTAGTTGTTGATTTGCAACCACTGTATCGCGATAGGATGCCTGGTTCATAGCCTATCGGGGGGCGAATTCCCACCCCTCTCCCAACAACATTCAAAAGTCTCGTTGCAGGGGCTTTTCTGTTTTGCTGCCCCGCTCGAACTTAATTCGGAACGACAGCCGATGGTGGATAGTCGACTCCCCGGAATAGCAAATCACACAACTCAGCACGCGCATTAACCTTGGCCGCTATGCCATGCGGCGCGATCGAGATTGAACTGTCGCGCTGCGCTACCATCGGCCAAACCGGCAAGCCATCCCCATTGGGATCACCATTGCGAATGAAATTCGCCCAGTAGCGCTGCACCGGCGGCCAGTCGCCCGGCGGCGTCGCAGACGGTCGCGCGTGATACACGTAGTCCATCTCGGTCGTGTGTTCAGGCGGCTTGCCCGAACCAGGCGCGCCGAAGCCGAATTCGTAACGCCACACCCGTGTCCCGGCGTCGCGCATGCGATGCGCCAGCCAGCGCGCAGGGCAGCGGAACCACATATCAGTCATGACCTGGGTCGGTACGTTGCCGAGCAGCGGATCGGCGTCCGGCGCCTTGCCATCGCGGTAGCCGTATAAGGGCAGCGCAGCGGCCGCCTTCGCGCCGAATGCCGCCTGCACCATTGCTGCGCCGGCGTCCTGCTTGCGATCACCCCCTAGCTCCTGCGTATTGCTTCCGATGATGATGGCTATATCCCGCCCGGCACCATTGGCATGGGCAGCAGCGTAGCTGTGCGGCAGGACGTAACCATCCAGGTTCAATTGTTCCCACGTGAAGCTGGGATCGACACCAGGCGATACCGGGAGATTGAGCGCGGCCGCGTTGATCTTGTCCGCAGGCAGCTTGCGCAGAGCCGCCAGGCCTGCAGTCCCCGCCGGCAGCTTTAGTCGCGCCAGCAGTTCGTTGCCCATGGCGTCGCTGTGCGCGGCCGTGCGCGGTGCGCCAGGGGCCGCCGATTGAATAATGGCTCGCTGGAACAGTCCCTTCGCCAGTGGAGAGTAGGTAAGGAACAAAGCGTCAGTGGCGCCTGCCGAGCTACCGCTGATGGTGACGCGTGCCGGATCGCCACCGAAAGCGGCGATATTGGTCTGTACCCATTTAAGTGCCGCAATCTGGTCGAGCAGGCCGTAATTGGCCGATGACTGATGCGGATCTTCCTTGCGCAGCGCCTCGAGCCCGAGAAAACCGAACGCACCGAGCCGGTACTGCATCTTGACCAGCACGATGCCTTCACGATGCAGCGCGTCTTGCTCCAGGCTGCCGGCGGCGCCAGCGGCATTGGAACCGCCGTGGATGTACACCAGCACTGGCAGCCGTGCTTGCCGATCGAGCGTCGGCGTGTGAATCGCCACCGTGAGGCAATCCTCGCTGGCGTCTTTAATGAGGGCGGCGTTCCATCCTGCATCCGCCTGCACGCACGCGGGCGCTTGTTTGCCGGCATCCCGCACCCCGGCCCACGGCGCACGCGGAGCCGGCGGCTTCCAGCGTAGCTGGCCGCTTGGCGCGGCCGCGTAGGGGATGCCATAGAAAATGGTACTGCCATCGGGCATGGCGAGGCCGCTAACTCTGCCGCCGGACACCGAGACCTGCTGGGCCATGGTGATCGGCAGGTGCAGAAGCAGCAACACACCCAGCAAGGTTTTCAACGAAAACAACACCATTCTTATTTTCCTTATCGGTAGATGACTTCGAATCTGTCGCGCAAGGTCAGCGCCGATATAGACGCCGGCTGAACATCTACAAGCTTCACACGGAACAATCAAAATACGTAATGTTCAGCCCGTGTCGACTTTTCGGATCTGACCCCGCATGTTTTTAGATGAGCAATGGCTTGTAGATATAGCAAAGGTGCCTGAAAGATATTGCTGAGGCAAGCCCAGGCTTCCTGGTGTATGCTGCGCCCATTCGATCAACCCCACGAAAGAACAAGATGAAACGACTGCTTTCCTACTCCGTCCTCGGCCTGGCCCTTACGCTGGCAGTCGCCGGCTGCAAGCGCGCGGAGCAGCCGCGCCCGGCCGCAACGGCCAACGTCGTGGCCTTCCAGAAAATCGACACGGTCCCAGGCACCGGCAAGGAAGCAATCGCAGGTTCCACCGCCGTCGTCCACTACACCGGCTGGCTGTTCGATCCGACCGCGCCATCGCAGCACGGCGCCCAGTTCGATTCGTCGCGGGGCGGCAACCCGTTCAGCTTCCCGCTCGGTGGTGGCCAGGTCATCAAGGGATGGGATGAGGGCGTGCAGGGCATGAAGGTCGGCGGCAAGCGCACGCTGATCCTGCCGCCGGAAATGGGTTATGGCGCAGGTGGCGCCGGTCCGATCCCGCCAAACGCCAACCTGATCTTTGAAGTCGAATTGCTCGACGTCCGCTAAGTGATACTTTCTGCGCGCCCGTCGATCGATGGGTGCGCAAACGCTGATCGAGGCGAGGACGAGTCATCAGGTTAGTGTTCCACACGCGGCGATCAGCTTCAAATGCCTCCGTAATTGAAGTTCTTTCCGGCAATGTGTTGTATTTACGTTATTGCCGCTCACACACTCTTGAGATATTGAATACATCTAGTTAGATTCTGATAGAATCTTTCCAGTAGTAATTAATACTCTGCCTCAACCCGCAGACTGCATCTCCAGTTCGACAGAGAGTCCATCGTCGATCTGTCGTCGGCCCGGAAAACGCCGACAGTGTCTACCTACTTCCATCCTTACTGGAGCTTGCGCCCTATGCGTATCAAGTCTGTCCTGCTGTGCCTGTCCGCTGCCGCCGCGCTTGGCAGCACCTTTGCCAACGCGACCCCGATCCTGGTCAACGGCAACTTCGAGTCGACCACCAACGGCGGCAACAAGCAGCTGTCTTCCCACGTTACCAACCGTGCCGATCGCACCACGCTTACCGGCTGGACCAGCAGCAACGGCAACGATGGCGGCTACAACTTCGTGCTCGACAGCACCATCGCCAACACTTGGGACTCGGCGATCTGGCTGCGTGACAATGGCAACGGCTACACCGCCTCCCCCGGCGGCGGCAATGTGTTCGCCTCGGACGCCGTGTACTGGCCCGGCGTGCTGTCGCAAACCGTCACCGGCCTGACGATCGGCAAGGCCTACACGCTGACCTTCGACTACGCGATGGCCCAGCAGTCCGGCTTCAGCGGTGTCAACAAGCAAAACTACTGGGAAGTCGGCTTCGGCAACGCTACCCAGCAGACTCAGGGGCTGGACCTGGCGGACGGCGGCTTCAGCGGCTGGAAGACCGCTTCCATGACCTTCACCGCGACCGGCGTCAGCGAAGTGCTGTCGTTCCTGGCCAAGGGCATCGCGCCGGGCGCGCCGCCGTTCATGCTGCTGGACGACGTGGCGCTGGAAGCGGCCGTGCCGGAACCGGCGACCTGGACCATGCTGCTCGGCGGCCTCGGCCTGCTGGCCTTCCTGGCACGCCGCCGCATGGTCGCGCCGGTCTAAGTACTGCTGACCGCACTGTCCGTGCACTTTTCGCCGATCGAGTTTGCTACCGGGGCGCTGCGCCTGTGCGTCTGGCTGGCGCTGCTGACGGCCCTGTTCGTGCCGCTGGAACGCTGGTTCGGCCAGCGCCACGAGGGGTCGAACCCTGAACTGCGCCACAACCTCGCGTACTACTTCATCAGCAGCCTGGTGCCGATCGTGTTCCTGACGCTGCCGATGGCGCTGCTCGCGGCGCTGGCCCAGCAGTTGGTGCCGTCGAGTTTCGTTGAGGCGATTGCCGGATTGCCGCTGGCGGCGCGCCTGGCGCTCGCCTTTTTGGTTGCCGAGACCGGTTTCTACTGGGGCCATCGCCTGAGCCATGAGCTGCCCTGGCTGTGGCGCTTTCACTCGCTGCACCATAGTACCGAGCGCATGCATTTCCTGGCCAACACGCGCAGCCATCCGGTCGACATGGTTGTCACTCGCCTGTTCGGCCTGGTTCCGCTGTACCTGCTGGGTTTGGCGAGCCCGACTGTCGCGGGCAGCGGGGCGCCGGCCGCGCTGCTGGTGCTCGGCACTTTGTGGGGCTTTTTCATCCACGCCAACCTGCGCTGGCGCCTGGGCCCGCTCGAGTGGCTGGTCACCACGCCGGCCTTCCACCACTGGCACCACACGCGCCACGACCACATCGACCGCAACTACGCGTCCACGCTGCCGTTCCTGGACCGTCTGTTTGGTAGCCACTATCTGCCAAAACATTGGCCGGCCGAGGTCGGCACCGACACGCCGCATGCGGATACGTTGACGGGGCAATTACTCGACCCGCTGCTGCCATCCAGGAAGGCGCCGGCGACGCAGGGCTGAGCACAAGGCGCACCGCACGATCCTTATCGATGGGCTAACATTAAGCAATTAGCCACATTCAGACAGAGGTGTCCGATGCGTATTCACAAGCTGCTGGCTGCCATGGCCGGCGCCGTTTCCTTCGCCATGGCGGCGCCAGCAATGGCCCAGCCGGCGTCTCAGGTCACCGTCCTGCAGGGTGGCCGCATCATCGACGGCAATGGCGGTGCGCCAATGGATGGCGATATCGTGATCCGCGACGGACACATCGCCGCGGTCCAGGCCAAGGGCGCGCAGCCGCCAGCCGGCGCCAAAGTGGTGGACGTGCGCGGCAAGACCCTGATGCCGGCCCTGATCGCCGGCCACGCCCACCTCGGCATCACGGACGGCACGACCTCGGGCGCGGCCAACATTACCGAAGCCAATGTCACGCGCCAGCTGCAGAAGTACATGCGCCACGGCATCGGCACGGTGGCCGTGTTCGGCACCGACCACGATTTCATTTTCAAGATGCGCGACGACCAGCGCGCCGGCAAATTGACACTGCCGACCATCCTCACCGCCGGCCACGGCTTCGGCGTCAAGGACGGGGCGCCGCCGATCGCCATGGGCATGGACCAGGTGTATCGTCCGACCACGGTCGCCGCGGTGCGCGAAGACTTCAAGAAACTGGTCGCCCTCAAGCCTGATCTGGTGAAGGTCTGGGTCGACGACTTCGGCGACAAGAAGACCAGCAAGATGGCCCCGGCCCTGTACCGCGAAGTCATCCAGCAGGCGCACCGGCACGGCCTGAAGGTCGCGGCCCACGTGTATTACCTGGAAGACGCCAAGCGCCTGGCGCGCGACGGCGTCGACCTGTTCGGCCACAGCGTGCGCGACAAGCCGGTGGACGATGAGCTGATTGGCCTGATGAAGCAGAAGAATATCGCCTACATCCCAACGCTCGACCTGGACGAAGCGTTCTTCGTCTATGCCGACAAGCCTGACTGGATGGAGCAGCCGTTCTTCAAGGGGGCGCTCGACCAGGGCGTGTGGGAGTGGCTCAACAGCCCGAACTACAAGGTCAAGGAGGTCTCGAAGAAAGACCTGGCGGTGGCCAAGGCCAACGCGCTGGCGCTGCACAAGGCCGGCATCAAGGTCGGCCTCGGCACTGATTCCGGCGCCACCATCCCGCGCATCCAGGGCTTTGCGGAACACCGCGAACTGGAATTGCTGACGATTGCCGGCTTCACGCCGATGCAGGCGCTGCAGGCCGGCACCTCGGTCAACGCGGCGATCCTGGGCATCGACAAGGAGCGCGGCGCGCTGGTGGCCGGCAAGCAGGCCGACATCCTGGTGCTCGACGCCAATCCGCTGGACGATATCCGCAACACCCGCAAGATCCACGCGGTATGGCTGCGCGGCGTGCCGGTGGCGGGCGAGGGCAGCACCGGAGCGGCGGCGCGCTGAGATGTTCTCAATGGTGCCCGGTGCCGCATTTTTCCGGCGTCCGGGCGCCATGTCGTACAATGACCTCTCCCTAACTACCAACTTACCCTAATGGAAGTGCTTTTAGACCCGAATATATGGGTCGGCCTGCTCACTCTCGTCGTGCTCGAGATCGTCCTCGGCATCGACAACCTGATCTTCATCGCCATCCTGGCGGACAAACTCCCCCCGCATCAGCGCGAGAAAGCCCGTATCGTCGGTCTGACGCTCGCCATGGTCATGCGCCTCGGCCTGCTATCCGTGATTTCGTGGATGGTGACGCTGACACAACCCCTGTTTTCCATCGCTGCGCTGTCGTTCTCCGGCCGCGACCTGATCCTGCTGCTCGGCGGTATTTTCCTGCTTTTTAAAGCCACGCTCGAACTGCATGAGCGCGTCGAAGGCAAGTCGCACGTCCAGACCGGCAAGCGCGAGTACGCCAGCTTCGCCGCCGTGGTGGCGCAGATCATCGTGCTCGACGCCGTGTTCTCGCTCGACGCCGTGATCACCGCGGTCGGCATGGTCGAGCAGCTGTGGGTCATGATGGCCGCCGTCGTGATCTCGATGAGCGTGATGCTGTTCGCTTCCAAGCCGCTGACGCGCTTCGTGAATGCGCATCCGACGGTGGTGGTGCTGTGCCTGAGCTTCCTGTTGATGATCGGCCTGAGCCTGATCGCGGAAGGCCTTGGCTTCCACATTCCGAAGGGCTATATCTACGCTGCTATCGGCTTCTCGGTCGTGATCGAGGCGCTGAACCAGCTGGCGCGCCGCAACTTCGTCAAGAAGGAAGCGCACATCCCGCTGCGCGACCGTACCGCCGACGCCGTGCTGCGCCTGCTGGGCAGCAAGCCGCGTAACGAGCACAGCGACGAAGCCGAAGCCGTGGCCGAGACCGCCGAAGAGCCGGCCTTCGAGGCCGAAGAGCGCCATATGGTCAGCGGCGTGCTGAGCCTGTCGCAACGCTCGGTACGCTCGATCATGACTAACCGCTCGGACATTTCCTGGATCAATATCGAGGACAACGCCGAGGTCATCCGCGAGCAGCTGCTGGCCACGCCGCACGGCTTCTTCCCGGTCTGCCGCGGCGAGCTGGACGAAGTGATCGGCATGGCGCGCGCCAAGGACCTGATCGGCGACCTGACGCAACTGGGCGCGATCGACCCGGCCCACATCCGTGCCCCGATCATCATGCCGGAAGCCAGCGGCGTGCTGAAGGTGATGGAGCGCCTGAAACGTTCGCACGGCCAGCTGGTGCTGATCGCCGACGAGTACGGCACGCTGCAGGGCCTGGTGACGCCAATCGACATCCTGGAAGCCATTGCCGGCGAATTCCCGGACGAAGACGAGCAACCGGTGGTGCAGGAAGACGGCCCGGGCCGCTGGCGCGTCGACGGCACGGCCGACCTGCATTATCTGGAGCAGGTGCTCGAGGTGGATGAGCTGGTCAGCGAGAACGACGACTACACCTCGCTGGCCGGCCTCATGCTTGAGCGCTTCGGTTCGCTGCCGCAGCCGGGCGAGTCGGTCGAGGTGCAGGGCTTGCGCTTCGAGGTGGTGCAGGTGCTGGAGCGCCGCATCGCCACCGTGCTGATCACCCGCATCGCGGCCGATGCGGACGAGCCGTCCGCACAGACGTAATTGGCAACGGGCCGGTGCACTTCAGGTGCATCGGCCCGGTATCACGCTGCGGCGCAATGCCGCGGCGTTCGGTTCACGCTTCCTTCCACGCATCGTCCAGCATGCGCAGCAGCACTTCGCTGTAATCCCACCCGTAAGCGCGCGCCGCGATGGCGCTCAGGCTGTCCTGGTCGTCGCGGCCAGGACGGCCGGCGCCGGTCATGTTCGGTTTCATGTTGAGGTCGAACAGGTGCAGGACGCCATCGGCATCGGCGCGACAGTCGATGCGGATCGGCGCGCGTGCTTCCACCAAGCGGGTGGCGCGGATGCAGGCTTCCAGCATGGCGCCCACTTGCGGGTCGCTCTGCTCGTCCGCCGTCAGCGCGCTGCTGTTGCTGGTCACGGCGACGGTGCCGTTATAGGGCGCCACGCCGTGATCGTGGTTGAAGCGGCGCACCGGTGGCAGCGGCAACGGTGCGCGCGTCACGCCGTCCTGGCCGGTTTGCGCTGGCATCACGGTGACGGTCATTTCGGTGCCGATCAGGAATTGCTCGACAATCAGGTCGGCGCCAAACAGCTTCGATGTGATCAGTTGGTCGGCCGCCTGCATGAAGGCGGCGTGGTTGTCGACCTGCGTCACCCCCTGGCTGCCGCGGCCGCGTACCGGCTTCACGATCAAGGGAAACCCGAGGCCATTTTCGGCCAGCGTCTGCTGCGTCAACGAAGCCAGCGCGTGGACACCCTCGCGAGCCACTGGCGCGGCCAGCAGCGACGCGGCCACCGGCAGACCTTGTGCGCGCAGGCGGGCGTTGGTGGCGAACTTGTCGTCCGCGGTCTGCATTGCCGCCGGCAACTGGCCGACGATCCAGCATTTGTCCATCACGCGTTCCAGCGGATGGCCAGCGAACAATACGGTGTTGGCCCACAGCAGGGTAGCGCCGGCATCTAGCGCGGCGGCGATGCCTTCCCGCGTGTCGGGGAAGACCCAGTCCATCGCATCGGCGGGATCGGGTTCCGGCTGCGGCGTCACGACGCGCACGCCGGCACTGCGCAGTGCGAAGGCGATATCGGCGCCACTGTCCGAATAGCCGCCTGGCTTGGCATCCTTGCGCAGTCCATCGATGACTGGCGGCGGCATGGCTTGATAGAGGAGGGCGACGGTTTGTTGGCGTGGGTCTGGACAGTTCAGCATGCGGCTCACATGGATAATTACGTTAAAGGTAACTATAACAGCCCTTCAATTTTGTTATTTTGTTAGCCCCTGAGCGTCATCCCCTCGAAGGCGGGGACCTAGGTCCCGCGCATAGCCACCAGGCATCTGGTAACAGACAGGACACGCAAACCGCACAACCATCTTTTGTCATTATTGAAGCAATTAGCGGCCGAAATCCCGCTCTAATCACCAATTCGAACTCAGCAGTAGCAAGCTATTCTTCTCCCATCAATTCAGGACGTCGCAACGTCCGGTCCACACCAGGGAGAAAACAACGTGTTCGAAGGATTCATCCAACTCAGCCCAACAGGCGTCGCCTTGACGATGGCCGGCTCCTACATCATGACCGTCTTCGCCAGCGAGCTGTACCTGCACCGCTCGCGCAGCCACCGTGCGATCACCTTCCACCCGCTGCTGTGCCAGCTGTTCCGGATGTGGATCTGGCTGACCACCTACGGCGTTACCGTCAAGACCTGGGTCGCGGTGCACCGCAAGCACCACGCCAAGTGCGACACCGAAGAAGATCCGCACAGCCCGCGCATCCACGGCCTGTGGACCATCCTGTCCAAGGGCACGCTGTTGTACCGCAAGGCTGCGCGCAATGCCGATCTGGTGAAGGCCTACGGCGTCGGCATCAAGGAAGACTGGATGGACCAGCACCTGTACACCAAGCACCGCTTCCACGGCGCGCTGGTGTTCCTGGCGGTCGAGATGGCGCTGTTCGGCGTGGCCAACGGGTTCTGGATCTGGCTGTTCCAGCTGTCGATCCTGCCGTTCTGGGCGTCCGGCTTCATCAACGGCATCTTCCACGTGGTCGGCTATCGCAACTTCCAGAGCAAGGAAGACTCGCGCAACTTCTTCCCGATCGGGATCATTTTCGGCGGCGCCGAGCTGCACAACAACCACCACGCCAATCCGGCGTCGGCCAAGCTGTCGATGAAGTGGTGGGAGTTCGATGCGGGGTGGCTGGTGATCCGGACGCTGTCGCTGGTCAGGCTGGTGAAGATCAATCACGTGGATCGCCTGGCGGAGGGGGATCAGCCACGCGTGCGCAGGCATGTGGCGGGGGCGGCGGGGCAGTAAGCGCTGCCACGCTCAGATGTTTGCATCCTTCGTCATCTGAGCTCTATCGTTACCCTAAAAACCGTCATCCCTGCCACTGGCAGCGATGACTCCCGCGAAGACGGGAACCCAAGTTTCCACGCTCAGCCACTGACATTTACGCTAGTAACAGAGCATGCAGAACTCGGGTTCTCGCCTTCGCGAGAATGACGGATCAAAGGTTGGTGGAGCTAGCCGCTGACCGCGCCAGCACTGGTACATCTTCAGCGAGAATGTCGTGCTTTTGCCGCTCCTCGCCCAGCTTCTTCCCCAGCCTGCGCCACCCGATCACCGCTCCGGTCACACTGAGCAGCAACCCGCCCACGCTCAACACGATCAACACCAGATCCCACAACGGCCGCCGTTCCAGCAACGGCAGCCAGTCCCACGAATGCAGCATCGCGAACAGCCAGCGGCTGGTGCGCTTGCCGCTGTCGAGCTGCCCCAGCACCAGCCCCGTATGCGGATCGACATGCACCCAGGTCGCATGCGGATCGTCGAACACGAAGCGCAGCATCGGCAGCGGCTTCTCCACGCCGCCCATCATGGTGTGCGCATCGCGCGCGTAGTAATACAGGTCGTACTGCGTCAGCCGCTCCACGCGCGCCAGCGGCGCGGCCACCAGCTTCGATCCCGCAGCACGCAAGGCGTCTTCGTCGAGTGCCACCGGACGCGCCGCCGCGCCATCGAGCACCAGCGGTGCACCGCCCGCGCGCTGCGCCAGCACCCGGTCCTCGCCCAGCACGCGCACCCAGCGCAGTTCACGCACGTCGCCCCCGGCCGCCTGCAACAAGGCCGCTGGCGCCGCATCCTGCGATGACGGTGCCAGCGGCCCGCCCTGCATCGCCGCCAGCTGCAGCTTCGGCGCGCCGCTGTCGAAGATCTTCCACGGATTCATCGACATCAGTCCACTGAAGATCCAGGTGATCGTCACCAGCGCGAACAGCAGCCCGCTGATGTGATGCCAGCGCATCATCGCGCTTGGATACGGCGTGCGCGCGCCGCTGCGGTAGGGCTTCCTGAATCGCCAGCGCATGATGCCGACCACGGTCCCGGTCAAGGCCACCACTACCCCCACGATCGACGACCAGTTGACGATGTCCGTCCAATACGGCTGAAAGGCATTGCCGCGGAACGGATACAGCCAGTGGATCCAGGCGCCGACATAGTTCCACAGCTGCTCGGTGCGCGGCGCGTCGCGCACCACTTCGCCGGTGCGGCTGGAGATCCAGAGCAGGGTGTGCGCTTCATCGAGCATCTGCACCCGGTGCAGCGGACGGTGCGCGTCCAGCCCGCGCGAGTGGGTGAACGCATCTTCGTCCACCGTGCCGAGATAATGCAACGCGACGTCCGGGCCTGCGTAAGCTGCCGCGCTGGCCGTCGCATGCGCTTCGTCGACCCGTTGCAGGCGTGCGCCGGTGACGGCATCGATCGCCACCGCGCCGCTGCCTTTCGGTTCCGGCTTGTGCCCGTGTCCTGCCGCCGCACGTGGTGGCGTCGCCAGATACACGGGCCGTCCACCGCTGGCAGCAGCCAGTCGCAACTCGTCCAGTGGCCCGGCGATGCCGGCCTTCGCCAGGGCCTGCGCAGGCGCCAGCAGCGCCGCATCCGCGTTCAGGCGCGGCAGGTGCTGCAGCCGTTCGGCCTCGGTTAACTTCGGATAACCGACGTACATCATCACCATGCCCGAGGCGAACCACATCGCGAACAGCACGCACACTGCGATGCCGAGCCAGCGGTGGATCAGGAACAGCCAGCGCTTGAAGTGCGTTTGCATCGTGAGGCTCCCGTCAGAAGGCTAGGTGCAGCGACACGTCCGCGGTGCGCGGCGCGCCGAGATAGGCCATGGTGCTGGTCACGTTGGCCGCATACAGGCGGTCGGTGGCGTTGCGTACGCGCCCGACCACCGACACATTGCGGTTGACCTGGTAGCTCAGGCCCAGGTCGACGAAGGTATAGTCCGGCCAGGTCTGGGTATTGGCCGCATCCGCATACACCTTGCCCACGCGGCGCACGCCCACGTGCGCCTGCAGCGCGGGCGTAAAGGCGTACGACAGCCACAGGTTGGCGACGTTCGACGGCGTGTTGTTCGGCGTCTTGCCGGCCAGCGAGACGCCGCCCTGGCGGTAGTTCTCGTACTCGGCATCGACATAGGTGAAGTTGCCCTGCACCGAGAGCTGGCGGGTCGGCTGCAGGCCGACCGCCAGTTCCACACCGCGCGCCGACTGCTCGCCCACCAGGATGGTGAGCAGGCTGTTGTCCGGATCCTGGGTCGCGATGTTCTTGCGGGTGATGTGGTAGGCGGCCAGCGTCGCCATACCCTTGCCCTGCCAGAAATCGAGCTTGGTGCCGGCTTCGAACTGGCGTCCGGTGGTCAGTTCGCTGTTGTTGGTCACGTCCGCGAACGAGGCGGTAGAGAGCACTCCCGACGGCGGATCGGCGGCGGTGGCGTAGGTGGCATACAGGTTCATGTTCGGCGCCACGTCCCACACCAGGCCCACGCGGCCGGTGGTCGGCGAATAGCGGCGCGAGAAGGTGGCCGGACTGGCGGCGGTGACGTCGCGCCGGTTGGTCAGATCGAGTTCGATGCGCTCGTGGCGCAGCGCCGTCACCAGGTTCAGTGCCGGCGATAGAAAGGTGCGGTTTTCCAGGTACAGCGCGGTGGTGGTGACCTTGTTGTCGCGATCGGGGCGGAAGCCCGGCGTCATTCCCGGCACGTCGAAGAAGCGCTCGGTGACGAAGTCGTACGGGTCGACCGTGCTCACCGTGGCCGACAGGCTGTTCGGGAAGCGAGTCTGCTTGTTGACGCTGTAGTCCAGGCCAAAGGCCCAGTCGCTGCGCAGCTGTCCGATGCGGCCCTTGTACAGACCATCGATGCGGTCGCCCACCAGGCGCTGGTCGTGGCGCTGGAGCAGGGCGGCGGAGCGAATGACTGCCGTATTGCCCGGGTTGAAGCGGTAGGTCTCGACGTTGCGGTAGTCGCGCAGCGCATCGTACACGTAGAAGGTGTTGGTGAACTGCAGCGCGTCGCTCGCCTTCCAGCCGGCGACCGAGCGCAGCCAGTTGACGCGCTGGTCGTAGACGCCGTCCTGGCTGTTGTAGTTCTTGAAGCGCGTGCCTTCGTCGATCTGCAGGCGGCCGGCAACCGGGTTGCGCAGCGGCGTGCCCCAGTAGGGGCGGTCGACGTCTTCTTCCTGGTATTCGTAGGCCAGCACGTGGGTGAAGCCGCCGCCGAAGTCGGAACGCAGCGACGCCGCCAGCTGGGTCGAGCGGCTGTCGGTACCGTCGGTCCAGTTGCCGCCGTCGCGGTGGTTGACGTCGATGCGCGCGTAATGGTTGTCGCCCACCTGGCGGTTGATGCCGGCCGAGGCTTCCTTCAACTGATCGGACCCGAGGCGCAGCCGCGCCTCTGAAAAGTCACGCCGCTCGGCCAGTTTGGTGACGTAGTTGATCGAGCCGCCTACCGCGCCGGAGCCGAACAGGAAGCTGGACGGCCCGCCGATCGCCTCGACCCGGTCGATGATCCAGCTGTCCACCGGCCGCGCCGCGATCGAATACTGGACGTTGATGCCGTTGAACAGCTGGCTCACCGAGCCGCTGCCGAAGCCGCGGTAGCTGACGCCGATATTGCCCGGCGCGCTGTGCGCGGTGACGCCGGGGATGGCGCGCAGGATTTCCTGGGTGTCGGCGGCGCCGCGCACGTCGATGATGCCGCGGTCGACCACGGTGACCGTGGCCGGCGTTTCGCGCGCGCTCAGGCCCAGGCGGCTGCCGGTGTCAGTCACCGTATCGAGATTGAGTAGGCCGTCCGCGCGTGGGGCTTCGGCGCTGACTTCGACGGTGGGGATGGCGCCGCTGGTCTGGGCCTGCGCCTGCCAGGCGCCGAGGGCGCAGGCGATGCCGAAGGCGAGCCGGGTGCGCGGATGGGTACAACGTGTCTTCATGATGCTTCCTGGAGCGCGACGGTTCGATGGCGGCGTCGCGCAGGTGTACCGGCGCAGCGCACGATGCGTGCTTGCGGGCGGCAGTGGTCAAGGGGTTCCGGTGCGAGCGCGCCGGAAACCTGCGAAGGGATCAGGAAAGCGAAGACGGCGGCCCGCGCGACTGCGTGGGCGACCAGGCGAACTGCGGGCTGGGTGCGTGGTAGAACAGGGGAGGGTAGGCATCGCGCTGCTGATCCAGGACCAGCACCGGCGTCAGGTGCGGCGGGGGCGCCAGCGAGGCGTGGTGCTGCGGGCAGCACAGGTCGCAGTGCGACATGTCCGGCACGGCGGGGATGCTGTCATGCGCGCCATCGTCGGCCAGCACCATCACGTGGCGGGTGCCGCTGGCGCTGCAGATCTCGGTCATGTACGACAGGTCCGCCTTTGGTGCGTGGTGCGGCATCGCCTGTGAAACCGCGGGCGCGATCAGGCCGAACAGGAACGCCACCAGGACGGTCCAGCCATAAAAGACGCGCGTTGTGCGGAGCGTATGCATGGCAAAATTATAGCGTCGGCAGTACAAGGGCGCGCACGGGTGGGCAATTTGTCCACACGGCGCGGCGCCGCTACTTGTCATGCCCTGTTGTCGTTGCTACCATTCGGGTTCGATTCCCGCCGGAGACCTCAGTGTAATTTTTCCCCGATGCCGCCGTCCATGACGGTTCTTCTTCCTCTTCCCAGCCAACAGCGGGAAGCGTTCGGGCATCCTATGGAAAAATTTACATGACGAATCCACTTCTGACGCTGGAAGGCGTCTCCTTCATCCTGCCCGACGGCAGGACGCTGTTCTCCGATCTCACCTGGCAATCCGACGCGCGCCGGACGGGCCTGGTCGGCCGCAACGGCGCAGGCAAGTCGGTGCTGGCGCGGCTGCTTGCGGGCGAACTGACGCCGACGCACGGCCGCTGCACGCGACGCGGTTCGGTCCATTACCTGTCGCAGCAAGCCGGTGACTGTGGTGCGCACTCGGTCGCCGAGCTGGCCGGCATCGCCTCCATCACACGCGCGTTGGCGCGGATCGAGGCCGGCAGCGTCGATGCCGCCGACTTCGACTCCGTTGGCGAGCATTGGGACATCGCTGCACGCCTGCAGCAGGCGCTCGAACGGCAAGGGCTGGGCGGGGTGGTGCTCGATACGCCGGTTGCTTCTCTCAGTGGCGGCGAAGCGATGTGCGTGGCGCTGGCCGGCGCCATGCTGTCCGAGCCCGACATGCTGATCCTCGACGAGCCGAGCAACCACCTCGATGCGGTGCACCGCCAGGCCCTGATCGCCCAGCTGCGCGAATGGAACAAAGGCCTGCTGGTGATCAGCCACGACCGCGAACTATTGAAAGAGATGGAATGCATCGTCGAACTGTCGGCGCACGGCCTGCGCAGCTACGGCGGCGATTACACCTTCTACCAGCAGGCACGCCGGCATGAACAGGACAGCGCGCAGCAGACCCTGACGCATGCGCGCCTGGAACTCAAGCGCGACGAACAGGCGCGGCGCGAGCAGCGCGAACGCCAGGAACGGCGCCAGGCGCACGGCAACCGCAGCGGCAAGGACGCCAACCAGGCCGCCATCCTGTTGGGACGCGCCAGGGAACGCAGCGAGGGCAGTGCCGGTCGCTTGCAGCGCCTGCACGATGCCGCCCGCGGCGAGGGCCTGGCGCGGGTGCAGGATGCGGCGCGCCAGGCGGATCAGGACAGTGCCGTTCGCATCCACGTCGTATCCGGTGCGCAGCCGGCCCAGCGCCGCGTGGCCGAACTCGAGGCGGTGACGCTGCCCTATGTAGCGCCGCCGCTCGGGCGCATCGATCTGCACCTGGACGGACGCCAGCGCATCGCCATCGTCGGCCCCAACGGCTGCGGCAAGTCGACCCTGCTCAAGGTGCTCGCCGGACGGCTCGACCCGGTCGCGGGCCATCGCAGCCTGGTGCCGGACGTTGCCTATCTCGACCAGCAATTGAGCACCCTCGATCCGGCGCGTTCGACGCTCGACCAGCTGCTGGCCGTGAACCGCAGCGCCGGCCAGGACATGCTGCGCACCTGGCTGGTGCAGCTTGGCCTGGACGCGCGCCTGGTGAACCAGCCGAGCGGGCAGCTGAGCGGAGGCGAGCGCCTTAAGGCGGCGCTGGCCTGCGCCCTGTACGCCGATCCGCCGCCATCCCTGCTGCTGCTCGACGAGCCGACCAACCACCTCGACCTGGCGTCCCTTGGCGCGCTGGAAGCGATGCTGGGCGCCTACGGCGGCGCGCTGGTGCTGGTCTCGCACGACCGCGTCTTTCTGGAGCGCGTGGAGCTGACCCATCGCTTGCGCGCCACCGACGCCGGCTGGCGCCTGGAGGAATGCTGAACGCTCCGCAGGCCCCGTATTCGATTGCTATAATCGGGGATTGCGGCCCGCCGGGGCCGGACCCGGACCATATCGCAGCCAACCAACGCCAGACCACACCATGCAGCGCACCCTTGTCATCTCCCCGAACTGGATCGGCGACGCCGTCATGGCCCAGCCGCTGCTGCGCCGGCTCAGGGAGCACCACCCGGATCGTCCGATCGACGTGCTGGCGCCGACCTGGGTGGCGCCGGTGTGGCGCGCGATGGCGGAAGTCGATACCGTCATCGAGTCGCCGTTCAAGCACGGTTCGCTGCAGTGGAAGGAACGCAAGGCGTTCGCGAAAATGCTCAAAGCGCGCGGCTATGCGGATTCCTACGTGCTGCCCAATACCCTCAAGTTCGCCCTGATTCCCTGGCTGGCCGGGATCCCGAAGCGGGTCGGCTACAAGGGCGAGATGCGCTATGGCCTGGTCAACGTGATGCACCACGACGACAAGACGGCGCCGCGTCCGATGGCGCAGTTCTACCAGGCGCTGGCCGACGAACCGGTGCGGCATCTGGCGCGGCCCGAACGCCTGCCGGAGCCAAGGATGGCGGTCAAGGATGGCGAAGCGCAGGCCGCGATCGAACGCCTGCAGCTGCCGAGCGGCGTGTACGTCGCCTTCGCGCCCGGCGCCGAATTCGGCCCGGCCAAGCGCTGGCCGGCGTCCTACTTCGCCGAACTGGCGCAGACCATCCTGGCCAACCGTCCGGACGCCCAGATACTGCTGCTCGGCTCCCCGAAAGACCGCGCCGTGTGCGACGAGATCACCGCCATCGTGCCGCAGGCGCACAACCTGGCCGGATCCACCTCGTTGTCGGAGGCGATCGCCCTGATCTCGCAGGCCGCCGCGGTGGTCACTAACGATTCTGGCCTGATGCACATCGGCGCCGCGCTGGGTCGCCCGGTGGTGGCGATCTACGGCCCCACCGACCCGCGCCACACGCCGCCCTTGTCGCAACTGGCGCAGATCCTGTGGCTGCACATCGAATGCTCGCCGTGCCAGCAGCGCGAATGCCCGCTGGGGCACCAGAACTGCATGAAGCAGATCCTGCCGAGCGCCGTGTGGCAGCCCTTGCAACCCATGCTGGCCGCAGCGTAATCCGCGCGCGGCCGCTCCATTGAATATCGAAGAGGACATCCCATGATTCTGGTCACAGGCGCAGCAGGCTTCATCGGCGCGAACCTGGTGCACGCGCTCTCAAGCCGCCAGCCGTTTTCCGTTTTCGCGGTCGACAATATGTCGCGTCCCGAAAAATTCCACAACATCGTCGACGCCGAGATCGCGGACTACGCGGATAAGGAAGACTTCCTGGTGCGCCTGAAGGCCGGCGAATTCGACAACAAGTTCAGCGCCGTGCTGCACCAGGGCGCCTGCTCCAACACGATGGAGATGGACGGCCGCTACATGATGAAGAATAACTACGACTACACGGTCGCGTTGTTCGAGTTCTGCCAGCGCCAGGGCATCCCCTTCATCTACGCCTCGTCGGCCGCCGTGTACGGCGCCGGCACCACTTTCCGCGAAGAGCGTCCGCTGGAGCGCCCGCTGAACGTCTACGGCTACTCGAAATTCCTGTTCGACCAGTACCTGCGCCGCTACTGGCAGAGCAAGGGCAAGGACGCCGGCAGCCAGGTGGTGGGCCTGCGCTACTTCAACGTCTATGGTCCGCTGGAAGGGCACAAGGGCACCATGGCCTCGGTGCCGTTCCACCAGTTCAACCAGTTCCAGAAAGACGGCAAGGTCAAGCTGTTCGGCGCCAACGACGGCTACGAGGCCGGCGCCCAGATGCGCGACTTCATCTACGTCGAAGACGTGGTCAAGGTCAACCTGTTCTTCCTGGATCACCCGGAGCAAAGCGGTATCTTCAACCTCGGCACCGGCCGCGCGCAGCCGTTCAACGACCTGGCGGTGGCCACGGTCAATGCGCTGGCCAACGAGGGCAACGCGCCGCTGTCGCTGCAGCAGATCTTGGACCAGGGCCTGCTCGAATACTTGCCGTTCCCGGACAAACTGAAGGGCAAGTACCAGAGCTTCACCCAGGCCGACATCTCGGCGCTGCGCGCGGCCGGCTACGACGCGCCGTTCACCGATGTCGCCACCGGCGTGGCCAAGTACATGGACTGGCTGCGCGCGCAACCGCAACGCTGACCGCCGCCAACCCAACGCCTCGCATACACCGCGTTTACACCTCGGCCCGGCCTTTATACCAACTTTTTACGCCTGAATCGCTAACCTGCTCGTGCTCCATGCGGCGTCCCTCGCCGCATGGTTTCAACAACAACCACGAGCAGGGAAACATGAAAGCACCGATTCAAGCGCGTCTCGCCGTGATGGCCGCCGCCATCGCCATGGCGGGCACCGCCCACGCCCAGATGGGCGCCGAAGCGCAGGCCACCGAGCCTGTCGTCGCACCGGCATCGACGTTCAGCTGGAACGCCACCGCCATCTCCGACTACCGCTACCGCGGCATCTCGCAGACGCGCCTGCAGCCCGCGCTGCAGGGCGGCGCCGACTACGTGCATGCCAGCGGCTGGTACGTGGGCGCCTGGGGTTCGACCATCAAGTTCGCCAAGGACGCGGGCGGCGATGGCGAGGTCGAGATCGACGTCTACGGCGGCAAGCGCGGCGAACTCTCGCCCGGCCTGTCGTACGACGTCGGTGTGCTGCGCTACTTCTACCCGGACAACAAGCTTGGTCAGGTACCTGGCTTCGTCAGCGCCCACACCACCGAAGTCTACGGCCAACTTGGCTACGGCCCGGCCTACGTCAAGTACTCGCACGCCACGACCAACCTGTTCGGCTTCGTCGACAGCGAGAACAGCGGCTACCTGGACATCGGCGCCAACCTGGATGCCGGTAACGGCCTGACGGTGCAGCTGCACGCCGGCCACCAGAAGGTGAAGAACAACGAAGCGGCCGACTACACCGACTGGAAGATCGGCGTCAGCCGCCAGTTCGAGATCGCCACCGTCTCCCTGGCCTATATCGGCACCAACGCCAGCGAGAGCGCGTATGCCTCGCCGAAGAACGGCAAGTTCACCGGCCGCGACGCGCTGGTCCTGAGCGTCAGCCGCACCTTCTGAGCGCCCGATCCAGGCCTGCGTTTACATCCTGTTTACGCGGTGTCGCCCGCTTTTTATCCCATCTTTAGGGTGATGCCGCTACGCTCGAATCCACAACAACAACGCTGAAAGCGAACGTCCATGGACTTCATCTTTATCGGCGCGCTCCTCGTGTTCATCCTCCTGACCTGGCTGCTGGTCGTGGGTTGCGCACGCCTCGGGAGCAAGCCATGACTCTCTCCTATCTCGTCGGTGGCCTGGCCGCCGCCGCGCTCCTTGTCTACCTGCTGGTGGCGCTGTTCAAGCCGGAGGATCTGTGATGACCGACTTCCTCCTGCTCCTCGCCGCCTTCCTGGCCGTCCTGCTGGCGCTGGCGTGGCCGCTCGGCGCCCTGATGGCGCGCGTCGCCAGCCGTCCTGCCAATGACAGCGCCGGTGGCATCGGCGCGCGCGTCGAGCGCGGCCTGCTGCGTCTGGCCGGTCCCGCCGCCACGCAAGAACAAGGCTGGAAAGCCTACGCCATCGCGCTGATCGCATTCAATGCGGTCGGCGCCTTGTTCGTCTACCTGCTGCAACGGGTCCAGGCGTCGCTGCCGCTCAACCCGGAAGGGATGGCCAACGTCAGCCCCGACTCCAGCTTCAACACCGCCATCAGTTTTGTCGCCAACACCAACTGGCAAGGCTACAGCGGCGAGCAGACCATGAGTATCCTGACCCAGATGCTGGGCCTGGCCTGCCAGAACTTCTTCTCGGCCGCCACCGGCATCGCCGTGGTGTTCGCATTGATCCGCGGCTTCGCGGCCAGGTCGAGCGCGTCGATCGGCAACTTCTGGGTTGACGTCACGCGCTCGACCTTGTATGTGCTGCTGCCGCTGTCGATCGTGCTGGCCGTGTTCCTGTCGGCGCAAGGCGTGGTGCAGAACTTCTCCAGCCACGTCGATGCGAAGCTGCTGGAGCCGGTCACCTATTCGGTGCCCGGCACCGACGGCGCGCCCGCAACCGAGGCACGAGCAGAAACCCAGACTATCCCGATGGGCCCCGTCGCTTCGCAGGAAGCGATCAAGATGCTGGGCACGAATGGTGGCGGCTACTTCAACGCCAACTCGGCGCATCCGTTCGAGAATCCGAACGCGCTGACCAACTTCGCGCAGATGATCGCGATTTTCCTGATCCCGGCCGCGCTGTGCTTCGCATTCGGACGCATGGTGGGCGACATCCGCCAGGGCTGGGCGGTGCTGGCCACCATGACGCTGCTGTTCGTCGTCGCCTGCCTGGCCGCCTACGCCGCCGAGCAGCAGGCCAACCCGCTGCTGACGCCACTGGGTGTCGATGCCGCCGCAAGCCAGTTCCAGTCGGGCGGCAATATGGAAGGCAAGGAAACCCGCTTCGGCATCGCCGCCTCGAGCCTGTTCGCGGTGGTCACCACGGCCGCGTCGTGCGGCGCGGTCAACGCCATGCACGATTCCTTCATGCCGCTCGGCGGCATGGTGCCGATGGTGCTGATGCAGTTCGGTGAAGTGATCTTCGGCGGCGTCGGCTCGGGCCTGTACGGCATGCTGGTGTTCGCGATCCTGGCGGTGTTCATCGCCGGCCTGATGATCGGCCGTACGCCGGAATACCTGGGCAAGAAGATCCAGGCCTACGAGATGAAGATGGCGGCGCTGGTGATCCTGGTGACCCCATGCCTGGTGCTGCTCGGTACCGCGCTGGCCGTCACGTCAAGCAGCGGCACCGTCGGCGTGGCCAATCCGGGCGCGCACGGCTTCTCCGAGATCCTGTACGCGGTAACCTCCGCCGCCAACAACAACGGCAGCGCCTTCGCCGGCCTGTCGGCCAACACGCCGTTCTACAACTCGCTGCTGGGCCTTGCCATGTGGTTCGGCCGCTTCGCCGTGATCGTGCCGGTGCTGGCGATCGCCGGCTCGCTCGCCAGCCGCCAGCGCCTGCCGGTCACCTCCGGCACGCTGCCGACGCACGGCCCGATGTTCATCGGCATGCTGGCCGCCGTCGTCGTGCTGGTCGGTGTGCTCAACTACGTCCCGGCCCTGGCCCTCGGTCCGGTGGTCGAACACCTCCAGCTGTTCGGAGAATAAAAAATGGATCAATCGATTCCGCAAGTCCAATCTCAAGCCCAGGCGCAAACCCAGGGCGCACGCCGTTCGCTGACCCTGTTCGATGCGAGCCTCTTCAAGCCGGCGATCGTCGACGCCTTCCGCAAGCTGAACCCGCGCACGCAGTTGCGCAGCCCGGTGATGTTCGTCGTCTACATCGGCAGCATCCTGACCACGCTGCTGTACGTGCAGGCGCTGATGGGCAACGGAGAAGCGCCGGCAGGCTTCATCCTGGCCACCGCCGTCTGGCTCTGGTTCACGGTACTGTTCGCGAACTTCGCCGAAGCGCTGGCCGAAGGCCGCAGCAAGGCGCAGGCGGCGTCGCTGCGCAACCTGCGCCAGACCGTGATGGCCAAGAAGCTCGACGCGCCGGGCCATGGCGCGGCCTGGCACAACACCGCCTCGACCGACCTGCGCAAAGGGATGTTCTTCCTGGTCGAAGCGGGCGACGTGATTCCCGTCGATGGTGAAGTGATCGACGGCGTGGCCTCGGTCGACGAAAGCGCCATCACCGGCGAATCGGCACCGGTGATCCGCGAATCGGGCGGCGACTTCTGCGCCGTCACCGGCGGCACCCGCGTGCTGTCCGACTGGCTGGTGGTGCGCGTCAGTGCCAATCCGGGCGAGACCTTCCTGGATCGCATGATCGGCATGGTCGAAGGCGCGGCGCGTAAAAAGACGCCGAACGAGATCGCGCTTACCATCCTGCTGGTGGCGCTGACCATCGTGTTCCTGGTCGTCACCGTGACGCTGCTGCCGTTCTCGCTGTTCGCGGTGCAGGCGGCGGGCAGCGGCTCGCCGGTGACCATCACCGCGCTGGTAGCGCTGCTGGTGTGCCTGATCCCGACCACCATCGGCGGCCTGCTGTCGGCCATCGGCGTGGCCGGCATGAGCCGCATGATGGGTGCGAATGTCATCGCCACTTCAGGCCGCGCGGTGGAAGCGGCCGGCGACGTCGACGTGCTGTTGCTGGACAAGACCGGCACCATCACCTTCGGCAACCGCCAGGCCGCCGCCTTCCTGCCGGCGCCGGGCGTGAAGGAAGAAGAACTGGCCGACGTGGCGCAACTGGCCTCGCTGGCCGACGAGACGCCGGAAGGGCGCAGCATCGTGGTGCTGGCCAAGAAGCGCTTCAATATCCGCGAACGCGCGATGGAGCCGCTCGGCGCCGTGTTCGTGCCGTTCACCGCGCAGACCCGCATGAGCGGCGTCGATCTGGGCGCGCGCAAGCTGCGCAAGGGCGCGGCAAGCGCCATCCGCAAACACGTGGAGTCGCTCGGCCAGCCATGGCCGCTGGACGTCGAGCGCAGCGTCGACGACGCTTCGCGCCGCGGCAGCACGCCGCTGGTGGTGGCTGACGGCGCACGTGTGATGGGCGTGGTCGAACTCAAGGACGTGGTCAAGGGCGGCATCCGCGAGCGCTTCGCTGAACTGCGCCGCATGGGCGTGAAGACCGTGATGGTCACCGGCGACAACAAGCTGACCGCGGCTGCCATCGCGGCCGAAGCGGGCGTGGACGACTTCGTGGCCGAAGCGACGCCCGAGGACAAGCTGACCCTGATCCGCAGCTACCAGAACGAAGGCAAGCTGGTGGCGATGACCGGCGACGGCACCAACGACGCGCCGGCGCTGGCCCAGGCCGACGTCGCGGTGGCGATGAACTCGGGCACCCAGGCCGCGAAGGAGGCCGGCAATATGGTCGACCTGGATTCGAACCCGACCAAGCTGCTCGAGATCGTCGAGATCGGCAAACAGATGCTGATGACGCGCGGCGCGCTCACCACCTTCTCGATCTCGAACGACATCGCCAAGTACTTCGCGATCGTGCCGGCGATGTTCGTGGCGACCTACCCGAGCCTCAAGGCGTTGGATGTCATGCAGCTTACCAGCCCGTCGTCGGCAATCATGTCGGCGGTGATCTTCAATGCCCTGATCATCGTGTTCCTGATCCCGCTGGCGCTGCGCGGCGTGCGCTACCGCGCCATCGGCGCCGCTTCGCTACTGCGCCGGAACATGTTCATCTATGGCCTGGGCGGCCTGCTGCTGCCGTTCGCCGGCATCAAGCTGATCGACATGCTGCTAGCCGCATTCAACCTGGCCTAAGCCTAAGCCCAAGGAGTTCTCATGCAATCGATTCTTCGTCCCGCGCTCGTGCTGTTCGCGGTACTCACCCTGATCTGCGGCGTGCTGTATCCGTTCGCCGTCACCGGCATCGCCCAGGCCGCGTTTCCTGCGGCGGCCAACGGCAGCCTGATCGAAAAGGACGGCCAGGTAGTGGGTTCGTCTCTGCTTGGCCAGCAATTCACCGCCCCCGGCTACTTCTGGGGCCGTCCGTCGGCCACCGGCCCGATGCCGAACAATGGCGGTGGTTCTGGCGGCTCGAACCAGGGCCCGCTCAATCCGGCGCTGCAGGAAGTGGTCAAGGGCCGCGTCGCCGCGCTGCGTGCGGCCGATCCGGGCAACACGGCGCCGGTGCCGGTCGATCTGGTCACCGCATCCGGCAGCGGCCTCGATCCCGAAATCAGCCTGGCCGGCGCCCGCTACCAGGCGGCGCGGGTGGCGCGCGCGCGCGGCCTGTCGCCCGAGCGCGTGAAAGCCATGATCGAGCACCACACCCAGCTGCGCGCGCTCGGCCTGTTCGGCGAACCGCGCGTCAACGTGCTGGCCCTGAATCTGGACCTCGACAAGGAGGCTGGAGTAGCTGGCGCGCCCGAAACCGGGCATACTCGCTGAACCATGCCCCAAGAGGATTACCAACAGCGGCGACCCGACCCCGACGCATTGCTGGCGCAGATGCGCGAGCAGGAGCGGCGCGCCGCGCGCGGACGCCTGCGCATCTACTTCGGCGCCTCGGCCGGCGTCGGCAAGACCTACGCCATGCTGGAAGAGGCGCACAAGCTGCAGCTTGACGGCAGGGCGCCGCTGGTCGGGATCATCGAGACGCATGGGCGGGCAGAAACCGCGCGCCTGCTGGAGGGCCTGGAAGTGCTGCCGCGCCGGCAAGTGGACCACCGTGGCCGCCGGCTCGAGGAATTCGACCTCGACGCCGCGCTGGCGCGCCAGCCTTCGGTGATCCTGGTCGACGAGCTGGCCCATTCGAACGCGCCCGGTTCGCGCCACCCCAAGCGCTGGCAGGACGTCGAGGAACTGCTGGAAGCCGGCATCGACGTACTCACCACGGTGAACGTGCAGCACCTCGAAAGCCTGAACGACGTGGTGGGCGGCATCGCCGGCATCCGCGTCTCCGAGACCGTGCCGGATGGCGTGTTCGACGAAGCCGCCGAGGTGGTGATGGTCGACCTGCCGGCCGACGCGCTGCTGGCGCGCCTGAAGGAGGGCAAGGTCTACCAGCCCTTGCAGGCCGAACGCGCCGCCGGCAATTTTTTCAGGAAGGGCAACCTGATCGCGCTGCGCGAACTGGCGCTGCGCCGCACCGCCGACCGCGTCGAGGGCGACGTGCGCGCCTGGCGCGAGGCGCAGTCGATCGACGCGATCTGGAAGACCGGCGCCAACCTGCTGGTGTGCGTCGGACCGGGACCGGACGCCGAACACGTGGTGAGGAGCGGCGCGCGCATCGCTTCGCAGCTGGGCACCGCCTGGCACGCGGTGTACGTCGAGACCCCGCGCCTGGGCCGCCTGCCCGAGCGCGAACGCGCGCGCGTTACCGATACCCTGAAACTGGCGCAGGATTTGGGCGCCACCACTGCCGTACTGGCAGGCGACGACGTCGCCGCCGGCACGCTGGAATATGCGCGCGACCACAACCTGTCGCGCATCGCGCTCGGCCGCGCCCACACCGGCCTACACGCAGCCTGGCGCCGCCGCTTCGCCCCGCGCATCGGACGCCAGCTGGCGCGCCGCGCGCCGGGCATCGACCTGATCGAGATCGGCTTGCCTGCGGTGCCGCTGCCGGCAGCCGAGACGCGCGCAGCCGGCGCGGCGACGCCGCGCGCGCCGCTGACGGCGCATGCCTGGGCCGCCGGCGCCAGCCTGCTGGCCGCGGCCCTCGCTGCGCCGCTGCACGGGCGCTTCGACCTGGTCAACATCGCCATGCTGTTCCTGCTGGTGGTGCTGCTGGTGGCGATGCGGCTGGGACGCGCGCCCTCGGTCACCGCCACCTGCGTCGGCGTGGCCTGCTTCGATTTCATTTACGTGCCGCCGCGCTTCACGCTGGCGGTATCCGATTTCCAGTACCTGGTCACCTTCGGCGTGATGCTGGCGGTGGGCCTCATCACCGGTCATCTCACCGCCGGCCTGCGCTTCCAGGCGCGCATCGCGGCCGAGCGCGAGCGGCGCGTGCGCGCGCTGTACGAATTCGCGCGCGAGCTCTCCGGCGTGCTGGTGGCGTCGCAGGTGTTCGAGTCGAGCCGCGCCGTGATCCAGAACGCGTTCGGCGCCCGCGCCACGCTGCTGGTGCCCGATGCGCAGGGGCGGCTCGGCATGCCGCCGCTGGACGACGGCAGTCCGGGCGGCGCAGCGCCGCCGTATGTCGACAGCGGCGTCGCCCAGTGGGCCTACGACCATGCGCAGGCGGCCGGCCTGGGTACCGACACGCTGCCCGCCAGTCCCTTGTTTTACCTGCCGCTGGTGGCGCCGATGCGCACGCGCGGTGTGCTGGCGATCGAGCCGGTAGGCGGCAGCTGGGGCTTGTCGCCCGAGCAGCATCGCCAGCTCGATGCGCTGGCCGCGCTGGCCGCGATCGCGCTCGAGCGCGTGCACTACGTCGAGGTGGCGCAGGCGGCGCTGGTCAACATGGAGTCGGAACGCCTGCGCAATTCGCTGCTGGCGGCGCTCTCGCACGACCTGCGCACGCCGCTCACCGCGCTGGTCGGCCTGTCCGAGTCGCTGCTGCGCGGCGACGCGCTGCCGGCCACATCGCAGGAGCTGGCGCAGGCGCTGCATGACGAAGCAGTACGCATGGGTACTCTCGTGGCCAACCTGCTCGACATGGCGCGCATCGAAAGTGGGGAAGTGCGTTTCAACCTGGAGTGGCAGGCGCTGGAAGAAGTGGTCGGCTCGGCCCTGCGTGCCTGCGGCGCGGCGCTGCGCCGCCACCGCATCGAGGTGCGCCTGCCGCCCGGCCTGCCGCTGGTGCAGTTCGACGCGGTGCTGGTCGAGCGCGTGCTGTGCAACCTGCTCGAGAACGCGGCCAAGTACACGCCCGACGGTTCGCGCATCGAGATCATGGCCGCCCAGCGCGGCGACTGGGTCGACGTCACCGTCAGCGACGACGGGCCGGGCCTGCGCGCCGGCAGCGAAGAAGCGATCTTCGAAAAATTCACGCGCGGCGAGCGCGAGTCGGCGTTGCCCGGCGTCGGCCTGGGCCTGGCGATCTGCCGCGCCATCGTGGAGGCGCACGGCGGCGAGATCCGTGCCACCGCGTCAAGGCTGGGCGGGGCCGCCTTCACGTTCTCGCTGCCGAGCGGGACGCCGCCGAGCCTTCCTGAACTGGATACACTGACGCCTGTTCCATCCACCGAAAAAGAATCATGAGCGATACCCCAAGCGCCCTGCTGGTCGAGGACGAGCCGCAGATCCGCCGCTTCGTGCGCGCTGCCCTGGAGCAGGAAGGCTGGCAGGTGCACGAATCCGGCAGCATCAACCGCGGCCTGATCGACGCCGGCACACGCCGCCCCGACCTGATCGTGCTCGACCTCGGCCTGCCCGACGGCGACGGCATCGACTTCATCCAGGACGTGCGCAAATGGTCGGCGGTGCCGATCATCGTGCTGTCGGCACGCGTGGCGGAAGGCGAAAAGATCCGGGCACTGGATGCCGGCGCCGACGATTATCTGACCAAGCCGTTCGGCACCGGCGAACTGCTGGCGCGCGTGCGCGCCACCCTGCGCCGCCAGCGCCAGCCGGCCGCCGGCGGCGATGGCGTGGTGCGCTTCGGCGATGTGGCGGTGGATCTGCAGGACCGTTCGGTGACGCGCGCGGGCGAGCACGTGCACCTGACGCCGACCGAGTACCGGCTGCTGTCGGTGCTGGTCGCGAACGCGGGGCGGGTGATGACCAATCCGCAGCTGCTGCGCGCGGTGTGGGGACCGGGGCATGCCGAGAGCGGACATTACCTGCGCATCTACATGGGGCATCTGCGCCACAAGCTGGAAGCCGATCCGGCGCAGCCGCGCCATTTCCTGACCGAGACCGGGGTCGGCTACCGCCTGTGGCTGGGGTAGGGCATCAGCGCGCCAGGCCTTGTCCACCCACCGGTTCGGTCTCGAACCGTTCGCCGAAGCCCGCGATCAGCGGCCGTCCCTTGCCGATCGCATCGCGCACCGACGGCAGCGCCAGCGATGCCTTGTGGCTGTCCTGGCTGTCCCACGCTTCGGTGATCCAGAGTGCGTCCGCATCGCTCGCATCCTTCGCGATCACGTAGCTCAGGCAGCCCGGCATGCCGGCCGTGCCCTCCAGCAGGATGGCGATGAGGGCGTCGCGCTGGCCCGGCTGGGCGCGCATTTTTCCGATCAATCCGTACATGCGGTGTGGCTCCTTCGTTCTGGTAGTGAGGACGGGTGCGGTGTGCGCCGCGCACAGCGGCAGGGCTGCCAGCGCGGTCACGGCGGTGCGGCGCGATACGGCCATGATGGCGTCTCCTTCTGAGGATCCAAACAGTATATGCCGTTCGAAACACTAGGTATAGATACTTAGGCAACGACCTCGCCACCGTCCACGCACGCTGGGTTAAGATGATCCTTCCATCCATCACCGAGACCTTCCCGAGACTTCGATGCGACCCAACACCCTTGCCCTCGCCACCGCAGCCGCAGTACTGACCCTGTCCGGCGCCGCCCATGCGCAGCAGCCGTCCGCCGTTTCCGAAACCGCCTTGCGCGCCCACCTGTCGTTCCTGGCCGACGACCTGCTCGAAGGCCGCGGCACCGGCCAGCGCGGCGGAGACCTGACGGTGCGCTACCTCGAGACCCAGGCCGCCCTGATCGGCCTGCAGCAGATCCCGGGCGGCGGCTACCGCCAGAAGGTCGATATCGAAGGCAGCAAGATGATCGACGGCGGCATGACCTTCAGCGCCGGCGGCAAGACCATCAAGCCGACCGTGGGCAAGGACATCGTGTTCGGCACCAAGAGTGGCAAGGAAGCGATCTCGTTCGACGCGCCGCTGGTGTTCGTCGGCTACGGCGTGACCGCGCCGGAAGAAGGCTGGGACGACTACAAGGGCCTGGACGCCAAGGGCAAGATCCTGGTGATGATGGTCGACGACCCGCAACCCACCGCCGAGGAACCGAACCGCTTCGCCGGCAAGGCCTACACCTGGTACGGGCGCTGGGTCTACAAATATGAAGAAGCGGCGCGCCGCGGCGCGGCCGGCGTGATGCTGATCCACACCACGCCGTCGGCCTCGTATCCGTTCAGCGTGCCGGCCAACGGCTTCTCGCACGAGCGCTTCGGCCTGAAGGGGCCGGGCAATCCGGTCGAGGGCTGGTTCACCGAAGACATGGCGCGCCAGCTGTTCGCGGCCGGCGGCCACGACCTGGACAAGTTGCGCGCGGCAGCCGAACGCAAGGACTTCCGCCCGGTCGACCTGAAAGTCGCCACCCACGTCGAGTTGCGTTCGAAGATCCGTGCGGTCGAACAGTTCAACGTGATCGGCATCGTGCCGGGCAGCGACGCCAAACTCAAGGAACAGGCGGTGGTGTATTCCTCGCACTGGGATCACATGGGTATCGACGAGGACGACGGCGACACCAGGAAGGATCCGAAGCGCGACCGCATCTACAACGGCGCCATCGACAACGCTTCCGGCACCGCCGCGCTGCTGGCGATGGCTGCCGAAGCGGTCAAGAAGCCGGCGCGCCGCACCCAGATCTTCCTGTGGCCGGCGGCCGAAGAGCAGGGCCTGCTGGGCGCCGCCGCCTACGTCAAGAATCCGGTAGTGCCGCTGGCGCAGACCGCGGCCGACCTGAACCTGGACAGCCTGAACTTCGTGGGCCGCACCAGGGACATCGGCGTGCCGGGCGCCGAGCGTTCCAGCCTGTACGAGACTGCCGGCCAGGTGGCCAAGGGCATGGGGCTGAAGCTGGCGCCAGGCACGCCCGACATGTCGGGCGCCTACTTCCGCGCCGACCACTTCGCGTTCGCCAAGGCCGGCGTACCGGCGTTCAACGTGGGCTCGGCCGTGTTCTCGGGCGACGGCCACTTCGAGTTCGAGCATCACCAGCACGACTCGAGCGCCAACATGAAGGGCTTCAAGAACCACTACCACCAGGTAAGCGACGAGTACCGGCCGGAGTGGGATCTGTCGGGGATGGTGCAGCAGGCGCAGTTTACGCTGAACCTGGGCTATGCGGTGGCGAATGCGCCGGCGATGCCGACCTGGAAGAAGGGCGATCCGTTCGGCAGCGTCAAGCGCTGAGCGAAGTGCGTAACCGTGAGCCCGTAACCTTTGCTCCGTCATTCCTGCCACTGGCAGCAATGACTTCCCGCGAAGTGAACTGACCCCGTTTAGTCGGACAGCTTTTTTGATCAAGTGGA
>NZ_DAMAGA010000030.1:0-4753 GCF_031995545.1 Massilia sp.
AGTCGGACAGCCTCAAGCCGGTCGCCGACAAGCTCAAGCTGCAGATCCAGACCGTCGACAACCTGACCCGCACGCCGAACCCGGCGCTGGGCGATGCGCCGTTCAACAACGCCAAGTTCCTGACTGCGCTGTTCTCCAACGACGCGATCAAGAACAAGCGCAACACCGAGGCGGTGGAAGTCGCGCCGACCGTGCTGGTTTCCGGCCGCGTGGTCGAGTTCCGCCCGGCGAGCAAGCGCGCCCTGGCCGACGTCGATGCGGCGATCCGCCAGCGCGTGACGCTGGAAGAAGCGGCGCGCCTGGCACGCCAGGCCGGCGAAGCCAAGCTCAATGCCGTCAAGGCCTCGGGCGACGCCACCGGCTTCGGTGAAACGAAGGTGCTGTCGCGCACCACGCCGCCGACCGTCAACCAGGCTGCCGCCATCGCCGTGCTGAAAGCCGACGTGAGCAAGCTGCCGGCCTACGTCGGTGTGGAAGTGCCGGGCCAGGGCTACGGCGTGTACCGCATCGGCAAGGTCTCGCAGCCGGCCCAGCCTGACGAAGCGCGCCGCAAGCAGGAAGCGCAGCAGATCGCCGAACTGGCGGGCCAGCAGACCATGGTCGACTATGTCGAAGCGCTGAAGGTCAAGGCGAAAGCCAAGGTCAGCGTCAAGGGTTCGGAACTCGGTAACAACGACAGCGGCCAGTAATAGCGGACGCTGGATGTGAAAAAGCCCGGCTGCGTGAGCAGTCGGGCTTTTTGTTTTGTTGGTGCCGGCGATTGAATCCGAGGGTCTGCTAACCCTACGTTGAATGCAATGTGCGCGCGGCGCGCAGGAAGTCTTCCGGCGCGATGTCATCCAGCGCCAGCGCTTGCGCTTGCGGGTACTGCACGAAGTTGCGGTCGATCGAACGCAGATAAGCCGGGTCGTAGTGTTCCTCCAGTAGCTGGTCGACCACCTCGGCCATCGCGCCGTTATTGGCCAGTCCTTGCCAGGCTTCGATCCGGGCGCGCCCGTGCAGCTGCACCAGATGCTCCAGCTGGCCGTTGAGGGTCGCGGGATCGGCGCAGAAATGCTCGTAGTCCTGCATCAAGAGGCGCACGCGGTTCGGGCGCGACAGGTTCAGCGCGATGCACGGTGCGGCGCGCATGCGCTCCATCACCAGGCCCGGCACGCGCAGGTTGCCGACCTTCTTGCTCTCGGATTCGACGAACACCGGTTTCGACGGATCGAAGCGGCGCAGCTGGTCCCAGATCTGGCTCTCGAACCACTTCTGGGTCGGTTGCGGTTCGTGCGGCAGGTGGCCCAGCACCGAGCCGCGGTGGGCGGCCAGCTTTTCCAGGTCCAGTACCTGGGCGCCGATGCCGTGCAGCGTCTCCAGCAGGCGGCTCTTGCCGCTGCCGGTGGTACCGCAGATCACGCGCCAGCTAAGTGCCGGCGGGTCTTCCAGCGCCGTGCTCACATGCGCGCGATAGTTCTTGTAGCCGCCTTCGAGCTGCACCACCGGCCAGCCGATGCGCGCCATGATATGCGCCATCGATCCGCTGCGGTTGCCGCCGCGCCAGCAATACACCAGCGGGCGCCATTCGCGCGGCTTGTCGGCGAAGAGCGTCTCGA
Organism: Massilia sp.; assembly: GCF_031995545.1. Taxonomy (GTDB): domain Bacteria; phylum Pseudomonadota; class Gammaproteobacteria; order Burkholderiales; family Burkholderiaceae_D; genus Telluria. The sequence continues at coordinate 1,599 of NZ_DAMAGA010000030.1, forward strand.
TGTGGCGCGCGATGTTCGCCGCCACGATCGGCGCGCCGACCTTCTTGGCCTCGAACGCGCCTTGCTGCTTGTACAGCGTGCCGACGCGGATGCGCTCCTCGTCGTTCAGGACCGGGCAGTTGATCGCGCCGGGAATGTGGTCGTGCGCGTATTCCGACTCGCTGCGCGCATCGATGATGGTGTCGAAACTGTCGAGCTGCGCCAGGATGGCGTCGAAGCCCAGGACTTCTGGATATTTCATTGTTTCTTGATGAGACTGGAGAACTGCGGCCAGATGTTATTCAGGATGATCGGATGCGCCTGCGCGGTCGGATGCAGGCGGTCTTGCTGGAACAAGGTGGGCTTGTCGGCCACGCCTTCGAGCATGAAGGGCACCAGCGGCGACCTGGTGTCGTTCGACACCGCCTTGAACATATTGAAGAAGCGCTCGGTGTAGGCGCGCCCGTAGTTCGGCGGCATGCGCATGCCGACCAGCAGCACGCGCGCCTGCTTGGCCTGCGACTGCTTGATCATCTCGCGCAGGTTCGCTTCGGCCGACGGCACCGGCAGGCCGCGCAGGCCGTCGTTGGCGCCCAGTTCGATGACGACGATGTCGGGCCGGTGCTGGCCGAGCAGGGCCGGCAGGCGCGCGCGCCCGCCGCTGGTGGTCTCGCCGCTGATGCTGGCGTTGACCACCTTCGCGGCGATCTTTTCCGATTTGAGTTTCTGTTCCAGCAGCGCGACCCAGCCCGCGCCGCGCGCGATACCGTATTCGGCCGACAGGCTGTCGCCGACCACGAGAACGGTTTTTGGTGCAGAATAGGCGCTCGCCGTCGTAGCCAGGGTCATAGCAACACCGAGCGCTGCGCCGACAGTCAATTTTTTAAGAAAAGCAAGCATGCGTGATCATCCCGAGGCATTCAAACACAACGCCACCCTCGACGCCGGCGCAGCGCCGGCGATCCAGGTGAACGCCCTAGCGAAGAAGGTTGCGGACGCCAGCGGCGAACTCACCATCTTGCAAGACATCGATTTTAAAGTAGAACCGGCTGAGACGCTCGCGCTGGTCGGCGCGTCCGGCTCGGGCAAGTCCACGCTGCTTGGCCTGCTGGCCGGCCTGGACACGCCGACCTCGGGCACCGTGCTGCTCGATGGCACCGACATCTTTGCCCTCGACGAAGACGGACGCGCCGCCTTCCGCAAGGCCAAGCTGGGCTTCGTGTTCCAGTCGTTCCAGTTGCTGGGTCACCTGACCGCGCTCGAAAACGTGATGCTGCCGCTCGAACTGCGCGGCGACGCCGACGCGCGCGCCAAGGCCACCGAGATGTTGGGCCGGGTCGGCCTGTCGAGCCGCCTGACGCACTATCCCAAGTTCCTGTCCGGCGGCGAGCAGCAGCGCGTCGCGCTGGCACGCGCCTTCGTCACCGAACCGCCGCTGCTGTTCGCCGACGAACCGACCGGCGCGCTCGATGCGGTCACCGGCGAGGCGGTGATTCAGTTGATGTTCGAACTCAATCGCGAGCGCGGCTCGACCCTGGTGCTGGTCACGCACGACAGCGCGATGGCGGCGCGCTGCGGCCGCACACTCACCATCGCCGCCGGCCGCATCGTCGCCTGACGGCGCAAAGCCTCAACGCGGCGCGTGCTCGCGCACCAGGCGATTGAGCACCTGGCGCAGCGCCGCCGGCAGTTCGCCCGCGGTCAGCCCGATCGGGCCGATTCCCTGCGCCACCAGTTGGTCGGCCGCCGCGCCGTGGATCCAGGCGGCGCCGATCGCCGCTTCCCAGCCCGGCCAGCCCTGCGCCAGCAGCGCGCCGCACAACCCCGCCAGCACGTCGCCGGTACCGGCCGTGGCCAGGCCCGCATTGCCGGTCGGGTTGATCACCACTTCGCCATCGGGCCGCGCGATCACGCTGCCCGAACCCTTCAGGATCACGGTCGCATTCATGCGCAGCGCCATTTCGCGCGCCGCTTCCAGCCGGTCGCCTTGCACCACGGCGACCGTCATGCCGAGCAGGCGCGCGCCTTCGAGCGGATGCGGGGTCAGGATGCTGGGCGCGCTGCGCTGCGCCAGGCGTGACTGCATGTCCGGGCTGGCGCCGATCAGGTTCAGGGCGTCGGCGTCGATCACCAGCGGGCTGTCGCTGTCGAGGGCCTTGGCCATCAGGCGGATCGCATTCGCCGAGTCGCCCATGCCGGGGCCGATCACCAGCGTGCGGCCGAAGAAATCGAAGTCGTCGGCCTGGCGGAACATGAGTTCGGGCTGGGTGCTGTCGTAGCCGGGGCCCGCGCCGAGCGAGGCCACGAACACGCGCCCGGCGCCGGCGTACAGCGCGCTGCGCGCGGCCAGTACCGGCGCCCCGGCCATGCCGTGCGCGCCGCCGACCACGGCGACGTCGCCGAAACTGCCCTTGTGCGAGTTGCTGCGGCGCGCCGCCAGGTGGCCCGCGAACAGGGCGATGTCGCCGCTCGCGGCGGCGGCGCGCGGCAGCACGCTGTCGTCGACGCCCAGCATGTCGACCCGCACCTGGCCGGCGTGATCGCGTCCGTCGGCGGTATGCAGGCCTGGCTTGTTGCCGAGGAAGGTGATGGTGTGGGTGGCGCACACCGCAATGCCGTCCGGGCCTATCACGGCGCCGGTGTCGGCATCCAGGCCGCTCGGCACGTCGAGCGCCAGGATCGGGCAGCGCAGCGTCGACAACGACGCCACCAGCTCGCGCACTTCGCCCTCCAGTGGACGCGTGAGTCCGATGCCGAACAGGCCGTCGATCACCAGGCCCCATTCGGCGTCCGGCGGCAGCATGTCGATCCAGCCGACCGTGCCGGAGCGGGCGCGTTCGTAGGCGGCGGCAGTGGCGCTCGATGCTTCCGCGCGGCCCGGCAGGTGCAGTACCGTGGCGTCGACGCCGGCGTCGGCCAAGTTGGCGGCGACCTCCAGCGCGTCGCCGCCGTTGTTGCCGGGACCGGCCAGTACCAGCACCGGCAGCGCGCGCGAGTTGCCCAGCAGTTCCAGTGCGTACGCGCTGGCGGCCTGGCCGGCGCGCGTCATCAGCGTCCCGGCAGGCAGGTTGGCATAGGCCGCTTCCTCGATGGTGCGGATCTGGGCGACGGTATAAAGACGATGTTCCATGCTTGACTTGAAGAGTGGGTTCGATGTCATTGTCGTGCATTTTCGC
>NZ_DAMAGA010000030.1:4763-66369 GCF_031995545.1 Massilia sp.
CCTTGTTCTCCGCGTGATGTTAAAACGTTCCACCCCATTTTCGCCAACGCCGGCGCGCCGTCCGACTACAATGGGGTGGAACGTTTTAACATCACGCGGAGAACAAGGCATGGATTGGCAGTTCTGGATCGACCGAGGCGGCACCTTCACCGACATCGTGGCGCGCCGTCCCGATGGACAACTCGTGACGCACAAGCTGCTGTCCGAAAACCCCGAACAGTACCGCGACGCCGCCGTGGCCGGCATTCGCCACCTGCTCGGCGGTAATGCCGCCGGCGCGGCGGTCGAAGCGGTGAAGATGGGCACCACGGTCGCCACCAACGCGCTGCTCGAGCGCAAAGGCGAGCCAACCGTGCTGGCGATCACGCGCGGTTTCCGCGACGCGCTGCGCATCGCTTACCAGAACCGGCCACGCCTGTTCGACCGCCACATCGTGCTGCCCGAACTGCTGTATGCACGCGTGATCGAAATCGACGAGCGCATGGGTGCGCACGGCGACGTGGTGCTTCCGCTCGACGAGGATGCGGCGCGCAGCTCTCTGCAGGAAGCGTTTGACGCCGGCCTGAGCTCGCTGGCGATCGTATTCATGCACGGCTACCGTCATACCGCGCACGAAGCGGCGGTGGCGCGCATCGCACGCGCGATCGGCTTCACCCAGGTGTCGGTGTCGCACGAAGTGAGTCCGATGATGAAGCTGGTGGCGCGCGGCGACACCACCGTGGTCGATGCGTATCTGTCGCCGATTTTGCGCCGCTACGTCGACCAGGTGGCGGGCGAGCTGCCCGGCGTGAACCTGCAGTTCATGCAGTCCAGCGGCGGTCTGACCGATGCGCGCGCCTTCCAGGGCAAGGACAGCATCCTGTCCGGCCCTGCGGGCGGCATCGTCGGTATGGTGCGTGCCAGCCGCCTGGCCGGCTTCGAGCGCGTGATCGGCTTCGACATGGGAGGCACCTCGACCGACGTCTCGCATTACTCGGGCGAGTTCGAACGCGTGTTCGAGACCCAGGTCGCGGGCGTACGCATGCGCGCGCCGATGATGAGCATCCACACGGTGGCGGCGGGCGGCGGTTCGATCCTGCATTTCGATGGCAGCCGCTATCGCGTGGGACCGGACAGCGCGGGCGCCAATCCCGGCCCGGCCAGCTACCGGCGCGGTGGACCGCTGGCGGTCACTGACTGCAACGTCATGCTGGGCAAGGTGCAGCCGCGCTACTTCCCGCGCCTATTCGGACCGGGCGGGGACGACGCGCTCGATGCCGAGGCGGTGCGGGCGTGCTTCGATGAACTGGCCGACCGCATCGGTGAAAGCACCGGCACGCGGCCGGCGCCGGAAGCGGTGGCTGAAGGCTTCATCCAGATCGCGGTCGGCAATATGGCCAACGCGATCAAGCAGATCTCGGTTCAGCGCGGCCACGACGTCACCGAATACGCGCTGACCAGCTTCGGCGGCGCCGGAGGCCAGCACGCCTGCCTGGTGGCGGACGCGCTGGGCATGAAGACGGTGTTCATCCATTCGCTGGCCGGCGTGCTGTCCGCTTATGGCATGGGCTTGGCCGACCAGACCGCGATGCGCGAGCAGGCGGTCGAAGAACGCTTGAGCGACGCAATGCTGGCGTCGCTGCGAGCACGCCTGGCGGAACTGGCGGGGCAGGCGCGCACGCAGTTGCGGATGCAGGGCGTGGCGGACGAGCGCATCGTGCTGGTCGAACGCGTGCATCTGCGTTACGAAGGCACCGACTCGGCACTGCTGGTGCTCCTCGGCAGCGCCGACGAGATGCAGGCGCAATTCGAGCAGGCCTATAAGCGACGCTATTCGTTCCTGATGCCGTCGCGCGCGCTGATGGTGGAAGCGGTGTCGGTGGAAGCGATCGGCCAGTCGGATGCGCCACCTGAAACGCGCGTCGATACGCTGGCGACGGAGCCTGCGCCGGCGCCCTCGGTGACCGTGCGCATGTACAGCGGCGGCGAGTGGCGCGATACCGCGATCCACGCGCGCCACGATCTGCAGCCGGGACACGTGGTGCGCGGTCCCGCGATCGTCGCCGAGGACAACGCCACCACCGTGGTCGAACCGGGCTGGCAGGCGAGCGTGACCGACTACAACCACCTGGTCCTGACCCGCGTCGAAGCGCTGCCGGAGCGGCGCGCGATCGGCACCACGGCCGACCCGGTGATGCTCGAGATCTTCAACAACCTGTTCATGTCGATCGCCGAGCAGATGGGGCTGCGGCTGCAGAACACCGCCTACTCGGTCAACATCAAGGAACGCCTCGACTTCAGCTGCGCCATCTTCGACCACGACGGCAACCTGGTGGCGAACGCGCCGCACATGCCGGTGCACCTCGGGTCGATGGGCGAGAGCATCAAGACCGTGATGCGCGAGAACGCGGGCCGCATGCGCGCCGGCGACGTGTATGTGCTCAACGATCCATACCACGGCGGCACCCACCTGCCGGACGTCACGGTGATTTCGCCGGTATTCGATGCCGAGGGCCGCGAGATTCTGTTCTATGTCGGCTCGCGTGGCCACCATGCCGACATCGGCGGCACCACGCCGGGCTCGATGCCGCCGGACTCGGACCACATCGAGCAGGAGGGTGTCCTGATCAACAACTTCAAGCTGGTCGACGGGGCGGACGGCGTGCTGCGCGAAGAGGCGGCGCGCGCACTGCTGTCGGGCGCGCGCTACCCGGCGCGCAATCCGGACCAGAACATGGCCGACCTGCGTGCGCAAGTGGCGGCCAACCAGAAGGGTGTCGAAGAGCTGGGCAAGATGGTGGCCTACTATGGCCTGGACGTGGTGCGCGCCTACATGGGACACGTGCAGGATAACGCTGAAGAAGCGGTACGGCGCGTGATCTCGGCGCTCAAGGACGGCAGCTTCCACTACCAGCTCGACAACGGCGCGCATATCGACGTCGCGATCCGCGTCGATCAGGCGTCACGCAGCGCGGAGGTCGATTTCACCGGCACCTCGGGCCAGCTGCCGAACAACTTCAACGCGCCGTCGAGCGTGTGCATGGCGGCGGTGCTGTACGTGTTCCGTACGCTGGTGGATGACGAGATTCCGTTGAATGCCGGCTGCCTGAAGCCGCTGAAGGTGATCATCCCGCCCGGTTCGATGCTCAACCCGCATTACCCGGCCTCGGTGGTGTCGGGGAATGTCGAGACCTCGACCTGCATCACCAACGCGCTGTATGGGGCGCTCGGCGTGATGGCGGCGGCGCAGGGGACGATGAACAACTTCACGTTCGGGAATGCGCGCTATCAGTACTACGAGACCATCTCGGGCGGCTCCGGTGCCGGCGAAGGCTTCGATGGGACCGATGTGGTGCAGACCAATATGACCAATTCGCGGCTGACCGATCCCGAGATTCTGGAGTTCAGATTCCCGGTGCGGCTGGAAAGCTACGAGATCCGGCACGGCTCGGGCGGGGCGGGGCGCTGGCGCGGCGGGAACGGGGGCGTACGCAAAGTGCGCTTCCTGGAGCCGATGACGGCGGCGATCCTGTCGAATAACCGGATCCATGCACCGTTCGGCATGGCGGGAGGCGGGGAGGCGCAGCGCGGCAGGAACAGCGTGCTGCGATCCGACGGTTCGATCGAGGAGCTTGGTCATATCGGGAAAACCGATATGGGAGCTGGCGACGTGTTCGTGATCGAGACGCCGGGTGGAGGTGGATTCGGCGAAGTTTGAACAGGATGGCCTGGCAATCGCCAGGCCATTCCGCGCTGAATTCAGGCTGCGATACCGTACTTGCGCCGCGCCGCCTGATACTCCTCTACCAGCACCGCAAGGCGCGGATGCAGCGCATCCTGCGCCCTGATCCCATCCAGCAGCGCCCCCGCAGTCTGCCCCAGCGGATGATCCCACCCCAGTTCGTTCATCTGGCGCAGGATGCCGCCCGCCGTCGCCACCATGATCTGCAGATTGTTCGGCGCGATGTGCAGCGCTTCGAGCAGCGTCTGCACCGCCCCGCGCACGTCGCCCATATTGCGCTTCTCGTCGGCCACGCCGAGCAGGATCTGGGCCTGCGCCTTGAGCTGCTGCCCCATGCCTTCGACCAGATCGCCACGCCCGGCCTTGTCGAACACGCCCATCGCCTGGTCGACCGACACGCCGCTCTGGGCATCGTGCATCACCGTCATCATCACGTCGGCCGCCTGCGCGTCGAGCTGATGATCGAGGCAGGCGCGCGCCATTTCCATCTTGAGGCCGGACGATAGTCCGCTGCTGGCGCGCACCGCGTTCACCGCCGCCTGCAGTTCGGCCGCCGCCGCGCCGCCGTTGCCGGTCTTGTCGTGCAACAGTGAGGTTGCATACGACTTGCAGGCGTCGGCCGCCGGGCTGCCGCGCAGCGAGCGTTCCAGGTCGCGGATCACGCCGGTGGCCTGCACCATGTCGCCGCGCGTCACCAGCGCCTTGACCAGATTCACATGGTCTTCGGGATCGCGAAACTCCGAATAACGTGCCTTGGTCACCACCTGCTTGAACGATTTCTCGGCACCTTCCGCGTCGCCCGTCGCCAGCGCCACTTCGCCCAGCTTGCGCAGGCGCCGCACCACGTGCGGGGAAATCGCTACCGCGTCTTCCAGCACCTTCTTGGCCAGCGCTCCCTCGCCCTCGGTTTCGAGGCAGCGCGCCAGCAGGTCGTAGGCCGCCATCATGCGCGGGTTCGAGATCAGCAGTTCGTCGAGGATGAAGCGGGCGTCGTCGATCTGGTTCAGCGCCACCATGCAGCGCGCCAGGCCCAGTGCGGCCCAGCCGAGCGGGCGCTCGGTCATGATCTGACGATAGACGTTGGCCGCCTGCTGGTGCTCTTCCAGCGTGGTGTGCAGCTCGGCGCGGATGCGCGCGAAGTCGAAAGCGTAGCGCGGCTGCGCCTTTTCGCCTTCTTCGCAGGTGCGGATCGCTTCGCGCAGCTTGCCTGCCGCCGCCTGCTGCCAGGCCGGGAGCAGGGCGGCGCGACGTTCCAGCGCGCGTTTGATGCGGCCACTGAGCAGCTCCACCGTGAACGGTTTCAGCACGTAGTCGGTCGGGGTCAGTTCGGCCGCGCTGACCACCTTGTTGTACACGCCCTCGGAGGTGAGCATGATGAAGATGGTCGAGGCCGAAATCAGGTGATGGTGGCGCAGGTCTTCCAGCAGCTGCTGGCCGTCCTGGCCTTCGCCGCTGCCGCTGGCCAGGTCGTATTCGCACAGCACGACGTCATAGGCGCGCTTCGTCAGCTGCTTGATGGCCGTGTTGGCGTTGATCGCGTATTCGACCTTGCCGATGCCGATCAGCCCCAGCATGTTCTGCAGGCTGGTGCGCATGCCCGGATTCGGATCGACCACCAATACCGCCAGATTACCGTTGTCTTGCATATTCGTTCCCGTTTCTGCTGATGCTGCCTTGAGTGCTAATGCCATCCAAATATTGTTCACCGTAAAGATACCGACAAGCTACGGTTCTATCAAGGAAAGTGGCTTGCTGTGTTGTCAATGTGTTGGGCGCCAGAATACCGACAGCGATTCGCCGATGGCCGGGTCGAACCGGCCAGACCCCCATGGTCGCGCCTTTACAACACTGTATAATAGCGGGCTATCTTCCACCCAAGCAGCCACGCTGCATCAACGACTGTCCAAGCCATGTTGATTCTGCCGGGTTCCAATGCCCTGTCCGCCTTCCGTAGCCAACGCCTCCTGAGCCAACTGCAAGCCGTCGCCCCGTCGATTGCCGCGGTGCAGGCGCGCTTCTACCACTTCATCGATACCAGCGCGCCGCTGACGACGGACGACACGTCGCGTCTGTCGGCCATGCTCACCTATGGCGAGCCGGCCCCTGAAACGCTCTACGAAGGTGTGAGCGAAGAGTTCTTCGTCATCCCGCGCCTGGGCACGATTTCGCCGTGGGCCTCGAAGGCGACCGACATCGCGCACAACTGCGGCATGACCCACGTGCACCGCATCGAGCGCGGCGTCGGCTACACCGTGGTGCTGAAAAGCGGCATCCTGGGCAGCAGCATCGGCGCGCCGAAGAAACTCTCGGCCCCCGAACTGGAAGCCGTCAGCGCACTGCTGCACGACCGCATGACCGAAACCGTGCTGCGCAAGGCGGACGAGGCGCAGCACCTGTTCCGCGAACTGGAAGGCAAGTCGTTGGAAAGCATCGACGTGCTGGGCCAGGGCCGCGAGGCGCTGGTGCGCGCCAACACCGAACTGGGCCTGGCGATGTCGATCGACGAGATCGACTACCTGCACGACGCCTTCACCAAAGCGCAGCGCAACCCGACCGACGTCGAACTGATGATGTTCGCGCAGGCCAACAGCGAACACTGCCGCCACAAGATCTTTAACGCCGACTGGATCATCGACGGCGTCAAGCAAGAGAAGTCGCTGTTCGGCATGATCAAGAACACCCACCAGCTGAACCCGCGCGGCACCGTGGTCGCCTACAGCGACAACTCGTCGATCATCGAAGGCGCAACCGTGACGCGCTTCTTCCCGCGTGATGGCCAGCAGTATGGCCCGTCGACCGAGCTGGTGCACACCCTGATGAAGGTCGAGACCCACAACCACCCGACCGCGATTTCCCCATTCCCTGGCGCCTCGACCGGCGCCGGCGGCGAGATCCGCGACGAGGGCGCGACCGGCCGCGGCGCCAAGCCGAAGGCCGGCCTGACCGGCTTCACCGTGTCGAACCTGCTGCTGCCGGACGCCCAGCGTCCGTGGGAAAACGCGTCGGACGTGACCAAGGCTGACCGTACCGACACCGTCTACGGCAAGCCGGAACGCATTGCCTCGCCGCTGCAGATCATGATCGACGGCCCGATCGGCGGCGCCGCCTTCAGCAATGAATTCGGCCGTCCGGTGCTGGGCGGGTACTTCCGCAGCTACGAGCAGAACGTCGGCGCCGCCAACGCGGTGTACGGTTACCACAAGCCGATCATGATCGCCGGCGGCATCGGCAGCATCTCGGCCGCGCACACCCACAAGGACGAGATCCCGGTCGGCTCGCTGCTGATCCAGCTGGGCGGCCCGGGCATGCGCATCGGCATGGGCGGCAGCGCCGCCTCGTCGATGGCCACCGGCACCAATACCGCCGACCTGGACTTCGACTCGGTCCAGCGCGGCAATCCGGAGATGGAACGCCGCGCCCAGGAAGTGATCAACGGCTGCTGGCAGCTGGGCGAGAACAACCCGATCATCTCGATCCACGACGTCGGCGCCGGCGGCCTGTCGAACGCGTTCCCGGAAATCGTCAACGACGCCAAGCGCGGCGCGATTTTTGAATTGCGCAAGGTGCCGCTGGAAGAAAGCGGCATGGCGCCGAAAGAGATCTGGTCGAATGAGTCGCAGGAACGCTATGTACTGGCGATCGCTCCGGATGACCTGGCGACGTTTGCCGCCCTGTGCGAACGCGAGCGCTGCCCGTTCGCCGTGGTCGGCACCGCCACCGAAGAGCGTCAGCTGCGCCTGATCGACGACCAGGCCCTTGACGCCGCGAATGCGTCGCCGGTCGACATGCCGATGGACGTCCTGCTCGGCAAACCGCCGAAGATGCTGCGCGACGTCGAGCACGTCCAGCACAGCTTCCCGCCGGTCGACCTGACCGGCATCGAATTGAAAGAGGCTGTGCGCCGCGTGCTGCTCAATCCAACCGTCGCCGACAAATCGTTCCTGATCACCATCGGCGACCGTACCGTGGGCGGCATGACCGTGCGCGACCAGATGGTCGGCCCGTGGCAGGTGCCGGTGGCCGACTGCGCCGTCACCGCGATGTCGTACGAAGGCTTCGTGGGCGAAGCGATGGCGATGGGCGAGCGCACCCCGCTGGCCGTGATCGACGCCGCCGCCTCGGGCCGCATGGCCGTGGGCGAGGCGATCACCAATATCGCTGCCGCGCCGATCGCCGATATCTCGGACATCAAGCTGTCGGCCAACTGGATGGCGGCCTGCGGCCAGCCGGGCCAGGACGCCGCGCTGTTCGACACCGTCAAGGCAGTGGGCATGGAACTGTGCCCGGCGCTGGGCGTGTCAATCCCGGTCGGCAAGGATTCGCTGTCGATGCGCACCACCTGGAACGACGAGGGCCAGAACAAGGCCGTGATCTCGCCGGTGTCGCTGATCGTGTCGTCGTTCGCACCAGTCACCGACGTGCGCCGTTCGCTGACCCCGCAACTGCAAACCGACAAGGGCGACACCGCCCTGATCCTGATCGACCTGGGCCGCGGCAAGAACCGTCTGGGCGCCTCGATCCTGGCGCAGGTTACCCAGCAGCTGGGCGACAGCGTGCCGGACGTCGATTCGCCGCAAGACCTGAAAGCCTTCTTCGTCGCGATCCAGCAATTGAATAGCGACGGCAAGCTGCTGGCTTACCACGACCGTTCGGACGGCGGCCTGTTCGGCACCCTGGCCGAGATGGCCTTCGCCGGCCGCACCGGCGTGTCGGTCAACCTCGACATCCTGACCATGGAAGGCGAGCACGCCTCCGACTGGGGCGACGCCAAGAACTGGGCCGGCCAGGTGGCCGAGCGCCGCAACGAAATGACGCTGCGCGCGCTGTTCGCCGAAGAGCTCGGCGCCGTGATCCAGGTGCGTCTCGAGGACAAGAGCGCCGTCATGAACGTGCTGCGCGACCAGGGCCTGGGCGCCTGCAGCCACATCATCGGTAAGCTCAACGATCGCGGCGCGATCGAGTTCACCCGCGACGCCAAGGTGATCTACAACGAAACCCGCAGCAGCCTGCACCGCCTTTGGAGCGAAACCAGCTGGCGCATCGCGCGCCTGCGCGACAACCCGGCCTGCGCCGACCAGGAATACGACCGTCTGCTGGACGAAACCGATCCGGGCATGACGCCGAAGGTCAGCTTCGACCTGGCGGAGAATGTCGCGGCGCCGTTCATCGCGACCGGCGTGCGTCCACGCGTGGCGATCCTGCGCGAGCAGGGCGTCAACTCGCACATCGAGACCGCCTGGGCGATGCACCAGGCCGGCTTCAACGCGATCGACGTCCACATGAGCGACCTGATCGCCGGCCGCGCCAAGCTGGACGACTTCCACGGCATCATCGCCGTCGGCGGTTTCTCGTACGGCGACGTGCTGGGCGCGGGCGAAGGCTGGGCCAAGACCATCCTGTTCAACCCACAGCTGTCCGATGCGTTTGCCAAGTTCTTCGCGCGCCAGGACACCTTCGGCCTGGGCGTGTGCAACGGCTGCCAGATGATGAGCAACCTGAAGTCGATCATCCCGGGCGCGCATGCGTGGCCAAAGTTCACCCGCAACAAGTCGGAACAGTTCGAGGCGCGCTTCGGCATGGTCGAAGTCCTCGATTCGCCGTCGGTCTTCTTCCAGGGCATGGCCGGCACCCAGGCGCCGATCGCCATCGCCCACGGCGAAGGCTTTGCCGACTTCTCGCTGACCGGCGACATCAACGCCGCCAACAAGGCGATGCGCTTCATCGACAACCATGGCCAGGCGACCGAAACCTATCCGTTCAACCCGAACGGTTCGCCGGGCGGCCTGACTTCGGTCACCACCGACGACGGCCGCTTCACGGTGCTGATGCCGCACGCCGAGCGCGTGTTCCGCGGCGTCGTGCATTCGTGGGCGCCGGAATCGTGGGGTGACGAGTCGCCGTGGATGCGCATGTTCCGCAATGCGCGCAAGTGGGTCGCTTGATCATCGGTTGATCATCCGCCTAGCATAAAAAACGCCTCTTCGGAGGCGTTTTTTTATTTCCGGGCCAAAGTGAAGGTATGCTCGACGGCGCAGGGAAATCCACATGGCCGCTATTTGGGCTAACAGAATATCAACCGCTAGTTTGGATCGCTTACATGAAAACTGCCGCTGTCCGTTCGTTGTTCCTGATGGTCCTGACGTGCGTGGCCGGCATCTCCGGCGCCGCACAAAAATATCCGATCGACGATGCGACCCGCAGCGGCATCATCGCGACGCTCAAGCAAAAGATCAGCGAAGAATACGTATTCCCGGATAAGGCGAAACTGATCGTCGAGCGGGTCAGCGACAAGGAGCGGCGCGGCGCTTATCGTGGCCTGAACGACCTGAACCAGCTCGGCGCGGCCCTGACCGAAGATTTGCGCCAGCCGACGAGCGATCTGCACCTGACCGTCAGGACGACTACCGAGGTGCTGCCGGAAAACGAAGAAGGACCGCAGCGCACGCCGGAGATGGACCGCATCATGCTTAAGCGATTCAAGGCCTCCAATTTCGGCGTGAGGAAGGTCGATACGCTGCCGGGCAATATCGGTTACCTCGACCTGCGCGAATTCGCCGCGATCGAATTCGCCGAGCCGACTCTGGGCGCCGCGATGACGCAGCTGGCCGATACCGATGCCCTGATCGTCGACCTGCGCCACAACGGCGGCGGCGATCCGCATACGGTGGCGTTCGTGACGAGCTACCTGTTCGACGGGCGTACGCATTTGAATGACATGTACTGGCGCAAGAGCGGAAGCACCGACGCGTTCTGGACGCGCGACGATGTGCCGGGCAAGCGTTTCGGCGGCACCAAGAATGTGTACGTGTTGACCAGCAAGCGCACCTTCTCCGGTGCGGAAGAGTTCAGCTATAACCTGAAGCAACTCAGGCGCGCGACCATCATCGGCGAGACCACGCGAGGCGGTGCGCATCCGGGCGGCGGGCACCGGCTGCATCCGCACATGTTCGTGTTCATTCCGAGCGGGCGCGCGATCAACCCGATCAGCAAGACCAATTGGGAAGGGACGGGTGTGACGCCGGATATCAAGGTCGCGGCAGATGACGCATTACGCACGGCGGAGCGCGTCGCGCTGCAGCAGTTGTTGAAACAGTCTCCCGCTAAGGGCGTGGGTGAGCGGCGCAAGCGTTTGCAGGAGCTTGGCGGATCGTGAGCCGGGCCGGCGGGCTCTGCGCCCGCATCTCAGTGCTGCCGCAGATCGGCACTGCCATCTATTATCTCTGGAAGAGCAAGCATGGATAACTCACGTGTCCTCACAGTACCGCGCGCGCAATACGATAGCGAAGTCGATTCGCCGGATAGCTCTGTTCGATGGGCGTTCCGTCAGGCCGAAGAGAACCCCGACAATCCATATCAGTACGACCTGATCAACATTCCAAAGCACCTCGCGAACGGCCTGTTTTATCGCTACGCACGTGGTGATTCGCTGGACTCGCTGAAGGCGCATTTCTACGAGATCCATATACCGACGCTGGAAAAGGCTGCCGCGGTCGCCGACCGCTATTTTCCCGGACGCCGCATACGCTCACATTTCGAACAGTATGGCAGCTGGATGCTGCTGGCCGCACTGGTGTGCTTCGACGACGAAGGCGGCATGATCTCGCGGATCGATGACTGGTTCACGCCGGACTGCAATCCTGCCCTGGTCGGCATGGTGTTGAAGGGCTTCGTAAAGGACTTCGATTACGACAGGCCGTACAACCTCCGTGACAGTGTGCTGCCGGACGAGGAAGGGCTGGTCGCGATCCTGCTGCAGCCGCGCCCGACCTGGGAGCGCAGCCTGGCGGCGTACATGAAGCAGTGGCCCAAGCGTACCAAAAGCTACGGCTATCGCGAGCACATCGACGAGCACCGTTACGCATTCGCGGCGCTGCCCCTGCACCTGGCGCTGGTGGTGTGCGCCTTCGATGTCGACGACAGTGCGTTTCGCCACCTGCCGCACTATCCACGCGATCTGGTCGACTACTACCGCGCCCACGTCCGCCACGCGCGCGACGCCTGGCGCACCGCATTCGTCGATCCGACGATCGGGCTGCCCGAGAGCGCCCGGCCGAAGGAGAAGAAGCATTATGCGCTGACCAGGGCCGAAGCCTACGCGCGCTGGGTCGAGCTGATTTGTGGAGAGGATGCGCTGCTGATCGAACGCGCCAGGAAGGCGCTCGGCAAGCGCAAGACCATGCCGCCGTTGGACACGGCGATGGAAGCGCTGGCCGGGGTGGGGCTCGGGATCAATGCCGACCTGAAGGACGACGAGACGGTCTTTGCACATGCCAACTCCATGTGCGCGTCATGGCAGTTGCCGGCGCCGTCCGTGCCGCCGATGGAACAGCAGGGCCCGGCGCGGGTAACGGCCATCCTGAATGCGCTGCAGGCGCTCGACCTGCAACGGGGCAACCGGCTGGCAGTACTGGAGAGTGACAGCGATAACTGGAATGCGGTGTTGTACAGCGATGCCCACGCCGCCGAATTCGCCCTGCTGTGCGAGCAGCTCGAGATCACGTGCATGGGCCGCGAACAGTGGCAGTAGGTTGGCTGTCCCAATTAGCGCCGGACAGGCGGTAGCAGCCCTTGCTCCACCAGTCTGGCGACGATACGCCCGACAGCGGCAACGCCGCCGTCGGCCAGATCCTCGGCGTTGGTTGCCAGTGGCAGGTCGGGTTGCACACCGACCGCCTGGAGTGCAAATGGACGGGCGCGGCTAGGAGCGAAACGGTCCCGGCTGATCAGATCGATCAGGGTGGATTCCTTCATCTCGCCGACCTTCACGTCACCTGCGCTATCGAGCACGGCGAAGTTGCCGCTGTAGTTCACTCTCAAACCGGAGCGCGGCATCGGAAAGCCGGTTGCGGCGGAATCGCGTCCGCCGCCGGCACCGATGGTCTGCTCGCCGACGACGATCGCGCCGGTCGACCACAGCCACGCGGCCATGAACTCGCCGCCGGAGCGGGTGCCGGCATCGGTCCAGACCAGCAGCGGGCGCGGGGTTGCGATGGTGCCGCAAGACGGGTCTTCGATCTGCTCGACCAGCTTCAGGCTGCCCGGCGTACTGCCGCGGAACACGTCGTACGTGCGCGCCAGCGGCTTCGGCGTCAGGGCGCGCGCCAGCAAGCGCGCTTCGCGCGCGAAGCCGCCGAGGTTACCGCGCAGGTCGATCAGCAGCAGGTCGGAGTCGGCCGCGAGCGCGTTGATCTGGACCAGCCGCTTGCGTACGATCGCGCAGTAGCCGGCCAGCATCGGGCCGTCTTCGGTCGCATTCGGTCCTTCGGCGGCCTCGGCGGCGGCCACGAAATCCGCGTCGAACTGCGGCGCGAAAGCGCCGAAACGCACGGTGCCGATCCGGTAGCCGAGCACCTGCATTTTCTCGGGCAAGTCGGAGCGCTCGACAGCCTCGCTGAGGGCGACGATTGCCTGCTGGGTCACTGGCCGGTATGCCAGTTCGACCGTGCGGGTGGCGCCCGTGGTATCGCGCAGGGTCAGGCGCACCGTGTCCGACAAGCCGACTGCCGCGTGATACACGGGCGTGGCCGCGCCCAGCTTGAGCGCCGCTTCCGCCATACGCGAGCGGCGGTTGCCGCCGAAGGTGCGGGCGCCGGCTTGCTCGAGCCAGCGCGCGACCGGCTTGCCGTCGATGGTCAGCACCTGGTCGCCGTTGCGGACCGAGGTCACGCCCGGATCGACATGGCGCCACACCGACATCGCGCCGTCGCTGCTGGTGCGAAACAGCACGCCCAGCGTCCGCTGCTTGCCGGCCTTCGGCCCCACCAGGCCGATGTGCTGGTCCTGGAGCGCGGCCAGGGCGTCGGTCAGTTCGGCGGCGGATTCCAGCGCCGGCACGGATGCGCCGCGCCATAGCGATTCGTTGCCTTGCGCTTCGGCGGGAAAGGCTTGCCGGTAGCGCTCGACCCAGGCCAGCGAAGGATAGTGCTGAAGCAGGTCGGCCCGCAGTGCCTGGCCATCAGTGACGGTGGTCTGCGCGCTCGCGGCGGCGGGGAGGGCGAACGCCGCGCATGGCAGCAGGCAGGCTAGGAGGTTCTTCATGGGAAGTCGGAAAGTCGCGGTGTCGATGGTTGGCGCTGGTCGTCGCGCGGCAGCGAATAGGCGACTTCGCGCGCGCCAGGAGCGCCGCGGCGCCAACCCTGGCGCCCATAAAAACGGTCGGCCCGGGTGCCGGGCGTCGTGGTGAGCGTGACTTGCGCAAAGCCGAGCGTGAACAGCCAATCGACCGCGAGCCGGAGCAGCTGCTTCGCCAACCCGCGTCCCTCGTAGGCAGCATCGACGAACAGCGCCCAGATCGAGCCATCGCGCTTGTCGGCATAGGCGAAAGCGGCGATCGCCCCGTCGATGTCGGCCACCCAGCCACGCCCGTATCGATCCAGGTAATCCTCGTACATCTGCAGCGTGACGCGCGCCGGATCGGACAGCACGTTTTCGGTGACCGACAGCCGGATGCGCGACATCGCCGCGATGTCGGCAGGTTCGGCCCGCCGAAACACGGGCGTCACGCACAAGCCTATTTCCACAGCGGGTGCAGCCGTTCGTTCGATGCGCTGTACAGCATGGTGCGGGTACCGGCGTCGATCCGGGCTGGCGGCACGTGCCGCACCACGGTTCTGGCAAATTCCGGCAAGCCCATCAGCGTTCCCGAAACGCGCACCTTGACGCCCGAGGTGAGCGTGATCCGGTACCAGTTCATGCGCTTGTTGAAGCCGACTTGTTGCACCTCGCTCCACTCGAACGTGCCACGCTGCCCGAAGGCGCGGCCGTACTGCATTCCCTCGTCGCCGACTTCGTGCCGCGCGTTGAAGTAGTCCGCGATCATATACACACCGAGCAGCGCCAGCGCTGCGAAGATCAGGAATGGCCAGGCAGGCTCGGAGGCATCGGCCCAGATCAGCGCGCCGATAAAGCTACCCAGAAAGAAAACGGTGCCGACGATGCCGATGACAAGGATGCTGGTCGGCTGCGTCAGCTGGCGCGCCTGTTCCGCCGGACGGGCGCGCAGCCGGCTGCGGCCAAGCCAGCGCATCGTCAGCGCCATGGCCACGATCCAGAACACTACGCCGAGGGTATAAGGCAGCCAGTTTGAATGCATGCAGCACGTCTTTCGTCAGATGAGGGCGGCGTTGCCGTCGACACCGGCGCGCGCGAAAAACCGCAACGATAGCAAACACGCCCTGCATAGAAATGCGCACAAATCCACAGGCAATAAAAAAGCGCCCCGAAGAGCGCTTTTTCGATCCGACAGTTGCCGGGTAATTACTTGACCGTGGCCTTCTTGACCAGGCTTTCGCGGTACTGCGCGACTTGACGCTGTTGCAGCTGTTCCGCGACCTGCTGCTTGACTTCTTCCAGCGGCGGGATCTTGGCAGCGCGCACGTCTTCCAGCTTGATCACGTGGTAGCCGTATTGCGACTTGACCGGGGTCTCGGTGATGGCGCCTTTTTGCAGGGCGACCATGGCTTTCGAGAACTCAGGCACGTAGTTGGCCGGGCTTGCCCAGTCCAGGTCACCGCCGTTCTGGGCCGAACCGTCTTTCGACTGCTTGGCCAGCTCTTCGAACTTGGCGCCGCCTTTCAGCTTGGCGATGATCGCCTTGGCGTCTTCTTCCTTGTCGACCAGGATGTGGCGCGCGTGGTATTCCTTGTCGCCCATCTGTGCTTTGTACTTGTCGTACTCGGCCTTGATCTCGGCGTCCTTGACCGGGTTCTTCTTGACGTAGTCCGCCAGCATCGCGTTGATGATGATGCTTTGACGGGCATTGTCGATCGCTGCCTTGACTTCGGCGCGGTTGCCGATGTTCTGCTTGTCGGCTTCCTGGATCAGGACTTCACGACCGATCAGGTCTTTCTTGATCATCTCGCGCAGCTGCGGCGAATCCGTGGCGCGGCCCTGGGCGACGACTTGCTTGACGAGCTGGTCGACCTTGGCCTGCGGGATCGCTTTGCCATTGACGGTTGCAGCGTTTTGCGCGAGTGCCGGCAGCGCAACCAGTGCGGACATGGCTAACAGCAGGCGGGCTGGCTTCAAAATCATTGTTGTGATCCTATATAAACACGAAAAGTATCGCCGCAGGCGACGAAAACCGGTGCCCGCGGGCACCGGCGATTGCATATCTTACTGCACCTTTGCCTTTTTGACCATTTGCTCCTGGTACTCTTGCAGCTTGCGCTGCGACAGGGCTTCGGCGATCTGTGGCTTGACCTGATCCAGGGCCGGCAGGGTCAGCGGACGGGTGTCGTCGACCTTGATCACGTGGAAGCCGGCCTGGGTCTTGACCGGGACGTCGGTGATCGCGCCTTTTTGCAGCTTGCTGAAGCCGGCTGCGAACTCAGGCGGGAACTGCGACGGTGGAGCCCAGTCCAGGTCGCCGCCGTTGTTGGCGGTGCCGGTGTCCTTGCTCTGCTTGGCCAGTTCTTCGAACTTGGCGCCGCCTTTCAGCTTGGCGATGACGGCCTTGGCTTCGTCTTCGGTACCCAGCAGGATGTGGCGCACGTGGTATTCCTTGTCGCCGTTGGCAGCTTTGGCCTTGTCGTACTCGGCCTTGATTTCCGCGTCGCTCACCGGATTCTTGGTGATGTAATCGCGCGCCAGCTGGTTGACGACGATGGTCTGGCGGGCGTTGTCGAGCGCCTGCTTGACTTCAGGCTTCTTGTCGAAACCCTGCTTGACGGCTTCCTGCATCAGCACTTCGCGGGTGATCAGTTCTTCCTTGATCGCGGCGCGCAGTTGCGGCGAATCCTGGCCCTGGCCTTGTGCCACGACCTGCTTGACGGCTTCGTCGAGGCGCGACGACGGAATCGCCTTGCCGTTGACCACGGCGGCGTTCTGGGCGAAGGCGGATGCCGAAACGACGGCGATCAATGCTAACAGCAGGCGTGCTGGCTTAAAAGTCATGTGGTGTTCCTGTGACGGGGAAAGTTGCTTGGACGAGATTAGATTAATTCTTGTAACTGCCAGTTCAATTGTCGAACAAATTTCTTAATCCTGCCTGAAAAACGGTGGCTTGGGACGACGGCGACGCCGCTCAAGGCAGCTCGGAAGGCGCCACCGCGTTGATGGCCAGGGCGTGGACTTCCGACTTGTTGATCATGTCGTGCACGGCATCATACACAAGACGATGACGCATGACCAGCTTGAGTCCTTCGAACCTGGATGACACGATTTTGACCGTGTAATGGCTGCCGCCGGAGGCCGCGCCGGCGTGTCCGGCGTGCAGGTGCGAGTCGTCGATGATCTCGAGCGAAGTGGGGGCCAGTTCGGCCTCGATCAGGGCGCGCAGGCGCTCGGTGCGGTCATTGGTGGTCATGCGTCTTCCTCCTTGATGTATTTAGAGAGCATCATCGCCTGGATCATGGTGAAGGCGAAGAAGATGCCGGTAAAGCCGAACAGCTTGAAGCTGACCCAGGCGCTGGTATCGGTACGGAACACCACGAAGGCCATCAGCAGGTTCAGCAGGCCCATGGCCACGAAGAACAGGATCCAGACGTAGCCGACCCGGTTCCACACCGGATCGGGCAGGTTCATGTGCGCTTCCATGACCGAGCGCATCAGGTTCTTGCGGTAGAACACCTGGGCTACCAACAGTACCGCGGCGAAGGCCCAGTACAGGATGGTCGGCTTCCACTTGATGAAGGTCTCGTCATGGAAATAGATGGTGGCGCCGCCGGCGACCAGGATCACGCCCAGCGACAGCCACAGCATGGTGTCGATCTTGCGGCCGCGCACCAGCAAATAGCCGATCTGCAGCGCGGTGGCGACGATCGCCGCCGCCGTGGCCAAGAGGATCGCCGATTGCGAAGCCGGTACCGCGCCGCCCGCCGTCATGAAGCCGAGGAACTCGACGGCCATGCGGTGCGCCCAGTCCTGGTTGTTGTCGCCGTATTTATAGACGCCGAAGAACAGCAGGACCGGGAAAAAGTCGAACAGGAATTTCATCTAAGTGTGACCCTTACTTCGGCTCGAAGCGCATCGCGGCCGAGTTGATGCAATAGCGCAGGCCGGTCGGCGGCGGGCCGTCCGGGAACACGTGGCCGAGGTGGGCGTCGCAGACGGCGCAGATGATCTCGGTGCGGATCATGCCGTGGGTGCGGTCTGTCTTTTCGATGACGTTTTCCGGGTCCAGCGCGCGGAAGTAGCTGGGCCAGCCGCAGCCGGACTCGAACTTGGCGTCCGATTCGAACAGGGGGGTGTCGCAGCAGACGCAATGGTAGATGCCATGCTCGTGGTGGTCCCAGAATTTGCCGGTGAAGGCGCGTTCGGTGGCGGCGTGGCGCGTCACCTGGTATTCCATCGGGTCGAGCTGGGCGCGCCATTCGGCATCAAGCTTGGTCACTTTGTCGGTCATGATTCTCTTTCTCGGGTAAAACCTGTCAATCAGGAAGAGCAGCTCACTTCGAGATGGGCTGCCCAGTCGGGCGGCAGGGCCGCGTACGATTCATTTTCTGGCTGTTCGTCGAACGGGCGCTCGAGCACCGCGAGCAGGCGCTGCACGCCGCCGAAGTCGCCGTTCTGTGCCTGTTCGATTGCGGTCTGCGCCAGATAGTTGCGCAGGACGTACTTGGGATTGACGCGTGCCATGGCCGCGCGCCGGCTGGCGTCGACGCTGTTTTCGCTGCGCAGCCGGGTGCGGTAGGTCGCGGCCCAGGCATCAAACGCTGCGCGGTCGATGAACAGGTCGCGTAGCGGCGCGTCGGCGGCAGGGCCGGCGTCGTCGAGCCTGAGTTCGCCCAGGCGGCGGAAGAACAGCGTGAAGTCGGCATGGTTGGCCTGCAGCAGGCCGAACATGGCGTCGAACAGGCCAGCGTCTTCTTCGCGCGTTTCATTCAGGCCGAGCTTGGCGTGCAGCAGGGTGTCGAGCTGGCGCCCGAACTCGGGGCGGTAGACGTCGAGTGCTTCCTCGGCGGTTTCCGGCTCGCCGATCAAGGGTAGCAGGGCATTGCCGAGCGCATAGCAGTTCCAGTGGCCGACCGGCACCTGGTTCGCGTACGAGTAGCGCCCGCGGCTGTCGGTGTGGTTGCAGATGTGGTTGGCGTCGAATGCTTCCATGAAGCCGAACGGGCCGTAGTCGAGGGTCAGGCCCAGGATCGACATATTGTCGGTGTTCATCACGCCGTGCATGAAGCCGACCGCCTGCCAATGCGCGATCATGCGCGCGGTGCGGCGCGTGACTTCGGCCAGCAATTCCTTGTACGGATTGTCGGCGCCCTGCAGTTCGGGATAGAAGGTGCGGATCACGTAGTCGGCCAGCAGGCGCAGTTCGTCGCGTTGGCCGCGCGACTCCCAATGCTCGAACGAGCCGAAGCGGACAAAGGTCGGCGCCATGCGCGTGACCACGGCGGTGGTTTCCATGGTCTCGCGCGCGACTTGCTGCGGCGAGCCGGTGACCATCAGGGCGCGCGTGGTCGGGATGCCGAGTGCGGCCATCGCTTCCGAGCACAGGAATTCGCGGATCGACGAGCGCAGTACGGCGCGGCCGTCGCCCATGCGCGAATACGGGGTACGGCCGGCGCCCTTGAGTTGCAGTTCCATCGGACCGCTGGCGGTAGCCAGGTCGCCGAGCGTGATGGCGCGGCCATCGCCCAGCTGGCCGGCCCAGACGCCGAACTGGTGGCCCGAATACACGGCCGACAGCGGCTGCGAGCGTGGCGCCACCTTGTTGCCGGTGAACAGTTCGACGAAGTCGGGACGTGCGAGATCGGCCGCATCCAGCCCGAGCAGGGCGGCGGCAGGGCTGCTGGCCGCGATGAAATGGGGCGACGGCAGCGGCGTCGGCATCAGGCGCGTGTAAAACGCCGGCGGCAATTCGGCGAACGAATTGTTCAGGGGCAGGTCGTCAGCAGTAATGGCAGTTCCCGTTGCGGTGAAGTCGGTGAGTGAGTCAGGACAGCATCTGGGCACGATTTTACCGCACCAGCCTGATTCTATTCGCGCACCACTGCAATGCGGACCGGCGTTACATCCGGTAACGCGCCCGCATGCGGGCACGGCATGCGCTTGATGCAGTGCATCATCGAAAAGCGTTGACGCGCCGGCGCCGGCGGCACGACACTTTCCATCATGTTGCCAATCTGTTCACGGGAGCGCCAATGACCGATTTGCCGATGAGCCCCCTGATGGGCCAGATGATGGATCAGCCGCTGCTGATCTCGACCATCATCGAATTCGCCGCACGCCACTATGGCGACACCGAGATCGTCTCGCGCCGGGTTGAGGGCGACCTGCACCGCTACACCTACCGCGACTGCGCGCGCCGTTCGCGCCAGCTGGCCTCGGCGCTCGGCAACTTGGGCGTGGCGATGGGCGACCGCGTCGCCACCCTGGCCTGGAACGGCTACCGCCACATGGAACTGTACTACGGCGTGTCCGGCTCGGGCGCGGTGCTGCACACCATCAATCCGCGCCTGCACCCGGAGCAGATCGCCTACATCGTCAACCACGCCAACGACGAATACCTGTTCTTCGACCTGACCTTCCTGCCGGCGATCGAAGCGATGGCGCGCCACTGCAAGACGGTCAAGGGCTACATCGCCCTGTGCGGCCGCGCGCAGATGCCGCGCGAGAGCGGCATCCCGCTGCTGCTGTGCTACGAGGAACTGGTCGAGGCGGCCTCGCCCGACTACGCCTGGCCGCAGTTCGACGAACGCTCGGCGGCGGCGCTGTGCTACACCTCGGGCACCACCGGCAATCCGAAGGGCGCGCTGTACTCGCACCGCTCGACCGTGCTGCATGCGTATGCATCGAGCATGCCGAATGCGCTCAACGTCTCGGCGCACGACGTGGTGCTGCCGGTGGTGCCGATGTTCCACGTGATGGCCTGGGGCCTGCCGTATTCGGTGCCGCTGTCGGGCGCCAAGATGGTGTTCCCGGGGCCGGCGCTGGACGGCAAGTCGCTGTACGAACTGTTCGAAGCGGAAAAGGTCACGTTCTCGGCCGGGGTGCCGACCGTGTGGCTGGGGCTCTTGAATCACGTGGTGCAGAACGACTTGCGCTTCTCGAGCTTCCGCCGCACCGTAATCGGCGGCTCGGCCTGTCCGCCGGCGATGATGGATACGCTGATCGACCGTTTCGGCGTGGAAGTGGTGCATGCCTGGGGCATGACCGAGATGTCGCCGCTCGGCACCGCCTGCACCCTGATGGCCAGACACGATGCGCTAAGTCCGGATGAGCGGCGCGCCGTGCTGCGCAAGCAGGGCCATGCAATCTATGGCGTGGACATGAAGATCGTCGACGACGACGGCACCGAACTGGCGTGGGACGGCACGACCTATGGCCATCTGCTGGTCAAGGGACCATGGGTAGTGTCGGGCTACTTCCGCGACGAAGGAGGTGAAGTGCTGCAGGATGGCTGGTTCCCGACCGGCGACGTGGCCACCATCGATCCTGACGGCTACCTGCACATCACCGACCGCAGCAAGGACGTGATCAAGTCCGGTGGCGAGTGGATCGGCTCGATCGACCTGGAGAACGTGGCGATGTCGCACCCGGGCGTGCTGCAGGCGGCCTGCATCGGGGTGCAGCATCCGAAGTGGGCCGAGCGGCCGCTGCTGGTGGTGGTGCGCCGGCCCGGCATCCAGGAAGTGACGCGCGAGGAATTGCTGGCGTTCTTCAGCGGCAAGGTCGCCAAGTGGTGGATACCGGACGATGTCGTGTTCACCGATGCCTTGCCGGTCGGCGGCACCGGCAAGATCCAGAAGAACAAGCTGCGCGACGCCTACCAGGACTACCGGCTGCCGACCGCCTGAACGCGGCCGGCGGCCGGCTGCTGCGCGTGGTTCAGCCGCGACGGCGGCGGCGTACGCCGGCCAGCGCCAGCGCGCCCAGGCCCAGCATCGCGATCGAGCCCGGTTCCGGGACCATCGCCAGTTCGTTGTCGTCGAAGAAGGCATCCAGGTCACGGCCAAAATTGCGCACGAAGTGCATGGTGTAGTCGACCGAGAAGGCTGAAACCGGTACCGCGTACACGCTGCTGAAGTTGGTCCAGATGCCGTCGTGCGAATCGATGCTCGGGCTCAGGACGCTGCCGATGACGCTGCCGTCGATGCCGCGCCAGGTCAGCGATACATAGCCCTGGTCGCTCGGGTTATCCTGGTCCAGACCTTGCTCCCAGAACGACAGGCGCACCTGACGCGCCTGGCCATAGCCCGGCAGCAGCACGTTCTGGCTCAGCGAACCGAACAGGCCGCGCCCGCCGAAGAACATATAGGAGCCGGTGCGCGGGTCGATGCCCGGATCTTCACTGCCGTCGTCGATGCGCGGACTGGACACGCCGCCCACGGTCCAGCCCTCCAGCGTGCCGAGTTCGGCGCCGCCGTTGTTGAGCAGGGAGGCCTGGCTGGAGGCGGACAGGGCGAGGCAGGCTGCGGCGAAGACGAGTTTGAGTCGCATGATGGCTCCTGTGAGTATTGGTGACTATTAAGGAGGCCTCACGTTATCAGGCGAGCTCATGCGGTGCAAATACGCGCGTATCGCGAGCGCGACAGTTGCGGTTCGCCGTTGCAGCCATGCATGACTGGAAGGCGCCCGGCGTCAGGCAAAAAAAATGCCGCTGTCGCCAGCGGCATTTGTCGAGCGGTGCCCGCGCCCGTCAGTCGTGAGCGTAGATATTGTTGTCCTTGGTCTCGCGGACGAACAATGCGCCGATGACGAAGGTGATCACCGCGATCACGATCGGATACCACAGCCCGTAATAAATGTCGCCCTTGAACGCCACCAGGGCAAACGCCGTGGTCGGCAGCAGGCCGCCGAACCAGCCGTTACCGATGTGATACGGCAGCGACATCGAGGTGTAGCGGATGCGGGTCGGGAACATCTCGACCAGCATGGCCGCGATCGGACCGTACACCATGGTCACATACAGCACCAGCACGAACAGCAGCAGCACCAGCATCGGTTTGTTGATCGCCGCCGGATCGGCCTTCTCCGGATAGCCGGCCGCCTTCAGCGAACCCGTGACTTCCTTCTTGAGCGCCGCTTCGCGCGCCTTGGAGGCGTCGTCGAAGTTCAGGTTGTCCGGCGTCATGACCGCATTGAACGACTGGAACTGGGTCTCGCCGATCTTGATCGTGGCCACCGTGCCGCTCGGCGCGTCGATCCGGTTGTAGCTGACCGAGGCCGCCGTCAGCATGCGGGTGGCGATGTCGCACGAGGACGGGAATTTCTTGGTGCCGGTGGCGTCCACCTGGAACGAGCAGGTCGCCGGATCGGCCACCACCACCACCGGGGCGCTGCGGATCGCCGCTTCCAGCGCCGGGTTGCCGTAGTGGGTGATCGCCTTGAAGATCGGGAAGTAGGTCAGCGCGGCGATCATGCAGCCGCCCAGGATGATCCACTTGCGGCCGATCCGGTCCGACAGGGCGCCGAAGATAATGAAGAACGGCGTCGCCAGCAGCAGCGCCAATGCGATCAGCACGTTCGCGGTCGGCTCGTCGATCTTGAGTGTCTTGGTCAGGAAGAACAGGGCGTAGAACTGGCCGGTGTACCACACCACCGCCTGGCCCATGGTCAGGCCGATCAAGGCCAGCAGGGCGATCTTGGCGTTCTTCGGTTTCAGGAAGGCTTCCGACAGCGGCGCCTTGGAGGTCTTGCCCTCGGCCTTCATCTTGGCGAAGGCCGGCGACTCGCTCATCGACATCCGGATCCAGACCGAAATCCCGAGCAGGATCACCGAGATCAGGAACGGAATGCGCCAGCCCCAGGCCTGGAATTCCTCTTCGCCCACCAGCGTGCGGGTGCCGAGGATGACCAGGATCGACAGGAACAGGCCGATGGTGGCGGTGGTCTGGATGAAGGACGTGAACAGGCCGCGCTTGCCGTGCGGCGCGTGCTCGGCCACGTAGGTGGCGGCGCCGCCGTATTCCCCGCCCAGCGCCAGGCCCTGCAGGATGCGCAGCGTGACCAGGATGATCGGCGCCGCGATGCCGATCTGGGCGTGGCTGGGCAAGACGCCGACCAGGAAGGTCGAGGCGCCCATGATCAGGATCGTGACCAGGAAGGTATATTTTCGGCCGATCATGTCGCCCAGGCGGCCGAACACCAGCGCGCCGAACGGACGCACGATGAAGCCGGCCGCGAAGGCCATCAGGGCGAAGATGAAGGTGGTGCTGGGGTCGCCGATGAAGAACTGCTTGGCGATGATGGTGGCGAGCGAGCCGTACAGGTAGAAATCGTACCACTCAAAAACGGTGCCGAGGGAAGAAGCGGCGATGACTTTCCGTTCTTCCTTGGTGAGTCCGGCGGAGGAGGGAGCTGCCTGTCCTCCGGCGGTCATGCCGGGTGTGATAGCCATGGGTGTCTCCGTATCGATTTTTTGTGTTGCCGGGAGTGCCGACTGTCGGTCGGCGTATTGACTGTGCGCCGCGAACCTTACGCGATTCTTGCGCCAAGCTTACTCATGCCTTACGCATGACTTCATGACACGCTCGCCTCCGTGTCGGACATTGTCTCGCTCATTCGGCAGGCTCGTCCTATGCAAGCTGCAAGATGACTTGTCGGATTCTTCACGAAACGGTGCGGCGGGCGTATGCTGTTTGCCGTGCCGGCATGCTGCCGGCCACTCTCTTCAACAACAAGCAATTTTTCAGGAGTATCGATGATCAAGCACATCGTGATGTGGAAGCTCAAGGAGCAGGCCGAGGGCGCCGACCGCGCCGCCAACGCGCGCGAAATGAAGCGCCGGCTCGACGAATGCGCCCACATCGTGCCCGGCATCCATGTGTTCGAAGTCACGATCGCCCAGCCGGATCTGGAAGCGACCTACGACGTGGTGCTCTATTCGGAATTCGCCGACCGCGCCGCCTTGCAGGCTTACGCCCAGCATCCGACGCACCAGGCACTGGTGCCCTTCATCGGCGCCATCCGCGAAGCACGCCAGTGCATGGACTACGAGGTGTGATCCCCAACGGCGCTTGAGCGCCATCAAACCAATAAGGAGACCGCATGCGCACCACCCAGGAACTGTTTTCTCTGGCCGGCAAGACGGCGATCGTCACCGGCGGCTCGCGCGGGCTCGGCCTGCAGATGGCGCAGGCGCTGGGCGAGCAGGGCGCGCGCCTGGTGCTGGCCTCGCGCAAGGAAGATGAGCTGGAAGCGACCGTGGCGCGCCTGCGCGAGCAGGGCATCGACGCCGAAGGCATCGCCGCCGACCTGTCCGAGGCCGACCAGGCGCATGCCTTCGTGGACGCCGCGTTGCTGCATCTGGGCCGGGTCGACATCCTGCTCAATAACGCCGGCGCCACCTGGGGCGCGCCGGCCGAGGATTATCCGTTGGAGGCGTGGGACAAGGTGATGAACCTGAACGTGCGCTCGATCTTCCTGGTGTCGCAGGCGGTCGGCAAGCGCTCGATGATCCCGCGCCGCTACGGGCGCATCATCAATATCTCGTCGATCGCCGGCCTCTCGGGCAATCCGCCCGACGCCATGCAGACTCTGGCGTACAACACATCCAAGGGCGCAGTGGTAAATTTCACCAGAACACTTGCTGGTGAATGGGGCCGGTACGGGATCACGGTCAATTCGATCGCCCCCGGCTTCTTCCCGTCGAAGATGACCCGGTCGGTGCTGGCGACCTACGGCGCCGACAACCTGGCGCACGCGGCGCCTCTGAACCGGCTTGGCGACGACGAGGACCTGAAGGGCGCGGTGGTGCTGTTCGCCTCCGACGCCGGCAAGCACATCACCGGGCAGACGCTGGCCGTGGATGGCGGGGTGACGGCGGTGTGAGCCGCCGCCCGTCCATCGCAGGTCGAGCGGCCTGGCCGGTGCCAACGTAGAACATGAGGGCGAAGACGATGGACGAGTTTCACGGAAAGGTGGCGGTCATCACCGGGGCCGCCAGCGGCATGGGCCGCGAGTTCGCCAACCTGGCGGCCAGCCTGGGCATGAAGCTGGTGCTGGGCGACGTGCAGAGAAAACTGCTCGAGCACTTCACCGACGAGCTGCAGCATCGCGGCGCCGAGGTGCTGGCGATGGTGTGCGACGTGCGCAAGGGCGCGCACGTGCAGGAGCTGGCCGACTCGGCGATGGCGCGTTTCGGCGCGGTGCACCTGGTGTTCAACAACGCCGGGGTTGGCGCGGGCGGGCTGGTGTGGGAGAACTCGTGCGAGGACTGGGAGTGGGTGCTGGGTGTGAACGTGATCGGCGTTGCCAATGGCGTGCGCACGTTCACCCAGGTGATGCTCGAATGCGCGGCGGCCGATCCGGGGTATCGCGGCTGGATCGTGAACACGGCCTCGATGGCGGGACTGATGAATGCGCCGGCACTGGGGATCTATAATGCGTCCAAGAGCGCCGTGGTAGCGCTGAGCGAGACCCTGTACCACGACCTGAAGCTGGTCGATGCGCCGATCGGGACCTCGGTACTGTGCCCGTATTTCATTCCGACCCAGATCGCGCATTCGCACAAGCACCGGCCGGACGAACTGCGCACCGATGCCATCATGACCGCGAGCCAGCTGGCGGCGCAGGCGCTGACCGAGAAGGCGGTCGGGTCGGGCAAGGTGTCGGCCCAGGAGGTGGCGGCACTGACCTTCGATGCGATCCGCGAAGGACGCTTCTGGGTGTTTTCGCATCCGCAGGCGCTGGGGGCGGTGAAGGAACGGGTCGATGCGCTGGTGCAGGGCAAGCAGCCGGTGGATCCGTATGCGGCGATGCCGCATTTGAAGGAGATCCTGAAAGCCGGGATGAAGGGGCGGCGCTAGCCGGCGGGCGCGGAGGCTTGGTCGAAAGGCCGGTCGTGTTCGGACGATCGGCTGCCGGCATGCCCGCAGTTATTGCGCTTCGACCACTCCAGGCTGTACCACCCGCTCATGCAGCTCCGGTTCCATCCCCTTGTACAACTTGACCACCGTCGACGTCCGCGTCCCATACCCCGGCGTCTCGATACACACCGGCGACAGCATCCGCTCCACCTCGATCGGCATCCCGGTCTCCGGCAAACGCACGTCCGGCGCGCGCGTGGTATCGGCCAGCATTTCGAAATAGGCGTCTTCCGGCGCTCCCTGGCACAGCAGGCTCGCGAACTGCGCCTTGGTACGCAGCACCTTCGGCCACGGCGCGTCGAGCAGGCCATTGGAAATGCCGTAGATGCGGCCGCGCTCCAGCGGCTGGCCGTTGCGCGGATCGGCGCCGCCCCGGTTCGAATACCAGTACAGCGATTCGCCATCGCCCAGCACCAGGTTGTAGCCGTTGTAGACGTCGCCGTGTTCGACGATGCGGCGCAGGTAGTCCGGCGCAGTCACGTCCTCGCGCAGGAAGTCGGCCACCAGCGCCCCGCGCGACGGCGCATCGAGACGCCGTTCCTCAGGCGCGCGGATATTGGTCAGAGCGGCGAAGCGCGGTCCGTTGCACCCGACCAGCGACACCCCCATCCAGCTGCCACCGCCCTGCAGATCGCGCCCTGCGATCACGTGCGGCGCATCAAGCCAGGGACCGGCCGGGGTGGCGGGGCGGTCGTAGAATTCGTCGCGGTTGGCCGCGGCGATGACGGGCATGCCCGGCAGGACGTGCCATGCGAAGACGATCAGGCACATGGCGGCAGGTCCGTAAAGATTTCGGCGCGGCGCGGACCGTCGATCAGGCCTTCGAAGCCCGCTTCCGAGGCGGCGCGCGCCAGCAGGTCGGCAAAGCCATCGTCCACGCCGGGATAGATTTCCATCCAGGTCTGCACGCCGTCCTTTTCTTCGGGACGGCGTTTCAGCTGGCCGCGCACGCCGTCATGCGCGGCGACGCGTTCCTGCATGGCGCGCACCAGCGGCGCCAGGCGCGACGCGTCCTGGCTGCGTACCTTGTAATAGACGTACAGGTCGATCATCGTCAATCGTCGATTGGATCAAGGCTGTACGGCATCGGCAGGAACTCCAGCCGGGCGCCGGCGCTCGAACCGAGGTGGACCGATTCGTCCAGGGCGGCGAGCTTGATCTCGACCAGCGCGTCGGCGCCACCGGCACCGTTCGGCGCGGCATTGACCACCATGCCGCACGGCTGGTCCGGGTCGGCGCTGGAAAACACTTCGTCGCCGGCGCGGGCGGCGGCGTTGTCGATGCTGACCAGGGTGGCGCGGCGCTTGATCTTGCCGAGGTACTTGGTGCGGGCGACGATTTCCTGGCCCGGGTAGCAGCCTTTCTTGAAATTGACGCCGCCCAGCAGTTCGAGGTTGATCATCTGCGGCACGAACTGTTCCTGGGTCGCGGCGCTGACCTGCGGTTCGCCGGCGTGGATCGTGGCCAGATGCCAGGCCTGGTTGCCGCCCAGCGCCAGCGTTTCCTTGAGTGCCGGCAGGGCGGCGCTGGCCGCTTCGAACGAAGCCAGCCACAGGTAGCGCGGTGCGCCGAACGCATCGTTCAGGCGCAGCACGGTGCCGAAGGCGCCCTGGGTCTTGCTCATCGGCGTTGCCGGCAGCGTGTCGACATGCGCCGCCAGTGCAGCCTGCGCCGCCGCGCCGCCCAGGCCGAGCACGGCCGCGAACGGCGCCTCGTCGGTGGCGTCGCGCAGCTTGGCCTTGGATCGCATCACGAACATGCTCAGGCGTTTCTGCAGCGGCGGCTGGATCGCGCGCGGCAGCTGCAGGTAGACGGCTTCGTCGTCGCGCCACATCAGGAAGCTGGCCTGCAGGCGGCCCTTGGGCGTGCAGAAGCCGGCGAAGCGTGCCTCGGCCGTGCCCAGGTGCTCGACGTCGTTGGTCAGCTGGCTGTGCAGGAATTTGGCCGCGTCTTCGCCGGCGATGGCGGTCAAGCCTTGGTCGGTCACGGGGGCAACGAAGCCGCGGGTCAAATCGCCGACCGTCAGCGGACGGCCGAAATCCTCGACCTCCGCAGCCTGGCCTATGGCGGCCCCGTCAATATGAAAGCGTGCGCCGTGCGCAGAGAGGTGTTCAGTCCAGTTACTCATGAAAATCCGAAATGTTTTGCAATTAGGCTTTATCATTACGGGCTCATTATAGAGTTGTCGGGAAAATCGCGCCGGAGGCGCTGCAATCTCCGGCCAGCCCGTACCAACCAACATACTTACATGGCACTGATAAAAAATCTCGTGGTTGCCGGCGTCGTCGCCGGATTTGCAGCGGCCGGCGGCTTCGCCTGGTGGTCCAAGAATCCCTTGCCCACGCCCCAGCAGCGGGTCGAATTCAACGTCAATCCCGGCAGCGGCGTCGGCGCCGCAGCCCAGCAGATGGTGGACGCGGGTGTGCCCATGAACCAGCACCTGTTCGTGCTGCTGGCGCGCCTGACGGGCGACGCGTCGCGCATCAAGGCCGGCAGCTATGAGCTGAAGCCCGGCACCAGCCCGCGCCGCCTGCTCACG
The DNA here is from genome assembly GCF_031995545.1 of Massilia sp. GTDB lineage: Bacteria > Pseudomonadota > Gammaproteobacteria > Burkholderiales > Burkholderiaceae_D > Telluria. Next base: position 33,778 of record NZ_DAMAGA010000030.1, read on the forward strand.
CAGCTGGTGAAAGGCGAGTTCGCGCAGCAGTCGGTGACCATCATCGAAGGCTGGACCTTCAAGCAGATGCGCGCCGCGATCGCCGGCCACACGCGCCTGAAGCACGACACCCTCAAACTGTCGGACGCAGAGCTGATGGCTCAGATCTCGACCGACTACAAGGATCCGGAAGGCCTGTTCTTCCCGGACACCTACCTGTTCTTCAACGGCACCTCGGAACTCGAGATCTACAAGCGTGCCCACCAGGCCATGCTGAACCACCTGAACGATGCCTGGGAAAAGCGCAATAAAGAGCTGCCGTATAAATCGCCGTACGACGCGCTGATCATGGCCTCGATCGTGGAAAAGGAAACCGGCCAGAAGAGCGAGCGCAACATGATCGCCGGCGTGTTCGTCAACCGCCTGCGCACCGGCATGCTGCTGCAGACCGATCCGACCGTCATTTATGGCATGGGCGAGCGTTTCGACGGCCAGATCCGCAAGAAGGATCTGCTGACCGACACTCCGTACAATACTTATACGCGCAGCGGCCTGCCACCGACGCCGATCGCGCTGCCGGGCCTGCAGTCGCTGCACGCGGCGCTCGAGCCGGCCAGCACGCCGGCGCTGTACTTCGTGGCGCGCGGCGACGGCACCAGCCAGTTTTCGGATAACCTGCTCGACCATAACCGCGCGGTGAATCGCTACCAGCGCGGCATCCCGAGCGGCGTCATGAATGGACGAGCACAATGACGCAAGGCAGTACCATGCAGGGCAAATTCATTACCTTCGAAGGCATCGACGGCGCCGGGAAATCGACCCATGTCGGCTTCGTCGAGGCCTTCATCGAAGCACAAGGCAAGACCGTGGTCTCGTCGCGCGAACCAGGCGGTACGCCGCTGGGCGAAAAGCTGCGCGACCTGTTGTTGCACGAAAAGATGGACCTGGAAACCGAGGCGCTGCTGATGTTCGCCAGCCGCCGCGAGCACATCGCGCAGGTGATCGCGCCGAACCTGGCGCAAGGCAACTGGGTGCTGTCCGACCGGTTTACCGATGCCAGTTTCGCTTACCAGAGCGGCGGGCGCGGCCTTGACCGCGCCAAGATGGAAGCGCTGGAAGCCTGGGTGCACCCGCACCTGCAGCCCGACCTGACGCTGCTGTTCGACGTGCCGCTCGAAGTGGCGCGCGAGCGCCTGGACGCCACCCGCACGCTGGACAAATTCGAGCGCGAGCAGGCCGATTTCTTCGCCAAGTGCCGCGCCGAATACCTTCGCCGCGCCGAGCAATTCCCTGAGCGCATCGTGATCGTCGATTCCTCGCAATCGATCGACGCGATCCAGGCCCAGCTGAAACCCGTGCTGGAGAAGTTGCTGTGACGATGTATCCATGGCAAGCCGCCGCCTGGACCCAGCTGCAGCAGATGCGCGAGCGCATGCCGCACGCGATCCTGTTCCACGGCCCGGCCGGCACCGGCAAGGCTGATTTCCTCGAAACTGTTGCCCAGGCGCTGCTGTGCGAGAACGTGCGTCCCGACGGCCACGCCTGCGGCGAGTGCGCCTCGTGCGGCTGGTTCGCCCAGCATAACCACCCCGACTACCGCCGCGTACGTCCGGAAGCGCTGGAAGACGAGCCGCCCGAGAGCGAAGAGGGCGGCGACGGCGAGCGCAAGTCGAAGTCGACCAAGGCACCGTCGAAAGAAATCAAGATCGAGCAGATCCGCCAGCTGGCCGACTTCATGAACATCTCGACCCACCGCCAGGGTTTGCGGGTGGTGGTGCTGTACCCGGCCGAGGCGCTGAACATGCCGGCCTCGAATGCGCTGCTAAAGACGCTGGAAGAACCGCCACCCGGCACCGTGTTCCTGCTGGCCTCGAACAGCCTGGACCGCCTGCTGCCGACGATTCTGTCGCGCTGCCGCAAGTTCGCGCTGCCGATGCCGAACCACGCCGACGCATTGGCCTGGCTCAAGGAGCAGGGGGTGCCGGACGCCGACAGCTGGCTGCGCGAGCAGGGCGGGGCGCCGCTGGCAGCGTTGAACGAGTCGGCCAACGGCAGCCGCGAAGACATGGACGCGCTGCTGCACTTCCTGGCGCGCCCGGCCCCGGACGGCGCCCTGCGGGTCGCCGAGAAACTGGCCAAGGCCGAACTGCCGGCCCTGGTGTCGTGGACTCAGCGCTGGCTGTACGACGTGTTCTCGTACAAACTGTCCGGCACGCTGCGCTACTATCCGCGCTACCAGAAAGAGGTGGCGGCATTGGCGGGACGGGCCCAGTCGGCCGGCCTGCTGCGCGCGATCAAGGCGGTCAACGAGCGGCGCGCGGTGGCCGACCATCCGCTGTCGGCAAAATTGTTTGTCGAGGACATGCTCCTTGAGTACACTGCATGCACTACCTAAACAGATCTTTTTGAAGGGCACGCAGTGAAAGGCACGCAGTGAAGGATCAACGATGAGCGCCAATCCGCCGGACCCGGCCACGCCGCAAGCGCCGCGGCCGTCCGTGCTGTCGCTGGCGATCAAGGAAAAGGCGGCGCTGTATGCCGCCTACATGCCTTTCCTGAAGAACGGCGGCATGTTCGTTCCGACCAACAAGCCCTATAAGATCGGCGACGAGATCTACCTGCTGCTGTCGCTGATGGACGACCCGAACAAATACCCGATCGCCGGCAAGGTGGTCTGGATCACGCCGGCCGGCGCCGCCAACAACAAGGCGCAGGGCATTGGCGTGCATTTCCCGGCCGACGAGTCCGGCGAACGCGCCCGCCTGCGCATCGAAGAAATCCTGGGCGCCGCACTGCGCTCCTCGCGCGCCACCCACACCCTGTAATTGTCCACCCTCCGTTCAACCCAACCTAGCGCTTTATGCCGTCCTACGTCCATCGCCTGGCCCGCCGCGACGACCTGCCGGTCATCGTCGACATCTACAATTCCACCATCGCTTCGCGCGAAGTCACCGCCGACACCGAACCCATCACCGTGCAATCGCGCGAAGCCTGGTTCAACGACCACACGCCCGAGCGCCGTCCGCTGTGGGTGATCCACGATGCGGCGGATACCTCCGACAATCCGGAAGTGCTGGGCTGGCTGTCGTACTCGAACTTTTATGGCCGTCCGGCCTATTCGGGCACGGCCGAGGTGTCGATCTATATCGCGGAAAAAGCCCGCGGCCAGGGCCTGGGCCGCTATTGCCTCGACCTGGCGATCGCCTTCGCGCCGAACGTCAACGTGCATACGCTGCTGGGCTTCATCTTCGGCCACAACGCGCCGAGCCTGGCGCTGTTCGGCAAATACGGTTTCGAGAAGTGGGCGCATTTCCCACGCGTGGCCAACCTCGACGGCGTCGAGCGCGACCTGATCATCCTCGGCAAGCGCGTGGCCTGACCGGTTGATGCGGGGCCTGGTCGCGGCGCGTCCGTGGCCGGCCTCGCGTACAATAATGGGATGTTTATCGATTCCCATTGCCATATCAATTTCCCGGAGCTGGCTGCCCGCATGCCAGAGGTCCTGGCCAAGATGGCCGAGAACAAGGTCACCCACGCTCTGTGCGTCTCGGTCGACCTGCCGGACTTTCCCCAAGTGCTCGCCCTGGCCGAGCAGCATCCGCACATCTTCGCCTCGGTCGGCGTCCATCCCGACTACGAAGACACGCCCGAGCCGACTGTGCAGCAGCTGGTCGAGCTGGCGGATCACCCGAAGATCGTCGCGATCGGCGAGACCGGCCTCGATTACTACCGCCTGGAAGGCGACCTGGAGTGGCAGCGCGAGCGCTTCCGCACCCACATCCGCGCCTCGCGCGAAACGCGTAAGCCGCTGATCATCCACACCCGCTCGGCCAGCGCTGACACCATCCGCCTGATGAAGGAAGAGGGCGCCGGTACCGATGCCGGCGGCGTGGCCGGCGTGATGCATTGCTTCACCGAGTCGCTCGAAGTGGCCCAGGCCGCCATGGAGCAGGGTTTCTATATCTCGTTCTCGGGCATCGTCACCTTCAAGAGCGCCAAGGAACTGCAGGAAGTGGCGAAGGCGGTGCCGCTCGAACGGATGCTGATCGAGACCGATTCGCCCTACCTGGCGCCGGTGCCGTACCGCGGCAAGATGAACGAGCCGGGCTATGTCGCCCACGTCGGCGAATACATCGCCAACCTGAAAGGCGTGTCGCTGCGCGACGTCGCCGCTCAGACCAGCGAAAACTTCTTCAACCTGTTCCAGGCCGCCAGGAGCTGATTCATGCAGATGCGTCGTGTACTTGTTGCCAGTTTGTTGTCCCTCGCCTGCGCCGGCGTTAGTGCGGCGCAACCGCAGCCACCCACGCCGCAGCAGGTGACGGCGTTCTTCCGCGCCGTGCAGATGAACGACGAGAACACGGTGCGCGACATGGTTGGCCAGGTCGTCAACGCCAACGAGCTCAACCCGCTGGGCGGCGAGCCGGCGCTGGTGCTGGCGGTGCGCGAAGGTTCGAACCGGGTGTTCGAAACGCTGCTGCGCCATCCGGGCACCGACCTGGAACGCAAGGCGGTCAACGGCAACACGGCGCTGATGATGGCGGCCTTCAAGCGCGACGAGGACAAGGCGCGCATCCTGCTGGACAAGGGCGCCAGGGTCAACCAGCCGGGCTGGACCGCGCTGCACTACGCCGCCGCCAGCGGCGACGTGGCGATCGCGCAGATGCTGATCGCGCGCGGCGCCAAACTGGATGCCTTGTCGCCGAAGACCAGCGGCGCCTTCACGCCTCTGATGATGGCGGCGCGCGAAGGCCATGCCGAGGTGGCGCGCCTGCTGCTGTCCAAGGGCGCCAAGCCGGCTTTGAAGAATACCGAGGGCATGACGGCGCTGCAGATCGCCGAGCGTGCCGGCCGCGCCGACGTGGTGCAGGTGCTGTCCGGCGCCGCGCGCTGACCCGCCGATTTCACGTTTCAGGCAAGAAGTAGGCGGTAATCACCCCTTAGCTCCAAGCATTGCGTCACAGCAAGAGTGCCCATAATACGCATACGGATCACGTACAGAGTACGGACACACAAAGGACAACCATGCTGAACGAACGCGAAATCGAGAGCTGCTACCTGGGACAATTCATTCCGGTGCACTACCATCACAACATGCTGATGGACCAGAACCGGATGCACAGTTTCAAGTCCGCCATCCACTACGCCGTCCGTCCGGGCGCGAAAGTGCTGGAACTGGGCGGCGGCACCGGCGTACTCTCGTGTTTCGCGGCGCAGTCGGCAGCCAAGGTGTATTGCGTCGAATTCAACCCGGACATGGTGCGCGAGGCGCGCCGCTTCCTGGGCATGAACAAGAACGGCCACAAGGTCGAAGTCATCCACGCCGATGCGTTCGAGTACCTGCCGCCTGAGCCGGTCCACGTCGTCATCTGCGAAATGATCCACGTCGGCATGCTGCGCGAAAAGCAGGTCGAAGTGATCGAATCGTTCAAGCGCCGTTACCTGGCCAAGTTCGGTGGCCCGCTGCCGGTGTTCCTGCCGGAAGCCGTGATCATGGCGGTGCAGCCGCTGCAGCAGGAATACGATTTCGAAGGGTTCTATGCGCCGATCGTGCAGTTCCAGGAAACCGGCGTGGCCTATCCGGGCACGGTCGAGCTGGCGCAGCCGGCGGTGTACAGCGTGCTCGACTTCACCCAACCGGTGGAACAATTGATCGCCTGGGAAGGTTCGATGCTGGTCGAAAAGAGCGGCACCCTGAACGCGCTGCGTTTCGTGACCAAGAACGTGCTGGCCGTGGTGCAGGAGCACGCGACCACCATCGACTGGCTGAACCACTACATGACGCTGCCGCTGTACGAGCCGATCAAGGTCAAGGCCGGCGACCTGCTGCGCCTGTCGTTCGCTTACCGCGCCGGCGGGTCGATCCCGTCGCTGCAGGCGTCGATCCAGACCCGGATCGTGAACGAGCACGCTGTCGAACAGGTCGCCGAGCTCGCCGAGTTTGCCTGATTGATTGCACGGGGAGTGGGCGCCTGGCGGTGCCCGCTCCCCCGTCGCGTTGCGCGACCGTCCAACCCGTCAATTCTTCCATTCATCGCAGCCTGCTCGCGTCGCGCGGCGGTTGTGCTTACACTCAGCGCCGTCAACCCTTACGACGGAGAACCCCATGCTGAGTTTCCTGATCTGGCTGCTCCTGCTGTTCCTGTGCTGGCCGATCGCCATCCTGGCCCTGATCCTGTATCCGGTCTTCTGGCTGATCCTGCTGCCGTTTCGCCTGCTCGGCATCGGCGTCGACGCCGTGTTCAGCCTGCTGCACGCGATCGTCATGCTGCCGGCGCGTGTGCTCGGCCACCGGCCCGGCCATTGATGAGCCTGTTCGAGTGTGGGTCAATTAACAGACGACAGCAAATCATTCTTCTACTGTGGAGTTCCCGCTTTCATCCGGAAAGCGGGCATTGAATAGAGGAAAATGACTATGCGCCTGGATATCTACCGCAGAGCCGAAGAAGACGGCAAACTCTCGTACCTGGCTGTTCCGGAATCCAAGAACATTCCCGAAGAAGCCACCAATACCGATTGGGAAATCGAAGCACGCTCCTTCGAGGCCGAGGACAATGCCGATACGCTGGCCGACTACGACATCGATAACCTGAGCGCTCAAATCGCTGAAAAGGGTTACGCGATCACGTCTGTGCAGCACTAAGACCGATAAGACGGGCTGGTTTTCGCCGGCTCGTCACGATTCAATAGCCGGCCAGCTGGTGCCGGCGCCACACGCTGCCTTGCTCACCCCGGCGAGCAGCCGAGAAAGCGGCCCGGCCTCCACGGCCCGGCGGCCGTTATGGTATCCTGCGTCCTTGATCAAGCAAGCCGGCCGTCAAAACGGGCTGGGACGGAGGATGCGATGAAGTGGGTTGTGGTCGGTTTTTATATTCTGTCGATCCTGCACATCCATTTCAGGGGGCGCGTGCGTCTGCCATTCCGTCGCCAGATCTTCGATCATTCGTCGTTCATGGCGCCGATCAACATCTTCATGCACAAGTTCTCGCGTGTGCCGAGCACCCCGTTCATTCCGGTCAGTGAATTCCCGGAACTGGCGCGTCTGCAAGAGAATTGGCCCATCATCCGCGCCGAAGCCGAAAACCTGCTGGCGCTCAAGAAAATCAAGGCGGCCGAGCAGAACGATGATGCCGGTTTCAATTCCTTCTTCAAGAATGGCTGGAAGCGCTTCTACCTGAAGTGGTACGACGCCAGCCACCCGTCGGCCGAGCGCCTGTGCCCGCAGACCTATGCGCTGCTGCAGTCGATCCCGTCGGTCAAGGCGGCGATGTTCGCCGAGCTGCCGCCGGGCGGCAAACTGAACCCGCACCGCGACCCGTTCGCCGGTTCGATGCGCTACCACCTGGGCCTGGCCACGCCGAACGACGACCGCTGCTTCATCGAAGTCGACGGCGAGCGCCACAGCTGGCGCGACGGGCAGGGCGTGGTGTTCGACGAAACCTTCATCCACTGGGCCATCAACGGCAGCGAGAGCGACCGCGTGATCCTGTTCTGCGACGTCGAGCGTCCGATGCGCTACCGCTGGATGGGCGCGTTCAACCGCTGGTTCGGCCGCACCGTGATGACCGCCGCCGCCTCGCCCAACGAGACCGGCGACCAGGTCGGCCTGGTCAGCAAGCTGTTCCGCATTTCGTTCTACATGGGCCAGTACCGCCGCCGCCTCAAGGCCTGGAACAAGACCGTGTACAACATCACCCGCGTGGCGCTGGTAGTGGCGCTGGCTGCTCTCATTTACTGGATCTGATGTTGCCGGCGCGGCAAGCGCGCCGGTTCAGAACAGTTCGTCCAGGAGCAGGTGGAAGGTGAGCTTGGCCTCGTCGATGTGCGCGATGCCATATCGCTGCATGAAGCGCTCCTGTAGCGGAGCACCAAATTCTCCCAGGCAGTTCCACATGATCGCCAGATCCTGGTAGCGGTCGGCGATGCCGACCCGTCCGGTATCGATGCACCCGACCACTTCACCATCCTGGATGAACAGGTTGTCGAGCGAATAGTCGCCATGGGTGACGACCGTATCTGGCGTGAGCGGCAGCAGTTCCTGCATCGCACCCCACACCTGCTCGGCAGTCCAACCTTCGCGTTCTTCATCGAAATCGTCTTCGTCGACCAGTCCGGCGTCGATGCGCGCCCGTGCCAGGGCCAGTCGCTGCGCGTGGCTGCTCTGGAATGGGCAGCGCTCGACCGGGATCGCATGCAGCCGCTGGAGGAACAGGGCCAGGGCGTCCACGACGACCGTCCTGAGTTCCGGGTGCCCCTGCATGACCTGATAAGCGGTCAGTCCGGGCATCGCCGTCATCAACAACCAGGCTTCGTGCGGCATGCGTTCGGCCTGCACGACATGCGGGACCGGCAGATAGTCGGCCAGCCAACGCAGTCTGGCGGTTTCCGAATGAATGTCGCTGGCGACGGAGCCGTGGCCGTGCTTCAGGTACAAGTCGGGTGCGCCGGCCTTGCCATGGAGCCGGTAGACAGCGCCGCCTGATTCTCCGACCGTGTCGCGTGCCCACCGGTAGCCGTCCAGCGTGGCAGTCCAGCCCGACGGCACGGCAATCACCGTGCATGGTTTTTCTCGCTTGCTTCCCATTCACGCCGCTCCCTCGATCGTCAATACTGCACAGTGTGGTGCAGCCAATTCCCAAGTGTCAATATATTGTCGAGCCAGTGAGCGCGCACGGTAGACCCGACCGGCAAAGGCAATCGTCCTTGCCGCTACAATGGCCGTTCCGACAAATCACTCAGCTGGAGGTAGGCGATGTCAAAGGTACTGGTCCTGTATTACTCGACGTACGGTCATATCGAAACGATGGCGAACGCGGTGGCCGAAGGCGCGCGCAAGACCGGCGCGACGGTGGACGTGAAGCGCGTGCCGGAGACGGTGCCGGAAGACGTCGCCAAGGGCGCCCACTTCAAGCTGGAGCAGGACGCACCGGTCGCCAACCCGCAGGAACTGGCCGACTACGACGCCATCATCATCGGCGCGCCGACCCGCTACGGCCGCATGCCGGGACAGATGGCGGCCTTCCTCGACCAGACCGGCGGCCTGTGGGCGCGCGGCGCACTGAACGGCAAGGTCGGCGGCGCCTTCACCTCCACCGCGACCCAGCACGGCGGCCAGGAAACCACGCTGTTCTCGATCATCACCAACCTGCTGCACTTCGGCATGACCGTGGTCGGCCTGCCGTACAGCTACCAGGAACAGATGACGCTGGACGAAATCATCGGCGGCAGCCCGTATGGCGCCAGCACCATCGCCGGCGGCCAGGGCCAGCGCCAGCCGAGCGAGCTGGAACTGGGCGGCGCCCGTCACCAGGGCGAGCTGATCGCCAGGACGGCCAACAAGCTTTTCGGCTGAGTGATCGACCCGCCGTGTTGGGCGGCGGGTGTCCACGATCTTTGGTAAGGTCTGCACGACAGGGCCGCATCCGGCGGCCCGCCTACCTGCGTGCAGACCATGAGCGATCTATCGTCCTTCCCCATTACCGAAAAGTGGCCGGCGCAGCATCCCGAGCGGTTGCAGCTGTATTCGATGCCGACGCCGAATGGCGTCAAGGTGGCGATCATGCTCGAGGAAATCGGGCTTGCCTACGAGCCGCACAAGGTCGACTTTGCCACCAACGACCAGACCTCGCCGGCCTTCCTGTCCCTCAATCCCAACAACAAGATCCCGGCCATCATCGACCCGGACGGCCCCGGCGGCGCGCCGCTGGCACTGTTCGAGTCGGGCGCGATCCTGCTGTACCTGGCCGAGAAAACGGGCAAGCTGATCCCTGCGGATGCAGCCGGCCGCTACCACGTGATCCAGTGGCTGATGTTCCAGACCGGCGGCATCGGTCCGATGTTCGGCCAGCTGGGCTTCTTCCTCAAGTTCGCCGGCAAGGATTACGAAGACAAGCGGCCGCGCGACCGTTACCTCGACGAGTCGCGCCGTCTGATGGGCGCCCTCGAGCACCAACTGAGCCGCCACGCCTGGGTCGCCGGCGACGAGTATTCGATCGCGGACATTGCCGTGTTCCCATGGGTGAACGGCTTGCTGAACTTCTACCAGGCGGGCGATCTGTTCGGAACCGCTGAGTTCCCGCACGTGACGGCCGCGCTCGAAAAGTTCCTGGCGCGGCCGGCGGTGCAGACCGGGCTCAAGATCCCGGCCTGACCGTCAGTACGGGCTGGCGGTCGGGCGTACGATGATCTCGCTGACGTCGACGTCCGCCGGCTGGTCGATCGCGAAGCCGATGGCACGGGCGATCGCTTCCGGCTTGATCGCGACCTTGCGGAAGTCGCGCATGGTGTCGCGCGCCAGCGGATCCGAGATCGATTCGGCCAGCTCCGACTCCACCACGCCGGGCGAGACCAGCGTCACCCGGATGTCACCGCCGACTTCCTGGCGCAGCCCCTCGGTGATCGCCGCCACCGCGAACTTGGTGGCGCAATACACGGCCGCGGTCGGGCTCACGGTGTAGGCGCCGATCGAGGCGATATTGATGACCTGGCCGCTGCGCCGCGCCCCCATGTGGGGCAGGGTCGCGGCGATGCCGTGCAGCACGCCGCGGATGTTCACGTCGATCATCCGGTTCCATTCGTCGATCTTGAGCGCGTCCAGTTTCGACAGCGGCATCACGCCGGCATTGTTGACCAGCACATCGACCTGGCCGTGACAGTCGAGCGCGAAGGCGATGAATTCCTGCATGTTGTCGAGACTGGTCACGTCGAGCTGATGCACATCGGCGCGGCCACCCGATTCGCGGATCTCGCCGGCAAGCTGCACCAGCCGTTCGGTGCGGCGCGCGCCGAGCACGACGCGGTGTCCGGCGGCCGCCAGGTGGCGCGCGGTGGCTTCGCCGATGCCGCTGCTGGCGCCGGTGATGAGGACGACTTTGCTATTGATGGCTTGCATGATGGGCTCCCTGGTGTATTGAACAGTGGAACCAGTATGCGGGCGCGGGAGAGTGCTGAACATGCCGGAAAGTCGGAACCGATTGCCCGATTCTCCGGATTTGAAGACGCCGACCTGCGGCGGCGCAGCGTGTCAGTCGAGGAAGAATTCCAGCCCGCGCGCCATTGCGGGGAAGCTGGCCGAACCATGGTTCTCGTGCGCCAGCAAATGGAACTGCACGCGCGAAAGGGTGCCCGCCGCACTCAGCTTGCCTGCCAGTTCGCGTGCTTCGTCCACCATGCGCCGGCCGGCTGCGACCGCGTCGCGGCCCTGGTATGGCTTGTCGCTTGGCGCTGGCTGCTCCAGTTCGCCGACCGACAGCATCAGCGCCGGCCGCGCCGGCAGGCGTGCCAGGCGTTGTTCGAAACCCTGCAGGCCGGACAGCACGGCGCGCTCGCCATACCAGATCGACGGGCTGGCCGCGAGATAGGTCTGGAACATGGCGGGCCGATTGAACAGCGCATACAGCGTGCATAGTCCGCCATAGGAGTGGCCATACAGCGCCTGGCGCGATGGATCGAGCGGCGCCAGCGTCGCGATCAGCGGCCTGAGTTCGCGCTCGATGAAGTCGAGGAACAAGTCGACGCCGCCGCTGGCGCCGGTCTTGTCGCCCGGGATGCCGGACGGCGGCGTATAGTCGCGCCCACGGGGCATGCCGTAGTCGCGCTCGCCCTGATAGCCGATGCCGACGATGACAGGCGCCGTCTTTCCGCCCGCACCGCGCCACGCGCTCATGCGGCCCAGCAGCGCCAGCGTCGGAAAGCTGGCGTTGCCGTCGAGCGCGAACACCACCGGATAGCCGCCGGCCGGGGCGGGCGCTTCCGGCACGCTGACGAAGATGCGGTACTGCTGGCCGGTGATGGCGGAAGTGATGTCGCGTTGTCGTGCCTGCGACAGGACGGCCGGCTGCCAGCCGTCGGCGGCGCGGGCCGGTGCGGCCAGAGTGCCGCATGCCAGGACGGCGGCGGCGTGAACGAATCGGCGGCGGGGAAGAATGATCGAGGACAAGGCAGCTGCTCCGGCGAATTGATGAGAATGATTCTCATTATAAGCGCCGAGCGATGCTGCCCGTCATTTTTCCTACGCACCGCGAGCGCGATGCGCAGCTCGTGCCGCTACGTCAGGCGCGCGGACGCTGGCGGTGGAAGGTCAGCGGGGTGTACTGCACGGCCGATGGTGGCGGCTGCTTCAGGATGTTGGTCTTCATCGCGCCCACCACGTGCATCTCGCACGGCTTGCAGTCGAAGCGCAGCGTGTAGCGTTCTTCGCCGCTCACCAGCGTCATCGGCTCGGCCTTGACCTGGCCCTGCACGCCTTGCACGCCCTTGGCTTGCTTCGGACACAGGTTGAACGAAAAGCGCAGGCAGTGCTTGGTGATCATCAGCGACACTTCGCCTGGCTCTTCATGCGATTCATAGGCCGCATCGATCAATTGCACGCCGTGCTTGTGATAGAAGGCGCGCGCCTGTTCGTTGTAGACGTTGGCCAGGTAGCTCAGCTGGGTGTCCGGATAGGTCGGGCGCGGTTCGACCGACGCCTTGCGCTGCGGACGTTCCCACGCAGCCAGGCGCGCGGCCTCGTGCGCGACGACCGCGTCGCGGCGCAGCGCGTTGATCGCGGCCGACGGCACGAACCACGGCTGGCTCAGCTTGAGCTCGACGTGGCCGGCTTCGAACATGGTGTTGCCCAGCTTGGCCACCGCCGAGCGCAGCGAAGCCTCGGCCTGGGCCGCCTGCTGCGCCGGCTGCAGGGCGATCCCGGCGCTGGCTTGCGAGGCGATGCCGTCTTCGTCGACGATCGACAGCACCAGGCCGCCCGGCTGCTCGCCCAGCGTCAGGTCGAGCGACACCTTGCGCTCGGACGACTTCTTGCTCAGCGTCGCTTCCCACTGGTGATCACGGTTGCGGTGGATCACGGTGCCGACTTTCAGGCCGGCCAGCGAGGACATGGTCTCGTTCGGGTACACGCGCCAGCGCTGGCCGTCTACCTCGTCGCCCAGCTTCTCGGCGCGGTTGGCCTGGATGCCGGCGGTGGCGCGCTTGTTCATGTAGTTCAGGCCGTCACCGTTGGCCATCGGCGCATTGGTCACCACGTCGAACGAATCGCTGCCGAGGCGCGCCACGATGCCCAGCTCCACGCCCACGTATTTTGGCGAGTCGAAGGCGCCGATGTCGGCCTGGCGGCCCTGGGCGAAATAGTCGGTGTGGCCGCGGTGGAAGTTCTTGTCGACATCCGGGGTGAACAGCACGCGGCTGCGGCCGCTGGCGGCGCGCACGAATTCCGGGCGCCCCTCCAGCAGCTCGTCCAGCAGCAGGCGGTAGTGGGCCGTGATGTTTTTCACGTAGCCCATGTCCTTGTAGCGGCCCTCGATCTTGAACGAGCGGATGCCGGCATCGACCAGCGCCGCCAGGTTGGCGCTCTGGTCGTTGTCCTTCATCGACAGCAGGTGCTTTTCGAATGCCACCACGCCGCCCTTGCTGTCGCTCAGCGTGTAGGGCAGGCGGCAAGCCTGCGAGCAGTCGCCGCGATTGGCCGAGCGGCCGGTGTCGGCGTGCGAGATGTAGCACTGGCCCGAGAACGCCACGCACAGGGCGCCGTGCACAAAATATTCGAGCGGGGTGTCGGTGGCGGCGTGGATCTTGCGGATCTGCTCGACGGTGAGTTCGCGCGCCAGCACCAGTTGCGAAAAGCCGACGTCGCCCAGGAACTTCGCCTTTTCGGCGGTGCGGATGTCGCACTGGGTACTGGCATGCAGCTGGATCGGCGGCAGGTCCATCTCGAGCAGGCCCATGTCCTGGATGATCAGCGCGTCCACGCCGGCTTCGTACAGCTGCCAGATCTGCTTGCGCGCGAGCTCCAGTTCGCTGTCGTGCATGATCGTGTTCATGGTCACGAAAATGCGCGCGCGGTAGCCGTGCGCAAACTTCACCAGCGCGGCGATGTCTTCCAGCGGATTGCTGGCGTTGTGGCGCGCCCCGAATGCCGGGCCGCCGATGTACACGGCGTCGGCGCCGTGGAGGATCGCTTCGCGGCCGATTTCGGCGGTCTTGGCGGGCGAAAGCAATTCGAGCTCGTGGGGCAGCAGGGACATGGGGACAGATTCCTTTGGGGCGAAGGCCGAAATTATAGCGGGGTGGCGGCCTGCCGTCATGCGCGGTGTTGCGGGTGTTGTCGTAATGTCCAGCGCGATATTTAGCAGGGACATGCAGCGGACGCTACCGTGCCGCGCAGGTGCGGGCGTTGAGCGACCACAAACGATCGCTGTGTGCCGATGGCGCGGGGCGTAGCGGGCCACCTAAGCTGGAAGCTGACGACGCATCATGCGCCAGTCATCATTCGAGACGTCCGGAGCAATTTATGAAAGCGCCGATATCCGCGATCCTGCGTTGCATTGCCGTTGTCATGTTCCTGAGTATCGGTGCAATGACCGCCGCAGCCCCCGCGCCGGCGAGTCCGGCCGCTTCAACGGCCTCACGAGCGATAGCCCGGCTCCCGGCAAGCGATGCTGCCATCGCCGAGGTGCTGCGCGACGCGGCCCGCGACGACGCGCAAGCATCGTGCGCCGTCGCCTGCGATGGACGCCATCACTACGGCATACGCTACAGCGTACGGCGCCTGCAAGTCGTCGGCGGCGAGGGCGACCTGCCGACCGCCCTGAACAACCTGGGCATCGTCGTCGGCTATGCCATCGCCAACGGCATTTCGTATCCGGTTGTCTGGATCGGACGCCGCGGCTTTAGTCTGGCAGCGCCCGGGGAAATCAATGGCGTCGCGCTGGACATCAATGACGTCGGGCAAATCGTGGGCAGTGTCTATGTCGAGGCCGCCTCGCGCGAAGAAGCCAGCAGCTGGTTCCTCGGCCGGCGCCGCAATCTCGGCAGTCTGGGCGACGCCGGAACTTCGGCCGGCGCCAGGGGCATCAACCGTTCCGGGCTCATCGTTGGCGGGAGCGGCATCGCCGGCGGTGGCGCTTCCTACGCGGTGGTGTGGGACCGCGGCGCTCCGCGAGCACTGCCCACGATCGGCGGCAATATCGGCGGCGCGGCGCGGGTCAGCGACCGCGGGTATATCGTGGGCGCCAGCACCGGCACGGACGGGCAGCAGCACGCCTCCCTATGGCGTCCGGACGGCAGTATCACCGACCTCGGCACGCTGGGTGGGCAGCAGAGCTGGGCGACCGATATCAACAATCGCGGCACGGTCGTCGGCTACAGCTTCAGGCCCGGCGACGTCGACATTGCCGCGGTCGTGTGGCGCAACGGCGCCATCGCCGAACTGCCCGGGCTGGGCGGGACCAGCAGCCAGGCGAACGCCATCAACGAACACGGCCAGATCGTGGGCAACGCTGGCACGATCGAAAACCGGCAGTATGGCGTCACCTGGTTCAACGATTCGCCGGTGCGTCTGGAGACACTGCTCGACGATGAGAGCCATGGTATCGCGGTTGCCAACGCTTACGCCATCAACGAGCGCGGGCAGATTGCAGCGGTGCGCAACCTGAGCAATGGCGGAACGGAGCCGTTGGTGCTGACACCAAGGCCTTGTCGCAAGCGCTGAGCGTTGCTAGCGCACCGTACCGGAAAGGAGGTCGATGTTAGCGCAAACCGATCGCTTCAACTGTTCAGCGTCGCTCTTGCACGCTGCACAGACCCGCCGGAGGCAGGTCCATGGATGTTTGCGTAACTGTGCTAACATTGCGCAAACACCAGTAGCCTGACAGGAACCTCCCCGACATGACCAAAGCGACGATCGAATCCATCCGCGAGACGATGGAGAACGGCAAACCCACGATGGTGGACGTTGCCCGGCTCGCGGGCGTGTCCGCGATGACGGTGTCGCGCGTCATGAACGGCAAGGGACTGGTGCGTGAGAGCACGCGGCGCAAGGTGGCGGAAGCCGTCGCCGCGCTAAACTACACCCCGAACCAGGAAGCGCGCAACCTGGCCGGGTCCAAGCCGATCCGGGTCGGTTTCTTGTACAGCAACCCATCCGCCGCCTACCTGAGCGAATTCCTGGTCGGCCTGCTGAACCAGTCGGGCCTGAACAATGTGCAGCTGTTCGTCGAGAAGTGCGAGGCGGGCAACCACGAAGCCGAGCACACCCAGCGCCTGATCGAGAACGGCCTGGACGGCGTGATCCTGCCGCCGCCGCTGTGCGACAGCGAAGCGGTGCTCGACTGCATCGAGCGCGCCGGCATCCCGGCGGTGGTGGTGGCCTGCGGTTCGCCGGCCGAGAATGTCGGCGCGGTCAGCATCGACGACTACGAAGCGGCGCACTTCATGACGCGCCACCTGATCACCCTCGGGCACCAGCGCATCGGATTCGTGGTCGGCCATCCGAACCAGACCGCCAGCGCGCGCCGCCTGGCCGGTTACCGCGCGGCCATCGGCGAGAAGGGCGCCGACGCGTCCGAGGAGCTGGTAGTGCAGGGCATGTTCACCTACCGCTCCGGCCTGGATGCGGCGGAACACTTGCTGGCGCTGGAAGACCGCCCGACGGCGATCTTCGCCAGCAATGACGACATGGCCGCGGCCGCCGTCGCCGTCGCGCACCGCCTTGGGCTGGACGTGCCGGGCGACCTGACCGTCACCGGCTTCGACGATACCGCACTGGCCACCACCATCTGGCCTGAACTGACCACCGTGCGCCAGCCGATCGCCGGCATGGCGCGCGAAGCCGTGCAGTCGCTGGTGCGCCGCGTACGCGCCCAGCGCGAAGGCGAAGCGGGCGAGCCCGAGCTGACGCGCATGGATTTCGAACTGGTGCGGCGCCAGTCCGACGCTGCCCCACGCATCCGTCCGCCGGCACGCCTGCCGGCCGTCGCGAAGACCAAAGGCAAGGCGAGCTACGCCAGCTAAATACGCTGTGCCCGTCAGAACGGCCGTCTTCGGACGGCCTTTTTGTTTCGTAACGCAGTCGCGTTCCCCTGTGCTGGAAGCCCAGCGCACGCGGCTTCCTCCAGCCAATCCGGCCACCCCAGTTTCACTTGAATAATTCGTTGACAACCCTTCCGCTGCACGTATAGACTGGAATGGTTGCGGTAACATTTCTGTTAAAAGAATGTTCTAAGCCGACAGCATATAACGACAATCAAGGAGACAACATGCCTGACCAGGATATCCAGTCCCGGTGCGACGGCCCGCTCGACCTGCGCACGCCTTTGGCGGCGCAGCGTGAAGCGAGCGGCCGTCCCTCTGCCATGGCGCGCCTGCGCGCGATCAGCACTGCAGTCACTCCTGCAGTGCCACCGTTTCCCATTGCCTGACACGTACCGGCACCGGCGCATCGCCACGCATGCGCCGGCGCTTCGCGGTCCCATAACAATACGAGAGACAACATGACAGCCCACCACATCAATTCGCTGCCCGAGGACGCCGCCCAGGCGCTGCTGGTCGGCCGGGTATGGCGTCCGGCCCCGGTCGACGGTCCCGCCGTGGTCGCCGTGCGCGCCGGCCGCCTGGTCGACATCACCCGCCACGCCATCACCGTCGCCGACCTGTTCGAGCGCGACAGCGCCAGCCTGCTCGCTATCGTGCGTGACGCCGAGGGCGAAGACCTGGGCGACGTCGATGGCCTGATCGCGGCCGCCCTCGACGGCAAGGCCGGCCCCGGCGGCCTGCGTCTGCTGGCGCCGTGCGATGTGCAGGCGATCAAGGCCGCCGGCGTCACCTTCGCCGTCAGCCTGCTCGAACGCGTTATCGAAGAGCAGGCCAAGGGCGACCCGGCCCGCGCGGCCGACCTGCGCGGCGAGCTGCAGGCCACGATCGGCGGCAACCTGGCCGATATCGAACCGGGTTCCGACGCCGCCATGCGCCTGAAGGACGACCTGATCCAGCGCGGCCTGTGGTCGCAGTACATGGAAGTGGGCATCGGCCCGGACGCCGAAGTGTTCACCAAGTCGCAGCCGATGTCGGCGGTCGGCCACGGCGCCGCGGTCGGCCTGCATCCGACCTCGAACTGGAACAACCCCGAACCGGAAGTGGTGCTGGCGGTGAACAGCCGCGCCGAAGTCGTCGGCGCCACCCTCGGCAACGACGTCAACCTGCGCGACATCGAAGGCCGCAGCGCGCTCTTGCTCGGTAAAGCCAAGGACAACAACGCTTCGTGCTCGATCGGGCCATTCATCCGCCTGTTCGACGCCAACTACACCATCGACACCCTGCGCCAGTGCGAACTGGGCATGCTGATCGAAGGCGTCGACGATGGCTTCGAACTGTCGGGCTCGAGCCGCATGCGCGAGATCAGCCGCGACCCGCTCGACCTGGTGCGCCAGACCTGCGGCGCCCACCACCAGTACCCGGACGGCTTCATGCTCTTCCTCGGCACCATGTTCTCGCCGATCAAGGACCGCGACGCGGCCGGCGGCGGCTTCACCCACCACCTTGGCGACCGGGTGTCGATCTCGACCCCGTCGCTCGGCACCCTGGTCAACACGGTTCAGCGCAGCGACGCGATCGAGCCGTGGACCTTCGGCGTGCGCGCCCTATACGGCAACCTGGCGCGCCGTGGCCTGCTGCCTGCATCCTGATTCCAATAACAACGCCGCCCGAGCGCGGCACGATCCGACACTAGCGAGTACACAATGGCAGAACAAGCAGTACAACCCCTGGTCTACGCGACCTATCCCGACCTGCGCGACAAGCGCGTGGTCATCACTGGCGGCGGCACCGGCATCGGCAGCGAGCTGGTGACCGCATTCGCCGGCCAAGGCGCGCGGGTCTGGTTCCTCGACATCGCCGACGAAGCTTCGCACAAGCTGGCCGACGCCCTGAGCGGCTCGGCCCACGCGCCGCAATACCGCCGCTGCGACCTGACCGACCTCAATGCGCTGGCCGCCGCCTTCGCCGCCATCGATCAGGAAGCGGGCGGCATCGACGTCCTGCTGAACAACGCCGCCAACGACGACCGCCACGAAATCGACGACGTCACCCCGGCGTATTACGAGAACCGCATGGCCGTCAACCTGCGCCACCAGTTCTTCTGCGCCCAGGCGGCGGTACGCATGATGCGCAAGCAAGGCGGCGGCGTGATCCTGAACTTCGGTTCGATTTCCTGGCACCTGGCCTCGAGCCAGCTGTCGCTGTACATGACCGCGAAGGCCGCGATCGAAGGCCTGAGCCGCGGCATGGCGCGCGACCTCGGCGCCGACAACATCCGCGTCAACGCGGTGATCCCGGGTGCGGTGCGCACCCCGCGCCAGCAGGCGCTGTGGCACACGCCGGAAGAAGAAGCGCGCATCCTGTCCGGCCAGTGCCTGCGCGAGCGGGTCGAGATGCAGGACGTGGCGGCGCTGACGCTGTTCCTGGCATCCGACAACGCGCGCCGCTGCAGCGGCCGCGAATACTTCGTCGACGCCGGCTGGTACGGCGCATGAGCATGGCGTCCGATCCGCGCTGCCTGTGGGACGTGAAGGCCACGCTGGGCGAGGGCGCCCTGTGGGACGCCGCGCGCCGGCAGGTCTGGTTCGTCGACATCAAGGGCCGCCGCATCCACCGCTGCGATGAAGATGGCGGCGCCCAGCGCAGCTGGGACGCGCCGAGCCAGGTCGGCTTCGTGGCGCCACTAGAAGGCGGCGGCATGGTGTGCGGCCTCGAAGATGGCCTGTACCGTTTCGTCGAAGCCACCGGCGAGTTTGCGCCGCTGGTCAAGGTCGAAGCCGACCTGCCCGGCAACCGCTTCAACGACGGCCACGTCGACGCCAAGGGCCGCCTGTGGTTCGGATCGATGGACAACGGCGAAGAAGCGGCAACCGGCGTCCTGTACCGCTTCGACGGCGCCCAGGTGGCCAGCATGGACGCCGGCTACATCATCACCAACGGCCCGGCCTTCAGCCCGGATGGACGCACGCTGTACCACACCGATACCCTGGCCAAGCGCATCTACGCCTTCCACCTGACGCCGAACGGCGCGCTGGAAAGCAAGCGCACCTTCATCGAGCTCGACGCGCCCGGCCACCCGGACGGGATGGCGGTGGATGCGGAAGGCCACCTGTGGGTGGCGACCTTCGGCGGCTGGCGCATCGACCGATTCGACCCGCAAGGCAAGAAGGTCGGCGAAGTGCGCTTCCCGTGCTCCAACATCACCAAGCTCGCCTTCGGCGGCGCCGACCTGCGTACCGTGCACGTGACCACCGCGCGCAAGGGCCTGAGCGAAGAACAGTTGAAAGAGCAGCCACTGGCCGGCGGCCTGTTCACCTTCCGCAGCGAGACGCCCGGCCTGGCGCAGCACCTGCTGCGCATGTAGTCAGGTAACGAGAATCTAAAGAGAATCAGCATGAGCAACCCCATCGTCAAGCGCCGCTTCCGTTCCCAAGACTGGTTCGACAATCCGGAACGGATCGACATGACTGCGCTGTACCTCGAGCGCTTCATGAACTACGGGATCACCCCGGCCGAACTGCAGTCCGGCAAACCGATCATCGGCATCGCCCAGAGCGGCAGCGACATCGCGCCGTGCAACCGCATCCACCTGGAGCTGGCCAAGCGCGTGCGCGACGGCATCCGCGACGCCGGCGGCATCCCGATGGAGTTCCCGCTGCATCCGATCTTCGAAAACTGCCGCCGTCCGACCGCGGCGCTCGACCGCAACCTGGCCTATCTGGGCCTGGTCGAGATCCTGCACGGCTACCCGATCGACGCGGTGGTGATGACCACCGGCTGCGACAAGACCACCCCGGCCCAGCTGATGGCTGCGGCCACCGTGGACATCCCGTCGATCGTGCTGTCGGGCGGCCCGATGCTCGACGGCTGGTTCGAGGGTGAACTGGTGGGCTCGGGCACCGCGATCTGGCGCGCGCGGCGCAAGCACGCGGCCGGCCTGATCGACGACCAGAAATTCCTCGACATCGCCACCGCTTCCGCACCCTCGGCCGGCCACTGCAACACCATGGGCACCGCATCGACCATGAATGCCGTGGCCGAAGCGCTAGGCATGTCGCTCACCGGCTGCTCGGCGATTCCTGCGCCGTACCGCGAGCGAGGCCAGATGGCGTATGACACCGGCCGGCGCATCGTCGAAATGGCGCACGAAGACCTGCGTCCGTCGACCATCCTGACGCGCGACGCCTTCCTCGACGCGATCGTGGTCAACGCCGCCATCGGCGGCTCGAGCAACGCGCAGCCGCACATCGTGGCCATGGCGCGCCACGCCGGCGTCGAGATCACGCCGGAAGACTGGATGGAATACGGCTTCAAGGTGCCGCTGCTGCTGAACATGCAGCCGGCCGGCAAATACCTGGGCGAGCGCTTCCACCGCGCCGGGGGCGTGCCGGCCGTGATGTGGGAGCTGGAGCAGGCCGGCCTGCTGCTCTCGCAGCGTCCGACCGTGACCGGGCGCTGGATGAACGAAAACCTGGCCGGCCGCGAGAGTGACGACCGCGAGATGATCCGCCCGTTCGCCCAGCCGCTCAAGGAATACGGCGGCTTCCTGGTCCTGAAGGGCAACCTGTTCGACTTCGCGATCATGAAGACCAGCGTCATCTCGCAAGCCTTCCGCGAACGCTACCTGTCCACGCCCGGCGCCGAGAACTGCTTCGAATGCAAGGTGGTGGTGTTCGACGGCTCCGACGACTACCACCACCGCATCAACGACCCGTCGCTGAACATCGACGAGCGCACCATGCTGGTGATCCGCGGTTCGGGTCCGGTCGGCTGGCCCGGTTCGGCCGAAGTGGTCAATATGCAGCCGCCGGATCACCTGATCAAGGCCGGCATCAATGCGCTGCCGACGCTGGGTGACGGCCGCCAGTCCGGCACCTCGGACAGCCCGTCGATCCTGAACGCGTCGCCCGAAAGCGCGGCCGGCGGCAACCTGGCTTACCTGCGTACCGGCGACGTGGTGCGCGTGGACCTGAACACCGGCAGCTGCAACGTGCTCCTGGCGGACGGCGAACTGGAAGCGCGCAAGAAGGACGGGCCGCCCGAGATCCCGGCCAGCCAGACCCCGTGGCAGGAGATCTACCGCGCCACCGTCGGCCAGCTGCACACCGGCGCCTGCATGGAGCTGGCCTTGCCATACCGCGGTGTGCGCGACGACGTGCCGCGCCATAATCACTGAGGTGGCCACCGACTGTTACTACTGAACAGTAGCGCTGTCACGATTTTTTGAGCAAAATAGCAATACAGGCTGCATGAGAGACGCCATGCAGCCGACAATAAAGGAGACACAACGCATGAAAAAGATCATCACCGCCATCGGCCTCGGTTGCGCCATGCTGTTCGGTAGCGGCGCCGCCGTGGCCGATGCCAAGAATCCCAAGATCGGTTTCTCGATCGACGACCTGCGCCTCGAGCGCTGGACCCGTGACCGCGACTACTTCACCCAGGCCGCCGAAAAACTCGGCGCCAAGGTGTTCGTGCAGTCGGCCGACGCCAGCGAGCAGCGCCAGATCGCCCAGATCGAGAACCTGATCTCGCGCGGCGTCGACGTGCTGGTGATCGTCCCGTACAACGCCACGGTGCTGAACAACGCGGTGCGCGAAGCCAAGAAGGCCAAGATCAAGGTGGTCTCCTACGACCGCCTGATCCTCAATGCCGATGTCGACGCCTACATCTCGTTCGACAACAAGGCGGTGGGCGAACTGCAGGCGCAGTCGATCGTGGCTTTGAAACCGAAGGGCAGCTACTACTTGCTGGGCGGCGCGCCGACCGACAACAACGCCAAGATGCTGCGCGAAGGCCAGCTGAAAGTGCTGCAGCCGCTGATCGACAAGGGCGACATCAAGGTGGTCGGCAAGCAGTGGGTCAAGGACTGGAGCGCGTCGGAGGCGATGTCGATCGTCGAGAACGCGCTGACCGCCAACGGCAACAAGATCGACGCCGTGGTCGCGTCCAACGACGCCACCGCCGGCGGCGCGATCCAGGCGCTGGCCTCGCAAAAGCTGGCCGGCAAGGTGCCGGTCTCGGGCCAGGACGCCGACCTGGCTGCGGTGCGCCGCGTGATCGGCGGCACCCAGGCCATGACGGTCTACAAGCCGCTCAAGCAGATCGCCACCAGCGCCGCCCAACTGTCGGTGCAGCTGGTGCGCAACGAGAAGCCGGCCTTCAACGCGCAGCTGAACAACGGCTTCAAGCAGGTCAACACCGTGCTCCTGAAACCGGTCCTGCTCAACAAGCAGAACGTCGACGTGCTGGTGAAGGACGGGTTCTATACCCAGGCCCAGCTGGCCGGCAAATAAGCACCCCATGAGGCCCGTGCGAACGGGTCGCGGACAACGCATGCAAGACGGGTACCGGAGGCGCAGCGCGCCACCGGCGGCCCGTGCCGCGTCCGGATTTTCCACGCAAATATCAATACGTTGCAGCGAGTACCTGAATGTCCGGCTATCTGCTTGAAATGAAAGGAATCGCCAAGCGATTCAATGGGGTGCCCGCGCTGGACGGCATCGACCTGGCCATCCGGCCCGGCGAATGCATCGGCCTGTGCGGCGAGAACGGCGCCGGCAAGTCGACGCTGATGAAAGTGCTGTCGGCGGTCTACCCGCACGGCAGCTGGGATGGCGAGATCGTATTCGACGGCCAGCCGCTGCGCGCGCGTTCGGTGCGCGAGACCGAGGACGCTGGCATCATCATCATCCACCAGGAACTGATGCTGGTGCCGGAACTGTCGGTGGCCGAGAACATCTTCCTCGGCAATGAGATCACGCTGCCGGGCGGGCGCCTGGACTACCACGCCATGAACCGGCGCGCCGAAGAGATCCTGCGCGAACTGAAGCTGCCCGACGTGAACGTGGTGCTGCCGGTGAAGAACTACGGCGGCGGGCACCAGCAGCTGATCGAGATCGGCAAGGCCCTGAACAAGAACGCGCGCCTGTTGATCCTGGACGAGCCGTCAGCCTCGCTTACCGCGTCCGAGATCGAGGTGCTGCTCGAGATCATCCGCGACCTGAAAGCCAAGGGCGTGGCCTGCGTCTACATCTCGCACAAGCTGGAAGAAGTGGCCGCGATCTGCGACACCATCGTCGTGATCCGCGACGGCAAGCACATCGCCACCACCCCGATGCCCGAGATGAGCGTGGACCGCATCATCGCCCAGATGTGCGGACGCGAACTCAATCAGCTGTATCCATCGATGCCGCACGAGATCGGCGACGTGGTCATGGAAGCGCGCAACATCACCTGCTGGGACCCGGACCAGCCGCAGCGCAAAAAGGTGGATGACGTCTCGTTCCAGCTGCGCCGCGGCGAGATCCTCGGCATCGCCGGCATCGTCGGCGCCGGACGCACCGAGCTGGTGACGGCGATCTTCGGTTCCTATCCCGGTAAGCACACCGGCGAAGTCTGGCTAGAAGGACAGCGCGTGAACACGTCCGACCCGCTGCGCTCGATCGGCAACGGCTTCGCGCTGGTGCCGGAAGACCGCAAGCACCACGGCATCGTGCGCGACCTGTCGGTAGGCGAAAACATCACCTTGTCGGTGCTGGGGCGCTACTCGCACCTGACCCGCATCGACGAAGGGGAAGAGGGCCGCGAGATCAATGAGCAGATCCGGCGCCTGGCACTCAAGACCGCCACCCCGGCGCTGCCGATCACCGCGCTCTCCGGCGGCAACCAGCAGAAGGCGGTGCTGGCCAAGATGCTGCTCACCGGCCCGCGCGTGCTGATCCTGGACGAGCCGACCCGCGGCGTCGACGTCGGCGCCAAGTTCGAGATCTATAAACTGATGCTCGAACTGGCGGCCCAGGGCATCTCGATCATCATGGTCTCGTCCGAACTGTCGGAAGTGCTGGGCGTGTCGGACCGCGTGCTGGTGATGGGCGAGGGCAGGCTGCGCGGCGAATTCCTCAACCAGGGACTGACCCAGGAGACCGTGCTGGCGGCGGCGCTCGGACAACACCGACCTTCCGCATAACCGTAGAACGCGAACAACGATAATGAATACGACTACTCTGAAACGCCTTTTCACCGATTACAAGATCCTGGCGCTGCTGATCGCGGTGGCCCTGATCTGGCTGTTCTTCAACATCAAGACCGATGGCGGCTTCACCTCGGCGCGTAACCTGTCGAACCTGATGCGCCAGATGTCGATCACCGGCATCCTGGCCTGCGGCATGGTGTTCGTCATCATCTCGGGCGAGATCGACCTGTCGATCGGCTCATTGCTCGGGCTCCTGGGTGGCTTGGCGGCGGTGCTCGACGTCACCCACGGCATGCCGCTGCCGCTGTCGATCGCCGTGGTGCTGGGCGCCGGCCTGATGCTCGGCTTTATCAATGGCTTTCTGACGGCCTATGCGGGCATCCCCTCGTTCATTGTCGGCCTGGGCGGCATGCTGGCGTATCGCGGCGTGGTGCTGGGCCTGACCGACGGCGCCACCATCGCCCCGGTGTCGCCAGGGATGGAGCAGCTGGGCCAGGCCTACCTGCCACCCGTCTTCGGCGCGGCGCTCGGCATCGCACTGTTCGTGCTGGCCGGCGTGCTGGCCTGGCGCCAGCGCGTCAGCCAGGCGCGCCATAACCTGCCGGTGCTGCCGGTGTGGCGCTCGGTGTTCCGCGTGGCGGTGGCCGGCATCGTGCTGTATGGCCTGATCACCACCTTCAACAGCTACGAAGGCATTCCGCTGCCGGTGCTGGTGCTCCTGGTGCTGCTGGGCGTGTTCAGCTACATCGCGCGCCAGACCGTGTTCGGCCGCCGCATCTACGCGGTGGGCAGCAATATGGAAGCGACGCGCCTTTCCGGCATCAACGTCAAGGCGGTCAAGCTGTGGATCTTCGGCTTGATGGGGCTGATGTGCGCGCTGGCGGGCCTGATCAACACCGCGCGCCTGGCGGCCGGTTCGCCGTCGGCCGGCGTGTCGGCCGAACTGGATGTGATCGCGGCCTGCTTCATCGGCGGCACCTCGATGCGCGGCGGCGCCGGCACTGTGCACGGCGCGCTGGTCGGGGCGCTGGTGATGGCGAGCCTGGACAACGGCATGTCGATGCTGGACGTCGACGCTTACTGGCAGATGATCGTCAAGGGCCTGATCCTGACGCTGGCGGTGTGGCTGGACGTCGCGACCCGCAGCAGCAGCCGCTGATCGCGAATTGTCCCGTTCGCGCAACGTACAGTTGAGCTTGCGCGAACGCCGGGTTTGATTCAAAGCAAACTCTTCGCTTGTCGCTGTTCGGGTGGCGCAAGCTTTTCTTAGACTCGTGGGAACACCGACTGCTGTGTTCACGACGAGGACAAGAAAATGACGAGCAAAGGCGCGCGTAGGCGACTGCTGTTGAAAACCGCATCAGGCTTGGCGGCCGCCCCATGGCTGCCGCAGTTGGCGCACGCAGATCCGGCGATCCGGATTCGCCAGGAATGGCAGCAGTTCAAGACCACCAGCCAGTACCAGTCGTTCCTGGCGGCGTTCGCGGCGATGCGTGCCAATACCAACGCGTCCGACCGCAGCTCGCTGGCCTACTGGGCCAACGTCCACGAGACCCATTGCCCGCACGGCGCGCCGTACTTCATCGCCTGGCACCGCGGCTACCTGTACTACTTCGAGCAGCAGCTGCGCATCGTCTCGGGCAATCCCGACCTGAATGTCCCGTACTGGGACTATTACTCGTACGCGACGCTGCCGGCCGAATTCACCAATCCGGCCTCGAACAATCCGCTCTACGTGCCGCGCCTGAGCGCCAACGTGCACAGCGCGCTCGACCTGGCCCCGTTCGCGCCCACCGTGTACAACTTCCAGCATGGCGCATTGAACGCGTTCGAGCCGAAGATCGAGGACGTCCACAATCCGATCCATGACCTGATCGGCGGCGTGATGACCACGATGCAGTCGCCGCTGGACCCGATCTTCTACCTGCACCACGCCAGCGTCGACCGCCTGACGCATGCCTGGGCGCTCCCCGACGGCAAGGGCATCCCGTATTCGAACAATCCGTACTCGCCCACCAACAGCGACCCGTACTGGGGCGGCAATCACGTGTATGCGGCCGACCTGAGCATCGAACGCTACAAGACGCTGGACCCGACCTGGATCGGCACCGATTACGCTGACACCACGATGCCGACCACGCTGCCGCCGGCGCCATCGACCAGCCGCACCGATACCGGCAGGACCACGCCCGCCACGCGTTTTACGGCGATACGGCGTCCGCCGTCGCGCAGCTTCAAGCCGGCGCCGAAGCGCCGGCTGTCGGCGACGCGGCGCGTGGTGAGCGGCGTGTTGCTGCCGACCTTCGACGAGCAATCGATATCGATTGCGCTGCAACTGGAGAAAAAGGATGCGGCCGAAGCGGCGCGCATCGTCGCCGCGCGGCGCAGTATCGACAAGGGCAGCCGGCTGGGAAGCCTGGGCAGCATCAAGGTCGTGATCGACCGGGCGACGGTCAGCGCCGCCGCCGGCCAGGGAGGTTTCTTCTATGCGTTCTACCTGAACATGCCGAACGTGATCGACTCGGGCACCACGCGCGCGCTGCACTTTGTCGGCACGCTCGGCGCATTCCAGATCGCCGCGGCGTCGCACCACGGCGCGGCCACGATCGAGTTCGACGTCACCGGCGTGCTGGCGCAGCAGAAGCGCTTCGACTTTTCCGAGCTGTCGCTGTCCTGGGTGCGCGTCGATGGCGACCGGCCGCCGAAAGGCAAGACCATCGACGTGGCCGAGGCGCGCCTCGACCTGACGTTCGATCCCCAACCCGCGCCGGCACCCGCGTTGGCGAAGCCGGCGCTCTGGTACCGCAGCCGCGGGCGCGGCGCTTAGCCCGGGACTGTCAGCGCACCGTCCACCAGGCGCACGATGCTGAGCGGGTTGCCGTCCTTGAGCGCTTCCGGCAGCAGGCCGGCCGGCACGTCCTGGTAGCACACCGGACGCAGGAAGCGTTCGATCGCGGTGGCGCCGACCGAGGTGCTGCGCGGGTCCGACGTGGCTGGGAACGGGCCGCCGTGCACCATCGCGTACGACACCTCGACGCCGGTCGGGAAGCCGTTGAACAGGATGCGGCCGACCTTGCGCTCGAGCAGCGGCAGCAGCGAGGCCGCGATCGCATGGTCGCTCTCGGTGGCGTGCACGGTGGCGGTCAGCTGGCCTTCCAGGTGGCGCGTCACGGCCAGGATCTCGGCCTGGTCGCGGCAGGCGATCATCAGGGAAACCGGTCCGAAGATCTCTTCTTCCAGGTCCGGGTTGGCCAGGAAGGTCGCCGCGTCGCACTGGTACAGCGCCGCCTGCGCCGCGCAGCCCGAGCCTTCAGCGCTGCCGCGTGCCACCAGCTGCAGGCCTTCGATGCCGGCGCGCTTGTCGATCGCGCTCGAATACGCCTGGTGGATGCCGGCGGTGAGCATGGTGCCGGCGGGTTTCAGGCCCAGCGCTGCCGCCGCGGCTTCGCGGAAAGCGTCGAACCCGGCGCCGGCCAGGCCGATCACCAGGCCCGGGTTGGTGCAGAACTGGCCCACGCCCATGGTCAGCGAATCGACGAAGGCGCCGGCCAGTTTGGCGCCGCCTTCGGCCAGTGCGCCCGGCAGCAGGTAGACCGGGTTAATGCTGCTCATCTCGGCGAACACCGGGATCGGTACCTTGCGCGCGTTGGCGATGCGGGTGAGGGCGATGCCGCCGGCGCGCGAGCCGGTGAAGCCGACCGCCTGGATCGCCGGATGGCTGACCAGGTCCGATCCGATCTGGTTGCCTTCGCCGATGATCAGCGAGAACACGCCTTCCGGCATGCCGCAATCCATGGCCGCCTTCAGCACCGCCTTGGCCACCAGTTCGGAGGTGCCGAGGTGGGCGTTGTGGGCCTTGACCACCACTGGGCAGCCGGCGGCCAGTGCCGAGGCGGTGTCGCCTCCGGCAACCGAGAACGCCAACGGGAAGTTGCTGGCGCCGAACACGGCAACCGCGCCGACCGGGATCTTGCGCATGCGCAGGTCCGGGCGCGGCGGGGTGCGTTCTGGCAGGGCGGAGTCGAGGGTCGCTTCCAGGAAGTGGCCATCGCGGACGACTTTTGCGAACAGGCGCAGCTGGTTCACGGTGCGTCCACGTTCGCCTTCCAGGCGCGCGACCGGCAGGCCGCTTTCCTGGGTCGCGCGTTCGATCAGCGCCGGACCCAGGTCGATGATGCGCTGGGCGATCGTCTCCAGGAAGACGGCGCGCTGTTCCAGCGGCAGGGCGCGGTAGGGCTCGACGGCGGCGTCGGCCAGCTCGCAGGCGCGCGCCAGGTCGTCCGCCGTGGCGGTGCCGAAGTCCGGCTCCAGCTCGGTCTTGCGCGATGGATCGTAAGCGCGGATGGCCTTGCCGCTGCCGCGCACGATGCGCTGGCCGATGATCATTTCGCCGCTGATATTCATTGGATCTCCTTGTTTGTTGTGATGGTGCGGATGGTGGCGCCGTGCGCACCTGCCGAGACCATGGATGTTATACGCAATCATCAAAAAACGCACGCCAAGACGCAGGGTAAATACTCTGACAGGCCTATGCCCTTGCGGAACGCGAAATGTGACATCTAACTTTTTCTGTTAGCGCGAACATTTTGCTTGCCAGTCACGTCTGTATTGTTTAGCATTGTTTGCAGCAGGTCATTAATAAGCACATAACAAACATAAAAGCAGGAGACACATGCGTACCACGATTACCCGCCTGGCGGGCGTGGGCGCGGTCACGGCTGTCCTGGCCATGACCGTTGCCGGCGTCGCCTCCACGGCCGTCGCCCAGCCGGCGCCGGCAGCCAGCGTCCCGTACCAGTGGGACAGCGTCGCCATCGGCGGCGGCGGCTTCGTCACCGCAGTCATCCCCAGCCGCAGCGAGCCGAATGTGGCCTACGCCCGCACCGACGTCGGCGGCGCCTATCGCTGGGACGGCAAGGCGCGGCGCTGGACGCCGCTGCTGGACTGGGTCGCCGAAGACCAGACCGGCTTTCTCGGCATCGACGCGCTGGCGATCGACCCGCACAACGCCGCCAACGTCTGGCTGCTGGCCGGCATCGCCTACCTGAACGGCGGCCGCACCGCGATCCTGCGCTCGACCGATTATGGCAAGAGCTTCAGCATCGTCGACGTCACCAAACAATTCAAGACCCACGGCAACGGCTTCGGACGCCAGAACGGCGAACGGCTGGCGGTCGATCCCGGCTCCAGCAAGCGGCTGTACCTCGGCTCGCGCCGCGACGGTCTGTTCGTGAGCGGCGACGGCGGCCAGACCTGGCAGCGCAACGCCGCGCTGCCGGTCACCACCACGCCTAATGACGTCGGCCTGAACATCGTGCTGCCCGATCCGGCGAGCATCGACAAAGGCCAGGCGCGGCGCCTGTTCGTCGGCGTCTCGCGCTTCGGCAGCGTCGGCCCGAACCTGTACCGCAGCGACGATGGTGGTGCCAGCTTCGCGCCGGTCGCCCACGCACCTGTCAGCCTGATGCCACAGCGCGCCGCGCTGGATGGCGCCGGCAACCTGGTCATCACCTATGCCGACGGCGCCGGACCGCATCCGAACAAGAGCGGCAGCGAACCGGTCGATCGCGGCCAGGTATGGAAATACCACGTCGCCAGCGGCGCGTGGACCGAGGTCACCCCGAAAGGCTGGACCCGTCCCTTCGCCGGTGTCAGTGTCGATCCGCGCAATCCCAAGCGCCTGGTGGTCTCCACCATCAACACCTTCATTCCGCAGGGCGACGCCAAGGGCGACCGCATCTTCATCTCGAACGACGGCGGCGCCAGCTGGCTCGATGTGATCGCGCGCGGCTTTCGGCGCGACGACGCCGGCGTGCCGTGGCTGAAGGGCCATGCGATCCACTGGGCCGGTTCGGTCGAATTCGATCCGAGCGACACGCGTGCGGTGTGGGTCACCTCCGGCAATGGCGTGTTCCGTACTGCGAACATCGACGCCACGCCCGCCACCTGGACCTTCACCGTGGCCGGACTCGAAGAGACCGTGCCGCTCGGCTTCGTCAGCATGGCCGGGCAACCGGTGGTGTCGGCGATCGGCGACTACGACGGCTTCGTGCACGACGATCCGGCGCGCCACGGCCGCATCCACCATCCCGAAATCGGCACCACCACCGGCCTCGACGCGGCGGCGCTGCGCCCGGGCACGATGGTGCGCGTGGGCGACGCCATGCTGCTGACCAGCGATGGCGGCAAGACCTGGACCAAAACGCCGGCGCTGCAGGGCAAGCGCGGACGGGTCGCCATCTCGGCCGACGGCGCAACCCTGGTGCACACGCCACAGGGTTCGTCGACCCTGTACCGTTCGGCGGATGGCGGCGCGACCTGGGTGCAAGTCAAAGGCCTGGCCGGACGCGACCTGCGCGCCGTCGCCGATCCGGTTGAATCAAATGTGTTCTATGCCTACGACGACAAGGCGCTGATGGCAAGCAGCGACGGCGGCGCCAGCTTCAGCGCACGCGCCGCGCTGCCGGCCGGCGGCTCGCGCCTGATCCGCCTGGCGCCGGGCCGCGAAGGCGACCTGTGGGCGCCGCTCAAGGACGGCGGCCTGCAACGCTCGCTCGACGGTGGCGTCACCTTCAAACCGGTGGCCGGCATCGGCTACTGCGGCGCGGTCGGTTTCGGCAAGGCCGCCGAAGGCAAGGATTACCCGAGCGTGTACATCTGGGGCAGCGTGGCCGGCGTGCGCGGCATCTACCGCTCGCTCGACGCCGGCGCCAGCTGGCAGCGCATCAACGACGACGCCCACCAGTACGGCGGCCCGGGCGATGGCCACTTCATCGTCGGCGACATGAACCGCTTCGGTTTCGTGTACATGAGTACTGCCGGCCGCGGCATCGTTTATGGAAGGCCTGCAGCCAAATGATTCTTCTTCCCCGTATCGTGCTGGTGGCCGGACTGCTGGCCGCCAACCTCGCCGCCGCCGCGCCTGAACTGGTGCTGCGTTATGACCGTCCGGCCCAGGACAACGACCAGGGCTGGGAAAAAGAGGCGCTCCCGATCGGCAACGGCCGCATCGGCGCCATGGTGTTCGGCCAGCCGGGTCGCGAACACCTGCAGTTCAACGACATCACGCTATGGACCGGCGACGACAAGACCATGGGCGCGTTCCAGCCGTTCGGCGACGTGCTGGTCGAACTGCCAGGCCACGAGAGCGGCGCCACCAATTATCGCCGTACGCTCGACCTGGCACGCGGCGTGCACACCGTCACCTATACCCACAAGGGCGTGACCTACAAGCGCGAGGCCTGGGCCAGCTATCCGGCGCAGGTGATCGTGTTGCGCCTGAGCGCGAGCCGTCCCGGCCAGTACACCGGCAGCGTGGCGCTGACCGATCGC
This sequence comes from Massilia sp., assembly GCF_031995545.1. Taxonomy (GTDB): domain Bacteria; phylum Pseudomonadota; class Gammaproteobacteria; order Burkholderiales; family Burkholderiaceae_D; genus Telluria. The sequence goes on from NZ_DAMAGA010000030.1 coordinate 65,873, forward strand.
CACGGCGCGCACCTCGCGGTCGACAAGAATCGCATTCACGCAAGCGGTACGCTGGCCGGCTTTGTTCTGCCGGACCAGACACCGAGCAGCAACGTCATGACCTACGCCAGCCAGCTGCAGGTGCTGAACGAGGGTGGCAAACTGGCGGTGGACGGCAAGCGCATCAAGATCGAGGGCGCCGACAGCGTTACCCTGGTGCTGGGCGCCGGCACCAGCTTCGTCATGGACGCGGCGCGCCGCTTCAACGGCGAGCATCCGCTGGCGCGCGTGACCGAGCAGGTGAACCGGGCCGGCGCGCGCAAGGTGGCCGAACTGCGCAGCGAGCACGAAAAGGACTTCGCCAGTCTGGTCGGCCGCGTCGACCTGGACCTGGGCGACACCCCGGCCGCGCGCCGTGCGCTGCCGACCGATGCGCGCCTGCTGGCCTATACGAAGCAGGGCGACGACCCGGAACTCGAAGCGCAGTACTTCCAGTACGGCCGCTACCTGCTGGTTTC
>NZ_DAMAGA010000031.1:0-63632 GCF_031995545.1 Massilia sp.
GGCAATGCTGAGTGAACTCAGGACGTCGCGAAGCAATGGCATCGATTCTCCATCGACCATTCAAGGAAATAAAGCAAGCACGTCGTGCCCGCCAGAGGCGGGCACGACGTGCTTGCAGTGCAGCGGGATGCGGACGAAGGATTACTTCGAAGCGTCCTGCATTTTTTCGCCGGCGCGCTCGACGCTACGGCCGGCAGCTGCGGTCGCGTCGCTGGTTGCTTCCTTTGCGTCGCGGGCGGCTTCTTTCGATTCCTGCTTGATTTCCTGGCCGGCGGCGTCGATACGGTCGCCTGCGCGGTCAGCGGCGGCAGCGGCGCGGTCGCCGGCAGCGTCCATTTTCTCGCCGGCGCGGTCAGCAGCGGCTTCCATCTTGTCACCGGCGCGCTCGGCGGCAGCGTCGGCAGCCTGCACGGCTTCGCGCGATTCGGTCGCGACAGCCGAGCCTGCATCATCCACGGCCTTGCCTGCTTCTTGCGCAGGACCCATGCCATCGTTCTTGTTGCAGCCGGTGACCAGCACTGCCACTGCCAGCATGATGCCCGAGATAGTCGTCGTTTTCATGGTGTACTCCTTTAGTAAATGTTGTCACTTAGCTTACACCTTTTCTGAAAAAAGTGGCTCACAATATGGTTGTGTATCGTGCGCAACAACTTCGGCGGAATAAATTCGGTAGCTCAGCCGTGCGGACCCAGATACCCGAGCAGCCGTTCGGCGTGCGGCGACAGCGTCGCCAGGTCGGCGAAGCAGACCCGCAATTCTCGGATCGCCCACGGCTCGTCCAGCGCCACGATCCGCACCGGCATCTCTTTGGCGAAGCGGGCGGCGGCCGTTTCGGGCAGCATCGCGATCCCGGCCTCGCGCGCCACCAGCTGGGCGATAGCGTCGAAACTCGAGGCGCGTACCCGGATCTTGAGCGGGCGGCCGCTGCCAGAAGCCATCGACTCGATGAAGCGCTGCATGGCGCGCTTGGCCGGCAGGCAGATGAAGGCGTATTCAAGTGCATCGCGCAGGCGGATCGAGGTACGGCCCGCCAGTGCATGTCCGTCGGCCACCACCAGCACCAGCCGGTCGCTGCGAAACGGCAGCGACATCACCGCGTCACCCACCGCGTTGCCGTCCATGATCCCCAGTGCCACCTCGCCGCTGCGTACCGCCTGCAGCACTTCCGGGCTGCCGTGTTCGAGCAGCTGCAGGTCCACTTCGGGATGCTCGGCCAGAAAGCGGCCCACCGCCTCCGGCAAGAAGGTGCTGATCGCCACCGTGGTGCCGGCCAGGCGCACGGTGACGCGGCGCTCGCCGCGCAGGTCGCGCACGGTGTCCTTGAGCTGCTCGACTTCACTGGCCACGCGCGCGGCCCGCTCCAGGATGAAGCGTCCGGCCGGCGTCGGCGTCATGCCGTCGGCCGAGCGCGCGAAGATCTCGATTCCGCACGATTGCTCGAACTTGCGCAGGCGGTTGCTGGCGGCCGACAGTGCGATCGGAAAGCGTTGCGCTGCCTTGCTCAGGCTGCCGGCATCGGCGATCGCCAGCAGCAGGCGCAGGTCGAGGAGTTCGAAGTGCAAGGGTTTCTCCTGGCGAGAAGGGTGATTGAACGATTCGCGTATTCTACCGCCGGATGTTTCGCGGCAGAATAAGGCTTTACACCCACATGACACCGATGAACATTTCGACGACACCTCTGACACGCTGGATGCAGGACGGACGCTTCTACGCGGGGCTGGCCGCCGCCGGCTTCAGCATGAAGGCGGTGTTCGTCAAGCTCGGCTACGCGGCTGCGCCGGTCGAGGCCCTGACCCTGCTGGCGATCCGGATGGGCTGCGCGCTGCCGCTGTTTTTATGGCTGCTGTGGATGGCGCGCGAGCGCGGCGCCGACCGGCTGCCAGCGAAGGACATCGGACGCATCCTGCTGCTCGGCTTCACCGGCTACTACCTGGCCAGCCTGTTCGATTTCTTCGGACTGGAAACCGTCACCGCCGGGCTGGAACGGCTGATCCTGTATCTGTATCCGAGCCTGGTGCTGATCTTCCAGGTCTGCCTCACCGGTGAGCGGCCGACCGCGCGTACGCTGCAGGCGATGGCGATCTGCTACCTGGGCCTGGGCATCGGCTTCGTGCACGACATGCAGCTGGCCGGCTGGAGCCGCGACGTGCTGGTTGGCGCGGCCTGGGTGTTCGCCAGTGCGGTCAGCTACGCGCTGTACTATATCGGCACCGGTGCCGTGGTGCAGCGCATCGGTTCGATGCGCCTGGCCGGCCTGGCGGGCAGTGCTTCCTGCGTGCTGGTACTGGTGCATTTCATGGTGGCCGGTCAGCCGGCGGTACTGCCCACGCTGCCGCCGGCGGTGTGGCTGTATGGCGCGCTGATGGCGTTGATCTCGACCGTGCTGCCGATCTACTGGACGGCGCTGGCGATCGCGCGTCTCGGCGCGGCGCAGACCGCGGCGTTCGGTAATCTGGGGCCGGTATTGACGGTGTTCGCGTCCTGGCTGCTGCTGGGTGAGCCCTTGTCGTTGTGGCAGATGGGAGGGCTGGCGCTGGTGCTGGTCGGGGTAACGCGGCTCAAGCCTGCGCCAGTGAAGCCAGTGCAGGTGGCGGCGCAGACCCGGTCCGCTACTTAAGACCTGTTTTGCGCTGCACTGGTTCTTCGAATTGCTACTTCCTGGCATTTCTTTGTGCTACCCTCGATCCACTTGATCATTGCTGATGAGGTAACGGTTTTCAGCGTTCTCCATCACGCATCGAATGCGTATGCCTCACCCTGAGGAAACCATGAAAATGAAGTGGATTGTCATACCGTGTCTATTGACGCCGGCGGCTATCGCGGCATTCGCTACCAGCGCGCCGCAGCGCGTCTGGCAACACCTCGGGCCGCAACCGGCAGTGGTGCTCGATCATGCGAAGCGGGTGAGTATGATCGGCACGCTGGTGACGAAACTGAACGATCACTATGTCTTCCCCGACAAGGCCAGGGACATCGAGGCGGCCCTGCAGCAGCGCCTGAAGCAGGGCGCTTATGATCGGATCGGAGACGGATACCAGCTGGCGAAACGGCTCACGGCCGACGCGCGCAGCGTGGCCGGCGACCTGCACCTGAGGGTGCGGTTCGCTCCCGGCCTGGCGCTGCCCGAGGAAACAGACGGGCCTGCGCCGGCATCGCTGGCGCAGTGGGAGCGCCAACACAATTTCGTCATGCGCCCGATTCGGCGCCACATGGCGACGCGCGGCAAGATAAGGGTCGGTCAGCTGGGCGCCAATATCGGCTATCTGAAGATAACCGGCTTCCCGGATGCCTTCCTCATGACCGACAAATTCGCTGACGCGATGAACCAGCTTGCCGATACCGATGGCCTCATCATGGACCTGCGCCGCAATGGCGGCGGCGACCCGCAAGCGGTGGTCCTGCTGGTCAGCTATTTCGTCGACCGGCGCACGCGTCTGAACGATATCTGGGACCGCGACACCGGGGAGACGGTCCAGCACTGGACGCACGACCGGCTCGACGGCAAGCGGTATGGCGGCCAGCGGCCGGTGCTGATCCTGGCCGGCCCCGAGACCGGCTCGGCCGGCGAAGATTTCGTGTACACGATGCAGGCGATGAAACGCGCTACGGTCATCGGCGAGCCGACCTGGGGTGGCGCCCATCCCGTCAGTGCGCATCGCATCGGCGAGCATTTTTACGCGGAGATACCCAGCCAGCGCAGCATCAGCCCGATCACCGGCAGCAACTGGGAAGGGACAGGCGTCATCCCGGATATCGCCGCGACGCCGGACAGTGCGCTGGCGGCGGCCGAGAAACTCATGAAGCGCCGGCTTCACGCGAGCACGGCCGCTTTCGCCGGCGCCGCCGATCGGGCGGGCCGGATCTACAGGCCAACGACCTTGACGGCGAAATGAAGCGCGGAGTCTGTCTTATTTTATTTTCCTGACGTAGTGCATTTTGCATACGCCGTCGCCGCGAGAAATCCGCTCAGTGATGACCAGTTCGGCATCATAGGCTTTGGCAATGCCGTGATCGCCGCACATCGCGATATCGCATAAACGCGCGATCTGGCCGTCGCTGCAACCCTCTTTCTGCCAAGCGTTCACCAAGGGACAATAGTTGAATTCCATGTTGAATTCGCGGCTGCCCAATTTTTTGACCTTGATATCAAAAATCATACGGGCTGGGAGTGTGAAAAGCAGAAATCGCAGTCCCAGAAGACTTTTCGAATCCCACGCTCGCTTGACGAGTTCCTTGCCCTCCCTCTCGCCATAACGCGTGATTGCCGCCGGCGCAAAATCTTCCCACGCCAGGCCTTTCTTTTCAGCTTCATCACACAAAAGCCATAACCACGACGCACGCTGCTCGATCGTTGCACGGAAGTTTTCGATGATGAAATTTCGTTTTTTACCTTTATTCGTGATCATGGTGCGCAGATAGGTGAAGCCAGAACGGACGACTGGGATTAAATAAGTGGCCGCATCAAAACCAATAACTCCTCGAGGGGGAATACGTTGGTAATTGCTTTTGCTGCAGGGCAAATCTTACGCCCATTTCCTGTATCTGCCTATCTTCTGAACGGGGCTGGCTATCCTCGCTTGCCGGTGCTGTTGCTTTTGCGCGGCCAGACGACGGCGACGATGCCGCAGACAATTCCCACGAAGGCCGCGCGGCCCCAGTCGGGTGTCTGCGCGGCGCTCAGAAATGCGGTGTACAGCAGCGTACCCACTGCCGTGCCAGACGCCGTACCCAAGAATTTTTTCAGTGACTGCATAGTAGATGTCGATTCGACGGAATACATGGTTTGTAAATTCCTATATGAGTGCGGACCATCTTGCCCTCGATTGTTCATTCGCCTTCCAGCGCAGATTGCTGCAGGGACGTCGGATCGAACAGGCCGGCGCCGTCCCAGCGTGGCGTGGCTGCACGATCGCGTGCGGTCACCGCCCGCGCAGCAATATCCGGACCGAGACCCCGGAGCAGGCGGGGAAACGCGCGGCAGTAGCTGGTCTGGATGCCGGCCAGATGCGCCAGCTGTGCATAGGTGACGACGCTGCCGTCCGGCACGGCACCGAGCACCCGGGCGACGCGTTCGCGCCAGTCTTCCGGCCAGGCGTCGAGCGTGACGTCCAGCGCGCGCACCGGGTCGCCCACTTGCACGTCGCCGCCGTGCAGCACGCGCGCCAGCATCCCGCGCTGCGGCCCAATGCGCGCCGCGAGGCGTTCGGCGTGGCGATCGAGCTGGCCGCACGCTTCGCACACGAACATCACGCGCACCAGTGCCTGCGGGCCGACGCGCAACACCGTACCCGAGGCGAGGCCGGTTACATCGATATCGAGCAGCAGATTCTCGCGCAGTGCGTGCGGTGCCAGCGCGAACCGCGCGTAGGCATCGGCGCCGGCCAGCAGCAACTGGCGCGGCGACAGTGTGTCCGCATAGCGGTCGCCCTCGGCGCCGACCCCTGCGACGAGGCGCATGCGGTCAACAGCGACCGGCGCCGCCGAGCCAACGGGCCTGATCGACAGGGCAACGACCTTGCCCGGCGCATCCATGCCCACCGATGCTCCTTACCGGGCCGACTTCAGCGCGCGTGCCGCTTCAAGATACTTGGCGGCGTTCGGCACATTCGTCCAGGTCGGGGCTGTGCGGTCGTTGGCGATATCGCGCAGGGCAACGGCCACCATCCGGTTCACGCGCGCCATGTTGTCGTAGTCGACCTTGTCCCAGGTGTCGTCCTTGCCGTGGTAGTCGGGGAAGCCGAACGCCACGCACAGGGTGTGGGCCGGCACGCCGGCGTCGGCCAGCGCCTGGTTGTCGCTGCGCGCGAAATAGCGGTCGCTGTTGGTCGGGTGCTTGTAGAAGCGGATCCCGGTACGCTCGCCGGCGCGGCGCAAGGTGGCGCCGACGGTCGAATAATCGTAGCCGGTCATGGTCGCCGAATTGACTTGCGGGCCTTCGCTGTCGTCGGTGCGGCCGACCTGTTCCAAATTCAGGTTGGCCACCGTGTCCTTCAGCGGGAACACCGGATTGCGCGCGTAGTAGCGCGAACCGAGCAGCCCCAGTTCTTCGCCGAACAGCGCCACGAACACGATGCTGCGGCGCGGACGTTCCTTCTGCGCAGCCATCGCCGCCGCGATTTCCAGCACCGACACGGTGCCGCTGCCATCGTCGTTGGCGCCGTTGAAGATCTCGCCGTCGCGGATGCCCAGGTGGTCGTAGTGGGCGCTGAGCATCACATAGGTATTCTTCAGCGCCGGGTCGGAGCCGCGCAGCACGCCGATCACGTTGCGCAGCTTGACCGGCTTGATCTCCGGCGCCGTCACGTTGGCGGCGACGGTGGCGACGGTGCCGGCGCCGGCGGCTTCCAGTGCGCCCGCGGCGTCGGCCGCGTGCAGCAGCACCACCGGCGGCGCGCTCTTGTTCACCGGCTGGGCCGGATCGATCAGCCAGCCGCCCGGGCTGCGGTTGTGGCGGCGCTCGCGGTCGATCATCACGATCAACGCCGGCTTTGACTTCAGCTTGGCCTGCAGCTGCGCCGCCGCGCCCGAGATCGCGGGCGCCGTCACCACCAGCACCTTGCCGTTGGCGGCGCTGGTGTCGGCCAGGGCCGCGTCCCAGGTCATGAACACGGCCGGCGTGGCAGCCAGCGCGATCGGGTCGACGAAGTTGCCGCTGGCGCCGCCCGCCGGCACGGTAAACGTCTTGCCGCCGGCGTTGATGGTCACGGCCACGTCGCCGTCCTTGCGCTGCGCGAACTGCCAGTTGGCGGTCTGGAAGTAGCCGTCGTCGCCGGCCGCTTCGAGTCCCGCGCGGCGGAACTGGGCGGCGATGTATTCGGCGGCCAGGTCGACGCCGCGCGACGGGGTGCCGCGGCCTTCCAGCAGGTCGGACGCGAGGAAGGACAGGTGGCCGCGCAGCGAGTCGGCCGAGATGCTGGCGGTGAGCGCGTCGAGTGGCAGCGCTTTGACCGGCGCTTCGGCCAGGGCGCCGGAACAGACCAGGGCAAGGGTGAGGGCGGAGACGATGTGACGCATGTGCGGAGTTCCACGTGGTAGAAAGAATGGCAATATGACACGCCTACGAAAGAACGGTCAACCTTCGTCGGCCTTTGCGGGCGGTTCGCTCCATCGTTTCGCGACTACGTCGCAGCGGCGCTTGATCGCTCCCCCCAAGCTGGGCAGAATGCTGGCACCAATACTAACCGGTGAACCAGCATGTCCAGCGTTCTGTCGTCGTCCAGCCCCGCACCGCGCTCGCGCCTGCGCCGATTCCTCGGTGGGCTGCCGGTGACCGCCGCCATCAGCGCCGCGCTGGCCGTCATCATCACCGTCCTGATCGGCAAGCCCGAAGTCTTCTTCGAAAATCTGGTGGTCTCGGTGCTGATCGGTACCGCGGCCTTCGTTCCGCTGAATGCGGCCCGGCTGCTGTTCTGGGATCGCAGCGACTGGGGCCTGCGCCAGTGGGTGCCGTTCGTGCTGCTGGCGCTGGCGGTGGCGCCGCTGGCGCACCTCACCGGCATGTACCTGGCCACGCTGATCCTGGGGCTGCCCACGCCGCGCCTGGAGGACTACGGCTCGTTCCAGCGCGCCGGGATGGTGGCGCTGGCTCTGATCGGCATCACCCTGGCCACAATCCTGATGATGAACCGCGAACGCCTGTACCGCACGCGCGAAGAACACGCCGCCGCGCGCTTGCGCGCCGAGGTCGTGGAACGCCAGGCACTGCAGGCGCAGCTGCGCCTGATGCAGGCCCAGATCGAGCCGCACATGCTGTTCAATACCCTGGCCAACCTGCAGGGACTGATCGCGCTCGACCCGGCGCGCGCCGGCGACATGCTGGACCAGCTGATCGTCTACCTGCGCGCCACCCTGAGCGTGTCGCGTTCCGAGAACACCACGCTGGACGCCGAATTCACGGCGATGCAGGCCTACCTCGGCCTGATGGGTGTGCGCATGGGCGCGCGCCTGTCCTGGCGCGTCGAGCTGCCGCCGGAACTGCGCGGCGCGCGCCTGCCGACCATGCTGCTGCAACCGCTGGTCGAGAATGCGATCGTGCACGGCCTCGAACCGAAGGTCGATGGCGGCGAGATCGACATCAGCGCCGGCCGCAATGGCGACGCGCTCGAGATCCGCGTGCGCGATACCGGCCTTGGCCTGGGCCGCACGCCCAGCCGCGGCGGCAGTGGCGTGGGCGTGGCGACCACGCGCGAACGGCTGCTGGCGCTGTACGGCGACGCGGCTTCGCTGACCCTGACGCCAGTGCAGCCGCATGGCACGCTGGCCTGTCTGACCCTTCCCCTGGAGACCGCATGAATCCCCGCGCCCTGATCGCAGAAGACGAACCGATCCTCGCCGCCACGCTGGCCAAGACCCTGGGCCAGCTATGGCCCGAACTGGAGATTGTCGCCAGTGCACCGAATGGCCTGGTGGCGGTGGAGCAGGCGCTGGCGCTGCGGCCCGACATCCTGTTCCTCGACATCCGCATGCCGGGCCAGACCGGCCTGGAAGCGGCCGAGGAACTGACCGAGCGCTGGGACGGGCCGCAGCCGTTCCCGCACATCGTGTTCGTCACCGCTTTCGACGACTATGCGGTGCAGGCCTTCGAGCAGGCTGCCGCCGATTATGTGCTTAAACCCGTCAGCGCCGCGCGCCTGGGCAAGACCGTGGAGCGGCTGCGCGGCCTGATGGAGGCCCGGGACGCGGCCGGCGCAGGCGGTCTTGGGCAGCTGCTCGGCCAGCTCCAGGCCTTGCTGCCGCAGGCACCGGCGGCGACTGCACCGCAGCGCCTGACCACCATCCGCGCAGCAGTCGGCAGCGTGGTGCGCATGATCCCGGTCGAGCAGGTGGTGTATTTCCAGGCGGTCGATAAATACGTCAACGTGGTCACCCAGGATGCCGAGGCGCTGATCCGGGTGCCGCTCAAGGAACTGCTGGCCCAGCTCGACGAGAAGCGCTTCCTGCAGATCAGCCGCGGCACCGTGGTCAACCTCGAGTGCGTGCTGGCGGCCGCGCGCGACGACCTGGGCAAGGTGATGCTGAACCTGCGCGGTCGTCCCGAGAAGCCGCGCGTCAGCCCGGTGTATGCACACCATTTCCGGCAGATGTAGCGGTCGCTTGCGACGCCGGCTGCAGCCGGTCCGCCAGATCCTGCGCCAGGCCGCACATCATCAAGGTCGGGTTCCATGAGCCCGAGGTCGGGAACAGTGCGCCGCCGGTTACGTACACATTGCGCACGCCGTGCGGCCGGTAGTCCAGGCCCACCACCGAGGTGGCCGGATCTGGCCCCATCCACAAGGGCGAGGCTTCATGCACGATGATCGGCAGCCGGATCTGCGACTGCGGCGGGCGCGCCGGTCCCCAGCTGCCGCCGGCATCGGCGGCCGAGGCCGAGCCGGCCGGCGCATCGGTCCAGTATTCGACCGCGGCGCCGCCGGTCATGGCGTCGATGGTCTGGTACGTCGCTTCGTCGAGCACGTACCACAGCGTCATGTCTTCCGGCCCCGGCTGCAGCTGGAGCGAGATATTGGTGGTCGGATCGCTGCCGCCGTTGCGCCAGATGGCGTTGCCGGGATTGTTCTCGTTGACTTCACCCAGCGTGGCGCAAACGAACACTACATGGTCGCCCGAGCCGGCCAGCTGCTGGGGCGACGCCACGGCGGCGGCGTCCGGCGCCTCGCGCGCCACGGTGGCGGCGCCGGCGACCGGATCGGCCACCGCGAAGGCGCTGGCCTGGACATGGTACTGGTAGCCCGCGGCATCCTTGCCGTCGAGGTAGACGGCGCCCAGTTCGAGCGGCGCCAGGTCCTTGAACGCGCTACGCCTGACGCGCGCGGTCACGTGCGACATGAAGTGTCCGGTGTAGCGCCGGCCCGCGTTCGGCAAGCGCTCGCCGAAGGAATTCATCAACAGGGTGGCCGGCGGAATCGTGCCCATCGCCAGGATCACCCTGGCATTGCCGACCGCGACCACGCCGCGGCTGGTGGCGATCGCGGTCACCGTGCCGCGCTCGTCGTGCAGCAGGCGGCTGACCACGCAGTTGTCGGCGATGTGCAGGGCGGCGCCGCTGCCGGCGGCGGCGCGCGCCTGCTGTTGCTGCTGCAGATCGAGCAGGGCGCCGACGGTCGAGTATTTATAGAAGCCGATGCCGTTCCAGCCGCTGTTGCCGACGGCGATCGGCGCCGCATAAGCGTGTTCGGCGCCCGGCACCGCGCTGCGGTAACGCTCGCGCAGGTTGGCGCCGAGTTGCTGCTGCAGGCGGCCGTACACGCCGTCGTCGACCTGGTCCATCGTGGTCACGTGCAGGAAGGCGCGCGCGCGGTCCCAGAAGCCGTCCTGCAAGGTGACGTCGACCAGCTCCTGCGGCCAGTCGCGCAGCAGTCCCGCATCCGGGGCCGGGCACCATGCGCTCCAGTAGGTGGAGCGTCCGCCCAGCACCGGGATATAGCCCGCCTGGAACAGGCGCAGGCCGGAGGTCGCCATCTCGCTGCTGCGGGTCCAGGGATACGTGGTGGGGGCGCTGCCGCTGTTGAACTGGAACGGCAGCGGCAGGTTCTGGTAGTGCACCGGCAGGCAGAAATTGCCGCGTTCGAGCATCAGGATGCTGGCGTGCGGGTCGTTATTCAGGGCCTGGTCGACGAAGGCGACTGCCGTCGGGCCGGTGCCGATGACGATGAAGTCCTGGCCCTGGTTGACCAGCCGGTCCCAGTCGCTGGCCGACAGGGAAAAGGCGCCGCCGGCGATCTGGTCGGGGCGCGATTGCTGCGGTCCGGGAACCGGGTAGCCGAACTGCACGCCGTTCGGTTTGTCGTCGGCGCCGAGCAGGAAATCCTGGTAATTAAAAGTCATGGTCGTTCCTCGCTGTGACTGTGCAGGATGGGATCGATGCCGCGTCTATTTCTGCGCCGTGGCCGGCCGGCCCAGCGGCCTGCCGCGCTTGTCCAGGTCGAGCAGGGGACTGGCGCCCGCATTCTGGGTTTCGCTGAACCAGGCCGGCAGCGACTTGAAGGTCAGGACCATGTCAAAGTCGGCTGCGACGATGCCTTCGCCCGGGTCCATGGCGACATTTCCCTCGCGGTTTTTGAACCACTTCATCCACGTCGCGTCACCCGGAACGGGAGAATCAACATAATCTGTGCAGGCCGGATAGACGTCTTTTTTGAGATGGCATCCGGGCGGCGGCGGCTGATACGCTGGCGGTGGCGGCACCATTGAAGGCAGAAGAAAAGATGGCATGCTGCCGTGCCCGGCTTTGGTATTCCATTGGGCTGAACTATGGCAGCTCATGCACGACGAGTTCTTTGCGTAGGCGACCATGGTCGGCCGCCGTTCGCCGGGACGCTGGTACCAGATCGGGTTGATGGCGCCATCGTTCGGGCCAGAGAGGCGCTCGCCCCAGCCCAGGGTGGCGCGGCCGTAGGCGGGCGCCGCCATGTTGTTCCAGTTCTCCACCAGCCTGGGCTTGAGCACCCCGGGGTCGTCCGCCTGTGGGTCGTTGCCCCACTGGGCGCCGAGCACGACCATTTTCTTCCAGATGTCGTTACCGGGCGCCGCCACCCGGGCGTCATACACCAGGGTGGTAAACACCCAGCCGGTATCGGGCGCGGCCACGCTGTCCTTGACGATGATATCGAACTGCATCAGGTAAGTCTGCGTCAGCGCCGGCGTGGTCGGGGCGGGCGTCTTGCTGACATTGGTGACGATATACGCGGGCCAGGCCTGCGTCCCTCGCATCACCGGCCACGCCGCCGGATCGGCGGTGATGAAAGCGGCCTTGATGATGATCGAGCCCTCGGCAAACTGGGTCGACGCTGCCGTCACCCTCGGCGTCATGGCCGTCTTGCCCCAGATATTGTTCAGGGTGACCGCGGCGGTCTTGTCGTAATAAACCAGCACATACGTGGTGAAGTCCTTCTTGAGGCCGCTATCCTTGAACAGGTCGGTCGTCAGCTTTTCAGTGCCGACATACATGCCGCGCAAGGGTTCGCGAAAGCGCGCCTCCCTGTGGGCCTGGCTGGTCCTGCCCATCCACGGTTCGTTGTACCAGCCGCGCTTGCCGGCATCCCAGTTGGCGTAATCCTGCAGCAGCACGCGCATGTCGTCGGCGATCGCCGCTTTCAGTGCCTCGGCATAGGCGGGCGCATTGGCGGTGGTGATGCGCCCGTTGCCGATCGCCGCGCGCCAGGGCATGGCCGGGGTCGGCGCCGATCGCGGGTAGTTGTGGCTGAGCCTGAAGATCGGGCCACTGTAGTTCTTTGGAGGCGGCCGCTGCGCGTTGTCGAAAGGCTGCGCTGCGCTTGTCGCCTGTTTCGGGAGGAGTAAGGAACACAACGCCATCATTGCAATGGTCAGGATACGCATTGATATCTCCAGATCGTCGATGGGAGGCCGGCATGCGATTGATCGATCATGTCCGGCACCGGGCTTGCCGCCAGATAAAGTGCCGCCAGAACAGTTATCTCTCGACTTAATGATCCCACGGAGTGGTTCGTGCGGGCCATCGGTAAATACGCCGCCGCGCGCAGCTGTTGTAATACGCCACTTGCATACGCGTAGCCAGCCACCCACGATTCCTGCCGGCGGCGCAAGTGGACCGCGTCTGGCGCAGGCCGTGGCGCATTCGGTAGAATGCTGGCTTTTGCACGAACAGGTAACGCCATGGAATTGCGCGCCGGCGCGCTGCGAGCGCTGCTAGAAACCAATCCCGCCACCAAGGCCGCCGCTGTATTCGCGCTGGCGCAGACGTGCCGCGACGGCGGCGCACGGGTCGATATCGACGCCGTGATCGACGAGCCGCCGTCGATTCCCGGCCGTCCGGCGAAGCCCGAACTGGTGCCGCCGCTGCAGGTCGGCCGCCGTTCGATGGGTACGCCGGAAGGGCGCGCCATGCTGGTCCACGCGCTGGCCCATATCGAGTTCAACGCGGTCAACCTGGCGCTCGACGCCCTGTGGCGTTTTCCCGGCATGCCGCAGCAGTACTACCTCGACTGGCTGCGCGTGGCCGACGAGGAGGCGCTGCACTTCACGATGCTGAGCGGGCACCTCGGCACGCTCGGCTACGCCTACGGCGACTTCCCCGGCCATGACAGCCTGTGGGAGATGGTGGCCAAGACCAGCGGCGACGTGCTGGCCCGGATGGCGCTGGTTCCGCGTACGCTGGAAGCGCGCGGGCTCGACGCGATCCCGCCGCTGCGCGCCAAGATCGCCCAGGCCGGCGACCTGGCGGCGGCGTTGATCCTGGACCGACTACTGGTGGATGAAGTCGGCCACGTCGAAATCGGCAACCGCTGGTACCTGCACCTGTGCCTGCAGCGCGGGCTGGAGCCGATCGCCACCTATGACGAGCTGACGGTGCAGTACAAGGCGCCGGTGCTTAAGGGCCCGTTCAACATCGAGGGACGGCGCCAGGCCGGCTTCAGCGAGGCCGAGCTGCAGCGCTACCGCTGATGGATACCGATTCCTTCACGCCGGCGGCGGGCGGCACCGGCTTCCTGCTGACCCGCCACTGGCGCGATACGTTCGCCGGCTGCGAGGTCGAATTCTGGCTCGCTACCGACGACGGTCCGCGCTGCGTGCGGCTGCCGGCGCAAATTCCCGTGGCCTTCATCCCTGAGGAGCAGCGCGGTACGGTCGAGACCTTGCTGCAATCCGAGCGCGGCTGGGAGCTGCGACCTCTGGCGCTGCTCGACTTCCGCCATCGTCCCGTGCTCGGTCTGTATTGCCGCAAGTACCGCCACCTGCTGCGCATCGAAAAGCGCCTGCGCGAGCACGACCTGGACGTGTTCGAGGCCGACGTGCGCCCGACCGAGCGCTATCTGATGGAGCGCTTCATCACGGCACCGGCCGGCTTCACCGGCACAGTGGTCGAAGGTGATCCGCGCCTGCTGCACGACGGTCACCTGAAACCGGCGCCGGGATACCGGCCGAACCTGCGCACGGTGTCGCTCGACATCGAGACCACCTTCCACGGTGAGCTGTATTCGATCGCACTGGAAGGCTGCGGCCAGCGCCAGGTGTACATGCTCGGGCCGCCGAATCGCGACGAGGTGCAGGTTGACTTCGATTTGGAATACTGCGCCACCCGGCGCGATCTGCTGGCGCGCATGGAAGACTGGTTCTTGCGTCACGACCCGGATGCGATCATCGGCTGGAACGTGATCCAGTTCGACCTGCGCGTGCTGCAGAAGCAGGCCGACAAGTTCCAGCACCCGCTGCGGCTGGGCCGCGACGGCAGCGCGATGGAGTGGCGGGAACACGGCGGGCAGGGCGAACACTACTTCGTCTGCATCGCCGGTCGCCTGGTCATCGACGGTATCGAGGCGCTGCGCTCGGCCACCTGGAGCTTTCCCTCGTTCAGCCTCGAGAACGTGTCGCAGACGCTGCTAGGCGAAGGCAAGGCGATCGACAATCCACATGACCGGATGGCCGAGATCGACCGCATGTTCGCCGAGGACAAGCCGGCGCTGGCCTGGTACAACCTGAAGGATTGCGAGCTGGTGACGCGCATCTTCGCCAAGGCCAAGCTGATGGACTTCCTGCTGGAGCGCGCCAGCGTGACCGGCCTGGCGGCCGACCGCAGCGGCGGCTCGGTGGCCGCGTTCGAACACCTGTACCTGCCGCTGCTGCACCGCAAGGGACGGGTGGCGCCGAACATCGGCGACGTCCCCGGCGCCGACAGCCCGGGCGGCTTCGTGATGGATTCGCTCTCCGGCCTGTACGACTCGGTGCTGGTGCTGGACTACAAAAGCCTGTATCCGTCGATCATCCGCACCTTCCTGATCGATCCGCTCGGGCTGGTGGAGGGCTTGCGCGAACCGGAGGAGGCGACCGTGCCGGGCTTTCGCGGCGGGCGCTTCTCGCGCACCAGGCACTGCCTGCCGGGCATCGTCACCGGCGTGTGGGCCGGGCGCGAGGCGGCCAAGCGCGAAGGCAATGCGCCGCTGTCGCAGGCGCTGAAGATCATCATGAACGCGTTTTATGGGGTGCTGGGCACCACCGGCTGCCGCTTCTTCGATCCGCGCCTGGCCTCGTCGATCACGATGCGCGGGCACGAGATCATGCACCGCACGCGCGAACTGATCGAGGCGCGTGGCTACCAGGTGATCTATGGCGACACCGATTCGACCTTCGTCTGGCTCGGAAAGCCGCATGTTGAGGACGAGGCGCGCCGCATCGGACGCGAGCTGGTCGACCACGTCAACGGCTGGTGGCGCGGGCACTTGAAGGACGAGCTGGGCCTGGACAGCGCGCTGGAGCTGGAATACGACGTGCACTTCCGGCGCTTCCTGATGCCGACCGTGCGCGGTTCGGACGAGGGCAGCAAGAAGCGCTATGCGGGCCTGGCGGCGACGGGCGACGGCGGCGAAGAGATGGTCTACAAGGGCCTGGAGACGGTGCGCACCGACTGGACCCCGCTGGCGCAGCAGTTCCAGCAGGGGCTCTACGAGCGGATCTTCAAGGGCGAGCCGTACGAGGACTACGTGCGCGACACGGTGGCGCGCCTGCTGGCCGGCGAATCCGACGACCTGCTGGTGTACCGCAAGCGCCTGCGCCGCCCGCTCGAGGAATACCAGCGCAACGTGCCGCCGCACGTGCGCGCGGCGCGCATGGCGGACGAGCATTTCATCCGCAACGGGCGCACCGCGCTATACCGTAAGGGCGGCTGGATCCGCTACGTGATGACCCTGAACGGTCCGGAACCGATGGAAGCACGCCACGCCGCGCTCGACTACGAACATTATCTGACGCGCCAGCTGGAACCGGTGGCCGATGCGATCCTGCCGTTTTTGGGCGACAGTTTTGCGCGTTATTGCAGCAAGCAACAGGCGCTTTTTTGAATATTGAACGCTGCGTCCAAACTTTTCGATAATTCATCCGTCAAATCAGCCAAAGCGTGCAAGGCTAATAATCGGAGGATTATATGGATCAGCTCAGCAAGGCCGGCAGCACGCGGTGGCGGATATTGGCGCTGGTGGGCCTTGCACTGTTGCTCGCCTCCTGTAAAACCCCGTTTTCAAATCGTTTGAGCCAGATAGATTGGGCCGGTTCCCGGATCGCAGGCACGATCGCGGTATCGCAGCCCAAAATGTACCGCCGCGAATCGCTGATCAACGAGCGGCGGCGCGATGTCGGCTGGATCGAAGGCATGCTCGATCCAGCGGAATTCGCCAAGGTTAAATTCGATCCCGAGATGCAGCGCGAGATCGAGCAGATCACGGCATTCGCCGCTGCGATCGGCTTGAGTTTCGATCCGGCGCGCGGCGCCGAATACCGGCGCGAGTCCGAAACAGACGCCATCCAGCACAAGATCGATGTACTGGAACTGCAGCTGCAGCTCGATCAATTAATCCGCGACGCCGAATTGATGCGCGCGCGCTTCGCCGCTCAGACCGAGCCCTCGGACCGCAAACCGGGCGATGGCGCGAAAGCGCCCGACGGCGCCAAGCCACAGGAGGCCGGCGCCGCGGACGCGGCACTCCCGCCGCAGCTGAATTTGGCAATCGACCAGCTCAAGGCCGCGATCGTCAAGTTCACCGATGGCTTGGCGACCCGGCTCGACGCCAGCGCCAGCGACGTCAAAAGGGCGACGTCGGCAGTCAATCCGAATGACCAGTTTCGCGACAAGCTGGCATATCGCGACCTGTTGAAGTCCGCCTTGAATACCGCCAGTCTGGACGATTTGCACGACTTTGGCGGCAGCGCGCTGATCCGCCTGAATTTCCAGGCTGTCGTGCTGCCGGAACGGGATCGGTCGCGGCGTCCCGGCGTAGTACAGATGACGATCAAGCCGCCACCGCCAGATGCGCCGGACTGGGATATTCTCTACCGGCGCTGGCTGGATCACATCAACCAGAGACTGAATCGGGCTACTGGCGACGGCTGGGGCCAGGATCCGGAACTGGTCGCCTTGAGCGATTCGGATTTGTTCACCCTGATCGATTATTATTTTCCCCGCCCGAATCCGCAACCCGGCCCCGCGCTGAAGAACAGACCGACCGCAGGCGATAGCAATGCAAGACCGGACGCGATTGCAAATTCAGCCTGCGACGGTTATGCCGTCCGTACCGCGCAGCGCGAGCAGGCATGCGCCAAGCTGGTATTTGCCGTACCCAGGTTCGTCGGCGGCACCACCCAGGAGGGTGCGTACAGCTCGCTGGACAACTACCTCAGGAGTTTCCAGCCTTATGCCAGCGCGCAGGCGCAATACGATGCGACCGTCGGCATCCATGCCAAGATCCCGGGGGCTGCGCCGCGTCTGGTAAAAGACTGCCATCTGCCGGTACTGCCACCGAAGACGCCTGCGGCGCCCAGCGAACCTGACGACGCCGATGACGTCCTGCATGCGATCCGGCGCGCCCAGCAGCGCGTGGTGGCGGCCGACGAGATCGCGCGGGTAGAGCGGGCGGCACAGCATATCCTCGGCCAGGCCGGGGTAGCGGCGGGCTACGGCACCGGCCAGGCGCGCCTGATCGCCGCCCAGGCATCGGAAGCCCGGTTCCTGCTGCGCACGTTCGAGGACACTGCCTATCGCGCCTGCTCGCGCCAGCAGCGCATCGCATTTCGCAACCACTTGCCCAGACTTTACCGGCCGCGCCCGTTCGAGGAGATCGTCAGCGAGCAGTCGCGGATCGCCGTGTACGAGATCGGGCCGCGTGAGCTGGTGCAGCAGATCTCGAGCGTATCCCGCGTCGCCAACAATCTCTCGCTTGCGCTGTCGCTCGCCGCCGCCGCGCCCCGCACCGGGGCCAGCGCTTCGGCGGCTGCCAATTACTCGCGCCAGGCGATCGGCAAGTCGGCCACCTTCGAGCGCATACCGTCGCTGATAGGCTATGCAGCCCAGGACAACCGGTTCGGGTGGGTCATCATGCCCAGGGCGGTGTTCGATCCCAAAGGCGATATCTTGCTCGAGCAGGAGCCGCGCACAATGGACCTGGCGGTCGACCTGTCGATTCCGGCCTGGTGGCCTTACTTCGACCTGGTCACCGCGACCGGATGGGGGCCGGATGCGGCAGCGATCGACGGCGGCGCGCCGCGCCTCGACCCGGGCGGGTCGATGCGGGTGCCGATGAAGGCCAACTATGCGGACTTCGAGCAGATGACGGTCAGGATGCAGCGCGGCGCCCAGCTTCAGATCCAGATCGACGATCCGACGCTCAAGGGCCAGCATGTCTCGGCGTGCCGGGTCACCACGCTGTACGTGCGCGGCGCGCACTTGTGGCGGGCGTCGGCTGCGGTGATCGGCGGCCACCGTCTGGCCAACAATCAACTCGACGTCGCGCCCGATATGTCGGGCATTCTGCTGACCGTGCCGGCGCTGGCCGGCTTGACGCCGGTGGATGGCGTGCTGCCGCTGTCGATCTATACCCGCGACGGCGAAGCGACAGGGTCGGTCGCCTACGTCGCGGAGCCGCAGCCAGGCATTTGTCCGGCACTAGCGAAGGTTGCCGCAAGCGATGCGCCGAAAGCGCCGCCGGCCAAGGTGCCGGATGATGGCGAGCAGGGCAAGCCCGCGGCTGCGGCTGTTCCATGAAGATACATGCGCCGCTCGCAGGCCAGGGATACGCCGGCTGTTCAATTCATATCCGTAGGAGGTGCCATGCTGGAAGAACGCGGAACCGCGATCATCGAGAACGAGGCTGGATGGATCGTGCCGACGGGCAGTCATGAGGAAGTGAAATTCTGGCCAAAGAATTTTGCGGTCGTTAATGGACAGCAAGTGCGGTTCTGGCGCTTTCCGAACCGGAGAGACTGGGCCCAATACGTGCTTGCGCTGCACGACGATTTCAATCCGCGCGCACTGGTTGCGATGGCCAGCGGGGGCGCCGGATTGACAACCCGGGCGACGCATTATCTGGAGCGTCGCGCGGCAGACATGCTGGTGAGCGCGCAGCGCGCTGCCACCGAACAGGAAACGCTGCGACAGCTGGCGGACCTGACCGGGACGGCGAAGCGCATCGGCGAATTGCGTGTGTCCGGCGCAAAACCGCTCGGGGTGAGGACTGTGCGTAACGTCCTGGCGCGCCAGACCGGGTTCAAGACACGGAAGTCGCAGGGTTAGACCGGCGGCGCATCGCCTTCGGAACCGTGTGTCCCGATCGCCCACGCCTGGCGCACGCAACGCCGCGGCGCCGCGATACTGCGGTGCATGATGTAGCGGCTGCCCGGCATCGCAAGCGCGCCGGCGAACAGCAGGTCGCGCCAGAGTCCGCTGCCGTCGCGCTGGAAGCAGGGCGTCAGAGCCCGGCTCATGGCCTGGTAGGCGCGTACCGTGCGCAGGCGGCCGTGCGAGTACGCCTGCAAGCCCGCCAGCGGACCGGCGGCATCGACGTGGCGCGCCAGCGCCAATGCGTCCTGCACCGCCAGCGTGGTGCCGAGTCCCAGCTGCGGGCTCATGGCGTGGGCGGCATCGCCCACGATGCACACCGGGCCCGATGCCAGCCGGCTTGGACGGGCATGGTGGTAGCTGGCGAACGCGATCTGCTCGTGCGAGACGATGCGCTCGACCACCGGACGCGACTCCGGCCACAGCGCCAGCAGTTCGTCTTTCCAGGCACCCAGCGGCGCCGCGCGCCAGGCGGCGTAGCGGTCGCGCCGCAGGCTCCAGAACAGCGACACGCGCAGCGCGTCGCCCACGCGCTCGGTGGGCATGATGCCGAACATGCGCCCGGTGCCGCCGTAGCGCTGCGCCAACAAGTGCGGCTCGGGCCAGTCGTCCAGATCGATCAGCGCCCACAGCGCGCCCCACTCGTACATGGTCGAGCGCACCGCCAGGCCGCTGTCCGCCGGCAGCTGCGATGAGGCGCCGTTGGCCACCACTGCGACGTCGAAGGCATGGCGCGTTTTGCCCACAGAGATGATGCCGCTGTTGCCGTCAGCCTCGACGGCGCGCACGTCGCAACCGAAATGCAGGCGTACGCCCAGGCGCCGGCACTCGCGTTCCAGCACCGATCCCAGCGCCGAGCGGCTGACGGCGCGCGCCTGCAGGTCGCGGTAGGGGATGTCGACCAGGGTCCAGCCACGTTCGCATAGTCCTGTCAGGCGCGCGATCGGCACGCTGATCGCCTCGAACGCCGGCCCGACGCCCAGTTCGTCGAGCGCGGCCACGCCCTGTGGCTGGATCAGTACCCCGGCGCCGAGCGTCGCCAGCGATGGATGTTTTTCGAAGACCTCGACCGCGTGCCCGTCGCGCGCGAAGGCGATCGCGCTGGCCAGGCCGGCGGTGCCGGCGCCGACGATGCCGATGTGGTGCTGCGCCATCTGCTTCCCCTGTCTGATTCGATTCGAATTATCGACCAAGTATAACGCGTCCCCATCGACAGCCCGGCAGCTTGTCGGCTTGTCACGCCCGCGACATATCGCGTGGCTACACTTCCGGCCATCAGCTCAACAGGAGACGAAACATGGATCGACGTGGCTTTTTACGCAGCAGCGCATATTTCACCGTGGCCGGCGCCGGCACGCTGCTGTCGGCGTGCGGCAGCGGAGACGACAATCCGCCGCAGGGCACCTACACCTTCCCGCTGGGCGTGGCCAGCGGCGACCCGAAGGAAGCCAGCATCGTGTTCTGGACCCGCTGCGCGCCGAAGAGCGGCACTGCTGACGTCGACCTGCGCCTCGAAGTCGCGCTTGATGCCAATTTCAATTCGCCGGCCGGCATCATCGACCTGTCCGCGCGCTCGCAGTACGATCACACCGTGCGCGCCAAGCTGACCGGTCTCACCCCGGCCACGCGCTACTACTACCGCTTCCGCGCCGGCGGTGACCTGAGCCCCGTTGGCCAGGCCCGCACCGCGCCGGCCGCCGCCAGCACGCCGAGCCAGATGCGCTTTGCGTGGATGACCTGCCAGGACTGGAGCATCAACCACTGGGCCGCCATGAGCCTGATGGCTAACGAAGAACTCGACTTCATCGTGCACCTGGGCGACTACGTGTACGAGACCGTCGGCGCCGCGTTCCAGGCCGGCCGCGCCGAACCGGGCCACACCCGCATCGAGTTGCCGGACGGCGTTGCCATTGAAGGCGGCGCACGCTACGCCAACAGCCTGAACGACTACCGCACCCTGTACAAGACCTACCGCAGCGACCCGCGCCTGCAGGCGCTGCACGCCAAGTGCCCGATGGTGGTGATCTGGGACGACCACGAATTCTCGGACGACTGCTGGCAAGACCACCAGACCTACGACAACGCCAACCGCCAGCAGACCTCGCGCCGCCGCAACGCGACCCAGGCCTGGGCCGAATACATGCCGGTCGACTGGGGCGACGTCTCGTTCGACCTGAACAAGGCCGGCTACGACAACATCCGCATCTACCGCGACTTCCGCTTCGGCACCCTGATGCACCTGGTGATGACCGACCAGCGCCTGTACCGCGACGACCACGTGGTGAGCGAAGCCGATTACGCACGCATGCTGCAGGGCGACCCGGAAAACGGGGACGATTCGATCGGCTCGCGCTACTTCGTGCCGCAGCCGCTGCTGGCCCAGTTCGAGGCGCGCGCCAAGGGCACGCTCGGGCGCAACCCGGGCCTGCTCGGCACCACCCAGACCGACTGGTGGAAGAACACCATGAAAGCCTCCACCGCCACCTGGAAGGTGTGGGGCAACGAAGTGACGCTCAACCGCATGTGGCTCGACATGCGCACGCTGGCGCCGGCGCCATACAACAACCTGTACGTCGTCAACGCCGATGGCTGGGATGGTTTCCCGTCCTACCGCGCCGAAATGCTGGGCCACCTGGCCGCCAACAACGTGAAGAACGTGGTCGCGATCACGGGCGACCTGCACGCCTTCCAGTGCGGCGTCATTTACGACAACAACGACCCGGCCACCGGCAAGGCAGTGGCGGTGGACTTTGTCAGCGCCGGCATCAGCAGCTCGTCGTTCTACCAGTACCTGCGCGCCGGCGCCGGCGCCACGCCGCTGGCGCCGCTGGTGGCCACGCCGCAGGGCTTTGACCAGGTGCTGCGCATGAACAATCCGGGCTTCGCCTACGCCGACCACGATGCGCAGGGCTACGCAGTGGCCACGGTCACGCCGGCGTCGTTCAGCGTGGTGTTCAACAAGGTCAAGGCGCTCGACGCGAGTGGCGCGGCGCCAAGCGCACCGTTGGCCAAGCGCACCCGCATCACGCTGGCGGCCGGATCGACCGTGCCGCGGGTCGAAGACAACGTCGCCTGAGGGCGCGGCGCATTGGCGAAGCAACGACGCCGATGCAGCCGGCATGAAATGGACCGTGCACGGCGCGCGCGCTCGGCAGCGGGCGCCGCGCTTCCTATAATGATGGCTTCCCGTCCTGTCCATGCACTGGAGGTCCTTTGTCATTCCTGATCGTGCTCGCCGCGCTGGCCTTGCTGATGTTCGCCGCCTACCGCGGCTACAGCGTCATCCTGTTCGCGCCGGTTGCCGCCCTCGGCGCGGTGCTGTTCACCGATCCGGCCCAGGTGGCCCCGGTCTTTTCCGGCATCTTCATGGAAAAGATGGTGGGCTTCGTCAAGCTCTACTTCCCGGTGTTCATGCTCGGCGCCGTGTTCGGCAAGGTGATCGAGCTGTCGGGCTATTCGGAAGCGATCGTCGCCACCGCCATTCGCTACATCGGCCGCTCGCGCGCCAACGCCGTGATCGTGGCGGTGTGCGCGCTGCTGACCTATGGCGGGGTGTCGCTGTTCGTGGTGGTGTTTGCCGTGTATCCGTTCGCGGCCGAGCTGTATCGCCAGAGCGATATCCCCAAGCGCCTGCTGCCGGGCGCGATCGCGCTGGGCGCGTTCTCGTTCACGATGGACGCCTTGCCCGGCACGCCGCAGATCCAGAACATCATCCCGACCACCTTCTTCCAGACCACCTCGTGGGCCGCGCCGGTGCTGGGCGTGACCGGCGCGCTGTTCATCATCGCGGTCGGCCTGTCTTACCTGGAGTGGCGGCGGCGCTCGGCGCTGGCCAAAGGGGAGGGCTACGGCAGCAATCTGCGCAACGAGCCGGAACGGGTCGAGTCGGGCGACCTGCCGCATCCGCTGCTGGCGATCCTGCCGCTGCTGGTGGTCGGTATCGCCAACTTCGCCTTGACGCGCGCGATTCCGCAGTGGTACGGCGACAGCTACACGGTGCCGCCCGAGATCCTGCCCGGCATCGCCACGCCCGTCACCACCACCGTCAAAACCGTGACCGCGATCTGGGCGGTCGAGGCGGCGCTGCTGCTGGGGATTCTGTTCGTGGTCTTGAGCGCTTTCAAGCGCGTGGCGCAGCGTTTCGCCGAGGGCAGCAAGGCGGCGGTGGGCGGGGCGCTGCTGGCGGCCATGAATACCGCGTCCGAATACGGCTTCGGCGGCGTGATCGCGGCGCTGCCCGGCTTCATCGTGGTCAGCAACGCGTTGAAGAGCATCCCCGATCCGCTGGTCAACGCGGCGGTGTCGGTCAGTTCGCTGGCCGGCATCACCGGCTCGGCCTCGGGCGGCATGAGCATCGCGCTGGCGGCGATGTCGGACCTGTTCATCCAGGGCGCGCAGGCGGCGCAGATCCCGCTCGACGTGCTGCACCGGGTGGTGGCGATGGCCAGCGGCGGCATGGACACACTGCCACACAACGGCGCCGTGATCACGCTGCTGGCGGTCACCGGGCTGACCCACCGCGAGTCGTACCGCGACATCTTCGCCGTCACCCTGATCAAGACGGCGGCGGTGTTCGTGGTGATCGCCGTGTATTACGCATTCGGTGTAGTCTAATGACGCCGTGACAAGATAAACCGTCGGACCGGCTTGACTTCATGACAGGCCGCCTGACCAGCTGTGACAATCCGTGGTTTTTTTGCACGGATGAAGGAGAATTTGTCGCCGCTTGCGCTGCGCGATAACCAAGTATCGGGCTTCGCGTCTACAATGGTTTCCCGACAGCATTATTTCCGCGGTATCAATATTCAGGACAGAACATGAAATCGGTTCAACAAGACGTCGACGAGCGCAGCAATCTGACCGGCACCAACAAATTCGAGCTGCTGCTGTTCCGCCTGGGCGGCGACGAGCAGGGCAACCATAGCGAGCTGTTCGGCATCAACGTGTTCAAGATCCGTGAGATCGTGGCCATGCCCGAGATCACGACCGTGGCCGGCGCGCCCAAGCACGTGCTGGGCGTGGTCAACCTGCGCGGCCAGATCATCCAGGTGCTGGACCTGCCGGGCATCGCCGGCGTCAAGCCCAAGACCGGCCTGAACATCATGCTGGTGACCGAATTCGCGCGCACCACCCAGGCCTTCGCGGTCGAGAGCGTGGAAGAGATCGTGCGCCTGGACTGGAACCAGGTGATGTCGGCCGAGAACAGCGCCGGCAGCGGCATGGTCACCTCGATCGCGCGCCTGCCCGAGCAGGACGGCGTGCCGGGCCGCCTGGCCCAGGTGCTGGACGTGGAAACCATCCTGCGCACGCTGAACCCGGAGCAGGAACGCGAAAACTTCGACCAGGCGGTAGGCTCGAAGATCGCGATCAAGCCGGGCACCGTGGTGCTGGCCGCCGACGACTCGGTGGTGGCGCGCGCCCTGATCGAACAGGGCCTGGAAGCGATGGGCCTGCCGTTCATCATGACCAAGAGCGGCAAGGAGTGCTGGGACCAGCTCAACACCATCGCCAGCGCCGCCGAAGCCGAAGGCCGCACCGTGTACGACCGCGTGGCGATGGTGCTGACCGACCTCGAGATGCCGGAGATGGACGGCTTCACGCTGACCCGCACCATCAAGTCGAACAACCGCTTCAGCAACCTGCCGGTGGTGATCCACTCGTCGCTGTCGGGCACCACCAACGAGGAACACGTCAAGAACGTGCGCGCCGATGCCTACGTCGCCAAGTTCTCGGCCGAAGACCTGTCGCGCACCCTGCGCAAGGTCCTGAACGGCTGATCGCTGCCGTTCCCAGGGGAGGGAAGCACCGCACGGGTAGCAAAATGCTATGATGCGCGCGTGATTCCCGACCTGTCCCAACTCCGCATCCTCGACAGCCTGCTGCGCGAGGGCAGCCTGACCCGCACCGCCGAACTGCTCGGCATGACCCAGCCCACCGTCAGCCGCTCGCTGGCGCGGCTGCGGCGCCATTTCGGCGACCCGCTGCTGGTGCGCGCCGGCCAGCGCATGCAGCCGACCGCACGCGCGCTCGAACTCGCCGGCCCGATTGCCGCCGTGCTCGATGCCGCGCGCCTGCTCGAAGGCGGTCCGGCCGCTTTCAACCCCTCGAGCGCCAGCCGCTCGTTCGGCCTGTACATGGTCGACGGCGCCGTGGTCAACATCCTGCCGCGCCTGCTCGACGGGCTGGCGCAGGCCGAGGGCGGGGCGCCCGGCGTGCAGTTGCGCAGCGTGCATATCGATCCCGGCACCATCGAGCAGCAGATGGAGCGCGGCCACATCGACCTGGCCATCGGCCGCTTCCCGCACCTGGTCAACAATATCCGCCAGCGCAAGCTGTGGCAGGACGAATATGCCTGCGTGATGCGGCCCGGCCACGCCTGCGCCGGACGGCTCGATCGCGACGCCTACCTCACCCACCGCCACGTGCTGATCGAGATGGAGCACACCAGCCACCATAACGCCGCGGTCACGCGCAAGCTGGAAAGTCTGCTCGAGCCGTCGCGCATCCTGTGCCACGTGCCGAGTTTTACTTCGGCCGCGCACATCGCGCTTCACACCGACGCCATCGCCACCATCCCGCGCCGCCTGGCGCGGCCGCTGGCGCGCGACCTGGGACTGGTGCTGGCCGATTTGCCGATCGAGCTTCCGCCGCTGCAGCTGGCGCTGTACTGGCACGAGCGCAGCCACCGCGATCCGGCCAATGTCTGGCTGCGCGAATTCGTGCGCTCGACGCTGCAGGAGGACGAAGCCGCGCCGCCGCCGCTACCTCATTATGCAGAATCTGCATGATCTCCATGCCTCGGGCGGCATGGCCTTAATGTCTTAGAGCAACTATGCTTCGGCCATTCCGATTTTTCTGCCGAGGCGAATCATGCTTCAACTTTCCTGCCCGGGCCGGCGTGCATTCGGCGTCACCTTGCGTCTGGCTCTCGGTTCTGCGATCCTGACGCTGGCCGGCTGCGTGTCGATGGGGCCGCAGGGCGAGCGCGCCAGCGTGCACGATGCCACCGCCGCCGCGAATTCCTCGCGCGCTATTGGTTCGCTGGCGACCGAAGTCGCCGCCTGGCCGGCCCAGGACTGGTGGCGCGCCTATGGCGATCCGCAGCTCGACCGGTTGGTCGAACAGGCCCGCGCCGGCAGCCCGACCGTGGCCGCGGCCCAGGCGCGCGTGCGCCAGGCCAGCGCCCTGGAGGGCATGGCCGCCGCCGCGCTCGGGCCGCAGGCGAATGCCTCGCTGCGCACCTCGCGTCAGCGCTACAGCGAAAACAGCAATGTGCCAAAGCCGCTGGCCGGCAGCTGGCAATGGGCCAACGACGCCGGCGTCAGCATCGGCTACGAGGCCGATTTCTGGGGCAAGAACGCGGCGCTGGTCAGTGCCGCCGCCGGCCGCGTCAATGCCCGCCAGGCCGAGGCACAGGCGGCGACGCTGGCGGTGTCGGTCGCCGTCACCCAGGCGTATCTGCACCTGGACCACCTGTACGCGCTGCGTGACCTGGCCGAGCAGGAGCTGCGCCAGCGCAGCCGTATCCTGGAGCTGGTGCAGCAGCGCGTATCCGCCCAGCTCGACAGCCGCGCCGAACTGCGCCAGGCCGAAATCGGCGTGCCGGCGGCGCGCGGGCAGATCGCGGCGCTCGACGAATCGATCGCACTGACGCGTGGCCAGATCGCCGCGCTCACCGGCCAGGGCCAGGATTCGGCCGACGCCGTCGCCCGTCCTGCGTTGCGTCTGCAGCGCGCAGCGGGCGTCCCGGCCAATCTGCCGGCGGCGCTGCTCGGACGCCGTCCGGAGCTGGTCGCGCTGCGCTGGCAGGTCGAAGCGGCCAGTGGCGAGATCGATGTCGCCAGGGCGCAGTTCTATCCGACCGTGAACCTGAGCCTGTCGGCCGGCCTGTCCACGCTCGGCTTCGACAGCCTGGTGCACAGCGGCAGCCGCACCTTCGGCGCCGGCCCATTGATCACGCTGCCGCTGCTCGACGGCGGCCGCCTGCGCAGCAACCTGGCAGTGCGCAATGCCGACTACGACCTGGCGGTGGAGCAGTACAACGGCGCGGTGCTGGAAGCGCTGCGCGACGTGACCGCGCAACTGACGTCGCTGCGCTGGCTCGGCCAGCGCGTGAGCGAGCAGGACCAGGCCCTTGCGGCGGCCGAGCAGGCCTACGACCTGGCCGAGCAGCGCTATCGCGCCGGCCTGGGCAACTTCGTGCAGGTGCTGATCGCCGAAACCCAGGTGGTGGCCCAGCGCCGCGGCCAGGCCGAACTCGCGGCACGCGCCAATGAGCTGGACCTGAACCTGGTGCGCGCGCTGGGCGGCGGCTATGACGTGGGTGCCCCGGCCCTGGCCAAAGAATAAATTCAAGGAACGACATGGAAAACAAGAACGCACCGGCGGCGCAAAGCCGCCGCAAGCTGGCGATCGGCCTGGTGGCCGCCATCGCCGCCGCCGTGGGCGGCATCGCCTGGTCCTCTCCCGAAGTGCTGGGCATCGGCTGGAACAGCCAGCACACCGAGGACGCCTACGTCGAGGGCAACCTGGTGCAGGTGACGCCGCAGCTGGCCGGCACCGTGACCCGCATCGCCGCCGATAACACCGACTTCGTGCGTCCCGGTGAAACCCTGGTGCAGCTGAACGAGGTCGATGCGCGCCTGGCGCTCGACCGCGCCGAAGCGGCGCTGGCCAAATCGGCGCGCCAGGTACGCGCCCAGTTCGCCGGCGTCGACGGGCTGCGCGCCACCGTGGCCCAGCGCGAGGCCGACCTGGGCAAGGCGACCAGCGACCTGGATCGCCGCCGCAAGCTGGCCGACACCGGCGCCGTCTCGGGCGAGGACATCCGCCACGCCGAGGACGCGGTCGCGGCCGCGCGCGCCGCGCTCACCGCTGCGCGCCAGCAGGTGGGTTCGGCCAACGCCATGGTCGACGGCACCACGGTCGAGAACCACCCCGACGTCGCCGCCGCCATCGCCCAGGTGCGCGACGCCGCGCTGCAGTTGGCGCGCACCACGCTGGCGGCCCCGGTGGGCGGCATCGTGGCGCGCCGCAACGTCCAGATCGGGCAGCGCGTGGCAACCGGTTCGCCGCTAATGGCGATCGTGCCGCTGGACCAGATGTGGGTCACGGCCAACCTCAAGGAAACGCAGTTGAAGGACGTGCGCGTCGGCCAGCCGGTTCGCGTCAACGCCGACGTGTATGGCGACGAGGTCGTGTTCCACGGCCGCGTGGTGGGCCAGGAAGCCGGCACCGGCAGCGCCTTCGCCGCGGTGCCGGCGCAGAACGCGACCGGCAACTGGATCAAGGTGGTGCAGCGCGTGCCGGTGCGTATCGCGCTCGATCCGGCCGAACTGGCCCGGCATCCGTTGCGTTTGGGATTGTCGATGAAGGTGGCGATCGACACCAGCAAGCGTGAAGGTCCTACCCTGATGCAGGCCGGCGCCGTGCGTCAGCAATACCACACCGTGGTGTTCGAGACCGAGGCGCACGGCGCCGACGAAGCGATCCGGCGCGCGCTCGGCCAGCCGGGCGCGGTGGCGGCGCGCTGATCGGGACCTGGATGACTGCTTCGAGCAATCTGGCGATCCCGCGTCCGGCCTTGCTGGGCACGATCTTCGTCTTCAACTTCATCGAGTTCCTCACCACCGGCATGACGGTGCTGGCCGCGTCCGCGATCATGGGACACGTCAAGGCCTCGCCCGAGGAATACGCTACTGTCTCGGCCATGTACGCGGCGGTGGCGGTGCTGTCGATCTCGCAGATGACGGTGCTGCTGCAGCGCCTCGGCTGGCGCAACTACCTGCTGGCGTCGGTGCTGGTCTACCTGTGCGGCGCCTGGCTATGCGCCACCAGCGGCGCGGTGGCGCAGTTCGCCGGCGGGCGGCTGCTGATGGCGATGGGTGGCGGCGTCTTCATGACGGTGTCGCGCATGATGGTCAACCTGATCCCGCCATCGCCGCAGCGCCTGCAGGGCATCGCCGCGTTTGGTGCGGCACTGTCGGGCGGGATCGCGGTCGGTCCGTGGCTGGCGGCCAAGATGGTCGGCCACGAAGCCTGGGGCGGCATGTTCCTGGTGCTGGCCCTGCTGGCGGCGACGGGTGCGGGGCTGGCCGCGCGCTGGATGCCTCAGGACGCGGTGACGCTGGACGGCACGCCGACCCGCATGCACCTGGGCGACGGGATCCTGCTCGGTCTCGGTGCGGCGCTGACGCTGTACGCGCTGCAGCACCTGACCTACAACTGGCACGGCGAACGCGCGCCGCTGATCGGGCATCTGGCGCTCGGCATCGCGCTGCTGGCGGGCTTCGGTGTGCTGCATGCGCGGCGCGACGAGCCGTTCCTGCACCTGCGCATCCTGCGCAGTCCGCGCTATCGTCTGGGCCTGCTGATCTACGCGGTTTGCTATGGCGTGCTGGGGATGGTCAACACGCTGCTGCCGCAGCTGGTGCAGAAGGGCCTCGGCGTGGGGCTGCAGCAGGCCGGTGAGCTGCAGGGCATCAGTCTGCTGGCGACGGTGATCGTGTTCGTGGTGATGCTGGAGCTGGTGAAAAAGAACCCGCATCCGACCCGCTTCTACGTGACCGGTTTCCTGATGCTGGCGCTGCTGGGCTGGCGCTTCGCCACGCTCGATCCGCGTGCCTATGCCCGGGACACGCTGCTTGCCTGGATCGGCCTGTTCGGCGGCTTCCTGACGCTGGGCATGGCGACCACGGCGATCCACTCGTTCAAGGATCTGCAGATGGACAACGTGGTGTTTTCGCACGCGCAGCAGTTGAAGAACATGCTGGGCCAGGCCTGCCTGGCACTGGGCGTGGGCATGACCAATATCGGGTTGCAGGAGCGAACCGCGCTGCACCTGTCGCGCCTTGGCGAAAAGGCCCTGGACGCCGGCGCCGAGCTGGCGCGCCAGGCGGCGCTGCTGGCGGGGCAGGATCTGTTCTGGATCGTGATGTGGATCGGCGTGCTGGGGGCGGTGCTGCTGACGATGCAGCGCCGGTTCGACTGATCGTGTCGATCCAGCCATCCTGAATAATCTTCATCTGACGTTGTCCGGCCAATAACGAATCTGTTAGAGTCCGTTTCGCACCACCGGTCATCATGGCGCGGCGCCGGCACCCGCCGGCGGGCCGGACCGGCACGGGAGACGTCCGATGGATCCACTGGGCCTGGTGCTGGCGGGCGCGTTCGCGTTCGTCGGCAGCCATTTCATCCTGTCTCACCCCTTGCGCTGGCCGCTGGTGTCGCTGCTCGGCGAAAAGGGCTTCCTGTTGCTGTACACGGTGGTCGCCTTCGCCACGCTCGGCTATCTGGTCCATGCCTACCGCCAGGCGCCGGTCACCGCGCCGTGGTGGCAGGTCGGCGCCGGCCTGTGGGCGATCGCCACGGTGCTCATGCTGGTCGCCTCGATCCTGCTGCTCGGTTCGCTGATCCGCAATCCGGCCGCGCCGGGTGCGGCTGCCAGCGCAGCCACCGCGCCGGCGCACGGGGTGTATGGCGTCACCCGCCATCCGATGATGTGGGCGTTCGCGCTGTGGGGGCTGACGCACATCCTGGTGTATCCGGTCGCCAGGAACATCATCCTGGCCGGTGCGATCGTCGTGCTGGCGCTGGTGGGCGCCGTATTCCAGGACCGCAAGAAGGCGGCCCTCGACCCGGCCGGGTGGAGCGCCTGGCAAAGCCGCACCAGTTATCTGCCGTTCGCGGCCATCGTCCAGGGACGCGCGCGCTTCGGCAATTTCGGCATGCATGCGCTGGCCGGCGGCGTGGTGGTGTGGCTGGTGGCGTCGTGGGCGCACATTCCGCTGGCGGGGTGGCCGGCCGGGATCTGGCGCTGGCTGGCGTGAGTTGCCGCTCAAATGGAACGATGCCGTCCAGTGTCAGGTTCGGGCGTTGTCCGACAGCGAAGCGTACCAGCCGGCGTAAGGCGTATTGCCGACCATGCGCCGGTTGAAGTCAGGCGCGCCGTCGGTCCACCATACCGGCCCGCGCTCACCCAGGGCGCGCTTGGCTTCATCGACGGCCTTGCGCGCCTTGCGTTCAGCCTTCGGGTCGCGCGCCTTCAATGCCAGTCCCACCTGGCGTCGCGCTCCCATCAACTCGTCGACCAACTGCTGACGTAATTCCGGCGCCAGGCCGGGATTGCTGGTCCGCCAGAGGCGCTCCCTGACGACGAAGTAGCGGCCGTCAGGGGTAGTAGGGTATTTCGAGGAATCGGGCATGCATCCACTATACCGTCGTGCGCCAAAATCCCGCGTCCGCCAAGTGTTTGTGTTCCGGGCTGGTCAGGCGCGGCGGCGGCGGGAGGCGAGCCCTGCCAGGCCGGCGAGGAACAGCAAGCCGGTCGCCGGTTCCGGCACCTCGGCCGGCAGCGTGTCGCCGAGCGCGACCCGCGCCGGGCCGTTTGCTTCGTCACGAACGAATTCGCGCTCGTGGAAGATGGTCAGGAACAGATTGGCATCGTTGACGTCGTCGAAACTATCGGGCACGCGGCCGCCTTGAAAGGCGTCATTGCGCGACGGGGTCATGCGCAAAATCGCGGTCATGAAATGGGCATCGTCCAGGCGCATTAACATCGACACGATCAGTTCGCTGTAATCGGGTTCGTCGACGACGCCGATACCGCCGAGTTGCCAGGACGTCAGAGCGCTATTGAAGCGGTCTGACGCGTTCAATTGAAAGTCCAGCAAGGGGAAGATATTGTTCTGCCCTTCGTATTCGGGCTCCAACGCCGTCGCGTTCGTGTCAAAGGTGAAACTTCCCGCGAATCGCTCTCCCTCGGCAACCAGGTTCCAGAAGACCGGCTCGTCGCTTGTCTGGCCAGGAATGGCCGTGCGCGTCGGCGCATTGAATACTCCGCCGAAAGAGTACGTGACGACGGAGGCGTGCGCGATGGCTGTGGAAAGGCTCAGGAACAGGACGAGGATGATTTTCATCTTTGTAGTTTAAAAAAGACAACACTATAGGTGTTGGGTTAACTTTTAGTCATCGACATATTTACGTTTATTCCTGAGCCATAAATTCCGCGGGTGGGCACGCAAGCGAATCACCGCTTGCAACTGTAAAACGATCGTTTTACATTCCGCCCATGGACACCAAAACCCAGCTCATCGCCGCCTCTGAGCGGCAATTCTACGAACACGGCTTCATGGCCACCGGCATGGATACGCTGGCCCGGGCGGCCGGTATGTCGAGCCGCACCCTGTACAAGCACGCCGGCAGCAAGAGCGAACTGATCGTCGCCGTGCTGGACGAACGCGACCGGCGCTTTTTCGAGCAGATCGACCGGCTCGACGTCAGCGCGCTGTTCGATGCGCTGGCGCGCTGGATCGACAGCGAAGGCGCGCGCGGCTGCCTGTTCCTGCGCGCGCTCGGGGAGACCGGCGGCGCGCAGCCCGACATCGCCGCGGCGGTGCTGCGCCACAAGAACAAGCTGCGGCAATGGGTGATGGACATGGTGCGAGCCGAGACCGGACGCGACGACGCAGTCCTTGCAGGACGTATCGTGCTGCTGTTCGAGGGTGCAGTCGCCGCCAGCGCCTACCAGGGCCAGGACGCAGTGCGGATGGCGCTCGACATCGCCGGCCACATGATCGGGCAGGCACGCCGGAAGGAGGGCCGATCATGAGAGCGGCAATGCTCGTCGGTGCCTCGGGGTTCGGTTTGATCGCGGTCTGCTACGGCTTCGCACGTTTCGCCTTCGGCTTGTTTTTGCCGCAGATCTCGGCCGACCTCGCGCTGTCATCGACACTGAGCGGCGCGATTTCGGCCGGTTCCTTCATTGGATTCTGCCTGGCCATCGTGGCGGCCGCCTGGCTCACCGAACGGTTCGGACCGCGTGCGGTGGCGATGGCTGCCGGCATCATCGCCGCGGCCGGCATGGCCGGCATCGCCGCCGCTGCGTCGCCGGTGTGGCTGGCGGTTGCGGTGATCGTGGCCGGTTCCAGCGCCGGACTGGCTTCGCCACCGCTGGCCGCGGCAGTGGCGGCCCAAATCGATCGCGCGCGTCAGGACACGACCAATACCGCGATCAACGCCGGCACCAGCGCCGGCGTCGCCCTGTCGGGCCCGGTCGCGATCGCGATGGGTGCAGGCTGGCGCGTCGCCTTCGCCTGTTTCGCCGGTGCGGCGGCCGCCATGGCGCTGGCCACGCTGGCGACGCTGGCCGGCAACGGCAAGCGTGTCGGCAATGGACCGGGGAAAGAGGCGCAGGCGGCCACGCGGCTGATACTGTCGCCCGATCTGGTCCGGCTGGCCGCCGCCGCCTGCCTCACCGGCGCCGCGAGCGCCGTGGTCTGGACCTTCGGCGCCGAGCTGACGACGGCCAACCTGGAGTGGGACGCGTCGGAGATTGGCGTGCTGTGGATCGTGATGGGATGCGCAGGACTGGTGGGCGCCGCCAGCGGCTGGCTGATCGCGCGCGCCGGCCTGAACGCCGTGCACCTGGGTTTCCACGTCTTGCTGGCCGTGTCGCTGGCGGCAGTGGGCCACAGCCATGGCGGGCCGCTGCCGGCGCTGGCCGGCGGCGCCGCGTTCGGCGCGTCGTACCTGATGCTTACCGGTGTCTACCTGGTGTGGGGCATTGCCGCGCTACCGGGCAGGCCGGCGGCCGGGGTGATGGTGGCGTTCCTGGCGCTGGCCGTGGGCCAGGCGCTCGGTGCATCGGCGTTCGGGGTGATCATGGAGCATACGTCGCCCAATATCGCAGTGCTCGGTTTCGCGCTGCTGGCGCTGGCGGCAGGGCTGGTGCGCCGTCGTTCTCCAGATCGGCGTGCGAGCGAATACACGGCCTGAAACGACACCGCCCGGCGCCGGCCACAAGGACCGGCGCCGGGCGGCGCCAGGGTTTGGAAGCGCGGTGGATCAGTCTTCCTGGAACGCCTCTTCACGCTTCTTGCGCAGCGCCGGCAACAGCACCACGGCCATCGCAGCCACCGCCAGGCCCAGCATCACGGCGCTGATCGGACGCTCGACGAACACCATCGGATCGGCGCGCGAGAGCAGCAGGGCGCGGCGCAGGTACTCTTCCATCATCGGGCCGATGATGAAGCCGAGCAGCATTGGCGCCGGTTCCAGTTCCAGCTTGGCGCACAGGTAGCCGAGCAGGCCGAACAGGGCCATCAGGTAGACGTCGAATTCGCTGTTGTTCAGGCTGAACACACCGATCGCGCAGAACAGCAGGATGGCCGGATACAGCAGCTGGTACGGCACCATGATCATGCGCACCCAGATGCCGATCATCGGCAGGTTCAGCACCACCAGGAACAGGTTGCCGATCCACATCGAGACGATCAGGCCCCAGAACAGGCCAGGCTGCTCGGTCATCACGGCCGGACCCGGCTGGATGCCCTGGATGATCATCGCGCCGATCATCAGCGCCATCACCGGGTTCGACGGGATGCCGAGGGTCAGCATCGGGATGAACGAGGTCTGGGCGCCGGCGTTGTTGGCCGCTTCCGGCGCCGCCACGCCCTCGATCGCACCCTTGCCGAACTGGGCCGAGTTCTTGGAGATCTTCTTTTCCAGCGAGTACGCCGCGAACGAGGCCAGCATGGCGCCGCCGCCCGGCAGGATGCCGAGGATCGAACCGAGGCCGGTAGCGCGCAGCACCGGGGCGACGATGCGCTTGAAGTCGTCTTTCGACAGCATCAGGCCCTTCACCTTTTTCATCACCAGGTCGCGGGTTTCATCGTGCTCGAGGTTGCGCACGATCTCGCCGATGCCGAACATGCCCATCGCCACGATCACGAAGTTGATGCCGTCGGCCAGCTGCGGCAGCTCGAAGGTGTAGCGTTCGCTGCCCGAGTTGACGTCGGTGCCGACCACACCCAGCAGCAGGCCGAGCAGCACCATGCCGATGGCCTTGAGCAGCGAGCCGCTGGCCAGCACCACCGAGGCCACCAGGCCCAGGACCATCAGCGAGAAGTATTCGGCCGGGCCGAATTCGAGCGCCATGTCGGCCAGCGGCGGCGCCGCCACGGCCAGCAGCACGGTCGAGACGCAGCCGGCGAAGAACGAGGCGATGGCGGCGGTGGCCAGCGCCTTGCCGGCGTTGCCGTTGCGGGCCATCTGGTAGCCGTCCAGCGCCGTGACCACCGAGGACGATTCGCCCGGCAGGTTGACCAGGATCGCGGTGGTCGAGCCGCCGTACTGGGCGCCGTAGTAGATACCGGCCAGCATGATCAGGGCCGATTCCGGCGGCAGGCCGAAGGTGACCGGCAGCAGCATGGCGATGGTGGCGATCGGGCCCAGGCCCGGCAGCACGCCGACCGCGGTGCCGACGAACACGCCGACCAGGCAGTAGAACAGGTTCTGGAGGGTGAAGGCCGTTTCCAGGCCGAGTGCGAGGTTGCTGAAGAGTTCCATGATGTCTTAATTCCCGCCAAGCCAAGGACCGATGAGAGGCATCGGCAAACCGAGCAGCTTGACGAACACGCCTGCCGCGAACAACGCCATGCCGACCGCCAGCGCCAGCGACTTGGCCAGGTTGAACTGGCGGCTGGCGTAGGCACTGATCATGATCAGCAGGAAGGTGGAGACCAGCAGGCCGGCCTGGCGCATCAGGAAGCCGAACAGCAGTACCGCGACCAGCACGATGACCAGTTCTTTCCAGTACAGGCGGCCGATCGGCTCGCCCTTGCGGAAGAACGAGCGCAGCGTCGAACCGGCGCCGACCAGCGCCAGCAGGATGCCGAGGGCGGTCGGGAAGTAGGCCGGACCCATGCGGCCGGCGGTGCCCATTTCATAGTCCCGGCCGATGACCACGGCCGCCAGGCCAAATAAGATGAAGATGATGCCACTCCAAAAATCCTTTGGATGGCGAATGAAAGCTGGCACGTGCGGTCCCCTTTGTTTTTGTTTCGAAAGCGTGATTCAGATGCGTGGTGCGGATGCAATGTACTGCGACTGCGACTGCTGCGGTACTGCCTTGCTGCCTGCTGCGGCGCGCATGCGCCGCGCAGACGACGACACCGGCGCGCCGCGATTGCAGCGTGCCGGCGTGTTCTTTCAGGTCAGGTCAGTCGGCGAAGGCGCCGGCTTTCTTGATGATCGGACCCCACAGGTCGATCTGCTGTTTCAGGTGGGTGCGCAGGGCTTCCGGCGTGGCCTGGCTGGTCGGCGACGGTTCGGTGCCGAGGTCGGCGAAGCGCTTGGCCACGTTCGGATCGCGCAGCGCGGCGCGCAGGGCGCCCGCCAGGGTGTCGACGGTGGCTTTCGGCGTGCCTTTCGGCGCGTACAGGCCGTGCCAGACGCCGACTTCGAAGTTCGGCAGGCCGGCATTGGCCAGCACCGGCAGCTGTGGCAGCGACGGCACCGGGGTCTTGCTGGTCACGCCGTAGGCCTTGATCTTGCCGCTCTTGATCTGGCTGGTGGTGTTGGTGGTCTGGTCGCACATGAAGTCCACCTGGCCGCCCAGCAGGTCGTTCATCGCCGGACCGGTGCCTTTATACGGCACGGTGGTCAGCTCGACGCCCATCGCGGTCTGCAGCAGCATGCCGCACAGGTGCGAGGCCGAACCCAGGCCGGCGTGGGCGTAGGTCACCTTGTCCTTGTTGGCCTTGACGTAGGTGATCAGCTCCTTCATGTCCTTGGCCGGAAAATTGGCGCGCGCGACCACGGTCATCGGCACGTCGGTGATCAGGCCGATCGGCTCGAAGCTGGTGATCGCGTCGTACGGCAGCTTGCGGTACAGGGCCGGCGCGGTGGACTGGCCGATGTGGTGCAGGAACAGCGTGTAGCCGTCCGGCGCCGCCTTGGCTGCGCGTGCCGCGCCGATGGTGCCGCCGGCGCCGCCCACGTTCTCGATGATGATCTGCTGCTTGAGCGTGTTGCCCATCGACTGAGCGATCAGGCGCGCCACGGTGTCGGTCGGGCCGCCGGCCGCGAACGGCACGATCATGGTGATGGTCTTGGTGGGGTAGGCCTGGGCGTGGGCCAGGCCGGTGCCGAAGGCGGTCAGGCACGCGGCAGCGCACAGCATCTTGAGCTTCATGGTGTCGTCCTCTTACTCTGTTTATTGGTCTTGTACAGCTTGGTTTTGTTTTGCTGCTTGTTTGCTGCTTATTGATGCGCGCACCTTTTTGCATGGTGTCACGTTGCTCCAGTGCGCAGAACGTTGTCAAACGCAGAAGAGGTTTTACCAGTAAATATTTGGATACGCAACTACGTATAACTACTGATCGGTAGCGCGTTTGCGGACAGAAAACGAGGCTGTCGGTACAAGCCGGAAAAAGCGGCAAGAGAAACGGTGCTGCTCAGCCATTTCCAGAGGGGAATAAGCGATTTATGGTGCATAAATCGCAAAAAACGACGCGCATCCCGATGGACGCGCGCCGTTGCTTATCGTTGCTGTGTGTGTCTTAATTATCGCTTCAGTTGCGACAGATCGCGCACCGCGCCACGGTCGGCCGAGGTCGTCAGGGCCGCGTAAGCCTGGAGTGCCTGCGACACCACGCGCTCGCGTCCGACCGGCTGCCAGGCGTCCGGCCCCAGCGCTTCCATCGCCGCGCGCCGGTGGGCCAGCTCTTCGGTGCTCACACGCAGGTTGATGGTGCGCGCCGGGATGTCGATGTCGATCGCGTCGCCTTCCTGCACCAGGCCGATGGCGCCGCCTTCGGCCGCTTCGGGCGAGGCGTGGCCGATCACCAGGCCCGACGAACCGCCCGAGAAGCGGCCGTCGGTGAACAGGGCGCAGGCCTTGCCCAGGCCCTTGGACTTGATGTACGAGGTCGGGTACAGCATCTCCTGCATGCCGGGGCCGCCTTTCGGACCTTCGTAGCGGATGACGACCACGTCGCCCGCATGCACGGTATCGCCCAGGATCGCTTCCACCGCCGCGTCCTGGCTTTCGAACACGCGCGCCTTGCCCGAGAACTTCAGGATGCTTTCGTCGACGCCGGCGGTTTTGACGATGCAGCCCTTTTCGGCGATGTTCCCGTACAGGACCGCCAGGCCACCGTCCTGCGAATAAGCGTGTTCGCGGTCGCGGATGCAGCCCGCACTGCGATCGACATCGTTCTGTTCGAAGCGCTCCGACTGCGAGAACGCGACCTGGGTCGGCACGCCGCCCGGGGCAGCGCGGAACAGCCGGTGCACATCAGGATCGTCGCTGCGCTTGATGTCGTACTTCTCGATGGCGGCGCCGATCGACGGGCTGTGCACGGTCGGCAGCGAGGTGTCGAGCAGGCCGGCGCGCGCCAGTTCGCCCAGGATGGCGACGATGCCGCCGGCACGGTGCACGTCCTCGATGTGGAACTTGTCGGTCATCGGCGCGACTTTACACAGGCAGGGCACCTGGCGCGAGATGCGGTCGATGTCGGCCATGGTGAAGGCGACACCCGCTTCGTGCGCCGCGGCCAGCAGGTGCAGCACGGTGTTGGTCGAGCCGCCCATCGAGACGTCGAGCGCCATCGCGTTCTCGAACGCGGCCTTGGTGGCGATCGAGCGCGGCAGCACCGAATAGTCGTCGCCTTCGTAGTGGCGCTTGGCCAGGTCGACGATCAGGCGGCCGGCGCGCAGGAACAGTTCCTTGCGGTCGGCGTGGGTGGCGACGATGGTGCCGTTGCCGGGCAGGGACAGGCCGAGCGCCTCGGTCAGGCAGTTCATCGAGTTCGCCGTGAACATGCCCGAGCACGAACCGCAGGTGGGACAGGCAGAACGTTCCACTTCCGCCACCTCGGCGTCGGACACCTTGTCGTCGCCGGCCTTGATCATGGCGTCGATCAGGTCGAGCTTAATGATCTTTTTGTCGTTGTTGACGACCTTGACCACCTTGCCGGCTTCCATCGGACCGCCCGAGACGAACACGGTCGGGATGTTCAGGCGCATCGCGGCCATCAGCATGCCGGGGGTGATCTTGTCGCAGTTGGAGATACAGACCATGGCGTCGGCGCAGTGGGCGTTGACCATGTACTCGACCGAGTCGGCGATCAGGTCGCGCGAGGGCAGCGAATACAGCATGCCGCCGTGGCCCATGGCGATGCCGTCGTCGACCGCGATGGTGTTGAATTCCTTGGCCACGCCGCCGTGCGCCTCGATTTCGCGCGCGACCAGCTGGCCCAGGTCCTTCAGGTGCACGTGGCCGGGGACGAACTGGGTGAAGGAGTTGACCACGGCGACGATCGGCTTCTCGAAGTCGCCGTCCTTCATGCCGGTGGCGCGCCACAGGGCGCGCGCGCCGGCCATGTTGCGGCCCTGGGTCGTGGTGCGGGAACGGTAGACGGGCATGGCTGACTCCTTGGGTGATGTTGCGAATGCGGGAGCAACAGGGTGCCTGCCAGGCGTTGAGTTGTCAAATATGTGTTGTGCGAGGCTGTGATATGTCCTGCATATCACTGTGGGGTTGGCGGCTCTGCCGCCGACGCGGTGATTGTTGGCCACAAGATCATCCGGCACGACATCGGAGGCCATAACGATCACCGCGTCGGCGGCAAAGCCCCCAACCCTACGGTAATAAAAAGCCGCCGGGGTTGCCGGCGGCCTGGAGCGAGCAATGGGACCCGATCAGGTCTTCATCTTCGCCATCTCTTCGCTGGCTGGCAGCTGGCGCTCGCCCACCATCAGCTTGTCCGGCGTCATCGGCGTCGTGTGCAGTCGCTTGCCGGTGGCATGGAACACGGCGTTCGAGATCGCGGCGGCCACGCCGACGATGCCGATCTCGCCCACGCCCTTGGCGCCGAGCTGCTTGCTGACGATGCGGTCGTCCTCTTCCACGAAGATGACGTCGATATCATGGATGTCGGCATTCACCGCCACGTGATACTCGGCGTAGTTGTGGTTCATGAAACGCCCGAAGCGGTGGTCGGTATGGCTTTCCTCGTGCAGCGCCTGGCTGATGCCCCACACCACCGCGCCGCTGATCTGGCTGGCCGCGGTCTTGGCGCTGATGATGCGCCCGGCCGCGATCGCGCTGACCACGCGCGTGACGCGGATCATGCCCAGCTTTTCATTCACGCGCACTTCGCAGAACACCGCCGAGTGCACCGCGCGGGTGTACTTGCGCTGCTTGAGCATCTGCGGGGTCATGAAGAACTTCTCTTCCACCCGATCCACGCCGGCATCGGCCAGCACCTCGGTCAAGGCCACGCGCACGGCCGGATCCTTTTTCAGGAACACGAAGCCGTCGCCGAATTCGACATCGCGCATCTTCGCCTTGCCTAGCGGCGTGTCCTTCATCGCCAGCGCCATCTTCAGCAGCTGTTTTTTCAGCTT
Source organism: Massilia sp. (assembly GCF_031995545.1). Lineage (GTDB taxonomy): Bacteria > Pseudomonadota > Gammaproteobacteria > Burkholderiales > Burkholderiaceae_D > Telluria. Next base: position 40,271 of record NZ_DAMAGA010000031.1, read on the forward strand.
GTCGCAGGCGCCGTGCACGCCCGAACCGACCGTGGCCACGTGCGACGAACCGCCTTCGATCGGCGCCATCGGCAGCGTCGAGTCGCCCAGCTGGAAGGTGACCTGTTCCAGCGGAAGGCCTAGCTGCTCGGCGGCGATCATCGACATCACGGTGTAAGTGCCGGTGCCGATGTCGGATGCGGCGCTGCTCACCACCAGGCGGCCGTTGCTGTGCAGGACGGCGCTGACGCGGGCCACCATCACCAGCGAATCCCAGATGCCGGTGGCCATGCCCCAGCCGACCATTTCCTCGCCATCCTGCATCGAACGCGGTTCCATCGGACGCCGCTCCCAGCCGAAGCGCTCGGCGCCCTGGCGGTAGCATTCCATCAGTTCCTTGGTCGAGAACGGCTTGTCCTCGATCGGGGCGACGTTGGTGTAGTTCTTCAGGCGCAGCGCCAGCGGGTCCATTTTGAGCTCGTAGGCAAGCTCGTCCATCGCCACTTCGAGCGCGTGCACGCCGTGGGCCGCGCCCGGGGCGCGCATGTCGAGCGGCGAGAAGCGGTCGTGGCCGACCAGCTCGTACTTGAGGGTGACGTCGTTGCAGGCGTACAGCTGGCCGGACCAGTTGACGATCACCTCGACATAGTCCTCCAGGCGCGAAGTCTCCTGCTTGGCTTCGTGCCAGATCGCCTTCAGGGTGCCGTCATGGTCGGCCGCCAGGCGTACCCGCTGCCAGCATTCCGGACGGTGGCCGAAGCTGAACATCTGCTGGCGGGTCAGCACCACGCGCACCGAGCGCTTCAGCTGCAGGGCCGCCATCGCCGCCAGCGGCAGCTGATACTGCGGACGCAGGCCGGAACCGAAGGCGCCGCCCACGTACGGGTTACGCACCGTCAGCTTGTCCTTCGAGATGCCGAGGCCGTGCGACAGGAACCAGCGGCTGTTCTGCGAACTCTGGGTCTTGTCGTAGACGGTCAGGTGGCCGTCTTCGCCGTAGATCACGGTCGAAGCGAACATCTCCATCGGGTTATGGTGCTCGACGCCGTTGTAGAACTGGGCGTCGATCTTCACCGGCGCGGCCTTGTAGGCCTTTTCGGCGTCGCCGGTCGAGCTGGGCGGCGTGAAGCCGGCCTTGAGCGGGCGCGGCTTGTACGACTGGTCCAGCATCTTCATCATGTCGGTCTGGTGCTCTTCCTGCTCGTAGTGCACGCGCACCAGGGACGCTGCGTAGCGCGCGGCCTCGAAGGTGTCGGCGATCACCAGTGCGACCGGCTGGCCGCTGTAGAAGATCTCGTCGCTGAACAGCGGGCGGAACGGCGAGCCGGCCGGCGCCGTCATGTCTTTCCAAGCGATGTCGAAGCCGCGCATCTTGGGGCGGTTCTCGTGGGTCATCACGGCGATCACGCCATGCGCGGTGAGGGCGTCGACGGTATCGATCTTGCTGATGCGGCCCTTGGGGATGGTGCCGCTCACCACCACGCCGTAGCACAGGTCGGGCGCCGTGTATTCGGCGGCGTACTGGGCCTGGCCGGTGACCTTGGCGCGGCCGTCCACGCGCGACACGGCCATCCCGCTGTGCACGCGGCCGGTGCCGGCGGGCGCGGTCGGGGTGCGCAGTTCTGGAATCAGGTCGGTCATGCTTGTTCTCCTTGTTCTGCTGTGCTGGTACGCTCGCCGCGCGCATAGTCGGTGCCGCGGGTGGCGCTGGTCAGTGCCTGGACGATGGCGTTGCGCGCCAGCGGCAGCTTGAAGTCGTTGTCGCCGTAGCCCCGGGCGCCATGCAGGATGGCGTCGGCCACGGCCAGGAAGGCCGCTTCCGTCGGCGCCTGGCCGACCAGTGTCTGTTCAGCCGCTTCCACGCGCCATGGCTTGTGCGCCACGCCGCCGAGGGCGATACGCGCTTCCTTGATGGTGCCGTCGGCCTGGAGGTCGAGCGCGGCGGCGACCGACACCAGCGCGAACGAATACGACAGGCGGTCGCGCACCTTGATGTAGGCCGAGTGGGCCTTGAAGCGATCAAGCTCCGGCAGGCTGATGCCGACGATCAGTTCGCCCGGCTGCAGGGTGTTGTCGATCTCCGGCCGGTCTTCCGGCAGGCGGTGGAACTCGGCGAACGGGATGGCGCGCTCGCCGCCCTGGCTCGACTTGACGTGCACGGTCGCGTCCAGCGCGCGCAGGGCGACGCACATGTCGGACGGGTGGGTGGCGATGCAAGCTTCGCTGGTGCCCAGGATCGCCAGCTGGCGGTTGAAGCCATCCTTGGCCGGGCAGCCAGTGCCCGGTTCGCGCTTGTTGCACGGGGTGCCGACGTCGTAGAAATAGACGCAGCGCGTGCGTTGCATCAGGTTGCCGCCGTTGGTCGCCATATTGCGCAGCTGGGGCGAGGCGCCGGCCAGGATCGCGGCGCTCAGCAGCGGATAGCGCTCGCGCACCACCGGGTGGTAGGCCGTGTCGGCGTTGCGCCCGAGCGCGCCCAGGCGCAGGCCGTCGGCGCCGGCCTCGATGCCGTCCAGGCCCTGGATCAGGTTGATGTCGACCAGATTCGGCGGTTTCATCACGCCTTCCTTCATCAGGTCGATCAGGTTGGTGCCGCCTGCGATCGGGCGGGTGTCGTGCGCTTGAAGCGCGGACAGGACGCCGTCGAGGTCCTTGGGTTGGTTGAAGATGAACGGATTCATGCGAGCACCGGACCGGTGGTGAACGCCGACTTGCCGTCGGCGCCCGGTTCAGTGATGCCCATCACGCCCGCCACCGCCTCGGTGATCTGGGGATAGGCGCCGCAGCGGCACAGGTTGCCGCTCATGAGTTCGCGAACGTCGTGCAGGGTCTTGGCCTGGCCTTCGTTCATCAGGCCCACGGCCGAACACAGCTGCCCGGGGGTACAGTAGCCGCACTGGAAGGCGTCGCAATCGATGAAGGCCTGCTGGATCGGCGCCAGGTTCTCGCCGTCGGCCAGGCCTTCGACCGTGGTCAGCTCGCGGCCGTTCTGCATCACGGCCAGCGTCATGCAGGAATTGATGCGCTTGCCGTCCACCAGCACCGTGCAGGCGCCGCACTGGCCGTGGTCGCAACCCTTCTTGGTACCGGTCAGGTCGGCGCGTTCGCGCAAAAGGTCGAGCAGGGTCACCCACGACTCGACATTGAATTCGCGGTCCTGGCCGTTGATGCGCAGGCGGACCGGATACTGCTGGTGAAGTTCCATGGTTCATCCTCTCTAAGTCAAGCTTCGACCATAACCGCGCGCGCGCGGGCGCTTCGGTTAGATGACGCACCTATTCTTGAGATTGATTTAACATTTTCTACGGGCAATTTGGCGCGCCGTCCGGGAGTAAAGACACATTCCGGACATCCGCTTTGCGCCGTCTCAGCCGGCCGCACGCAATAGCCATCGGCGTAGCCGGTCCAACCGTCAGTACCTCGACGGGAAGAGCGATGGCCGAGCAGAACCGATCCGACACGCAAAGCGGCATCGCCAGCGAGCTGTGGCAGGTGCTGGGCCGCCATCGCTGGCGCATCGGCGCGGCCCTGGTGCTGCTGCTGGTGGCCAAGCTGGCGACGGTGGCGGTGCCGCTGCTGCTCAAGCGCAAAATCGACACTTTCCAGGGCGGCGCCGGCGGCCACCCGCCGCTGGTGCTGCCGGTCGGGCTGCTGGCCGGCTATGCGGTGCTGCGCTTTTCCAGCACCCTGTTCAACGAACTGCGCGACCTGCTGTTCTCGACCGTGACGCTGGGCGCCGTCTCCGGCTACGCCCAGCGCACCTTCGCCCACCTTCGCCCACCTGCACGCGCTGGGGCCGCGTTTCCACGCGCGGCGCAGCCCGGGCAGCCTGCTGCCCGACATCGACCGCGGCACGAGCGGCATCGCCTTTCTGCTCGGGGTGGCGCTGTTCACCATCGTGCCGACCCTGGTCGAGATCGGCCTGGTGCTGGCCATCATGCTCGACGCCTATGAAATCGGGTTCGCCATCGTCATCCTGCTCACCTTTCTGGTGTACGCCGGCTTCACCCTCGTATTCACGGCGCGCCGGGTGGTGTACCAGCGCCGCGTCAACAAGCTTGACTCCAATGCCAAGGGGCGGCTGGCCGACAGCCTGATCAACTACGACACGGTCAAGTACTTCACCAACGAAGCGCTGGAAGCGAAGCGCTTCGCGGCCATCATGGACGAGTGGCGCGCGGCCGGCGCCGGCAACCAGCGCGCGCTGTTCACGCTGCACGTGGGGCAGAGCGCGCTGATCGCGGCCGGGGTGGCGGCGATCATGCTGCTGGCCGGGCAGGCGGTGCTGCAAGGGCGCATGAGCGTGGGCGACCTGGTCCTGATCAACGCTTATGCGCTGCAGGTGTGCCTGCCACTGAATGCACTCGGCTTCGTCTACCGCGAGGCGCGCGACGCCTGGGTCAATGCCGAGCGCCTGTTTGCGCTGCTGCGCGAGCGGCCCGAGACGGTCGATCCGCCCGACGCGCCGCCGCTGCGGGCCGGGCCCGGCGAAGTCGTATTCGAACGGGTCGGCTTCGCCTATGAGGAAGGGCGGCCGACGCTGGTCGATGTCGACCTGCGTATCGCACCCGGCAGCACGCTGGCGGTGGTGGGGCGCAGCGGGTCGGGCAAGTCGACGCTGGCGCGGCTGCTGCTGCGTTATTACGTGCCGGCGAGCGGACGCATCCTGGTCGACGGCCAGGACATCGGCCGCCTGCAGTCGTTCAGCGTGCGGCGCGCGATCGGCGTGGTGCCGCAGGAGACGCCGCTGTTCAACGACAGCATCGGCAACAACATCGCCTAAGGCCGTCCGGGCTGCACGCGCGACGACGTCATTGCCGCCTGCCGCGCGGCCCACGTGCACGACATGATCGCGGCGCTGCCGGACGGCTACGACACCCGGGTCGGCGAGCGCGGCGCCATGCTGTCCGGCGGCGAACGCCAGCGCATCGCCATCGCGCGCACCATCCTCAAGAATCCCTGCATCCTGGTGTTCGACGAGGCGACCTCGGCATTGGATGCCGTGTCCGAGCACGCCATCACCGAGGAACTGAACCGGCTGGCGCGCGAGCGCACCACGCTGGTGGTGGCGCACCGGCTGTCGACGGTCATGCATGCCGACCGGATCGTGGTGATGGACCGGGGGCGGATCGTGGAGCAGGGCAGGCATGCCGAACTGCTCGCGCGCCAAGGGGCATACGCGCGGCTGTGGCTGCTGCAGCAGCGGATCGACAGCGATCACGGGCGCGGGTGAGCCCGGCGCCGGCGCCTGGTCCGGCAGTGAGCAGGCAACTTGCCGGCGCCGCGCGGCGGGGATGCGGCGCGGACCTTACGGCCCGCGGAACACGATCGTCTTGTTGCCGTGGACGAACACGCGTCGTTCAATATGGAACTTGACCGCCGCCGCCAGCGCCATGCATTCGTTGTCGCGCCCCACCCGTGTCAGCTGCTCGGGCCGGTAATTGTGGTCGACGCGGGTGAGCACCTGCTCGATGATCGGCCCTTCGTCCAGGTCCGGCGTGGCGTAGTGCGCAGTGGCGCCGATCAGCTTGACGCCGCGGTCGAACGCCTGCTGATACGGCTTGGCACCCTTGAAGCCGGGCAGGAAGGAGTGGTGGATGTTGATGCATTTGCCGGCCAGCTTGCGCGCCAGTTCGTCCGACAGGATCTGCATGTAGCGTGCCAGGATCACCAGCTCGGAGTCGGTTTCCTCGAACACCTCCAGCAGGCGCGCTTCCTGCTGCGCCTTGTTGTCCTTGGTCACCGGCAGGAAGATGAAACGGATCCCTTCACGCTCGACCATCGGACGCAGGTCGAGGTGGTTCGACACCACCGCCGTGATCGTCATGTTCAGTTCGCCATTGCGGCGGCGGTACAGCAGGTCGTCCAGGCAGTGGTCGGTCTTCGAGACCATGATCACGGTGCGCACCGGCTCGCGCGGATCGTGGATCTTCCACTGCATGTCGAGGCGCGTCGCCACCGATGCGCCGAACTCGTCGCGGATGGCTTCGATCGGCGGCGAACCGTCCTGGCGGCGGAACACGGCGCGCATGTAAAACCACGCGGTGGAGTCGTCGTCGAACTGCTCGAGCGCGCAGATATAGCAATCGCGCCCGGCGAGGAAGCCGGCGACGGCGGCCACGATGCCGGTGCCGGCCGGGCAGCTGGCGTGGAGGATGTATTCGATGCGTCCGGTCGAAGCCGGCTCTGGGGTACTCATGCGTTGTCCTGTCTTGTCTGCGGTCTTGCTGGAAAGGGGGCTGCCCGGCGGGCGCTGGCAGGCCACGGATGAGTGGCGCCGCGTCCGGCATGCGGGCGCCGCCCGTTCGGCGACGCTGGCAAGGCAATATTGTCAGAATATTTAGAATGGATGATCGGCGCCCGTCCGTCAAGGGTATTCGGGACTGCGCCACGCAGGCGCATTGGCGCGACATCGTCACGATTTCTAGCCGAAACAGACCGTCTGCGCTGTGTCATTTTGTACACATTTGTTCATCATCTGTGCGCCAGAAAACATTTCAAAAAGTTAAGCTTTTAAATTCTTACAACCGATGTTTTCACAATCTGACGGAGTCCACATGTTCAAGTCCACCCTGCGTATCGCCTTCGCCTCGGCACTGGTATCGAGCGCGCTCTGCGCACCGGCCAGCGCGGCCAAGCAGACCTATCAGGATCTCGAGATCAACGGCGTGCTGCAGGAACTGGTCGGCCCGTCGCTGCGCTGCGCGTCGAAGTTCGGCGGTACCATCCTGGGCTTCGGCTCCAGCCCGTCGCTGGGCAAGGTCGGCTTCGTCGCCAATGACTGCATCACCCCGAACGGCACCTCGTTCACCTTCAGCGACGGCATCTTCGTTGTCACCATGCTGACCGGCGAGCAGCTGTTCGCCAAGTACGGCGGCCAGTTCGTGCCGACCGGCGAGGGTACCAAGTTCGTGTTCAACGGCGCCACCTTCACCATCACCGGCGGCACCGGCCGCTACTTCAAGGCCACCGGAGGCGGCGACCTGAACGGCGGCGAAGACATGAAGACCGGCCAGGGCACGATCCAGCTCAAGGGCCGCATCCTGCTGAAGAAGTAAGCGCCTCGACCGGCCGGTGCGCGAGGCGGGGGCGGCCTCCGGCGCGCCTGCAGGGCGCGTGCTACCATCGAACTTTTGCTCGTCGCCAATGGCGGCAATCGTTTCGCATGCCTCACCGGATCCGCCCGATGCTTCGAGGCGACCTGGACGCCGTCATGGAGGTCCAGGCCGCCTGTTACCCTCCCGCGATGCAGGAAGCGCGCGCCATCGTCGCGGCGCGCCTGCAGTCGTCCGCCGCCACCTGCGCGGTTGCCAGCGACGCCGGCGGCGTGTGCGGCTATCTGTTCGCCTATCCGTCGCGCCTGGGCGCGGTTACCGATCTCGGGGCCGTGTTCGACCCTGCCGCCGACCCCGATACCCTCTACCTGCATGACCTGTCGGTGGCGCCGCGCGCGCACGGCGCCGGGCTGGCGCGCGCGCTGGTCGGGCGCCTGCTCGACACCGGCCGTGCCCGGGGCCTGCGCCATGCGGCCCTGGTGTCGGTGCAGGACAGCGCGCGCTTCTGGGCCGGCTTCGGTTTCCAGGTCAGCCCGGCGCCAGACGCACAGACCGGCCTGGCCACCTATCCCGGCGGCGCGATCTACATGACACGCCCGCTTCACCAACCCTGATATCGAAGGAATACCATGACCCAAGTCACCGTCATCGCCACCCTGCATGCACGCCCCGGCCAGGAAGCGGCGCTCGAAGCGCGCATGCGTACCATGATCGAAGCCACGCGCAGGGAGGCCGGCTGCATCCGCTACGACATGCACCGCGCCGCCGACGACGCAGCCAGCCTGGTGATGGTCGAGTACTGGGTCAGCGCCGAGGCGCTGCAGTCGCACGACGACAGCGCCCACATGGCGGCGCTGGTGGCCGATCTGCCGGCGCTGATCGACCGTCCGGTCGAGATCCGCAAGCTGGCGCCGGTGGTCTGACTGTCGGAAAATTTAACACTAGTAAATACGTAACTCATCCAGAAAATAATTTCTTGATTTAAATCAAAGAAGTAGCTCGTGGAAATGTTACTGGCTTATTTCTTGCTTCTTGTTATTCAGAGTTACCTGAGGAGCGAAATGATGTTACGTATTACTTCTTCCGTGTTGGTCGCAGCCGCCTTGCTGGCCCAATCGTTGGCCCAAACCGCCCAAGCGGGCGTCCTGTACACCTGGCACCAGACCGCCGCATCCGAGAATATGGCCGGACCGATGAAGCTGGAAATGGTGTTTTCCGATGCAGCCGTCAAGGCCGGCAAGCTGAAACTGGATTTCGAGGCGGCCTGCTATCTCGACCAGTGCATCTATCCGCAGAACAGTCTGCTGTCGCTGAAGTTCTGGCTCGATGGCGAGAATGGCGATGGCACCTATACCCGGCTGAACTACATCGACTTCCATTACCGTACCTATCCGCAATACGGTTCGGATTCGATCAAGCTCGACCTGAACTTCCTGCCGAACGGGATGTTGAGCGGCTTCATCCTCGCCAATGACACCAACAGCCACTTCATCATGCAAAGCACCGGCACCTCGTTCGAGATGCTCGATACGCGCAGCGATGTCGGCCCGTGCGGTGAAATGGATGTGTCCTGCTACGGCGAACTGGGCGAACTGCGGGCGCAGATCCCGGAACCGTCGAGCGCCGCCATCGCCGGCCTCGGCCTGCTGGCCGCCTGGTTCGGCCGCCGCCGCCGGCGCTGATCGATTCCCTGTCCCTACGCGGCCTGTTCGATCCGGTCCCGGATCCAGGCCGCGCAATCGGCCGCGCGCAGCGGCTTCGAGTAGAAAAATCCCTGGATCTGGTCGCACTCGGCGCGCCGTAATGCCGCCACCTGGTCCGACGTTTCCACGCCTTCCGCCACCACCGCCAGATGCAGCCGGTGCGCCATGGCGATCATCGCTCCCACGATGGCCAGCGATTCGGCGCTGTGCGCCATGTCCTGGATAAAGGATTTGTCGATCTTGAGCTTGTCGATCGGCAGCCGGTTCAGGTAGGCGAAGCTCGAATAACCCGTGCCGAAATCGTCGATGCTGAGCGTCACGCCGAGCGCGCGCAACTGCCGCATCACCACCACGCTGCGCGCCGGGTCGGCCATCGACAGGCTTTCGGTCAGCTCGATCTCCAGCACCTCGGGCGCGATGCCGGCTTCACTCAGCAGGCCCGACACCAATGCCACCACATCGGTCTGCAGGAACTGGCGCGCCGACAGGTTCACCGCCACCGGCAGCGGCGGCAGGCCCTCGGCCTGCCACGTCGCCAGCTGGGCCACGGCGGTGCGCAGCGCCCACTCGCCGATCGGCACGATCAGGCCGGTTTCTTCGGCGATCGGCACGAATTCTTCGGGCGAGATCACGCCGAATTCCGGATGCTGCCAGCGCAGCAGCGCCTCGAAGCCGGCGGCCTGGCCGCTGCGCAGGTCGATCTTGGGCTGGTATTGCAGGAACAGTTCGCCGCTGTCGGCGGCGCGCCGCAGGTGGCTCTCCAGCGTCAGCCGCCGGCCCAGTTCGCGGCGCTGCCCGGCGGCGAATTGCGCGATGGCGCCGCCGCCCAGCGCCTTGGCATGGCGCATGGCGCTGGCGGCATTGTTCAGCAGCGCGTCGGCATCGTCGCCATCGTCGGGATAGCGCGCGTAGCCGATGCTGCAGGTGAGAGCGATCTCGTTGCCGCCGGCGATGATCTGGCGGTTCACCGCCGCCATCAGTCGCCCCAGCAGTTCGCGGGAGCGGGTCTCGTCGCCGGCGTCGTTGAGCAGCAGGACGAACTCGTCGTTGCCGGCGCGCGCCAGCATGTCGCCGTCGCCCAGGTGCTGCTGCAGGCTGCGCGTGACCGCCACCAGCGCTTCGTCGCCGGCCCGGTGGCCCAGCAGTTCATTGAGGCGTTTGAAACGGTCCAGGTTGACGCAGGCCACCACCGCACTGGCCGCGCGGTCGCGCCAGCGCACGATGCCGTTCTGGATCGCGCGCACCAGCGCCTGGCGGTTGGCCAGTCCGGTCAGCACGTCGTGCGTCAGGAAGAACTCGACCTCGGCAGCGGCGGCCGGCAGACCGGGAGCGGTTGCGCGTCCGGCGCCACCGGGCTGGCCTGCCAGCTGGGCGTGCAGCGACTGCGCCGCCGCCGCCAGCTGGCGGTGATAGATCATCTGCTCGACCATGCGCGCCAGGTCGCGCAGGCATTCCAGGTCGGCGTCGGCCAGGGTGCGCGCTTCGTGGTCGAGTACGCACAGGGTGCCGATCTTCATCCGGTCGACCGAGTACAGCTGCACCCCGGCATAGAAGCGCACGTGCGGCTCGCCGGTGACGATCGGGTTGCCGGCGAAGCGCCGGTCGAGGGTGGCATCCGGCACCACCATCGGCTCGTCGCCAAGGATGGCGTGGCCGCAGAACGAGATGTCGCGCGCCGTCGATTGCAGCTCGAAGCCGCAGCGCGACTTGAACCACTGGACGTCCTTGCCGACCAGCGACACCAGGGCGATCGGTGTCCTGGTGACGCGGCTGGCGATGCGGGTGATGCGGTCGAAAGCTTCCTCGGGCGCGCTGCCGAGCAGGTGGGTGGCGTGCAGGGCGGCGAGGCGCCGCACCTCGTCGAGCGGGATGCGCGGTGCTTGCATGCCTGATGGTCCAAGTCCACGGGCGGATGGTCCGGGAAAACCCGGCCGCGCCGGCAGCCCGTGAGCGCCGGCGGTCATAAGCATTACGGCGGTATTACGTCATATGTATTACGTCAGATGCATTACGCCAGATGTGGCCGCTGTTTGCAAATGCCGGGCCGAACCGTGCGGGGGCCCGGCCTGCCGGCGCGCTAGGCCAGCGCGGACAGCAGGGCGGCGGTGTCGTGGGCTCCCATGCGCTGCGCCGCGTCCAGTGCGCTCACGCCGTCGGCGTCGCGCGCGGCCGGGTTCGCGCCGCGTTCGATCAGCAGGCGCAGGATGTCGCTGCGGTTGAACATGGCGGCGAACATCAGTGCGGTCTTGCCCGACGGTCCGGCGTGGTCGGGCCGCGCGCCCCGGTCGAGCAGCAGGGTGGCGACGCCGAGGTCGCCCTTGAAGGCGGCGCCGTGCAGCGGGGTCTGGCCGGCATCGTTCATCAGTTCGGGATCGGCGCCGTGTTCGAGCAGTACGCGCGACGCGTCCAGGTGACCGTGGTAGGCGGCCAGCATCAGCAGGCTGTCGCCGCGCTCGTTACGCAGATTGGGCGGCAAGCCCTGGGAGAGCAGGGCGCCGAGCGGTTCGGCCTCGCCGGCGCGCGCATGCTGGAATACCTGGCGCACCCAGGCGAGGGTGGCTTCGTCGAGTTCAGGCGCGGCGCCGCTTGGGGAATTGGCTGGCTGGTCGGGCTGCATGGTGACTCCGAGTGATGTCGATGTCCGATTAAAACATATCGGGTGTCGCGCTGCGAAAGGGAGACGGCGCTCTGCTATAAAAGTAACTAACCAACAGCAGGCGAATGTCATGCTAGCACATACCCGGCACTGACTACGATACAAACAACGAAACGCACAGAGCCACCAGGAACAGCGGTGGCACTGCGCGCTTCACGCATCGCTTCCGACGGATCAAGCCGTGCGGCGCGCCGCCGTATGCTCGGCCGCTTCCATCAGCCACACCGGCAGCGCCACGGCCGGGAGCAGCATACCCGCCACCAGCGCGGCGCCGAATCCATATTCCGCGTACAGCCAGCCGCCCAGTGCCGAACCGAACGCGCCGCCGGCGAAGAACAGGGCGAAGTACAGGCCGTTCAGGCGGCTGCGCACTTCGGCGCCGAGCGTGAACAGGGCGCGCTGGCCGAGCACCAGGTTGGCGGCGACGGCGGCGTCGAGCACGATCGCAGACAGGGCCAGCAGGGCCAGCGCCGGTGCCTTGGCCTGTGGCGCGAACAGCGGCAGGGCGAAGCTCAGGCTGCCCAGCACCAGGGCCAGCGCGGTGGCGCCCAGGGTGCGGCCGGCGTCGGCCAGGCGGCCGGCGATCGGCGAGGCCACGGCGCCGGCCATGCCGACCAGCGCGAACACCGCGATGCCGTTCTGGCTCAGGCCGAACCGCGCGCTGCCGAGCGCCTGCGGCACCACGGTCCAGAACAGGCTGAAGGCGCCGAACAGGCCGGCGTGGTACAGCGCACGGCGGCGCAGCACGACGGTGCTGGTGAACAGCGACCACAGCGAACCGATCAGCGCGGTGTAGCGCAGCGGCGAGGTTGGACGGCGCTGCGGCAACTTGAAGTGCAGCAGCACAGCCAGGCCCAGCACCAGCGCCGCCGCGATGCCGAACACGGCGTGATAGCCGCCGGCACCGGCCAGGAGGCTCGCCACCGGACGCGCCAGCATGATCCCCAGCAGCAGGCCGCTGACCACCTTGCCGACGGTGCGGCCGCGGGTCGCTTCGGGCGCCAGGTGGGCGGCGAACGGCACCAGCACCTGGGCCACCACCGCACCCAGGCCGATGGCCAGCGCGGCGAGCAGGAATTGCCAGGCCTGGTTCGCGCTCGCCGCCAGCAGCAGGGCGGCTCCAGTGGCCACCAGGCCGCCGACGATCAGGCGCCGGTTTTCCAGCAGGTCGCCCAGCGGCACGATGAACAGCAGGCCGAGCGTGTAGCCGATCTGGGTCAGGGTCACCACCAGGCCGGCGGCGGCCGGCGGCATGCCGAGGGCGGCGCTGATCGAGCCGACCAGCGGCTGGGCGTAGTACAGGTTGGCGACGATGATGCCGGCAGCGGCGGCCAGCAAGGCCGTCATGCCGGGTGAGATGGACTGGTACTTGGAGGGTTTCATGGTGCTGTTCCTTTCAGGAGCGGGTATAGGGAAACATTCTAGGACGAGGATGCTGAAAGATAATTAGTGCATAATGCACCTACATAATTCATTTAAAATGAACAATCATGGACAAGGTCAAGGCCATGCAAACCTTCGTGCGGATCGTCGAGGCCAACAGCTTCTCGAAGGCCGCCGAATCGCTCAACCTGCCGCGCGCTGCGCTGACGGCGACCATGCAAAAGCTGGAGCGCCATCTGGGCGCACAGCTCCTGCAGCGCACCACGCGCCGGCTGTCGCTCACCCCCGAGGGCGAGCGCTACTACCGGCAATGCGGCGAGATACTGGCTGCAATCGAGGCTGCCGAAGCGGCGTTCCTGGGCGAAGCGGGCCAGCACCTGCAGGGCAGCCTGCGTATCGACCTGCCGGGCGCGCTCGGGCGCGCCATCATCCTGCCGCGCATCGCTCAATTCCGTGAGCGCCATCCCGGGCTGGACCTGACCATCAGCCTGAGCGACCGCCTGGTCGACCTCACCGCCGAAGGCGTCGACTGCGCACTGCGCGTCGGCGCCCTGCAGGATTCGGCACTGGTGGCGCGCCGCATCGGCCTGATGCGCTTCGCGATCGCTGCTGCGCCGGCCTATCTGGCGCGGCGCGGTGTCCCGGTGTCGGTCGACGACATCGCCGGCCATGCCGGCATCGTGCATTTCTCGGGCCGCACCGGGCGCGCATTCCCCTGGCAACTGCAGCAGGGCGCGCTGGTGCGCGAGGCCGCGCCGCACGGCGCCATCGCCGTCAACGACGCCGAGGGCAACCTGATCCTGGCCTTGCAGGGACTCGGCCTGGCGCAGCTGGCGCGCTACCAGATGCGCGCCCATGCCGGCCAGCTGGTCGAGGTCGTGCCGGAGGCGCCGCCGACCCCGATGCCGGTGTCGCTGCTGTACCCGCAGGCGCGCAGCGCCAATGCCCGCCTGCGTGCCTTCGCCGATTGGCTGGCCGCGCTGTTCGCCGACGATCCGGACCTGCGCCTGGAAGATTGAGGCCGCGCGCGTGCCGCACTGCACGCCGGTGGCGGTCATGCCGCACATGCCACGGTCCCCAGGTGGTAGCGGCGTCCCAGGTCGTCGGCCGGCATCGGCGCCGCGAACAGGTAGCCCTGAAAGCGTTCGCAACCGAGCAGGCGCAGGTGCTGCCACTGCTCGGCCGTCTCGACGCCTTCGGCCACCAGGTCCAGCCCCAGGCTGTCGGCGAGGTGCACGATCGCCTGCACGATGCCGGCCGCGCTCGGGTTGGTCAGCATGTCGCGCACGAACGACTGGTCGACCTTGAGCTGGTCGAGCGGCAGGCGGCGCAGGTAGTTGAGCGACGAGTAGCCGGTGCCGAAGTCGTCCAGCGCGAAGCCAATGCCGAGCGCGCGCAGGGTGCCGATGCGCTCGGCCATGTCTTCCGCATCCTGTACCAGCATGCTTTCGGTGAGTTCGAACTTGAGCCGGCGCGGGTCGGCGCCGCTGCGCTCGAGGATGGCGCGGACCCGCTCCACGAAACCGCTGCCCTGGAACTGGCCGGCGCTGACATTGACGGCGATCGACAGGCAGGCGCTGGCCGGATGGTGCGACCAGGCCGCCAGCTGGGCGCAGGCCGCCTCCAGCACCCAGTCGCCGATGGCGACGATCAGTCCGGCCTTTTCGGCCTGGCCGATGAAGGCCGACGGCGAGACCAGGCCGTGCTGCGGATGGTGCCAGCGGATCAGGGCTTCGACCCCGGTCATTGCGCCGCCGGCGTCGACCACCGGCTGGTAGTACAGCACGAATTCATGGTCGACCAGGGCCTGGCGCAGGTCGGCTTCGAGCCGGGTGGCGGCATCGACCGCCGCCTGCATGCCGGGATCGAAGAAGCGGAAGGTGGCGCGGCCGGCCGCCTTGGCTTCGTACATCGCCATGTCGGCCTGGCGCAGCAGGTCGCCGATGGTGTGGTGGGCATCCCCGAACAGCACTACGCCGATGCTCGGCGTGCTGCGCAGCTCGTGGCCCTCGAGCTGGTAGGGCATGCTCAGGGTGTCGAGCACCTTCTGGGCCACGATCTCGGCGGTGCCCGCGGCCGCGCCGGGCGCCGCGCCCAGGTCTTCCAGCAGCACCACGAACTCGTCGCCGCCCAGGCGCGCCACGGTGTCGGCTTCGCGCGTGACCAGCTGCAGCCTGAACGCCACCATCTCGAGCAGGCGGTCGCCCATGTCGTGCCCCAGGGTGTCGTTCAGGGTCTTGAAGTTGTCCAGGTCGACGAACAGCACCGCGCCGTAGCCGCCGGCGCGTCCGGCCTTGGCCAGCGCGTGGCCGAGCCGGTCCATCAGCAGGCGCCGGTTGGGCAGGTTGGTCAGGCCGTCGTAGAACGCCAGGTGGGCGATCTCGGCCTCGGCGTGGCGGCGCGCGCTGATGTCGGAACGCGTGCCCAGCATGCGCAGTGCGCGCCCGTCCGGCCCGCGCGCGACGGCCTTGCCGCGCGACTGGATCCAGACCCAGTGGCCGGCGCGGTGGCGCAGGCGGAACTCGGCCTCGAAGCTCTGGCTCAGGCCCGCCTTGTGACGTTCCAGTTCGCTCGCGAAGGCGTCGGCGTCCTCCGGATGCACCAGCGCGTTCCAGTCGACCTGGCCTTGTTCCTGTTCCAGCAAGGTGTACCCGAGCATGGCGCAGCCGCGCGCATCGACGCGCAGGCGCTGCCGTTCCAGATCCCAGTCCCACAGGCCGAGACTGGCTCCGTTCAGGGCCAGCTCGACACGCTCGGCGGCGTCGCTGCGGTCCAGTTCAGCCGCATGCTCGAGCACGCGCAGCGCGCGGCGCCGGGACTGGGCCATCACCAGGCCGGCGCAGCAGGTCAGCCAGAACAGGCTCCAGCCGACGATGCAGGTCAGCGCCAGGCGGCGCCACGGACGGGTCACCTCGGCCGCCTCGCGCCCGAGTGCGATCACCAGCTCGCGGTTCATCTGCAGACCGTCGAGCGTCATGCCGCGCCGGACCACCAGCCGTTCGACGCCGTCGTCAGCCCGCTCGGGCAGGCCGCGCCGCATCATGGCCGGGTCGGGCGGCACGTACAGCAGGCGTCGGCCGCCGGCGTCGGCGATCGCGATGTACATGTCCGGTGCGTACAGCGCCGAGCGCATCACGGCGTCGAAGTAGTCGGGATTCAGGATCGCGCTGACCGCCCCGCGCCCGCAGCCGTTGTCGAGCCCGAGCGACATCGAGACCTTGATGTTGAATTCGCCCGGCGCGTTCTCGAACGGATCGGACACCGTCATCGCGCTCGCATTGCACAGGTGGTGCAGGCCGTCCAGGTAGCGCCGGTCATCCAGGCGGCGGTCGCCGATGTCGTCGTCCGACAGCGCGATGCGTCCGTCGGCGCCGATCGACAGCAGGGCGCGTACCCCCGGCATCGAACGCCGCAGCGACTGCAGCAGCGTGCGGCGGCAGGCGCTGTCGCAGCTGCTGTCGGGCTGCAGCGCATGGCGCGCGCTGTCGAGGGCCGAGCGCACGCCGGCCAGCTGGCGGTACAGCGCCTGGTCGATCACCAGCGACTGGGCGCGCATGCGCGCGGCGTCGCCTTCGATGGCGCCGGCGCGTTCGGTCAGGATCATGTACAGCAGGATCGCGCCGCTCGACAGCAGGCCGGCGGCGAACAGGATCCATTCGGTCAGGTGGCGGCGCGATGGCGGCAGTTGCGGTTGAAGTTGTGCGGGCATGTCAGGTTCCTCCATGCTGCACATTCTGGGCGGGACCGCGCCCGCCCGCTATCACACCTGAGTATGATCGGGTATGAGTTGCGGTTTCGCATCCGCGACCGCATCCGCGACCGCATCCGCGCCGCCTGCCGCGTCGGCGATGAAGGCGGTCGCGGCGGCAGCATCCATCGGCCGGCCGTAGTGGTAGCCCTGGATCTGGTCGCAGCCCCAGTCGCACAGCAGGCAACGCTGGGCGGACGTCTCGACGCCCTCCGCGATCACCTGCAGCCCCAGGTTGTGGCCGAGGCCGATGACCGCCTGCACGATGGCGGCGTCGGCGCCGGCGCAGCCGGCTTCGCCGCCGGCCCGGATGTCGAGCGCACGCACGAAGGACTGGTCGATCTTCAGCTTGTGGATGGCGAAGCGCTTGAGGTAGGCCAGGCTCGAATGGCCGGTGCCGAAGTCGTCGATCGACAGCTTGAGGCCGAGCGCGCGTAGCGAGCGCAGCAGCGCTTCGGCACGCTCCCCGCCTTCCACCATCACGCCCTCGGTGATCTCGAGTTCGATCGCCGCCGGCGGCGCGCCGCTGGTGCGCAGCGTGCGCCTGACCATGTCGGCAAAGCCCGGCTGGGCGAACTGGCGCGGCGACACGTTGACCGCCACCACCAGCGGCGGCGCGCCGGCCGCGCGCCACAGCACCGCCTGGCGGCAGGCCTGCTGCAGCACCCATTCGCCGATCTGCACGATCAGGCCGCTCGCCTCGGCCAGCGGGATGAAGTCGGCCGGCGACACCTGGCGTTCATCGTGGCGCCAGCGCAGCAGGGCTTCGAAGCCGACCAGCGCGCCATCGGCCAGACGCTGCTGCGGCTGGTAATGGAGCTCGAGCTGGCCGCGCTCGATCGCGCGCCTGAGCGCCGTTTCCAGTTCCAGGCGCTGGGCGCTGCGCGCGTTCAGGCCGGCGCTGTAGGCCAGTGCGCGGTCGCCGCCGCCGTGGCGCAGCAGCGCCGCGGCGTCGGCGCCGTCCTGCGGCGTGCCGGCCAGGCCCAGGCTCAGGCTCGAGAACACTTCGTGGCCGTCGACCGCGAACGGCGTGCGCACGCTGCGCAGCAGCGCCTCGACCGCGCCCAGCAGCGCCAGGTCGTCGCGCCCCAGCCGGTACAGCACCGCGATGTTGGCGCCGTCCAGCCGGTATGGCTGGCCGCCGTGAAGCTGGGCCATGGTGTCGATGCGCGCCACCATGCTCTGGATCATGCGGTCGCCGAAGCCGTGGCCGTAGCTGCCGATGACGGCGCCGAAGCGGTCGATGGTGCCCAGCACCAGGGTGGCCGGCAGGTCCGGGCCCAGGCGCTGCAGGGCCAGGTCGAGGCTGCGCCGGTCCGGCAGGCCGGTCAGCGGATCGTGGCCGGCCTGGTGCGCCAGCTCGTCCTCGCTGCGAAAGCGCTCGCGCAACTGCCAGATCATGAAGGCCGCCGTGGCCAGCGCGAACAGGTTGAACAGGTGGACCATGCGCGTGATGCGCGCGATGTCCCGCTCGATATCGCCGCCGATCGCGGGCGCGATGTTGCCGGGCGCCGGCTCGCGGCCGGCGTCGCCCGTGGCGGCGCGCCAGGGCGCGCTGCTGGCGCGCACCTGGGCGGTGGTCGATTCGAGGGTGAACGACAGCGCCGCGCCGCAGCCGATCACGCATGCCAGCAGCGCATAGATGGCCGGCCGCAGGCGGCGCGCAGCCAGGGCCTGGGCCAGCGTCGGGAAGCGGCGCGCCATCAGTAGATCGGCATGTCGGGCGCCAGCGCCGCCTCGATGCAGCGGATCATGACGTCGCCGTCGAACGGCTTGCCCAGGAAGCAGCAGGCGCCGGCGGCGAAGGCGCGCTTGCGCAGCGCTTCCTCGGGGAAGGCGGTGATGAAGATCATGGGCACGGTGTGCCCTTCGCGGCGCAGGCGCTCCTGCAGGTCGATCCCGGTCATGCCGGGCATCTGGACATCGGTGACGACCACCGCGCTGTCGGCGACGGCGCCGGCCGCGATGAAATGTTCGGCCGACCCGAACAGGGCGGCGGCAAAACCGAGCGAGCGCACCAGGCTGCCGAGCGCCTGGCGCACCGATTCGTCGTCGTCGATGATGGAAATTGTTTGCTGGTGTGACACGATGCGCTCCGGTTCAGGAGGCGAAAGGCATCCTGTTGTCGCAAGCAGGATAGCCGGATTCGCGGCCGCGCGACATCATACCCGGGTATAGGATCGGGCGTGGATCAGGAGTGCGCACCGGCGCCCAGGCCGAGCGCTTCGGCCATGCGCACCAGGTCGGCGAAGGTCTTGGCCTGCATCTTGCGCATTGCGTTCGCACGATGGATCTTGACCGTGATCTCGCTGGTGCCGACCTGGCCGGCGATCTGTTTGTTCATCAGGCCGCTCGCCGCCAGGCCCATGATCTCGCGCTCGCGCGGCGTCAGCCCGGCATAGCGCGCCGCCAGGGCATCGGCCGCGCGTGCGCTGGCGCGCCGCTCGTGGTCGCGCGCCAGCGCCGCCGCCACCGCGTCGAGCAGGTCCTGCTCGCGAAACGGCTTGGCCAAAAAGTCGACCGCGCCGGCCTTCATCGCACGCACCGTCATCGGGATATCCCCGTGGCCGGTCATGAACACGACCGGCAGCGCGATCCGGCGGCGCGCCAGTTCGGCCTGGAAATCGAGCCCGCTGGCGCCCTGCAAACGCACGTCGAGCAGCAGGCAGCAGGCCCGCTCCGGCAGCGTGGCGGCCAGGAACTCGGCGCCGGAGGCATAGCCGGCGACCTGGAAGCCGCACGAACGCAGCAGGCTCGACAGGGAAGCGCGCAGGCCGGCGTCGTCGTCGACGATGAATACCAGCGGCGCGTCGCCGGACTGGACGGGCGTCATGACGCCACCTTCGCGGCCAGGGCGGCACTCGGCAGGCTGAACGCGATGGTGGCGCCGGGACCGGCCGTGGGCAGGGCCCGGATCCGTCCGCCATGGGCGTCCACGATCGAGCGGCAGATCGCCAGGCCCATCCCCATGCCATCGGCCTTGGTGGTGTAGAAGGCTTCGAACAGGCGTCCGGCCTGGGCTTCGCTCAAGCCGGGGCCGGTGTCGGACACCGCGACCTCGACCTGGCCGCCGTCCAGGCGGGTGCCGACCACGATGCGGCGCGCGCGCCGGGGCGCGTCGGGAGCGGCGCCGTCGATGGCCTGCATCGCATTCATCAGCAGGTTGATCACCACCTGCTGCAACTGCACGGCGTCGCCTTCGACGGGCGGCAGCTTGGGCGCCAGGCGCAGTTCGAACACGATGCGGTGGTTGCTCAGCTCGCGCTGGACCAGGGCCGCGGTGTCGTGCAGCAGGGTACCGAGGTCGAGCGGCAAACGTTGCGCCTCGCCCTTGCGTGCCAGCGCCCGGATGCGCTTGATGACTTCGCTGGCGCGGCAGGTGTCGGCCAGGATCCGGTCGAGCGCCAGGCGTGCCTCGAGCAGGTCCGGCTGCGGGCGGTTCAGCCAGCGCAGGCAGGCATTGCCGTTGGTGCTGACGGCCGCCAGCGGCTGGTTGACTTCGTGCGCGATCGACGCCGCCAGCTCGCCCAGGGTGGTGACGCGGGTCGCGTGCGCCAGCTGGGCCTGGGTTCGGTGCAGTGCCTCGGACGCCGCGTGCGCCGCGCTGACGTCCATCAGTGCGCCAAGGTATTCGAACTGGCTGCCGCGTACTGCCGCCAGGCGCGCGATCATGTGCACGTGCTTGATCACCCCGTCGGGCAGGCACAGGCGATGGCGCAGTTCGATCGTCGGTTCGCCGCGTGCGGCCTGCTCGGTCGCCAGCGTGATCAGGTGGCGGTCGTCGGGGTGGGTCTGTTCGCGCACCAGGTCGAGGGTCGGGGTCTGGTCCAGCCCGACGCCGAAGATGCGCGCGGCTTCGTCCGACCAGTACAGCGCGCCGCCCGGCGCCTGGAAGCGAAAACTGCTGGTGCGGCTGATGCGCTGGGTGCTGGCCAGGAAGGCTTCGGACAGGCGCAGCGATTCGGAGCGCTGGCGCAGAGACTCGGTCGCGTCCATGCCGGCCATGGCCAGCAGGGTGGTGATCGCGATCGCGGCGACGCTGACCACGCAGCGCGCCATCGGACTCGAGACCAGCTCGTGGTGGGTGAGCGCGAATGCGACCACCGTCAGCATGGCGCAGGCCACGCCGGTAAGCAGCACGCCGCGGCGCGGCCAGACGCTGGTCGCGCACAGCACCACCACCACGTACAGGACGGCGATGGCGATATCGAGCGCCGTGAAGGCGTCGATCGCGAAGATCGCGAGGGTGAGCAGCACCATGCCGGCGGCCCGCAAGTTCGAGCTGGGAGACTGGAACATGTTCTCTTTCTGTTTTTATAGGCGGCGCGCGGCCGCATCCCGTTTGTTTGTCTTTCGACCATCTGAAGTATATGGCAAGTAACCGTTCGGTGCGAGTGGCAGGACATCACACCAAGGTATAGGTTGGCGATACCAACATGGCATGGCCGGCCCGGTGCTGGAAATCTATGATCGCTTCCTGTACCGATCCGGGCGCCGCTGGGGAGCCCGTCAACCGAGGAGAACAGACAATGGAATGGTTCCGGGACTTGAAAATCGCCACCAAGATCATGCTGGCGGTGGCATCGATGGCGGCGCCGATGGTGCTGCTGGCCGCGTTCGGCATGGCCCAGATGGGCAGGCTGCATGCGGTGGTCGACGAGATGCGCGACAAGTGGCAGCCCAGCGTCAGCCAGATCCTCGACATCAAGGGCGCGCTGCTGCGCTACCGCACCTACGAGGTGCAGCATGTGCTGTCCGACCGCGACGCCGACCACGATCACTACGAGGCCGCGATGGCGCGCCAGATGGCCGACCTGGACGCCAGGATGGTGCGCTACCGCGCCCTGGTCCACGGCGGGGCGGAGGGCGCGACGCTGGCGCAGTTCGAGCAGTCGCTGGCCGCCTACCGCCGCGCTGCGCGCCAGGTGCTCGAACTGTCGCGCGCAGGCGACAAGGCAGCGGCGCGCACGCTGCTGCGGGGAGAGTCGCGCCGCCACAACTTCCGCAGCGCCGACCTGGTGACGTCCCTGGTCGATATCGACGCAGCGGGCAGCGCGGCTGCGGCCGCGCGCGCCGGGGAGGTCTACCGCCAGGCGCGCGCCAGCGCGCTGGCGCTGCTGGCCGGCGCGCTGCTGTCGGGCGCACTGCTGGCATTCTGGATCGCGCGCCAGATCGCGGCGCCGCTGCAGGAGGCGGTGGCGCTGGCCGGGCGCGTGGCCCAGGGACGGCTCGACGGCGCGATCGTCGCGCGCGGGAAGGACGAAACCGGGCAGCTGCTGGTGGCGCTGGCGCGCATGCATGCGCGCCTGGAAGACATGGTGCGCCAGATCCGCCTCGGCGCGGCCCAGGTGGAGCGGGTGGCGGGCGACATCGTGGCCGGCAGCCGTGAACTGGCCCAGCGCGCCGGGGCACAGGCCGCAACGCTGGAAGAAACCGCCGCCACGATGGAAGAGATGAGCGCCACGGTGGCCGGCAACGCGGCGCGCGCGGTGCGCGCCAGCGAGCTGGCCGGGCAGGGCGCGCGCGCCGCGGCCGACGGCGCCGGCGCGATGGAAGAGGTGGGCGCCACCATGGCCGGCATCAGCGATTCGGCGCAGCGCATGTCGGGCATCGTGGCGGTGATCGACGAGATCGCATTCCAGACCAACCTGCTGTCGCTGAATGCCTCGGTGGAGGCGGCGCGCGCCGGCCAGAGCGGACGTGGCTTCGCGGTGGTGGCGGGCGAGGTGCGCCACCTGGCCAGCCGCAGCGCCGGCGCGGCGCGCGAGATCCGCCATCTGATCGAGGAATCGCTGGCGCGGGTGCGCGCCGGTGCCGCGGTAGCCGCCAGCGCGGGCGCCGCCGTCCGCGATGTCGCCGCCGGTGCCGGCGAGGTGGCCGTCATCGTGGCCGAGATCAGCGCCGCCTCGCGCGAACAGAGTGCCGGCGTCGAACAGCTGAGCAGTTCGCTGGCGGCAATCGACCAGGCGACGCGCCACGATGCCGAGCTGGCCGGCCACGCGCTGGCGTCGACCGCGGAACTGGAGCGCCAGGCGGTGGGGCTGGCCGGCCTGGTGGCGGCGTTCCGCCTGCCCGAAACGGCTGCAGCGGCCGCGCATGGGGCGGGCGCGGCAGCGCCGCAAACCGTCGCGCGCCGCCTGCTGCGCCTGCCCGCCGCAGCGGTGCCGGCATGAGCCTGCGCTGCCTGGTTCGACTGGAGGATGGCATGCTGCGATCGTCCGGCCTGCGCATCTTACTGATGACCTGCGCGGTCCTGCTGTTGACCTTCGGCGCGACCGCGATCATCGTCAATACTCCGTTGCCGGAGCGCGGCGTCGCGATCCGCTAGGGGTTCTTCGGCGCGCCGTTGTCGGCTATCATGCGCGCTGCGCCGGGGCCAGGCTGTCATCCCCGGGCCGCAGCGCCCGATTGTCGTTACAGCGTCCACAGGAGTACAGATGAAGAAGTCCATGATCCTGGCAGCGGCCTTTGCCGCCGCCACCGCCATGCCCGCAGCCCAGGCGAACCCGGAACTGGCCAAGGCCAAGGCCTGCATGGCGTGCCACGCCGTCGGGTCCAAGCTGGTCGGCCCGTCCTACAAGGACGTCGCCGCCAAGTATGCGAAAGACGCCGGCGCCGAAGCGCGCCTGGCGCAAAAAATACGCAAGGGCAGCAGCGGCACCTGGGGCCCGATCCCGATGCCGGCCAACGGCCAGGTCAGCGAAGCCGAGGCGCAGACGCTGGCCAGGTGGATCCTGGCACAGAAATGATGAGGGGCGGCGCTTTCGGGCGCCGCTTTTTTTTGGCGCTGTCACCGTTAGCTAGGGATAAGTCTGATTGCGATGCTTAGCAATTGTTC
>NZ_DAMAGA010000032.1:0-61437 GCF_031995545.1 Massilia sp.
ACAGCTTCTTGAACCTGCGCGCCTTCATGATCGGCTCCTATGGATGACGAGAAGGCTTGGACCGCTAGACGGCTCAACAGTTCAACCCTCATCCATATTTAACGATAACAGCGCCTAAAAAAACCGCCCGGCTTGCACCGGGCGGCTCGGCTGCTCGACACGAAGTCGAGCGGCTGTTTCAACGGTTGGATCAGAAGCTGTAGCGCGCCGACACCGAGAAGTAACGGCCGTACGGGTTATGCAGGCCTTCGTTGTAGCCGGCCAGCGGTGCGCCCGAACTGGCGCCGTAGCGCGGATCGAACGGCGCCTTTTCGTCGAACAGGTTCTGGATGTTCAGCGTCAGGGCCAGGTTCTGGATGCCGGTGTAGGTATAGCCCACGCCGACACGCCACCATTCCTTCACTTTGCAACCCGGGAACTCGCTCAGGTAGCCCGGCACCGCGATGCTGGCGCTCGGCATGCTGGCGCTGGTGGCCGGCTGGTAGTGGCAGAACTGCTGCGCGTACTCGGTGTCGTTGTCGTAGCGGCGTGCCAGCGACACCGTGCCGGTGTAGTTCAGGTTGGCGCTGAAGGCGTGCGCGCCGCGGGTCAGCGAGCCCGACAGGCTGGTCTTCCAGCGCGGCAGGTCGATGCCGCTCGACAGGTTCCAGTCGAGCAGGCCGGCGTTGTAGCCCACCAAGTTATGTTCGGCGTCGCCCGGCGACTGCTGCAGCGTGTACGAGTGCATGTACGCCGAGGTCAGCTTGGCGCTGAACTGGCCCCACTCGCCCAGGTTCTTGCGGAACGCGACGTCGATGTCGACGCCCTGCACTTCGACCGAACCCTGGTTGGTCCACGGCTGGCGCACCATCAGCAGTGGGCCGGTGCCCGGGATCGGGACGCCATTCCCGTCGGTCACGAAGTTGGCCGGGTTGGTGTCGCGCACCACCAGTGCCGGATTGCTGTCTTCGTTACGCAGCGCATCGAACGCGCTGCCCAGCGCGACTTCGCCTTCCTTGCGGATCTTGTAGAAGTCGAAGCCGAAGTCCCAGTTGGCGGTCGGCGAGAACAGGATGCCGAACGAATAGCTCTTCGAGGTTTCCGGCTTCAGGTCCGGATTGGCGCCGCCGGTGCCCGAGGCCGACTTGTTGCAGTCGATCTCGGTCGCGCCCGGTTTCGGCGTTTCCTCGTCGGTCTCGCAGCGTTTCGGGTCATACAGGCCAGACAGGAAGAACTGGGCGCCGCCCGGGGTCACCTGCGACAGCGCCGGGGCGCGGAAGCCTTCGGCATAGGTGCCGCGCAGGGCCAGGCTGTTGGTGACGGTCCACTTGGCGCCGACCTTCGGCACGAAGTTGGTCTTGATGCCCGGGTACTTGTCCCAGCGGCCGGCGAAGTCCATCTCGAAGTTCTTCAGCAGCGGCGTGCGCATCTCGATGAAGGCCGACTTGACCTCGCGCTCGCCGTCGATGATGGTGTTGGCCAGGCCGAAGATCTGGCCGCTGGCCAGCAGGTCGTCCGGACGCATGACCAGCTTTTCGCGGCGCGCCTCGGCGCCCACGGCCAGGCCGATGGCGCCGCCCGGCAGCTGGCCGAACTCGGTATTGGCCTTGACGTCGAACTGCAGGATCGAGGCCTTGTCGTCGCTCGAGGTGCTGCGGAACAGGTCCGGATTGCTCGACAGCTGGGCCAGCGTGGCGCCGGCGTTCAGCGTACGCAGGGTCGGCAGGTACAGGCGGCCCTGGTAGGTGTCTTCGCGCCGCGCTTCGTTGTACAGCACGCCGGTTTCCCAGTCCCAGCTGCCAGCGCTGCCCTGCAGGCCGGCCAGCAGGCGGCCGTTCTGGTTGATGGTTTCGGTGCCGCTCGGGGCGTTCTCGAAGCGGTAGGCGACCGAGGCGCGCGCATCCGGGAATGGATTGTCCGGGTGGCCGGCCGGCAGGATGGTCTGGTAGCTCGGCGCGATGCCGGCCGACGTGAAGTTGGTGGTGACGCCGGTGCTGATGCCGATCGGCGCCGCGGTGTACTGGCGCTCGGTGCGCGCGTACGCTACTTCGGCGAAGGCGCGCACGTTCTGGCCCAGCTTGAACACGCCGCGGCTCATCAGGCTGGCGTCCTTGCCGGCGCCGGCGCCTTCCAGGTACTGGTTGGTATCGAAGTTGCAGAAGGTGCGGCCGATGAACACGCTGGCGGCCGACAGGCCCATGCCGGTCGAGCCGACCAGTTGGCGCGACGGGTCGCAATTGGTGTTGTAGACCAGGCGCTGGGCGGCGTTGGCCTGGGTCGCGGTGAACTGGCCCGAGCCGGGCGCGGTTTCGCGGTAGAACGCCGGGGCGCCCGAGACCGTGCTGCCGTACGGCGTGGCATAACGGTTCGACAGGCGCTGGTACTGGTTGAACTTGATGTCGCGCACTTCGTCGCGCTGGACGCGGTCGCGCTCGGAGAAGTCACCGGTGACGAACACGTTGTAGCCGTCGTCTTCCAGGTCGCCGGTGCCGGCGAAGAAGTTCACCCCCTTGCGCTTGAAGTTGGCGTCGTCGTTGGCGCTCATGCGCGCCGAGATTTCGCGGCCTTGGTAGTTGGACTTGGTGATGAAGTTGATCACGCCGCCGATCGCGTCCGAGCCGTACACGGCCGAGGCGCCGTCGCGCAGGATCTCGACCCGCTCGAGGGCGGCGAGCGGGATCGAGTTCAGGTCGTACAGGGTCGAGTTGCCGTTGTTCGGATCGGCGTAGGCGGCCGGCGTCATGCGGCGGCCATTGAGCAGGATCAGGGTCGAGGTCGACGACAGGCCGCGCAGCGAGGCGGTCGAGACGCCGCGCGAGAAGCCGCCGTCATTGGTGTCGAGATTGTTGTCGGTCCCCATCGACGGCACCAGGCGGATCAACTCGGTTACGGTGGTGGCACCGGTCTCGCGAATGTCCTTGGCGGTGATGGTCTGGATCGGCTGGGTGCCTTCCTTGTCGGTGCGCTTCAGGTTCGAGCCCGTGACGTACACGGTCTGCGCGCCTTCCGCGCCGGCGGTTTGCGCCGTGGCGAACGGCGTTGCGGCGAGCGCCAGGGCGACGGCGATCACGCTCTGCTTCAAGTGTGGAGTTTTCAAGTTTTTCCTCTCGGTGCTGTGTTGTTTATCCGGATCTTTGTCCGATATGCATGTTATGCATGCCGAATCAGTCTCTCAGACGAGTGCCCGAAAAGAAATGTTTTTCCTGTTGAACAGGTGAAAAATCACGCTTTTGTTGTAAAAGCAAAACACAGAATATTATTCGAATATTTTCTCATTAATATATATTAAAATCTGAAGATGCCGGCTGATTTATGACTTTCTGTCGATAAAACCGTTCGGTCCACCACGCCGCACAATGCACCAAAGCGTCTCATGCTCCCCTCTACCAAGGTGCGTGTCGTTACATTTTCACTCTCAGAACCATCTCTGCTCACCTCTCGACTCACGTATCAAGCGGGTGCACGACGAAAAAACCCCCGCATGCCAGGACGGCATCCGGGGGCGACTGGGCGCAACCGAAAGTTGCACGGATGTGCGACTCGCACATTACGCCGCGTTCATGGCCTTCTCGCCTGGCGCAGTTCGTCGAGCGCCGTACCGATCAGCGCGCGCACCTGTGCGCAGTCGAGTTGCGCCAGCTGCTCGAGGCTGTGGCGGCGTCCCGCCTGCTGCGCCACCAGATAACCGAGGTAATAGCCACGCCGCACCGGCAAGGCGCCGTCCGCGCCGCCGACCGTGAACAGCGCGGCCGCCAGCGTCGCGTCTTCGCTGTCCAGGTTGCGCGCCAGCTGCTCGAGCGCGCTGTCCAGACTGGCCTTGGTACGCGCCACCGTCCCGGCCGGGAAATCGAGCAGCAGCTCGGTGTCGCCGGCCTGCGGATTCATGGTCTTCGCCACATGGGTCGCCAGGCCTTCGGCCCACAGCGGCATCCAGATGCCGCCTTCGCATCGGCTCAGGTATGGCAGGTGGTAGGTATGGAACAGTTCATGGTGGAAGAACGCCGCCTCGCTGCCCTCGCGCCGCGCCATGACGTCCACGCCGAAGATCAGGTATTGCTTGCCGCCCAGGGTGCGCACCCCGCCATCCATTTCGCCCAGCGAATGCAGCACCACGATCTCGTGGCTCGGCCGGTAGTCGGGAAAGCGCGCCTGGAAGGTGGTCAGGTGGGTGTCCAGCATCGCCGTGAGTTCGGCCGCCTTGCGCGCGTAGCCGGCGCGGATTGCCGGGAAGTTGTCGAGTGCGCGCAGGATGCGCTGCTCGCTGTCCGCGCCGGCGCCGGCGCCTTCCTTGCGATAGAACGCCGCAAAGCGCGTCGTCACGCGCGACCTGAAATCGGCCACACGCGCCGCCGGCGGCTGATCCCTGGTCGCTTCCCAGGACGCGCTGAAGGCATCGGTCAACAGCAGCGGGGGCGGCAGCGCGCCGGGCGCCGCCAGAGCCGGGGTCGCCAAACAAGCGGCCAGCAGAAAAGTCGTTATTCTCATTGGATAGACGAAAAAAAACCCGGAGGCCGAAGCGTCCGGGTCGGTCGGTCAGGTGCGACGCATCACTTGGCGTTCATCAGCGCCACGGTGGTGTCCAGCATGCGGTTCGAGAAGCCCCACTCGTTGTCGTACCACGAGGTCACTTTCACCAGGCGGCCCGAGACCTTGGTCAGGGTGGCGTCGAAGTTCGACGATGCCGGGTTGTGGTTGAAGTCGACCGACACCAGCGGATCGGTGTTATAGGTCAGAATGCCCTGCAGCGGGCCTTCCGACGCGGCCTTCTTCATGATCTCGTTGATCTCTTCGACCGTGGTGTCGCGCTTGGCGATGAACGACAGGTCGACGATCGACACGTTGATGGTCGGCACGCGGATCGCGAAGCCGTCCAGCTTGCCGTTCAGTTCCGGCAGCACCAGGCCGACCGCGGCGGCGGCGCCGGTCTTGGTCGGGATCATCGACTGGGTCGCCGAACGCGCGCGGCGCAGGTCTTCGTGCATCACGTCGGTCAGCACCTGGTCGTTGGTGTAGGCGTGCACGGTGGTCATCAGGCCGGTTTCCAGGCCGATCGCTTCGTTCAGCGGCTTGACCAGCGGCGCCAGGCAGTTGGTGGTGCACGATGCGTTGGAGATGACGGTGTCCGAGCTCTTGAGCACGTCCTGGTTCACGCCGAACACGACGGTGGCGTCGACGTCCTTGCCGCCCGGTGCCGAAATGATGACTTTCTTGGCGCCGCCCTTCAGGTGGGCCGACGCTTTTTCTTTGGTGGTGAAGAAGCCGGTGCACTCCAGCACCACGTCCACACCCAGCTCGCCCCATGGGATCTCGGCCGGGTTGCGCTGCGCGAACACGCGGATCTTGTCGCCGTTGACGATCATGTTGTCGCCATCGACCGTGACGGTGCCCGGGAACTTGCCGTGCGCGGTGTCGTAGCGGGTCAGGTGGGCGTTCGATTCGGCGTTGCCGAGGTCGTTGATCGCCACGATCTCGATGTCTTGCTTCTTGCCGCCTTCGTAGAAGGCGCGCAGCACATTGCGGCCGATGCGGCCATAACCATTGATTGCAACTTTGATCGTCATGCTCTGCTCCTGATTAGAAAAAAACTTTTTTGGTAACGAACATAGTAGAACGGGCCGCTTCCCCAGAGAAGCAGCCCGTGTCCGGCAAACCTTATGCTGCGATAACTTCCTTGGCTTTCGCCACGACGTTCTCGACGGTGAAGCCGAAGTGCTTGAACAGCACCGGCGCCGGCGCCGATTCGCCGAAGGTGTCGATACCGACCACCGCGCCTTCCAGGCCCACGTACTTGTACCAGAAGGCGGTGACGCCGGCTTCGATCGCGACACGCGGCACGCCTTTGGTCAACACGCTGGCCTTGTAGGCGGCGTCCTGACGATCGAACACGTCGGTCGACGGCATCGAGACCACGCGCGCGGCGATGCCCTCGCCTGCCAGCGCTTCGGCAGCCTTCACCGCCAGTTCGACTTCCGAACCGGTCGCGATCAGCACGACCTTGGCGTCGGCCGCGTCGCGCAGCACGTAGCCGCCCTTGGCGATGTCGCTCACCTGTTGTGCTTCACGCTCCATGTACGGCAGGTTCTGGCGCGAGAAGATCAGGGTCGACGGACCATCCTTGCGCTGGACCGCCGCGCCCCATGCCACCGCCGATTCGACGGTGTCGCACGGACGCCAGTTGTCCAGGCCCGGGATCAGGCGCAGCGACGAGACGTGCTCGATCGACTGGTGGGTCGGGCCGTCTTCGCCCAGGCCGATCGAGTCGTGGGTGAACACCGAGATCGAACGGATCTTCATCAGCGAGGCCATGCGCAGCGCATTGCGGCTGTAGTCCGAGAAAGTCAGGAAGGTGGCGCCGAACGGGATGAAGCCGCCGTGCAGGGCGACGCCGTTCTGGATCGCGCTCATGCCGAATTCACGCACGCCGTAGTTGACGTGGTTACCCGGAATGCCCGAACGCACTGCGACCGATTCTTTCCAGTTGGTCAGGTTCGAGCCGGTCAGGTCGGCCGAGCCGCCCAGGAATTCCGGCAGCACCGGTGCCAGCGCCTGGATCGCGTTCTGCGAGGCCTTGCGGGTGGCGATGGTTTCCTTCTTGTCGATGCAGGCGGCGATGGCCGCGTCCAGGGTCGCCTGGAAGTTGCCCGGCAGTTCACCCTTGGTGCGGCGCTCGAGTTCGGCGGCCAGCTCAGGGTGGGCGGCGCGGTAGGCGTCGAACAGGGTGGTCCATTCGGTCTCAAGCTGCGCGCCGCGTTCCTTGGCGTCCCATGCTTCGTACAGTTCGGCCGGGATATCGAACGGGATCGGATCCCACACCAGGTGCTGGCGCACGGCCGCGATTTCCTTGTCGCCCAGCGGCGCGCCGTGGACTTTATCTCCGCCTTCCAGGTTCGGGGCGCCCTTGCCGATGATGGTCTTGCAGCAGATCAGGGTCGGACGGTCCGACTGTTTCGCCTGCTCGATGGCTGCCGAGACGTCGGCGACGCTGTGGCCGTCGACCTTCGGGATCACGTTCCAGCCGTAGGCCTCGAAGCGCTTCTGGGTATCGTCGGTGAACCAGCCTTCGACTTTACCGTCGATCGAGATGCCGTTGTCGTCGTACAGCCAGATCAGCTTGTTCAGGCGCAGGGTGCCGGCCAGCGACGCCACTTCGTGCGAGATGCCTTCCATCAGGCATCCGTCGCCCAGGAAGGCGTAGGTGTAGTGATCCACCACGTCGTAACCCGGACGGTTGAATTCATAGCCCAGCAGCCACTCGGCCAGCGCCATGCCGACCGAGTTGGCGATGCCCTGGCCGAGCGGACCGGTGGTGGTCTCCACGCCCGGGGTGATGCCGACTTCCGGGTGGCCCGGGGTCTTCGAGTGCATCTGGCGGAAGTCGCGCAGGTCGTCCATGGTCAGGTCGTAACCGGCCAGGTGCAGCAGCGCGTAGTGCAGCATCGAACCGTGGCCGTTCGACAGCAGGAAGCGGTCGCGGTTGATCCAGCCCGGATTGGCCGGATTGTGGCGGTAGTGCTTGTCCCACAGGGCGACGGCGATTTCCGCCATGCCCATCGGCATGCCCGGGTGGCCCGAGTTGGCCTTTTGCACAGCGTCCATCGCCAGCGCGCGGATCGCGTTGGCCATCAGGGTGGTGGTTTGCGTAGATTTCATGGAGATCGTGGATCAGGGATTGGAAAGCGGTGGCATGCTGCGGGCCGTAGCCCGTTATTTTACCAGAGCATGCGCGACCGATTTCGAAAGCGGTGGTTGCCGCGGCTGCATTTCCTAGTGTCATGAACGAAAAAAAGCCCGGTGCGCAGGCACCGGGCTCTTGCAGCTACTGGCGAAACGTCGATCAGAACTTGACGTTGGCGCCCAGGGTCACGTAACGGCCGATCACGTCGTAGCTCTGCGGGAAGGTATTGCCGCTGTTCGGACCGGTACCGCCGATCGAGCCGCCGACGATCGGCGGTTTCTTGTCGCCGAGGTTCACCACCGACAGGGTCAGGCGCACGTTTTCGTTGATGCGATAGTTCACGTTGGCATCGACGTAGTGGTAAGCTTTGATCCGCGAGAACTCAGGCAGGAACACGGTGCCGCCCGGCTCTTCGGTCACCGCGCTCACGTAGCGCCAGTTGTAGCCGACCGACCAGGCGCCGGCGTTCCAGGTGGTACGCTGGTTGAACTTGCGCTTGTACACCGGCGCATTCACCACGCTGTTGCAGGCGATGCTGTAGTAACCCAGGCAATCGCGCTCGACCGAGGTCGGGGTGGCCTGGAAGGTGTAGTCGGTCACGAAGTTCGCGCCCAGCGACAGATCCAGGCTGCCGTAGCCGGCGGCCAGGCCCACTTGCGACAGGTTCATGCGGTAGGCCACGTTCAGGTCGACGCCGGCGGTGCTCTGGGCACCGAGGTTCGACTGCGGCGTGGCGACGCCGCGCGAAGCGACACCATTGAAGGTGCCGTTGCCGGTGTTACGGCCGACCATGCCGCAGGCTTCGTTGAGCACGAAGCCCGGGTTCAGCGCGGCGCTGTAGCAGCCGTCCAGGATGTCGGTGGTCGACGGCGACGACACCGCATCGGTGATGTCGATCTTGTAGTAGTCGACCGACAGCGCCAGGCGCGGCAGCGGCTCGAACACGAAGCCGATGGTCTTGGTCTTGGCCGATTCCGGTCCCAGGTTCGGGTTACCGCCGCTGAGCTGGTTGATCTGGCCCGAGGACGGTGCCGGCAGGCTGCCGATCTCGGATACCGGCACGCCGGTCAGGCGGCACAGGTTCGACAGCGTGCCGGCGGTGTTGGCTTGCGCGGCATTGATGTTGGCGCCCTGGCACGGGTCGGTGCCCAGGTTCGACAGGCCGGTGACGTTCGGCGCGAACAGCTCGTTGACGTTCGGCGCACGGGTCGCTTTCTGCAGCATGCCGCGCACGCGGAACATCTGCACCGGCGCCCATTCGCCGCCGGCTTTCCAGCTGCCGTAGTTGGTCTTGGTGGCGGTCTTGAAGCTGGTTTCGCGGTAACCCAGTTCGGCGTTGAGCGAACGCACGAACGGCTTGTTCTTAACCAGCGGCACGAACATCTCGATGCCGTATTCCATCAGCGAGAATTCGCCGCGGCGGTCCGGGGTCGGCGCACCGGTGCCCAGCACTTCGTTCTGGATCTGCGAAGCGGCGTCGGACTGGGTGCTGGCGCTGACCTTGCGGTGCTCGGCCAGCAGCGAGATCGCGATCGGATCCTCGGCCAGCGGGCTGCGCACGGTCTCGCCCAGGGTGCCCGACAGCGACAGCGCGGCCACGTCCTGCTTGACCTTCTGGCGCAGCAGCGCGGACTGGTTGATGAAGGCCAGCTGTTCCGGCGTAATCGAACCTTCGGCGCCGAACACGTTCAGCGGCACGCAGCCGTTGGCCGGATTCACGCAGGCAGTGGTGCTCAAGGCATTGAGCGCCTGCGCCACTTTCGAGAACGAGCCCCAGTTGCCGCGCACCTGGGTCTGGTCGGCGGTGCCGCTGCTCCAGTAGGCGTCATAGCTCCAGTCGGCCGCGACGTCGCCTTTCAGGCCGATGGTGTACTGCAGGGTCTTGTTGTCGAAGTCATTCAGGCGCGGACCGAGTTCGGTGAAGCGGCGGCCAATGGTGAGCGGCACCATGGTGGCGTTGCCGGCCACGCAGCTGGCGATCGGAATGCCGCGCCGCAGGCACAGCTGCTCGCGCGCCGGTTGCGGAATGTACGGGTTACCGATCGGCACCTGGAAGGTGTTGCCGAAGGTGCCCGTATCGGCCAGCGCGGACGCCACTTCGCTGGTGGTGTAGAACACGTCGGTGTAGACCTCGGCGTGATCGTTGATGCGGAAGTTACCCAGCGCCGTGACCTGGGTGCGGTCCAGGCCGGTCGCGTAGTAGTTCGGCGGATTGGTGTTGTACGGCACTGCCGGCTGGATCAGCTGGCCGGTGGCAGGATTGATCTGCGAGTTACCCGGCAGTACATTGGTGCCGCCCGGGCCGAGCGTGGTCGAGAAGATGCCGGGTACGCCGGTGGTCGAGCCGGTCGGGCCGCCGGTCACCGAGTTCAGGCTGACGACGCCGAAGTCGCGCTCGCCCTGGGTCAGCGGATCGGACTTGGTCTTGCCCACGCTCAGTACCACGTTGCCGCGGCCATCGGCCAGGTTGCTGCCGATGGTGATGTCGGTGCGGCGGCGCTTGGTGTCGCGTTCGTCGGCGCTGGCGCCGTAGGTGCTGCTGACCTCGACGCCGGTGAAGTTGCGGCGCAGGTTGAAGTTGGCCACGCCGGCCACGGCGTCGGCGCCGTAGACCACCGAGGCGCCGCCGGTCAGCACGTCGACGCGGCTGAGCAATGCGATGGGAATCGAGTTGGTGTCGACCGTACCGTTGAGGTTGAACGGCACGATGCGGCGGCCGTTGATCAGCACCAGCGAGCGGTTGGCGCCCAGGCCACGCAGGTCGATAGTTGCGCCACCGCCGGTACCGTTGTTGGTCGCCGGGCCGATCGAAGCGACTGCCGACGGCAGCGCCTTGAAGAATTCTTCGACCGCGATCGGCTGGGTGGTGCGGATTTCCTCGGCAGTAATCGACGAGATCGGGCTGTTGGACGTGATGCCGGGCGACGTGATGCGCGTACCGGTCACTTGCACGACGTTGGCGGACTGCTGGGCAAATGCCGGCAGTGCGGAAGTCAGGCCCGCGACGACCAGGGTGAGGCGTACAGCTCGCGTGATTGCTTTCTCTTTAATCATTCTTATATTCCCACGTATTGAACTACATAAAATGCGGCCAAACTTGGTGTTGCGCTCTACGGCGATTTGATTGCCCTGTTACCTCCTTTCGATGGTGTCCCGGCGACGTATTGATGACTATGTACGTACGTCCATAGGACCATTTTTGATTGATTTATGTCAATGACATATGGCAATGTGTCGGAAAAATGACACGCACTTTTTGCCATATGCATATGCCTTGACTGCCGGCTTTTTTCCGGCCGTTTGTTCCATCGCGGACGGGCACACTACAATGTGCCGTTACCGATCTTTCCCAGGCCCTGCATGCCCCGCTTCTACTGTCCTCTGCCGCTCACGACCGGCGCCACCATCGCACTCCCGGCCGACGTCGCCCACCACTTGCATGTCGTCCGGCTCCAGCCCGGCGCCACGCTCACGCTGTTCAACGGTGATGGTGGTCAATATGGCGTTACCCTTGTTGAGTTATGCAAAAAGCGGGCCACGGTGCAGGTCGATGCCTTCGAGGCCGTGGAGGTCGAAACGCCGTACGCCGTGACGCTGGCACAGGCGCTGCCGGAAGGCTCGAAAATGGACTGGATCGTCGAGAAGGCGGTCGAGCTGGGCGCGGCCGCGATCCAGCCGCTGGCGGCGCAGCGCAGCGTGGTGCGGCTGTCCGGCGAGCGCGCCGAGAAGCGCCAGGCGCACTGGGAAGGGGTGATTGTTTCCGCATCAGAACAGTGCGGGCGCAACCGGCTGGTGCGGCTGCACGCACTGGCCGAGTTCAAGGCCTGGCTGGCGACGCCTACGGAGGCGCCGCGCATCCTGCTGACGCCGCGCGCCACCGAATCGCTGGCCGGCTGGGCGCGCGCCAATGGGCCGCAGGCGGTGACGCTGATGGTGGGTCCGGAAGGCGGCTTTGCGCCGGAAGAAGAAGACGCGGCGCTGGCGGCCGGCGCGCTTGCCCTGTCGATGGGGCCGCGCGTGCTGCGTACCGAGACCGCCGGACTGGCGGCGCTGGCCCTGTTTGCGGGGGCATGGGGCGGGATCTGAAGCACCCTGCCCTGGGTGGTTCTGAAGTGATGAAAAAAGGCCTGCCGGCAGTGATGCCGGCAGGCCTTTTTTACGTCAAGCGCCGTGAAGCAGGACAATTCAAGTGCTGAATGAAAAACGGCCCGGCCGAAACATCGACCGGGCCGCCAGGCTCAGCGTTGCGGCCCGACTGCGCCGCAACGCTTGCACTACACGCTTAGTTGAAGCGCTTGTTGTACTCGACCGAGAACTTCGCTGCACGCGGTGCGGTGAAGTAGGTCGGGGTCTCGTACAGAGCGTAACGCGAGTTGTTCGTGTTGTAGCGCTCGTTGACCTTCTGGATCGACTGGTCGTTGAACACGTTGTACACGTCGACGCGCAGGGCCAGGCCTTCCAGCATTGCCGGACGGTAGACCACGTTCAGATCCAGCGTCTTTTCCCATGGCAGACGGCCCAGGGTACCGCGCGGCACCAGCACGTTCTGATCGCCGGTTGCGCCGAAGCAGTAACGCGCTGCCGACTGGTAGTTCTCACCGTCCCAGCCTGGTGCATTGGTGATCGGGTTAGTACCCGAGCACGAACGCGGACGACCCGAAGCCAGCAGCAGGTTGGCGCCGACCACGACTTCTTTGGTCACGTCGACAAAGCCGTAGGCCTTGAGCTGGTGCTTGCGATCGTTAGGCAGCAGGCCGTCCGAGCCGACCATCAGCTCTGGATAATCCCAGGTCTGGGTAGCAGCCACGTCGCCCTGTGCAGTTGCGGTATCCGACAGGGTCTGGCCTTCGGTATTGCCGCGGTTACGCGCCAGGGTGTAGTTGACGGCGGCATACCAGCCGTTGCGGTACGGGTGCTCGAGGCGGAAGTCGAGCGCGGCGTAGGTACGCACCGGCTTGTCGAAGCCCAGGTCTTCCTTGGTCAGGTGAACGGCGGTCAGGTTGCCGTTGTTTCCATAATCGACGTAGAAGTCGTTCGCCTCACCCGGGTTGAAGCTGGCGCAACCGAAGTGGTAATCCGAAGCGTCGATGTTGTTACGCTCGGCGTAGCGCACGAACGGACGGCCATCGCAGGTATCGTCGATGGTCGAACGCAGCTTGCGGTAGGTGAACTTGGCGCCGAAGACGTAGTCAGGAGTCAGCTGACGCTCCATACCCAGGGTGATCTCATCCTGGAAGGCCGGCTTCATGTCCTGCGCTGCAACCGTCGCAGGATTCTTCGCCTGGCCGAGTTCGTTGTTGTTCGAACCGATACCGGTCAGCTGGGTCAGGCCGGTCGGCTGGCCGTTGGCGTCGGTGCCGCTATAGGCGAAGTGCTGGAAGGTGTACAGCGAGCCGTTGGCGCCGCGCAGTGCGACCAGGGTCGGGATCGGCACGGTGTAGCGGCCGGCGCTACCGAAGACCTTGAACGAGCTGTCGCCGTTCACGTCCCACGCCACGTTGACACGCGGCGCGATCTGGTTCTTCATCTCGATGTATTTGACGTTGTCCTGGTTGGCGTTATAGAAGCCTTCGCGGCGCACGCCAATCGTCACCAGCAGGTCCTTGGTAGCCTGCCAGCGGTCTTCCAGATACTGCGCATCCTGGCCTGCATAGGCATTCGAGATGGTCGAGTAGATCGAGCGGGTGACGTAGTAGCCCTGTGCTGCCAGGCCGCCGAACGGTGCCAGTGCAGGAATGTCCGGGCCGTCGGCGCCGAATGGCTGGGTTACTTGCGGATTGCCGTTCGCATCAACGCTGCGGTTGTAGGTCCAGATACCGCCACCGGCGTTGGCTTCGCCGGCACCTTGCGACACGGCTTTGTTGTTGTCCAGGCCGGCGCGGATGGTGTGGTTGCCGATCTTGTATTCCAGGTCCAGACGCTTCGAGGTCATCTCGTCGGTCGAGCCGCTCAGCGGGATGTTGCCGGTGATGCGCTGGCCGCCGACGTAGCTGATGCCTGGAGCACGGTTTTCCGGCGATGCGGACACCTGCAGGATGGTCGGATCGTAGCCGGTCGGCAGATAGATGTGCTCCGACTTGGTTTTGCCGTACAGCAGGTTGATGGTCAGGTCGTCGGTGATGTTGCCGATGTAGCGCAGGCTGTTCAGCTTGCCGCCATTCGGGTTGATCGGACCGTGTTCCTGGTGAATCGACGAGTTGACGGTCGAACCCACTTCACGGGTGGTGTAGTTGTATGAACGGTAGCGCAGGTCGGTCTCTGGCAGGTCGCCGATCGAGGTGAATTCCAGGCGGTGGCTGTCGTTGATGTTCCAGTCCACCTTGGCCATGTAGCGCTTGGTGGTGGTGTCCGCTTCGCGGTAGCCGTTGGTGCCCAGGGTGGTCGATGCGGTGGTGCCGTTGACCAGGCGCTGTTCGCTTTCGGTCTGCTCCAGTGCGACGAAGCCGAACAGGGTGTCCTTGATCAGCGGGCCGCCGGCCCATGCCGAATATTGTTTCTGGGTCAGTTCGTTATCGCCACGGCGCAGGTACAGGGTACCGTCGGTGCGCGGCAGCGCGCCGGTGTTCGCGTAGTACTGGTCGCGGTAGCTGGCGCGGGTCGATTTTGGCGTGATCGATGCCAGGCCGCCGACTTCCCAGGTGTTGGTACCGGATTTGGTGGTGATGTTGACCACGCCGCCGGTCGAACGGCCGAACTCGGCGCCGAAACCGCCGGTCAGGACCTGCGCCTGCGCGATCGCGCCGAATGGCAGTTCCATCGCGCCCAGCTGGGTCAGCGCATTGGTCGCGACCATACCGTTGATGTAGTACGCGTTTTCCGATGCGGCACCGCCACCGAAGCTGGCGCCGGCCGGGTAGCTCGGGTCGCTGCGGGTGGTGTTCGGCGCCAGCTGGACGATCGACTCGACACTACGGCCGGTCGGCAGTTTTTCCAGTTCGCGCGCGGTGAAGGTCGCGCCGTTGTTCGAGGTCGAGACGTCGATACGGTTACGGCGGCCAGTCACCTGGACGGTTTGTGCGCCGCCAGCCGGTGCTGCACCGGCGAATTCGGCTTCGACACCCTGGCCGGCCAGGACTTCGATCTGGGTAGTACCGACGGTTGCGCCGCCCTTGGTCAGGGTGACGGTGTAGATACCGATCGGCAGGCTGGACACGCGGAAGTTGCCGTTTGCGTCGAGAGCCGAGGTACGGGTAGCGTTGGTGCCGTTGTTACGCAGGGTAACGGTATCGGCGGTGCCTGCGGCAACCTTGCCGTAAGCAACACCCGAGGCGTTGGATTGCGCCATGGCGGTCGGCGTCATCGCTACGGTAATAGCACCAGTTGCAAAAGCCAACTGCAACGCACGAACCAGAACAGTATTTCTAAACATGTGATTTCCTATTAATTATTGGCCTG
The DNA here is from genome assembly GCF_031995545.1 of Massilia sp. GTDB lineage: Bacteria > Pseudomonadota > Gammaproteobacteria > Burkholderiales > Burkholderiaceae_D > Telluria. The sequence continues at coordinate 15,050 of NZ_DAMAGA010000032.1, forward strand.
CCGGCCACACATCTCTCTGAACCAGGCTCTTTCGGCCCTGAGCTCCACCGCCGCCAACCTCCACGACGCCCAGCAACTTCCACGTAGAAATGTTACTGAAGTTACAAATAAAAACACGCGCCCCATGCGAGTGTCAACGCTAAAAGTTACATTTGTGCATTTCTGCAACGATACGTTAACGATATGCAACGGATTGATAACTAGTGGTGCGCAAATGTGCAATTATGTGGCAGTGCTGCACCAAAAAAGATGGCATGCCAAAAGCATGAAAATTCAAAAAAATGTGCGACTGCAAAATTTTTGTGTGGGAAATCTCTGAAAAATTTCGCAAGGACGGGTGCCGTCATCAGTTTGAAATACCCCGTGCATACATGGTGCAGGGCATGAAGACAACCGCTCGACTCATTAAGATATTCACGAAACAGCAGTAGGTACCAAACAGCATTTCATTTTCCGCTGTCAGCACCAAGGGCCTCCGACATGGAAGCCGGCCGATCATTTCACATACGTCAGCAGGGCCGACAAATAAAAAACCGCCGGTTTCCCGGCGGTTTTCAGAGATAACGGCAGACTGCCGGCTCTGTCAGGACACTTTCTCCCCGATCAGAATTTGCCGTCGTACATCACCGATATACGTGCATGGCGCGGCGTGCTGTACGACAGCGGCAGTTCATACGTCGAACTGATCTCGGTGCCCGAGTTGTACGCTTCGGTCACGCTTTCGATTTCCTGGCGGTTGAACACGTTGAAGACGTCGAGGCGCACCTGCAACCCTTTCAGGAACGACGGCTTGTAGGCCAGGTTGAGGTCGAGCGTGCGCTCCCATGGCAGGTTGCCCAGGGTGCCGCGCCCGACGACACGGTTCTCGGTCACCACGCTGCCCAGGCAATAGAAGGTCTGGTTCTCGTAGTTCGGCGAGTCGCCCGGTTCCGGTTCGCTGCCGATGCAGCTGCGTGGACGGCCCGATGCCAGCACGGCATTGGCGCCGACCGTCAGTTCCTTGGTGATATCGAAGAAGCCGAAGGCCTTGATCTGGTGCTCACGATCGTTCGGCAGGCGGCCATAGGCGCCCAGCATCAGTTCCGGATAATCCCAGGTCGAGGTCACGGCCACGTCGGCCTGGCCATTGTCCGAGCGCACCTGGCCTTCGGTATTGCCCTTGTTGCGCGACCAGGTGTAGTTGACCCGTCCGTACCAGCCGTCGCGGTAAGGATGTTCGGCGAACAGGTCGACCGCGGCGTAGGTGCGCTTCGGTTTCGGGAAGCCCTGCTCCGCGGCCGTCAGCGAAACCTCGGTCAGGCGCGACGGATCGCCGTAGAAGTCCACCATGAAGGTGTTGTCGCGGCCCGGATTGAACGTCTGGCAGGCATTGCCCCACAGTGGGTTGGTGATGGTGATGCCGCGCGCCTCGGCCCAGCGCGCGAACGGACGGCCGTCGCAGAAGTCGTCGATGGTTTCCTTCAGTTCGCGGTACATGATCTTGCCGCCGAAGTTGAGGGTCGGCGACCAGGCGCGCTCGAAGCCGAGCGTGACTTCGTCCTGGTAGGACGGCTTCATGTCGAGTGCCGCCAGCGCCGCCACCACTTTTTCCTGGCCGTATTCGTTATTCGCCGACAGCGGCGCGCTGAGCTGGGTCAGGCCGGTCGGATTGCCCTTGGCATCGATGCCGCTGTACGTGAAGTACTGGCTGGTGAAGGTCGAACGGCCGGCACCGCGCACCGAGATGTGGGTCGGGATCGGCACCGAATAGCGGCCGGCGGTACCGAAGATCTTGAGGCTGGCGTCGCCGTTCACGTCCCAGGCCGCCGCCAGGCGCGGCTGGATCTGGTTCTTCATTTCGAGGAAGGTGACCTTGCTCTCGTTCTGGTTCTTGAACGATTCGCTGCGCACGCCCAGCGTCAGCAGCAGGTTCGGCGTTGCCTGCCAGCGGTCTTCGAGGTAGAAGGCGCTCTGCTCGCCGAACGAATCGGTGACGCTGGTGAAGATGCCCTTGACCACGTAAAAGCCTTGCGGACCGTAGCCGCCGCCGGTGGCCACCGCCGGCACGGTATTTCCGCCCGGTCCGCTGATCGGACGGTTCGGCGTGCTGGTGAAAGAATAGGTCCAGCGGCCGCCGCCGGCGCGGTCGTCACCCGCGTTCTTCGATTCGATCTTGGTCTGGTCCCAGCCGCCGCGCAGCATGTGGTCGCCCAAACGGTATTCGAGGTCGAGGCGGGCCGAATCGACGATGTCCTTGGATCCTGGCGCCAGGATGTTGGTCATCACCGATTGCGGATTGGTATAGGTCAGCCCGGGCACCTGGGCGGTCGGCGTGAACACGATCTGGTACTGGTTCGGATCGTAGCCTTCGAAGGTGTTTTCATGCTTGGCTTCGGAACGGCCATACAGCGCGGTCAGGGTCAGGTCCTGGGTCAGGTTGCCGACGTAACGCAGGGTGGCGCTTTCGCCGCCGTTGTTGGCCACGTTGACGCGCTTCTGGCGCGCAGTGACGATGCCGTTGCGCGAACGGTCGGCATAGTTGAAGCCGCTGTCCGCGTATTCCACCGTGGGCGTGTCGCCCAAGGCGGTCAGTTCGAGACGGTGGTTGTCGGTGATGTTGAAGTCGATCTTGCCCATGTAGCGCTCGAGCTCGGTATCCCGGTCACGCCAGCCGAAAGCGGTGTTCGAGGCCGCCGACGCGGTGCGGGTGCCGTTGACGTAGCCTTCCTCGCGCTCGGTCATCTCGGCCGACAGGAACATGAACAGCTTGTCCTTGATGATCGGACCGCCGACATAGGCGCCGTAGATCTTCTGTTCGCGCGTGTTGTCGCGGCGCGCCTCGTTCAGGGTGCCGTCGGTGAGAGGATTGGCGCCGGTGTTGGCGTAGTAGAAGTCCTTCGGGCTGGCGCGCCACTTCTTCGGCTCGTAGGCAACGATACCGCCGGCTTCCCAGTTGTTGGTGCCGCTCTTGGTGATGATGTTCACCACCCCGCCGATCGAGCGGCCGAATTCGGCGCCGAAGCCGCCGGTCAGGATCTGCGCTTCGGCGATCGCGCCGAAAGGCAGCTGCGCCGCGCCCAGGCCGGTCAAGGGATTGGTGACCGGGAAGCCGTTGATGTAGTACGAATTTTCGGACGCTGCGCCGCCGCCGAACGAGGCGCCGCCGGCGAAGCGGCTGTCGGCGCGCGTAGTGTTCGGTGCCAGCTGGATGATGGCGTCGAGGGTGCGCGCGATCGGAAGCGCGGCCAGCTGGCGCGCGTTGAAGGTCGCGCCGCTGTTGACGCTGCTGACGTCGATGGTGCGCCGGGTGCCGGTCACCTCCACGGTCTGGACGCCGCTCGCCGGAAACACCGCTTCGGCATTGGCGCCGATGCTGGTTTCGACTTCGACGGCCGAGATCACCTGGCCATCGCGCAACTGCGAGACACGGTAGACACCGGTCGGCAGCGAGGTCGCGTTGAAGCGGCCCTGCGCATCGGGCGTCAGGGTGCGGCGCAAGCCGATTGCAGGGTTTTCGATCAGAACCTGGACGTTGCTGCCTGGCGCCACGGTGCCATACACCGAGGCGGTGGCGTTCGATTGCGCCATGGCCGGCGCCATCACGGCGACAGTCAGCGCAGCACTACTGAATGCCAATCCCAGCGCATGGACTAAAACGGTCTTTTTGAACATTGTGATTTCCTGTCTTGTGTCGGCGATTCTTTTGAAACGGCCGATCGTGGTTTTTGTTTGCGAATCACTGCTGCCAGCTTATTTCCTGCTTTCTCTCTCGACTTAAACGAATCAATATTCACACAGTTGATAATTCGCAGAAGACGTACAGATATAAAACCATGGGGAAACTTCTAATGTCAACGAACTGAAATATAAATGTGTCCACAAACAACAGATCATGCAACAGAGATAAATACACTAAATTTTCGTTGTTTTTTATGGTGCGTATTTGCACTTATTCGGCACTTCATCGCACCATTTTTGAATCTCACGAAATTTTCTATCAAATGGGACCTTTGGTAGTGTAAAGACAGTTACATTTTTTGGACCTACGCGATGTGCATTCAACCACCGATGCTCAATAAACAGCGAATCGATGATCGGGGTGCCATTTGAGTAGCAATATATTTTTTACTTATAATGGATAAGCGGAGGCTTTCAGATTTGCGCATCCGAAAAGCAACATTTGCTCCTAAAACTCTGCTGTCATGCCCACAGGATGAAAGGCCGGCTGAAGTAAAATAGCGGTTTGCCCGTCACTTTTGTCGCCTCACCAGCGACCGCCCTCATGCTGCGAATTAACGAACTCAAACTCCCCCTGAACCATCCCGAAGCGGCCCTGCGCGAAGCCATCCTGGCGCGCCTGGGCGTGCTTGACGCCGACCTGATCGACTTCACCGTCTTCAAGCGCAGCTACGATGCGCGCAAGAAGTCGGCCATCGTGCTGATCTACTCGATCGATGCCGAAGTGCGCGGCGAAGCGGCCGTGCTGGCGCGCCTGAAGGACCAGCACGTGATGCCCTCGCCCGATACCGGCTACAAGTTCGTCGACGCCGCCAGGCCGGCGCCCGGCACCCCACGTCCGGTGGTGGTCGGCACCGGCCCGTGCGGCCTGTTCATCGCCCTGATCCTGGCCCAGATGGGCCTGAACCCGATCGTGCTCGAGCGCGGCAAGATCGTGCGTGAACGGACCGTCGACACCTTCGGCTTCTGGCGCAAGCGCAAGCTCAATACCGAGTCGAACGTGCAGTTCGGCGAAGGCGGTGCCGGCACCTTCTCGGACGGCAAGCTGTACAGCCAGATCAAGGATCCGAAACACTACGGCCGCAAGGTGCTGACCGAGTTCGTCAAAGCCGGCGCGCCGGAAGAGATCATGTACGTCAGCAAGCCGCACATCGGCACCTTCCGCCTGGTCAAAATGGTGGAACAGATGCGTGCCGAGATCCAGCAGCTGGGTGGCGAAATCCGTTTCGAAACCCGCGTCGACGACGTGTTGATCGCGGAAGAAAACGGCGTGCGCCAGGTGGTCGGCGTGCGCCTGAACAATGGCGAGGAACTCGCCACCCGCCACCTGGCGATGGCGGTCGGCCACAGCGCGCGCGACACCTTCGAGATGCTGTACAACCGCGGCGTGTATGTCGAAGCCAAGCCGTTCTCGATCGGCTTCCGGGTCGAGCATCCGCAGTCGCTGATCGACGTCTGCCGCTTCGGCCCCAACGCCGGCAACAAGCTGCTGGGCGCGGCCGACTACAAGATCGTGCACCACGCTTCCAACGGCCGTTCGGTCTACAGCTTCTGCATGTGCCCGGGCGGCACCGTGGTCGCGGCGTCGAGCGAAGAAGGCCGCGTGGTCACCAACGGCATGAGCCAGTACTCGCGCGCCGAACGCAACGCCAACAGCGCGATCGTGGTCGGCATCACGCCCGAGGACTATCCGGGCCACCCGCTGGCCGGCATCGCCTTCCAGCGCGAGCTGGAGTCGCGCGCGTTTGTCCTGGGCGGCTCGACCTACGATGCGCCGGGCCAGCTGATGGGCGACTTCGTGCGTGGCGTGGCGTCGAAGGAATTCGGTTCGGTGACGCCGTCGTTCCGTCCCGCCGTGCACCTGACCGACCTGGCGCCGTCGCTGCCGGATTACGCGATCCTGGCGCTGCGCGAAGCCTTCGTCGCCTTCGACAAGCAGATCAAGGGCTACTACAAGGAAGACGCGGTGCTGACCGGCGTCGAGACCCGCACCTCGTCGCCGATCCGCATCAAACGCAACGATAACGACCTGCAAAGCCTGAACACGCGCGGCCTGTTCCCGGCCGGCGAAGGCGCCGGCTACGCGGGCGGCATCATGTCGGCGGCGGTGGACGGCATCCGCGTCGCCGAAGCCGTGGCCACCGCGATGGCGGCCAAGTGATGCCGGCCGGGCGCCAGGGCGATTCGGCGACGGCGCTCGGCCCGGGCCTGGCGATCCTGGCCTCGATGGTGTCGGTCAATGCCGGCGCCGCCTGGGCCAAAGGATTGTTCCCGGTTGTCGGCAGCGAAGGCCTGACCGCACTGCGCGTCGGCCTGGCCGCCCTGCTGCTGCTGGCGGCGGTGCGGCCATGGCGCACGCGCGTCACGCGCATCGAGGCGCGCAACCTGCTGGTGTACGGCCTGATGCTGGGCATGATGAACCTGTGTATCTACCGCGCGTTCGAACGCATCCCGCTCGGGATCGCGGTGGCGATCGAGGTCACCGGTCCGCTGGCGGTGGTGATCCTGGCCTCGCGCCACCTGCGCGATTTCGTATGGGTGGCGTGCGCCGGACTTGGCCTGTGGCTGCTGCTGCCCTTGCGTGACGGCGCGGCGTCGCTCGATCCGGTCGGGGTGATGTATGCGCTGGCGGCTGCGTTCTGCTGGGCGATGTACATCGTGTTCGGCAAGCGTGTGTCGACCCTGAAGGGCGGCCAGGCGGTGGCGTGGGGGATGCTGGCGGCGAGCCTGTTCGCGGTGCCGTTCGGCGTCGCGCACGCGGGCGCGGCGCTGTTCACGCCATCGATGCTGATGGGCGGGCTGGCGGTGGCGCTGCTGTCGAGCGCCCTGCCCTACACGCTCGAGATGATGGCCTTGGCCCGCTTGCCGCAGCGGGTATTCGGGATCCTGGTCAGCGCCGGTCCCGCGATCGCGGCGCTGGCGGGATTCTTCATGCTCGACGAGCGCCTGACCGCGATCCAGTGGCTGGCGATCGCGCTGGTGATCCTGGCCTCGGGCGGCGCCGCCGCCACTGCCGGCAAGCGCTGAACGCTATAACCAGCCGACACGCTTGAAGCGGCGGTACAGCAGGCCGCACACGAGCACCATCGTCAACAGCGCGACCGGATAACCGTACTTCCATTTCAGCTCGGGCATGAACTCGAAGTTCATTCCCCACACGCCGGCGAAGGCGGTGAACACCGCGAAGATCGCGGCGTACGACGCCAGCTTTTTACTCACCTCGTTGTCTTCGATCGCCAGCATCGACAGCGTCACCTGGATCGCCGTGTTGATGGTATCGCGCACCGCATCCAGGCGGCCGGCGATGCGGTGCAGGTGGTCGTGTACGTCGCGGAAGTATTCCTGCGTCTCGTGCACCACGCCGGGTACCCGGCCGCCATACATGCGCCCGACCGCATCCATCAGCGGCATGACCGCATGGCGCAGGGTCTGCGCCTTGCGCTTGAGTTCATACAGCCGCTCGACGTTGTCGCGCTGCTTGCCCTGCATGCCGAAGATGTGGTCTTCGATCGATTCGAGTTCGGATTCGAGCGCGTCGACCACCGGAAAATAGCGGTCCACCACCGCATCGACCAGCGCATACAGCACGAAACCGGCGCCCTTCTTGAGTTGATGCGGCTCGCGTTCGGCGCGTGCACGCACGCCCAGGAAGCCCTGGTTGGCATCGCGCCGCACCGACAGCACGTAATTCTCGCCCGCGAACACGGCCAGCTGGCCGATATTGAGTTCGTCGCCCGCCAGCTCCACGATCTGGACCACGACGAACAGCGAGTCGCCGTACTCTTCGATCTTGGGACGCTGGTGGCCGCGCAGCGCATCTTCCACCGCCAGTTCGTGCAGGCCGAATTCTTCCTGCATCAGCATGATGTCGGCCGGCGCCGGATCGCGCTGCGCGACCCAGACGAAGGTATCGGGTTGTTTCAGGTATTCGCTGATATCCTCGACCGGGATATCCGACAGCTTCTTGCCTTCCTGGTAGGCGACGCAGTTGATCAGCATTGCAGTGGATTGAAACGGGCGCGGCGCGCCGATGCAAGAGCTTACACCAAACGCGCCGCGTTCCCCATCTCGGCAGTACCAGGCTACTCGTCGCGCGCGCCGTCGATCCCCAGTTCCACGATCTTGCGCGTGATCGTGTTGCGCCCGATCCCGAGCCGCATCGCGGCGTCGTTCTTGCGCCCGTGCGTGTGTTTCAGGGCGGTGCGGATCAGGGCCGATTCGAACTGGCGGCCGAGGATGTCCATCACGTCCATCTGGCCGGCGCTGAGCATGCCGGCGGCCTGCAGCTCGAGCAGACCGACCCAGCCTTCCGGCAGCACAGTTGGCGCTGCAGCCGCGGCCTGCATTACCACACCGCCGCCGCCTGCCACCGGCAGCGCGCCGACCATGCCGTCGGCCAGCGGGACAGGATTAAGAGCAACAGGCGCCTGGCCCTGGGTCAGGTCGCGCGGCAAGTCCTTGATCTCGACCGTCTGGCCGGGCGCCATCACGGTGATCCAGTTGCACAGGTTTTCCAGCTGGCGCACATTGCCCGGGAGTTCAAGACCGGACAGGAAACGCATCGCCTGTTCGCTCATGCGCTTCGGTTCGACGCCCAATTGGTGTGCGCTCTGCACCAGGAAGTGGCGCGTCAGGATCGGGATGTCTTCGCTGCGCTCGCGCAGGGACGGCAGGCGCAGGCGGATCACGTTCAGGCGGTGGTACAAGTCTTCGCGGAACAGGCCGTCGCGCACGCGCTGTTCCAGGTTCTGGTGCGTGGCCGCGATCACGCGCACATTCGCCTTCACCGGCTGGTGGCCGCCGACGCGGTAGAAGTGGCCGTCGGACAGCACGCGCAGCAGGCGCGTCTGCAGATCGAACGGCATGTCGCCGATCTCGTCCAGGAACAGGGTGCCGTCCTCGGCCTGCTCGAAGCGGCCGCGCCGCATCGCCTGCGCGCCGGTGAAGGCGCCGCGCTCGTGGCCGAACAGTTCCGATTCCAGCAGGTCTTTCGGGATCGCCGCGGTATTCAGCGCGATGAATGGCTGCTGCGCGCGCGGGCTGTGCTTGTGCAGCGCGCGCGCCACCAGTTCCTTGCCGGTGCCCGATTCGCCGGTGATCAACACCGTCACATTCGATTGCGACAGGCGCCCGATGGCGCGGAACACTTCCTGCATCGCCGGCGCATGGCCCAGGATCTCGGGCGTCTCGGCCGGCGCCGCTTCCACGCTGGCTTCGCGCAGGCTTTCTTCCAGCGCGCGCCGGATCAGCGAGACCGCCTTGTCGATATCGAACGGCTTGGCCAGGTAATCGAAAGCGCCGCCCTGGAACGAGGACACGGCGGAGTCGAGGTCGGAGAAGGCGGTGATGATGATCACCGGCAGGCCGGGATGGCGCGCCTTGACCGCCTGCAGCAGGTCGATGCCGGATTCGCCCGGCATGCGGATGTCCGACACCAGCACTTGCGGGGTATCGGTTTCGAAGGCGGTCAATGCCTCGCGTGCATTGGCGAAGCTGCGGGTCTCCAGGCTTTCGCGGGCCAGGGCTTTTTCCAGTACCCAGCGGATCGATGCATCGTCGTCGACAATCCAGATTGGTTTCATGTATTCGTGCTTCCCGCAATATGGATTCAAAATGGACCGACGCCCTCGCCCCGCCCGCCCCGCCTCATTTGCTTACGGCAGGGGCAGCAGGATCCGGAAATCCGTCAGTCCAGGCCGGCTTTCGCACTCGATCACGCCCATGTGCTGCTGCACGAAGGTTTGCGCCAGCGTGAGCCCCAGGCCACTTCCGCCTTCGCGCCCGGAGACGAGCGGATAGAAGATGCGGTCGCGGATGTCGGGTGCGATGCCCGGTCCATTGTCAATGATATGCAAATCTAGTGCCAGCCCGTAACGGACCTTCGCCAGCGTGACCTGGCGCGCCACCCGGGTGCGCAAGGTGATCTCGGCGTCGCCCGCGGCGATGCGTCCTTGCAAGGCCTGCGCGGCGTTGTGGGCGATGTTCAGCACCACCTGGATCAGCTGCTCGAAGTCGCCGCGGAATTCGGGAATCGAGGCGTCGTAGTCGCGGCGGATAGCAAGCCCTTGCGGGAATTCGGCCAGGATCAGGCTGCGCACGCGCTCGCACACTTCATGGATATTGACGTCGCCGACGATGTGCGGTTTGCGGTGCGGCGCCAGCAGGCGGTCGACCAGGGTCTGCAGGCGGTCGGCTTCCTTGATGATCACCTGCGTATATTCCTGCAGGTCGGCCAGGTGGTGCGGTGGCAGTTCGAGTTCCAGCAGCTGGGCCGCGCCGCGGATGCCGCCCAGCGGGTTCTTGATCTCGTGCGCCAGGTTGCGGATCAGTTCCTTGTTGGCCTGGCTCTGGTCGAGGATGCGCTCTTCGCGGTCGAGCTTGAGTTGCTGGACGTTCTCGCGCAGCTCGATCAACAGGGTCGCGTCGCCCAGCGCGCTGACGATGCCGTTCACGTGCAGCGGCTCGCGGCCGACGCGCAGCAGGGTCAGGTCCTGGCGCAGGTCGGCGTACTGGTGCGCCAGCGCCTGGCTGCCCAGTTGGCTAAGCTCGGCGCCGTTGGTGAACAGCTCGTACAGGCAGTGGCGCTGCAGGGATTTCAGCGACAGCTCCATCATGTTCTCGGCTGCCGGATTGGCGTAGTGCACGTGGCCGTCGGCGTCGAGCAGCAGCACGGCCGAGGCCAGCAGGTCGAGGCCGGTGAAGCGGGCCGGATCGCCTGCTTCGTGGGCGGAGACGGTGACGTTGGGCGGGACGTTCATGGGCTTTATTCTTTAGTAGAGGCTCAGCGGATATTCCCGATCTCGCGCCGCAGGGCTTCGATATTGCGCTCGGTGCGGCCGATCTCGTCGCGCATCGAGGCCACCCGCTCCTGATACTTGGCGTAGTTGCGCTCGTTGCCCTGGCGTTCCGGCTCGCCGTTGTTGAATACGCGTTTCAGGTCGGCCAGCTTCTTCTCTTCGATGCGCAGCTCGTCGCCCAGGATCTCGCGCCGTTCGTCGTCGCGCGCGCGCTGCTGCGAAGTGTCCACGCGCGGGAAGTTGGCCGGCGAGGTGCTTGGCGCCGGGCTGCTCGAAGCGCCCGAGCTGCTCGGCGGACGCGGCGCCGGGATCGGTGGCGACGAGGCCGGCAGCGACGGGCCGGTATCGATCAGCTGGCACTTGCCGACCCTGACGTCGGTGTACAGCGGCCGGCCGTTGGCGTCGACGCAGCGGTAGATCTGGGCCTGGGCATGGTGCGACAACGGAAGCGTCAGCGCGGCCAGCAACAGTGGCAATACGCGGCGAAATACGGTGTTTGTCATTCGGATCACTCGAGAAGCTGCACACGCAGCGTGCAGGCATTGTAGTCGCGCCCGACTATACCCGAAGCAACAAAAAAAGCGGGGAAAGCCATGGCTTTCCCCGCTTTGATCACCTCGCTGCAACGCGAACGACGTTCTGCAACAACGCTCGCGTTATCAAGCGATTACGTGTCTGATTACGACCGAATTTTACGACGAATAGTACATGTCGAATTCAGCCGGGTGCGGGGTCATGCGCAGACGCTGCACTTCGTTCATCTTCAGCTCGATGTAGGCATCGATCATGCTGTCGCTGAACACGCCGCCGCGGGTCAGGAACTCGCGGTCCTTGTCCAGGGCTTCCAGCGCTTCTTCCAGCGATGCGCACACGGTCGGGATCAGCTTGTCTTCTTCCGGCGGCAGGTGGTACAGGTCCTTGGTGGCGGCTTCGCCCGGGTGGATCTTGTTCTGGATACCGTCCAGGCCGGCCATCATCAGGGCGGCGAAGCACAGGTACACGTTGGCCAGCGGATCCGGGAAGCGGGTCTCGATGCGGCGGCCTTTCGGGTTCGCCACGTGCGGGATGCGGATCGAGGCCGAACGGTTACGCGCCGAGTAGGCCAGCTTGACCGGAGCTTCGTAGCCCGGCACCAGGCGCTTGTACGAGTTGGTGCCCGGATTGGTGATCGCGTTCAGCGCGCGTGCGTGCTTGATGATGCCGCCGATGTAGAACAGCGCGGTTTCCGACAGGCCGGCATAGCCGTCGCCGGCGAACAGGTTCTTGCCGTCTTTCCAGATCGACTGGTGCACGTGCATGCCCGAGCCGTTGTCGCCGTTGATCGGCTTCGGCATGAAGGTCGCGGTCTTGCCGTAGCTGTGGGCCACGTTCCAGATCACGTACTTCATGTTCTGGGTCCAGTCGGCGCGCTCGACCAGGGTCGAGAACTTGGTGCCGATTTCGTTCTGGCCGGCGCCGGCCACTTCGTGGTGGTGCACTTCGACCGGGATGCCCATCGATTCCAGGATCAGCGACATTTCCGAACGCATGTCCTGGAAGCTGTCGACCGGCGGGACCGGGAAGTAGCCGCCCTTGACGGTCGGACGGTGGCCGCTGTTGCCGCCTTCGATTTCCTTGTCGGTGGCCCACGACGATTCATCCGAATCGATCTTGACGAAGCAGCCCGACATGTCGATCTTCCAGCGGATCGAGTCGAAGATGAAGAATTCAGGTTCCGGGCCGAAGTAAGCGGTATCGCCGATGCCCGACGACTTCAGGTAGGCTTCTGCGCGTTTCGCGATCGAGCGCGGGTCGCGGTCGTAGCCCTTGCCGTCCGACGGTTCGATCACGTCGCACTGCATGAAGATGGTGGTCTCTTCCATGAACGGGTCGAGATTGGCGGTGTTCGGGTCCGGGATCAGGAGCATGTCCGACGCTTCGATGCCCTTCCAGCCGGCGATCGACGAACCGTCGAAGGCGTGGCCGGATTCGAATTTGTCCAGGTCGAAGTGCGACACCGGCACCGTGACGTGCTGTTCCTTGCCGCGGGTATCGGCGAAGCGTAAATCAACGAACTTGACTTCGTTGTCCTTAACCATTTGCATTACATCTGCGGCGGACTTTGCCATTCGGAATCTCCTAATTGAAAAAGGGAAGTCGGATCACGCGGTCCGACAACTTGAAGCATATTCAAGCATGAAGCGTGCCAACCATTCACCCGGGTGGCTGTCTACCATCCTGCATGAACACATGCGCAAATCGTTCTTGGGAAACAATCTAGTTTACCCATAAAATCGCGCCAACCGGGGTGCCTCGCTGTAATTTGCTCAGCCCGCATGACTGCACCGGCTTGGTGCAAACTGTGGGCGGCGCACCATTGCAGCGCAGGATACACTGATCCACGATGGTGCAACGCTAGCCAGTGCTCGAAAACGGAACAGAACTCATGACTAAAGAAAATATTTTGGAAGTAGCGCGCGAACGTGGTGCCGGTCTGCCCTATGCCGGGGCGGTGACGCCGCAAGAGGCCTTCGAACTGCTGCAAGCCGATCCGAACGTGAAGATCGTCGACGTGCGCACCAATGCTGAACGCGACTGGGTGGGCCGGGTTGCGGTTCCCGAAGGCCAGCAGGCGGCGGTGCAGTGGGCAACTTATCCGGGCGGTGTGCCGAATCCGGATTTCGGCGCCCAGCTGGAGCAGGTGGCAGACCGGGACCAGACGCTGCTGTTCCTGTGCCGCTCGGGGGTACGTTCGCGCCATAGCGCGCGCGTGGCGACCGAGCTCGGATTTGCGAACTCGTTCGATATTCTGGAAGGGTTCGAGGGCGACCGTGATGGCGAAGGCCACCGCAAGACGATTGGCGGCTGGTGCAAGGCAGGCCTGCCCTGGGTCGGCGCCTGACCTGCAACCCTACAGTAAATCCGCCCGAGCGGAGAGGTTAATTGCTCGGCAAGACCATCAGCTGCAAGCCCGACGCATTGCCCGGCGCACGATACACGCGCTGGGTCGCCTTGCGGAAGTCCTCCGGCTTGGCATCCGGAATGCGCATGAAGGTCTGCGGATTCAGGTCGATCAACGGGAACCACGAGCTCTGCACCTGCACCATGATGCGGTGCCCGCGGCGGAAGGTGTGATTCACGTCGCCGATGCCGTAACTGAGCGCTTCCACCTTGCCCGGCACGAACGGCTCGGGCTTCTCGTAGCTGTTGCGGAACTTGCCGCGCAGCGGATTGCCGCGTACCAGCTGCTGGAAGCCGCCCAGGTTGACGGCCGGCGGGCCGACGTCACGACCGCCACGCGCCGGTGCCTCGTTGGGATAGGCTGCCGGATACACGTCGATCAGCTTGACCACCCAGTCGGCGTCGGTACCGGTGGTCGAGACGAACAATTTCGGGATCACGTCGCCGACCACCGTCACGTCTTCTTCCAGCACCTCGCTCTGGTACACCAGCACGTCGGGACGGGTGGCGGCGAAGCGCTGGTCAGACACCATGTATTCCTTCGGCACGCCGGTGGCCGGGTAGCCGATGTACGGCACCGGGCGGCGCGGGTCGGCCACATATTCGTCGTAGCCGGCGCCTGCGTTCGAGGAAGGCTGGGCCCAGCCCAGCGTGCCGTCCGGGCCGAAGTACAGCGTGCGCGGCTTGGCCGGCTTCGGCGGCCAGGCCGCGTAGCTGCGCCAGACATTGCTGCCGGTTTCGAACACGGTCACCGGCGCCAGCGTTGTGGCCGGCTTGACGCCCTTCAGGTGCTGCTCGAAGAACGGGAACTGGATCTCGCGCCGGAAGTACTCGCTCGTCTTGGCATCGAAGCGCACGTGGCCCAGGCGCGCACCGTCGCCACGCGCCCAGCCGCCGTGCACCCAGGGGCCGATCACCAGCGCATTGCTGGTGTTCGGGTTAAGGCGGGCAATCGCGCGGTAGATCGAGAACGGACCCTGGAAGTCTTCGGCGTCGTACCAGCCGCCCACCGTCAGCACCGCCGCTTTGACGTTCTTCATGTGCGGGCCAATCGCGCGCGATTGCCAGAACGCGTCGTAGGTGTCGTGCTCGATGTTCGGCATGAACAGCTCGCGCTGGTTGTCGCTCATGGCGGCGGCGATGTTCGACAGCGTCAGGCGTTTCAGGAAAAAGTCGTAGGCGTCCGCTTCGCCGTACTCGAAGTCGGCCCAGGTCTTGGGCAGCGGGGTCGGGTTCCTGACCGAGGTGAAGGCGGCGTAGAAGTCGAAATTGCCGGCCAGCTTGAAGGCGCCGCCATGGTAGGAATCGTCGCCCATGTACAGGTCGGCGATCGGCGCCTGCGGCGAGGCGGCCTTGATCGCCGGGTGCGAGTCGATGATGCTGGCGGCGGTATAGAAGCCCGGATAGCTGATGCCGAGGATGCCGACCTTGCCGTTGTTGTTGGGGACGTTTTTCAGCAGCCAGGCCACGGTGTCGTGCATGTCCTCGCTTTCACGGCCTTCGCCTTTTTCCAGTTTGGCCTTGCCGTGCGGCGTCATTTCCTGCCACACGCCTTCGGACATGTAGCGCCCGCGCACGTCCTGCTCGACGAAGATGTAGCCGGCCTGCTCGAACTCGGGCGACGGGCCGAGCGACTCGGGCATCCAGTCGACGCCGTAGCGCAGCTCGCCCTGGGCGTGGGTGCCGGCGCTGTACGGAGTGCGTTCCATCAGGAAGGGATAGGCGCGCGCAGCGTCCTTCGGCACGTAGACCGTGGTGAACAGGCGCACGCCATCGCGCATCGGGATCCGGAATTCGTACTTGGTGTACAGCTCGCGCACGCTGCGCTTGGCGGCAGGCGCCTCGGTGCCGGCATCATCGGCGCTGGCGGCATTGGCGAATGGCGCGGCCGCACAGGCCAGCAGGCAGCCCAGGGCGAGAACGGAAAACGAACGGCGGATCATGGCTTCCTTCGGAACGGAGAACGGGGGCCGTCAGTGTAATCCGATTCCTGAAGGAATGACCATCTTGGCAATGGCCAACCTTCTCAGGTCGCTGCCTCGGCGCTGCAGGGTTCGGCCGCATGCCAGACCACGCGGTTGCGTCCCGCCGTCTTGGCCTCGTACAGCGCGGCGTCGGCCGCTTCGACCCAGCTCGAGGCTGCGCAATCGTCCTGCGCCGGACGCGCGGTGAACACGCCCAGGCTGGCGGTAATGTGGCCATAGGGACTGTCGGCATGCTCGGTGCCGATATCGACGACGGCACTGCGGATGTTCTCGGCCACGGCGCGTGCGCCCTCCAGGTCGGTGTCGGGCAGGATCACCACGAACTCCTCGCCGCCATAGCGCGCCGCCAGGTCGGTCGGCCGGCGCGTGCCGCCGTCGATCGCACGCGCCACCCGGCGCAGGCATTCGTCGCCGGCGACGTGGCCGTAGCGGTCATTGAACTTCTTGAAGTGATCGACGTCGATCAGGATCAGCGAACACGGCTGACCGTTGCGGCGCGCCCGCTCATACTCGGCGTTCAGGGTGATCTCGAAGTGGCGCCGGTTGGCCATGCCGGTCAGGCCGTCGCTGTCGGCCAGCACCTGCAGCTCTTCGTTCTGCTGTTCCAGCTTGACGCGCGCGTGGCGCAACTGGTCCTCCAGCGCTTCGCGCACCTTGAGCTGGCGCACCATGCGCAGCGCGCCCCAGCCCAGCAGTGCCAGCGCCACCAGCACCACGCCGCTCATCTTGATCACGACCACCCACCATTCGTGCAGGATCTCCTCGCGCGAAATGGCGATCGCGACCAGCAGCGGGAAACCCTCGACCTGGCGATAGCTGTACAGGCGTTCGATACCGTCGATCTTGGCCACTCGCATCGACGTGCCGGCCACGCCCATGCTGCGGTACATATCGAAGATCGCGATATTGCTGACGTTGGTGCCGACCATCGATTCCTTGAACGGACGACGGTACAACAGCGTGCCGTCGTCGATCGCCAGTACGATGGTGCCGGTTTTGCCGACGTCGAAGCTGTCGTAGAAATTGCCGAAGAAGCTCAGCTTGAGCGAGGCCATGGCCACGCCGCCGAAGCTGCCGTCGGGGCGGTCGATGCGGCGCGACAGCGGAATGGTGAGGATGCCGGTCGAGCGGCTGCGGATCGGCTTGCCGATATAGGTGCCACGGCCGGCATGGGTCTGGTGGTAACGGAAATACTCCCGATCGGAGTTATTGCCCGCGAGCAGGTGCGGCAGCGAGGTAGCCAGCCGTTCGCCATCGGCGCCGTAGATGAACAGTTCCTGGATCTGCGGTGTCACGGTGGCGATATGGGTCAGGCGCGCATGCAGGTGCACGGCCGGCGTTTTTTCCCCGTTGGCCGTCAGTTCGCCGTTCTCGGCGCGCTCGACCATTTCATCGAGCACGGCATCGCCCAGTTCCATTGTGCGCTCGGCATGCGAGGCCAGCGCGCGCGCCATGTTGGCGGTGCTGGTAGCGGTGCCGTCGATCTCGGCCTGGCGCGCGGCAAACAGACTCCACAGGTGCAGGCATACCAGCAGCAGCGAAATACCGCCGATCAGCGTGATGGTGCGCTTGACCATCGGCTTGCACATCTGGTCGAGACGGTCGATATGGGATTGCGAAAAATCTAGCATGGGCGCGGTCGATTAAAAGAGGAAAGGCATGGTTCGTCAGGGACAACTTCCGGTCGACGAACCCACGCAACATTCATTTCCACACAGCAAGCAAACAATGTATCACAGCCGTTGCCGAATTTTCGCATTTTGCCGAATGCGTGGAATGAATACAACGCTCTTGGACATGCGCCCTGTCCGGCGGCTTCAGCCTGGGGAATGCGAGGCTTGCGGATCGATGGCTGGGCGAGCCGGCGCGCCGTCGATCTGCTGCGCGCCGCGCACGCGTTCGCGCACCAGGTGGATATGGCTGCGCAGGCGGTACAGCTCGTCCGCATAAGCCAACGGCACCGAGATGTGGTTGACCCGGTCTTCCAGCCCGTCCAGGCGCCGTCCCAGGTCCTTGCGCACCGCGTCGCCGGGCGCGGCGCCGCTGTCTTCATACGCCTGCTCGATGGCGCGCAATTCGCCATACCAGCGGTACACGCGCGAGCGCACGCGCCAGACATAGATCGGCGGCACGATTTTCGACAGCGGGATCAGCAGCGCGGTGAGCGCCACCACCACCACCCACAGCCGCTCGGCCAGGTTGGCCAGCCAGAAGCGCATATAGCGCTGCAGCAGCGGCGGGCCGTCGCGGTAGTAGCGCGCTGCCTCCGGTGCCACCGGGATCTCGGTGTACTTGGGCGACGGGAATTGCCCCTGCTGCTGGAACCAGCCGGCGCCGCCGTGGATCTCGCCGGCGGCTTTCACCAAGAGGCCGACTAGCGCCGGATGCAGTTCCTCGCGCGCCACCAGCGTGGCGGTGGGTGCGATCAGATGGTAGTCCTGGGCCGGGATGTTGCGCCCCAGGTCGACGATCCCGCGCGGCAGCACCACATGGGTCAGGAACGGCAGGCGCCGGGTATACGCTTCGGCCTGGGCGAAGTCGAACAGCCGGATGCCAGGCGTCTGCAGCAGCATCTGGATCAGCGGCGCTTCCGGCGCCGAGCTGAATACCAGGCCGTCGATGCGGCCGGCCAGCAGTTCGACCGTGGCAGGCGTATCGGCCAGGTCGCCGATCCGGAGTTGGGTCGGTGCGATGCCGTTGGCGTCCAGCACTTGCCGGATCAGGCGCGGCACGCCGGTGCCTTCCGGACCCAGGTTGATGCGCTTGCCGCGCAGGTCGGTCAGCTGGCGCACGCCCGCCCCTTCGCGCACGAACAGCCACACCGGTTCGGTGAACAGGCTACCGAGCGAGACCAGGCCGGCGCTTTCGATGTCGTCCTCGCCAGAAAGGTCGGGGTCGGGATCGGTCGAACCGCTCTGCACGAAGGCGACGTCGGCTTCGCCGCGGCGCAGGCGCTCCAGGTTGTCGCGCGAGCCGAGCGAACTCTGCAGCGCGACCTTGATCTCGTCCCGCGCCAGCAGCGCCGCGTAGCGCTTGCCGAACTGTTCGTAGGCGGAATTTTCCTGGCCCGTGGCCAGGCGCAGGCTGCGCGGCGGGGCCGGGTCGACCCACCAGTAGGCCAGCAGCAGGGCCGCGATCACCGTCAGGACGGTGGGGCCGGAAGCCAGCACCAGGTCGCGCAGGGAGACGATGCTGAAGTTCTGCAGGCGCGAGGAAACGGCGTTGCGGGCGCGGCCGATGTATCTGGACGCGCCCTGCTCTTTCTTGTTCAACGCACGCACTGGCGCGGCGCGGGCGCGCCCGGCGCCACCGCCGGCGGTTCGATCATCGGCATCAGGCTCGGCGCCAGCGTTACCAGCAGCTGCACCGGCAGCGCGCTGGTGAAGTCGTAGTGCTCGGACTGCGGACCGTGCACGTAGGCGGTCATGCTGCCGTAGAAGCGCTCGCCGATATTGAAGACGAAGGTGGCCGAACGGTTCACGTAGCGCGACTCGATCAGGCGGCCGCCGCGCGCATACACGTCGAAGCGCTGGTCGCCGGTACCGGTCTTGCCGCCCAGCGCGATCACCTGGCCGTCCGACTGCACGAAGGCGGTTTTCACGCGCTTGGCGGTGCCGTCCGAGACCACGCCCTGGATGGCGTCGGCCACGGTGCGCGCGACTTCCGGCGCCAGCACCTGTTCCTTGCCGCCGCCCTTGTTACGGCGCACCAGGGTTTCGTACGGCGTGTCCTTGGCGAAGTGCAGCGAGTCGATGCGCTCGACAGGTTTCCTCACGCCGCCGTTGACGATGATGCCCATCAGCTCGGCCAGCGCGGCCGGACGGTCGGCCGAGGCACCCAGCGTGGTCGCGAACGACGGCACCAGCGAATCGAACGGATAACCCATCTTCTTCCACTGGGCGTGGATCTTGAGGAAGGCTTCCACTTCCAGCAGGCCGGCGATGCGCTTGTCCTGGGCGTTCTTGCGGCTAGTCTTGAACAGCCATTGGTAGACTTCCTGGCGTTCCTTGACGCTGGCCGCGGTCACTTCGGACCAGGTGGCTTTCGGATGGGTACGCAGGTAGCTCACCAGCCACAGTTCCAGCGGGTGCACCGAGGCCACGTAGCCGCGGTCGGCCAGCGACATATTGCGCGGGTCGTACATCTCGTACATCTTCGGGATGCGTTCCGGATCGACCTCGTTGGCGGACGGCAGCGTGGCATTGATGAAGGCGCCGAACTGGTCCAGCGTGGCGTTCGGCACCACCGTGCGGTGGGCCGCGGCCAGCTTCGAAGCCAGCGGACGCACGCCCGAGAACAGCAGCTGGTCCACTTCCGCCGGGGTCTTGCCCTTGTACTTGTTCCAGAACTTGGCCAGGAAATCCTTGCCTTCGTTGTCGGCGAAGCGCGCCAGGTAGGCGGCGCGGCGCGGATCGTTGGCGTCGGCCAGCAGCTGGGCCGACGAGCCCGGCAGCTGGAACATGTAGTAGCGCACCACGTCGCGCATCATGCGCACGAACACCAGGTTGGTCGAATTACGCAGCGCCTGGTGCACGTCCATGATGCGGCTGTCGTCGAGCTTGCTGAAGTTGCCGAAGGTGTGCAGGCCGCCGCCGGTCATGAAGCGCTCGCCCGGATTGGCCGAGTACTTGCGCTCCATCGCCGCGTGCAGCATCGGCGTGAGGCCGCGGTCGGCGCCGTCCGGCAGCGACCTGAAATACTCCAGCGCCCACTGCGACATGCGGTCCTTGGCATCGACTTCCACGCCCATCAGGCCGATTCTATCCATCGGTTCGAAGCGCTTGTGCAACTGGTCGACGATGTCGAGGTAAGTCACCAGCGTGCGCAGCTTGGCGGTCGAGCCGAGATCGAGCTTGGCGCCTTCGTTAATGTCCAGCGGCTGGTCGTAGTTGTCGGTCTGCACCCGCAGGTAGTTGACGTGCTCGCCGCGCTCCATCAGCGTGAAGCTGTACACGACCTGCGCCGGGTCGCCGTTGCCGAGCAGACCCTTGCCGGTCAAGCCGGCCTGCTTGGCGTGCTCGGCATCGGTCAGGCTGCGCAGCGCCGCCGTCACCGCCTGCTGGGCGTTGGCGTCCAGGGTCGAGACCACCGACAGATCGAGGCGGTCGATGTTGTACAGGCGCGAGTCGCCGACCAGGTAACCCAGGTGATTGCGCACCGCGTTGGCGGCCTTGCGCGAAACAAACGCGTCGGCCGGCGGCGCGGCCACGCCGCTGTGCAGCGCCGGCTGCAGCTTGACGTTGAGTGCGGCGTCGCGCAGCTGGGGCGAGATCACGCCGGCCTGGGCCAGCACGCGCAGGTGACTGTTGGTCAAGGTTTCCAAATCGTTTTCGCCCGCGCCCAGGTAGTAGGCCGGACGGCGCTGGGCGATCATCAGCGACAGCGCTTCCTTGTAGGCCAGCACCGCATCCGAACTCGTCATCGGACCTTTCAGCATGGCGGTGACCTTGTCGAAGTCGCGCCCGTACCAGACCCACAGGCCGTCGCCGATACCGTTGACTTCGCCGTAGCCGCCCTTGGCCGACAGCGGCACCGTGTTCAGGTAGTCGAGCACGATCTGGCGCCGCGCCCTGGTCGTGTCTTCGCCGTCCTGGTAGGCGCGCAGCGTGGCCGACGACATCTGGATGATCTTGTCGGTCAGCGAGCCGGTGCGCCCTTCGGCCGAGTGCCGGTATTTTTCGATCTGGGTCGCCAGCGTGCTGCCGCCGGCCACACGGCCTTCGCCGCCCAGGCCGACGCTCGACAGCGTCTTGTCGAACACGGCCTTCGAGAAGCGGTCCCACTCGACTGCCGGATTGCGGCGCGGATTGCTCGGGTCGAGCAATTCGCGGTTTTCGATGAACAGCAGGCTCTGCACCAGCAGCGGCGGCGCGGCATTGAAGTCGTGGTAGAAGCGCTCGGGGAAGCGCGAGGTGAACAGCGGCTGGGAGCGGCAATCGAGGATCTCGAGGCCGACCTTGGTCTTTTCGTGATAGGTGGCGTACAGGCCGAGGTCGTGCATCTTGACCATTTTTGGCGAGATGCGCGCCTGCGCCGCGACCGCGTAGTCGCGCTGTTTGAGGCGTTCGAGGTAGTTCGGCAGTCCGGCGTAGCCCAGGCGGGTGTCGTAGGGGCTGGCCGCCGGGAAGCGGATCGAATCGCTCGGGCCATTGCCCATGCGATAGGTCAGCTCGCTGGCCATGTCCGAGAAGATTTTTGCCTGCAGCCTGGAGGTGCGCATTTCGAGCACCGCCCAGCCGGCCAGGATCAGGAGCAGCAACAGCAGGCCGAGCGCCAGCCACAGCTTGAAGCGGCGCTTGCGCGGACGCGGTTCACCCGGGTCGCCCGACGGATCGCCGGGTTCGCCCGGCGCGCCGCCGCCCGGCGCCAGGTGCGGGAAGGCTTCGTACAGGGGGACGTCGTTGCCGCCGGCCGGTGCGGCCGCAGCCGCGGACGAGCTGGCGAGCGCAGGCGCACCCGCCACCGCCTCGTTGGCGGCGTCGATCGACGGCTCGCGCCGTGCGGATGCGGCACGCTTGCCGAACACATTACTAGGCCGTGCTAGACGGCGAATACTTTCCATGATGGCTTAACCGGTCTGAATCAAAACGCTTGCAATCCCCGCCAACCTGCTCGCCATGCATGTTGCTGCTGGTCCGTTCGAGTGATTGTGGTCTCTTTAGTTCGCACAATCGGCAGGGCAATCCAACTCCAGATCGCGCCCTCCGTAGGCAATATTCCACCACATCAATACGACACGCGCGAGACGCCGTTTAACATATTTGACGAACACAGAATATTTTCGCAAAAAAACAACGGGCACCCGATCGGTAGCTGAGCAAGACTTAGCTGGGTGACATTCCTTCTTGCAAAGACGCTATTACGCCTCTGGCAACGGCCCGGTTTCGGCGCCACGCCGCGCCAGTTCGGCGCGCAAGGCAGCGAATGCCGGCTCGACCCGATCGGGCGCGCCTTTGACACCCAGTTCGATATGGCGCCGCGTATTGCCGTCGCCCACGCTCGGCAGGCTGAACACGCGCACGCCTGGATAGTCGCGCTGCAGCGCTTCCATCAGCGGCGTCAGCGCGGCCTCGGCCTGTCCGTACACCAGCAGCGAACGCTCGAGCTGGCGTCCGCTGCCGAACAGGCCGGCATAGCATTCGTCCAGCACCCAGGCGATCATCGGCCAGGCCATTACCGGAAAACCGGGCACGAAGTGATGCCGCGCCACCGTGAAGCCGGCGATGCCGTTATAGGGATTGGGGATCAAGGTCGCACCTTGCGGGAACTCGGCCATCCTGAAGCGCTGCAGATTGTCCGGCGCATCCAGGTCGGGCTGGCTGCCTTGCGGCGCCGTGGCGCGGATGCGGGCCTCGATCAGGCGCCGGCCTTCCGGGTGCAACACCAGCGGCAGCCCGAGCGCGGCCGCCGCGCACTGGCGCGTGTGGTCGTCCGGCGTGGCGCCGATGCCGCCGCACGAGAACACGATGTCGTCGCCGGCGAAACTGCGCCGCAGCAACGCCGTCAAGCGCGCCGGATCGTCGCCGACGAATTCGGCCCACGACAGTTGCAGGCCGCGCTCGGCCAGCAGTGCGATCACTTTCGAAAAATGCTTGTCTTGCCGCTTGCCGGACAAGATCTCGTCGCCAACGACGATCAGGCCAAAACCCATGCCATGCTCCGTTCGGTGCAGCGTGTTGCTTGCCGCGTGTTGAATGCGCCGCCACTGCGGTCCAGTGCGTTCAACGCGCCAGCCGCGCCATCGGTGCACAAGCGCGGGAAAATCGGCCAGCCACGGTCACGGCGCCGGCTGCAGTGCCTCCTGCGCGCGCAATTCTTCCAATGCCTGCAGGCAGTAATACTGGAACCATAGTCCGGCGAACAGGAAGATCATGATGTACAGCCACACCGACACCATGGCCAGCACGGGGAACAGCACGAACGACAGCACCGCGCCACCCATCCAGGCGATGCCGGGCAGCGCCCCGGCCAGGCCGGAGGCGAAACCGATCGCCAGCAGCGCGGTGCGATGGCGCCGCATCAGGGCCAGGCGTTCGGCCTGACTGGCGTGCGCGGCCAGCGCGTCGTAGCTCATCACGCGCGACGTCACCCAGGCCCACAGCGCCGCCTGCACCAGCCAGGCCAGCGGCGGCACCGCGTACAGCGGCAGCGTCAGCAGCCACAGCAAGGCAAAGACGATCGTGCTGCCGAGGTTGATGCCGAGGCTGCCGAAGAAGCTGCCGCCCTCTTTCTTTTCCAGCTTGGGAAACTGGCGCCGGCCGACATGACGCTCGATCGCCGGCATCGCGATCACACCCATGAACAGCAGGTTGGAAGCGATCATCAGCGGCAGCAGCAGCGCGATCGCCAGCAGCGGCACCACCATCACCTTCAGCATGCCCAGGCCCAGCATGGCCAGCACGCTGTTGCTGGTCTCGTGGGCGCCATACTCGGCGAACAGGCCCTGCAGCCAGTCGAGCAGCGGCTGCGCGCCCAGCCACAGCAGCACGCCCCACAGCAGCAGCGACAGCAGCAGTGGCGCCAGCGACAGCAGCAGCATGCGGCCGCTGAACTGCGCGCGCAGCGCGCGCCGGTAGGCGGTGAGCACGCCTTTCATGGCGAGACCCGGGGCGCGTGATGGATCGGTCGGGCGGCGGCGCGCATGCTGGCTCCTGATGAGATGTCGGGATTGTCATTTTACGCACAACTTCGCCGCCACCGGACACGGCGAGGCGGCGATGGCATTGGTGCGAACAGCGCGCGCATGGCACTTTCGGAACCCATGGACTACAATCGCCGTTCAATCTGAACAACAAGGAATACCATGTCCACCACCACTACCGATTCTGGCCTGCAATACGAAGAACTGATCGCCGGCAGCGGCGACGAAGCCAAGGCCGGCCAGCACGTCACCGTGCACTACACCGGCTGGCTGCGCAACGACGACGGCACCCAGGGCGCCAAGTTCGATTCGAGCAAGGACCGCAACGACCCGTTCCAGTTCGCGCTGGGCGCCGGCCACGTGATCCGCGGCTGGGACGAAGGCGTGCAGGGCATGAAGGTCGGCGGCCTGCGCCGTCTGACCATCCCTGCCAGCCTGGGCTACGGCGCACGCGGCGCCGGCGGCGTGATTCCACCGAACGCCACCCTGATCTTCGACGTCGAACTGCTGGCCGTCTAAGACTGCTTTACCTGCGCGCGCCGGCATCGCGCCGCTGCGCGCGCATTTGAACTTCCCTTCTAAAATGCGGCCGTTTCACGGTTCCGCGCGCCCCTCCTGCGCTAAGATGCCTGCCGCATTGTCCAAGCGACAATACCGCAACCAACCATCATCACGGGAGTTTCCATGAGCTTGCAGGAACAGTTCAACCAGGCGCAAATCGATTCCAAGAACCTGTCCGAGCGTCCGGACAACATGACCTTGCTGAAGATCTATGCCCTGTTCAAGCAGGGTTCGAGCGGCGATGCGACCGGCGAGCGTCCGGGCATGACCGACTTTGTGGCGCGCGCCAAGTACGATGCATGGGCCAACCTGAAAGGCACCTCGCAGGAAGAGGCGCAGCAGCAGTATGTCGACCTGATCGAAGAACTGAAGGGCTGATCGCCCGTTCGTTTCAGACATGCGGCGCGCCGGACGCGCCGCATGGCAGCGCCATCACGCCGCGGTAAACACCCGCCGCATCTTGTCCGCCACCTTGGCCTCGATCGCCGGTGCGAACGCCCCCATGAAGAACCCCAGGCGGATCCGCATCGCGGCGCTCTGCCCCTCCAGCGTCAGCGCTCCTTCCACGCCGCTGCGCTCGAAGCGCAATACGTCGCCGTCCCATTTGCACTCCAGTCCATATTCCTGCGCGACGCGCTGCGCCACCTGCTCGGCCGCCGAGCGCGCCGCATCCGGGCTCAGGCTGTGTTGCTGGACGATGCTGATTTCCGCCATTTGAAACAATCCTTCCTAGTCGATTCCGAACAATCCGCCATGATGCCACTCGAAGCGATCTCATGCCAGAGCTCGCTACTGTTGACGGTGTCGAGCGGCATCAATTGATGAGTCTCAAGGCACGCCTGGCCGGGCGCGCGACCATGAAATCGTATTCAGTGCGCGTATTCAGTCCGCATCACTCATCATCGAAGGAGTCGACATGGAATTATCCACCCTGCAACTCGGCGACCCGAGCGCGCCGGAACAAGATCCGACAGTCGAGGCGGAGCCGCTGCCGCACGCCTTCGGCGCGCGCGTGCTGATGTGGAAGCAGGATCCTTCGGTGGACGAGATCGGCACCCGCAAGGCCTACCTGCCCGGCGTGGTGCTGGCCGGCCCGCGCGACGCCCGCATCGCGCCCGGCGAGCCCGGCATCGCCGCAGTCGAGCCGAACGCCTTCGGCGACTTCGTCACCCAGCCCGATACGCCCGGCTTCGACGCCGTGCACACCTTCGCCGTGGTGCGCCAGACCCTGACCATGTACCAGCGCGCGCTGGGCGCGGCCGGCGCCGCCATGCCGCTGCCGTGGCAATGGAACAGCAGCGTCGACACCAGTCCGCTGCGAGTGTTCCCGCACGGCTTGCCGGACGTGATGAACGCCTATTACAGCCGCACCCAGGGCTGCCTCAAGTTCGGCGACTTCCTGCCCGCCGGCGCCAGCGAGCGCGTGTACACCTGCCGCTCGTTCGACATCGTGGCCCACGAGACCGCGCACGCGGTGCTGGACGGCATCAAGCCGCGCTGGCTGCAGGCCGACGCGCCGCCCCAGACCGGCGGCCTGCACGAAGCCTTCGGCGACCTGACCGCGATCTTCCTGGCCCTGTCGCAGTTCGACCAGTGCGAAGCGATCGTGGCCCAGACCAAGGCCAGTCTGCACGACAAATCCTACTTGGCCAACATCGCCGAGCAGTTCGGCGTGGCGCTCGGCAACGGGAGCAGCCTGCGCAACGCCGACAATGACCTGCGCCTGGGCCAGGCCGGCACCCAGGTGCACGCCATCTCGCAGGTGTTCACGGGCGCCGTGTACGACGTGCTGGCCGACCTGTTCGCCTACGAGCGCGCGCCCGAGCGCGAGGACGACGCCGCCGTGCTGCACCGGGTGGCCGGCTACCTGGCCGGGGTGCTACTGCGCGCCCTGATCGCCGCGCCCGAGGAAGCCGCCACCTTCGCCGACGTGGTCAACACCATGCTGCAGGCGGTGGCGCAGGACGGCAAGCCGGCCGCCTACAGCGGCTTCATCCGCAACCAGTTCAGCCGCCGCGACGTGGTCGAGCCCGGCCTTGGCACGGCGCTGGAAGCCGCCATGGGCCCAACTAGCGGCGCCGTCGGCTCCGCCTTCCTGCCGTGCGTTCCGCTGGCGCCCAAGGTGTGCGACGCGCCCGGCGCGCGCCAGGACCGGCGCGCCTGCTGCGGCACCATGCAGCTGGCCGAGTATGCCGATGCCGAGCGCGTGCTGGCCGGCGAAGCACGGCTGCTGGCGCGCTGGTGCGCCGAGCACGGCCGTCACGGACCGGCGCTGCCCGGCATCTCTCCGGGCAGCCTGGCGCCCGGGGTGCCGAACCTGGGGTTGCCGAAAGCCGGCAGCGCGCTCGACGACACGCTGACGGCGTAAAAACCGGGGCCCGCGCCTGCCGCGGGCCGTGCGCGCATCCGCGCCGCACCGCCTGACCTCACCCAGCTCTGCGCCTGGCGCTCCCTGCTCCCCACCCTGGAGCAGTGCCAGGCTCGATCGCCCCTGTCAAAACGCACGCTCGTGCAGCTGAGCCATGATTTGCTTATGTGGAATGTATATATAGGCGAATTTGTGGGAAAACCTGAATTGCCCTAAAATACAGTGCTTTGCCATGTCCGGCCGGCCTATTCACGCATCTGCGCCCGGCGACGCGACACTCCACCAATTGATAGGACTGTTATGACCCACGTTGTCACCGAATCGTGCATCCGTTGTCGTTACACCGACTGCGTCGATGTATGCCCGGTAGATTGTTTCCGGGAAGGCCCGAATTTCCTCGCCATCGATCCCGACGAGTGCATCGACTGCGCCGTGTGCGTGGCCGAGTGCCCGGTGAATGCGATCTATGCCGAGGAAGACGTGCCTGGCGACCAGCAGCAGTTCATCAAGCTCAATGCCGACCTGTCGCGCTTCTGGCCTTCGATCACCAAGACGAAGCCGGCCCTGCCAGACGCGGAAGAGTGGAAAGACGTCAAGGACAAGCTCGACCAGCTGGCCCGTTGATCCCGCTGGCGCAGCCGACGCTGCGCCGCGGCGCCATCCATCCTGCGACAATGCGCGGGAGGTACCGGTGCCAGCCCCAAGGGTCGTTACGCATGGCAGTGCTGGCTGCCATCGCCTCACCAATCAAAAAACACAGGAAGCTTAGCGCATGACTATCAATGCCACCCAGGACGCGGGCAGCATCGCTCCCAACAGTTCCTTCGCAGGCGCCATCGAAGCCGATGCCGTGATCATCGGCGCCGGCCCGGTCGGCCTGTTCCAGGTCTTCGAACTCGGCCTGCTCGAAATCAAGGCCCACGTCATCGATTCGCTGGCAGCCGTCGGCGGCCAGTGCGTGGAACTGTACCCGGACAAGCCGATTTATGACATCCCGGCGGTGCCGATCTGCACCGGCCAGGAACTGACCGACAACCTGCTCAAGCAGATCGAGCCGTTCGAGCCGACCTTCCACCTGGGCCAGGAAGTCACCACCGTGCAGCGCCGCGAAGACCAGCGCTTCAACGTCGAAACCACGCTCGGCACCCGCTTCATCACCAAGACCATCTTCATCGCTGCCGGCGTCGGTTCGTTCCAGGCGCGCACGATCAAGGTCGACGGCATCGAGAAGTTCGAGAACAGCCAGCTGTTCTACCGCGTCAAGGATCCGGCACTGTTCGACGGCAAGAACCTGGTCATCTGCGGCGGCGGCGACTCAGCACTGGACTGGGCCCTGAACTTCGTCGGCAAGGCCGAATCGGTGGTGCTGGTGCACCGCCGCGACGACTTCCGCGCGGCCCCGGCCTCGGTCGCCAAGATGAAGGCACTGTGCGACGAGTACGAGATGCAGCTGATCACCGGCCAGGTCACCGGCTTCGACGAGAAAGACGGCCAGCTGAGCGAAGTGAAAGTCACCGGCGCCGACGGCGTCACCCGCCGCGTGCCGCTGGACATGCTGCTGGTGTTCTTCGGCCTGTCGCCAAAACTCGGTCCGATCGCCGAGTGGGGCCTGGACATCGAGCGCAAGCAGCTGAAGGTGATGGACACCGAGAAGTTCGAGACCAATGTCCCGGGCATCTTCGCCGTGGGCGATATCAACACCTACCCGGGCAAGAAGAAGCTGATCCTGTCGGGCTTCCACGAAGCCGCGCTGGCCGCTTTCGGCGCCGCGCCGTACATCTTCCCGGACAAGAAGATCCACATGCAGTACACGACGACTTCGCCGAAACTGCACAAGATCCTGGGCGTCGAAACCCCGGTGTTCGACTGATAATACACTTGCCTCGTTCAGTAACATCGGTACGACGCAGCCCCCGAGAATGCCCCGCCCAGCGGGGCATTTTTGTTTATGTGGGGCGCCTCACCAACGGCGGTCAGGCAAATATGCTACAAGTGAGATGTATATACGGGAAGCCTAAGTCCTTGTTTCCACAGGCCAAGACAATTCCCCTATAATGATTTGAAGCAAGCCGCAACCGTTTGCGACGCGCTGCTACCCCGAAGGAAACCCTATGCTTTATCAACTGCACGAGATGCAACGCTCCTTCCTGACCCCGCTGATGCAGTGGGCCGATGCGTCCTCGAAACTGTTTTCCAATCCTGTGTCGCCTTTCGCGCACACCCCGTTTTCCCAACGTATCGCCGCCGGTTACGAGCTGATGTACCGTCTCGGCAAGGAATACCAGAAGCCGGCATTCGGCCTGGACAGCACCACGATCGCCGGCAAGGAAGTCGCGATCAACGAGCGCACCGTGCTCGAGAAACCGTTCTGCAAGCTGCTGCACTTCCGCAAGGACCTGCCGGATGCCGAATTCGCCGCCCTGGACCAGCCGAGCGTGCTGGTGGTGGCGCCGCTGTCGGGCCACCATTCGACCCTGCTGCGCGACACCGTGCGCGCGCTGCTGGTCGACCACGACGTCTACATCACCGACTGGACCGACGCGCGCATGGTGCCGCTGGCCGCCGGCCCGTTCCACCTCGACGACTACATTTACTACGTCCAGGACTTCATCCGCCACCTGGGCCCGGAAGTGCACGTGATATCCGTGTGCCAGCCGACCGTGCCGGTGCTGGCCGCGATCGCCCTGATGGCGAGCGACAACGATCCCAAGCTGCCGCGCTCGATGACGATGATGGGCGGCCCGATCGACCCGCGCAAGTCGCCCACCGCGGTCAACGACCTGGCCATCGAAAAGCCGTTCTCGTGGTTCGAGAACACCGTGATCTATGCAGTGCCGGGCAATTACCCAGGCTTCGGGCGCAAGGTGTATCCGGGCTTCCTGCAGCACGCCGGCTTCATCGCCATGAACCCGGGCCGCCACGCCCAGTCGCACCGCGAGTTCTACCAGCACCTGGTGCGCGGCGACGACGATTCGGCCGAGGCGCACCGCCAGTTCTACGACGAATACAACGCCGTGCTCGACATGCCGGCCGAGTACTACCTGGACACCATCAAGACCGTGTTCCAGGACTTCAGCCTGCCGAAAGGCACCTGGGAAGTCGGCGGCAAGCTGGTGCGTCCGCAAGACATCAAGAACGTTGCCCTACTCACCGTCGAAGGCGAGCTGGACGATATTTCGGGCCTGGGCCAGACCAGCGCCGCGCTCGAGCTGTGCAGCGGCATCCCGCAAGAGAAGAAGCAGGAATTCGTGGTGCCCAAGGCCGGCCACTACGGCATCTTCTCGGGGCGTCGCTGGCGCGAGATCGTGTGTCCGAAGATCACCGGGTTCATTCAGGCGAACCGCTGATCGGTTGAGCGACCAACAAAAATGCCGTGGCACGCCACGGCATTTTTTGTAGGGTTGGCCTCGGCGGCCCTGCGCTTCGCCGCCAACCCTACCTCACCTGCGCCACGCGTCCGTTGGCGACCGCCACCTGCGCCACCCGTCCGGTAGCGATCGCCACCAGCGCATAGCTGCCACCGGTCTGCACCCACTGGTGCCCGCGCGGCGGCTTGGCCAGGCGCAGCGAGCGCCAGTTCTCGATCACGTACTGATGCGTCTGGTAACGCGCCGGCAGGCGTTCGCCGCGGCGCAGCTCGCCGTCCGATTCGACGCTGCGGTACGGTCCCGGCTTCAGCGCCGCCGGCCGCGCCTGGGCGGATGCAGTCAACGTCGCGGTACCATCCGCAGCGGCGCCGGCGCGCGGCTGCAAGCCATCCCCGGCCGACATCACGGCGGCGAAGATCAGCGGCGCAATCAACTCGTTCATCTCGGCCCCCTGCGGTCAGTGAATTGTCGGTAAGTGCTCAATCAGCGCCCAGTACACCAGCCTATCGGCGCCGCGTCTGTTAGCTCGAACACGTACATCGCAAACGGCTGAGCTCAACGCGATCGACGCGCAGCGGCCTTGCGCAAGCTCACACCGCGCAGCCCACCGTTTTGGCGGATAATGTCGGCTTATCAGATTTGAATCGCCGATTTTTTCCCGCCGTGACCAAGCCCCTCGCCGACCAGCTCGAAGACCTGCTGCCGCAGACCCAGTGCACCAAATGCGGTTATCCCGCCTGCCGCCCGTATGCCGAAGCGATGGCGCGTGGTGAAGCCGAGATCAACCAGTGCCCGCCGGGCGGCATGGAAGGCGTGCGCCGGCTGGCGGCGGCCACCGGACGGCCGGTGATCCCGATCAATCCGGCCAACGGCGTCGAGCGCCCGCGTCCGGTCGCCTTCATCGACGAGTCGCTGTGCATCGGCTGTACGCTGTGTATCCAGGCCTGTCCGGTGGACGCCATCATGGGCGCGGCCAAGCAGATGCACACGATCCTGCCGAGCCTGTGCACCGGCTGCGACCTGTGCGTGGCGCCGTGTCCGGTCGACTGCATCGCGATGGTGCCGGTGACGGGCGAGCGCACCGGCTGGGACGCCTGGTCGCAGGCGGACGCCGACGCCGCCCGGAGCCGCCACGACTTCCGCAGCGCGCGCCTGCAGCGCGAGCGCGAAGAGAACGATGCGCGCCTGGCGGCCAAGGCGGTGGAAAAGATGCGCGCCGTGACCGCGGAAGCCACCAATACCCCGGAAGAACTGGCCGAGAAAGAACGCAAGCGCGCCATCATCGCCGCCGCCATGGAACGGGCGCGCCTGAAGGCGGCCGGCAACCCTGACAAGACCTGAACGATGAATCCCGCCAAACGCCTCGAGATCTTCACCCGCTTTCGCGCCGCCAATCCCCATCCCACCACCGAACTCGAATTCACCACCCCATTCGAGCTGCTCATTGCCGTGCTGCTGTCGGCGCAGTCGACCGACGTCGGCGTCAACAAGGCGATGCGCAAGCTGTTCCCGGTGGCGAACACGCCGCAGGCCATCCTCGACCTCGGCATCGACGAACTGAAGACTTATATCTCGACCATCGGCCTGTACAACACCAAGGCCAAGAACGTGATGGCGACCTGCCAGATCCTGGTCGAACAGCATGGCGGCGAAGTGCCGCCGGTGCGCGAAGCGCTGGAAGCGCTGCCGGGTGTGGGCCGCAAGACCGCCAACGTGGTGCTGAACACGGCGTTCGGCCAGCCGACCATGGCGGTCGACACCCACATCTTCCGCGTCTCCAACCGCACCAACATCGCGCCGGGCAAGAACGTCGACATCGTCGAACAGAAGCTGCTGAAGTTCGTGCCGAAGGACTTTTTGCACGATGCCCACCACTGGCTGATCCTGCACGGGCGCTACACCTGCGTGGCGCGCAAACCCAAATGCTGGAACTGCCTGATCGCCGACCTGTGCGAATTCAGGGACAAGACGCCGGCGCCCGCCGGCGTGCACGATCCGGCGCTCGACGCCGACGTGGAAGCCGCCGCTGCCACGGCCTCGGCGGCGAGCTGACCGGTCTCAGACCCGGGTTTCCCCGGTCGCGAACGAGGCGCGCACGATGCGCCCGTCGACCACTTCGTACACGCACAGCATCTCCACGGTCCCCTTCCCTTCGGGGAAGTTGCGGGTGACGATCTCGAGATCGGTGACGAAGTTGCCGAGCACGGTGCGCGACAGCAGGCGCGCGTGCAGGTCCGGTTCCACGAAGCGCGCTTCGTAGCGCGGACGGATCTGGTCATGGCCTTGCGCCAGCAGCGCGTCGTGCAGCGCGAACTGCTGCGCGTCCGGTGCGTAGGTGGCCATCAGGGCGTCGAGATCCTTGGCGTTATAGGCGTCGAGCTGGGCCTGGACCACAGCGAGCGGAGAAGCTGGCATACGTTCTTTCAAGAATCGGCGCCGCGCTCTTAGAGCAGCACCAGGTTGTCGCGATGGATCAGTTCATGCCCCTCGACGAAGCCGAGGATGCCCTCGATCTCGCTCGAGGAATGGCGCATGATGCGCCGCACTTCGCCGCTGGCATAGCTGGTCAGCCCGCGCGCCAGCGGCCGGCCGGCTTCGTCGACGCAGGTCACCACCTGGCCGCGTCCGAATTCGCCGCGTACCGCCAGCACCCCGATCGGCAGCAGCGACTTGCCTTCGCGCGTCAGCTTGGCCACGGCGCCGGCATCGAGCACCACTTCGCCGCTGGTGTGCAGATGGTCCACCATCCACTGGCGGCGCGCGGTCAGGCGTCCGGTGGCGGCGTTGAGTTGGGTGCCGATCGCCTCGCCGCCGGCGAGCCGGGTCAGGACCTCCGGCTCGCGGCCCCAGGCGATGATGGTGTGGGCGCCGGAACGCGCCGCGCGGCGCGCCGCCAGCACCTTGGTCAGCATGCCGCCGCGGCCGATGCTGCTGCCGGCGCCGCCGGCCATCGCTTGCAGCTGCGCGTCGCCCGCCTGCGCCTGGGCGATCAGCTGCGCATTCGGATCCTTGCGCGGGTCGCCCGAATACAGGCCGCGCTGGTCGGTGAGGATCACCAGCGCATCGGCCTCGATCAGGTTGGCCACCAGCGCACCCAGGGTGTCGTTGTCGCCGAACTTGATCTCGTCGGTGACGACGGTGTCGTTCTCGTTGATGATCGGGACCACTTTCAGGCGCAGCAGCGTGGTGAGCGTCGAGCGTGCGTTCAGGTAGCGCTCGCGGTCGGCCAGGTCGGCGTGTGTCAGCAGCACTTGCGCGGTCGCGACGCCGTGGGCGCGGAAGCTCGATTCGTAGATCTGGGCCAGGCCCATCTGGCCGCAGGCGGCGCAGGCCTGCAGTTCGTGGATGTCGGTGGGGCGGGTCGCGAAGCCGAGGCGCAGCATGCCTTCGGCGATGGCGCCCGAGCTGACCAGCACGACTTCCTTGCCGAGCGCGCGCAGGGCGGCGATCTGCTGGGCCCAGCGGGCGATGGCGGCGTGGTCCAGGCCCCTGCCCTCGTCGGTGACGAGCGAGGAGCCGACCTTGACGATGATGCGGTTGGCTTGCTGAAGAACAGAATGGGTGGCGGAGTTCATGGCGACAGGATTTTCCCTCGCGGGCGCAGCGCCAGCAGGGAAAGTCCTGCCAGCAGTTCGACCGCGCAGACGACTAATAATACCCCCGTGGGCAAGCCGATCGCGAAGGCCGCGATCAGGCGGCCGGCCGGCTGGGCCAGGAGGAACAGGGCAACGAGGTCGCCGAGGATGGGCTGGTCGCCCCGCCTGGCCGCCAACAGCGCCAGCCCCGCGGTAGCGAGACGGATGCCGACATAGATCGCGTAGAACTGGCTGTAGCCGTTTACGCCGACAAGAAACAGGCCCATCGCCGACGCGATACGGTCGGGATCGAGCATGGCCGCGAGCGCGGCCAGGGAACTGACGGTGGCGACCAGCGACAACAATCGCCCGCGCAGCCCGGCACGCGACCACGCGCTCCCGGAGGAAGCGGAGGGAGCGGAGGCGGCGTCCGGCTCAGGGGGAGCCGGCTTACCGATGCGTGGAACGCTGGCGCTCAACGTCAGTCTTCGAGGATCTTGAAACGAGGATCGTCAGGATCGATCGACGAGATGCCGCGTGCTTCCTCGGTCATCGAGACTTCTTCAGCGCGCTGCTCCGAGTGGCGCTTTTCTTCCAGGTGCAGGTAGATCGCGTTGATCAGGTCCTGGCAGCCTTCGCGGTTCAGGGCCGAGATCTCGAACACGGGACCCTTCCACGCCATGCGCTTGACGAAGTCCTTGACGACCTTCTTGCGCTCGGATTCTTCCACCACGTCGAGCTTGTTGAGCACCAGCCAGCGCGGCTTGTTGAGCAGCTCTTCGTCGTACTTTTCGAGTTCCTTGACCAGCGCCTTGGCTTCCTTGACCGGATCGGCCTTGGCATCGAAGCCCGACAGGTCGACGATGTGCAGCAGCAGGCCGGTACGCGCCAGGTGGCGCAGGAACTGGTGACCCAGGCCGGCGCCTTCGGCCGCGCCTTCGATCAGGCCGGGGATGTCGGCGATCACGAAGCTCTTTTCGTGCGACACACGCACCACGCCCAGGTTCGGGTGCAGGGTGGTGAACGGGTAATCGGCGATCTTCGGCTTGGCGTTCGACACCGCGGTAATGAAGGTCGACTTGCCGGCATTTGGCATGCCCAGCAGGCCGACGTCGGCCAGCACCTTCAGTTCCAGGCGCAGGGTACGGCGCTCGCCGTCCTTGCCTTCGGTCTTCTGGCGCGGTGCGCGGTTGGTCGAGGTCTTGAAGTGGATGTTGCCCCAGCCGCCCTCGCCGCCCTTGGCCAGCAGTTCGGTCTGGCCGTGTTCGGTCAGGTCGGCGATGATCTCGCCATTGTTGTCGTCCACGATCAGGGTGCCGACCGGCATCCGGATGGTGACGTCTTCCGCGCCCTTGCCGTAGCAGTCCGAGCCGCGGCCCGGTTCGCCGTTGCGGGCGGTGTGGGTCTTGGAGTAACGGAAGTCGACCAGGGTGTTCACATTGCGGTCGGCAACCACAAAGATCGAGCCGCCCTTGCCGCCGTCGCCGCCGTCCGGACCGCCGAATGGCCGGAACTTTTCGCGACGGAACGAGGCGCACCCGTTGCCGCCGTCGCCAGCGATGACTTCAATTCTTGCTTCGTCGATAAACTTCATGATTGTGACCGCTTAAAAACTAAAAAGGCCCTACCGTGGGCAGAGCCTTTCGATGGAAGGCTTACGCCTTGCAAAGAAGCGCCGCTGCTTGAGCGACGCTGGAGCGCTATTACGCTGCGACTGCTTCGTTAGCGACGACGGTCACGAACTGCTTCGAGCCCACGCCTTGCTTGACGAACTTGACGGTACCGTCGACCAGCGCGAACAGGGTGTGATCCTTGCCGGTGCCGACGTTGGCGCCAGCGCGCACCGGGGTGCCGCGTTGACGGATGATGATGCCGCCGGCGTTGATCGCCTGGCCGCCGTAGACTTTCACGCCGAGGCGTTTGCTTTCTGAGTCACGGCCGTTGCGGGTAGTACCGCCGCCTTTTTTGTGTGCCATTGTATTACTCCTTGATGACTATGCTGGGAACCGGACGGCGATTAGCCGTTGATCGAAACGATCTGGATTTCGGTGAAGTTCTGGCGATGGCCCTGACGCTTCTGGTAGTGCTTACGACGGCGCATCTTGAAGATACGGACCTTGTCGTGACGACCATGCGAAACCACTTTCACCAGCACCGTTGCACCTTCGACCAGCGGAGCACCAAACTTGATGCTGTCGCCCGCGCCAACGGCGAGGACCTGATCGATCGTGAGTTCGGAACCAATGTCAGCCGGTATCTGTTCTACTTTAAGTTTTTCACCAGCGACAACTTTGTATTGCTTGCCACCGGTTTTTATGACCGCGTACATGATTTGAAACCTCATCAAATGTTAAAAGAATCCCCCTGCGCTGCTGAGCTACTTGCCGCGCTGGACTGTTTGAAAGCCGGGGAACAGGGGATTATACATGGGACAAAGGGGTGCGTCAAAGCCGATCTCACGCCACGCCGCCACCTGTTGCAACGTTGACGTACTGACACGGCGCGCTCCGCCACGCCATAGGGAGAATGCGGCCGCCGTTCGGGACGCGTTTCCCTTGCATGTCGTATAATCGCCGCACTTATATAAAACCCATCGTCTGCAGGTTCGCCTTGTCCGCCGCCAATCAACACGCCCAACAGAACACCATCGTCCAATCGATCGCCCCCGACATGGAGGCCGTCAA
This sequence comes from Massilia sp., assembly GCF_031995545.1. Lineage (GTDB taxonomy): Bacteria > Pseudomonadota > Gammaproteobacteria > Burkholderiales > Burkholderiaceae_D > Telluria. Next base: position 51,686 of record NZ_DAMAGA010000032.1, read on the forward strand.
TTCGGTGATCCGCCAGCGGCTGCACTCCGAAGTCACCCTGGTGAACCAGATCGCCGAGTACATCATCAGCGCCGGCGGCAAGCGTATCCGCCCGGTGCTGGTGCTGCTGCTGGCCAACGCCTACGGTTACAAGGGCTCGGCGCACCACGAGCTGGCGGCGGTGGTCGAATTCATCCACACCGCGACGCTGCTGCACGACGACGTGGTCGACGAATCGTCAATGCGCCGCGGCCGCCAGACCGCCAACGCCCTGTTCGGCAATGCGGCTTCGGTGCTGGTCGGCGACTTCCTGTACTCGCGCTCGTTCCAGATGATGGTCGGCCTCGACAATATGCGCGTGATGCGCATCCTGTCCGACGCCACCAACGTGATCGCCGAAGGCGAAGTGCTGCAGCTGCTGAACATGCACGACCCGGACGTGACCGAAGCGGCGTATCTGCTGGTGATCCGCTCCAAGACCGCCAAGCTGTTCGAGGCCGCCGCCGAACTGGGCGCCCTGGTGGCCGGCGCCAACGACGCGCAGATCGCCGCGGCCGGCGAATACGGCCGCTCGCTCGGCACCGCTTTCCAGCTGATCGACGACGTGCTCGACTACGCGGGCGACGCCGCCGAGATCGGCAAGAACCTGGGCGACGACCTGCGCGAAGGCAAGCCTACGCTTCCCCTGATCTGGCTGATGGAACACGGCACCTCGGAACAGCGCGAGCTGGTGCGCAGCTGCATCGAGCAAGGCGACGAACAGCAGTTCGACGCGGTGCTGGCGGCGGTGACCTCGAGCGGCGCCCTGGCCTACACCCGCTCGCAGGCCGAGCAGGCAGCGCGCCGCGCCAAGGATGCGATCGCCGATCTGCCCGACAGCGACTACAAGAGCAGCCTGCTGCAGCTCTGCAGCTTCGCTGTTGACAGGAACCATTGAGATTATTATAGTAATGCCATCCCGGGATGACTGTACTGACATCCCAAACCGTCGGGGTGTAGCTTAGCCCGGTAGAGCGCTACGTTCGGGACGTAGAGGCCGGAGGTTCGAATCCTCTCACCCCGACCATTTTATCTCGTTGATTCTTAACGATTTCCCATAGAATCGAAGATCTATAGCAGGATTGTTCCCCGTGTGTGCTACATTCGTTGAGGAGCAAGAACCTGTGTGTACGCATCTAACCAAACGCGGAAGTCGATATTCCATCCGCCGCAAGATTCCCCTTTGATTTGCAAGGCCACTACGGTCGAACAGAGGTCGTGAAGGCGCTCGGCACGAGTGACCGTTGCGAAGCTGAACAGCTATGCCGTGTCGCCGGAGCAAAGCTTGATGAAGAGTTCGCTAAGGTGCGCCGCGCTAGCCGTCCCTGCCTCGAGTCATTCCAAGTCCACAACTCGCCACACCCCTCCTGCGCCCGTTCGTCACAACGCCGACGAAATTGCTTCGCGAATGCTTGGCCTGCTGCGCCAGCGGCTGGATGTAATGGCAGTACAAGGCTATGAAGCTCTGACCTCGTTTCTTGAGCGGCAGAGGTTCAACCTTGAAGACAACGAAACCGTGCTACGTGGCGAACTTGCCCGCTGCACCCACTGTCCAAGCAGAGGGTCGGCGGAACGCGCTACAAGCATTCCTGTCCGGGGGAACCTGGTATTCAGAAGTTAGAATCGTCACAACAGCTCTAGTAATTCCTTCCGAGATTCTGCCACGAGTCCCAAACCTAGCCGGGATTAGCAACGCCTGGTAAACCGGTACTTTCGGGATGCAAAGACCAGAGGTTTGAATCCATTCGCCACGACTAGAATGTCGAAGCACGTCAATGCCGGCAGTTCAGAGACGGTTGAGCAATAGCGATGTACACGATAGAGTGCAGGCCGGCCAGACGGTCGCATTCGACTGATAAAAAAACTAACGCCGCAGCGAATTTCCATCAGCTTTGCTTAGCAGCTTGTACCAAGCACTTCGACAACTTATCAAAGTGCAGCAGCGCAGCTTGCGTAAGCTCGATCTGCTTTCTCCGAGTGTCTTCGGTATCGCTCAGCATGAGCCAGCCCTTTTTTCTCATCGAGGTCAAACGACTGTGCACCGTCGCTGGCGCACCAAGCTCCTTTTTACCCATCATATCGCGCACCGACAGGCGCTCTTGTCCCTGACAAGCTAGTGCGACAATAGCCAATATGCGTTCCTCCAACGGATCAAGTGGCGGCAAGGATGGCAATCCTCCCAAGGCTTCAGCCAATTGCAGAAAGCGCATGTAAATATCGGCCGGTCGTTTAGAAGTCGTCATAGCATCGCTCAAAACTAATCTGTTGTTGTCAGATTAACCGACAATCTTTCTGCTATAAATTTAAGCACATCGATCCACGTATTTAGCGAGGGAGAGTCGGCACTGGAAACAGTGAAAGCAACCCTTTAGCCGTGTAGAGTACGATCAACGCTCCCCCCAGATCTCCGACGAACATCGCAAGAAAACTAGGCAAGAGACCGGTGTCCCCGTCGATTGCGAACCAGATGTGATGCAGAAAAGGGCTTGCGAATGCACATCCAATAGCGCAGATCACAAGTCGCCTGGGTGTCAGATTGATTAAAGAAGCCTGCAAACCAAATCGCTCTTGCGCAATAACGTAGACTAGATACGGGCCAATAGCTCCGGCAATAGTCCCGGTCGTTGCGCGTAAAGCATCGCCTGGAAAGTAATACCAATAGCAAGCAAACCAACCTGAAATTAGCAATCCGATCGCCCCAGCCGGACCGAAAAGCAGTGTACACAGCAACCGGGTTCCAGCTGGAAGGTAGATCCAGTCTATTCCCCGAGTGAACTGCGCTCGCTGGATGAACAATTCGTTGGCAATCATTACGATGCCATGCAAACACATAGTGCCAAGCACCATATACAAATTTAGTCGGGAAGTTGATATGGGCTGTTTCATACTCAAGAAGGATAGGAGCTTGCGGCCCCACCAAGGATCGTAGAGGCGCTTTCAAGAACCAAATGCAACAGTATGGCTTTCGTTTGCAATGCTCGCACGCGGCGTAGTCGCTGCCTTACACCGCATCCGATTCAGTTTACCAATGCTTACATTCATTTCCGGGAAAATACTTCCCTCTGCTCTTGCGACTAACATAACAGTTATCATTGCCCTTCACGAAATCAGGCACGGCACCTGCGGTTACGTCAGTGCTGCTGATTGCTTGCTGTTACTATATAAGCGTGATCGGTTTATCTGCGAATAAGAGGTCCCCTTATTGTGACACCAGTGCTTATTTAAGCTGATACATAGTAGCAGTCACTGCCAAACCATTCGGCACCAGCGACACCAGAGACAGCGTGCTGTTGTTCTTGACCGGGATCAGCGTGATTACCGAAGGCGGCAAATCCGAGCGAGCTATCGGGGTAAAATTTGTGCCATTGTTCTTGTAAGCGATAACGTCGTTGACTTGCGGGTTCTCCGTTTGCAGCAGCAGATCTAGCTTACCATCGCTATCCAGATCAACCACGTGAACAGCTTGCGTCCAAGCCCTGTTGTTGTTCACTGGTAAATACGCAGATGTTTTATCCGTGAAGGTCCCGTCACCGTCACCGATCAGCACCTGCAAACGACCGTTGCCGTAGTATGTGGGTGCATTTTGGGAGCTCGACAGAATCAGGTCAGCTTTACCGTCACCGTTCACGTCAGTGCTCTCGATCCCCACAATAATTGTATTGTTGGCCCCCATCACACCAACCGGCAGTGGTATTGCGGGACCTTTGAAATAACCCTTGCCGTCGTTTAGCAGCACAGCCCCAGCAGTCGCGCCTGATTGGTCGTATCCCACGACCAAGTCCGCCATGCTGTCACCATTTACGTCAACGAACTTCGCCGACGCATATTCGCCCAGAGAGGCCAGCGAAGAAGTGTCCTTGGTGAAGTGTCCGGCACCATCACCGCGCAGGATGTACGGGCCGTCGCCACCCATTACACCGACCAGCACGTCCACGTCTTGCGAGTAGCCGGTGGCAGCCGCGGCTACGCTATGCGTGAAAGCAGGGGGCAGACCGCTCACCTCAGACGAGGCATCGGTAATCTGGTGACCCGACGACAGGAACAGGTTGTTAGTCTCGTTCTGCATGTTCTTGCTGGGGTCGTCGCAACCATGATTGGCAACGAACAAGTCGTCGTGGCTGTCACCATTGAAGTCGGCCACGACCATTGCACGAGTATGCACTCCCGTGGTCGTTTGTGCCAGCAGCGCCGTGCCGTCGGTGACCGATCCGGCACTCGTAATTTCGACAGCATGCAGCGTCGTTTTGTTGCACGTAAACGTATAGCCGGGACTATAGATGACTTCCGGCCCCCCGAACACAACCAGCTTAGAGCCGTCGGCCTTGCTCATCACCGCTGTACCCAGGGCAGTACCGTTGGCGGCTACAGCCACAGTGCCAGTCAATTTCCAGGTCGGTGTGGCCGGCGCTTGTACCGGCGGTATGGGATTTTGCACTCCAGGCGTCGAGGGCGAACCACTACTTCCTCCACAGCCTGCCAGAACCAAGCATCCAAGCATACCTACTACCTTTGTTGCATTTTTCATAAATTTCTCAAGTCGGACAGCGCAAAACGATACAGAATTTGCATCGATATAATTTTTAGATCATTCTACTTAAGAAATTAACTTTCAGCAACGATGACCTATCTACATTAACTCGACCGCAACGCGTTATCACTAGGCTTAGGTCTGCGGTGACACCGCGCTGGCTAAGCTGGGATATGAACAGGCAAAACAGGATGCATACTCTTGCATCTTCATGCATAGCCAACCGTAGTACTAAAGGTAGTGCTCTTTTTGCAATTCATATTACACAAAACTATTTTCTCAATCCTCATTATTTCGGACGTTAGGCCGGAGGTTCGAATTCTCCTACCCCGACCATAGAATTCGGAAAGCTAGGCTAGGCATTAGCCGATCTACTTTTTTCACGTCCTCATGCTGGTGGTACCGGGCGCGTCTGCCGCGCCTTCGGTCGACGCAAGCCATACCAGCCACCCACCGCCGCCACCGCGCCCAGCGCCAGCGCCAGCGCGGATACCGCATCCCACACGCCGTCGCCCAGCAGCGCACTGACCAGGCCGATAACGGTCAGCACCCCAGCACGACCGACGCGGTACAGATGACTGAATGGCTGCCTCATACCGCCTCCTCCGCCGCACGCACCTCGGCCGGCTTGGCTGCCTCCGCCTTGCCACGCTTGAGCCACAGGTACAGGCTCGTGACCAGCACCACGATGGTCGCGATATCCAGTAAGGCCCACAGCAGTTTCAGCGCCTGGCCGCCGTAGTCGCCGAAGTGCAGCGGCTGCGACACGCGCAGCGCGACCATATACCACGGCAGGGCGACGCTGGCCGTCACCGCGCCGGTCTGGGCATCGACCAGCACCGGTTTTTGCAGGCGCGAGGTCAGCGGCGTGTCGCCCTGCAGATAGACGATGTAATGGTGCAGGGTCGCGAAATTGGTGCCGGGGAAGGCCACGTAGCGCACCAGCATGCCGGGCTCGGTCTCCTGCACCAGGTCGATCACCTTCTGCATCGAGCCCAGCTGCGTCACCGGCGGCAGGCCGGCGTACGGCGCCGTCATCTCGGCCAACTCGGTCTTTTGCCAGACCTTGAGCAGCAGGTCGGCCCAGGTATTGATCACGCCGGTCGAGCCTACCACCAACAGCCACACCAGCGTCACGATGCCGAGCAGGTTGTGCAGGTCGAGCCAGCGCACATGGCGGCTGCGCTCGTGGCGCACCGTGCCGAAGGCCAGCTTGCGCGTGAACGGGGCGTACAGCACCACGCCGGATACCACCGCCACCAGCAGCAGCAAAACCTATGAAACCGAGGAACAGCTTGCCCCACAGGCCGGCATACAGGTCGACGTGCAGGTGGAACATCAGCGACATGAAGGGACCGCCCTCGAGCGGCGGCTCGGGCAGCAGTTCGGCGGTACGCGCGTCGACCAGCAAGGGCTTGTAGTTCTTGTCGAGCGGCGTGTCGCCCAGCGTTATCGCCCACATGCCCGGCTCGTCCTTGTCCTGCGACAGGTACATCATGACCTTGCCCGGATAGGCGGCCATGCCGCTGGCGATCACGCGGTCGATGTCAGGACCAGCAGGCGCGCAGTGTCGCCGACGTGGTGCAGAACGATCCGTCAGTGCGCGTGGCGCGCGGCTTCGGCAATTTCCAGGAGTCGTATGTGATCCGCGGCTTCACCGTCAATTCGGACGACCTGGCCTATAACGGTTTATACGGTTTGCTGCCGCGCCAGTTCGTCGCGGCCGAACTGCTCGAACGGGTGGAAGTCTTCCGCGGCGCCAACGCCTTCATCAATGGCGCGGCGCCGGGCGGCGGCGGTATCGGCGGTGCCATCAATCTGCTGCCGAAGCGCGCTGGCAATACCGCGCTGACGCAGATCACCGCCGGCGTCGAATCGGGCGGCCAGACCTATGTCGCGGCCGATATGTCGCGCCACTTCGGCGAAGGCGAGCGCCTCGGCTTGCGCGTGAATGCCGCGCACCGTGATGGCGACACCGAGGTCGATCGCGAATCGCGCGAGCTGGGCGTTCTGGCGATCGGCATGGACTACCGCGGCGACAGTTATCGCCTGTCGGCCGATGCCGGCTACCAGAACCACAAGCTGTTCAATCCGCGTCCGGCCGTCACCCTGCTCGCCGCGGTGACGATGATCGCGCCGCCTTCGTCGACCAGCAATTTCGCCTAGCCGTAGACCGTGTCCAGCGAGCGCGATACCTTCGGCACCCTGCGCGCCGAAGTCGACCTGGCGCAAGACGCCGTGGCCTGGGCCGCTTTCGGCGCGTAGCGGCGACGAGTTCAACGCGCTGGCGTCGCCGCGGGTCAGCAATGCGAACGGCACCACCAGCATGCCGCGCTTCGACAACGTGCGCCACGACACGGTGCGCACCGGCGAGATCGGCGCGCGCGCCCTGCTGCGCACCGGCGACATCAAGCACACCCTGAGCGCGACCGCCTCGGCGTTCTCGCTCGACTCGTGCAACGCGTATGCCACCGGCAGCGCGCTGGCCACCAATTTCTATCGTCCAGTCGGCTATCCATCGGTGATTCCGTCGCCCGGCATCGGCGGCGACATGGGCAACCCACGCCTCACCGCGACCACCGACCTAGCCAGCTACGCGGTTGCCGACACGCTGGTGGTACAGGACGACAGCGTGCTGCTGACCGTCGGCCTGCGCCACCAGCGCATCCGTACGGGCGGCTTTAGCAACACCACCGGCGTACGCACCGCGGCCTACGACGAGACCGCCAACACGCCGGTGCTCGACCTGGTCTACAAGCCGGTCAAAGGGGTATCGCTGTGCACCAACTATATCGAGGCGCTGCAGGCCGGTCCGGTGGCATCAGGTACCGATATCGACAACGTGGGCGAAGTGTTCGCACCCTATACGTCCGAACAGAAAGAGATCGGCATCAAATACGACGCCGGCCGGATCGGCATGAGCGCGGCACTGTTCACCACCGCGCAGCCATCGGCCTACGTCGTCAACCGCCGCTTCGACGTCTACGGCGAGCAGCGCAACCGCGGCCTGAAACTGTCGGTGTTCGGTACGCCAATACGCGGCGTGCGCCTGCTGGGCAGCCTGACGCTGATCGATGCCGAGCAGAAGACCACCGCCGGCGGCATCAATCAAGGCAAGGGTGCGATCGGCGTGCCGAAGACCCAGCTCAACCTGGGCGGCGAGTGGGACGTGCCGAACGTTGCCGGCCTGAGCCTCAACGCACGCGCGCTGTACACCGCCAGCCAGTTCTCCGACGGCGCCAATACCAAGGAACTGCCGTCCTGGACCCGCCTCGACCTGGGCGCCAACTACGCGCTGCGCATCCTGGACCGTGCGGTCACGCTACGCGCCCGCGTCGACAATGTGGCCGACAAGAACTACTGGGCTTCGGCCGGCGGCTATCCGGGCAGCGGCTACCTGGTGATCGGTGCGCCGCGCACGTTTACCCTCTCGGGCACGATCGATTTTTGACCTGACGTCATGGTCCAAAGCAGAACAGCCGGCAATGCGGCTGTTTTTTTTCTGCGGTTATTCAAGGCCGTGCGGCCGAGCGGATGAACGTTCTCCCGCCCGGCCTGGCCTTCCGATCGCTTACGGCGCGACGCCGACGGTGTGGTTCAGGTTGTTGAAGCCGGTCGACGCTTCCCAGGTGCCGGTGTTGGCCATCTGGATCGCGTATTCCGGACGGTCGTGCAGCGAAGCTGCCGGATCGGCCAGGTGCAGCATCACAGCGTACGAACCGCGCGGCATGTTGGCCGGCAGGGTGACGGTTTCGTTGATGTTCACCGTCTGGTTCGCCAGCCAGCGGCGTGGATCGGCGGCCAGCTTGACGCGGTACAGGGCGCCGCTCGAGGTGTTGCGGAACACCACTTCCACGTTGCGGCTGTTGAACGGCGCTGCCCAGCCCTGGTTCTGCACCTGCAGGTTGAAGGCGAAGGTGCCGCCCGGCTTGGCGCTGCCCGAGTACGAACCGTTACGCATCACCAGGCGGTAGCCCAGCTTCTGGTCGACCTGGGTGAAGCAACCCTGCGAACGCCACTTGTCCAGTACCGCGGTGTTGTAGTCCAGGTTCAGGTAGGACCAATGGAAGCGGGTCATCTCGCTCACCGCGGTCGGGCAATCGCTGCGCGGCGGCGCATAGGCGCAGGTCTCGCCGCCCGAGGCCACGTAGTTGGTCTCGGCCTGCAGGTACGGGAACTCGACCGACGGGTTGATGTAGGTGCCGTAGTCCGACGAGTTCGACAGGAAGCAGTCGTTGTGGTGGCCCAGGCGTGCCTTGGCGGTGCCGGTGAAGGCTTCGCTGGCGGTCAGCGCGGTCGGGCTGTACAGCTTGGTCTTGAACAGCGGCATGCGCAGCTGGACCTGGCGTTCGGCCGGCACCACTTGCAGCAGCTTGTCGACCACCGATTTACGGTCGGCGATGTTCTTGGCCGTCATGTTGTAGCTGTCGCCGTAGTTATTGGTGTTGCCCCACTCGCCCCAGCTGCCGATCAGGCCAGCCTGCACGATCGAGATCACGTCCTTGTTATTGGCAAGGTAGGGAGCCAGCTGGGTCAGGTGGGTGTTGACCATGGCCGGGGTCGCGTCGACCGGCGAGTTGTTGTCGTTGTAGGCGAAGCGCACGATCGCTTTCAGGCCGGCCTTGCGCACCGTGTCCATCTGCTGCTGGAACAGGTTCAGGGTCGACTGGTTGATCGGCTGGTTCACGAAGTTACGCAGGTAGAACACGCACAGCATCATCGATTCGCCGCCCGAGGTGCGGAAGCTCGTCAATTGCGACTGGCTGAGCGGGGTTTCGCAACCGACGTGGCGATAGAAGCCGCGTTCCGGGTTGGCGATGACGGCGCTGCTGGCGTTGTAGCTGACCGGGACGGTGGCGCCGGGAGCCGGCGTCGGGGTCGGAGTCGGAGTCGGAGTTGGCGTCGGCGTCGGGGTTGGCGTCGGGGTTGGCGTCGGGGTCGGGGTCGGCTGACCGTACGTCAGGCGGACGACCGGCGACATGACTTGCGGCGGATCGGTTTGCGCCACCACATCGATACCGGCGGTGTTACCGAGATCGGCACGCAACACGCTGACCGAGGCCACGTTACCGGACTTGGAGTTGGGTACGGTCTTGACGAAGGTCCAGCCCCACGCGCCGTTGTTGCCGGTGTACTGGTACAGGTTGCCGTTTTCGATCAGGTAGCCGGCACCGATGCCGTTGACCGGATAACCGCTGCTTGCGAC
>NZ_DAMAGA010000033.1:0-61251 GCF_031995545.1 Massilia sp.
GCGCGCCGTACGCTGCCGACCAATGCGCGCCTGCTGGCCTATACGAAGCCGGGCGGCGACCCGGAACTCGAAGCGCAGTACTTCCAGTACGGCCGCTACCTGCTGGTTTCCAGTTCCAGAGGTTCGCTGCCGGCCAACCTGCAGGGCTTGTGGAACAATAGCTATGCGCCGCCGTGGAACTCGGACTACCACACCAACATCAACATCCAGATGAACTACTGGCCGGCCGAAGTCACGAACCTGAGCGAGCTGGCAACGCCGTTCTTCGACTTCGTGGGCGGCGTGGCGCCGGTGTGGCGGCGCGACACCGCGCTCGAATTCAAGCGCAAGGATGGCCAGCCGGTGCGCGGCTGGACCCTGCGCACCGAGTCGAATCCGTTCGGCGCCATGGGCTACCTGTGGAACAAGACCGGCAACGCCTGGTACGCCCAGCACTTCTGGGAACACTACGCCTTCACGCGCGACCAGGCCTTCCTGCGCGACGTCGCTTATCCGATGATGAAGGAGACCAGCGCGTTCTGGCAGGACTACCTGAAGCAGCTGCCCGATGGGCGCCTGGTGGCGCCGCAGGGCTGGTCGCCGGAGCACGGCCCGGTGGAAGACGGTGTCGCCTACGACCAGCAGATCGTGTGGGACCTGTTCAACAACACGGTGGAAGCGGCCGGCATCCTGAACGTCGATCCCGAACTGCGCGCCACCCTGACCGACATGCGCGACCGCCTGGCCGGCCCGCGCATCGGCAGCTGGGGCCAGCTGCTCGAGTGGCTGGAAGAGAAGAAGGATCCGGTGCTGGACACGCCGCAGGATACGCACCGTCACGTGTCGCACCTGTTCGCGCTGTTCCCGGGCCGCCAGATCGGTCCCGTGCAGACGCCGGAGCTGGCGCGCGCCGCACGGCGCACGCTGGAGGCGCGCGGCGACGCCGGCACCGGCTGGTCGATGGCCTGGAAGATGGCGTTCTGGGCACGGCTGCACGATGGCGACCGGGCGTATCGCATGCTGCGCGGCGTGCTGGCGGCGCCGGGCGCGCGCGCCTCCGAGCAGGCCGGCATCTTCTCGGAGCATAACAACGCCGGCGGCACCTACCCGAACATGCTCGATGCGCATCCGCCGTTCCAGATCGACGGCAACTTCGGCGCCACCGCGGCGATTGCGGAGATGCTGCTGCAGTCGCAGGCCGGCGAGATCCACCTTCTGCCGGCGCTGCCCACATCGTGGCCTAGCGGTTCCGTGAAGGGGCTGCGCGCACGCGGCGGCTACATCGTCGACATTGCATGGCGCGATGGGCGACTGGTGAACGCCACCGTGCGTCCATTGTCTGGCGGCGGTATCGCCAAAGTGCGCTATGGCGCCAAGGTGATCGACGCCGACCTGAAACAAGACCAGCACCGCAGCGTGACTGCCGCGCAGTTCAAATAAAAGACAACACAAGGAGACGACCCGCATGACCCTGAACCAGATCGCCCGCCGCCTCAAGTACGCCATCCCGCTGTACCTCGCCTTGAGCGCGGGCAGCGCGCTGGCCGCGCCCGAGCTGCCCAAGCTCGTCACCAAGGACGGCCGCCATGCCCTGATGGTCGACGGCGCGCCGTTCGTGATGCTGGCCGGCCAGGCCCACAACTCGAGCAACTATCCGGCGGCGCTGCCGAAAGTGTGGCAGGCGCTGAAGGACGCGCATGCCAACACGCTCGAGATGCCGATCGCGTGGGAACAGATCGAGCCGCAGGAAGGCAAGTTCGATTTCTCCTTCCTCGACACCCTGGTCAAGGAGGCGCGCGAGAACGACATCCGCCTGGTGATCGTCTGGTTCGGCACCTGGAAGAACACCGGTCCCGGGTACCTGCCGGAATGGGTCAAGTTCGACAACGGGCGCTTCCCGCGCATGAAGGACAAGGACGGCAAGAACGTCTACAGCCATTCGCCGTTCGGCGAGCAGACGCTGGCGGCCGACCGCAATGCCTTCGTCAAGATGATGGAGCACATCAAGCGCATCGACGCGAATCACCGCACCGTGATCCTGGTGCAGGTCGAGAACGAAGTCGGCACCTACGGCTTCGCACGTGACTACGGCGCGCGCGCTCAGGCTGCATTTAACGCGCCGGTGCCGGCTGCCGTGACCGCGCGCCAGAAACCGAAGAAAGCGTCGAGCGGCACCTGGACCCAGGTGTATGGCGACTACGCCGAGCAGTACTTCCATTCGTGGGCGATCGCCAGCTATATCGAATCGATCGCCAAGGCTGGCCGCGCCGTGTACGACCTGCCGATGTTCGTCAACAACGCGCTGCGCGAGCCATCGCTCGACGGCAAACCGGCCGAGCCATGGAAGGGCAACTTCGCCAGCGGCGGCCCTACCTACGACGTACTCGACATCTATAAGGCGGCAGCCCCGCACATCGACTTCGCCGCGCCGGACATTTATATGCCGGAGTCAAACAAGGTCACGGCGATCTTGAAGTCGTTCAAGCGCGCCGACAATCCGCTGATGATCCCCGAGATGGGCAATGCGCCGGGCTACGCGCGCTACGTGTACCAGGCCTTCGGCATGGGCGCGCTGGGCGTGGCGCCGTTCGGCCTCGATTACGCCGAGTACAGCAACTATCCGCTCGGCTCGAAGTTCACCGACAAGCGCATGGTGGAACCGTTCGCGAAAGTCTTCGGCGTGTTCGCGCCGATCGGGCGCCAGTGGGCGCAGTGGGCATTTGAGGGCCGTACCCACGGCGTGGCCGAGGGCGACGACCGCGCCGCGCAGACCGTCAACATGAACGGCTGGAAGGCGACCGTGACGTTCCGCGAATTCCAGTTCGGCGAGCGCCAGTACCTGAAGGACAAGAACGAGTACCAGTCCGGCACCGAGCAGCCGAGCGGCGGCGTGGCATTCGCCCAGATCGGCGCCAACGAATTCGTGATCGTCGGCCAGCAGGCACGCGTCAAACTGTCGGGCATTGGGGCCAACGACGGCAAGCCGTCGATGCTGGCACGGGTGGAAGAGGGCCGCTTCGACGCCAGCGGCAAATGGATCATGGAGCGCAACTGGAATGGCGACCAGACCGACTATGGCCTGAACCTGCCGGCGACGCCGACGGTGCTCAAGGTGAAGCTCGGGACGTACAAGGAATAAGCAGCAGGATTACAACAAGCAGGTAACGAAAAGTCCGCAGTCGCCAGCCGGCGTCGCGCGGGCATGACAACAGGAGATCGACAAATGCGAATTAAACTGGCACAGACCCAGGGAGCGAAACAGGTAGCAGCCGCCATGCTGTTCCTCGCCGCAGGCAATGCAGCTTATGCCGGCACCTTCCAACAGACCGGCACCGGCATCGAGGTCAAGCCCGACACGGGCGCGGCCAAGGTGGTGCGCCTGAACCTGATGAGCGATAACATCATCCAGGTGGTCAAGCTCAATGCCGAAGGCAAAAGCCTGACGCCGTCCCTGATGACGGTGGCCACGCCGTGCGCCGACAAGTGCACGTTCACCGTGACGCCGGGCGCCGACAGCGTGCAGCTCAAGGCCGGCAAGATCGCCGCCACCGTGTCGCTCAAGGACGGCCAGGTCGCCTTCTTCGATGCGGCCGGCAAGCGCTTCCTGCAGCAGGCATCCGAGTCGATGAAGCCGGTGACGGTCGGCGGCAAGCCGTTCTTCGCGATCAAGCAGGGCTTCAACCACGGCACCCGCGACGCTTATTACGGCCTGGGCCAGCACCAGAACAACCAGATGAACTACAACGGCGAAGACGTGCTGCTCCAGCAGCACAACATGATCGCCGCGGTGCCGTTCGTGGTCTCGGACAAGAACTACGGCGTCCTGTGGGACAACAACGCGATCTCGCGCTTCGGCGACGCCACCCCGTACGACCACATGTCGCGCGACCTCACCCTGCGCGGTGTCGACGGCAAGAGCGCCGGCCTGACCGCCAGGTACTACATCGACGGCAAGCTGGCGCTGACGCGCCAGGAAAAGGACATCGACTACCAATACCTGAAGGACGTCGACGAGAATTGGCCGAAAGAACTCAAGCCGGTCAAGGAACTCAAGGACGTGCGCGTGGTGTGGGAAGGCACCATGAGCAGCCCGCACGCCGGCGTGCACAAGATGCAGCTGTATTCGTCGGACTACGCCATGCTGACGGTGGACGGCAAGGAAGTGATGGATGTGTGGCGCATGGGCTGGAACCCGTGGTACCACAACTTCGAAGTGAAGTTCGCGGCCAACAAGCCGGTCAAGCTGCACCTGGAATGGAAGCCGTCGGGCGGCATGGTGGCGATCACCCACAACAACCCTTTGCCAAGCGCCGAGCGCCACTCGCTGACCATGTCGTCCGAGATCGCCGAAGCGATCAACTACTACGTGATCAGCGCCGACAGCATGGACAACGTCATCGGCGGCTACCGCCACCTGACCGGCGCCCAGCCGATGATGCCGAAGTGGGCCTACGGCTTCTGGCAGTCGCGCCAGCGTTACGTGGACCAGAACCAGCTGCTCGACACGGTCAAGGAATACCGCAAGCGCGGCTGGCCGCTGGATAACATCGTGCAGGACTGGTTCTACTGGCCGGAAGACGGCTGGGGTTCGCACGACTTCGACAAGACCCGCTTCCCGGATCCGAAGAGCATGGTCGACCAGGTCCACAAGATGAACGCGCGCATCATGCTGTCAGTGTGGGGCAAGTTCTACGCCAATACCGACAACTACAAGGAGTTCGAGAAGCACGGCTACATGTGGACCAAGAACGTCGAGAATGGCTCGCGCGACTGGGTCGGCAAGGGTTACCTGAACAGCCACTACGATCCGTACACCAAGGAAGCGCGCGACATCTATTATCGCCAGCTCAAGACCAAACTGGTCGACCTGGGCTTCGACGCCTGGTGGATGGACAACACCGAGCCTGACGTGCTGTCCAACAGCCGCCTGGAAGACTTCAAGGAACTGATCGGACCGACCGTCTACGGCGCCGGCGAGATCACCTTCAACCCATACAGCCTGGTGAGCACCGGCGCCATGTACGATGGCCTCAAGCGCGACCAGCCGGACACGCGCCAGTTCATCCTGTCGCGTTCGGGCTTCGCCGGCATCCAGAGGAACGCCGTGGCGGTGTGGAGCGGCGACACGGTCGGCCGCTGGAACAATCTGTACGACCAGATCGCGTCGGGCACCAATATGTCGATGTCGGGCATCCCGAACTGGACCCACGATATCGGCGGCTACGCCCAGGAAGTGCGCTTCCAGAGCGGCGACGTCGGCTCGGCCCAGGAAAACCGCAACGTCGGCAACGCCGCCGCCAAGCCGGAAGACATGGAAGAATGGCGTGAGCTGAACCACCGCTGGTGGCAGTTCGGCGCCTTCACGCCGCTGTTCCGTTCGCACGGCGAAGTCGTCAAGCGCGAGCTGTACAACATCTCGGCCGGCGACGACGCGATGCGCGACAACATGGTCTGGTACCTGAAGCTGCGCTACCGCCTGATGCCGTATATTTACACCATGGCGTCGGACACCCACTACCACAACGGCACCATGATGCGCGGCCTGGTGATGGACTTCCCGAACGACGAGAAGGCCAAGAACGTCAAGGACCAGTACATGTTCGGTCCGTCGTTCCTGGTGGCGCCGGTGCACGAGTACAAGGCCCGTTCGCGCCAGGTGTATCTGCCGGCCGGCGCCGACTGGTACGACTTCTACACCGGTGAGCGCCACAAGGGCGGCGCTACCCGCAAGATCGACGCGCCGCGCGATCGTATGCCGGTGTTCGTGAAAGCCGGTTCGGTCGTGACCACCGGCCCGGTGACGCAGTATGTGGACGAGAAGCCAGACGCGCCGATCACCGTCTTCGTCTACGCCGGCGCCAATGGCCTGGCCACGCTGTACGAGGATGACGGCGTCAGCAACGCCTACACCCGCGGCGAAGCGAGCCGCATCCCGATCGCCTACGACGACAAGAGCGGCACCGTGCAGATCGGCGCGCGCGCCGGCCAGTACAAGGGCATGGTCGAGAAGCGCCAGTTCAAGGTGCGCCTGATCAAGCCGGGCATGTCGACCGCCAACGACATGGACGCGTCGGACAAGTCGGTCACCTACGAAGGCAAGCCGGTGACGATCAAGCTGTAATCGCCGCTGTTGCCAGCTGCAAGCCGGGCGGCGTGTGCGTCCGGCTTTTTCCATTTGAGGGCTTCCATGAAAACATCATTCGCATTCGGCCTGGCGCTGGCCGGCCTGCTGCATCTGGCGCCGGCGCTGGCGGTCAACGCCATCGCGCCGGATCACAAGCACCTGCAGTACACCGGGCGCATCGACACCAGCGACACGCGCGGGCCTGTGCTGAGCTTCGCCGGCACCACGATCGACGGCCGCTTCACCGGCACCTCGCTGGCGATCGTGCTCGACGACGAGCGCGGGCAGAATTTCTACAACGTGTTCCTGGATGGCGAGACCGAGCGGCCGATCATCCTGCAGGCGGACAAGGGCAGCAAGACCTACGTGGTGGCCAATGGCCTGACGCCGGGCGAGCATACGTTCCGCATCTTCAAGCGCACCGAAGGCGCGGAAGGGCCGACCGTGTTCAAGGGCCTGGAGCTGGACGACAAGGCCGAACTGCTGCCGCCGCCGGCGCGGCCGTCCCGCCGGATCGAGTTCTTCGGCGACTCGATCACCAGCGGCATGGGCAACGAAGCGCCCGACGACGGCCGCGACGACCTGGCCAAGGACAAGAACAGCTATATGTCGTATGCGTCGATCACGGCGCGCGCCTTGAAGGCCGAGGCGCACATCACCTCGCAGAGCGGGATCGGTGTGATGATCAGCTGGTTCCCTTTCACCATGCCGGATTTTTACGACCAGTCGAACGCGGTTGGCGACAACGACAGCAAGTGGGATTTCAAGCGCTGGACACCGGACGTGGTGGTGATCAACCTGATGCAGAACGACTTCTGGCTGATCGGGCGCGATCACAAGCTGCAGCCGGAGCCGAACGAGGCGCAGCGGATCGCGGCGTACCAGGCGTTCGTGGCCAGGATCCGGGCGCTGTATCCGAAGGCGTACATCGTGTGCGCGCTGGGAAGCATGGAGGCGACGCGCGAAGGATCGGCGTGGCCGGGCTACATCCGGACGGCGGTGAACAACCTGGCGCAGAAAGGCGATAAACGGATCGACACGATCTTCTTCCCGTTCACCGGCTATGGGCAGCATCCGCGCGTCAAGCATCATCAGGCGAACGCGGAGAAGCTGACGGCCTTTATCCGCCACAAGATGGGGTGGTGATCATCAGCGTGTAGACCCGGCACGCTTGCTCCGACCACCTCCCCATGATCCGTCATTCCCGCGCAGGCGGGAACCCAAGTTGGTTGCGCAGCCGCTTGAACAAGAGTTAGTGGCTGTGCGAGCAAACTTGGGTCCCCGCCTGCGCGGGGATGACGGTCTTTAGGCCGACGTAGGTCACTGAAGCTATCTATTTCGCGGCGTTCAGCTGCAGCAGATAGACATCATTCTCCCGCATCGGCAGTGCAGTACTGAACTTGCCGTCGCTGCCGACCTGCACCGTCTTCTGCTGCGACGGCTTGCCGGTCGCCTGCGCCTTCAGCGTCGTCACCTGGGCCCGCGTCAGCTGCTTGGGCGACCCCATGCCGATATACGCCGTGAAGGCATCGTTCTGCTTGTACCCGACCTGTGACAGCGTCATCGTGTACGCCCCCGGTTTCAAGCCACGCAGCGTCACCTGGGCCGAGCCCTTGGACTTCGGCGGCAGGTCCTTGATGAAGAACTGCTGGTTGTTGGTCTTCTCCGGAAGCGTATGCGTGTAATCCCACAGCAGCACCTGGGCGCCGCCGCGATCGTCGAGCGTCGCATACGATTCCTTGTCGGCATTCTTCAGCTCCGTCGCGCCCAGCTGGTTCATGAACTGGTAAGCGAAGTAGCCCGGCTTCTTGATCCCCTGCGTGTTCATCAGGCCAAAGCCGCCATGGAAGGCTTCGAAGCGCGGACCCGGTTCCTCGAAGATGTCGGTGAACACCCAGTACGACATCGACTGTACCGCGCCGCTGCTTTGCTTGAGCTTCTTGAGGATGTAGGCGGCCTGGTGATAGCTGTCGTGGGTCGGGTCGGCCGGCGTGTACGACGAACTCCACTCGGTGTAGTGCAGCTCGAGCTTCGGCATGGCGGAGGCGCCGATCTCCTTGCGGTTCTTGAGCACGTCGCCGGCGACCGCCATGTCGTCCTTGTTCAGGACCGTGCCGTGGGTGCCGAATTCGTCCAGGAAGCCCTGGCCGACGCCGTACGAGTGGGTGCTGACGAAGTCGAGCGGCACCTTGTTCTTGTCGGCGAACGCGATCATTTCGGGGATCCAGGCCGCGCCGGCGGTGGCGGGGCCGCCGACACGGTAGGACGCATCGACGCCCTTGATGGCGCGCGCCGCGTGGGCGTACAGCTTGAAGTATTCGTCCTGGGTGCCGGCCCAGAAGCCGTCCAGATTCGGCTCGTTCCAGACTTCGAAATACCAGCTTGCGACTTCCTGCTTGCCGTAACGCTCGGTCCAGTGCCTGGTGAGCGCCGTGATCAGACGTCCCCACTGGTCATAGTCGCGCGGCGGAGTGACGTTCCCTTTCCACCAGAAGATGGTCTTGGTGCCGCTGGCCATGGCCGACGGCATGAAGCCCAGCTCCACGAAGGGCTTGATGCCGATGCTCAGCAAATAGTCGAACAGGGAATCGATGTACTGGAAGTTGTACTGTTCCTTGCCCTGGGCGTCGATCTTGAACACGCCCATGTCGTCGGTCAGGAGGCCGTGGAAGCGGATGTAGCGAAAGCCGGCGTCGCGCTTGATTTCGGCCAGCTGCTGCTGCCAGTCGGCGCGCAGGCCTTCGTTGGCGCGGCCGGCGCCGACCGACAGGTTGAACATGCGGTCAAGCTTGCCCTGGACTTGTTTAACGTCGACGTCGATGACGCGCTGCTGGGCGCTGGCAGCCATCGGCAGCGCGAGGATCGCGGCCAGTACGGCGGACTTGATCGCGGCGCCGGCGGCGCGTGGTGCTTGATTTGTCTCCTGGTTCATCTTCTTCTCTCGTGATGGAAAGCGAAGCGTCAGGATAGGATTACCACGCGCGCGCGGCTAGCAATCAAGGCTGCAACTGCTGCTCCATGCGGATAGTTGAAGTTTTCGTGACGCTGGTGCTAGCTGGTGCCACCTCGTCGGTGGCGCCGAGCGCGCCGCGAAACGCCTTCGGCGTGCACCCGTACTCCTCCTTGAACAGCTTGTTGAAGTAGGAAACGTTGTTGTAGCCGACCGAATAGGCGATCTCGGACACGGTGGCCGAACCCTTGTCGGCCAGCAGCCGCGCCGCCTCGGTCAATCGCAGCTTGTTCAGGTAACCACTGAAGGTGAAGCCCAGTTCGGCCTTGAGGATCTCGTTGACCTTGTTGCGGTTGACGCCCGTTTCGTTCACCACACTCTCGAGATCGAGTTCGGCGTCGGCATAGCGGGTGGCGATCACGCGCAGGATGGTCGCTTTCTCGCGGTCGCGGTGGGGTTGTAATGACAGCTGTTGATAGGCCACGATCGGCAAATCCTTTTGCAGGCGGTCCTGCACGTCACGTGTGAGTTCGGCCGCGTGGCGGCGGAAGAACCAGAATCCGAAGCCGGCCCAGGCCAGCAGCAGCACGCTGCCCGGGACAACAATCCAGCGCAGGTCGCGTCCGTGCAGCGCCAGGCCGCTGATGTCGACCAGCAGGTCGGTGTCGCGCGGACTCTGGAAACTGCTGCCGATCGCCAGCTTGGGCACCTGGTCCAGGCGGTATTCGCGCCATGCCAGGTCGAGCCCGAACATGGCGAACCACCACTGTGGCGTTTCCAGCCGCGTCAGGTCGAGATCGACCCGGGTGCCGTGCTCGCTGCAGGCGAAAAAGGCGGTCGGCGCGCGGTAGGTCAGCAGGTCGCCGCGGCGCGAGACCGTCGGCTCGAAGGTCGGCGCCACCAGCGACAGCGTATTGCCTGGCGCGCAGGTGGCGACGAACGACACCGAGGAATAGCGCGACAGGTCGGCATGCACCGGCTTGCCGGCGCGGTCCACGAAGAACAGGTTGGCTTCGGCGTAGGGAGTCGAGGCAGTACCGGCGACGTGCAGCTGCACGCGCAGGCGCCGCCCGTCGTCCAGCATGCGCGTCTCGGAACGCCCGCCGGGCGAGGCATCGGCGCCGGGCTGGATGCGCCACGGCGCCTGCTGATCCGGCGTCGGCACCAGCGCCGCTTCCAGGAAGCTGCGCCGGTAGCCGGCCGCGCCCAGCACCAGGCTGAGCGCAAGCAGGATCAGGAAGGCGATGAGCGCCTTGCGCTGGAACGACGCCATGACGGACTCTTAACGCGCTCCGGCGGCGAACTCGCGCGCCGGCAGGCGCACCGTCACCGTCTGCACAGGCGCATCGGCCGCCGTGGCCAGGATCACCTTGTAGTCGCCGGCGGCGATCTTCCAGCGGTTGCTGGCGCCGTCGAACACGGCCAGCGTGCGCGGGTCGATCGTCACCGTGCTGGCGCGGCGCTCGCCGCTGTTCAGGGCCAGCTTGTCCCAGCCGCCCAGGCGCTTCGGCGCTTCCCAGCCGCTGCCCACTTTCGACACGTACACCTGTGGAACGGCCTTGCCGGCGCGCTGGCCGCTGTTGGCGGTGTCGAAGGTGACGCGGATGCTGCCGTCGGCTGCTTGCGCCTTGAGGTTGGTGTAGGTAAAGCTGGTGTACGACAGGCCGTGGCCGAACGCGAACAGCGGCTTGTGGCCTTTCAGGTCGAACCACTTGTAGCCCACGGCGGCACCATCGATGTCGTAGTCGACGTCGAAGCGCGCTTCCTTCGGCAGGCCGAGGCCGTCGAGTTTCGGACGCGCCAGCTGGTTCTCGGACATCGGGAAGGTCTGCGGCAGGCGGCCCGACGCATCGACTTCGCCGCTCAAGACGCGTGCGATCGCCTCGGCGCCGTTGGTCCCCGGGTACCAGGCTTCGACCACGCCGGCGACCTCGTTCACCCATGGCATGGTGACCGGGGTGCCGGTCTGCAGCACCACCACCGTGCGCGGGTTGGCTTTGGCCACGGCCGCGATCAGCGCATCCTGGTTGTTCGGCAGCGACAGCGTCGGCACATCGGCCGCTTCCGAGGTCCACTGGGTGGCAAATACCAGCACCACGTCGGCGTCTGCCGCCACTTTCGCAGCAGCGGCAGCATCCTTGCCGTCGTGCCAGGTGAACCTGGCCTTGCTGCGCGCGGCCAGCGCCTTCATCGGCGAGCCTGGCAGGTAGACCATCGGGCCCGGCCACGCTTCCGGTCCTTCGTTCGGCACCGCCATGCCGCCGCGCGGATAGACCTGGGCCGAGCCGCCGCCCGACAGCACGCCCTTGTTGGCATGGCCGCCGATGATGGCGATGCGCTGCAAGCCCGCTGCGAGCGGCAGCACGTTGTTCTGGTTCTTCAGCAGCACGATGCCTTCCTCGGCGTCAAGCTGCGAGATCTTGCCGTGCGCCTCGTAGTCGATCTGGCTGTCCTGCACCTTGACCGGGTTATCCAGCACGCCGTGCGCGGCCATCGCCCACAGCACGCGCTTGGCCATGTCGTCCAGGCGCGCCTCGGGCACGTGGCCGTTCTGCACCGCTTCCTTCAGGGCGCCGTCGAAGTAGGGCGACTTGTCGAACGGGTAGCCGGACTGCTGGTCCAGGCCCGCCAGTGCGGCCGGGATGGTGGAGTGGGTCGCGCCCCAGTCGGACATCACATAGCCCTTGAAGCCCCAGTCGCCTTTCAGCACTTTGTTGAGCAGGTGATCGTGTTCGCAGCCATACGGGCCGTTGACGCGGTTGTACGAGCACATGACCGAGCCCGGGTTGCCGCGTTCGATCGCGATCTGGAACGCCAGCAGGTCGGACATGCGGCCGGCCGGGTCCTTGATCTTGACGTTCAGGAAGCTGCGGCCGGTCTCCTGGTCGTTGTAGGCATAGTGCTTGAGGGTCGAGATCACGTTGTTCGACTGCACGCCGCGAATCTGCTCGCCGGCCATGATCCCGGCCAGCAGCGGGTCTTCGCCGGTGTATTCGAAGTTGCGGCCGTTGCGCGGCTCGCGCGCCAGGTTGACGCTACCGCCCAGCATGACGTTGAAGCCGGACAGGCGCGCTTCCTTGCCGATCATGGCCGCGCCCTTGAAGGCCAGTTCCGGGTTCCAGGTGGCGGCGGTGGCGATACCGGCCGGCAGCGAGGTGCGCTCGCGCGTCTGCTTGCCCGGCTGCGAGGCCACGCCGATGCCGGCGTCGGTCAGCCATTGCGGCGTGATGTTCAGGCGTTCGATGCCGTTCAGGTAACCGGCCGACTGCACCAGCGCGCCTTTCGGCGGCTGCTTGCCCTGGAACTCGGTGCCGAAGTAGCCGAAGACCATGCTGATTTTCTCGTCGATCGTCATCTGGCTCACCAGCTTGGCGGCGCGTTGCTGGGCCGCGTCAAGCGGGGCAGCGGGAGTGGCGGCGTGTGCGAACTGCACCGCAAATGCGGCAGCAAGAGCAACGGTCAAACGCGTGGTCTTCAACGCTTTCTTCATACTTCGGTCTCCTTGTTGTGATTTATTGTTTACTATCGCGCGCGGTCGTTTACCACCACACCGCGTAGATCGCCACCAGTCCGATACAGATGATGGCCGCGCCGAGCGCGAAGCCCGGCTGCACCTTGAACATGCGGGCGTCGACTTCGACGCGCTTGCCTTCCTCGGCGGCTTTTTTCGGGAACAGCTTGCTGATCACGACCATGCCGATGATGACCGCGATGAACACGATCAGCATGCGGTCCAGGAACGGGATTTCGTAAATGCCGGCCGCATTCGGTACCGCGAACCCGATCGGCGCCAGGAACGACAAATCCATCATCGCCGGCAGCACCTTGAGGATGATCGAGCCGACGAAGCCGCCGATGGTGGCGAACATCGCTGCCGCGGCGGTGGTCGGTTTCCAGAAGAAGCCCATCAGGAACATGGCCAGGATGCCCGGGGACACGAAGCCGGTGTATTCCTGGATGTACTGGAAGCCGCCTTTCTTGTCGATGCCCATGTAAGGCGCGATCAAGACCGCCAGCAGCATCGCCACCACCACCGTGACGCGGCCGATCCAGACCATGCGCTGCTCGGACACGTCCTTGTTGAAGTGCTTCTTGTGGATGTCGAAGGTATAGATGGTGGCGATCGAGTTGGCCTTGCCGGCCAGCGATGCGACCACCGCCGCGGTCAGGGCGGCAAAGGCGATGCCTTTCAGGCCTGATGGCAGCAGCGTCAAAAGCACCGGATAGGCGCGGTCCGGATTGACCTCGCTGCCCAGTCCCATGGCCGCGCCCAGCGCGCCCTGCTGGTGCAGCACGAAGGCCGCGATCCCCGGCAGCACCACGATCACCGGCATCAGCATTTTCAGAAACGCGGCGAACAGGATGCCCTTGCGCGCCGTATGCAGGTCGGCGCCCAGCGCGCGCTGGATGATGTACTGGTTGCAGCCCCAGTAGTTCAGGTTCACGATCAGCATGCCGCCGATCAGGATCGACAGCCCGGGCAGGTCGAGGTAGTTCGGATTGTCGCGTGCGAACACCATGTCGAAGTGGCCCGGTGCCACGCCCAGCAGGTGGTTGAACCCGCCCGCCACGCCACCGCCGCCGTTGTGCGCGGCCACCAGGTCCAGCGCCAGCCAGGTGGTCACGAGGCCGCCCGCCACCAGGCAGAACACCTGGATCACGTCGGTGTAGCCGATCACCTTCATGCCGCCCAGCGTGATCACTGCCGCGAACACGGCCAGGAACAGCATGCAGGCCCAGACGTCGATGCCGGCGATCGACGAAATCGCCAGCGCGCCGAGGTACAGGATCGCGGTCAGGTTGACCACCACGTACAGCGACAGCCAGAAGATCGCCATGATGGTCGAGACGCTGCCGCTGTAGCGCTGCTCGAGGAACTGCGGCATGGTGTAGATGCGGTTCTTGCGGTACACCGGCATGAAGAACACCGCCACCAGGATCAGGGTGAAGGCGGCCATCAGCTCATACACGGCGATCGCCATGCCCATCTTGAAGCCGGAGCCGCTCATGCCGATGAACTGTTCGGCCGATATGTTGGACGCGATCATCGAGGCGCCGATGGCCCACCAGGTGAGCGAGCCTTCGGCCAGGAAGTAGTCGTGCGAGGCGGAGGTGGAGCGCTGCTTGCGCTTGTAGACCCAGTAGCCGTAGCCGGCCACGATGACGAAGTAGACGAAGAAAACGAAGGTGTCGAGCGACGAGAAAGCCGTGTTCTGCATGAATGACGATCCTGGAGAAACGAAAACGCGCCGGCTACTCCCCCGGGTTCAACAGCGGGAGAGTAGCCGGCGCCGGAGCCAACGCTTAGAAGGTCATGCCCAGACGGACACTGTAGCGCGGGCCGCTCACGAACCACGCTCGGCCCTTGTCGCCGATGTGGTGGGTCATGATCTGCTTGTACTTGGCATCAGTCAAGTTAATTGCCTGCAAGTCAAGCCGGAAGTTTTCGTTGAACTTGTAGCTCACGCCACCGTCGAGCTGACCGTAGTCGTCGGCCCAGATCGGCAGACCCCAGGCGATCACGTTCTGGCCGAAGGTCGGGCTGTCCGGATTGGTGTCGACGCCGTTGGTGCCGTTGGTACCGTTGTTGTTGTTACCGATCAGGCTCTTCGAACGCCAGCTGTAGGCCAGGCGCGCCGACCACGGTCCCTTGTCGTACAGCAGGGCGAAGTTGTACGAGTTACGCGACAGGTATTGCAGCGGCAGGTCGCCGAAGGTGCGGCCATCGGTATCGCAACCGTTGATGTTCAGGTTGATGTTGGCCGCGCCCGACTGGTTCGAGCAGTATGGCGAGTAGACCGGGTTGTACAGGTCGCGCTTGCTCTTCACGTGGGTGTAGTTGGCCTGCACGCCGAAGCCCGACAGCCAGCCCGGCAGCTTGTCGAAGTACTGCTGGTAAGCCACTTCCAGGCCGCGCGCGGTGCCGCGTGCGCCGTTGACCGGGGTCGCCACACTGAAATCGATTACATTACCGTTCACGTCAGTCAGCTGATACGCAGCGTTCTGGTTGATGATGATGTCTTTCAGGCGCTTGTCGAACAGGCCGACGGTCAGCGAGCCGGCTTGCGCGAAGTACCATTCGGCGGTCAGGTCGATGTTGCGCGAGGTGGTCGGGCGCAGCATCGGATTGCCGACCGATTCGCCGACGTGGCCGATCGAGGTCACGTTGGTGACCTGGTCGGCGCCGGTGCCGGTGGTGCTGCTCTGCACGCTCTGGCTGAGGGTGGTGTAAGCCTGCAGGCGGTCGAAGTCAGGACGCGCCATGCCCTTGCCGATGGCGAAGCGGAACTGCAGTTCGTCGCTGGCCTTCATGCGCAGGTTCAGGCTCGGCAGCCAGTTGTCGTAGCTGTTCTCGTAGTCCTGGCGGCCGGCGAACGGTGCGATGGTCGGCACCGGCAGACCGGTGGTGCCGCCCGGCGGGATCACGAAGTTCGGGTTGAACACGGTGTAGCCGAACGACTTCGACTTGGTCTTCACGTAGCGCACGCCGACATTGCCGTCGACCGGATACTGCAGGTCGTCGAAGGCGAAGCGCAGCTGGGTGTAGGCGGCGTGGGTCTTCTCGGCCTGCTCGTTGTCGCCCGATGGATTGGCTTCGCCGAAGGCGGCGGCTTTCCACGGGGTGCAGCTGTTGCCGGCGTCGGCGCACAGGATGTCATGGAAGCCGTGCAGCTGGGCGTAGGTGCCCGGATAGCCGGACACGATCGACTGGGCCGGGAACACGATGCCTGGCACATCGGCCTTGCCGTTGAAAAAGTTGTTGAAGTTGTTGACCGTGGTCGGTGCCTGGAAGCGTGGGTCGCTCAGGTAGGCCAGCTGGTTGATCTGCCACGGCATCATCCAGCGCTGCGAGATGCCGACCCAGTTGTAGCTCGGGTTGGAGTTGATGGTCTTGGCTTCGCGGTCGGTCAGGCGTACACCGAAGCGCACGTCGCGCAGGACGTCGTGGTCGAACGCGTACTTGACGTCGCCTTTCCAGGCTTTCTGCTCGGCGACGCTGCGGTCGCGGTGCTCTTGCGAGAAGGCCCAGAAGTAGTTGGCCGGGTCGCTCATGCGCGCCGCCTGCTGGGCGTCGAAGATGATCTGCGGCAGGCTGCCGCGCAGGTCGAGGTTCAGCGACGGCATCAGGGTGCCCAGCGCCACGGTCGAGTCGAAGCCTTCCGACTTGGCTTTCACGTACTGGACGTCCGAGGTGAAGCTCCAGGCGGAGTTCGGACGCCATTCGATGTTCCAGGCGATGTCGGTGGTCGACGAATTGCGGGTCGCGGTACGGGTGTTGTTGGCGTACTCGATCGCGCCGTCGGTCGGGTTGGTAATGGTGCCGGCCAGGAAGGCGCCGTTGGCATCGTAAACGCCATTCGTCACGCGCAGGTTGGTCGGGGTGCCTTCGGCCGAGAACAGCGCGTTCTCGTCCCACTGCATGTCGTATTTCGACTTGAAGTAGGTGACGTGGCTGCGCAGGGTGTTGTCGAGCTTCCACTGCAGCGCGCCATAGGTGCCCTGGCGTTCGCGGTCGTATTCCAGCGTGCGCCACTGCGCACCCTTCGGCAGCCACACGGTGCGGCCCGGTTCGGCATCGGCCACCGGATAGTAGGGTTCGACCTGGAAGGCGTCGGTACGGGTGTTGCTGCGCGACTTGGCGAAGTTGACCAGGGCGCCGAATTCACCGATACCGGTCTGCCAGCGGTTCGAATACAGGAACGAGCCGGCCGGGTCTTTCTTCTTGTTCAGTTCGGAATAGGTACCTTCGATGCTGCCCGAGATACGCTGGCCCTTGATGTCGAACGGCAGCGCGGTGCGCAGGTTGACCAGGCCCGAGATGCCGCCTTCGATCTGCTCGGCGGACGGGTTCTTGTAGACGTCGACGCCGGCCATCAGTTCCGGCGGCACGTCTTCGAAGTTCAGGGCGCGGCCACCGGTCGACGAGAACGAGTCGCGGCCATTGAGTTCCGAGCGTACCCAGGTCAGGCCGCGGATCGACACGCCCGAACCCTCGACCGAGAAGTGCTCGGGGTCGTTGCGCGACATGGTGCGGTCGATGGTCACGCCCGGCACGCGCTGCAGCACTTCGGTGATGGATTTATCGGGCAGCTTGCCGATGTCTTCGGCGACGATCGAATCGACGACTTCGTCGGAATTCTGTTTGAGTTTCTGGGCGCTGTTGAGTGCGGCGCGCTGGCCGGTGATGGTGACCACCTGACCTTCGGTGGCCGCAGGTGCCGCCGGCGCCTGTTGCGCGAACGCTGCCGACATCCAGCACAGGTGTGCAGCGCCCACGGCGATTGCCGTCCTATTGAATTGCCTCATTTGTTGTCTCCGTCGTTGTTGTAAAGCGCCCGGTACCCGGGGCTCTGACTTATTTACTGCGTCATGTACTTTGCTGCTGTCTACCACTGCCACCATCTGGTTGCCCGGACGCTCAGTGGCAGCAGTCGCGCAACCTGTCAAATAATATAACACCAAATGTTAGGCGCAACCATTATTTCAGGGCCATGCACGGTAATTACTTTGGCGTGCGATTTTCGCACCGGGCGTCATAGGATGAATTCGATTTCATAAGCCCTTGAAAACAGCGGGAATTACGGGTCGAGAAGCGTCGGGTACGACGCCTCATCGGACCGAATGTGAGCGCGATCATTTTCGTTTGAAACACATATTTCTGTTGCATTTACGTCACGCGCATGGGGTGCGCGAGGCTGTCGGCAGCGTGAACGCAGTGCGCGCCGGCTGGTCCAACACGGGTCGCCAGGGACACCAGGAGCGAGGTCGCGTGGATGCGGACAGACACAGTGAGCGGCATGCCGATATCCTGCTCGTCGGCGGTGGACTGGCGGCGGCCACTGCCGCCGAGACCCTGCGCCAGGAGGGCGCGGACGGCAGCATCGTCATGATTTGCGACGAAGCCGCGCCGCCATATCACCGCCCACCCTTGACGACCCGTTTTCTGCAGCCGGGGCCGGCGCCGCCGCTGCCGGCCGTGCTCGACGCCGGCTTCTACCGCGACCACGGCATCGGTCTGTATATCGGCGTGCGCGCGCTCGCGCTCGACACTGCCGCGCGCCGGGTCGACACCAATGCCGGCGCCTGGCGCTACGAACGCCTGTTGATCGCCACCGGCGTGCGCCCGCTGCCGCTCGCCGTGCCGGGCGCGCGGCTGGCCGGGGTCCACTACCTGCGCACCGTAGCCGATGCGCTGGCACTGCGCGCCGCGATCGACGCGGCAAAGCGGCAGGGCGGGCGCGCGGTGGTGATCGGCGGCGGCTTCATCGCGCTCGAGATGGCTGCCGCCTTCGTCCTGCACGGCCTGCAGGTCACCGTCGTGGCGCGGCGCAGCGCCTTGTTCGAGAAATTGGGCGACCCCGGCATCAGCGAGTACTTTCGCGAACGCTTTGTCGCGCGCGGCGTGGAGGTGGTGTTCGACCAGGTGACGGCGATCGCGGGCGGCGCGCGTGTGGAGCTGGTGCGCACCGCCGGCGGGCGCGAGCTGCCGTGCGCGCTGGTAGGGGTCGGCATCGGCGTGCGCCCCGAGCTCGGCTGGCTGGAAGGGAGCGGCATCGCGCAGGACGATGGCGTCGCGGTCGACGAATACCTGCGCAGCGCCGACCCCAACGTGTACGCCGCCGGCGACGTCGCCAGTTTCGCCGACCCGGTGTTCCGGCGCCGCCATCGCATCGAGCACTGGGACAACGCCCTCAAGCAGGGCCGGCTGGCGGCGCGCAATATGCTGGGCCAGCGCCTGCGCTACGACGAAGTGCCGTATTTCTCGTGCGAGCTGTTCGACCGGGGCTTCCAGTTCCTCGGCATGCCGGACGGGGCGCGCTGTCACCAGCGCATCGGTGTGCCCGGCTCGGAAGACTGGGCCTGCCTGTACCTGGAGCGCGACGTGCCGCGCGCGCTGTTTTCCACCGGGCGCCCGGCGGCCGAGGTGCGCGCCATCGAATCGCTGATCCGCTACCGCACCAACCTGGCTTGGGCGCGCGAGCGCCTGCGCGACCCCGGCTTCGCGCTGACCCGCATCCCGAGCCAGACCGCGCTGCTCCTGCAGGGCGGCGGCGCGCTCGGCGCCTTCGAGTGCGGCGTGGTCGAAGCGCTGGAAGCGGCGGGCATCGGTCCCGACATCGTCGCCGGGGTCTCGATCGGGGCCTTCAACGGCGCCATCGTGGCGTCCAATCCGGGGCGCGCCGGGCCGGCCCTGCGCGATTTCTGGCGCCGCCTGTCGCTGCAGCTGCCGCAGATGCTGGAAGAGCGCACCCGGCGCGTGCTCGGCTCGTGGCAAGCCTTGATGATGGGGATTCCCGCTTTTTTCAGGCCGCGCTGGAGCGGCATGGGCATCGGCGACGGCCCGCCCACCGCCTGGACCAGCCTGTACGACCCGTCGCCGGTCAAGGCCCTGATCGCCGAGTACGTCGACTTCGGCGCGCTCAGGAACAGCCCGGTGCGCCTGCTGGTCAGCGCGGTGGATGTCGAAAGCGGGCGCCTGGTGGTGTTCGACAGCTATGTCGACACGCTCACGCCCGAGCACATCCTGGCCAGCGGCAGCCTGCCGCCGGGCTTTCCCTGGACCACCATCGACGGCCGCCATTACTGGGACGGCGGCATCGTCAGCAATTCGCCGCTCGACCTCCTGACGCAGCACTGCGGCAGCGCGCGCATGCGCATCGTGGTGGTCGACCTGTACCCGGAAGCCAAGGCGCTGCCGACCAACCTGATGGAAGTGCTGGGCCGGCGCGACGAGATCGTGTTCGCCGAGCGCATCCGCCACGACAGCGCCCAGATCGCGCTGGTAGCCGACCTGCGGCGGCTGGTCGAAGGCATCCTGTCGTACGCTACCCCGGCGGACCAGGCCGAGGCGGTGCGCCAGTGGCCGAGCTATATCCAGCTGATGGGCGACCGCGACGCCGCGCCCGACATCACCCGCATCGTGCGCCAGGGCTCGGATTGCGAGACGGCCGCGCGCGACTACGATTTTTCCGGCGGCTCGATCGAGCGCCACATCCGCGAGGGGCGGGAGCAGGCCGAGGCGGCGCTGGCGGCGCGGCGCTGACCGTGGCGCCGGAACTGCGTAGGGCGCATGTGGCCTAACTACGACGGGCCCGTGGTACAGGCGTTGGCCAGACGGCAACTACGCTTGCGGGCGTGCCGAAGCCGCCATCCACGGGCCCGGCTTCAACCGATCAGCGAGGAGGCCATCATGCCCATCAAGCACATCGCCGTCGCCTGCCAGGGCGGGGGCAGCCACGCCGCGTATGCGGCCGGCGCACTGCCGGTCCTGCTGCCGCAATTCCACAATGCCGAACTGGCCGCCGGGAAGCTGCACCCGGGCCTGGACGGCGAGCTGCTGCAACTGGCCGGGATCAGCGGCACTTCGGGCGGCGCCATCAGCGCGCTGCTCGCATGGTACGGTTTCCTGCTGGGCGGCCCGGACAGCGCGCGCACCCGGCTGGAGAACTTCTGGAATGCCAACTGCGCCAACGCGCCCGGCGAAAAGCTGCTCAATGACATGGTGCAGTGGATGGGCGGCCTGGCCCAGGTCGACCTCAAGCTCAGCCCGTATCTGTTCCCATTGCGCGACATCGAAACCGCGGCCACCGCCACCTGGCCGATGCTGGCCAGCATGTGGCCGCCGCTCGGATCGTGGATGCGCGGGCATTACTTCCAGCTGCGCGAGTCGGTGGCGCCGCATGTCGACTTCGACCTGGTCGGCGCCATCGGCGACTTCTGCAGCATCCCGGTCGAGGTCAAGCGCTGGCTGGCGTGCGAGCTGGAAGCGCGTCTCGGTGCCGGCGCCGCCCAGCGCGAGCGCTTGCGCGCGCGCCAGGAAGAAATTGCCCAGGACATCCGCGCCCGGCTGGCGGCCGCGCCCTGGATCGTGGAATGGACGCACGACCACGATATCGCACCGGAAGCGCTGCTGCGCGCCGTGTTCGACGCCTGGCGCGCGCCCGAGATCGCGTTCGAGCCTGCCGCCCTCGAGCGCCTGGCCGACGCGGTGCGGCGCGCCACCGAGGCCATCCCGCAGCTCCTGATCGGGGCGGTCGACATCGACAGCGGCGCCTTTGTTGCCTTCAGCTCCGAGCGCGCGGCCGACGACGCCGGCATCACGCTCGACGCGGTGGTGGCCTCGGCCTCGCTGCCGTGGGTGTTCATGGCCCAGACGATCCAGGGCACCGATCCCGAAACCCACGAGAAGCGCCGCATGTCGTGCTGGGACGGATTGTTCTCGCAAAACCCGCCGATCAAGAATTTTATTTCCGGCAGTGCCGGCCGCACCCGCAAGCCGGACGGGATCTGGATCCTGCAGATCAACCAGGACAGCTACGACTTCAGCAAGCGCGTCAGCCAGGCCGGCGCCCAGTCCGGCGACGAGCTGTGGCACCGGCGCGATACGCTGTCGGGCAACCTGTCGCTGAACCAGGAAGTCACCTTCATCGAAGCGGTCAACGCGCGCCTGGACGACCCGGGCCAGCGTGCCCGCGCGCGCGACAAGCCGATCGAGGTGGTGCGCATCGTGATGGACGGCGATGCGGTGGGCGCCAGCGCGCGGCGCGACATGGGCCTGTTTTCGAAATTCGATCGCGATCCCGGCCTGGCCCAGGCGCTGCTGGCGCATGGCCGCGAGCAGGCGCGGCGCTACCTGGCGCTGCGTGCCCAGTCCGGCCAGCTGTGGGAAGCGCTGGCGCGCGACTTCGGCGCCATCGGCGCCCAGCCCAGCGCCCGCATGGAACAGGCGCGGCCCTACATGGCGGGGCGCGAGCGGCTGGTTGGCGGCCTGGTGGCGCCGGACGTGATCACGGTGGAGGGCGGCGGGCAGGCGACCCTGCGCTGGCACGCCAGCGAGGCGGTGCTGGACGGGCGCACGCTCAGGATCAAGGGCAGCACGCTCTTGAGGATGGACGACGGCGGCAGGCGCCTGGATGCCACGCGCCTGCTGGATGTGGAACAGCGCGGCGAGCAGGCCGGCGCACGGCATCCGGCGCCGCCACAGCAGGGGCCGGAGACGCCATGGTCCGTTGCTGGACAGCAACGTCCAGACGGCGGCAGTGGCGAGACCCTGCACTGACGCGGAAATAATTGGTGAGAATTACGGGGGTGGTCAGCAAATATTCGCGCACGGTCGTACAATAACGCACGGGAATGGCGCTCATGAAGCGAACGCACCAAACATTGTTTGTCAGATATGACTATGTCCACTGCGTAAAATACTTATTTTTACCGTTCATGAATTCCTATATATTTCCGATATATCTCAAAAGCATAAACTCATAACCGTGTCAGGAACCGCAAAGTGAACATGCAAACCGTAATCAAGGGTCTGGGCGTCGCGGCCGTACTGGTGGCGCTGGCGGCATGCAGCCGTGAAGAAGCAAAGGTGCCGGACACGGCCGCTGCGAACACCGCGCCGAACGGCGCCGCAGTCGATCCGCACGCAGCGATCGTGCCGGAGACGGTGGAATCGGACAAGACCGTCTCGGGCGCGAGCCCGGGCGAGGGCAGCACCGCCATCGGTGGCGTGGTTGCAGGGCAAGATCAGGACAAGCCGCGTGACACGGGCGCGTCCGAACCGACCGGTGGCGACGGCGCCACCACCCAACCAGCGGCGGCGCCTGCCAAGTAAAGCAGGCGATGTCGTACGGCGTGCACGCCACATAGTAGGTACAAGGGCTGGCCGGGGAGATCCTCCGGCTGGCCGCTTTGCGGTGGGCACAATCCATTACTAGTAGGAGAACCTAGATGGGCATGAATCGTAGGCAGTTCCTCCGCGTAAGCGGTGCGGGACTGGCCGCTTCCACCATCGTCGCGCTCGGCTTCTCGCCGCTGCCGGCGATGGCGGAGACGCGGCACTTTAAATTGGCGCGCGCCAAAGAAACGCGCAACACCTGTCCGTACTGCTCGGTCGGCTGCGGCCTGCTGATGTACAGCATCGGCGATGGCGCGAAGAACGTCACGTCGGACATCATCCATATCGAAGGCGACCCGGACCATCCGGTGAACCGCGGTACGCTGTGCCCGAAAGGCGCCGGACTGCTGGACTTCGTCCACAGCCCGAACCGCCTGAAGTATCCGGAAGTGCGCGAGCCAGGCAGCAACGAATGGAAGCGCGTTTCCTGGGATGACGCGATGTCGCGCATCGCCAAGCTGATGAAGGAAGATCGCGATGCGAACTTCGTCGTCAACAATGCCGAAGGCAAACTGGTCAACCGATGGACGAGCACCGGCATGCTGTGTGCGTCCGCGGCGAGCAACGAAACGGGCTACATCACGCACAAAGCGATGCGTTCGATGGGCATGCTCGTCTTCGATAACCAGGCTCGCGTTTGACACGGACCTACGGTGGCCGGTCTGGCCCCGACGTTCGGACGTGGCGCGATGACCAACCATTGGGTTGACATCAAGAATGCCGATGTAGTACTGATTATGGGCGGCAATGCCGCCGAAGCTCACCCGTGCGGTTTCAAGTGGGTGATCGAAGCCAAGCATCACAACAAAGCGAAGCTGGTCGTGGTCGACCCGCGCTTCACGCGTTCGGCCGCCATGAGCGACTATTACGCGCCGATCCGCGCCGGTTCCGACATCGCCTTCCTGGGCGGCGTCATCAACTACCTGCTGAGCAACGACAAGATCCAGACCGAATACGTCCGGAACTACACCAACGCGACCTTTATCGTCGGTCCTGACTTCTCGTTCGAAGACGGCCTGTTCTCGGGCTACGACGAGACCAAGCGCCGCTACGACAACAAGTCGTGGGGCTACGCATTGGACGAGCAGGGTTACGCCAAGGTCGATCCGACCATGCAAGACCCGAATTGCGTCCTGCAGGTGATGAAGCGCCATTACTCGCGCTACACCCCTGAGCAAGTCAGCAAGATCACCGGTACCCCGGTCAAGCAGTTCATGAAGGTGTGCGAGTACATCTCGTCGACGGCCGTGCCTGGCCGCGCCATGACCATCATGTACGCACTGGGCTGGACCCAGCACAGCCAGGGCTCGCAGATCATCCGCACCGGCGCCATCATGCAGCTGCTGCTGGGTAACGTCGGCGTCGCCGGCGGTGGCCTGAACGCGCTGCGCGGCCACTCCAACATCCATTGTCTGACCGACCTCGGCCTGCTGTCGAACTCGCTGCCCGGCTACCTGTCGCTGGCGACCGACAACGAGCAGGATCTGGAGACCTACTACAAGCCGCGTGCGATGAAGCCGCTGCGTCCGAACCAGATGAGCTACTGGCAGAACTATCCAAAGTTCTTCGTCAGCCTGCAAAAAGCCTGGTGGGGCGATGCCGCGACCAAGGAAAACAACTGGGCCTTCGACTACTTGCCGAAAATCGACAAGCTGTACGACGTGCTGCAGGCGTTCGAGCTGATGGGCCAGGGCAAGATGAACGGCTACATCTGCCAGGGCTTCAACCCGGTGGGCTCCTTCCCGAACAAGAAGAAGATCATCACCGGCCTGTCGAAGCTGAAATTCCTGGTGACGATGGATCCGCTCAACACCGAGACGTCGGAGTTCTGGAAGAACCATGGCGAGTCGAACGACGTCGATACCGCGTCGATCCAGACCACCGTGTTCCGCCTGCCGACCACGCTGTTCGCCGAAGAAGACGGTTCGCTGTCGAACTCGTCGCGCTGGCTGCAGTGGCACTGGAAGGGCGCCGACGCGCCGTACGAGTGCAAGCCGGACATCGAGATCATCGCCGACCTGTTCACCCGCATGAAGAATGCGTACATCAAGGATGGCGGCGCCTTCCCTGATGCGATGGTGAACCTGTCGTGGCCGTACAAGATTCCACACAGCCCTTCGGCCGAAGAGCTGGCCATGGAATTCAACGGCAAGGCACTGGCCGACCTGTACGATGCCAAAGATCCGACCAAGCTGATCCTCAAGAAGGGCCAGCAGGTGCCGGGCTTCGGCGTGCTGCGCGACGACGGCTCGACCGCCAGCGGTTGCTGGGTGTATGCAGGTGCATGGACCGAAGCGGGCAACCAGATGGCGCGCCGCGACAATTCGGACCCGTATGGCATCGGCCAGACGCTGAACTGGGCCTGGGCCTGGCCGGCGAACCGCCGCATCCTGTACAACGGCGCCTCGACCGATCCGAAGGGCAAGCCGTGGAATCCGGAGCGCACCCTGATCAAGTGGAGCGGCACCAGCTGGGTCGGTTCCGACATTCCTGACATCCGTCCCGATGCGGACCCGAACGAAGAGAACCGCGTGCAGCCGTTCATCATGACCTCGGAAGGCGTGGCGCGTCTGTTCGCTCCGACCGGCATGGCCGAAGGTCCGCTGCCTGAGCACTACGAGCCGTTCGAGTCGCCGTTCCCGGTGAACCCGATGCACCCGAAGAACCTGAAGGCACGCTCCAACCCTGCGGCGCGCGTGTTCAAGGGCGACATGGAAGCATTCGGTACCGCCAAGGACTTCCCGTACGTGGCAACCAGCTATCGTCTGACCGAGCACTTCCACTACTGGACCAAGAACGTGCAGAGCAACGCGATCATCCAGCCTCAGCAGTTCGTCGAAATCGGCGAAGAGCTGGCGGCCGCCAAAGGCATCAAGAATGGCGACATGGTGAAAGTGTCTTCGATGCGCGGCTTCATCAAGACCAAGGTGGTCGTGACCAAGCGTATCCCGCAACTCGATTGCGACGGCATGAAAGTCGATACGGTGGGTCTGCCGAACCACTGGGGCTTCGTGGGCCTGACCAAGCCAGGCTTCCTGGTCAACACGCTGACCCCGTTCGTGGGCGATGCGAATACCCAGACGCCTGAGTTCAAGTCGTTCCTGGTGAATATCGAAAGGATCTGATAAATGTCTTCACTTCAATCTCTCGATATCGCCGCCCGTTCGGCGACGACGGCCACCACCCCGGTGGCCCGCATCCACAAGCCGGAAGTGGCGAAGCTGATCGACGTCACCAGCTGCATCGGCTGCAAGGCATGCCAGGTTGCATGTATGCAGTGGAACGATCTGCGTGACGAGATCGGCGACAACCATGGCGTGTACGACAACCCGCTCGACCTGACGCCGCAGTCGTGGACGGTGATGCGCTACTCCGAGGTCACCACCAAGACCGAGGACGAGGGCGACCGTCTCGAGTGGCTGATCCGCAAGGACGGCTGCATGCACTGCGACGAACCGGGCTGCCTGAAGGCATGCCCGGCGCCGGGCGCGATCGTCAAGTATACCAACGGTATCGTCGACTTCATCAGCGAGAACTGCATCGGCTGCGGCTACTGCGTCGCCGGTTGCCCGTTCGACGTGCCACGCATCAGCAAGGTGGACTCGAAGGCCTACAAGTGCTCGCTGTGCGCCGACCGCGTTGCAGTGAACCTGGAACCGGCCTGCGTCAAGATCTGTCCTACCGGCGCCATCCGTTTCGGCACCAAGGAAGACATGATCGACTACGCAGCCGACCGCGTGGTGGACCTGAAGGAGCGCGGCTACCAGAACGCCGGCCTGTACAACCCGGCCGGCGTCGGCGGCACGCACGTGATGTACGTGCTGCAGCACGCGGACAAGCCGAACCTGTACCACGGCCTGCCGGAAAACCCATCCATCAGCCCGACCGTGGCGCTGTGGAAGGGCGCTGCCAAGCCGCTGGGCGTGGCGGCGATGATCGGTGCGGCAGTGGCCGGCTTCTTCCACTACATGAAGGTCGGCCCGATCGAAACCCATGTGGACGAACCAAGCGTGCAGCCAACGCCGCCGAGCTCGGCGCGTGAAGACGAACGGGTATAAGGAGAAGAACATGTTTATCACTCGCTATCGCGACATGACGCGCATGAACCACTGGGCCGTGGCCCTGCTGTTCATCTGCGCGGGGTTGACCGGCCTGGCGCTGTTCCACCCGTCCATGTACTTCTTCTCGGCCTTCTTCGGTGGCGGCCAGTGGACCCGTATCCTGCACCCGTTCTTCGGGCTGCTGATGGTGCTGGGCTTCGTTGGCCTGTTCTTCGCCGTGGTGCGCGACAACTTCTGGTCCAAGGCCGATACGGAATGGGTCAAGAAGGCGCCGCAACTGCTGAAAGGCGACGAAAGCGGCATGCCGCCGGTGCACAAGTACAACGCTGGTCAGAAGGGCGTGTTCTGGATCTTCGCCATCAGCCTGGTGCTGCTGTTGATCACCGGTTTCATGTTCTGGCAGCCATGGTTCGCGCACTTCTTCCCGATCCCGCTGCGCCGCATCGCGATGCTGGTGCATGCGGTGGCCGCGTTCGCGCTGGTGATGAGTGTCATCATCCACGTGTATGCTGCGATCTGGGTCAAGGGCTCGTTCCGCGCCATGACCCGTGGCACGGTACACGAGGACTGGGCCAAGTCGCACCACCCACTGTGGTATAAGGAAGTGGCCGGCAAAAACAGCCAAGAAGTCACCCGCAAGAAACATTAAGGAAGCTTCATTCCAATGAGTCTGTCCAAAGCAACACCGTTGATGAGTCCGGAAGAAATTGCGGTCCGGGCCGGTCAACAGATGCCTTACCTGCACCTCCCGGTGCGGGCCGAGGTGTTCGCCAACCGGGAAACCCGCCTGCGCGAGCTGGCGGCCGGTCATGCGATGCGCGACTTCCTGCTGTTCGCCGCCGAACTGGCGCACGTGCAGCATGAAGTCCTGCAGGACTATCCGCAGGCAGCACTGCCGAGCGAGGACGACCTGGCAGCCGCCGGTCGTGCCGCCCGTCCGCCGCTGCCGGCAGCCCTGTGGCCACGCGACCCGGCCTGGCGTGTGGCAACCCGCCGCATGCTGGAACTGCTGGTGCCGCGTTTGGCCGGCAGCCCGGCGCAAGCCGTGGTGCAGGGCCTGCTCGACGGCGACGACAGCCATCTTGAAGGCCAGGCCGAATTGCTGCTGAATGGCGCAGCCGGTCTGGACATGAGTGCTGCGCCGCTGGTGGCGGCCGGCCTGCAGGTCTACTGGACCCATCTGGTGCTGGAAGTGGATCGCCTGCACGGCAAGGCGCGCCAGGCGCCGTTCGGGCGTACGCTCGACACGACCCTGTGCCCTTGCTGCGGCAGCCTGCCGGTGGCCTCGATCACCAAGGTCGATGCCCAGGGCGGCAACTACCGCTACCTGCATTGCTCGCTGTGCTCGACGCAGTGGCATATGGTGCGGGTCAAGTGCAGCCACTGCGAAAGCACCAAGGGTATCCACTACCACTCGCTCGAAGCGGTGGCGACCGATGGCGCCAAGCAGGATGCGAACATGGCCTCGGTGCAGGCGGAAACCTGCGACGAGTGCGGCCACTACCTGAAGATGGTGCGCATGGAGCGCGAGCTGCATGTCGAACCGGTGGCGGACGACCTGGCGTCGCTGACGCTGGACATCCTGGTGTCGGAAGCGGGCTTCCAGCCGCATGGCATCAACCTGCTGCTGCTCACCGGCGAAGGCGATCCTTCGGCGGAGGACAGCGTTCCTGCAACTGATAGGAGTACTTGATCATGTCGACCGACGAGTCCGTGGTCCACGGCTCGAAGGCGACAGTCAAGGATCTGCCTTCGATCGATAAACTCTTGCGCCTGCCGTCCGTGCAGGCCTTGATCCCCCTGCATGGCCACACCATGGTCGCGGCGCAAGCCCGTGGCCTGGTGGACGGATTGCGCGCCCAGGCCCTGGCCGGCGCGCTGTCCGTCGCCGCGCTTGCTCCAGAGGCTCTGGGGCAGGCCGTGGCGGCACGCGTCGCCGGGCGTCTGGCGCCGCGCATGCGGCGGGTGATCAATCTCACCGGTACCGTTATCCACACCAACCTCGGCCGCTCCGTGCTGCCGGAAGCGGCGATCCGTCACCTGACGGCGATGATGAGCGGTCCGAACAACCTCGAATACGATATCGCCAGCGGTTCGCGCGGCGATCGCGACAGCATCGTCGAAGGACTGCTGTGCGACATCACGGGCGCCGAAGCCGCGACCGTGGTCAACAACAATGCGGCGGCGGTGCTGCTGTCGCTGGCGGCCCTGAGCGCCGGGCGCGAGGCGATCGTCTCGCGCGGCGAGCAGGTCGAAATCGGTGGCGCCTTCCGCATGCCGGACGTGATGGCCAGCGCCGGCGCCCACATGGTCGAAGTGGGCACCACGAATCGTACCCATCTCGCGGACTACGAACGCGCCATCACCGAGCGCACCGCGCTCCTGATGAAGATCCACACCAGTAACTATGCGATCCAGGGCTTCACCAGTTCGGTGTCGGAAGCCGAACTGGCGCCGCTGGCGAAGCGCCGCGGCGTCGCGCTGGTGACGGACCTGGGCAGCGGCTCGCTGATCGACATGGGCAAGTACGGCCTGCCGCAGGAACCGACGCCGCAGCAGATGCTGGCGGATGGCTGTGACGTCGTCACTTTCTCGGGCGACAAGCTGCTGGGCGGGCCGCAGGCCGGCCTGATCGTCGGCTCGAAGGAGCTGGTGACGCGCATCCGCAAGCATCCGATGAAGCGCGCGCTGCGCCTGTCGAAACTGCCGCTGGCGGCGCTGGAGGCGACGCTGCAGCTGTACCTGCAACCGGAACTGCTCGTTGACCAGCTGCCGACGCTGCGCTGGCTGACCCGCAGCGAGGAGACTGTCGCCGCGACTGCGGGCGCATTGCTTCCGGCATTTGCGCAGGCCTTGTCGCCGCGCTTTAGCGTCACCCTGGAATCGATGCAGAGCCAGATCGGTTCCGGCTCGCTGCCGGTCGACCGTCTGCCGTCGAGCGGGCTGGCGATCGCGCCGGTGTTGGCAGGCAAGCGCGGCGTCGGCAGTGCGCTCGATGCGTTGGCCGAAGCGCTGCGCGGCTTGCCGCTGCCGGTGATCGGTCGCATCGCGGAAGACCGCCTGCTGCTCGATTGCCGCTGCATTGACGACCCAGGCGAGCTGCTGGGCCAGATGACGCTGCTGCAGCGCGCGGTCAACGGCAATTAATCAAGAAAGAACTGAGCAAGAAAGAACTGAGCATGATCGTAGGCACCGCAGGCCACATCGACCACGGCAAGACCGCGCTGGTGCGCGCCCTGACCGGGATCGACGCCGACCGCCTGCCCGAAGAAAAGAAGCGCGGCATCACCATCGAACTGGGTTATGCCTGGATGCCGCAACCGGGTTCCAGCGACGGCCGCATCGGCTTCGTCGACGTCCCGGGCCACGAAAAGCTGGTGCGCACCATGGTGGCCGGCGCCAGCGGGATCGATTACGGCCTGCTGCTGGTTGCGGCCGACGACGGCCCAATGCCGCAGACGGTCGAGCATGCGACCATCCTGTCGCTGCTCGGCGTGCGCCGTGGCGCGGCGGTGATCACCAAGATCGACCGGGTCGATGCCGAACGGCTGGCGGCCTGCGAGGCGCAGGTGCATGCGCTGTTGAGTAGCGCGGGACTGGAAGACTATCCGGTATTGCAGGTGTCGAGCGTGCGTGGCGATGGCGTCGACGAATTGCGTGCCCGCCTGGCGTCCGAGGCGCAGGCCTCGCGCGCCGACGATATGACCGGCGCCGGATTCCGCATGGGCCTGGACCGCGCGTTCACGCTCGACGGTGTCGGCACCGTGGTCGCGGGCAGCATCGGCGCCGGCAACGTCGCCGTCGCCGACGCCCTGTGCCTGGCCGGCACGCCCGATCGTACCTACCGCGTGCGCAGCCTGCAGGTGCACAGCCGCGGCGCCGAGTCGGCCCATGCCGGCCAGCGCTGCGCGGTTGGCCTGGCGGGCCTGGAACGCACCGACGATCTGCGCGGCCAGGTGCTGTGCGACCCGGCCATTGCGCTGACTACCCAGCGCATCGACGTCTGGCTCGAAGTCGCCTCCACCGAAGAACGCGCGCTGCGTTCCGGCACCGCGGTCCACCTGCACGCCGCGACCCAGGATTGCCTGGCGACGGTGGCGGTGCTGGGCCAGCCGTCGATCGCGCCCGGCTCCGGCGCGCTGGCCCAGCTGGTGCTGCACAAGCCGGCCAATGTCTGGCACGGCGACCGCTTCATCCTGCGCGACGCGTCGGCGGTGCGCACGGTGGCCGGCGGCAGCGTGCTCGATCCGTTGGGTCCGACGCGTTATCGCCAGACCCCGGAGCGGCTGGCCTATCTGGACAGCCAGCGCGCGGATGAGCCGCTGGCACGCCTGCAGGGCGCGCTGGCCCAGGCCCAGTACGGCGTGAATGGCGCGGCCTGGCTGCGCAGTGCCGGCCTGGCGTCCTGGCCGTTCGCCCTGGACGAGGTGCCGGATGCCGTGGTCGGCGCCGGCGGCGAATGGATCATCGCGCGCGCGCGCCTGGAACAGAACGAGACCGGCCTGTTGACCGCGCTGCGCGACTTCCACGCCAAATACCCGGACGAGATCGGCCCCGACCTGCTGCGCGCCCGCCGCCTGGCCGCGCCGCGCATGCCCGAGGCGCTGTGGCTGCAACTGGTCGAGCACCTGATTCAAGCCGGCAAGATCAACCGACGCAACGGTTTCCTGCACTTGCCGGAACACGGCATCGCCTTGAAAGCGGCGGAACAGATCGTCGCCGAACGCGCGCTGCCGATGCTGCTCGACGGCCGTTTCGATCCGCCCTGGGTGCGCGACATCGCCGATACCGCGCGCCTGCCCGAACAGCAGGTGCGCCAGGTGCTGGGCCGCATGGCGCGCGGCGGTGACGTGTACCAGGTGGTCAAGGACCTGTTCTACCACCCGGCCGTGATGCAGGAAGCGGCGTCGCTGGCGCGCCGGTTGGCGGCCGAGGGTGAGGGCGGGGCGATTACCGCCGCGCGCTTCCGCGACCATACCGGCCTGGGACGCAAGCGCGCGATCCAGATCCTCGAGTTCTTCGACCGCATCGGCTTTTTGCGCCGGGTGGGCGACCTGCACCTGCTGCGGCCGGGGACCATGCTGTTCCCGGAGCAGGATTCAAAGCAGGACTCGAAAGCGTCTTGAGTCTGTCGCGTTTTGGCCGTACGCGGTAAAATACGGTCTCTTCGGAAGGAAATCGTCCCTGGTGGGGCGGCTGGGCTTCAAACCCAGTTGGTGGCGCCATGCGTCGCCGGGTGGGTTCGACTCCCGCATCCTTCCGCCATTCTCTTCTTCCTCTTTCCTTCGCGCGACGCCATGCAGATCCTCGGCTACGACTATCCCGACGATTGTTATTTCGATCTCGAACACGACATGTGGTGCCGCGATATCGGCGACGGCCGCATGCAGGTGGGCGTCAGCGCTTTCGGCGTCAAGATCAGCGGTAACTACTTCTACATGTGCCGTCCGAAATCGGTCGGGACCGAGGTCGAGCAGGGCAAGACCATGGGCGTCGTCGAACTGAGCAAGACGGTCGTGACCATCAAGACGCCGGTCAGCGGCACCGTGGTCGAGATCAACGAGGCGCTCGAAGAGAAGCCGGAACTGATCAACCAGGACCCGTACGGCGCCGGCTGGATCTGCGTGATCCAGCCATCCAATCGCGAGGAAGACCTGGCGCGGCTGGCGCACGGCGAGGCACTGGTCGAGCAGGCCGAGCGCCGCATGCGGTTGGAGCCGGTCGATGACTGGATCAAGCCGAGCTTGCCGTGATGGGCGGTGCCGACACCAAACCGGCCGAGCGCGGCCTGGCGATCATGGTCTGGTCGTGCGACCTGAGCCGGCCCGAGCTGCTGGCCACGCCCTTCATGGCCGCGCAGGCCGCGGCGGCGCTCGACATGCGCGTCAAGATGCTGTTTTCTTCGCAATCGGTGCAGTGGTTGCTGGCCGCGGAAAGCGAGCGGCTGACGGGCTTCGGCGCAGAGCGCTGGGCCATTGGGCGGCACCTGGCGATGACGGCCGAACTGGGTGTCGAGATCCGGGCCTGTACCCAGGCGCTGCATGCCTGCGCCGCCACGCGCGCGGATCTGAACCAACATTGCGCCGGCGTCGAAGGGATGGTCTCCTTCATTGAGCAAGGCCGCGCGGACGGCTGGCAGATACTGGTGTTCTGACATAGGGTTGGCGGCAAAGCCGCCAACCCTACGATTACAGCGAGCGCAGGAACGCCATCAAGGCCTCGCGGTCGCTCGCCGACAGCTTCTCGAAACGTTTGCGCGCCGCCGCCGCTTCACCGTCGTGCCACAGGATCGCTTCAAGCAGGGTACGCGCACGACCGTCATGCAGGTAACCGACCTTGCCTTCTTTGCCCATCACCTTCTCGGTATAACCAATGCCCCACAACGGCGCGGTACGCCACATGCTGCCCGTGGCCTGGCCTTCGCTGTAGTTGTCGGCCAAACCCGGACCCATATCGTGCAGCAGCAGGTCGGTGAACGGACGGATGGTTTGGTCGCGCAGTTCGGCGAACAGGTGATTGGAGCCGGTCTTCATCGACGCCGTGTGGCAGGCCACGCAGCGCATTGCCTCGAACAGCTTCGAACCCGACGCCACCTGGCGCGTATCGACGCGGTGCTCGTCCAGTGGTGCCACGCCTTTCGGGAAGCCGCTCGACAGACTGCGCTGGGCCGGCACCGCCAGCAGTGCCAGGTAGTTCGAGATCGACTGCAGATCCGCCTCCGAGATGCCGCGCTGGGCGGTGGCGTTGCGGCAGCCGGCCGGGTTGATGTCGCACGAGCGGCTCGGGTAGACGGTGGACGTCACCGCCATGTCCTGCAGCAGCGCCGCCGCGCTCTGGTGGCGCAACGTAGCCTTCGACGCCTTCCAGCCGAAGCGGCCCAGGCGCACCGCTCCCGACTCCGGATCGAACACGAAGTTGGCCACGCCCTTGACGCCGTCCTGATCGGCGCTCTGGCGCACGCGTGCCAGGATATCGGCTTCCGGCACCGCTTCCAGCAGGCCGGTGCCGATCATCGGCTGCGCCGCACGCAGGGACGCGACCTGCGGCGCCGGGCCGTCGTAGGCCAGCTTGGGTTTGCGCAGTTCGACGTTGGTGCCGTCCGCCAGCGTCACGCTGCGGGTGTCGAAGCCGGCCACGCGCACGCCGGTGCCCCAGTCCTGGGCCGAGCCGCTCGGCGACAGGCCGTTCATCTGCACCGTGCTGCCGTAGGTAGGGTGCGGCAGCTGGGTGCCGTCCGCCTTGAGGCTGGCCACGCGCACCGCCATGCCGTCCAGGCGCTGGTCGATCGCGGCGGGCGCCGGGCTGCGGCCGTTGTTGACATGGCAGCCGATACAGGTGGACTGGTTGAAGCGCTGGCCCTGCAGGTTCATCGCATCGGTATAGCGGTCGTTGCCCGGCTCGTTATGTTCGCCCGTGGTGAAGTTGGTGTGCACCAGGCGCCGGCCTTCGACGAAGCGCTGCATGTTCTGCATGCCCGCATGGTTGTGCGGCTGCTGGAACATGAACAGGCCGTTGTCACTGTAGTTGTACGATACCGAGCCCAGGCCGCCGGACAGCGTCTCGGCCGGCAGCGGCACCGAATTCAGGCGCGGCTGGATGCCGTACCATGGCCGCAGGCCCTGGCCGACCACGTAGCTCCACTCCGCCGAGTAATAACGGATGCCGCCGTTGTCGCCCTTGGCCAGCATCGCTTCGGTGGTCGAGAACATCGACGGCGACACTTCGATGATGTCGCCCGCTACCAGCGGACGCGCCGGTATGTTACGCCCGGTCGGGAAGCCGTCCGCATTCAGCTCGCCGTGTCCGGGATAATCCTTCACCAGCAGCGTGCAGGCGCCGTTGATGCCGTTCGGGGTGAGCAGCTTGTTGGCCTGTGGATGGGCTACCGGCTTGCAGATCGTGACACTGCGGTCGACCAGTTCGCCCGGCGCCATCCAGCCATAGCCCGTCACGCCCACGCGGTCGAAGCCGCGGAAGAATGCCACTTCGCCCTGGCGGAAGTCGACCTGGGTGTACTGGTTGACGATCAGCTGCGGCTTGGTCACGCCCGCAACGCGGCTGTTGTCGATGATCTCGACGCCCCAGGTGCGGTTCTTGAAGTACTGCGGCACGAAGGTCAGGTAGT
This sequence comes from Massilia sp., assembly GCF_031995545.1. GTDB lineage: Bacteria > Pseudomonadota > Gammaproteobacteria > Burkholderiales > Burkholderiaceae_D > Telluria. Next base: position 34,918 of record NZ_DAMAGA010000033.1, read on the forward strand.
TGCCCGGACCCTTATCCAGCGGCAGGCCGGTGGCGGCGTCGACCGTCTCGTTGGGGCCGTAGCCGATCTCGTTCCACTCTTCGCCGCGCTCGCGGCCATGGCGCGCCAGGCCGCGCGCACCGAAGCGCGTGACCAGGGTGCCGTCGGCCAGCGTGAACTGCAGCGTCTCGATCGGCTCGCTCGCACCAGGTAAAGGCTGCCAGCCGGCGCCGCTCGCAGGGAAGCGCACGGCCGAAGTCTCGGCCTCCGGCAGCGTGTTGTCGCTGCCCGGGGTTTTGAATTCGACCTCGAACAGCGAGTAGCCGTACTGGGTGGCGCGAGCCACCCCCTGCAGGCGCAGGTAGCGCGCGCTGGTGTTCAGGTTGAAGAATTCCTCGGTACCTCCCTTGCCGTTGCCGACATGGCGCAGCTGGGTCCACGACTGGCCGTCGTTCGAGGTCAGCAGCGTGTACCGCTTGCCGTACGAATTCTCCCAGACCAGCTTCATGTAGCCGATCGGGGTGCGGCTGCCGAAGTCGAACTGGATCCAGGCGCCGTCTTCGGGCCGGCTCGACCAGCGGGTGCCTGGCTTGCCGTCGATCGCCATCTCCGCCTTGAGGCCGCCGTTTTCCGGCGTCGACGAGGTCGCGGCCAGTGGCTTGACCGGCACGCCGGGCTTGGTGAGATCGACCGGCAGCGGTTCCGGTTCGGGCGCCGGTTCCGGTGCGGCCGGGCTGCCGGTGAAGGCCTGGATCTCGAGGATCGAGTAGCCGTACTGGCCGGCGCGCTTGATGCCTTTCATGCGCAGGTAGCGGCCTTCTCCGGCCAGGCCGGTGAAGTCCTCGGTGCCGCCCATGCTCTCGGCCACGGTCTTGATCGTGGTCCAGGTGCTGCCGTCGCTCGAGACTTGCAGCAGGTACTGGCTGGCGTGGGCGTTTTCCCAGTCGATCCGCACGCGGGTGATGGTCTCGACCTTGCCGAAGTCGAGCACCAGCCATTCGTCATCGGTGAAGCGGCTGCCCCAGCGCGTGCCGGTGTCGCGGTCGATGGCGGCGCGCGCATCGAGGTCGCCGCGCTCGGACGAGCTGGCGCTGGCATTGACCGGGGTGAGTGCGGTCTCGGTGTCGCCGAACATGGCGGCGACCGAGCGCATCACGCCGCTGGTGGCATTCTGGAGCGAGGCCATGGTACCGGCGGAATCACCATCGCCGCCGCCGCAACCGGCCAGCAGGAGCGTGATAGCAAGAGGGACGGCGAGGGGAAGGGTATGGGGCAAACGGTGCAGCGAACGTCGGCCGGCGTGCGGACGGCGGGGCATGTGGGACATGTGAATCTCCATGAGTTGAATATTGCGCTGCAGCAATATTAACGATAACGTAACCTGACTCGTCAATACGTGTCAAGCGGATGTTCAGGATTTCACATGGCGGGGCCTGGCCAACGCGGCGCACCGGCACGCATTCCCCATCGGGAACATGGTCGGATCGACTATACTCACCGGCTTCGCATACCCAGTAACACCTTCACAGGAGACCCCATGCACGTAGAGCGGCGCCTATCCAGGACCTTCCAGGACTTTCTTCACTCGGGCCAGGCCGGCGGCGTGCTGCTGATCCTGTGCACCCTGGTGTCGCTGGCGCTGGCCAATTCCGCGCTGGGTGACGGCTACCTGGGCTTCTGGCGCACGGTGGTGGGTGGCCTGAGCGTCGAGCTGTGGGTCAACGACGCGCTGATGGCGGTGTTCTTCCTGCTGGTGGGACTGGAACTCAAGCGCGAGCTGGTCAGTGGCGAACTGTCGTCGCTGCGCAATGCGCTGCTGCCGGTGATTGCGGCATTCGGCGGGGTCGCGGTGCCGGCGCTGATTCACTTCGGCTTCAATGGCGGCACGCCGACCCAAGCCGGCATCGGCATCCCGATGGCGACCGACATCGCGTTCGCGCTTGGCGTGCTGACGCTGCTCGGCAAAGGCGTGCCGGCGTCGCTCAAGGTGTTCGTGGCTGCGCTGGCGGTGATCGACGACCTGATCGCCATCGTGGTGATCGCGCTGTTCTATACCTCGCAGCTGTCAGTGGTTTTCCTAGCCGCGGCGCTGGCGCTGTTCGCCGTGCTGCTGGTGCTCAACCGCGTGGCCGGCGTCAAGCTGCTGTCGCTGTACCTGATCGGCGGGGCGCTGATGTGGTTCTGCATGCTCAAGTCGGGCGTGCACGCCACCATCGCCGGGGTCCTGCTGGCGTTCGCGATTCCGCACTCGACCCGCGAAGACGATGCCGCGTCGCCGTCCGAGCGGCTGGAGCATACCCTGCATACGCCTGTCGCCTTCCTGATCCTGCCGATCTTTGCGCTGGCCAATACCGGCGTCGTGATCGGCGCCGACTGGGCGAATCAGCTGGCGTCGTCGAACAGCCTGGGCATCATCTTCGGGCTGGTGGCGGGCAAGCCGGTCGGCATCGTGCTGGCCTGCTTCGCGGCGGTCGCTGTCGGTGTCTGCCGCCTGCCGCTGGATCTGGCGTGGCGCCATATCCTGGGAGCGGGCATGCTCGGCGGGATCGGCTTCACGATGTCGATCTTCATCACCAATCTCGCCTTCGAAGGGCGGCATGAACTGGTGGATGCATCCAAGCTGGCGATCCTGACCGCCTCGCTGACGGCGGGCGTGCTTGGCTTCGTGTGGCTGAAGCTGCGCGGCGGCCCGACGGCGGCCGATACCGATCCGCAGACCATGGACTTCGAGGTCCAAGCCGGCGCGAAGTGATAGCCGAGGTGTCGATACTGTCATCCCAGGAGTTGCGTTTAGCATTAAACCGATATTCCTGGAATTGCGGTTTGACTGAGCCATTCCGAAACTCTTCGAGTTGCGGTATGCTCGGCTACAAGGAGGAAGGGACAGGATGAGAGCGGATTTTCGTTTGGCGCGTATGTTGCATGTACTGGTGCATCTGCACGGTCGCAAGGGAGTGGCCAGCTCAGAAGAGATCGCCGGCATGCTCGATACCAACCCGGTGCTGGTGCGGCGCATGATGGCCGGCCTGCGCACCGCAGGTTACGTCAGCTCGACGGCGGGACGCAGTGGCGGCTGGATGCTGACCGCCGATCCGGAGCAGATCACCGTGCTCGACGTGTACCAGGCGCTGGAAGAACCGGTAATCTTCGCCATCGGTTCGAGCGTCGACCATCCGGGCTGCGCGGCCGAGCGCGCCATTACCGGTGCGCTCGACGTGGCGCTGGCGCAGGCGGCCGGTACGCTGCTGCGTGAATTTGGGGCGATGCGGCTGTCGTCCTTCCTGCCGGCGCCCGAGGAGTAAGCGACGGTTTGCCCGGTAGCGCGACAGTCTTTTACAACATTCCCGTCAATACCAATCGTGCGCGGCGTCGCGCTGCGTACAATCTTCGGATTCCCGACAAACCGCCGAGCCTGGCGACGTCGGTCACCGATCTACCCGGAGCCACCATGCAGCGAATGACGTCATCGATCCTGGCCAGGCCGAGCGAATGGCTGTTGCTGGTGGCGCTGCTGGCCGCCTATCCGCTCAGCGCCTTTCTCGATGCTGGCTGGGGACGCGAAAATGGCATCCTGGAAAACGCGCAGGTAATGGTGCTCGGCGCCGGTTTCGTTGCCGCGATGCTCGCCTTCCAGCGCACCCGTCCGGGCAAGACCGCGCTGCTGGCGCTGTGGGCCGCCCCGATCTGGCTGATCCTGGCCGGCCGCGAGCTGAGCTGGGGCAGGGTGCTGCTGCCGGCGCCGGGCATGGAATCCAGCCACAATCTGGCCGCGACCGGGATGCTGTGGCTGCAGCCTTTCGTGAAGCCGAGCGTGGTGTTGCTGGTGCTGGCGCTGCTGTTCTACGCCTGGCGCCACCGGGTCGACCGCATCGTCTGCGCCGCGTTCGCGCGCCGCACGCCGTGGCTGTGCTTTGCGGTGGCGCTGGGCGGTGCGCTCGGGTCGACCTGCGCCGAAGGGCATATGGGTTGTTCGCTCGACCTTGGCGCGGGACGCTCGGGCGTGTTCGAAGAATTGGCGGAACTGCTAGCCTATATTTCTCTCGTCATGATCCAGGACTCGGTTCTGCGGGTGGCGCCGGCCCGTACGGCGGTCGAAGCGTCGTCGGTTTCCAGTATCTGATAACGCACTGCGCTACCGCATTAATCTGAAACTGCACGAGTTTCGATTTAGCTGCACGCCGCGCATGCGTGGGCCGCGACACGGCGCGCGCATTCAACTCTCCGGATCGGGCTTCACCTGAGTGAAGTTGTAATCGGCAGCCGAGCGCTCCAGCGCCAGTCCCAATACGTCCTTGAGCTCGTCCGCGCTGGCGCCATTGTCGAGCTGGCGCTTGGCGAAAGTGTTGCGCAGCGTGCGTCCGCCCGAGCGCGACAGGTCCATGCCGGCGCGCTCGAACGTGGCGCGCATCTGCATGTACACGGTTTTCCGGGTCATTCTGGCACCGGTGAGGTTGGCCGGGAAGACGAATTCTCCCGGGATCGCCATCGCTTCACGTTCCTGCAGCCAGGCGCGCAGTTCCTCGGCGCCTTCGCGCGGCAGGGTGACCTCGTGCTCGTGGCTGGTGTCGTGCTTCTCGTCCGGGGTGATGGCGAGAACGATCGAGCCGTCGATCGCGGCCTGGCGCCCGACTTCCGAAGCCAAAAGGCCGATCGCCTCCGACACGCGCAATCCCGCCAGCGCGATCACCACTTGCATGGCGCGGTCGCGGCGCCGTTTCCAGCCGTCGAACGGGGTATTGCGGCGGCGCCGTGGCGCCTCGGCAGGCAGGGCCGCGAAAAAGCGTTCCAGCTGTTCGTCGGACAGGGTACGGCCGGCGTCATCCCTGGTCATGTGGGCGCGGTCGATGCTCAGGATCGCCAGCTGCGCCGGGTTGGGGGAGACGTCGAGGTGCTCGTAGCAGCGCTCGATCAGGCGCAGGTAGCGGTAGGCGATCTTGCTGTTGAGGACGCGCTTGCCTTTCTCGGTGCGGTTGATGAAGCGCACCAGGTCGGCCTGGGTGACGGTGGAGAAGGTGAGCCGCTGTTCCTGGATCCAGCTGGCCAAGTTATTGAACATGAAGACATAGATCTTCGCCGATTCTGCGGACAGCTCGCGCAGTGTGCCATCGGCGCGCAGGCGGCGCCCGGTCTTGGCGAACGCGGTGGTGGAGACGAATTCCTTGAATGCGCCGACCGGGTCGGCATCCCATGAAGCCAGAGTGTGCATGTCGAATCTGATCGAATAAAGAACTTCTACCTTATCACATAAACGTAACTAACCAACATAAAATTACCACCAACACGATCATTCAAACGTCACGGACTACGAACACACCAACAAACCACCAACCAGCCAACAAGAAGAGGGGGCACCAGCCGGCGCCGACTGCCGCACAGGTATAATCGCCACCATGAATGACGCCCTGAAACCAGCCCTGGCTCCGACCTTGTCCGACGTCGCCACCCTGGCAGGCGTCTCACGCGCGATCGCATCGCGGGCCTTGTCCACGGAGCCGCGGCCCGTGTCGGCCGACAAGCGCGAGCGCGTGCTGCGCGCCGCCGAAACGCTGGGCTTCCGGCCCAATTCGCTGGCACGCGGGCTGGCCAGCAAGACCGTCAACCTGGTCGCGATCCTGGTCAACCACATTCACGACCTGTCCGACCTCGACCTGTTCGACCTGCTGCTGGCCGAGATCCAGGCGATCGGCAAGCAGGTGATCTTTATCCGTGTCGGCGCCGGCCAGGACGCAGAAACCTTCCTGCGCGACGGCGTCGCCTACCACGTCGATGCCGCGCTGGTGTTTTCCGATTTCGCCGATGCCGCCACGGTGCGCCGCATGTTCCGCAACAACGCCGTGCTGATGCTGAACGGCCACCACGCGCCGGGCGCGGCATCGGTGACGATGGACGAGGACCACGGCATCGGCGAAGCCGTGGCCGATGCGGCGGGCAAGGGCGTGCGCAGCGCGCTGCTGGTGACCGGGCGGCCCAACTCGCTGGTGGAGCAGGCGCGCATCGCTTCCTACCGCGCGGCCTTGACCCGGCACGGCATCACCTTGCTGGGCGAACTGGCGGGCGACTATTCGTATGCCAGCGGGCGCGCGCTGGCCGAGCGTATCGACGTGGAGGCCACCGGCGCGGTGTTCTGTACTTCGGATGCGATGGCGATGGGCGTGCTGGATGCGCACCGCGCCCATTTCCCACAGCACCGGCCGCAGCGCTTCCGGCTGTACGGCTTCGATAACATTTCGCTGACCCAGTTCGACGCCTATCCGATCTCGTCGATCGGCGCGGACCGGCGCGACTACGTGGCGCAGATCGTGCGCCTGCTGAAAGAGCCGGCGGACCTGGCGCACAGCAGCGGCCAGGTGCTGGTCGCGACGCGCTTCGTGCCCCGGCTTACGGGTTAAGCGGGTCGCCGGGCATCACTGGCAGCTTGGCGTCAGCGCCGGCGGGGCGGTCTTGGAGCCCCACCATTTGCGGTAGTTCGCCGCGTAGGCGCCCGACCGGATGTAATCCGCGACGAAGCCGTTCACGAAGGCGAGCAGCGCCGGATCGCCCTTGGCCATCGCGATGCCGATCGGCGTGTTGCCGTACATCTCGGGCAGGGTCTCGAACTGGTCGTACTTGCTGGCCATGTAGTCGAGCAGCGAAGAATCTTCGATGCCGGCATCGGCGCGCCGTTGCAGCAGCAGCAGGACGCCGTCCGGCGAGAAGCTGTCGGCATAGATGAATTGCGCCTGCGGCGCGGCTTTCTTGAGGAAGGCGCTGGCCGTGGTGCCGCGCCCGACCACGACGCGCTTGCCGTTCAGGTCCGCCAGCGTCCTGATGCGGGCCTTCTTTTGCGAGAGCACGCGCAGGCCGGCCGCGTTGTACGGGATGGAGAAGTCGACGATGCGCGCGCGTTGCGGCGTGATCGAGACGTTGGCCACCACCAGGTCGAGCTGGTTCGCGCGCAGCATCGAGATGCGCGCATCGCCCGAGACGTCCGAAAAGCGCACCGGCACCCCGAGCCGCGCCGCCAGCTGGCGTGCCACGTCGACGTCGTAGCCGACCGGCTGGTTGCGATCGTCGCGAAAACCGATCGGCTCTCCGCCCAGCGAGACGCCGATGCGCACATAGCCGCGCGTCTTGATGTCCTCGATGCGTCCGGCCTGGGCCGGCATGGCCGCCGTCATCAGCAGCGTTACGGCGGCGGCGGTGCAGCAGGCGAGTCTCGATCGCAGGCGAAGCATGTGCGTTCCTCTCACACCTTGACGTTGGTGGCGACCCGCTTTTCGGGCGCCGCCATGCGCTCGTCCCAATACCAGTAGCGGATCTCTTCGTCGCAGCGATAGTTGACCACCTGGTGGTTGCCCTTGGCGTCCATCGCATGGATCACCACGCCGGCCAGGAAGCCGGTGCTCAGCTCCGACAGTTCTTCCACTGCCAGCTTGACCGCATCCTCGAGCGAATGGCCCAGGCGCAGTGCCAGCACGATGCTGCGCGAGGTCCCGCAGCGCATCGTCATCTCGCCGGTATGGGTGCAGGCTGCGGCGCCGTAGCGGCTGTCCGCGTAGAAGCCGGCGCCGGGAATCGGCGAGTCGCCAAGCCGGCCCGGGTACTTCCAGGCCCAGCCCGAGGTCGAGGTCACCGCGCCGATGCCGTTGCTCGCGTCGCGCCCCAGGAACACGGTGGTGTCGCGCACCCGCTCCGGGTCGGTGATGGTATTGCTCAGCGGCGCCAGCGCGATATCCGGGAAGGCAGCCAGCTGCTCGGGCGACATCTCCTTCTGCAGCCGCTCCCACCAAACCCGCTTGCTGTCCGGATGCAGCACCTCGTCGTGCGCGAATCCGCGCTCGGTGGCGAAGCGGCGCGCACCGGCGCCGGTCAGCATCACGTGCGGCAGGTTCCGCATGACTTCCAGCGCCAGCCGCGATACGGGCAGGGTGCCCGGCACCGCGCCGACCGCGCCGACGTCGCGCGTGGTGCCGTCCATGACACCGGCGTCGAACTCCATCTCGCCCAGCATGTTCGGCCAGCCGCCGTAACCGACGCTGCGCACCTTGGCCTCGCGTTCGACTTTGGCAATGCCGGCCACCATGGCGTCGACGCCGGCCTGGCCCTGTTTCAGGAGGTCGACGGTGGTTTCAAAGCCGGGCCAGGCTTCGGCGTTCGCAAGCAGCATTTTCATAACGGGTCTTTCATGACTTCGACATTTTGGAGAGGAATTGGGCGATGCGCGGCTGCGCCAGGCCGCCTTCAAGCGCGAAGAACTGCGCCGTCGGCAGGTCGGCCAGCAGCCGGCCCTGTTCCAGGAACACGATGCGGCTCGAGATCTGGCGCGCGAATTCGATCTCGTGGGTGACGAACAGCATCGTGGTGCCACCCGTCGCCAGCTTGGCCAGGATATCGAGCACCTCGGCCGTCATTTCCGGATCGAGCGCGCTGGTGACTTCGTCCAGCAGCAGGTAGCGCGGTTTCATCGCCAGCGCGCGGCAGATGCCGACGCGTTGCCGCTGCTCGCCCGAGAGCTGGGCCGGATAGGCATCCGCACGTGCGCCGAGGCCGACGGAAGCCAGCAGGGCACGCGCCTCTTCCTCGGCCTGGCGGCGCGGCACGTTCAAGACTTCGATCGGCGCCAGCGTGACGTTCTGCAGCGCCGTCATGTGCGGGTACAGGTTAAACAGCTGGAACACGGTGGCGCACGAGCGGCGCGCCGCCTGCAGTCCTTTTGGTTCGTCGATGCGCTGGCCGTCGACCGCGATCGATCCGGCATCGAGACGTTCCAGTCCGTTGATGCAGCGGATCAGCGTCGATTTGCCCGAGCCGCTGGCCCCCAGGATGGACACCACTTCGCCCGGCGCGATGCGCAGGTCGATGCCGTCCAGGACCGTGTTGCTGCCGAAGCGCTTGGCGACGCCGTCGATCTCGATCATCCTACAACCCTTTCCATTGACTATGCGCGCGCAGCCGCGTCTCGAAGCGGGCGCAGACCCGCGCGATCAGCCGGGCCATCAGGTAATACAGCACGCCGATCACGGTCCAGACGATGAAGGGCTGGAGCGTGCGCACGTTCAGGATCGCGCCTACCTTGGTCAGGTCGATCACGCCGATCACCGAGATCAGCGACGTCACCTGCAGCTGGTTGATCAAGAGACCGGTGAGCGGCCCGAATCCGAAGGCCGCCGCCTGTGGCGCCACCACGCGGCGCAGCGTCTGCCAGCGGGACAGGCCGAACACGCGCGCCGTCTCGATCTGGTCGCGTCCAACCGATTCGATACTCGACGCCGCGATCACGTAGACGAAGGCCGCGGTATTGCCGGACAGCGTGATCAGGGCCGCCTCGACCGGCGTCAGGTCGGCCCCGAGCAGCACCGGCAGGCCGAAGAACACCAGGAACAGCTGCACCAGTACCGGAGAATTCTTGAGCAGCTCGGCCACTGCGGCGGCGAGCGGCGCCAGCACCGGCGTGCGGTAGTAGCGCAGCATGGCCCAGGCCAGGCCGACCCCTAAGCCGATGACGGTGGTCGCGAGGAACAGCGCCACCGAGACGCCGAGGCCCTGCAGCAGCACGAGCAGGTCGTAATAGGTGAATTCGGCGTAGCGCATCAGGCCGGGTCTCCCTGCATGTGCCGGTTCAGGCGCCGGTGCAGCGCGCTCGCCGCCAGCGACACCAGCGAGGTCAGTGCGAAATACGCCAGCAGCAGCAGGGCATATACCTCGAACGGCTGGAAGGTATCGGAAGCCACGATCTTGGCCACGCCGGTGAGTTCGTTGATCGTGATCGCCGACAGGATCGAGGAGGTGAGGATCAGATTGACGAACACCGATCCCAGCGGGCGGATCGAGGTGCGCAGCGCGATGGGGAGCACGATGCGGCGGTAGATGGTCAGGCGCGACAGGCCGCTGACCTGAGCTGCTTCGAGCACGCCCGGTTCCAGCGCCAGGATGCCCGAGCGGATCACGTCAGAGGTGAAGGCGCCGCCGGCCAGCGCCAGGGCCAGCACGCCGGTGTTGAAGGGACTCAGTTCCGGGCCGACCGCGGGCAGGCCATAAAACAGGAAGAACAGCTGGACGATGAACGGCACGTTGCGGAACACGTCGACGTAGACATTCGCCACCCGCCGCGCCAATGGCACGGCCGAGGTGCGCATCAGCGCCACGACGATACCGAGCGCCAGGCCGCCGGCCAGCGCCAACAGGCACGCCAGGGCGGTCAGCCGGGCGCCGGCGGCGAGGTCGCCGAGGTAGGGCGTGATGGAAGTCAGGTCGAACGGCAAGCAGGTACTCCAGGCGGTCGAAGACAAAGTGAAACCGGTTTCACTTTGAGCCGGTCGAGTCTCCCATAAAGCGGTGAAAAATTCAAGGGAATTGCCGAGCCAGGCCGGGCGTCAGGACTGCAGTGCAGCCTTCAGTGCCGCGACCTTGCGGCAGTCGGTCCGGCGCCGCCCGCCCGCATCGAAGCCGAATGCAGCGACCTGGGGCAAAGGTGCCGGCAGCGGCTCCGAACAGGACGCGTGCACGTCGGTCAGCGGCAGCCGCGCGCGCAACAGGTTGACGTTGCCGGCATTGATGCCGGCGCCGGGCATGATCGTGATGCGGCCGGCGGCGGCATCGAAGCATCGCGCCAGGCCGGCCAGTCCTTCCGGTGCGCTCCGCGCGCCGCCGGATGTCAGGATCCGCTCGAAACCCAGGTCGATGGCGAGCCTCGTCGCTTGCGCCAGGTCCGGGCACAGATCGATGGCCCGGTGCAGCGTGCAGCGCAGATCTTGGTCGGACGCCCGGCGTACCAGCAGCTCCAGGGTCTGGACATCGAGACGGCCGTCGGGCAGCGAGGCGCCGAGCACCACGCCTTGCAGTCCGGCGCCGGCAACGGCGTCGATCTCATGCAGCATCAGCTGCGTCTGCGCTTCGTCGAAACAGAAGTCGCCACCGCGTGGACGGATCATGGCCACCACTGGCACCCGGCTCGACGCAGCCGTGCGCAGCAGACCGAAGGAGGGCGTCAGGCCGCCGATCTCCAGCGCGCTGCACAGCTCGATGCGGTCGGCGCCGCCGTCGATCGCCGCGGCCAGGCCCTGGGCGCTATCGACACAGACTTCCAGCGTGATCGCATCAAGCATGTGCGCTTCCGATTTTCTCCAGACCCAGCCAGGCGGCGCCGATCAACCCCGGCTCCGCGCCGGACTGGCCCGGTACGATGATCGGTGCCTCGGTCTTGCGCAGGATCGACGCGCGCACTGCCGCATCAAGCCGCGCGATCAGCGGCGCGCTGTTCGACAAACCGCCGCCGACCGGCAGGATCGAGGCGCCGACTGTATTGACCAGCATCGCCAGCGGCCCGCTCAGCAGATCGATGAAGCACGAGATGGTCTGTTCGGCTGCGGCATCGCCGGCCTGCCAGGCGTCGACGATCGCGCGGCTGTCCAGCGTCTGTCCGTGCAATGCCAGGTGCAGCCGCTCCATGCCGCGCGCGCCGCCGACCGTGTCCAGGCAGCCGCTCTGGCCGCAGCCGCATGGCAGGCGCGGGATCGCGACCGGGGGCGAACCGGCAAATTGCGCGGCGGCCGGACCGTGGCCCCATTCGCCTGCGAAGCCACCGGGGCCGCTGACCAGGTGGCCGCCGATCACCAGCCCGCCGCCGACGCCGGTACCCAGAATCAGGCCGAACACGTTGGCGTGGCCACGTCCGGCGCCAGCCTGGGCCTCTGCCAGCGCGAAGCTGTCGGCGTCGTTGATGATCCAGACCGGCAGGCCAAGGGCGGCGGACAGGTCATCGGCCAGGAGACGGCCATCGATGCAGGGAATATTGGCGCACTTGATGCGGCCGTTTTCCGGGTCGACCACGCCGGCGATCGAGATCGCCACGCCGCGCGACGCGCCGCCGGCGTCGATCAGCGCCGCTATGGCGGCAACGAAGGCGGCGAAGTCGCCGATGGGCGTCGGCACGCGCTGCAGGGGGCCGACCTGGCCATCGGCCGTCGCCACGGCGCACTTGATGGCGCTGCCGCCAATATCGAAACAGGTAATCATGGCGCGATCATAAAGCCAACCTTGCCCCGATGGCTAGCCGGGAGCAGAAAGCCCGGCGTGTTTCGTCATGACGGGCGCAACATCGACGCAGGCGGGCGCCGAAGCGTGATGCGGGTCAGCTCGGCGGGTACACCAAGACGGAGTGCGAAGCCCGGCCACAGCGCCGTGCCGTTGTTCAGGTAGAGCGTCATGCCGTCGACCTCGTAGCGGCCCGACACAAAGCCATTGTTTGCCCGCGCCACCACGCGATCGAGCCCGACGATCATGCCGCCATGCGTATGGCCGGACAGTTGCAGGGCAACGCCACGGCTGGCCGAAAAGCGCGCATTGCGCGGCTGGTGATCGAGCAGGACGACCGGCACGCCGGCCGGCGCGCCGCGTAGCGCCGCGTCGAGGTCGGGGCCGGGAGCGCCGCTTTGCGCGGCGCTGACGTCGTTCACGCCGGCCAGCACCAGTTGCCCGGCGCCGCGCCTGATGATCGCATGGCTGTTGTCCAGCGGCGTCATGTTGAGGCCTGCAAAATACGCCATCCATTCGCTGTGGCCGAAAAAGTACTCGTGATTGCCCGGAATGACCCAGACGCCGTCCGCGGCGCGCAAGTCGCGTAGTGCGGCCACGTCGGCTTCGCGCTGCGCGACGGCGCCATCGATGAGGTCACCGGTGATGACGATCAGATCGGCACCGAGCGCATTGGCATCGTCGACGACCTTGCGCGTCCAGGGTGCGTCGAACAGGCGGCTGACGTGCAGGTCGGTCAGGTGCACGACGCGGTAGCCGTCGAAGTCGTGCGGCAGGTTATGCACTTCGATTTGCACGTCCTTCAGCGGCGGCGACTTGATCGCCTGCATTACGCCGAGCGCGGCGAGGACCATGGCGGCGATACCGACCGCAACCCGCAAGCGCGTCGCGATCCGCACCCGCCTGCGCCGCGCCAGGGCAACGATCGCGGTGCCGAGATCGAGCAGCAGCTGGAACACGGCCAGCAGCAATATGGCGCCAAACGCCCAGTTGAACAGGATGACCAGGGCTTTGGGGAATTCCGGCGAAAACACGCTGCCCGAGGAAAGGCGCGACCACAGGTGATATTGCGAGGCCAGCACCAGCACGACGGCGGCAGCGATCTTCGCACGCCTGGACAAGGGCAAGGGCCATAGCCAGCGTACCAGCACGACCAGGCAAGGCAGACTGAACATCAGGTGAAACATCAGGCGCGCTCCATTCGGTGATGGTTGCCGCCTGCATGTGCGGAGTTGCGTCGCAGGCCAGTAGCGGCGCCCGCGGATGGGATGAAGAGAATACGCATCGTGCCTTGTGTCCAAACTGTCGAACCGACGAGCATAGCGTAAATTCAGACGCTGCATATTTTCGTGTGGAAAACATGGAGACCGCCTCGAAGCCTTGCAGAGGTATATGTTTTCGTCAAGAATCAGGTTAACGAATAAAAACCTGAATTGACGGAAACCCGAAATGCCCCTGTTTCGCACTCGCCTTGCGCGTTGCTGCTGTCTCGCCATGCCTGCACCTGGACTGGTCGTGTTACTGGTATTGGGACTGATCCTGTGCACACGGGCCGCGGCGTCCAGCCAGCCTGGCTGGCGACCCGACGTGCACCACAGCGCGTGGACACGCGAGGATGGCGCCCCGTCCGCCGCTTATTCGATCGCCCAGGACGATAATGGCCTGCTCTGGTTCGCCGCCAGCGACGGCCTGTACAGCTTCGACGGCGACCGCTTCGACCGCCACGACAGCGTATCCGGTCACAAGTTGCGCTCGCCGGTGACGATGGCGGTCGCGGCCCACGGCGGCGCGCTCTGGGTCAGCTATCAGTTCGGCGACATCAGCCGCTTCGAGCGCAATGGCGCACGCCACTATCTGGGCGCCGATTCGCCGCCGACGACCGTATTCGAATTCGAGCACACGCCTGACGGCACGCTGTGGGCGCGCAGCGGCACCGGGATGTACTACCTGGACGGCGAACGCTGGCAGCCTGCCGGACCCGCGGCCGGACTGCCGGAAGGCAGGCCGACCGCCCTCAACAAGCTCTCCGACGGCAGCATGCTGGTCTACTTCGCCGACGGCATCTATCGCAGCGTGGCCGGCGGCGAAGCAGGTGTCCATCGCTTCCGCAAGGTGCTTGACGGGCAGGGCTGGCGTGGCGGACAAGTCCAGCCCGACGGCAGGGTGCTGATCGGGAAAGGCGGGCGTGACATAGCGATGTTCGACCCCGTGCGCGGTCAACTGCGGCCATTCCGGCTACGTAACGGCGGTGCACCGATGAACGGCTACTACACCGACCGCAGCGGCGGCCTGTGGGTCGCCACCGGCACCGCGCTGCAGCTGCTCGACGGCGACGCGAAGGTGATGCGCGAGTTCACCACCGCGGGCGGCTTGAGCGGCCTGATCCTGCATGCCACCTTCACCGACCGCGAAGGCAATGTCTGGTTCGTCACCGAAAATGGCGTCGACCGCATGCGCCAGGCACGCCTGTCGACGATCACGTTGCCACCCGGCTTTGGCCCTGCGCTGAGCCTGGCCCCGGGCGACGGCGGCGCGGTCTGGATCGGCAATACCGACCGGCAGAAAGGGCGCGCCTTCGCCAGCTTCGTCCTCGAGCCGGATGGTGTGCGGCGTACCAGCAGCATCACCAGCGTCAGCAGCAGTTACCGGGCGCCCGACGGCTCGCTCTGGTTCGGCAACAGCACCAGCCTGTGGCGGGTACGGGACGGCGCAACCCGGCACTGGCCGCTGCCGCCCGGGCTGGCCGGGCAAAACGTGCAGGCGATGGCAGTCGATGCCGACGGTACGCTGTGGGTATCGGTGATCGCGCGCGGTGTGCACACCTTCCGCGACGGGCAATGGCGCGCCGGCGGCGGCCATGCCGAACTGGCCGGCCCGACCGCGGTGTCGCTCGCCGCCGACACCCGGGGCCGGATCTGGATCGGCTACACCGGCAACAAGATCGCCGTGCTGGAACGCGGCGTGGTGCGCCACTACGGCCCGCAGCAAGGTCTGGCGGTGGGCAACACGCTGGCCATCGTGCCCGGCCGCGACCGGGTCTGGATCGGTGGCGACCTGGGTCTGGCATGGTTCGACGGCGCGCGCTTCACGGCACTCGACGAGCGCGGCGGACGCGGCTTGCGCGGGGTCTCCGGCATCGTCGAGCGTGACAATGGCGAGCTGTGGCTGCACGACACGGGCGGCCTGGTGAGGATCGACGCCGCCGAGCTGGCCCCGGCGCTGGCCATGCGCCGGCCAAGCGTCATCGCCGAGCGTTTCGACCACCTGGACGGGCACCGCGGCATGCCGGCCCAGATGCAGCCGTTACCATCGCTGGTGCGGGCCGGCGACGGCCGCCTGTGGTACGCCACCACCAGCAGCGTGGGCTACATCGATCCCGACCGGATCGCGCGCAATCCCCGTCCCCCGACGGTGCTGGTGAGCGCCATCCGCACCGACCGCGGCAGCTACGCGCCCGGCGGCGCGCTGGTCCTGCCGGCGCGCACCACCCGGCTCGAGATCGCGTTTACCGCCACCGCGCTGTCGATTCCCGAGCGGGTGCGGTTTCGCTATCGCCTGAGCGGCCAGGAGCGCGACTGGCGCGAGTCGACCGGGCTGCGCCAGGCGGTCTACACCAACCTGGCGCCGGGCGCCTACACCTTCGAAGTCAGCGCCGCCAACGAGGACGGCGTGTGGAGCAAGGAGCCGGCGAGGGCGGCCTTGCGGATCGAACCGGCGTGGAACCAGACCTGGTGGTTCAGGCTGGCCTGTCTGCTGGCCCTGCTGGGCGCGGCCTGGGCGCTGCACTGCTGGCGTCTGGCGCGGCTGGCGGCCGGACTGGCGCAGCAGATGCGCGTGCGCACCCACGAGCGCGAACGGATCGCCCGCACGCTGCACGACACGTTCCTGCAAAGCGTGCAGGCGCTGGTGCTGCGCCTGCACGTCCTGATGGGCAGGCTGCCGCCTGGCGACGGTATGCGCGCCGAGATGGAAGACGTGCTCTCGCGGGCCGAAGGGGTGATCGACGAGGGACGCGCGCGCGTGCAGCAACTGCGCGCGCCGTCGGTCTGCCGGGGGGCGCTGGCCGAAAGCCTTGCAGACGCCGGCCGCGCTCTGGCCGCGGGCAGCGCCGTCTGCTTCGAGGCGCGCTGCCTGGGGCAGCCACGCCAGCTCAAGCCCGAGGTCGAAGACGAACTGTTCGCGATCGGCCGCGAGGCGCTGTCGAATGCATTTCGCCACGCCAAAGCCGGCACCGTGCGGCTTGAACTCGATTTTGGCGACACGCACGTGCGCCTGACTGTCACGGACGACGGGTGCGGCGTTCCGGACGAGGTGCTGGAGCGCGGTGCACGGCATGGACACTGGGGCCTGACCGGGATGCGCGAGAGCGCCCGCCTGGCCGGCGGTGAGTTGCGGATCGACAGTTCTGTAGCCGGAACCAGCATCGCGGTGTGCGTACCGGCGGCAGTGGCATCCTCGTTCGCATAGTGGCGACAAGTACCGGCATGCCGGCTGGCCTGGGCCGGATCAGCCGACAGCCGCGCGCCGGGCAGGCCATGGCTTCATGCAGCGGCGTCGAGGCAGAGCCGGATGGCGTTGAGGGCGGTGGCCGTGCCGAATATCCGGCGGCAGTCGTCGTGCACGGTCCGCAGCGCACGGTCATGCTGGGCAGGCACGCACAAGACCCGGGACGGCGGCCAGCTTCCCTGCGGCTCCTGCATGTCGAGCAGCGCCGCGAGTAACGCTGTGGCGCGCCCGGAATGGACATGCCGTGCAATGGCAAGGGATTCGGCGCATTCGAAAGCCGAACCCGGCGCGGCTTGCCGTGACAAGCGGCCGGTTTCCTGATCGGCGATGTGCGCCGATATGCCGCCAGGCTGCGCGAGAAACGCGAGGTTGCGGGCGATTGCATACGCCGGCGTCGTCCACCAGAACGCCGGCCAGCCGCAATCGGCCGAATGCGCGTCGAGCACGGCGCGCCGGACACGCGCAATGCTCGGCCGTCCGGCCGCAGCCGCCAGCAGCGCAAGGCCGACCGCCGGCGTGACTTCGGCGTGCTGCGCGGCCCAGCTGCCGAAACGGTCGCTTGAAATAAACGTGCGGGCTGCACCGGAGTCGGTCAGGAAGGGCGCGAGCACACCCTCGGCGTCCAGGTCGCCGCGGCTTGTGCTTGCGGCGAGCATGCGGATGCACCATGCGCTGGAATCCGCGTCCACCGCGGTGCGCGCGTTATAGCCCCATCCGCCGGGCTGGCGTAGCCGCCAGATTGCTGCGGCCGCGCGCCGGATGGCGTGGTCGGCTTGCCGGCTGCTGGCGCGGTCGCGCAGCAAGGACAGGCCGGCGTAGGCGGTGATCCATGCGTCGGACGAACCCGGTTCGAGCTCGTAATCGTGCCAGCTACCGCCGGCGTCCTGGCGCGACAGCAGGAATGCGCACCCGCGCGCGGCGGCGTGGCGGGCCCCGGCGCCGAGGTCAGAAGGCCGGCTTGGCATAGACCGTCACTTCGGGCATGCCATCCTTGACGGCCAGCCCGACGAATTCGATATCGGCGTGGTGCCAATGGGCGCGCAGCCGATCCACGAAACGGCGCAGCGGCCGGGCGTCGATGCGCAGCGCCGCCAGCTGCTCCTCCACCCAGTGCTGTACGCCGGATCGCCGCTCGGCCGCGATCAGCTGGCAGCACAGGTCGACCTTGATGCGCGCAACCGACGCTTCCAGGCCCCGTCCGGACAGCGCAAAGTCGGTGCCGACCGTCATGCGCTCGATCGCCCCGAAACGCTGCGCGAAGCCGGTGCAGAACCGCTGCAGCAGCGCCCGGTGCCGATCGGGTGTCCGGGCGGCGAGCGCAAGCCGGCCGAGTGCATCGAAGTGAATCACCGTATAGACCCGCAGGCCACGAACACAGCCGTCCGACACGACCATCGCCAGTCCCACCGGGGTGGCCGCCGGCATCATGGCGTCGATCCAGGCGCAGGCACGCCCCGATCCGTCACCGCATTCAAGACGACGAAACAGCGCCGCGAGCCGCTGCCAGCGATCGCAGGCCGGACCGTTGCGCAGGTTCAGGTAAAGACGCAGCTCGGGCCGGTCGCCGCCATCCGATGGAATGCTCGCTCCCAGCCAGACGCCGCCCCACCAGCGCTCGACCACGGCCTCCTGTCCGGCGAACACGCAGCCGGCAACGGTATTGATGACCGGTACGGCGGCCTGCCAGCCGAGTTGCTCCAGGACGCGGTCGGCGATCGACAGCGACCGCGCCACCTGCCGGCCGACGCCATGCCCCAGGCTGCCGGGTTCGACCAGCAGGCGGTAAGCGTCGCGCACGCTGGCGCCCAGCTTGACCGAGTACACCACAGGCGTGCCGTCATGGCACATCGAGGGGCGGCGGATCGCCTGGTCGTGCGGGCAGCAAGCGATGGACCGCGTCAAGGCATGGTGCAGCACGCGCGCGGCATGGGCGGGCGCGCCGAGCTGATCGCTGAAGAACCCCTCGAGTTCGGCGAAGGGAGGTGCCGTCATGGCAGCCGCCCCTGTGGGCCAGGCATGCCAGGTCAGGGCAGGGGCACGTACTGGAGGTTGCCCGGCACGCCGGCCGTACCCTGCTGGCCATCGACGCCGTTGCCGCCAAGCGCACCCTGGGTACCGCCGTTGCCGCCCGGGAGCCCCTGGCCACCGCCGCCTCCCGCGCCACCACCGCCTCCGGTTCCACCCAGGCCCTTGGCGCCGCCCTTGCCGCCGGACAGCGCGTTGGCTTCCGCCAGATCGAAATCGGGAAACGGGCCGGTCGGCGCGTAGAACAGGATGATGTGGCTCCCGTTGCCACCGTTGCCGCCGTCGCCGCCATTCCCACCGGTGCCGCCGTTGCCGCCATTGCCGCCATGGTTGCCCGGCCCCTGTACGCCGTGATCTTCGCAGCCGCCACCATCGCCGCCTGGACCGCCGTCGCCGCCATCCTGGCCGGTTTGCCCGAGGCCACCGACACCGCCGTTGCCGCCGCGTCCGCCATGGCCGCCACGCCCATTGATGGTGAACTTGCCGAGAATCGCTTCGCCATGGATCAGCAAATCCGGCGCGTGCCCGCCATGGTCGCCGTTCTTGCCGGGGACGCCGGGATTGCCGGCGGCACCCTGGCCGCCTGCACCGCCTTGTCCGCCATTCGATGGCGGATCATCACCCCAGGTGTCGCAATGGGCAGCCCCGTCAGCGCCGGTCGAGCCGTCCTCGCCGCGACTGTTGAAATTTGCCATGACAAATCCTTTCGTGCTTGCAGCGAGTGGTTGGGAAGGGGGGCTAGACGTCGACGTAGCGGATCTGCATGGCGTCGATCCGCGTGTTGCCGCGGGTCGAGATACGACCTTCGCCATAGATCAGGATGTTGTCGGCCACGACCAGCGGCACGCTCTCGAAGATGACGTGATCGTCCGGGCAGACGACGAGATCGGACAAGACCAGTGCCAGCGGCTTGAGCTGGCGGGCCAGCTCGAGCATGTAGCGGATCACGCCTGCCACCGCAGGCTGCTCGGCATCGTCAGGCGCGACATAACCGTAAAGAAGCCGCTTCGACATCTGCAGCACGGCGGCGCGCTGCTCGGAGGCGAGGCAGCTGAAGTCGAATCCCGGCTGGGCAGGCAGCTTGCCAACATGAACTTGCGTGAGCCCGCCCCACAGGGGCGCGCCGTCGTTCAACGCGACAGTCCTGTGTCTGAGCAGGCGGGCGGCCTCGTTGGGAACGCCGAACCAGTTCTTGAGATCGTCGAGACTGATCGGATCGAGCGGATGCATGAACCTGCGCCACTTGGCCGATTTGCGATTGATGAGGTCGGACATGCAGATGAACGGCACGAACTGCATGGTGTCCGCCTTCAGCCGATACTTATCGAGGCGGCGCGCACGCATTTCCTCGGACACGTTAGCGAGATATCTGCGGTGCGGCTCGATGTCACCATGGATGATGTCCATAAGCGTCCTGTGCGTTGGTGAGCGGCTGGCCTGGCACCTACGTGCCGGTATTGCTTGCTCGTCGGTTTGACTTGGAGCTTCACGATAGGTTCGAGCTCTCGGAAGTAACGTTGTTGGATGCATAGGCGTGGGGCTCATAGGAGAGGCAACAGCGAGGCGCGTTCCATCTAACAGTTTTACTTCCGGGATTCGGAAGCAAAACTGTTAGATCGAGGTCAGTGGAACCAAATTTCTTACTCCGCTGATGTTCGCCGTTCTGAGGCGAGCGCAGGAAATAACAGAGTTGCGGAGAGAAAAATCGCTTCACTCTACCCAGACCATCGCGTCGTTCATCGATTGCCAGACCTCGCCAAAGCGATGCGAGCCAATAATGTTTTCTGATTAAGACAGGGCCCGCGCGTGCTGCTGGCTTCAACCAGACGCAGCGCAGTGCAGACGGCGCCTATTTTCTAGCCAGCAGAACCCGGTCCAAGTACTATGTTTTGGCACGCCTACATAGCACCCCGACCACATAAGGGACGGACGTCGAAAATTTTCGCTATCAGTTCGTGCGCCAGTACGTAGTGCTTTGCTGCCAGCCGGTGGGCTGCACGACGACGTCACAGCAGGCACAAGCCAATGGCGGTCTCAGGTGGCGGGCGTCGTACCGAACCTCGCGTCACAGACCCCATTCTTCCGCCACGCCTTCACCCTGGCGCCTACCGCTTCTGGCTGCCTGTCATCGGCGCTCGTCAGGAGTAAAGGCGACTCCGATCGGTCTCGTGCGTACTAGCATGCTCAGAAATGTGAACTATGTTCACAGGCAAGCTCTGCTTTCATGCGCAAAAACGTGAATAAAAATTTGCGAAGTGCTTGACAGAAGTGTGAAGAAGGAGAATGATTGGGCGAACTTGCGCTGGAGGACACTATGAACGATACGCTGCTCGGTCTTTATGAAATCGCAACTTTAGCTGAAGTTGGGACGCCCGCTGTTGCAAACTGGAGAAAGCGCTTCCCCGATTTCCCTGCGCCGATCGCTGAACTTCGGGCTGGTCCAGTGTTTCTTGATAGTCAAGTAAGAGCATGGCTGGCCAAACGAAATGGCGCTGATTTGTCGAACCTTTCTAGCTTCTACGAGCGCCTTGCCTTGAAATGTGGGCACGATACGGAATTGACCGAGAAGATTGAAGAGACGATTGCGAAGCTAACTGACGAAAATACCACTGTCCGGAGCCCGGGAGTCTTACTGGGGAAGATTCAAAGTGGGAAAACGCGTGCGTTTCTTGGAGTTATCGCAGCAGGGTTTGATCGCGGATATGACGTCGCTGTAGTGCTCACAAAAGGAACCAAGTCGCTTGCTCGCCAGACTTTGGCCCGCGTACGACAAGACTTTCGCGACTTTATCGCTGCCGATGAGATTCAGGTTCACGATATTATGGCGCTGCCTAACATGACACCGTATGAGTTGAGCCAGAAATTAATCTTGGTTGTGAAGAAAGAGGACGACAATTTGACTCGTCTCTTAAATGCGTTCGAAACCGACTATCCGGTGCTGCGATCTAAGTGCGTTTTAATTATTGACGACGAAGCAGACCTTGCCTCGGTCAGTTTCCGGAAAAAGGACGGTGTCGCTGGGGCCGGCACGATCTCGAAGCAAATTGATCAGTTGCGAAGCCTTGTATCAGATTCGGATTTTCTGCAGGTTACTGCGACGCCATATTCCCTCTATCTTCAGCCAGAAGAGGATGTGATGTCCCCCGCTGGACCGCTCTTCACCCCACGCCGGCCCAAATTTACCGTTGTCCTCCCGACGCACACCCAGTATGTTGGCGGTGACTATTATTTCGAGCGAAGCACAGATTCAGATTCGCCAGCATTTTATTTCTATCGTGAGGTGCCACTTGAGGAGCGCGAAGCCCTAAAAGCAGAAGATCGACGGCGTCTGAAGATTGAAAATGTACTGTCAGAAAAGCGCGCTGCCATAGTGCGCGAGGCAATCTTGACGTTCATTGTCGGAGGCGTAATTCGGAGGCTTCAGGCAAAGGCCGAAGGAGCGCCAATCCAAAAGTACAGCTTTCTGTTCCATACAGAACAGGCCAGAAAGTCGCATGCGTGGCAAGAGACGGTGGTAGCCGCCATCCGCGATGCCTTGGTTGTAGAGGCAAAAGGAAGGACTGCCAAATTTGAGGAATTACTTGATAGCGCCTATACAGATCTTGCACGCTCTGTGCAGCTTAGCGGCACAGCGCTCCCTAGCCTAGACGAAGTGCGCACCGAAGTGCTGGCAGCCCTTAGTGGAGGCCAGCTGATGATCACGAAGGTCAACTCCGAAGGTGATATCGACGCGCTGTTGGATGACGACGGCCAACTACGCTTGCGCACTCCGTTCAATATCTTCATTGGTGGACAGATTCTTGATCGCGGCATCACGATTAATAACTTGATCGCGTTCTACTACGGTCGGAATCCTAAGAAGTTTCAACAAGATACGGTCCTTCAGCATTCACGCATGTACGGCGCCAGATCTTTGGGGGACTTGGCTGTGACACGCTTCTATGCGCCTCAGGTTGTTTACCAGGTCATGCGCAATATCCATCAGTTCGACGCTGCGCTTAGAGAGGCCTTTGAGTCTGGTTCAAATAACAAAGGCGTTTATTTCATTCAAAAAGACGCTTCAAATCGGGTTATCCCTTGTTCACCGAATAAGATAATGTTCTCTAGCGTTTTCAGCATTCGCCCCGGCCGACGAATGCTCCCTGTCGGGTTTCAAACCGTTGCCCGGACCAATGGTGCAAAGAATCTAGCAGCGCTGGACAAACGCATCGCAGCTCTTTCTGCACATGAGCATGGCGGGCCATTCCTCATTAGTGTTGAGGACGCGACGACTCTCCTCGAGCTTGCTTATTCTAATTTGGAGTTTGATGACCCAAGCGAAGACCATCGCAAAGCCCATATCGCGGCACTGGAACATCTCTCAAGGACATCGAAGGATGCGAATTTGCGGGGGAGTGTATGGTTGGTAACAGCTACCGATCGCAATGTAGCCAGATTCCGCGACGAAGGCCGTTTTTCCAACTCACCTGACACGAAGCAGCAGTCCGATCAAGCCCAGGCACAAGCAGAGGATATACCCGTGCTTATGCTGCTGCGGCAGAACGGCGATCAGGCAAAAGGGTGGCGGGACCTTGCATTCTGGTGGCCCGTTATTGTCACACCACGATCCGCGGTAACCTCGATATTTGCGTCTGATCTGCCTGCGTCGCCTTGAACGCGCAACGCCGTATAACGAAGACGGGCGAGATCATCAGGGTTCTGAGAAACGCTATTACGAGAGCGGGCGATTCAGCGTACTCCATCTAACAGTTTTGCCTCTGTGCCTCGGAAGTGAAATTTTTAGACGGGGCCGGTGGAACCGCACCTGTTACTCTGATGCTGCCGCACATCTGGGGGTAAGCTCTCAAAGCCTATGTGCGCGGCCGCCAGGACCAAGTTAAATAATAACCCACTTTATATTTAGATCTTGCCAGTATGGCGTAATATTGAATCATTAATTTCCGCCAGACTGGCGGCAACTAGCCGTTGGGCAAGATATGAAGAAACGGAAAGCCCCTAGGAACAAGAGGAAGGTAGCTCCAGACGATTTTTTCGAACACGGTCCCATTTCGATGGCACGGTTTGGTAACCTGACCGTGGGCCAGTCGAACTGGAATCCGGACGAGTTCAAGGAATACCACAAGCGCCTGGCAGAGGCTTATCCCAAGATCGTTTGCGAGATCGATTCACTTATTGAGGAGGCGACGGTCCTCATCTCTGCTACAAAACCCCTCTCGTTGCTGCACCGGGCATGGTGGCAGCGCGCTGCGGCCTACGTGGAGATAAATAGCGAGGTCGAAGTTCAGACTGAGCATACGCACACGCAGCGAATGATTGACTATGTGCAAAGCCTCATCGCCGCGGCTCCTCCTTCGCAGAATCAGAAGGATGCGGACGAAGAAACTTGGCAAAGGCTGAGCAGGGTCGTATCAAAAATATTCGAAAAGCTTAATCCCTGGTTCTTCATTAGCGAAAGCGCGCACCGAAGGGTCACTCTCCCTGAGATTAACGATGCGACAGAGGAATTCCGCTTTCGCGCG
This sequence comes from Massilia sp., assembly GCF_031995545.1. Classification (GTDB taxonomy): domain Bacteria; phylum Pseudomonadota; class Gammaproteobacteria; order Burkholderiales; family Burkholderiaceae_D; genus Telluria. The sequence goes on from NZ_DAMAGA010000033.1 coordinate 58,959, forward strand.
CAGATCATCTGGTGCAATGTCTCCGGTGCGGAGTACCAAGCTCATAACATCCTGGCCCTGCGTGAGCTCCTTGTTCCCCAAAGTGACAACATAAAGAAAGCGTATGGCCTCAACGGAGAGCAATTGTGCGACGAGCTCGCGAAGATCTGGCACTCGCTCACTATGGGACTAGGCGAAGCGTTCGAGGCGATGGAGGTTTTTCGGAAAGAATCGCTTGGTGCCCTAGAGGCTGACGTTCAGGCGGGTATCGCCGGCGAGGGAACGCTCGCGGAGCAACTGGACAGGGCCGTAGTCAAGCATGGCCTTGCCGAGAAGCGGGATCTCGCTCTCGGTAAATTCCTCGGGCTTGATCTCTTCGATCTGCAAAAGATAACCGATCTCCCCATCGAACTGCTCAATGACTTCGCCTGGTCACCCGGACAGGAAACCGATTTCCTAAGCCCAGGAAACTTGAAGGGGTGGCCGCTCCGAATCTGGCCCACGTTTAAGCGCCCTTTTCTGAAAGTTGGAGGGAGGTACTACTGCTTTGATCAGACCGTTCTGTTCGACCACTTTTTCCGCCAGCTCGAAAAGCGCGTCTACCAAGTAGACGAGGCAACAAAACAGGCATGGATCGCAACGAGAAAGGACGTCACCGAGCGCCTTCCCTTTGAATATTTCGCCAAGATTCTCCCACATGCCACGCTGCTTCAGGAGATCTATTACCCGCTTGCCGAAAACGGCGGTAAGACGAGAACGTACGAAACCGACGGGATTATCATTTACGACGACCATCTCTTCGTCATCGAAGTCAAGTCCGGCGCGTTCACGTATACGGACCCGACCACGGATTTCAACGCGCATTTGAGATCGCTTGAAGGACTACTAGCGGACCCCGCAAAGCAGGGCGGTAGATTCCTGAAGTACTTGCGCGGGTCTGAAGAGGTGCCCATTTTCGACAAGCAAGGGAAAGAAGTCCTTCGAATTCGCAAGGACGACTACCGCCAAGTTACGCTGTGCGCAGTCACGCTTGATCAATTCACGGAGATCGCGGCCCAAAGCCAGCGGGTCACCGAAATTGGCATAGCGCTCGGCACTGAACCGCTATGGGCGATATCGCTCGGCGACCTACGTGTATATACTGATATTTTCTCCAATCCAATGGAGTTCCTGCATTTTATCGAGCAGCGCAAGGAAGCTTTTGCCTCCTCCAAGGTAGAGCTGGACGACGAGCTCGACCACCTTGGCCTCTATCTGAAGCACAACCACTACGTCAAGCACCTCGAAGAGGCCGCACGCGGACCGAAAGCGCGCATCCAGGCGCTAGGATATCGGCAAAAGATCGACGAGTTCTACAGCGCCCGGTTACGTGACCCATCAACCATCTCGCCCCTGCGGCAGGAAATGCCGGCACGGATGGCAGAGGTCCTTGACGTCCTAGCAGTATCAGGAAAACCAGGAAGGTCGGAGATCGCCGCCTACATCCTTGACCTCGACGGGTCCTGCCGCACGGATATCGTTAGCCACATCCAGCGGGAGGTCGAGCGTGCGTCTGACTCACGGCCGCGCCCATCTTCGACGCACGGGAACGTTCGACTTACTGTAGCCCCTTGGAGCGAGCGTTGGGGTGCTCCACTGTCTCAGGAGATGCTGGAGCACGTGAAGTCAATAATGCTGCTTCACGGGGAAATCGACAGGTACCTGTTGGAGCTGAAGTTCGACGCGGACGGGAGACTCAATGCAGCAGACTGGAGGTTAGTGAGACAGTCTGATATCTCTGTCCTTGAGCGTCCAAAGCTTGCCGAAATGGCCGAATCGCTGCGTGAGAGACGGCTCAACAAAGGTATGGCAACCGGGAAACGCGTTGGAAGGAACGAGCAGTGCCCGTGCGGAAGCGGGAAGAAGTTCAAGAAGTGTTGTATCGAAAGAGGCGCGTAATCAAGAAAGACCACAACGTCGTTCATGCCTCACGTCTGCGGCAATGGAAAGCGCACCCAAATATAACTTCTAACCACCCCATTATGAAACTTGAACGAATTTACACCAAAGTCGAAGACCAGTACTTCAACTCTGGAGATTTCAACGGACTTCCGGTCAGGGCGCTTGCGAAGGACTTCGACATACGCTCTCGCGAGTTCCGCGACCAAGTCAGAGAGGCCATCGAATCGGATGTGATAACCGCACGAGTTGGCGGGAATCCCCATATCCTCGCTTTCTCTTCGATGCCTAAGGACGACGTGCTGGAGGCGTTCGACAACGGGTAATCCCCCCACAAAAAGAGCGCGATCAGAAGTAGAATTTTCTACTTAAGACA
>NZ_DAMAGA010000034.1:0-60440 GCF_031995545.1 Massilia sp.
GACATTTCAACTTTGCCAGAAGCGGACATTTGAACTTTGCCTTTACAAACCCTACCAGTTCGAATTACACCAGGCGGCCAGAGCACGCGTCGCCATCAGCCCATGATTTCACGGCGTCTTGCAGTTGGTAGTGCTGGCAATCAGCGTCGCCCCGCAACTCGTCTTATCGCCATCGAATGCGATTTTCTGGCCATCGACCTTGTGATGGGCGGAACCACTCTTGATCGTGCAGCCATTGTGTCCAGCGATCGGACAACTGCACAGGTCGCCAACGCAGGCGACAGGAATACCGCCGACCTTCAAATGACTGGCGCTGGCGCTGAGCACCTTTCCGCCGTGTGTGGTGGCGTCGCCGAGCCGGATGATATTGCGCATGATAGGTCTCCCGTGTCGATAACGAATCAGTCCGCGACAGCTTCGTGTTCCTGCTGCGCCTCAGTACCCAGCACCGAGGCGACCGTCGGCGGCTTGTAGTTCTCCGGATCGATGCTCGGCTGGACCATGTGCTTGAACACGTTCAAACCCTGCTCGTTGCGTTTTTCCTCGGCTGGGGGGCTGATGAAGACAATGCTGGCGCCGGCCGGATCGCGCAGGTTGATCGCCGCCGACGGACCGCCCTCGATATAGCTGCCCATGACGCCGACCGCCATCTGCACGAAGAAGGTCGCGGCGCCGGTGTTGCCCATGCGACGCTCGGTGTCGATGAACTGCGAGGTCTTGCCGCTGTCGATGACCGGACCGCCCTGGGCCGCGTATCCGTGCAACAGGCCTTCGAGTGCGATCCGCTGTTCGGTGTTCTTGTCGAAGGCGGCGATGATGCGCGATGGTCCGGCGGTGCGCGCGGCTTCCGGCAATGTGTGCAGCGCCTGCTGCCAGCCTGCCTCCAGGATTTTCTGGCGGGCGTCGCGGCGCTTGACCGGCTGGCCGTGTTCGTCCTCGAACTTCACGAAGACCGGGCGATGGACGAAGCCGAGCGAGGGAAGGCGGTCGAAGGCTTCCATCTGGTTACGGTTCCAGGGCAGGGGGAACCAGGGCGTGGGTTTCCAGTCTTTGGGTGGGTGGTTAGCCCAGCGCTTGAAGGTGTCGAGCAGGGTGCCGTCCTTGTGCTCGAAGACGGGTTGCTTGGCGAAGGCGGCCGCAGCAGGGAACCACTCTGCAATTGTTGGTTGCCTGATGTATCCACCAGTCATGGTCATCGGGTCATATGGCGGGGAGATAGCGTGTTCAAGCCTGATATACATATAACGCAGGTTTTCCTGCAGATAGTCGTTGTTGTGATCTTCCCAGATGTACGGGCGTAGAGGTTCCACCCGCTCTCGTCGTGCAAGAACGAAAACTGCACTAGCGTCCGCATATTCGGGTATGTAATAACCGGTCCGAACCCGTTCCGCACCGCCGGGTAGCTGCATATGTTCGCGCATCACGTCGTTATCGGTCGATAGCAGCACGAGATAGGGAAGGTCTGGATTGGCATCAAACATTGCAAAGGCCTGTTCCAGTAACTGGTCCGGACGTTCGCTGAGTTGCCATGGCCCGGTAACGAATAGGTGCCATGCCATTCCTGTACCTTCAGCGCTAGAGGCAAGGCCGGCCATCGGGTTTGACGCGCTGGGCTGAATCTCTGGGTTACTATTCGGCCCCCCCGCATACATAGTTGGCACACCCCAAAACATGGGAGATGGATCAGCGCCGTTTTCTAGAGCATCGCAGGCTCGGCTTCCAGTCTGACCAATTTTATCGAAGTCGGTCCACGGATATTTCTTGGGGTCGGACTCGCGAATACTGGCGTAGGCGTTTCCTTCCTGTAGCACATTCCACAGTTTTCCCTGTCGGTATTTTTCGACTGTTACTCCCAGTCCCAAGACTTCGAGCACATATTCGCGTTGAGCTTTTTTCGATGCTTGTAGCAATTCCTTTTCCTTGAGCTGCTTGGTTTTCTGTTCCCATGCGTGTTTGCGCTCATAAGCAGCATGAGTGTCAAACAGCCATTTGCCACAAAATAGGACTGACACTGCAAGCAGCGGTACAACGAACCGGCGCAGAAATTCCATCATGGTCTCCACATTGAGGTTTGTGAGTTCTGGGCGCAGGTATCGAAGATCGAGTATTACCCATAGCAAAAGCACAAACGGAAAAGTAATGATTGCTCCTAACACATATTTCCAAGTGGTAGGTGTATCGCCGGGGAAGTCAGAGGAAGCGTAGTTCATATCTAATCCTTTCGGAGGATATCTTCGCCATGTTGCGTTTCCAAATAAACGTGTTAGTTATAGGCATCGACACGTTCGCCTGATGTAATCTCAGTAATGACGATACTCCAGAGCTTGCCTGTGAGTAGCGGAAGATTGTTAGGAAGTACGCCAGAACTGTAGTAGTTAGCGTTTCCGTAAATAAGGTGTTTTCGTGAATCCGGCTCGCAATCATAGTAAGCACTAAATCTATGGTTGAACTGCTTCCACGTAGTTATTCCAACACGGGGAAGGTCTTCTGGTTTCGCTATTTTTAGCCGCCAATCCGCCACCGCACACAAATAGGCAAGAAACTTTGAATCACTCGACGCCTTCCCGCTACCGATCGACAGGTCATACGCTGTCACATGCCGATGATTCTTGCGGCTGCCAAAAATTACGCTATGGAAGGACTTTGGACTGACTTCGTTTTGCCAACGTCTGCGTGCAATGTTCGGACTTTCCTGCACACTTGCCTGGATCGTACCGTCAGGTTTGCGAATCGCAGCGATGATCCGATAAGCCTCATCCGGATTGGTGTTGCCAGGTATTTTCGCGGCGTTATACGTTTTCGTCAGTTTGTTCAGGTCGTTTACAGACAAAATCTCCGGCAGATTATCTTCCGGAGTATCACCCTGTCTTCTCGATACTACCTTGCTGATCTTCGGCGGCATTAGTTCGAAGGTCGCGTTCAAGCCACCACTGCCAGTCACCGCAATAGCGGCGTCGATGGGATCGACCGATTCGCCTGGCCCGCCATCTTCCGGCTTCATTTTTCCCCAGCGTGACGCTGCTGGAATCTGGCCAGCATCGATCTGACTGCCCCGCATGTCCGCAGCAAACGGGACCTTCAACGCCTCGCCATTGATCGTCCGAAGGCCATGACGCCGCGCTGCAGGACCGGCAAGCGGATCGGCGTGAGCGCTGGCGATGGGCAACGATGCGCGCGTGTCCCGGCCATCCTTTGCGACGTGCGCATGGTCGTCTTCGGTCGCCAGACGCAGGATGAAGTCGTGCGGTGCCTGGCCGACCAGCACCTGAGATGGTTTGTTCGACCCTGCCGGCGTTCGAAGCTTCCCTGTGAACACGCGCTGGCGAAATGAGGACCCGAGTTCAGCAAGTGCCGCGCGCACGCGTTTTCCATCCGACCTGATCGATCCTGGCAGCCCGTCATATACGGCATTCTTATTGTTCAACCGCGAGATCGCTCTGCGCGTATCGTTTACATGATCCGGTACACCTTGCCAACCGATACCCCGCATATTGTCGAGCGCGACGGTCATGTCTTCCGGGCAGAAATAGAGATACACCTTGCCACGGTTATCGCGATCGCCGTCCGGCTTCCATCTGCCATGGACCATGCCGCCACAATCACGTTCGCCTATGCTGGCGAATGCCGGCTCGGCTCCCCGCGATTTGGCAACACCGGCCACGATGTTGACCAGTGTTTGCAGTCTTGCGTGGACAGTTTGCCGGCCGTCGATGAGGTCATAAAAATCCTCCATCGCCTCGTCCTTGTCCCCTTTGAAATAAGTCATTGACTTCATCATCTTGCCCATCTCTTCATCCAGGCCATAAGGCGGATGCGTGAGAATCAAGGTGTCGGCAGTGCGCTCGCCCATCTCCATCAACAATGCCTGCGCCAGCAGGCTCACGAGGCAGCCCTGGCTGTGTGCGACGATATTGACCGTGTCCTTCGGTTCATACGAACGGATCATCGACACCAGCGCAGCGAGCCGCTGCGCGGCCAGCACCATGTACATGCGGCCAGGTCCCGTGCGAAGGGGGCGCAACGAATCGCGCACCGGATCTAGCGGCGAGTACATCCCGCGGTTCCACATATCGGGCAAGGTGCTGGTCGCATTGCCAAACGGGCCGCCACCTTTGGACAGATCCTTGTCCAGGCGATTGCCATTCCGGTCGGTTTTCTGTCCATTCAGCGTTTTCGATTTGTCCGTTGCTTCGCGAAAACCCCAATAGAATGGAATCACCGGCGTGTCCGAATCCGGCGCTACCGACCGCTTGAAAAATACCGCATCGGGATCATCCAGAAGAACGCTCTTGTCCTTCTCAACCGGCATCTTGTACCCCGCCGCCTTGAACTTGCGCAGCAACCGATCCTGCAACCCCGCGCACAACCCTTCCTCCACCTCGCAATACCCGGTGCCCACATCGTTCACCCCATGCACCACGATCACGTTGCACGGCTGCTCGCGCGGCACCTCCACCACCTTGTCCCTGGTACGCTCACACTGCAGCAAGGTCGCCGCGCGGCTCACCACATACTCTTGTTTCGGATACGGTTTCCCGGACATTGCCTTCCTCCTCGGTCAGGATTGTTCGCCGCCGCGCAGCAGCGCCACGTCCACCATATGCATCGCATCGCGCGCCAGCAACTCGGACTTGCCATCGGCGCCGCTGCGCGCATCCAGGCTGCTGCCGTCGCTCAGTGTCAGCGCCATCTTCATGTCCTTGACGATATCGCCCAGGGGCTCGCTCCCGTCTTCGCCCGCCACCCCGCGCGGATAGCGCAGCTCCAGCCGCTGGTCCGCGCCGGCGCTTGAAAACTCCGGCAGCTGCGCCGTCATCGACTGGGGCCCGTCGAAGGTGAAATCCGGCGCATGGAACTTGAGCGGCTCCTTGCTGCCCAGGACCGGCGGCCCGTCACCCAGTTTCAGGAACGAGCCATCCTGCGCAATCAGCAAGATCACCTTGGCCGAGATGGTCGTCGTGCCTTCGCTCGCGCTCAAGGACATATTCTTCGCCGAATCGATCGCCGTGTCGTCGTGCTGGCTTTGCAGCAGCAACTTGCCGTGATGGGCGATCGCGTGCAGGCCGCCGTAGTGCGCGAACAGCGACACGCCCTTGCCGGCATTCAGGGCGAAGCGCTGGCCCGCCGTCAGTTGCAGATGCTGCTGCGCCACGGTGTCCACATTGCTGGCTGAATAGCTGACGATGGCCTTCGAACTGGCAAAGCCGATGCCGGCCGGCGCGGTCACGGCGATGACCGGTTCGCGTGGTTCGGGTGCCTGCGGCATCGTGTTGCTGCCATCCTCCCAGCCGGCAAAGCGTTTCAGTAACGCTTCCTGCTCCGCGGCGTCGGTTGCAAGCCCGTTATGCTCGGCCGCGAACGTTCCCAGCGAGGTACACAGTTCGCCGCACTCGCGCAGCAGATTCAGATAATCGTCGCGCGCCAGCTGGCTGCCTTTGGTGCTGCCGCTGCCAAGGAGTTTCCAGGCACTGAGCAGGATGCCGCGTGTAGCGTGCAGCGCAATGGCTTCCTCGGTGCGCAGTTCGGCGCCCTCGCCACGCGCTCCGGCACTGCCTTGCTGGCGCGGCTCGGTCAGATAGCCGAGATTGAGTTCGGTGGCGGCATGGTCGCTCGCCAGTTGCGCGCTGATCTGCCCGGACGTGTCGTCCAGCCGCAGCTGGTTGCCGCGCTCGCCGCGGATTTCCCGGCTGCGCAGGCCCGACTGGTAACAGTTGCCGGGCAGTCCGTCCTCATGGCGGAAGTGCGGCGGCGGGGCGGCGCCGTTGTAGATCTGCGAGACGATTACCGGTTTGTCGGGATCGCCGCCTGCGAAAGCCACCAGCACTTCGGCTCCCACTGGCGGCAGCAGGCGCGCGCCGCACTGGTCGCCGGCGCCCGGCCCGTTGCCGGCCCAGCCGGAGGCAACCCGTACCCACGCCGAGTCGCCATCCCGATCCGAACTGCCGGCGCCAGACGCGTGCGCGTGATCCTGCGCCCGGGCTGCGGGAAAGCGGATCTTGACCCGCCCCAGATGGTCGCACCAGACGGATTCGTTTTGCGGGCCGACCACGATCGCAGCCTGCAATTGCGGTTGCGGCAGTACCGGCGCTGGAGGCACGATGCGCACGCTGCGCCGCACGCAGCTGAAGCTGGTCAGGTAACGCTGCGGCGAATCGCCACTCCCGGCAATGTCGTCCTGCACCACACCGTTCCAGCCACTGCGCGCAAACAGCCGTCCGACCCGCGCCGTGATCTCTGCCGGCAGATTGTTGATGGCGACGATTCTCTGCGCCGTGACCACGAACTCGCGTTCGGTGGCAGGGTGGGTACCGATCTCCGGGTGTCCTTCGAAACTGAACCATTCGCCGACCGCCAGGTCGCGTACCGACCCTTCGCCATGGAAGCACTTCGCCGCATATTCGTGGCGCGCCATCCGGGTGTTGTCGAGTGCCTGCAGGTCGTATGGGCCGTCACCGATGCGGGGCGGCGCCGTGCGGTAGTCTTCGAGACCGGCGGCCAGTTCGCTGCCGTAGCGGCCCTGGTCGGCATGCGTCGGCGCGCTGCTCATCATGAACGCGGCGCCGGCCGGCTGCAGGTAATCCCAGCTATGCAGCGCCGTGTTGCCGGGCACCAGCGTGCGCTCGGCGCTCCAGGCCGTGATCGTGTCGCGCTGTTCGGTGGCGGCGTCGCGGTGGAACCATATGCTGGCGGCGGCGTTGCGTGCCAGGCTACGCGTATCGTCGAACAGCACCAGTGAGTGGCCGATCCGCGGCGGGGCACGGCCATCCGCCGGGCGCTGTGCGTCCTCCAGGCCGGGGCGGAAGAACCAGGCGATGCCGCGCCGCTGCAGCAGGCGGCGGACGAAGGCGGCGTCCGACTCGTCGTGCTGCATCGTGAAGCCGCGTTGCGGCGGCGGGCGATCGAGCAGGCCGCTGTCGATGTGGAGTGCGAAGCTTGCGCCGAGGGCGGGGATGTTCCGTTGCCACTCCTTGACCAGGAGCTCGACGATCTCCAGCTCGTTCTGGTCGCGCAATACGCGCGTGTTGGTCTTTCCCTCCATGACTGCAAGCGCATCGCGCATCGTGAGCTTATAGGTGGCCAGGCCGCCATCGCTCTGGCCCGAGGCGGCCCCCGTCACGATACCGCACCAGCGGCGCAGGTTGCCGCGGTCGGTGACGACCTGCAGTTCGATCGGTACACCGATGAAATCCTTGAGCGGCAGCGTCGCGCTTTCGGAAATGCAGAGAATGTGGAAGGTGAAGCCGCCGCATACCGACTCGCTGCCGCTCACCTGTTGCGGCAGCAGCGCGCATTCGTCCTGTGCGCCAGGGCGCTCCAGGACCAGGCGCAGCGGGCGGTTGCGTGTGTCGAGCCGGCAGGAAGCCAGGGCGGCCGCCAGCGCGGCCGTGTGATTGGTCATGGTTGTGGTTCCTCGAACGTTATCGTCATCACTGCTGCGGCGGCGTGTTCTCGCCAAAATACTCATGCGAATCGGCGTTGTTGACCGCGCGCTCGGGCGCCGTGCGCGCCAGCTCGGCCGCGGCCGCCTGGCCGTACACGTGGTCGTCGGTGCCGGCCACCACGTCGAAGTGGCTCAGCTCGTGCACCAGCGTGCCGCCGCGCGAATCGGTGCCGGTGAGCGCCGCGGCCCAGAATGCCTTGCACACCCAGACCGTGTACGGCCGCGCCGGATACACGTAGGCAAAATACGGTTCGTCGCAATCGCAGTCGATCTTGACCGGCCTGGTCTCGAACGCGTCCTTGATCGCCGTGAAGTTGGCGCTGACCCTGGCGCCGCGGGTGGCGTCCGGCGCGCCGAACCAGGTCGTGTAGCGCGCGCCGTAATCCGTGCCCGCGCCCAGGTAGGCGTGGCTGTCGGCCGCCATGGCCCGGCCGGCGTCCATGGCCGTGACCAGCTGCTCTTGCTGGGCGTTCGAGCAGTTGCTGTAGGAGAGGCCGGTGCCGGTGGTTTCCGGCGCCAGCACGGCGCCCTTGCTGCCGCGCGGCAGGCGGCCGTCGATCCACAGGTTGACCGCGTTCGAGGTCAGTTCGCCGGCCAGCGGCTGCGGCGTGGCCGGGTTCTTGGCGGTGGCGGCGGTGGCCGGCACGGCCGGCGCCCGGTAGCGCACCGTATAGGCGCCAGTGACCGTCATTTCGTACAGCCTCGACAGCTCGACCGTCTGCGTCAGCGAAGCGCCCGGCTCGAGCCGCAGGAAGTCGGCCGGGCCGGGCGCGGCGCGCTTGATGTGGCGTCCCAGATAGGTCACCGGCTGGCCGTCGCGCCGCACGTCGAACAGGGCGTCGTCGATGCCGTCCAGCGGCGTGCGCCAGCGCAGCACGTACTGGACTGCGGCCGCGGTGTTGGTCAGGGTGACCCGCACCAGCACGTCTTCGCCGCGCTTGATCGTGGTTTGCAGCGGCGCCAGCGTGACGGTCACGGTAGCCAAGGCCGGCGTGGAGAGGGCGCAGGCGGCGGCCACCAGGGCGGTGGCGCACAGCGCCGCACGTGGGAACAGAAGGGTAGGGCAGAGGTTCATGGCTTCTCCTGAGATATGTCCATCAGCCACTTTCTGCCCACCGGAGCGGAATGGTTTGCGCCGCCCCAAACGCTGTGTTCACACTGTTTGCTCCAGGAAAGTAACCATGCGGCAAGTACAGCAAATAAACAACAGGTATGGATCAAATGTCTATAAACACCCAATGTTGGTGCTGTCTGTTTGCTATCATGCAACGAACATATCCCAGAAGCTATTAATTCTTGGCTAGATCAACAGCCAGAGGCAGTTTCCATGACATTCCAGACCAACGACGCAGCGCGCCAGACTCCGGCGCATACCAACTCGCGGCCCGCGCATGCCGACCGGGCCGGCCCCAACATGCGCGAGACGCCGGAAATGATCGATGCCATCGCCCACGCGATCGGCCTGGATGGCGCGGAACTGGCCGCGCGCCGCCGTTTCCTGGAATTCGACGAACGCGACGTCGCCGTGCTGCGCGACGTGCACGAGTTGCTCGAAGCCGAGCGCGACACCTTCTCGGACACGTTCTACGCCCACCTGCTGGACTTCCCGCGCATGCGCGAACTGCTGGGCGACAGCGACACCACGGCGCGCCTGCGCCGCGCCCAGTCCGGCTATTTCAGCAGCCTGACCGGCGGCGAGTATGGCGAAGCCTATGTGCGCGAACGCCTGCGCGTCGGCGCCACCCACCAGCGCATCGGGCTCGATCCGAAGTGGTATATCGGCGCCTACCGCAAATACCTGTCCGAGCTGTTCGCCATGCTGCGCCACAAGCTGCGGCACGACCCGGAACGGCTCGGCGCCAGCTGCGACGCGGTGCTCAAGATCGTCTGCTTCGACATGGGACTGGCGCTGGACACCTACGCCCACGCCGACCAGCGCAGCGTGCTGCAAAGCCGCGCCTACCTGGAGCAGGTGATCGAGGCCATGCCGGCCGGCCTGGCGGTGATCGACGCGGCGCGCCGGGTGCGCTCGATGAACCGCAGCATGGCCGACCTGCTCGGCACGCCCGAGGAAGCGGGCGGCGCCGGCCTGCCGCTGGCCGCCATCCTGCCGGATGCGGAACTGGCGGCGCGCATCGACGAGGCGCTCAGCAGCGGCGCGGCGCAGCACGATGTGCTGGTGACGCTGGACGGACGCGCCGACGGCGTGCGCCACGTCGAATTCAATATCCGCCGCATGCAGCAGGACGACGGCGACATGCTGCTCCTCATCGGCCAGGACGTGACGTTCCGGCGCAAGGCGCGCCTGCGCCTGCAGGAGAGCGAGGAATTCTTCCGCCTCACCTTCAGCCAGGCCGCGGTCGGCATCGTGCTGCTGGGCGCCGACGGGCGCCTGCTGCGGGTCAACCGCAAGATGGCGCAGATCCTGGGCTATACCGAAGTCGAGCTGCTGCAGCGCTTCTTCCAGCAACTGACGCTGGAAGCCGACCTGCCCGACGAGCTGGCCCTGATCCGGCGCCTGAAGGCGGGCGAGATCGGCGACTACCAGCGCGAGCGGCGCCTGGTGCGGCGTGACGGCAGCCCGGTGTGGGTCAACGTCAGCGTCTCGATGATGCGCGACGCCAACGGCAACCAGCGTTTCATCTCGGTGGTCGAGGACATCTCGCGCCGCAAGCTGGCCGAGGAAGCGTTGACGCGCCTGGCCAGCCACGACACCCTGACCGGCCTGCCGAACCGCCTGCTGCTGCAGGACCGGCTGGCGCAGGCGATCGTGCACGCCGGGCGCACCCGCAACCAGGTGGCGGTGATGTTCATCGACCTGGATCGCTTCAAGCACGTCAATGACAGCCTTGGCCATGACGCCGGCGACCGCATGATCGTCGAGATCGCGCGCCGCCTGGCCGCGTCCTTGCGCGAAAGCGACACCGTGGCGCGCCAGGGCGGCGACGAATTCGTGGTGGTGCTGCCGGAACTGTCGGGCGAAGGCGATGCGGCGACCGTGGCGCGCAAGCTGCTGGACAACCTGTTCCAGCCGCTGCTGCTGTGCGGCCAGGAAGTGTTCCCGACCGGTTCGATCGGCATTGCCATGTATCCGCGCGACGGGCTGGACGCCGCGACGCTGCTCAAGAATGCCGACAGCGCCATGTACCAGTCAAAGGGGCAGGGCGGCAACCACTTCAGTTTCTATGCGGCCGCGCTCGGCCTGCATGCGGCCGAGCACCTGCGCCTGGAAGGCGCCCTGCAGCGCGCGCTGCAGCGTCAGGAATTCCTGCTGCACTACCAGCCGGTGGTCGATATCGCCAGCGGCGCGGTGAGCGGCGTCGAAGCGCTGCTGCGCTGGCAGCCGCAAGGCAAGGCGCTGGTGCCACCGTCGGACTTCATTCCGCTGCTGGAAGAGACCGGCCTGATCGTGCCGGTTGGCGAATGGGTGCTGGCCACCGCGATGGCGCAGCAGGTGGCGTGGCGCCGCATGGGCTTGCCGCCGGTGCGCATCAGCGTGAACCTGTCGGCGCGCCAGTTCCTGGGCCAGGACGTGGCGCGGCAAGTGGGCATGCTGATCGAACGGAGCGGCTGCGACCCGGCATGGCTGACGCTGGAAATCACCGAAAGCGTGCTGATGCAGAATCCGGTGGCGGCCGCCGCCACCATGGAGCGGCTGGCGGCGATGGGCGTGCAGCTGGCGATCGACGACTTCGGCACCGGCTATTCGAGCCTGGCGAGCCTGAAGCGCTTCCCGATCCACAGTCTCAAGATCGACCGCTCGTTCGTGAGCGACCTGACGCGCGACGCCGACGATGCCGCCATCGTCAACGCCGTGATCGCGCTGGCGCATTCGATGCGCCTGAACGTGATCGCGGAAGGGGTGGAAACCCAGGAACAGCTGGACTTCCTGTCGGCGCGCGGCTGCGACCAGATGCAGGGCTATTGCTTCAGCCGCCCGGTCGCGCCGCAGGGGATCGAGGCCTTGCTGCAGGCGGCCAAGGCCGCCTGAGAGCCAGCCACGAGGGCAGATCAGGAAGTGCGGTGCGGGCTGTCGCCCGGCGTGCCCGAGCTTTCGGCGCCGTCGGCCAGGCGCTTGCTGACACGATCGTCGCTGGCGCGGCCGACGTAGCCGTCCTTGCCGCCGTCATTGGTGGTGCCCGGTGCGCCGCCATTGGCCGCGCCGCCGATCGCCGACTGGCTGTTGCCGCCGGCCTCGGACTTGCCGAGCACGCCGCCGGTGATCGGGCCGCCGGCATTGCCGTGGCTGGTCTGCGCGGCGCCGGCCGGGCCGACATTGCTTTCCGGCGAAGCCTTGGCGAAGTTGCTCTGGATGCCGGACTGGCGCGAACCGTCGCGGTTGGCCGAGCCGATGCTCGAGTCGCCGGCGTCGTCGTCGGCCACGAAACCGGACAGCGAATCCGGGCCGCTGGCGCGCAGGCCCGAATCAGTGTCCTGCCGGTTGCCGCGGTCCTGGTCGGCGCCCTGGCGGTTATCGTCACGCTGATCGTCGCGAATGTCCTTCGAATCCTGCTTGCTCATTATGATCTCCTTCGTTGCCTGTGTTCGATGGATGCATGTGTGGCGTGCTTGCCGCTTTCCCAATAGGAGCCGCCGCCGCGGCGGCGTAGGAATCGGCGGACGAAAGCCCTTAGCGGGCAGCCGCGGCGGCGCGCTGCAGCACCTTGAATTGCGCAGCCAGCATCGCTTCGTTCGGATCGTGGCCGGCGCGCGGCACCACGATGAAGTCCTTGGCCGGCGCCTCGATCACATCGAAATAGCGGCGTGCCACGCCCTCGTTCGATAGCAGGTCTTCCTTGCCCATCACGAAATAGACCGGCAACGCGAAGCGCGTACCCATGCGATACAAGTCATAGCGCGACGAGATGCCATCGCCTTTGTAACCGACGAACTGGATATACGAATAATCCTCGCCCGCGGTATAGTCGGCCTCGTATTTGGGTGTCGTGTATTGCGGCGCCGGTTGCCACCACGCTTTTGGCGCCGGATCGCTCGCCAGCGCCTCGACCTTGCGGTCGATACGGCGCGCGATGCCGAAGGCGCGCGGATCGGTCCACGGCGGCGCGCCGATCGCTTCCAGTTTCGCCACCGCGTCGGCATCACCCGCAGCGCGCACCCGTTGCAGCAAGACGTCATAGAACGCCTTGTCGTTGGCCTTGTGCTCGATGACCTGTACCACGCCGACATACGCGTGGAACAGGGCGGGACGCGCATGCGCCATCTGGATGCCCAGCATCGAACCCCACGAGCTGCCCAACAACAGCAGCTTGCGCTTGCCCAAGTGGTGAGTAGCGTATTCGGCCACGGCAATGCCGTCCGCCGTCAGCTGTTCCATGGTGAGCGGTTCGTCTTCACGCGGCGGCTTGCGGCCATAGGTCATGCCCGAGCCGCGCTGGTCCCAATGCACGATCGTGAAGTCTTTCTCCCATGGACCGAACAGGTTATGCGAATACGGCGTCAGAGGATTGCCGGGGCCGCCATGCACCATCAGCAGCACCGGATTGCCGCAGCGCTCGCCTTTGATGGTGACCCATTGCTCGATGCCGTTGATGGGAACAAAGCCCTGTTCGTCGATCGGCTTGGCCGGATCTTCGCAGGCGGCCTGCGCAACGACGGGGAGGGAGAACAGCACGGCACACAGCAGGGCGGCAAAGCGTTGCATCAAGGACTCCTTGGCAATCGAATCGTTCAGGATATGAAACAAATATCTGAACGGCAAGCAATTGCTGGGGGCAGTCGCTTGGGGACAACGACAACGCCGGTCAACCTGCGCGGCGCGTATGCTCGATGGATACCTGCTGCACCGGAACCACAGCATCGTTCGCCGCATGCGCCAGCGCCGGCTCCGGCGCCAGCGCATGCACCCGGTTGCGCCCGGCCGCCTTGGCCGCGTACAGCGCCGCATCGGCGCGCGCCATGGCGGCCTGCAAGGTTTCGCCTTCCGCCAGCACGGTGACGCCGATGCTCAGCGTCAGCGGCGGCTGGCCCGGTGCCGCGGGCAGAGCGGTGGCGGCCGCGCATACCGCCGCCTGCAGCTTGTCGCCGACCCCGGCGGCATAGCCGAGCCCGGTATCCGGCAGCAGCACCGCGAATTCGTCGCCGCCCAGGCGCGCCACGCAATCGACCGCGCGCAGCGTGGCGCGGGCGCGCTCGGCCACCAGTTGCAATGCCAGATCGCCGGCATGGTGGCCGCAGCTGTCGTTGATCGCCTTGAAGTTGTCGAGGTCGATCAGCATCAGTGCCAGCGGCTTGCCCGACCGCGTGCTGCGGGCGCGCTCGCGGGTGGCGATCTCGAAGAAGGCCTTGCGCGACCAGGCGCCGGTCAGGTGGTCGTGGTTGGCGGCATATTCGGCGCGGTGCACGATGTGGCGGTGGGTGGTCAACAGGCCGCCCAGGATCAGCGCCGGCAGCGCCAGCGCGGCGGCGGTCAGGATGAACACGCTCCAGAGGCTCGGCTGCAGCAGCGAGGTCGGCGCCTGCTCGGCGCCCCACAGCCAGGCCATGCGTCCCATGTGGCCGAGCGCGACCGTGGCGCACATGGCCAGCACGAACCAGTACACGTGGTGCGGCTGCTGCCAGTCGCGCCGCCCGGCCAGTACGGTGCGCCCGATCTCGACGCATACCGCGGCCTGGAACAGCGAGGTCACGGCGCTGCGTCCGGCAAAGGAATCGGCGACATGGTGGAACAGGGCGATCAGCACCCCGACCAGGGCTACCAGCAAGCTCAAGAGCAAGGTGCGCGGGGAACGCCCGGCCAGGATGCGGTAGCCGGCCACCAGCGCCGCCCCGGCGCCGGCATAGGACACATTCGCCGCTTCATAGGCCAGCAGCGGCGGCAGCTCGCGTCCGAAGGCGTACAGGACATTGCCGACGATGCCCAGCAGCGCCGCCAGCAGCAGCGCGCGCATGCCGCGCACGCCTTCCGCCGCGACCGAGCACAGCGCCAGCAGCACCAGCAAGCAGAGCAGGGACGCGATCAGGAATATCTGCTGGGTGACGAGCATGTAGGGATGAGCGGGAACGCGCCGCGGCAACGGCGTGGAAATGGCAATTGGGAGAATTCGGGTGAAGTATCCATTATGCCGCCGTTACGAGCTCATGCGTCATACTTTTTGGTGACATATTTTTCGTCACCGTGTCGCACAGTAGGAGAGAAGCGTCGGACGCAAAAAAGGCCGCTCGCGCGGCCTTTTCGGATTACTGTTACTGCAGAGAAGTGTGTTCAGCCCACCACGTAGCGCTTGGAGGCGCCCACGCCCAGCGTCTGGCCGCTGGCGCCGTAGATCGCGCCGGCCGGCGCGTTGGTCGGGGTGCGCATCGCGTTCAGCACGCCCTGGTTATGCGCCAGCTGACGGTTGATCAGCATGCCGTTGACGCGATTGAGTTCCTTGGCTTCGCGCGCGGTGGCCAGCATGGTTTCCCACTGCCCGCGCGCGGCGCCGTTGCCGCCCACCGCCAGCCACGGCTCCATGCCCGCTTCCGATCCCTCGCAACCCGCCGCCGCCAGCGCGCCGTGGCGCTGCCTGGACAATGCCGCAAGCTCGGCCACCAGCGCGTTCTTTTTCGGCGTCAGTTCGGTCAAGGCGTCGGCGTCGAGCGCGACCAGCATCTGCTGTTCCTGTTTCATCAGCGCCACGAGGGCGCTGAGGTGTTGGTGTTCTGCGGCGAGAGTCTGGGTCGGGCTGGAGATCATGGATTAGCGTTGTCGTGAATGGAGCAGGTCGCGCACGGTGTCGAGCAAGCCGTCCGCCACCTTCTCGGAGTTGACCTGGAACTGGCCATCGGCGATGGCCATCTTGATACGTTCTACTTTCTTTGCATCGAACACTTGTGCCCCGCTGCCCACCGCGTTCGCCATCGCCTGGCCCTGCGAGGACAGCCGGACGCTGTCGGTCGGCGCCTGGGTAGGCGCGGTCGTGGCCGCCTTCTCGGCACCGCGCGCCGTATTGGTCTGCGTGGTGGCCGGTTGCAGGGCTGGGTTGTTGGACAGGGTATCGTTAATTTTCACAGCATCATCCTTCTCTGTTCGGAGTAGAAACTCCGGGATCTGTCCTCTGTAACGGCGGCGCCGCCACAAACTTTAGACCCTGACAAAGGATTCCTGCTTCTACCGACGATGTTGTTTTACAGCATTACTTCCACGATGCCGCCTTCGCGCGCCGTGCCGCTGACCACGATGCCGGACCTGGTGCGCGCCTGCGCCACCTGGCCTTCGCCGGCATTGTTGATCGCCTTGGCTTCGCCCGTGACCGAGAAGTTCGATCCACGCGATACCAGCTGTACCGGCTGGCCCTGCAGCACCACCGGACGACTGCGCAGGGTGTCGATGCGCAGCGCGGTGCCGGCCGGCAGCGACACCATCGGGGTGCGCCCGACCGCGCGCGCCACGTCGGTGATGATGCCATTCGGCATCGCGGCGATATCGCCCTTCATCAGCGTCAGCTGGCTCGCGTCGAGCGGCTGGCCCTGGGCCAGCGGCACCGCCGCGACCACGTAGTCGGCGGTGACGCTGACCTGGGCCTGGATATAGATGGTCCAGGACGGCGCAGTGCAGCGCACCCCGACCGTGGTCTTGCCCCAGGGGCGGGCACCCGGCTGCTGGAACGCTTCCGGGGCCGGGCAGGCGGCCAGGCTCAGGCGCTGGTCGACCGCGCCGACCTTGACGCCGACCTCGCCCGGCATGCCGGCGCTCTGGGTCTGCAGATACTGTTCGACCACGCCGCGCAGCGCGGCCAGGTTCTGGCGGCCGGCCGCCTGCGGCTGGGCCGCCGGCTTGGCTTGCGATGCAGTAGGACGGGTCTGTTGCGCCTGCGCACCACCAACGAGGAGTGACAGCAGCGAAAAAGCGACGATCTGTCTTTTCATGAGAAGCGGGTGTGAAAGAGATCCGGGAATGCTGCTATCTTAGGTCGAATGATGCCGTAGCGAAACTTTGAATAGCCGGGTTTTGCCGGTCCTTCTCGGCCGATTGGGACGCCGGCCGGGTCCGTATGATTCACGCTGTCCCAACAAGCACACGCCAGGAGGCAGCATGATCGGCAAACTCGACGACTACATGCGTTTTAATGAAACGGCGCTGTCCCTGCGTTCGCAACGCCAGGAACTGCTGGCTTCGAACATCGCCAACGCCGACACCCCTAACTACAAGGCGCGCGACATCGACTTCGCCAGCGCCCTCAAGGGTGCAATGGCAGGCGGCGGCAACAGCAGCGCGCTGGCCACCACCGATACCAGCCACATGGCACGCGGCAAGGCCACCGGCGACTCGCTGGCCGACGGCACCCCGGTGCTGTACCGCGGCGTGGTGCAGGGCAGTGTCGACGGCAACACGGTCGACATGGACGTCGAGCGCAACCAGTTCGCCGACAACGCGCTGCGCTACGAGGCCGGCATCATGATGATCAACAGCCAGATCAAGGGCCTGCTGGCCGCGATCCAGGGCCAGTAACAAGGGTAGCCATGTCGCTCTTTAATATCTTTAATGTGTCGGGCTCGGCGATGAGCGCCCAGGCCCAGCGCCTGAACACCACCGCCAGCAACCTGGCCAACGTCGACAGCGTCACCAGCCCCAGCGGCGAAGCCTACCGCGCCAAGGCGGTGGTGTTCGAGGCGGTGCCGACCGCTTCCGGCGCCACCGGCGTGCGCGTCAAGGAAGTGGTGGAAGACCCGTCGCCGCTCAAGCAGGTGTACGACCCCAAGCATCCGATGGCCGACGACAAGGGCTATGTGTCGATGCCGAACGTGAACCCGGTGGACGAAATGGTCAACATGCTGTCGGCCTCGCGTTCCTACCAGACCAACGTCGAAACCATGAACGCAGCCAAGACCATGCTGATGAAGACGCTGACCATCGGCCAGTAACCAGACACCAGACCCGACACCCATGACCTCTCCCATCAGTTCCTCCACCGCCAACATCAACGACTTGATGAAGACCATGAACACCAAGGCCCAGGAATCGGCCGACGGTGTCCAGGCCGACACCGACAAGTTCATGACCCTCCTGGTGACCCAGCTGCAGAACCAGGATCCATTGAATCCAATGGACAACGCGCAGATGACCAGCCAGCTGGCCCAGCTGCAGACCGTGACCGGCGTGAACAAGCTGAACACGACGCTGGAATCGCTGAAAGCCAGCTACCAGTCGAGCGAATCGCTGGCCGCGACCAACCTGATCGGCCACGGCGTGCTGGTCGAAGGCAATGGCGTGCAGCTGGCCAAGGGCCAGGCGATCCTGGGTGTGGAACTGGCGAGCCCGGCGGACAAGGTGCAGCTGGTGGTCAAGGATGGCGGCGGCAACGAAGTCGCCACCATCGACCTCGGCGCCCAGGAAGCCGGCATCATCCCGGTGGCCTGGGACGGCGTGCCCGACCCGACCAAGGTCGACGCCGAGGGCAAGCCGATCGCGCTGGCCGACGGCAAGTACACCTTCAGCGTGGTCGCCACCCAAGGCGGCGAGGCGCTGACTGACGCTAAATCCTTATCCTTCGACAGCGTCGCCAGCGTGACCACCGGCGGCAAGGATGGCGTGAAACTGAATCTCCCGGGTGCAGGCGCGGTTGCCTACGCCGATATCAAACAAGTCCTGTAAGCCGAGCCGCTTACTTCCTTACTCTTTTTTAGGATACACACATGTCTTTCCAACAAGGCCTGAGCGGCTTGAACGGCGCCGCCAAATCGCTGGACGTCATCGGTAACAACATCGCCAACTCGAGCACCGTCGGCTTCAAGGGTTCGACCACCCAGTTCGCCGACGTCTACGCCAGCTCGCTCAACGGCGCCGGCGGCATCTCGCCCGGCATCGGCGTCAAGGTCTCGGCCATCGCCCAGCAGTTCACCCAGGGTAATATCGAACAGACCAGCAACCCGCTCGACATCGCCATCAATGGCGCCGGCTTCTTCCGCATCGAGCAAGCCGGCGTGGTGCAGTACTCGCGCAACGGCCAGTTTTCGCTCGATAAGTCGGGCAATATCGTCAACGCCCAGGGCGCCAAGCTGACCGGCTATGGACTGAACGCCGACGGCAAGATCGCAGCCGGCGCGCCGGTGCCGCTGAAGATCGACACCTCGGACCAGCCGCCGAAAGTCACCTCGAAGGTCGAGATCGAACTGCAGCTCGATTCGCGCAGCGCGCAGGTCACCAAGACCCCGTTCAACGTCGACGATACCGATACCTATACCAAGCAGAGCCCGATGAGCGTGTACGACACGCTGGGCAACCCGCACACGCTGTCGACCTATTACGTCAAGACTGCGCCGGGCACCTGGGACGTGTACACCAGCATGGACGGCTACGAGAACACCGCGCTGAACGCGGCCGGTGTGACCCAGACCGACGCCACCGTCACTGCCGCCCGCACCGCCTGGACCAGCGCGGACAATGCCGGCAAGGCCGCCGCCCTGGCCGACTACGCGACCAAGGCCGCCACCGCCGTGCGCGACGCCGCCGTCGCCGCCGATCCGGCCATGAGCGCCGACGACCAGGCCGCGATCGCCGCCGCCGCCCAGACCGCCGCACTGGTGCCGGGCACCACGCCGGAACAGATCAACGAAGCCATGCTGAAAGTGCTGAAAGTGTCGCCGAAGCCGATCGGCACCCTGAACTTCAACACCAACGGCGCCCTGAACATGGCGACCAGCGGCAATACCGACGTCAAGAACGGCCAGTTCAAGATGGACCTGCAAGTGGTGCCGTCGACCGGCGCCGAACTGAAGATCCCGGTGACCTTCGACTTCGCGGGCACCACCCAGTACGGCACCACCACCAGCGAAAAGCGCCTGGAGCAGGACGGCTACAAGGCCGGTTCGCTGCAGCGCTTCAGCACCGGCCAGGACGGCACCATCCTGGGCCAGTACAGCAACGGCCAGGTCAAGCCGCTGGGCCAGGTCGTGCTGGCCAACTTCACCAACCCCAACGGCCTCGAACCGCTGGGTAACAACGCCTGGGCAGAGTCGCCCAACTCGGGCGGCGCCCTGATCGGCACCGCCGGCACCGGCGGCATGGGCGTGCTGCAATCGTCGGCCACCGAAGCCTCGAGCGTCGACCTGACCGCCGAGCTGGTCAACATGATCACCGCGCAGCGTGCCTACCAGGCGAATGCGCAGACCATCAAGACCCAGGACTCGGTGCTGCAGACGCTGGTGAACCTGCGTTAATGATGGATGATGCCGGCGCAGGTTGAATGCGTCGGCAGCGGAGCTGCCAACCCTGCGTAGGGTTGGCGGTCCCCCGCCGACGCGTTCAACGCACCGCCGCATCACCGAAACGCACCACAACGCTGTACCACCGCAACACGACAAGGACCGCACCATGGACCGCCTGATCTACACCGCCGCCACCGGCGCCAAGCACATCCTCGAGAAGCAGGCCACGACCTCGAACAACCTGGCCAATGTCAGCACCACGGGTTTTCGTGCCCAGCTCGACATCTTCCGTTCGGCGCCAGTGCAAGGTCCGGGCCTGCCGACGCGCGCCTTCGTGGTCGACTCGACCGCCGGCAGCGACTTCTCGGCCGGCGCGCTGCAGGTGACCGGGCGCGACCTGGACGTGGCGGTGAAGGGCGACGGCTGGCTGGCGGTGCAGATGCCCGACGGTTCCGAAGCCTACACCCGCAACGGTTCGCTGCAGATGAGCCCGAACGGCATGCTGCAGACCGCCTCGGGCCAGATCATCGCCGGCGAGGGCGGCCCGATCGCGATCCCACCCGACGCCACCGTCACCATCGGCGTCGACGGCAGCGTGTCGACCATCTCGAACGTCGACCAGCCGGCCGCGGCCAACATCATCGGCCGCCTGAAGCTGGTCAACCCGCCGGCCGGCGACATGGTGCGCGGCGACGACGGCCTGTTCCGCATGAAGGACGGCAGCACTGCCCAGGCCGACCCGGCGGTGCAGGTCGCCGGCGGCGCGCTCGAGGGCAGCAACGTGAATGCCGTCGATTGCATGGTCGACATGATCTCCTTGGCAAGAAGCTTCGAGACGCAAATGAGTTTGCTGAAGAACGCCGAGAATAACGCCGCAAAAGCCACCCAGATCCTCGCTATGAACTAAGTGTTGCCCGGGCATAATTCTATTGTGCGTGGCGGGGTGCTCCTGCCGCCAATAGGAGAATGCCACCATGATTCGTTCGCTGTACATCGCCAAGACCGGTCTCGAAGCCCAGCAGACCAACCTCGACGTCATCTCGAACAACCTCGCCAACGTCAGCACCAACGGCTTCAAGAAGTCGCGCGCCGTGTTCGAGGACCTGCTGTACCAGAACGTGCGCCAGCCGGGCGCCCAGTCGTCGCAGCAATCCAACCTGCCTTCGGGCCTGCAGATCGGTACCGGTGTGCGCACCGTCGCCACCGAGCGCATCCACACCCAGGGCAATCCCCAGCAGACCGGCAATGACAAGGACGTCATGGTCAACGGCCCCGGCTACTTCCCGGTGCTGCTGCCGGACGGCACCCAGGCCTATACCCGCGACGGTTCGTTCCAGAAAGACCAGAACGGCCAGCTGGTCACTTCCAGCGGCTTCGTGGTCCAGCCTGCCATCACCATCCCCAACAATGCCGAGTCGATCTCGGTCGGCCGTGACGGCACCGTGTCGGTCAAGATCGCCGGCGAAACCCAGCTGACCCAGGTCGGCGCGCTGCAGCTGGCCACCTTCATCAATCCGGCCGGCCTCGAATCGCGCGGCGAGAACCTGTACGTCGAGACCACCGCCTCGGGCAACGCCAACCTGAACGTGCCGGGCACCAACGGCGCCGGCGTGGTGCTGCAGGGCTATGTCGAAGCATCGAACGTGAATGTGGTCGAAGAGATGGTCAACATGATCCAGACCCAGCGTGCCTACGAGATCAACAGCAAGGCGATCACCACGTCCGACCAGATGCTGCAAAAGCTGGCGCAGCTGTAATTCCGACTTTCATCATTCCTTTTTTGGCTCACATGAAATTTCTGACTTCGTTCGCTGCGCTCTTGGCACTTGCTGGTTGCGCCACTGCTCCTTCCACCATCGTGCAGGGCCCGACCACGGCCCGTCCGATGCTGGTGGAAACCGCGCCCGGCAGCGATGGCGCGATCTACAACGCCAACAGCTATCGTCCGATGTTCGAAGACCGCCGCGCGCGCCATATCGGCGACCTGCTGACCATCAACATCAGCGAGCGCACCACCGCCAACAAGAACGGCGCCAGCTCGGGCAACAAGACCGGCAGCGCCGAGTTCAAGGCGCCTGGCCTGTTGGCCGGCAAGATCGGCGCGAATGTGGGCCTGGAGTCGGGCACCAAGTACGCCGACGGCGACACCCAGAGCGCGTCGAACAACTTCACCGGCACGCTGGGCGTGACCGTGACCGAAGTGCTGCCCAACGGTAACCTGATCGTGGCCGGCGAAAAGCAGGTGGCGATGAACAAGGGCACCGAGTTCATCCGCTTCTCGGGCATGGTCAGCCCCGACACCATCCAGCCGGGCAATATCGTGTCGTCGACGGTGGTGGCCGACGCCCGCGTCGAATACCGCACCAACAGCCGTCTCGACCGCGCCGAAGTGACTTCGATGCTGTCGCGTTTCTTCCTGTCGATGCTGCCGTTCTAAGGATTTATTCAGTCATGCGCAAGTTCCCATCCCTGCTGCTGTTGTGCGCTGCCCTGGCCGGCGCCGGTATCGCCCCCGTCGCCCACGCCGAGCGCCTGAAAGACCTGGCCAATATCGGCGGCGTGCGCCAGAACCAGCTGACCGGCTACGGCATCGTGGTCGGCCTCGACGGCACCGGCGACCAGACCAGCCAGACCCCGTTCACCGTGCAGTCGATCAAGGCGATGCTGCAGCAGAAGGGCGTCAACCTGCCGGCCGGTACCCAGCTGCAGATGAAGAACGTGGCGGCGGTGATGGTGACCGCGTCGCTGCCGGCCTTCGCCCAGCCGGGCCAGACGCTGGACATCACGGTGTCGTCGATCGGTAACGCCAAAAGCCTGCGCGGCGGCACGCTCCTGATGGCGCCGCTGCACGGCGCCGACGGCCAGGTGTACGCGATGGCCCAGGGCAGCCTGGTGGTGGGCGGCGTCGGCGCGCAGGCGCCGGGCGGCGGCGCCCAGGTGCAGGTGAACCACCTGTCGGTGGGCCGCATCTCGGACGGCGCCACGGTCGAGCGCGCCGTGCAGTCGAACCTGGGCGCCGACAACCAGATCCGCCTGGAACTGAAAGAAACCGACTTCGCCACCGCGGCGCGCGTGGTCGAAGCCGTCAACGACCAGTTCGGCGCCGGCGTGGCGACTGCGCTGGACGGCCGCGTGGTGCGCGTGCGCACCCCGTCGTCGAGCGACCAGCGCGTGGCCTTCATCGGCATGCTGGAACAGATCGACGTCAAGCCGACCATGGCCTCGGCCAAAGTGATCATGAATGCGCGTACCGGTTCGGTGGTGATGAACCGCGCCGTGATGCTGGAAGACTGCGCGATCTCGCACGGCAACCTGTCGGTGACCATCGGCGGCGACGCCAACGTCAGCCAGCCGAACCCGATGAGCCGCGGCGCCACCGTCGTGACCCCGAACAATTCGGTCGAGATCAAGAAAGACCCGGGCAAGGTGCTGAGCATCAAGGGCGGCGCGTCGCTGGCCGAAGTGGTGAAGGCGATGAATTCGATCGGCGCCACCCCGCAAGACCTGCTGGCCATCCTGCAGGCACTGAAGGCTGCCGGCTCGCTGCGCGCCGAACTCGAGATCATCTAATCCAACGGAACCCATCAGCATGATCGCTTCGAACACCAACGACCTGTCGAACAAGTTCGCACTCGACACCAACAGCCTGAGCGCCCTGAAGAAGGACGCCAAGGCCGGCACCCCGGCCGCGCTGAAGGAGACGGCGACCCAGTTCGAAGCGATGTTCATCAACATGATGATGAAGAGCATGCGCGACGCCACCCCGCAGGACGAGGACGGCTTCGGCAACAGCCAGCAGACCAAGACCTTCACCACCATGCTCGACCAGCAGACCAGCCAGAACCTGGCCAAGCGCGGCATGGGCCTGGCCGACGTGCTGGTGCGCCAGCTGAGCAGCCAGCAGATGGGCCAGCAGGCGCTGGCGATCGGCGCCGAAGGCAATGGCGCGCCGGGTGGCGCGGCTGCTGCAGCCAACCCCGCAGTTAGTCCCTTCAGCAATGCCGCCGCCATGCTCAAGAGTGCGGCCGCCGCCGGTGCCCAGACCCAGGCATCGGACGAAGTCGCCAAGCTGCCGGCCACCACCGAAAGCGGTCGCATCCAGGCGCCGCACGTGCGCGCGTTCCAGGAAAAGCTGCACAACCACGCGCTCGAAGCCGAGAAGACCACTGGCGTGCCGGCCAAGTTCATGCTGGGCCAGGCCGCGCTGGAAACCGGCTGGGGCAAGCGCATGATCAAGAACGCCGACGGCAGCAACAGCCACAACCTGTTCGGCATCAAGGCCGGCCCGAGCTGGAAAGGCAAGGTTGCCGAATCGGTCACCACCGAGTACGTCAACGGCCGTCCGCAGACCCGCGTCGAGCGGTTCCGCGCCTACGATTCGCCGGCCGACTCGTTCAAGGATTACGCCAACATGCTGGCCAACAATCCGCGCTACGAAAAGGTCATCAACAGCGGCGGCGATGCGGCCGCCTTCGCCCGCGGCCTGCAGCGCGCCGGCTACGCGACCGACCCGCACTACGCCACCAAGCTGACCCGCGTGATCCGCAATTCGCTGGCCTGAGGCACTGCCGTAACCGCCGCTGGCCGTGGCGAAAATACCACTGTCAAGTTTTCGTAAATGCTGCCGTAGACGCTATTGTTGAAGAGAGAAGAAAATCATGTCCGGTAATATCCTCGCCATCGGTAAGACCGGCCTGTTCGCAGCGCAGGCAGCCCTCGCCACGACCGGCCACAACATCACCAACGCCAACGTGGCCGGCTTCAGCCGCCAGGGCGTGGTGCAGGCCACCAGTGTCGCGCTCGACACCGGCGTCGGCTTCGTCGGCACCGGCACCCAGATCGCCCAGATCAAACGCTACAGCGATGACTTCCTGAACAACCAGGTGCGCACCGCCCAGGCCAGCACCAGCGGCCTGGAGTCGTACTACAGCCAGATCAAGCAGATCGACAACCTGCTGGCCGACACCACCTCGGGCCTGTCGCCGGCGCTGCAGGACTTCTTCGGCGGCGTCCAGGACATGGCCGCCAACGGCGCCTCGGTGCCGTCGCGCCAGGCGATGCTGTCGTCCGCCGAAACGCTGGCCACCCGCTTCCAGGCCTTGGACTCGCGCCTGGGCGAGATCCGCGACGGCGTCAATGCCCAGATCGAGACCAGCGTCACCGCGATCAATACCTACGCCACCCAGATCGCCAAGCTCAACGAGCAGATCGGCAGCTTCGCCACGACCGCCCAGCGCGCCCCGAACGACCTGCTCGACCAGCGCGACCAGCTGGTGCTGGAACTGAACAAGTACGTCAAGGCCAGCGTCCGTCCGGGCGACAACAACAGCCTGACGGTCTCGATCGGCAGCGGCCAGCCGCTGGTAGTGGGGCAGGATGCGTTCCAGCTGGCGGCGGTGCCGTCGCCGACCGACCTCAGCCGCGTCGAAGTGGCTTACCAGACCGGCAACAAGAGCACCATCCTGGCCGACGGCGCCCTGACCGGTGGCCAGCTGGGCGGCGTGCTCGAGTTCCGCACCGGCACGCTGGACACGGCCCAGAGCGCGCTCGGCAAGGTCGCGATCGGCATGGCCATCGAATTCAACAACCAGCACAAGCTGGGCGTGGACCAGAACGGCGAAGCGGGCAAGGACTTCTTCGAAGTCGCGCCGGCCTTTGTCGGCAAGAACATCAACGCGTCGCCGCTGAGCACCTCGGAGCTGAGCGCCAAGGTGACCGATCCGTCCAAGCTGACCGACAACGACTTCGAAGTGCGCTACGAAAATGGTTCGTACAGCGTGCTGCGCCTGTCCGACGGCAACAAGGTGGCCGGCGTCACTCCGAACGCCGCCGGCGAAGCCACGCTGAGCTACGGCGGCGTCGAGTTCAACTTCAAGGGTACCCCGCGCGAAGGCGACAACTTCGTGGTGCGTCCGACCGTGAATGGCGCGGCCGACTTCAAGGTGCTGGCCAACGACGTCTCGCAGATCGCCGCCGGCGCCCCGATCGCCACCAGCGTGGACATGAAGAACACCGGCACCGGCAAGATCAGCGAAGGCGTGGTCGACAAGGACTTCCTGGGAACGGGGGCGACGGCGCTGCCGGTCACGCTCAGCTACGACAAGGACACTAACTCCCTGAGCGGCTTCCCGGCCGGCGCCATGGTCACCGTGACCGACGCCAGCGGCAAGAAGGGCGATCCGATCCCGGCCGCCGACGTCAAGTTCGCGAACGGTTCGACCTATTCGTTCGGCGGCGTCAGCGTGACCATGACCGGCGCCCCGAATACGGGCGACAAGTTCACCATCGCCGCCAATACCGGCGGCATCGGCGACACCCGCAACATCGCCGCGCTGGGCCAGCTGCAGACCAAGAACATCTTCAACAACGGCACCGCGACCCTGCAATCGTCGTATGCCCAGATGGTCAGCACGGTCGGCAACAAGACGCGCGAAGTGCAGGTGAATGCCGCCGCCGGCAACGCCCTGCTGCAGCAGTCGCAGAACGCGGCGCTGGACGTCTCGGGCGTCAACCTGGACGAAGAAGCGACCAACCTGATCAAGTACCAGCAGGCCTACCAGGCCGCCGGCAAGGTGATGCAGATCGCCGGCACGATTTTCGACACGCTGCTGTCGATCGGCCGCTGATTCGTCACCCGATATTGGAGTAAGCCATGCGCGTAAGCACCCTGAACCTGTACAACACCTCGTCCAACCAGCTCAACAACCTGCAGAGCGCGCTGGCGCGCACCCAGATGCAGCTGTCGACCGACCGCCGCATCCTGACCCCGGCCGACGATCCGGTGGCGTCGGCGCGTGCGCTCGAAGTGAGCCAGTCGCAGGGCCGGAACGAACAGTTCGCCACCAACCGCAACAGCGCCAATTCGTCGCTGTCGGCGGTCGAGGGCGCGCTGCAGAATTCGAGCGAGCTGCTGCAGGACATCCAGACCCTGGTGGTCAACGCCGGCAACGGCACCATGCTGCCGAGCGACCGCGAAGCGCTGGCGGTCGAGCTCGAGGGACGCCTGCAAGACTTGTTCGCCGTGGCCAACACCTCGGACGGCAACGGCGGCTACCTGTTCTCTGGCTACAAGACCACTACCTTGCCGTTCACCGCATCCCCGGGCGGCGCCACCTACCAGGGCGACCAGGGCGTGCGCCAGCTGCAGGTGAGCGATTCGCGCAAGATGCCGCTGTCGGCCTCCGGCAGCGCCGTGTTCGAAGCGAACCCGACCGGCAACGGCGTGTTCCAGACCAAGGCCGACGCCGCCAACAAGGGCTCGGCCATCATCTCGACCGGTTCGGTGGCCGACCGCGGCGCATTGACCAACAAGCCGTACGAACTGAACTTCAGCGTGAGCACCGACACCCCGCCGGTGACCACCTACACCATCACCGACAAGAGCACCGGCACGGTCGGCCCGGCCCAGACCTATGAAGCGGGCAAGGCGATCGCGTTCGACGGCATGAGCTTCGACATCAAGGGCGTGCCGGCCGAAGGCGACAAGTTCTCGGTGGCGCCGAGCGAAAAGGAATCGGTGTTCACCACCGTGACCAAGCTGATCGGTGACCTGCGCGCCCCGGCCGACGGCTCGAGCGGCAAGGCGGCGCTGACCAACAACCTGAACACGGCGCTGAACAACCTGCAGCAGGCGCACAGCAATGTGCTGACGGTGCAGGCTTCGGTCGGCGCGCACATGAAAGAGCTGGATTACCTCGACAGCGCCGGCGACGACCTGGGCGTGCAATACGCCGCCACGATGGACGACCTGACCGGGCTGGACCAGGTCAAGGCGATCTCGGACTTTTCGCAGCAGCAGCTGACGCTGCAGGCGGCGCAGATGTCGTTCAAGACGATGTCGGGGCTGTCGCTGTTCAACTACCTGTAAGCTGTTTCAGCGACCGCCCCGGACCCTTCTTACTGGACGGTGGCGGCCTTCGGGTGCAGCTCGCCCTTGTTGCCGGACTTGGCCGGCGCAGCTGCATTCGTCTTGCCTGCGGTGCTGGCCGGCGCGGCATCCCCGACCTTCGGCGCCGGCTTCATGCTCGGCTTCTTGGTCGCCGCGGCAATCTCGGCGCCGCAGTTGGTATCCGGCGCGCGGTCCACGTTAATCAAGGGGATCAGGGCCGCCACCGGCGTCACCGCCGCCAGCGCGACTGCCGCGCCACCCTTGAGCGCCAGCGGACCCACGTGCGGACCGACCTTCGGATCGGTGAAGCTGCCGCGCGCATACAGCGGCGTGCGCAGCGACAGCACGCGCGTGCCCTTGGTGCGCGGGCGCACGTCGACGTCCAGCTGTTCCTTGGCCAGGTCGACGTAGCCGGTGGCATTCACCACCGCTTCTTCGCTGTCGAGCACGAAGCGGTCGATGTTGGCGCGGCCGTTGCGCACCGTGGTCTGGGCCGCCACGCAGTGCAGCAGGGTCTGCTTGTCGCCGAAGATCTTCACGAACACGGCATTCGCCACGTTCAGGCCGGCCAGTTCCAGGATGAAGCGGCTGACCGTGCCTTCGGTGACCACGGCGTTCAGCTCGCCCTGCGAGGTGCCGAGCATCGCCGCCACCGAATTGCCGCGCCCGGCCAGGGCGCCGTCGCCGTTGACTTCGCCGAAGCTGGCCTGCATCGATTGCAGTTTCGGGAACAGTTCGCGGATCTTCAGACCGCGCGCCGCGATCCGGGCCGAGGCGTCCAGCGTCTTGTCGGTGCCGTCCAGGCGGATGTTCGAGGTGATGCGTCCGCCCGCCATGCCGAACGACAGCGGGGTCAGGGTCAGCACCTTGTCCTTCATGCGGATCGTGGTTTCGATGTCGCTCAGCGGAATGTCGTGGGTGCGCACGATGCGCTTGCCGCTGAACTTCACCTCGGCGTCGAGCGCGCCCCATTTTTCGGTGTTGAACTGGTCCACCGGCAGCGCCTTGCCTTCGGCCGGGGCCTTGACCTTGCCGGCGGCCTTGGTGCCGGTGCCGGTGTCGGCGCCCACGGTCGGGCCCAGGTCGGCCAGGCGCAGCTGCTGCGAAGCGACGTTGCCGATCAGGAGCGGACGGGTGGCGCGCTGGGCGTAGGTGAGGGTGCCGCCGATGTCGCTGGCGCCGACCTTGCCCTTGAAGTCGCGGTAGGTGAAGGACCAGTATTCGCCATTCTTCTTGCCCATCAGGTGGCCGCTGGTGGAATAGGGCGGGGTTTCCGGCAGCAGCACGCCGGTCAGCGCGTACAGGTCGGCCATGCTGGCGCCGCCCAGCTGCATCTGCAGCTCGAAGCCGGCGATCGAACGCGGGTCGCGGATCGTGCCCTGCAGGCCGATCTTGTTGTCGCCGATGTCGGCCTTGGCTTCGATCGGGAAGGTGGTGTGCTCGTCGGTCAGCGACAGCACCGCGCCGGCACGGCCGCCGCCGCTGATCTTGGCCTTGTTGTAGGTGCCGTCGAGGGTGAAGGCCAGGCCGTAGGGCTGCACGCCGTCGCGCGGGGCCGGTGCGCCTTCGATCGACTTGGCCTGGGCGCGCAGGTCGAGGCCGATCGGCTCGTCGACGTAGCGCAGCTGGCCGCTGTTGAAGGACAGGCGCTGGATGTCGACTTTCCATTCCGACGGGCCATTGTCCTTAAAGGTCCAGGAATTGCGTCCGTCCTTGCGCCGTTCGACCGCGACGTTCGGCGCCACCAGGCGCAGGTCGGTCAGGATCGCGTTCTTGCCCAGCAGCGGCAGGATGCGGAACGCGCCTTCGACGCGCTGGGCGCTGGCCATTTCAGGGCCGACCGTGCTCCAGTCGGGATTGCTCATGTGGACGTCTTCGGCGCTCACGCGCGGATGCGGCACCCAGCGGCGCCAGCCTTCTTCACTGTCCTGGTTGCGCTGGAACTTGACGTCCAGGTCGCCGCGGATGGCGAATTCGCGGCCGGTGGTTTCCGATACCTTGCGGTTGATGTACGGCCGCAGCATGTTCCAGTCGAACAACAGGAAGAACAGGATGACGATGACGACCAGGCCGAGCAGGATGGCGCCGGCGATTTTGACGGGTTTCGATGTTTTCATGGTAGTAGGCCATAGAGTGGCTTGGCGCAAACGCTGCGCGCCCCGAGCCTTCAGGCTACCCCTGCCATGCTTTTTTGTTTGTTAGCTAAATAGCATTCGCGCGAAATTAAGCTCGTCAATACAGTCCCGCCGGCATCAGGCGCGCTGCGCCAGGCCCGCGATCAATTGCTTGAGTTCGGCAAAGCCGGCCGGCTTGGTCAGATGGGCGTCGAAACCGGCGCGGCGCGAGCGCTCGCGGTCCTGCACGCCGCCCCAGCCGGTCAGCGCCACCAGCATCAACCCGTCCAGCCCCGGCACGCGCCGCACCTGCTGCGCCACCTCGTAGCCGTTCAGGCCCGGCATGCCGATGTCCAGGATCGCCAGGTCGGGACGGCTGTCAACGATGCGCTGCAGGGCCGCGCGGCCGTCGTGCACCGCCTCGGGCGCGTGGCCGGCGGCGCGCAGCAGGCTGACCAGCATGCCGGCGGCGTCGACATTGTCGTCGGCCACCAGCACGCGCAGGCCCTGCATGCCTTGCTGGCGCGCGGCGCGTTCCTCGATGTCGCGGCGCCCGCCGTCCGGGTCCGGTCCGCAGTCCGGCGCCAGCGGCAGGCTCAAGGTGAAGGTGGAGCCCTGGCCGGAGCCGGGACTGGACAGCGAGATCGCGCCGCCATGCATCTCGACCAGGCTGCGCACCAGCGACAGGCCGATCCCGAGCCCGCCCTGGGCGCGGCCCATGTTCTTCGACACCTGGCTGAACATCTCGAACACGCCGGGCTGTTCTTCGGGCGGAATGCCGATGCCGTTGTCGCTCACCAGCACCCGCACCGCGGCGCCGTCCAGCATCATCGACAATGCGATGCGTCCGTTCGGCGGCGTGTACTTGGCGGCATTGGCCAGCAGGTTGACCAGGATCTGGGTCAGGCGGGTCGGATCGGCCTGCACCATCACCGGCCGCTCCAGTACCTGCGGCACGAACGCATGCTGGGCCGCCTCGATCGCCGGCAATACCGCCTCGACCGCATTGGCGACCGCATCGCGCAGGTCGATGCATTCGGTCTTGAGCACGATCTTGCCGCTGTTGATGCGCGAGACGTCCATCAGGTCGTCGATCAGGTGCACCATCTGGCGCAGCTGGCGGTCCATCATGCCCAGCACCGGGGCGTTGGCGGGCAGGTTGGCCGCAGTGGCCGCAGGGCCGGACGGTGCGCGCCGGCCCTGCATGCGCATCAGGTCGAGCCCGGTGCGCAGCGGCGCCAGCGGATTGCGCAGCTCGTGCGCCAGCGTGGCCAGAAATTCCATCTTGCGCCGGTTGGCCTCGGACAGGTCGGCCGCCAGCTGGCGCAGGTTTTCCTCGGCCTGGCGGCGCGCGGTGACGTCGGTGAACAGGATCGCGATGCGCAGCTCTTCCGGCTCGCCCATCGGCGTGGCGTACACGTCCCACCAGTAGCCCATGGCCGCCGAATGTTCGACGAAGCGCTCCGGAACGCGGCTAAGCGCTACCCGGCCATAGATCTCGATCCATTTCTCTTCGATATTGGGCACCATCTCGCGGATGGTGCGCCCGGCCGCGTTGACCAGGCCGGACTGCTCTTCGAGCGCGCGGTTGACCACCTCGAAGCGGTAGTCGCGCGGCTTGCCGGCGTCGTCCAGCAGCACGCGCACGAAGCCGAAGGCCTGGTCCATCGAGGTGATCAGGGTGTGGTAGCGCTCCTCGGTCAGGCGCGACGCGTCCTGCAGCTCGCGCTGGCGCGTGATGTCGAGCGCCACGCCGTTGAGCGTGGCCGGCCGGCCCTGCTCGTCGTAGGCGACCCGGCCGCGCGCATTGACCCAGCGCCAGCCACCGGCCGTGCCCGGATGGGCCACGCGGTAGGTCGAGCGGAACGGCTCGCCCGTGTCGATCGCGTGCTGGATCTGGGCCGAGACCTCGCCCGCGTCATCCGGATGGATATTGTCGGCGTACACCGAAAACGGCGCGCCGGGGCCGAGCGCGTCCGGCACCCCGAACAGCTGGGTCAGGTTGCGGTCGGCCACGATGCGGTCGCTCTGGATGTCCCAGATCCAGCTGGCCACCTCGGCCGCCGACATGGTCGCTTCCAGCCGCATGCGCGCCTGCGACAGCGCCTCTTCGTCGCGCTTGCGTTCGGTGATGTCGGCGGCGGTGCCGATCACGATCGGGTGGGCGGGACCGTCGCCGGCATGCGCCTCGCCGGCCACGGGCGGCGCCTGCAGGATGCCGGTCAGCTCGAGCCAGCGCTCCTCGCCCTCGGGCGGGCGGCGGAAGCGCCCGACGAACACCAGGCGCTCGCCGCTGTCGAGCGTGCGCTGCACGGCGCGCCGGTACTGGTCCACGTCGTCGGGATGCAGGTAGTCGGCCATCAGGCGCGCTGCATTGATACCCTCGTTGATGCCCTGGTTGCCGTCCTGCGCGTGCGCCGCAACGCCGAAGATGGCGTGCATGCGCTGGTTTTCCCAGGTGACCACGTCGTGCGACGCGTCCCAGGTCCAGATGCCGAGCTGGGCCGCTTCAGTCGCCAGGCGCAATTGCTCTTCGGTCTTGCGCAGGCGTTCCAGCGCGCCGCCGGCGGCGCGCGCCAGCAGGCCGTAGCCGAGCACGGTCTGGCCGTCGCTGTCGAGCAGGCGCGTGAAGGTGACGTCGCAGGCCAGCCCGGCGCCGTCGCGCTGCGCCATGGTCCACAGGCCCTGCGCGCGGCCGGACGCGCGCGCCTCGGCCAGCTGCGCCACCGCCACGCCGCTCGCGCGCTCAGCCGGCGCGAACAGCATCGCCACCGGTTGCTCCACGGCCTGTTCGGCGGTCCAGCCGAACAGCTGGACCGCGCCCGGCGGCCAGTCGAGGATGACGCCGTCGGCGTCGAGCACGACCAGGGCGCGGTCGAAAATCTGGTCGATCAGGAGCTGGGAACGTTGGGCGGAAGACAGGTGGCGCATGGTGAGAGGGCTGGGGAAGGGCGCAACTGCCGGGTTTCCTCAGCAATCGGGATTCGATACTACAGGTTTTCTTGTAAACACGGAGAACGCTAGCCTGGCGCGGGTACGGCCGGGGTATTCGCCGGCGGCGGGGCGTTCGGGCTGCCCGGTTGCGGATTGCCGGCGCGCGGAATGGCGCGGCCGGCCTCGACGCCCTGGTTGAACAGGTTGACGATCGGCGTGCCCAGGTAGGGGAGGGCCAGGCTCAGTGTCAAAAAGCCGACCCCGAGCGTGATCGGAAAGCCGATGCCGAACAGGTTCAGCTGCGGCGCGGCGCGCGTCAGGATGCCGAGCGCGACGTTGGTGATCAAGAGGGCGGCCACGATCGGCAGCGACAGCTGCAGCCCGGCCGAGAAGATGCGTCCGCCCCAGCGCGCCAGTTCCAGCGGCGCATTGCCCGAGAACGGAGTGCTGGTGATCGGCATGCTGATGAAGCTTTCCGCCAGCGCTTCGAGCAGCACCAGGTGGCCGTTCACGGCCAGGAAGGCCATGGTCGCCACCAGCGCCATGAACTGGCTGACCGCCGACGAGCGCCCGCGCGTGGTGGGGTCGAAGAACATGGCGAAGCCCAGGCCCATGGTCTGGCTCGCTACCTCGCCGGCATACTCGATGGCGGCAAACACCAGGCGCATGGCAAAACCCATCGCCACGCCGATGATCATCTCCTTTACCAGGATCAGCAGGCCCGCCCACGAGGTCGGATCGGCGGCCGGCAGCGCCGGCACCAGCGGCGCCATTACCAGCGCCAGCAGCACGCCAAGCGACACCTTGACCGACACCGGCACGCTGGCATTGCCGAACAGCGGCGCCGCCGCGATCAGCCCCAGGATGCGCGACAGCGGCCACAGCAGCCCTGCGACCCAGGCATTGATCTCCGCCGCGGTCAGCGTCAGCACGGCGTCGCTTGTCCGCCGATCGCCGGCATCACCGTAGGGTTGGCGGCTGTGCCGCCGACGCGTCCACCCAGCCCCATCTCAGCCAATCAACCCCGGAATGCCCGTAAACACCTGCCGCATATAGTCGAGCATCACCGACAGCATCCACGGCCCCGCCACCACCAGCGCCACGAACACGCCCACCAGCTTCGGAATGAACGACAGCGTCGCCTCGTTGATCTGCGTCGCGGCCTGGAAAATACTGATGATCAAGCCGATGATCAGCGCCACCAGCAGCAGCGGCGCCGAGATCATCAGGGTCACTTCCATGGCCGTGCGGCCCATCGTCATCACGCTCTCGGGAGTCATGGCAGCGTCCTCAATAGAAACTCTGGGACAGCGAGCCCAGCAGCAGTTGCCAGCCATCGACCAGCACGAACAGCATCAGCTTGAACGGCAGTGCGATCACCGCCGGCGACATCATCATCATGCCCATCGACATCAGGACCGAGGCCACCACCATGTCGATGATCAAAAACGGTATGAAGATCGCGAACCCGATCTGGAATGCCGTCTTCAGCTCGCTCGTGACGAAGGCCGGAATCAAGACCCGCAGCGGAATGTCTTCCGGCCCCTGCAGCGCTTCCGAACGCGAAATCTTGACGAACAGAGCCAGGTCGGACTGGCGCGTCTGCTTGATCATGAATTCCTTGAGCGGCACCGCGCCGCGCGTCATCGCTTCAGGCATCTGGATTTCGTTGCGCTGCAGCGGCAGATAGGCTTCGCTGTAGATGCGGTCGAACGTCGGGCCCATCACGAAGAAGGTCAGGAACAGCGCCAGCCCCACCATCACCTGGTTCGGCGGCGCGGTCTGGGTGCCGAGCGCCTGGCGCAGCAGCGACAGCACGATGATGATGCGGGTAAAGCCGGTCATCATCAGCAGCGCCGCCGGCAGGAAGGTGAGCGAGGTCAGCAGCAGCAGGGTCTGGATCGGCAGCGAATACGCGGTGCCGCCGCCCGGCGCGGTGCTGGTCTGGAAGGCCGGGATGCCGGGCTGGGCGATGGCGAGCAGCGGCAGCGCCGCCAGCCCTGCCGCCAGCAGGATGTGCTTAGTTTTCATTGCGCTTGCCGATACTGTTGTTGCCGCGGGCGGTGTTGCGGTTGTCGATGGTTTTCCGGAGCCAGTCCGAGAAATTGCCGGCCGTCGATGGGCTGCCGGTAGCAGACATGACCTCGGCTTCGCCTTCCTGGCGCGGCATGGTGTGCAGGGCATTCACGCGGCCGGGCGCGGCGCCGACCACGATCCACTGGTCGCCCACTTCCACCACCATGATGCGTTCGCGCCCGCCGATGTTGAGGGCGCCGACCACGCGCAGGTTGGCGCTGCTGCCCATGGCTTTGGGACCGTAGCGTTTCATGAACCAGGCCAGGCCGGCCAGCAGGCCGAGCACCAGCAGCAGGGCGAGGATGGTCTGCAGCAGGCCGCCAGCGCCGGGGCTAGTGGCGGGCATGGCCACTTGCGGGGCCTGGCGTGACGGTGCCGGCGTGGCGCTTGGTGCCGGGGCGGGCGTCACTGCTGGCGCCGGGTCGGGACTCTGGGTGTCGGCGCCGCTGATGGCAGCGTCGCCGGGCAGCGGCGCGATGGTCGGGGCTTCTTTCGCGGTCGCGGTGGCGGCGGCGCTGGTGGCTGGACGGGCCGAAGCGGGAGGGCGGCCGGTAGTGGTTTCGCCGGGACGGCGCGGAGCCGCGGATTCTTCCTGGGCGGCCGGCGCGGGTGCGTGGGCCGGGAGTTCGGCAGCGGTATTCTGGGGAACGGCCGAGGCGGCCAGCGGCACCAGCAGCAGTGCCAGCACGATGCGCCGCCACGCATCGCTTGCGCCCGCACCTTTGCTACGCCATCGCCATCCCGGCGAAGTGGCCGGCGACATTGCCAATTCAGGCACGGTGGCGGAAGGTGTGCTGCGGGCGAAAGCGATGCGCGGGATCATTTATTCAATTTACGAATCCGTTCAGATGGCGTGATGATATCAGTGAGTCGGATCCCGAACTTGTCATTCACGACCACCACCTCGCCCTGGGCGATCAGGCAGCCGTTGACCAGCACGTCCATCGGCTCGCCGGCCAGGCCGTCCAGCTCGACCACCGAGCCCTGCGCCAGCTGCAGCAGGTTCTTGATGGCAATCTTGGTGCGGCCCAGTTCCACGGTCAGCTGCACCGGGATGTCGAGGATGAAGTCGATGTCGTTCGGCGTGTCGGTCTTGGCGCCCTTGTTCGAGAAGTCCTTGAACACGGCAGCCGCGGCGGCCGGCGCGGTGGCCTGCTGCTGTTGCGAACGCTCGAGCGCGGCCGCTTCGGCTGCCGCCTGTTCGGCGATCGCCGCACCCCAGTCGTCGTCGATGTGTTCCTGGTCGTCCTGATTGTCAGCCATGCTGTTCTCCTGTGTTGCGTGGCCGGCGCGCGGCGCCTTGCCGATATCGATAATGGTTAGATTACTTGCTGAACGTGTCGCTGTTCGCGAGCAGCTTCTCGACCTTCAGCGCGTACTGACCGTTGTTGACGCCGTAGCTGCACTCGATGACGGGCACGCCGTCCACCGTCGCCTCCAGCATTTCCGGTACCACCAGCGGAATCACGTCGCCCACCTTCATGTTCAGGATCTCGTCGAAATTGGCCTTGCCGTGACCGAGCACCGCGACCAGCTCGACTTCGGCGACCTGGATCTGCTGCGTCAGCAGGCGCACCCAGCGCTTGTCAACTTCCAGCGCCTCGCCCTGGATGCTGGAGGTCAGCGCATCGCGGATCGGCTCGATCATCGAGTAGGGCATGCAGAAGTGGATCTGACCCGACACCGAACCCAGCTCGACCGTGAAGGTGCACGACACCACCACTTCGTTCGGGGTCGCGATGTTCGCGAACTGGGTGTTCATCTCGGAACGGATGTACTCGAACTCGATCGGGTACACCGGTTCCCACGACTTGCCGTAGGCCTCGAACACGATGTCGAGGATGCGCATGATGATGCGCTGTTCGGTCTGGGTAAAGTCGCGGCCCTCGACGCGGGTATGGAAGCGCCCGTCGCCGCCGAATAGATTGTCCACCAGCAGGAACACCAGGCCCGGATCGAACACCATCAGGGCGGTGCCGCGCAGCGGCTTCATGTGGATCAGGTTCAGGTTGGTCGGGACCACCAGGTTGCGGATGAACTCGCTGTACTTGGAAACGCGGACCGACCCGACGGACACTTCCGCGCTGCGGCGCAGGAAGTTGAACAGGCCGACCCGCAGATACCTGGCGAAACGCTCGTTGATGATCTCGAGCGTCGGCATGCGGCCGCGCACGATGCGCTCCTGCGTTGCCAGGTTATAGGTGCGGACTCCCGAGGTGTCTTCAGGCGTCGCAATGTCGTCCTGATCGCCGTTGACCCCTTTTAAGAGGGCATCGACTTCTTCCTGTGAGAGGAAATTATCGGCCATGGTGCGTGCTGTCTACGAGTGCTTTTACTGGATGATAAACGAAGTAAATAATACGTCGGACACTTCCTGTTCGTCGCCATCTTTCTCGAAGGGCTCGGTGATCGATTCCTTGATCTCGGTGGCGAGCTGCTGCTTGCCTTGCACGGTGTTGATTTCAGAGGCTTTTTTGCCCGACAGCAGGAGCAGCACGCGATTGCGCACGACCGCCATATTGTCCTTCACCAGGGTCGCCTGTTCGGCGCCGGCCACTTGCAGCGTGAACTGTACCTGCAGGTACTGCTCGCCGTTTTCCGGCTGCAGGTTGACGGTGAAGGCTTCCACCGGCACGTATTCTGGTTTGGCTTCAGGATCTTTCTTTTTCTTTTTCTTGTGTTCCTTGGCCGGCGCTTCTTCTTCGCCGTGGGCGGCCGTCGACTGGCTGAAATACCAGCCGCCACCCGCACCCGCGCCAAGCACGAGGATGGCGGCGAGGATCATGATGATGAGCTTTTTCTTCGAGCCGGCCGGTGCCGCTGCTGCCGCGTCCGCTTTCGGATCAGCCTTCATTTTCGGATTCGCTTTCAAGATAGGTCGTAGTGAGCTGGTTGATGGTGGGGAACAACATTATGCATTGTCGCGGAAAGATGCGGTGCGGCAAGCTTTGAACAGAGGGGGGAAGAGGGGGTAATTTGGGGGTTGTGGCGAGGGGCTTTGAAAGATCGTTACTGCTCTTCAAACCCTTCACCCTCAAGACCGTCATTCCCGCGCAGGCGGGAACCTAAGTTCGTATTGCAGCCATTACGTTTTGAACTGGTGGCTGCTCGTAAAACTTAGGTTCCCGCCTGCGCGGGAATGACGGTTTTTGGGGTAGCAGTAAAGCGTGGGCTAACGCCTGATCACGCAAACAAGTCGACCATCCCACGGTCACCCAAGGCAACCGTACGCGTCGCCCGCGGCGCCACTTCATTCACGGCCGCGTCGCCCTGACCAGTCCCGGCCAGGCCATTGCCGCCGCCATTGCCGTTACCGCCTTCCGCACGACGCTCGTTGTTCTGCGAACCCTGCTGGTTCGCAGCACCCGCATCGACCGTCGCATTACCCAGCGCGATACCGCTTTCGCTCATCATCTCGCGCAGGCGCGGCATGGCGTTTTCAAGGGCCTGGCGTACCTCCAGCTGCTGCGACGAGAAGGCGACCGTGGCCTGGTCGTTGCTCACGTTCAGCACCACCTGCACCGGACCGAGGTCCGGCGGGTTCAGGGTCAGGGTGGCCGCGGATTCCTTGCCGATCATGTACACGATGCGCTGGCTGACCTGGTTGTCCCAGGCCTGGCTGCCGACCCGCGCCGGGATGCGATCGCCCCCGGCTGCGGCCGGGTTCTGCACCTCGGCCAGCTTGGCGGCCTGGGCTTGCAGCTGAGCCAACGGCGGCGCGGTTTCTTCGGCGGCGGCCGGCACGGACTGCTGGGCTTCGCGCAGGTGGGCGCCGAACTGGGCGGCGTCCTGCTGGCCATCCTGGCCTTGCAGGGCCACATCCTGCTGCGCAGCGACCGCATCGGTGGCGGCCGGCACCACACCGGTGGCCAGCTTGAGGCCGGCGCCGCTGTCGTCGGTCGTCACCGCCGCGCCGTCGGCACCGGTGGCGCTGCCTTTCAGGTTCTTCATGGCGTTCTCGAGCGCGGTCAGTTGCGCTTCGACGGCACTTCCGCCGGCGGCTGCATTGGTCGCGACAGCGGCATTCGCGGCCGGCTGCTGCAGGCTGGCCATGAAGGCCAGCATGTCGGTCACAGGCGTGGTCGCCGCTTCGGCTGCCTCGGCGGCGCTAGCGGCGTCGCCCGATTCTTCGGCGCTGCCCTTGCTGTCGGCCTTGGCGGTCTTGGGCGCACCGTCGGCGGCCGGCTTGGCGGCGGCTTGGTGCGCCGGCTCGCGGCTGGCCGGCTTGTCGGCCTGGGCCGGTTTCGATCCCTGCTGGGCCGGCTTCGGCTGCTGAGCCGGTGCGGGCGCAGGCGCCGGAGCTGCCGGCTGCGGCTGCTGGCGCTGGGCCAGTTCGCGCGAGAAGGTGGCGCCAAAGCCGCTGCTGCTGTTCTCGGCCGGCTTGTCGGCCGAAGAATTGCGCTGCGTCGCATTGGTGCCGTTCAGCGCATTCGCGCCGGATACCTGGAACGGAAGGGAGTTGGTTTGCATCGTCATTGTTGGCTCAATCGTGGGTCAACGGTGGATCAGCGTTGCTTGTAACGGGCGCCACGGGCAGCGTGGTCGTCCATCATCTTCTGGTCGCGCTTGTTCTGGAGCTTGAGCGCCTCGCTGGCGGCGCGCTCGTTCAGCGTGCGGTACGACAGGCGCTTGCGCTCGCTCTCTTGCCAGGTGGCGCGTTCGGTGTTCGCCTTGTACTCGGCGTGTTTCAGCACTTCGCGCTGGCCGTTCAGGGCATTGTCCAGCTTGCCGATGAAGGCCACGAAGTTGTGGTACGCGAAAGGGGTGATGCCGGCCACCTGGGCCGCATCGAGCTTGCGCGCGTATTCGTCGCGGTAGCCGGTCAGCATTTGCAGCTTCTGTTCGGCGTCCTCGACCAGTTTCAGGGCGACACCCAGGCGCTTGGCGGCGTCGTCGGAGTCGCGCTGCGCCAGGTCGATCAGGGTGTCTAGTGCGGAAGCTTTGGCCATAATGGATCAGATTGTACGGCCACATGCCTCCCGGCAATCATCAGAATAGCGAGGTAAGTTGCCCCAAGCTCTCGCCCAGCGAGGCGTTGTCGTGGATCTCCTGGCACAGGAATTCTTCGATCACGGTGTGCTTGGCGATCGCCTGGTCCAGCACCGGGTCGCTGCCGGCGGCATACGCGCCGACGTTGATCAGGTCGCGCGAGCGGTTGTAGCGCGAATACAACTGCTTCAGCTTGCGCGCCGCCAGCTGGTGCTCGTGGGTGGTGATCGAGTGCATCGCCCGCGAGATCGATTGTTCGATGTCGATCGCCGGATAGTGGCCGGCCTCGGCCAGGTGGCGATTCAGCACGATGTGACCATCCAGAATACCGCGCGCCGCATCCGCAATCGGATCTTGTTGATCATCGCCCTCGGACAGCACGGTGTAGAAGGCGGTGATCGAGCCGCCGCCTTCCAGACCGTTGCCGGCGCGCTCGACCAGCACCGGCAGTTTTGCAAAGACCGAAGGCGGGTAGCCCTTGGTCGCGGGCGGTTCGCCGATCGCCAGCGCGATCTCGCGCTGCGCCATCGCGTAGCGGGTCAGCGAGTCCATGATCAGCATCACGTTCTTGCCCTGGTCGCGGAAGTGCTCGGCGATCGCGGTGGCATACGCCGCGCCCTGCAGGCGCAGCAGCGGCGGCGAGTCGGCCGGGGCGGCTACCACGGCCGACCTGGCGCGGCCTTCCGGCCCCAGGATCTGGTCGATGAATTCCTTGACTTCCCGGCCGCGTTCGCCGATCAGGCCGACCACGATCACTTCGGCTTCGGTGTAGCGCGCGATCATGCCCAGCAACACCGATTTACCGACACCGGTACCGGCGAACAGGCCCAGGCGCTGGCCGCGGCCGACGGTCAGCATCGCATTGATGGCGCGCACGCCGACGTCGAGCGTGTCCTTGATCGGGGCGCGGTCGAGCGGATTGACGGGGC
The DNA here is from genome assembly GCF_031995545.1 of Massilia sp. Classification (GTDB taxonomy): domain Bacteria; phylum Pseudomonadota; class Gammaproteobacteria; order Burkholderiales; family Burkholderiaceae_D; genus Telluria. Next base: position 40,516 of record NZ_DAMAGA010000034.1, read on the forward strand.
GGGCGTTGAGCGGGCCGACTTCGCTGGTGCCGAGCGGCCCCATGCCGTCGAGCGGACGGCCGGCGCCGTCGACCACGCGCCCCAGCAACTGCATGCCGACCGGCAGGTGGCGCGCGCGGTCTTGCGGACGGCGGCGCGAGTGCGGCACGCTGCCCGGCGGCGGCAACACGCTTTCCACCGGAAACACGCGCGAGCCGGGCACCACGCCTTCGGTGTCGCTTTGCGGCATCAGGAACAGCCGTTCGCCCTCGAAACCGACCACCTCGGCCTCGATGAAACCCATCGCGGTGGGAATGGTCGCAGCCGCACCCACGGCCAGGCGCAGGCCGACGCATTCCATCACCAGGCCCGCCACGCGTGTGACGCGGCCCGAGATCTGCATCGGTTCGGCAAAGCCGACCAGCGTGTCGCAGTCGCGCAGGTAGGATTTCCAGCGCGCGGTGTGGCGGTCGACGCTGTCGTTGGCGTGCGCGGTGGTCTGTTCCATTACTGGCCCAGCCAGTCGACGTTACTGTTCAGTGCATGGGTCAGGCGCTGCCAGCGTGCCTGGGCCTGGGCATCGATCTGGTTGCTGGCGGTTTCGACCTTGCAGCCGCCGCGCACCAGCTGCGCGTCTTCGATGATGCGCCAGCCGCCGTCGCGCAATTCGTCCGCCATGCCTTCGCGCACCAACACCGCATCTTCGGGATTGAGCGTCATCACGACCGGCTTTTGCAGCGAGGGCAGGCGCTCGATGGCGTCGCGCACCACGTCCAGGATCAGTTCAGGACGCACGTCGAAGGCGGTGCGCACCATGCCGCGCGCCAGGCGCAGGGCCAGCTCGAGCACATCGGTGGCGATGGTCTCGTCGGCCGCGTTGACGGCATCGCTGAAGGTGGCGGCGATCGAACGCAGCTGTTGCAGTTCGTGCTCGGCTTGCTGCTTGCCCTGGCGCGCGCCGTCGGCGTAGCCTTCGGCATGGCCGGTGGCGCGGCCTTCTTCCAGGCCTTGCGCGTAGCCGTCCTGGCGCGCCGCTTCGCGCATCGCTTCCAGTTCTTCCACGCTCGGCAGGGCGATCTGCGGCGGCAGGTCGATCGACGCCGGGACGGCAGCCGCGGCTGCAGCCGCTTCTGCCGCCGCCACGCGCTGGGCCAGGGTGCTCGGCCGGTCGTCGCCAAACGAGGTCATTTCCCAGCGCTGGTAAGCGCTCTGCTGTTCTTTCGGAATAGCCATCAGACGAACGAATCCTCTCCTTTACCACCCAGCACGATCTGGCCTTCGTCGGACAGGCGGCGCACGATCTGCAAAATCTGCTTCTGCTGCGATTCCACCTCGGACAGGCGCACCGGACCTTTCGATTCCAGATCTTCGCGCATCATCTCGCTGGCGCGCTGCGACATGTTCTTGAAGATCTTCTCGCGCAGATCCTGCGAGGCGCCTTTCAGCGCGATGATCAGCATCTCGGACTGCACTTCGCGCAGCAGCAGCTGGATGCCGCGGTCGTCGATGTCGATGATGTTGTCGAACACGAACATCTCGTCCATGATCTTCTGCGCCATGTCGTTGTCGTAGTTCTTGATATTGTCCATCACGGCGGCTTCCTGCTCGCCGCTCATGAAGTTCAGGATCTCGGCCGCGGTACGCACGCCGCCCAGCGACGACTTCTTGATGTGCTCGTTACCCGACAGCAGCTTGGTCAGCACGTCGTTCAGTTCGCGCAGTGCCTGCGGCTGCACGCCGTCCAGGGTCGCGATCCGCAGCACCACGTCGTTGCGCAGGCGTTCGGTGAAGTTTGCCAGAATCTCGCAAGCCTGGTCGCGCTCGAGGTGGACCAGGATGGTGGCGATGATCTGCGGGTGCTCGTTGCGGATCAGTTCGGCCACCGAGACCGAGTCCATCCACTTCAGGCTTTCGATACCCGAGGCGTCCTTGCCGCCCAGAATTCGATTAAGCAAAACAGCCGCCTTGTCGTCGCCCAGCGCCTTGGTCAGCACCTGGCGAATGTATTCGTCCGAATCGAGGCCGACGGTCGAGTGCAGGTTGGTCTCTTCGACGAACTCTTCCAGCACCGTCACCACCTGGCCGTGCTGCACCGCCTTCATCTGGGCCATTGCCGCGCCCAGTTTCAGCACTTCGCGCGGGCCGAGGAACTTCATCACCTCGGCCGCTTCGGCCTCGCCCAGGGCCAGCATCAGGATGGCGGCCTTGTTGGTAGCGTCTTTGTCTTTATCACTCATTTGAACCCAACCATCCTTTGATGACGTTTGCAACGATACGCGGATCCTGTGCTGCCAGCTCTTTCGCCAGCTTCAGGTTGGCGCGGTAGCCCATGTCGCGGCGAATCTTTTCTTCTTCCTCGAGGTCCTCTTCGGCCTCTTCGGCGTCGGCCGCGTCGGCGTCCTCGCCATCCTTCTCGTCTTCCTCTTCGTCCTTCGGCTCTTCCGGCATCGCGGTCGCTTCGTCGAACTTCTTGATCGCCGGACGCAGCAGCGGGCGCAGGAAGCGGTAGTACAGGAAAGCGATGACTGCGAACACGAAGGCGTAGCGGGCCAGGTCCTTGAACAGCGGCATATTCGCCGGGTCACGCCACCAGTCCGGTTCTACCACTGCTTCGGCCGGCTTGTCCACACCGTCGAACGGGGCGTTGGCCACGTTCAGGGTGTCGCCGCGTGCCTGGTTGTAACCCATCGCCTGCTTGACCAGTTCGTTGATCTGGGCCACTTCGGCCGCCGCCAGCGGACGCACGGTCACTTTGCCGGTCGCCGGATCGACGATGCGGCGGTAGTTCACGATCACGCCCACAGTCAGGCGCTTGATGCCGCCCATCGGACGCTGTTCGTAGCGGATGGTCTTGTCCACTTCGAAGTTGGTGGTCGAGTTCTTGGTGCTCGGACCTGCAGGTGCAGCTTGCTCAGCTGGCGGCTGGCCGTCGATCGGCGCGGTGTTCACGCCCGGCGGCTGGTTCGACAGTGCACCCGGGATGCCCGATGCGGCGCCGCCTGCACCCTGGGTTTCCGAAGTCTGCTGGCTACGGATCGCTTGCGGCTCCGGCGGCGAATTCGGCTTGTACATCTCGGCCGCGGTATCGACCTGGGCAAAGTCCACTTCGGCAGTCGCTTCGGCGCGCACGTTACCCTCGCCAACCAGCGGCTTGATGATCGACTCGACCTGCTTGATGATGTTCTGCTGGACCTGGTCGACGTACTTCAGCTGGGTCGCGTCCAGCATTTTGTTGTTCGGGTTCTTGTTGGCTTGTTCCGACAGCAGGGCGCCGTTCTGGTCGACCACGGTCACGTTGCCGAAGGTCAGTTCCGGCACGCTCGAGGCCACCAGGTGGACGATGGCGCTGACCTGGCCGGCGTCCAGCGCGCGGCCCGGCTGCAGGGTCAGCAGCACCGAGGCGGTCGGCTTTTGCTGGTCACGCACGAACACCGACGGCTTCGGCAGCGCCAGGTGGACGCGGGCGCTGAGCACCGAACCGAGCGACTGGATCGAACGCGCCAGTTCGCCTTCCAGCGAGCGCTGGTAGTTGACCTGTTCCAGGAACTGCGACACGCCCAGCTTCTGGTTTTCCATCAGCTCGAAGCCGACGTTGCCGCCTTTCGGCAGGCCTTGCGCGGCCAGCTTCAGGCGCAGGTCGGGGATCTGCTCGGCCGGCACCAGGATCGCGTTGCCGCCTTCCGAGAACTTGTACTGCACACCCATCTGGTCGAGCGACGCGGTGATCGCACCACCGTCGCGGTCGCTGTAGTTGGAGAACAGCACGCGGTATTCCGGCTGCTGGCTCCACATCCAGACCGCCACCATCAGCGCCAGGATCAGGGCCACGCCGCCGCCGATGGCGACGCGCTTGCCCATCGTCGTCTGGAAGAACGATGGTTTTTCAGTCTGTTGTGGCGTATCGAGCACTTCGTCCGCGGTAGCTGCCATAGGGGTGGGTATAGAGATGAAATGTGGGAACAGGCAGCATTATGAAGCCGTGGGGCAACAATCAAATGCGGAAATAGGGGGCGTTTACCGGCCTAACTCGCGGCTGAAATAGTGACCCGCACTGCTATTCTGGTAGCCTTGAATAGCATTGGTTGGCCTTGTGTAGATTCTACAGGGCAATAACACGCAGGAGGTAGCGATGAGTATCGGCGGTATCGGCGGCATCGACAGCAGCCGCATCCAGGCCATGATGGAGCAGCTCAAGGCCGCAGCAGCCAAGCCGGCAGCAGCCCCGATTGCACCGGGCGCGGGCGCCCTGGCCGGCGTGGGCGAAAAGCCCGCGGTCAAGCTCGACTTCGCACAGGCGCTGCACAACACGCTGCAGGGCGTGAGCGACCGTTCGGCCGAAGCGCAGGCGCTGAGCAAGCGGTTTACCATGGGCGACGACACGGTCAGTTTGTCGGACACCATGATCGCGATGCAGAAGTCGAGCATTGCGTTCCAGGCGACGGTGCAGGTGCGTAACAAGCTGGTGTCGGCGTATCACGACATCATGAACATGCAGGTGTGACGCCTGCTCGCCACGATGCCGGCGGTGTCAGGCCGGCGTCGCCAGTTTCAGGCCGATGATGCCGGCCGCGATCAGTCCGATGCACAGCAGGCGCATCGGGCTGGCCGATTCACCGAACAGCACGATGCCGGCCAGCGCCGCGCCCACCGCGCCAATCCCGGTCCAGATTGCATATGCCGTCCCCAACGGCAATTGCTTCATCGCGGCCGACAGCAGGACGAAGCTGATCATCGCGGCAACCAGCGTGCCCACGCTCGGCCACAGGCGGCTGAAGCCATCGCTGTATTTCAGGCCCACCGCCCAGACCACTTCGAACACGCCGGCGAAAAACAGCACGATCCAAACCATTTTCTTGCTCCTTGAAATTGAATGCCGTGATGATATGTGCATTCTTCCAAGATAAAAAGTCGGGAGATATCAGTATCATTGACAGATGGCTTTCGATCTCGACAACCTGGGCGTCTTCCTCGCCGCGGTAGACACCGGCTCCTTCTCGGCGGCGGCGCGTGCGCTGGGCCGGGTGCCGTCCGCCGTCAGCATGGCGATCGCCAATCTCGAAGCCGAGCTTGGCCTGCAGCTGTTCGACCGCAGCGGCCGCGAGCCGCGTCCCACCGCCCACGCGCAGGCGCTGCTGCCGCAGGCGCGCCTGCTGGTCGAAGGCGTGCAGTCCCTGAATATCCACGCGCTGTCGCTGCACCAGGGCCTGGAATCGGTACTCAGGCTGGTGCTGGTGCCCGAACTGATGGCCGCCGCCCCCTGGCACGAAGCGCTGCGCCTGCTGTCGATCGACTATCCGGGTCTCGAAGTGCGAGTGCTGAGCGCGCCGCAGGCCGACGCGCTGGCGATGGTGCAGGATGGCCGCTCCGACCTGGCGCTGGTGTTCGAGCGCTACGGCATGGATCCGAGCGAGAAATTCCAGGAAGTGGCGCAGGAAACCCTGGTCGCCGTGCTGGCGCCGCACCATCCGCTGCTGGCGCGCATGCCGGCCAGCGGCATCCGCGACGAGCACCTGCTGGCCGAGCGCCAGATCGTGGTCGCCGGACGCCATGCCGACCAGGTCGACAAGCGCATCGCCATGTCGCGCCTGCAATGGACGACCGAACATCCGATGGCGGCGCTGCGCCTGGTGGAGACGGGACTAGGCTGGGCCTGGCTACCGTCGGGCTTCGTGCGCGAACCGCTGGCGCTGGGTCAGCTGGTGCAGATTCCGTCGGAGAATTTCAGCAACAGCCTGCGCCTGTGGGTCGATGTGGTGTGGTCGGCCGGGCGTCCGCTGGGACCGGCCGCGCGCCGCTTCGTGGAATTGCTGACGCAGGGGCGTGAGGAGGTGGCTTGAGCTTGTGAACCGGTTCAGGCGCTCTTGCGCCGCTGCTGCATGATCACCGGCATTTCGCGCGGCGCCGGTTCCGGCAGCAAGGTGGCCAGCGTGTGACGGTCGAGTTCGGCCAGGAATGCGGCGGTGGCGCTGCCCAGCACGCCCTTTAGGCCGCAGGCCGTGACCAGGCCGCACGGCGTGCCGCCCGGGTCGAAGCACTCGGCCATGTAGAAGTCGCTCTCGCTCATGCGCACGATCGCGCCGATATTGACGTCCTCCGGCGCATGCGCCAGGCGAAAGCCGCCGTTGCGGCCGCGCACGGTCTCGATGACGCCGTTGCGCGCCAGCTCGTTGACCACCTTCATCAGGTGGTTTTTCGAGATGCTGTGCAGGTCGGCGATCTCCTGGATCGTGACCAGACGCCCTGGGTTTGTGCCCAGGTGTAACAATGTACGCAACGTATAGTCGGTAAAAGATGTCAGACGCATGATCGGTCAAGTATAACCGATCGCCAATGCCGTTCCGGCAACTGCTAGATCAGTTCGCGGGTCAGCGCGTTCAGGGTGGCGCCTTGGCGCGTGGTGCAGCCGAGCCGGCCGAAGATGGCCGCGGCATGGGCGCGCACGGCTCCTGTGCTCAGGCGCAGGGCGCGGGCTACGTCCCTGTCCCGCTGTCCCAGGCTGACGCGGCGCAACACGTCGGCCTCGCGCGCGGACAGGATGCCGGTGCTCGCCACCGCACCGGTGTCGGTCCTGGCGGCTGCGCCGACCGCCCGTACGGCATCGCGGTCGAGCCGCCCGCCGGCCGCTTCGGCTTCGAGCAGGGCGATCGCCGCCGCCGGTGCATAGGCTGCGCGCCATGGGCGCGGCGAACGCAGCGCGACGTGGATCACTGCACAGGCCAGCACGCGCTGGGCCATGCCTGGCCCGGCATCCTCGAGGCTGCGCGCGTACTCGCTGGCGTCCAGCCGCACCCAGGCTTGCGCGGCCAGCGCGGCTTCCTGTTCCAGTCCTGCGATGCTGCCGGCGGCGCGCGCGGTCCAGTAGGGCGCTTGCGGCATCGCGCCGCGCTCGGTGCCGCCGAGGCGGCGCGGCTGTTCCCAGACCGGATTCGGCACCGCGGCGCGTCCCAGGCCGTGCAGCAGCGCGGCGCGCACCAGCAGGCGCCCCTGCGCTTCCGGCAGGCCGAGGATGCCGGCGGCGCGCTGCGCCAGCACGGCCACGCGGCGCGAATGGCCGGCCAGCCACGGCAGCTTGAGTTCGACCGCGTCGGCCACCAGCGTCAGCGAGACCGAGGCCGGCAGGAACGGGGCAGGGGCCGCGTCAGCGTGTTGGTGTGGCTCAAGCGCGTCGTACGGCGGGCGCACCTGGCGCAGACTGCTTTCGAGCGCGGCCGGCAAACCCATCGCGGCGGCGATTTCGCCCGCCACCTCGGCCGCCACCTGATCCTGCAACCCGGCGCCGGCAGATGCGGCGGCCGGGCGACCCGACCAGCGCAGCCGCGCCGCCAGCTGCGTGGCTTGTCCGGAGAATCCCAGCGGCTGGCCCAGCGCCATGTCGCCGGCAAGCGCCAGCAGGCCGACGGCCTGCTCCAGCGTCACTGCGGCGTGGCCGTGGTCGACCGGAAAGGAGAGGCGCTGCATCGCAACCGTCGAGGAAAGGCGCGCCGCGGGAAGGCGCTCAGGCCAGGCCGGCCAGGCGCGCGTTGCGCTCGCGTTCGAGCTTGGTGATGTAGCGCTGCACCGCCGCCATGCCGCCGCGCGAGATGTCGGCGAACTGCAGGCCGATGCGGCGGCTGGTCTTGTTGTTGAGCAGGGTGAGGTCGAGCGAATTGCGGATCTCGAGCGCGGTCGCGATCGGGCCGATCTCGGGCAGTTCGAGACGGCAGCCTTCGATCACGCGGCCGACTTCGGTGCCCAGCTGCAGCCTGTTGTCGAGCAGGGCGATGCCGCCGACACTGATGTCGTGCAGCGGGAACACGCCGATGCCGCCGCCGGCGTCCAGCGTCAGCGGCACCAGGGCGCGCACCGGATTGCTGACCGGGGTCGGCATGCGGTAGGCCTCGCGCCGCTGCAGGCGGATCAGGGTCGGTGGAATGGCGGCGTGCAGGGCGGCGTCGCCGCGGTAGGTGGTTTCGCCCAGTTCTTCGACCGCGAACAGGATGCGGATCTTGTCGAGCGAGGTTTCGCACTTGACGCGGCCGGCGGCGATGATGCGCTCGTTCTGGGCGCGGTCGATCGAGCGGTCCAGCACGATGGTGCCGGCGGCTTCGTCGACGGCGAGGATGGTGGTGACGCAGACGTCGGATTCGCCCTTGATCAGCATGCGGATCAGCGCGTTCTTTTCGGCCAGCTGGCGCAGCAGCGCCACGATCTCGCGGCGCGACCCTACTTCGTAGTCGTGCCAGTTTTCCAGTTCTGCGTCATCCATCGTTATTCTTCTGTGTTTGCCGCGCCGGCCGCGGCGTCCTGGGTGACGTCTTCGGCCGCGCTGTCCTGTGGGAGGTGGGGTGTCGGATCGGGCGCCGCCGGCAAGGGCAGGCCGTTCTTCTTGGCCGACTCGATATGATAAAGCCAGGCCAGCAGTTCCGCAATCGCGCGGTACAGCGCCGGCGGGATCTCGCGGTCGAGGTCGACGCCCATCAGCAGCTGCACCAGTTCCTTCGATTCGTGCACGAACACGCCGGCCTCGCGCGCACGCTGCATGATCTGTTCGGCGATCAGGCCGGTGCCCTTGGCCACCACCTTGGGCGCGCCGTCGCTGCTGGCGCCGCCGTAGGCGAGGGCGACCGCGCTCTGGCGCCGTTTGTCGAGCGGATCAGCCACGCTGTTCCACCTCGCCGTCCGCCGCGCCGTCCGCCGGCGCCGGCCGGTCTTCCTGCGCGCGTGCGTCGAACCCCGCCAGCGGCGTGCCGACCGCTTCCAGTGCCCCGGCCAGGCGCGCCATCTGGCCGCGCAGCAGGCCGGCGGTGGCGTCGTCGCCGGTGGCGAAGCGCACCTGCAGCGCGCCGTTCACCATCGTCAATTGGGCCTCGAGCCGGCCCAGTTCGGGGAAGTCAAGCCGCAGGCGGCTGTGCCAGACCGACCCGTCGCCATCGGCGTCGCCATTGCCCTGGTGTTGCTCTTCGCGCCGCACGTCCCATTCCATCGGCTGGCCGGGCCACAACTGGCCCTGCCAGGCCAGCTGCGACTGCTCCTGGGTCGCCAGCTGCATGCTGATGAACTGGGCGGTGGCGGGATCCTGCGGGTTCGGACGGGCGCCGGCCTGGGCTTGCTGCTGCTGCGGTTCGCCCGCCAGCTCGGCCAGCGGGCGGCCGCCCTGTGCCCATTCGGCCACGTGCGATTCGTAGAACAGGCCGCTGTTGCCGAGCGCCTGCTGCAAGCCCTTGGCCAGCGCGGCGGGATCGGCGGCGGCGTCCGGCGTGGCCATCAGCGGCGTGCTGCCGGTCACGGATTTCAGGACGGTATCTGCCTTCTGGGCCGCGGCCAGCACGCCGGCCAGCGTCTGGCCGGTCTTGCTCAGGGTGGTGTTCTGGGCTTCGGCGCCGCCGGCAAAGGCTTGCGCGCCGGCCGCCGCGCCGGACGCCAGCAGGGCGGCGGCGCGGCCGATGGCGGCGCCTTCGCGCAGGTTCAGGGGAGAGGCGGCCGGGTCGGCGCCTTCAGGCAGCGGCGGGCCGGCTTCGCTGAAGACGGCGCCGGCATTGGCGGTCTGGGCGCCGACCTGGAAGGTCGGGCGCGGATGGAGCGAAACGAGAGTGAGCGGGACGTCGGCGCCGACTTGCGCGCCGCTGGGCAGCTGCATGCGCGCCTGGGTATCGGCAAACTTGACGACGAAGCTGCCGTCGGTGAGCTTGGCCTGCACCGCGCCGTGGATCGCTTTACCGAGCAGCGGCGCGACTTCGCGCTGGAATGCCTGCTGGCGCGGATCGGCTGCCGGCTCCGACGGCCGGGCCGGGGTGACGGGGGTAACGTTCGAGACCAGCTCGCGCGGCAGCATGGCTCAGGCCGGGGAAGAACTCAGACGCCGTAGGCGCGCACGACGCGGCGTTCGGTCGCGGTGTTGCCGATCATGGCCGACAGGTGCGCCATCCATGGCTGGGTCAGGTCGCGGATCTGGCGGTCGGTGTCGAGCATGCGGCGGATCGCGGCGACCTTGCGCTGGCGTTCCTGGCCGGCCAGCGGCTGGCCGTCGCCGTCGGCCTTCAGGCGGCGCACGCAGGCCGCGCATTCCTGTTCCAGCTCGGCCAGACGGTCCCATTCGCTGGCGGTGGCCGCGTCGAGCATGCGGTCGGTGATACCGACCATGGTTTCATACACCGACACGACTTCTTGTCCGCTCATCGTCATCATCATTGTCTGTACTCTCGTTCTCGTGCTTGGCTTGGTAACCGGATCAGGCGCTCATCAGCGAAGGCGTCTGCTGCATCGACGGCGGCGGCATATCGCTCTTGTCGCCGATCTCGACCCAGGCGCTGCGCAGGTCGGCCATCAGGCCGCGCACTTCTTCGATGATCGCGACGTCGTTCTTGATGTTGGCTTCGAGCAGGCGGCGGCTCATGTAGTCGTACAGCGAATCGAGGTTGGCCGCGATTTCGCCGCCGGCGTTCTTGTCGAGCGAGGCGCGCAGGCCGTTGTCGATGATGGTAATGGCTTTCGACAGCGCAGCGCCCTTGGCGGCGATATTGGTCACCTTGATGTTGTTGATGGCACTGAGCAGCGAGACGATCACGCCGTCGTACAGCATCACGACCAACTTGTGTGGCGAAGCGGCGGCGACACCGGTTTCCAGGCCGACCGTCGCATACGCACCGACGCCGCGCTTAGGGGTTCCAAACATGTGTTTCTCCAAAAATCCTGAATTGATTGTTTAACCCCAGTTGGCAGACAGGGCGGCCAACTGCTGGGTGAGATAAGTCTGCGTGTTCTGCATCGACGACAGCGCGGTATCGAGCGCCACGAACTGGGCGCGATAGCGTTTCTCGATGCCTTCGAGGCGCGTCTCGAAACGCGAACGCTGGTCGGCGATCGTCTTGATCGACGCGTTGATGCCATCGGTCTTGCTCTTGAGGATACTGTCGTTGCCGGTAAAGCTGGCCGCTAGGTTGGTTAATTGGTAGGCGAAACCTTGCGAGAACGTGACAGTGCCGCGCTCGCCGATCGCGCCGCCAGTGACCGAGACCTGGATCCCGGCCGCCGCCGAACCATTGGCGGCGGTCAGCGACTGGCCGCTACCGGTGGCTGCCACGCCGCCGATGGTGCCGACTACATCGGTGCCCTTGGTAGCGCTGGCGCCGCCGAAGATGGCGGCAACGCCGCTGCCGCTGACGCTGTCGATCGAGATGCTCGACTCCGAACCGTACTTGCTCGACGAAATCGACAGCTTACCGTCGTCTCCGACGGACGTTTCGACCGTGTCGCCGGCGCCGGCGAAGGTGGCGTTGCCGTTGATCGCCGAGCGCAGCATGGCGGCCAGGTCGGCGTTGCTGTAGGTGCCGGCGGTCAGCTTGATTTCCTGGGTCTTGCTTTCGGTAACCGGATCGGTCTGGTTCAGCGTGACGCGCCAGGTAGTATTCGGCGCGATCGTGGTCGAGCCGCTCAGGGCCGCGCCGCTGGTCAGCGTGCCGCGCGTGGCAAGGCTGGTGACGTTGATCGCGTAGGTGCCTGGCTTGGTGGCCGCGCTCGATTTGTCGAACTTCACCAGGCCGTCAGTGGTCGCGCCCATTGCCGCGAACAGGCCGCCGATGTCTCCGGCATTTTCCGCAATTGCCTTGTTCAGCTTGGTCGAATCGAGCTTCAGGCTGCCATCTTGCTGGAACGAGATGCCAACCTGGCTTAACGAATTGAGTTTGCTGCCGGTTCCTTCCATGACGCTGCCGAGCTGACGTCGCAGCTGGTTCTGGATCGAGCGCACGCTGGCATCGCCCTGCAGCACGCCACCGGTTTTGGTTTCGGCGTTGTAGCCGGCCAGGCTGCTGATCGTCTTGTTCAGTTCATTGTAGGCCTTGACGAAGTCGTTCACCGCGGTCGAGATCGCCGATGTGTTTTTGTCCACCGTGACCGTACTGCTGCCCAAACCTGTGACGTCGAGCGATACGCCTTCAATGGCGCCGTCGACGGTCGTGCTGTCGCTCTTGATCTCGATACCGTTCATGTTCAGCAGCGTGCTCTGGGCGCCGGCGGTCTGGGTCAGGTTCTGCACGCCGGCAGGATCGTAGCCGAGCAGGGCGGCGATGGCAGGGTCACCCGGTTCGCCGTCCACGCCATCGACACCGATCTTCATGGTCGTCGCTTCGCCGGTCTTGTTCGAGGTTAGCACCAGGTGATAGGGCTTGGCGCTGCCGTCGGACACGATGGTCGCGGTAACGCCCATGTCGGCCTTGTTGATGGCGTCGCGAATGCCCTGCAGCGACTGGTCGCCTGCTGCCAGGGTGATGGTCTTGCTGGCCATGGCGCCGTTGAGCGAGAACCCGGAGCCCATGTGAGTGCCGACGCTGCCGGTGGTGAAGCCGGCGGCGCCCGGATTGGTGCCGCCGACCTGAATCTGGTCGCCATCGATCGAGCGCAGGGTAACGCCGGCGGTGGCGTTCGTATTGGAACCGCTGGTGGCGGTGTCTTCGTCGTGACCAATACCGCCCTTCACGCTGCCAGTGACGGTTTCCTTGACCGCGATCGACGAACCGTCGGCGGCAGTGAATTTCAGGGTGCCGTCGGCGGCGCTGCCTTCAAAACTGATGTTGGCTGCAGCCAGGGCATTGGTGGCGCCGGCCAGGGCCGTGTCCAGCTCCTCGCCGCTCAGGCTGGCGCCGCCTGCCAGGGCGGCAATCTGCACGCCGCCTACCGACATGCTGTAGCTGGCGCCGGCAGCGGTGCTGACAGTGCCGAAATCCTTGAACAGGTCCGCCGACGTGGCGGTGCTGCCTGCAGTGGCAACCACGCCGGTTTTTTCACTTTGGGCGTTGATCGCTTCTGCCAGCGCGCGCGCACTAGTGGTGGTCGAACCGGTGGCGATCGCGGTACCGTTGATGCTGAGCGAACCATTGGCGATACCGTTGGCGGTTTGGGACAGCCCCAGGGCGCTGCCAGTGGCGCCGAAGGTGCCGCCGGTAACAGTGCCGAACTGGAAGGTGAGGGTAGTCGGTGCGCCTGCTCCGATGATCGCGGTGTTGCTGGCCATGCCGCTCGTTTTAAGACTTTGTGCCTGGGCCAGCTGGGTGACGTTGATCTTGTACTTGCCCGGCACAGCAGTGGCACCGGCGGTGGCGCCCAGCACGTCTTTGTTGGAGGCGGCAGCACTCAGGCCCTGAAACGTGGAGGTCGAGTTCAGCGAGGTCAGCGCGCCCTGGAAGGTGGCGACCGCAGCGCTGACCTTGCCCAGCGCCGCATTACGCGACTGCAGCGCAGCCGACTTCTTGTCGAAGTTGGCCAGCGGGGCGGATTCTGCCTGCATCAGCTGGGTGACGATGCTGTTGATGTCGAGTGCAGCCACTTTTTTTCTCCCGTGAAAGCGATATCGTAAGTGGTTATCGACAGAAACAAACCGTTCTTAAGAGCGGTAAAGGCAGCTTTATTTTGCTTTTGCTGCTCAGTTAAGAGAAAAGCGCTTCCGTTTGATGAAAAAAACGCCGTACCCTCGCGGATACGGCGTTTTCGGTCAGTCAGGAATGGCCGGTCAGGCAGTCTGCCGGATCAGCAATCCCTGCATCTTGTCGATCGACTTGGCCATCTGCAGCGCTTCTTCGGTGGGCATCTGGCGCACCACTTCCTGCGTGCCCTGGTCGATGATCTTGACCACGATCTGCTTGGTATCGTCGTCGATCTCGAACTTCAGGCTCTGCGATGAATTGACCATCGCCTCGTTGAGCTTATCAACTGCTGCCGACACATCTTCCTTGCTCGGCGGCGTAGTAGCCGCATCGGGACGCACAGGGCGCCCGGCGACCGCGCCGCTCTCGGCTACCGCGGTCGGACGTTCGTCCAGGCGCGGGGTGAGCGGCAAACCGGTGGACTGGATTTGCATGTCGATTTTCCTAGTAAAAATTCCCCGGCCGAATTTCTCCGGCCGAGGAATCGCTTACAGCGTGTTGTTACCGTGTGCTAGCGATTAGCCACGCAGCAGCGACAGGACGCCGTTCGGCAGCGAGTTGGCCTGGGCCAGCATCGAGGTACCGGCCTGTTGCAGGATCTGGCCGCGGGTCATCTTCGCGGTTTCCGAAGCGAAGTCGGTGTCGACGATGCGGCTACGCGATGCCGACAGGTTCTCGGTCGACGACGACAGGTTCGAGATCGCTGATTCGAAACGCGACTGCAGTGCGCCGTACTCCGCGCGCTGACCGTTTACCGATGCCAAGGCAGCGTCAGCGGTCTTGATGGCAGCCTGGGCGCCATCGAAGGTGCTGATGTCGAGGTCGGCCACCGATTTCAGCTTCGATGCGCCGCCCATGGCGAACGAGCTAGGGTCAACCACCGAGAAGCTCTTTTCCGAGTCGAGCGTGATGCGGCCCTTGGCAGTCAGCGAACCACCAGCTCCTGCCATCGCTGGGGCAGTGCCGGTCAGCTTTTTGCCTTCCGCGTCCAACGTAGTCAGGGTGACACTGTCGGCGGCTGCCGTGTTGGTGTTTTTCAGGTTGATATCGTTACCATCGGCGTGGGTCAGCTTCAGGCCGCCGTTGGCCGAGTCGTACGATGCGGTCACACCGGTCTTGGCCGACTGGGCGTTGAACGCGCTGATGGCAGAAGCATAACCGTTTGCATCGGCAGTCTTACCCATCGAGAACGAAATGGTGACGGCCTTATCGGCGTTGTCGGATTTCAGTTCGAAGGTGTACGACTTCTCAGCGGTTGCCACCATGACGGCTTCAGTCTTGGCACTCGCGGTTACGCCCGTGTCGCCGCTCAGCTTGTTGATAGCAGCGGCAGTGGTCTTGGCCGTGTCGGTGGCCAGAACGGTGTAATCCTTCGTACCTTGCGAGCCGTTGATCACCATTTTACCGCCGGTCATTGCGGTGGCACCGAAATCGCTCGCCTGCTGGGCAGCGACTTCGACACGGTTGTTGCCGTAGGTCGAGGTGGTGAAGTTCGAGCCGCCCATCGAGATCAGTTGGCCGGCGTTGGCGCCAACCTGGAAGTTCGCGGTGCCCATCGAGCCGTCCATCAGCTTCTGGCCGTTGAACTCGGTGGTGTTGGCGATGCGGTTCAGTTCCGAGGTCAGTTGGGTGACTTCGGTTTGCAGGGCTTTACGGTCGCTGGCCGAGTTCGACGAGTTCGACGATTGCACTGCCAGTTCACGGATACGCTGCAGGATGTCGCCCGAGCTCGACAGGGCGCCTTCAGCGGTTTGCGCCATCGACACGCCATCGTTGGCGTTACGGGTCGCTTGCGTCATGCCCTTGATTTGCGAATTCATGCGGTCCGAGATGGCCAGACCAGCGGCGTCATCCTTGGCGCTGTTGATGCGCAGACCCGACGACAGGCGTTGGATCGAGGTGTTCAGGGAAGCTTGCGAGGTCGACAGGTTACGCTGCGAGTTCAGGGATGCGACGTTGGTATTGATTACGGATGCCATGGTATTTCTCCAGACTAGGTCTTTCTAGGGGTGCAGCGACCGTGCTGCTGTTCACTTTGGACCGCCACGCTGTTCTGTGACGTTCAATCCGCTGTTGTTGCTGGTAACGGTGCCCTACGGAAAAAGTTTAGGGCCCTCTTACGATAAAAATGCGATTTTTTCGAAGTCCGGCTACGAAGGGCAATCCTTGGCGGCATCAAAAAATCAAACTTGAGGGCGAAAAAAATTATTTTTATACGCGCTGCAGTTGTCATTACGGAAAAAAAGAAGGCCGGCACCGTCGAAACGGCCCGGCCTGTTGTCATTCCGGCGTCTCGGCCAGGCTCAGGTTCTGAGCAAAGTGTTCAGCTTGCCCAGTTCGGCCCAGCCGCTGGAACGCAGCGAATCGGTAATTTCGGCCGAAAACTGCGGATCGTGCTGGAAGCGGCGGCATTGCAGCTGGACGGTGGCCGCCAACGACGCCACCGATGGCAGCGCACCTTCGGTATTGCACTGCGCGGCAAGCAGCAGGCGCAGCAGGCCGAAACGCGCCACCAATTGCAGGTAAGCGTCATAAGGGCTGAGCCAGGCAATCGGAAATTGATGAATGAACATTTCGTTCAACAAGTAGTGCTCCAGCAGCCAGGGCGCGGCCTCCAGCGTCTGTTCCAAGCGCTCCAGACCGCGCCGATAGGCGGCGGCCAGATCCGCGCCGGTGACCTGGCCGCTGTCGTTGCCGCCCAGCCCGGCTGCGATGCCGGCCATCTGCTGTAGCTGGAACGGCGAATTGCTGTTGAAGCCGCGCGATGCCCACAGCGTGGCGAAGACCATGGCCTGCGCCTCGTGGCCGGGCTGGACGCCATCCAGGGCCGTGGTCAGTTCTCCGCTTTCGATGGCGCGCACGAAGTCGTCGATCAAGACTTGCACTGCGTCCGCCGCGCCGCCGAGACAGCCTTCCAGCGCCTGGCAGAATGCACCGAGCAGGCTCAGGCGTTGCCAGAGCGCCAGTTCGCGCGTACGGATCAGATTAACGCTGAAGATGCGCGCCTCGCCCATCATCTCCGCTGTGAAGCCGCCACGCGGCCGGATTGCGCGCACCATGGCTTCGCGCACGCTGACCGACGCTTCGACGAAGTCGAACGCATCCTCGGCCAGCAAGGCCAGCCGCGCCGCTTCGGGACAGGACAGCGTCATCGCCTGTTCGAACTGGCCGTTGACACGCATGGTGTTTCGCGGATAGTTGTGACAAGTATTTGACAGAAAGCTCTCGCCAGCGCCGGATTGGATCGCGCACATGCCACCCTGGTGGGCCGGGCAGGCGCCGGTATCGGGCAAGACCGGCAGGACGCCGTACATATTCGGCTCGGACGGATCGTCGATGCGCTGGATCAGCGCTGCCAGCGGACGCATCGTTTCGTCGCTCTTGGCATGCGCGCGGTAGGCTTTATAGGTCTTTTTGTCGATATGGACCGGCCAGCCGGTGCAGCAGGTGTCTTCGCAACTCGGACCGGTGCAGCGGAAGCGCTCGACATAGCGCGGCATGAGGACGGAGATGTTGCGGGTGCGGTGCAGGATGGCCATGGTCGTCGATCGTCAGGGTAAAGGGAGGGCAGTATCGGACTGCCGGCGCCAGTGTAACCGTCAGGAAACACCCTTCAACTTGCGATCACCACCCGATTCTTGCCGCTATTCTTGGCTTGGTACATCGCCCCATCGGCCCGTTTCATGAGCGATGCCTGCTCTTCATGCGCATGGCGCAGCGCCACCCCGCACGAGAAGGTGATCAGCATCTTCTCGTTATCGTGCAGGAAAAAGTGCTTGGTCAGCTCGCGCTGCACCCGCACCATCGCCGCCGCTGCCGCTTCGACGCTGGTCTCCGGCAGCAGGATCAGGAATTCCTCGCCGCCGAAGCGCGCGATCACGTCCACCGCGCGCAGGGTTTCGCGCACCACCTTCACCAGGTGGCGCAGGGCGGCGTCGCCGGCCATGTGGCCGTAGGTGTCGTTCAGGCGCTTGAAGTTGTCCAGGTCGAGCAGGGCCACGCACAGCGGGGTGTTGCGGCGGTCGGCGCGCGCCGATTCGCGCTCGAACACGTCGTCCAGGCCGCGCCGGTTCAAACTCCCGGTCAATTGATCTTCGCGCACCAGCTCGCTCATATGCTGCAGCTCGGCCTCCAGCTCGCGGATGCGCAGCTCGGCGTCCTGCACTTCCTGGTGCGCGGCCAGCATGCGGTCGCGCGAGGCCAGCGCTTCGTCCTGGGCGGCGCGTGTCTCGCGCAGCACTTCTTCCAGCACGGCATTGAGTTCGTCGATGTCGGCGGCGCCAGCAATGCGTTCCGACAAGCCGCCGAGTTTGGCGTGGTATTCGCCACTCGAGGCGGCGGCCGAACCGAGGCGGTCGATAAAGGTCGCCATCATGTTCTTCATGGTGGCGCGCACGTCGGCGATGCCGTGCTTGAGGTGACCTTGCTTGATGATCACGTCCTTCAGGCTGCGGGTGGCGTCTTCCAGCGCGCGTGCGTCCAGAGGACCGGCGATCAGGTCCTGCACCGCCAGCACCTGGCCGCGCATCCAGCTGTCGTCTTCCAGCAGGCCTTCGACGTTGTCGAGCAGCAGGCGGAACAGGCGCAGCAGCAGTTCCTGGCGCTCGGCGCCTTCGTCCTTGCGCAGCTCGATCTGGAAGCACAATTGCTTCAGGCGCGCGGCGATTTCCTGCAGTTCGGCTTCGCCGACCGCGTTCTTGACCAGGCCACCCAACGCTTCGGCCTCCGCCACCATCTCCGGATTACCGTCCAGCAGCGAGGCGCAGGCGAACGACAGGGTGCGCGCCAGCATCTCGCGCAGCAGGCGGGTGTCGGGCTCTTCGGTACCGAGCGCCATCACCGGGGTGTTGCGCCGCAGGTGACGTTCGGACAATTGCTTCAGTGCCTGGGTGTAGCCGTTCCAGTCGGCGTTCTTGACGGCGCGCGCCATGCTGCGGCCATAGTCCGACAGTTCGCCCGGGGTCTCGATCAGGCGCCGCGCGAAGCCGGCCAGCACGTCGGCCGCACCATGATCGGGGACTGGAGCGGGAGCGGATACGGGCGCAGGCGGTTCATGCGCCGGTTTGGAGGAGATCCCGGCGATCTCGTCATAGATGGCGCGGTAGTTGTCCGGCGTCGGCGCGATGCGGCGCGTGGCCAGGCGGCGGAAGGCTTCGCGTGCGATATCGGCCGGGTTCGAGCCGGCATTCAGAACGGGAGCGGCGGTGGGAGGAGTCGGAGTGGCCATGGAATGCTGCGGGGACGGATTTACCGGATTGGCGACATGATAATCAGCTTTCTTGCCGGTTATCAATTAAAAAAGATGGCAGGACACATCTTGACCGCCTCCGCTACAACAGAATGTCACATTCAGTCCACCAGACCGTTACGGATCGCGTAGCTGGTCAGTTCGGCGCTGGTCTTGAGTTTCATCTTGACCAAGAGGCGCGCGCGGTATTCGCTGATCGTCTTCACCGACAGCGACAGTTCCTGCGCGATCTCGCCCACAGTGCGGCCGGAGGCGATCATGGTCAGGGTCTGGTATTCGCGGTCCGACAGGCCTTCGTGCGGCGCCGCCTCGTGGTCGGCGCCGACCTGGCTGGCCAAAGTCTGGGCCAGCGCCGCGCTGACGTACTTTTGTCCGCCCGCCACCTGGCGGATTGCGGTCACCAGCTCGCGCGGCGCGCTCTGCTTGGTTAGATAGCCGGCGGCTCCGGCCTTGAGGGCGCGGATTGCGTACTGGTCTTCGCGGTGCATCGACAGCATCAGCACCGCCAGCTCGGGCTTGTCCTTCTTGATCTGCTTGAGCACTTCGATGCCGTTGCGGTCGGGCAGCGAGATATCCAGCAGCATCACGTGCGGCCTGGCCTTACCCACCAGGCGCCCGGCGTCGATGCCGCTCTCGGCTTCGCCGGCGACGACGATGTCGCCTTCCTCGGCCAGGATCTGCTTGAGTCCGGCGCGGACGATGGCGTGGTCATCGGCGATGAACACGCGGATAGTTTTTTCGGTCATTCTTGTTCTTATGGTTCGTGCTCGCCTGCACGGGGCAGGGGAGCGGCCAGCCTGGTCTTGATGGTCACCATCGTGCCACCTCCGGGCGCCGCCGACAAGGCCAGCGTGCCCTTCATCGCCGCGGCGCGCTCGCTCATGCCGCGCAGGCCGAACGATTGCGGCTTGAGGCGGTCGCTCGGCACCAGGCCGCGCCCGTTGTCGCACACGCTCAGGGTGAGGTGGCCGCGCTGGCGCCGCAGCGACACCGTGACCCGGGTGGCGCCGGCGTGCTTGGCGATATTGGTCAGCGCTTCCTGAAAGATGCGGAACAGGGCGGTGGCGTGGTCGGGATCGAGCTCGACGTCGCCGTCCGGGCAGCGCATCACCACCGCGATGCCGGTCTGCTTTTCGAATTCACGGGCCTGCCATTCAAGCGCCGCCACCAGGCCTAGGTCGAGCGTGCTGGGACGCAGGTCGAGCGAAATGCGGTGCACCGCCTCGATGGTGCGGTCGACCAGGTCATCGACGTAGGCGGCTTTTTCCAGCAGGCCGGGCTGGTCGTCGGGCAGGCGCGCC